>PEWE01000007.1 GCA_002779605.1 Zetaproteobacteria bacterium CG06_land_8_20_14_3_00_59_53 | reverse complement strand
CAGTATTGATACAAGGAAATAATTCCTTGTTTTTTTCTCATATATACGGACATAATTCCCCCATATTCGATATTGCTTGCAAACACGGAATGGAGAAACAGTGTCCCGATTCAAACCGCGCGTCAATGAAAAATCGAAGTATCACCCAAAGGCAGTGAAGCTGATGGATCAGGTTCATGAAGTGCTTCGTTATCATCATTATGGGCTGCGAACCGAAGAGGCATACGCACGCTGGATCAGATGGTTCATCAAATACAACGGCACTCGTCATCCGCGCGAAGTGGGAAAGGCAGAGATTGAATCATTTCTGACGCATTTGGCGGTGGAAAGAAATGTAGCGGCGTCCACTCAAAATCAGGCGCTCAATGCGATTATATTCCTTTACCGCGATGTGCTGGACATCCCGGTTGCCGATGATCTGGCTCCGGTTCGCGCCAATAAGCCTGTGCGCTTACCTGTTGTATTGAGCCGGGATGAAATACAGGCACTGCTGGCGGAGGTCGAGGGCGTTCACGGTCTTATTGCCAGGTTAATGTATGGTGGCGGTTTGCGGCTCATGGAAGTGTTACGCTTACGCGTTCAGGACATCGACTTTGGCAATGGCTATCTCACTGTTCGATCCGGCAAGGGAGATAAGGACCGCACAACACTGCTGCCTGTATCTGTTCGCGATGATTTACGGATACATTTACAGAGAGTGCAACGACTGTTCGACAAGGACATTGCCGAGGGCAATGCCAATGTCTGGCTGCCCGGCGCATTGGCGAAGAAATATCCCAAGGCGCCGCAATCATGGGAGTGGCAGTATCTGTTTCCATCCAAATCTCTTTCGCGTGATCCCCAGTCGGGCGAAACACGCCGCCACCACATGGATGATTCGGGTTTACAGAAGGCGATTCGGGCTGCCGCCAAACAAATCGGGATCAACAAGCGGGTGACCACCCATACCCTGCGCCACTCATTCGCCACGCATCTGCTGGAATCGGGAACCAATATCCGGGTGGTGCAGAAGTTGCTCGGCCATGTCGATGTGAAAACAACGGAGATATACACGCATGTGCTGCGACAGAACCTCGGCGCGGTGAAAAGCCCGCTGGACAGTCTCGAAAACGATTGATCCGTAACGGCGCTTCATCGGAAGCGCCGTATTTATCGGCGCATCACGAATCTGTGTGGGTAGCTGATCATAAAGTGCCGCCTTTGGGTTCCGGATACAGATTGAGATCGCCAAGATGGAAATAGATCGCATTGCGAAACCGTTCTCTGTTGCGGAAGCCATGGCTGCGCGCCTTCAACCAGGCAGCTTTGACGCGCGCTACCCACACAACTTCGTGAAGCGCCAGATATTTGTATCTTCTGCGGCATTGAATCCTTGATTGACGCAAAGAAAAAAGGGAAGGCCGAAGCCTTCCCTTTTGATTTGGTGCGGTGCTCGAAGCTTAGCGCTTGGAGAACTGCGGAGCCTTGCGGGCTTTGTGCAGACCGTACTTCTTGCGTTCCACTTCGCGCGGGTCGCGGGTCAGCATGCCGACTTTCTTCAGCTGCGGGCGCAGGCCTGCATCATAAAGAATCAGGGCGCGGGCCAGTCCGTGACGGATGGCGCCGGCCTGACCGGAGGTGCCGCCGCCGTTCACCAGAACGCGAACGTCCAGACGACCGGCAAGCTGGGTCAGTGCAAGCGGGGACAGAGCGTGCTGACGCACGATTTCCACCGGGAAGTAGTTGGTAACATCACGGCCGTTGACCACGATCCTGCCGCTACCCGGCTGAATGATGACGCGTGCTGTGCTGCTCTTACGGCGGCCAGTGCCGCGATAAATGGTGTCTGCCATGGGTGATGGTCTCCGTTAGTCCAGGCTGAGGGTTTTTGGTTGCTGCGCGGTATGCGGATGCTCGGCACCAGCATACACCTTCAGCTTCTTGAACATGGCGCGACCCAGCGGGTTCTTCGGCAGCATGCCCTTGACGGCCAGCTCGATGATACGCTCAGGGAAACGCTCGCGCTGCTTTTCCAGCGTGATGCTCTTGATGCCACCGGCAAAACCGGAATGGCGGTAATAGGTTTTCTGTGCTTCTTTGCGTCCGGTGACGCGAACCTTGGCTGCATTGATAACGATCACATGATCGCCGCAGTCGGCGTGCGGGGTGTATTGCGGACGGTGCTTGCCGCGCAGGATGGTAGCGGTACGGGTGGCCAGACGGCCCAGCACCAGATCATTGGCATCAATGATATACCATTCGCGAGTCACACTTCCGGGACTGTAGGTCCAAGTACGCATGTTATTCAACTCCATTGCGACCGTTGCAGGCCGTTTTTCACAAGGCGCCGGAGTATAGGCAGCCCGTTCCGGATGTCAAAACCTTTTATGGGAATTTTCCGTCCGCCCGTTGGCATCGCGCACTTATCGTGCTGCGGCCTAGGGGAGCGGGAGGATAAGAGTATCCTGATGGATTGTCACGGGGACGCTGATTGATTGTCACTGACAGTTGGGGCGGGGCCTGTGAGCACTAAACGCGGGCGCAGCGACGAGGTCATTTTTTTCGATTCTGCAAGGCATGGGGAGCGTGATGTGCTTGTTGCACATCAGCGAGGCATAACGCAGCAGGGCGGAAAATAGCCCGTCCCAAGGGGTTGCGCCCGAAATGCGGCCATGCGGCGTTGCTCGTCGTTCATTTGGATTCACCAAACTTCTCTTCTCGCGTCTTGCCTGGCCACATTCGGGCAGCAGCGCTTCGCTCGCATTTGGCGCTCACAGGCCCTAGAGTGCCAGCCCTTATGCAACGACGCGGCAGCAAAGATCTGAACGAGCGACACGGGCAAATACTGGGCGATGTGGTGCGCGCTTATCTGGCCAACGGGCAGCCTGTGGGCTCGCGCACACTGGCCGAACAGGGACATATATCCTTAAGTCCGGCCTCGATCCGCAATGTGATGGCCGAGCTTGAGCATCGCGGTTTGCTGGCCTCGCCGCACACCTCGGCCGGACGCGTGCCGACCGATCGCGGTCTGCGCTATTTTGTTGATACCCTGATGGTCGCCGACCCGTACATCGAACGAACCATGGAGCAGACGCTTGCCGGACATTTGAGCCAGGCAGGCATGCAGAAGGATCTGCTGCGCCGCGCCACCGACGAACTTGCCTCGCTGACAAGATATGCCGGACTCGTCTGGGTGCATGAGAGCGGGGTGACTCGCATCCGCCGCATCGAATTGATCGGGGTCAGTTCCGAGAAGGTGCTGGCGGTGATCGTGACCTCCGGCGACGAGGTGCAGAACCGTCTGATCGATCGGCCCGAGGGGCTGAGCGACAAGAGGCTGCATGAAGTATCGCTGCGCCTGAACGAATTACTGGCCGATTGCGACCTTGCCGAGGCGCAGAATCGCCTGCGTCGCGAGATGGAACAGGACCGCCAGCATGTGCGATGTTTGCTTGAGGACTTGAAACGCTGGGCCGAGGCCCCTACACACCGTCAGGACGATATGTTTGTCAGCGGCCAGCGGCAGTTGCTTGCCATGCCCGAGTTCGGGGTGATCGATACCGTGCGCTCACTTCTCGGAGCCTTCGAGGAGAAGGAACGCCTGCTGCATCTGATGGAGCAGGTGGAGAAGGATGAGCATGGGGTCCGCGTGTTCATCGGCAGCGAGCATGCGCTGGTGGATATGGAGCAGGTGTCGCTGGTGATGGCGCGCTATCAGGGGCCGATGAATACCGTGGGTACACTGGGTGTGATCGGACCGCGACGCATGCAGTACGACCGCGTGCTGCAGGTGGTGGATTGCACAGCCCGGCTGGTCAGCAGAATTTTAGGAGGCAGGAACTAGTATGAAAGACAGGGAAGACGAATTGAACGCAGAAGCGGACATGTTGCCGGAAGAGCAGTGCGAAGAGGCTGGCGAAAGCGAGCTGGAAGCAGCACAGCGGGAAGTCGCCGAAATCAAGGACAAGATGCTGCGCATGCATGCCGAGATGGACAATCTGCGCAAGCGCACCCAGCGGGAAGTCGCCGATGCGCACAAGTTCGGCATCGAGAAATTCGCCGTGGCCCTGCTGGATGTGGTGGATAACCTGGAGCGCGCGCTGGATGTGGCCGAGGGTAATGAAAAGGGACTGCGCGACGGTGTGCAGCTGACCCTCGACAGCTGGCACGACATGATGAAGAAATTCCAGTTGCAGCGTATCGATGCAGTGGGCGAGACCTTCGACCCGCATCATCACGAAGCCCTTTCGCAGATGCCGACCGATGCGCCCGAAGGCACCGTGGTGGCGCAGCATGTGGCGGGCTACACCCTGCACGGACGCTTGATCCGCCCGGCCAAGGTGCTGGTGTCGTCAGGTCCTGCCGACGCGTAAGTGTGAAAGGGGAGCCGGGCAAATAATTTCCGGCAGTCCCTTGAATCGGCTTTTTTCAGTCCCCATACAATGGACATGCCCGATGAGCGCAGGCGGTGAATGCCATGAATAACACGCTGCCGCGCCGGAGTCGGATTAGTTTATAAATAACCGGATTTGTAATAAATGGAGAATGAGCAATGGCAAAAGTAATCGGAATCGATCTCGGCACCACCAACTCGTGTGTGGCCGTGATGGAAGGCGACAAGCCCAAGGTGATCCCCAACAGCGAGGGTGATAACACCACGCCGTCGGTGGTGGCCTTTACCAAGGACGGCGAGCGTCTGGTCGGTGCATCGGCCAAGCGCCAGATGGTGACCAACCCTGAGAAGACCTTCTATGCCGTGAAGCGCCTGATCGGCCGCAAGGCCAATGCCAAGGAAGCCGAGCATCACAAGAGTCTGGTTTCCTACCCCGTGGTGGCCGCCGACAACGGCGATGCCTGGCTTGAGGTGGACGGCAAGAAGATGAGCCCGCAGGAGATCAGTGCGATCACCCTGCAGAAGATGAAGAAGACCGCCGAGGATTATCTGGGCGAGAAGGTTACCGATGCGGTGATCACTGTGCCGGCCTACTTCAACGACTCACAGCGTCAGGCCACCAAGGATGCCGGTGCGATCGCCGGCCTGAACGTGCTACGCATCATCAACGAGCCGACCGCTTCGGCGCTGGCCTATGGTCTGGACAAGACCGAGGAGAACCACCTGATCGCCGTGTACGACCTCGGCGGCGGCACCTTCGATATCTCCGTGCTGGAGATCGGTGACGGCGTGTTCGAGGTGAAGTCCACCAATGGTGACACCTTCCTGGGCGGCGAGGATTTCGATCAGCGCATCATCCAGTATCTGGCGGCCGAGTTCAAAAAGGAGAGCGGTGTCGACCTGATGGCCGACAAGCTGGCCCTGCAGCGTCTGAAAGAGGCTGCCGAGAAGGCCAAGATCGAGCTGTCCTCCAGCACCCAGACCGAGGTGAACCTGCCGTTCATCACCGCCGATGCGTCCGGTCCGAAGCATCTGCTGATCAAGCTGACCCGCGCCAAGTACGAGAACATGGTGGCGGATCTGGTGGAGCGCTCCATCGAGCCCTGCCGTCAGGCCCTGAAGGATGCCGGCGTGAAGGCTTCCGAGATCCACGAGGTGGTGCTGGTCGGCGGTCAGACCCGTATGCCGCTGGTGCAGGAGAAGGTGAAGGAGTTCTTCGGTCGCGAGCCGCACAAGGGTGTGAATCCGGATGAAGTGGTGGCTATCGGTGCCGCGATCCAGGGCGCTGTGCTGTCCGGTGATGTGACCGACGTGCTGCTGCTGGACGTGACCCCGCTGTCGCTGGGTATCGAGGTGGAAGGCGGTATCTTCAACCGGATCATCGAGAAGAACACCACCATCCCGACCAAGAAGAGCCAGACCTACACCACCGCTGCCGACAACCAGACGGCCGTGACCATCAAGGTGGCACAGGGCGAGCGCGAGCTGTTCAATGCCAACAAGATGCTCGGCGTATTCAATCTCGAGGGCATTGCGCCGGCACCGCGCGGTATGCCGCAGATCGAGGTGAGCTTCGATATCGACGCCAACGGCATCATGCATGTGCATGCCAAGGACAAGGGCACATCGAAGGAAGCTTCCATCCGTATCGAGTCTGGTTCCGGCCTGTCCAAGGAAGAGATCGAGCGTATGCAGAAGGATGCCGAGGCGCACGCCGAGGAAGACAAGAAGCTGAAGGAAGGCATCGAAACGAAGAACCATGCCGATGCGCTGGCCTACTCCACGGAGAAGTCGCTGAAAGAGCATGGCGACAAGGTGGACGCGGAAACCCGTCAGTCTATCGAGGATGCTCTGGCTGTGCTGCGCAAGGAGCTGGAAGGCAACGACATCGAGGCCATCAAGAAGGCTGAAGAGGATCTGGCGAGCAAGGCACAGAAGCTGGGTGAAGAGGTTTACAAGCAGATGCAGGCCGATGCTCAGGCTGCCGAGGCCGGTGCTGCCGGCGATGCGGGTGCATCTTCGAGCGGTAACAACGAGGCGCAGGATGCCGAGGTGGTCGATGCCGAGGTGGTTGACGACACCAAGAAGTAAGCTGTTCTGAATGCCTGCGGCCTTCGCCGCCTGCTTCCCGTACGTTCGGGGACGGGTGGCGGAGGCTGTTGGCGTTTACGGTGAACAGTGTTTGAAGATTTGTACAGGGAAGGAGAGAGCGTGGCGACAAAACGCGATTATTACGAGATTCTGGGTGTGCAGAAGAGTGACGATGTGAACGCTATCAAGCGTTCTTACCGCAAGCTGGCCATGAAATACCATCCCGACCGCAACAAAGAGGATGCCGACGCCGCGGAGAGGTTCCGTGAGGTGACGGAAGCCTACGAAGTGCTGTCCGACAAGGACAAGCGGGCGCGCTACGACCAGTACGGTCATGCCGGCGTGGACGATCAGGTGAATGACTTCTGGGCCAGAGGCGGCTTCCAGGATTCGCATGCCTTCCGTGATTTCGGTGACGTGTTCGGCGATGTGTTCGGCGATATCTTCGGCGGTGGCGGTGGCCGCTCCAATCGCGGTGCGGATCTGCGCTATCAGCTCGAGATGACACTGGAAGATGCGGCCAATGGTCGCGAGGTGGAACTGGAGATTCCCAAGCATGTCGGATGCGGCACCTGCAAGGGCAGCGGCGCACGTCCGGGTACCAATCCGGTGCCTTGCCGCACTTGTGGCGGGCATGGTCAGGTGCAGATGCAGCAGGGCGTTTTCGCCATGCGCCGCACCTGTCCGGAATGCCACGGCAACGGCAAAAAGATCGAATCGCCATGCACCGATTGCGCCGGCAGCGGCCGTGTGCAGACCAAGAAAAAGCTCAAGGTCCGGATTCCCTCCGGTGTGTACGACGGTGCGCAGGTGCGTGTCGGTGGCGAAGGCGAGGCCGGCCCGCAGGGCGGGGCGACGGGCGATCTTTATATTGTGGTGCGTCTGAAGAAGCATTCGATGTTCGAACGCGACGGAGCCGATCTGTATTGCGATATGCCGATCACCTTCCCGCAGGCTGTGCTGGGAGCCGAGGTGGATGCACCGACACTGGACGGGCGTCTGAAGATCAAGATACCTGCGGGCACCGACAGCGGCAAGGTGTTCCGCCTGCGCGGCAAGGGTGTGCCGGATATCCGCGTGAACCGCACCGGCGATCTTTTCGTGCGCGTCAATGTGGCCGTACCGAAGAAGCTGAGCAAAAGGCAGGAAGACCTGCTGCGCCAGTTCGCCAGCGAGGCGGGTGATGAAGTGTATCCGGAGCGGGAATCTTTTCTGGATAAGGCCAAACAGCTGTGGGACGATATTTCCGGCGAGGTGAAATGATGCGGGTGATCATCAGTGGCGCTTCCGGGCGCATGGGGCGCATGCTGGTGCAGGCGGTCAGCGAAATGGAGGGCGCCGAACTTGTCGGTGCAACCGAACGTGCGGGTTCCGAATGGCTGGGCCGCGATGCGGGCGAGCTGGCCGGTATCGGTACGCTCGGCATCAAGCTGGTGGATGGCCTTTCCGGCCTGCCGCAGGCCGATGTGCTGATCGATTTCACGGCGGCAGCGGCAAGCCTCGAGCATGCACGTTATGCGGCTGCCAACGGGGTCGCCATGGTGATCGGTACCACAGGTCATACAGCCGAACAGCTGAGCGAGCTGAAGCGGATACTGGGCAATACGCCGGTCGTCATGGCCGCGAACTATTCCGTCGGCGTGAATCTGGCGCTGATCCTGATCGAGCAGGCCGCCGCCGTGCTGGATGCCGGTTACGATGCGGAGATCTTCGAGGCGCATCATCGCCACAAGGTGGATGCGCCGAGTGGCACAGCCCTCGCGATGGGGCGTTCGCTGGCTGCAGGGCGTGATGTGAAGCTGGAGGATGTGGCGGTGTATGCCCGTGAAGGCATCACAGGGGCGCGCAAGGAAGGCGATATTGGCTTTTCGGTGATGCGGGCGGGTGCGATCGTCGGCGAGCATAAGGCGATGTTCGTGTCCGATGCCGAGCGCATCGAGATCAATCACATTGCCACCGACCGTATGGTGTTTGCGCGCGGTGCGGTGCGTGCCGCAGCCTGGCTGAACGGACAGGAGGCTGGCTGGTACGGTATGCGCGAGGTACTGGGGCTTAAATAAGTTCCGTTTGTTGCCCACATCTCCGCGGACTTGGATTCCCCCCTGTTCCGGTGATACACTGGCTTTCTGATTGTGTGGAGGAGGGAAGCTATGGGTGCATGCAGGGGCTTTATTCGATTGGTCGGGCTGCTTTTCTGTGTCGGCGGTTTTGCCATGCAGGCGCAGGCTGAAGGCAATGCCGAAGCCGGGCGATACGTCTTCCAGAGTGATTGCATGTTCTGCCATCAGGATGTCGAGCATCCGGATGAAGAACAGATACGCATCCGCGCCGGCCTCGATCTGCGTGGTATCTTCGGCTCCGAGTCGGCTATCGGGCTCGGTATCATGGATGAGAAGCGCCTGATCCAGTGGATTTCCAAGCCGCGTGACCTCAAGCCCGATACCCAGATGATCCGCCTGCCGTTGACCGATCAACAGGTTGTAGACGTAGTGGCCTATCTGAAAACCATTCCCGCTCCGCATGAAGGCGAGGGCATGAGCAAGGCGCCGCTGCAATCACGCCGCTGCCATGCCTGTCACGATTTCCGGCCGGATGGAAAAACCAAGGTCGGTCCGCCGCTGTACGGTGTGTTCGGGCGGGCGCCGAGCATTCAGGGGGTGCCGTTCACCGTCTGGGATGCGGATACGCTGGACCGCTGGCTGACCAGTCCGGCCTCGGTCAAACCGGGAACCAAGATGCGCTTCGAGGGCTTCAAGGAGGCCGCGGACCGTTCGGCGGTTATCGAGTACCTCAAATCCCTGCATGACTGAGCACACAGTCGTGATCTACGGCATCAAAAACTGCGACACCATGAAGAAGGCCATGCGCTGGCTGGGCGATGCCGGTGTCTCTTACCGTTTTCATGATTACCGCAAGGATGGTGTGGATGCGGACAGGCTTGCAGCATGGTGTACAAGTCTCGGCTGGGAGAGCCTGCTCAACCGGCGCGGCACCACCTGGCGAAATCTGGACGATGCGCTGAAACAGGGTGTCGATGAGGTCCGTGCCATCGCCCTGATGCTGCAGCATCCCGCACTGATCAGGCGCCCTGTGCTGGAAGCATTCGCTTGCATCGAGGTCGGTTTTTCCCCGGATCGTTACGCAGCGCTGTTTTCCTGAAGCCTGCGCCAAGCGGGACATAGCATCGCCTGCAGGCAGGCGCTAGCGTCCGCCCATGCAGGAATCAGGTCTAAATATCGCGCTTTTCCGCTTGATCAACGATGCACACAACCCTGTGCTGGATGGTTTTTTCGGTATCGTCAGCGGTTTCGGCGACGGCTTGGTGATTGCGCTGCTGTGCGCGCTGATCATGCTTTTCCGCCTGCGTCTGGGCTTGGCCGCCATGCTGGCCTTTATCACCTCCGGTCTGCTCGCACAGTTTCTCAAGCGCCTGTTCGATATGCCGAGACCACCGGCACTGCTTGAGAACGTCCATGTGCTCGGCGCGCCGCTGACCTCGCATTCCTTTCCCTCCGGTCATTCCGCCTCCGACGGTGTGATGCTGCTTGCCGCCTTCCTGTTGTGGAATGTCCGTGACCTGCGCGCATGGGGTGTGGCGGCACTGTTCGCGCTGGCCGCCATCGGACGTATCTACGGCGGGGTGCATTTCCCGTTGGATGTCACCGTGGGCCTTGTGCTCGGCGCGCTGTGCATGCATGGCTTCTGGCGCTGGTCGGCAGGCTGGCCGGTGGATCGCTGGCAGGCATCGGCATGGTCGTGGAGGTTCTGCATCCTGCTGGTGGCTGTGCTGGCCGCGGTGCTGGGCCTTGGGTATCACATGCAGCCGCTGACCGCGCAACCGCTGGCCGTGGTGCTGCCGGTTGCGGCACTGTTGATTCTGGGGCGGCGCTGGAAGGAGATCATCGGAGGCGGACGTGGATAGCAAGGTCTGGTTCCAGCGACTGGACAATCCGGACCGTATCGAGGGCATCGCATCCCTGCTGCTGCGCCGCGGTCGCCTGACACCGCAAGTGGTCATCCTGTGTCCGGATGCCGGCTTCATGGTCAAGCTTGATGAGCGGTTATGGACGATTCATCCCGAATCCTTTCTGGCACATGGCGTTGCAGCAAGCGATGCGGCAGAGAACGCGCAGCATCCGATCCTGCTGGCTCTGGATGTGTGCCGCGACAATAAGCCCGGGGTGCTGATCAACGGCACCTGCGAGGTGCCGCCGGAACTGGACGGATTCTCCAGTATCGTGGACTTTGTCGATGCATGGAGCGAGCCTCTGATGCAGGCCTCGCGCGAGCGTTTCCGCAGCTACCGCCAGTTGGGTCTGGATCCGCAATACATCGCGCAGACGGAGAAAAAGTAGCAGCAAGGAACCTTTGCCAAGCTGTCTGCTATTCGTAGCATGCTTGCATGGCCGACGACACGAATATCGACGACATTCTGAGAAGTATCGATGCCCTGCTTAAAGAGAGCGAGGGAGAGGAAGAGCGCGATCACAGATCCGCGCGGAAACGCCATGAAGCCACCAACGATGATGAGCCGGTTGATCCGGCAGATGTTGATGGCAAAGCAGAACCTGCCCTCGAGGACATCGAAGAGATCGTTGAGAATGCTGAGGGCATGGAGGCCGATGCTTCCGATGATGCGCTCGTCGAGGCTGTAGAAAGCGAAGCCGAAGAAGTTTTGTCAGAGCCGAAGCCTGTTGCGGAGCACGAAGCTGTTGCAGGGCCCGAGAAGGTCGTCAAACGCATCGTGCTCAGCGAGGACATGCTGGTGGAGGATACGCCCGACCTGCTGGCCTTTGCGGAACAGAGCGAACCTGACAAACAGGATGACGCTGCAGAACAGAGCGATGCGGAGCCTTCGCAGGATGAGTATCTTGTTGAAACACAGGACATCCCTGACGAAGAGCGGGTTGAGGATGAAGGCCCGGATGATGCATGGCAGGACGACGAGCCGCTTGCTGTACAGGCCGTCCCCGACGAAGAATTGTTTGATGACGATCAGTCGGATGATGAACAGCGGGAAGATGTTGCCCCTGAATCAGAGGTGCCTGCAGCTCCGACGCTGGATGCGGATCTGCTGATCGTGCAGATCAGTGACGAGATCCATGCGCGGATTCAGGACATGCTGCCGGCGCTGGTCGAGGAGGTTGTGCGCAAACATATCGCCGCGCAGCAGCCAGCAGACATCGTACAGAGCGAATCAGAAAACGACACGCAATCCGATTAAGCGGCTTGCGCAAATACAGGTATATCAGGAAACAATATGAGCGAACAAGCCCCGGAACTGGTCAAGGCATTTGAGCCACATGCAATGGAGGAGGCGATCTCCGAGCAATGGCTGCAGTCCGATGCATTCCAGCCGAAAGAAGGCGACGAGTCCTATTGCATCGTGATTCCGCCGCCGAATGTGACCGGCACCCTGCATATGGGCCATGCATTCTCCTACACCATGCAGGACATCCTCATCCGCTGGCAGCGCATGAAGGGCAAGTCGACTCTCTGGCAGCCGGGCACCGATCATGCCGGCATCGCCACCCAGATGGTGGTCGAGCGCCTGTTGGACAAAGAGGGCCTGCACCGCCGTGATATGGGCCGCGAGCGCTTCCTTGATCGCGTGTGGGAATGGAAAGAGCACTCCGGCGGCACCATCGTGGGCCAGCTCAAGCGGCTGGGCTGCTCCTGTGACTGGTCACGCGAGCGATTCACCCTCGATGAGGGCTTGTCGGAGGCCGTGCGCGAGGTGTTCGTGCGCCTGTACGAGGAGGGGCTGATCTATCGCGGCAAGCGGCTGGTGAACTGGGACCCGGTGCTGGAAACAGCGGTGTCCGATCTCGAGGTGCAGCACGAGGAGGAAAACGGTCATCTCTGGCATATGTGCTACCCGCTGGTGGATGATCCGTCGAAGCACATCATCGTCGCCACCACCCGTCCTGAGACCATGTTCGGCGATGCCGCCGTGGCCGTGCATCCGGAGGACGAGCGCTATCAGGACCTGATCGGTAAACAGGTTCAATTGCCGTTGACCGACCGCACCATTCCGGTGATCGCCGACGAGTATGTGGACCGCGCATTCGGTACCGGTTGCGTGAAGATCACCCCGGCACACGATTTCAACGACTACGAGGTCGGCAAGCGCCACGCCCTGCCGCTGATCAACATCCTCACACCGCGCGCCCATATGGTGGATGAAGAGACCGTGCCGGAAAAATACCACGGCATGGAGCGCTACGAGGCGCGCGAAAACGTGGTGGCCGATCTGGATGCCGCAGGCCTGCTGTACAAGATTGACGAACACACGCATCAGGTAGGTCGCGGCGATCGCTCGCATGCCATTCTGGAGCCGTACCTGACCGACCAATGGTATGTGAAGATCCAGCCGCTGGCCGATCCGGCCATCAAGGCTGTGGAGGATGGTGACATCCGCTTTGTGCCGCAGCACTGGGAAAAGACCTATTTCGAGTGGATGCGCAATATTCAGGATTGGTGCATCTCGCGCCAGTTGTGGTGGGGGCATCGCATCCCGGCGTGGTATTGCGGCGATTGCGAGCACATCACCGTATCGCGAACCACGCCTGAGCGCTGCGAAGGCTGTGGCGGTACCCATATCCGCCAGGACGAGGATGTGCTGGATACCTGGTTTTCCTCCGGACTGTGGCCGTTCTCCACCCTCGGCTGGCCGAATGACACCAAGGAACTGGAATCCTTCTACCCGACCAATGTGCTGGTGACCGGCTTCGACATCATCTTCTTCTGGGTGGCCCGCATGATCATGATGGGCATGAAGTTCACCGGAAAGGTGCCGTTCAGGGATGTGTATATCCATGCGCTGATCCGCGATGCATCCGGCCAGAAGATGAGCAAGTCCAAGGGCAATGTGGTCGATCCGCTGGAGATGGTCGAGCAGTATGGATCCGATGCACTGCGCTTCACGCTGGCACACATGGCCACGCCGGGCCGCGATGTGAAGCTGGATGTCGAACGCATCGGTTCCAACCGCAACTTCATGAACAAGATCTGGAATGCGGCACGTTTCGTGTTCATGAACCGGGGCGATGCATCGCCTGCCGGCGATTTTGTGCCGACCTCGGATATCAATCGCTGGGTGCTGTTTGAGCTCGATACCTGTGCCCGCGAGGTGGATCAGGCGCTGGTGGAGTATCGTTTCAATGAAGCGGCATCGAGTCTGTATGCCTTTGTCTGGGGTGTGTACTGCGACTGGTATGTGGAAGCAGCCAAGGTGGCCCTGTATGGCGAGGACGAGGCTGCGAAGCTGGAGACGCAGATCACCATGCTCACCGCACTCGACGGCTGGTTGCGCCTGCTGCATCCGATCTGTCCGTTCATTTCCGAGGCCCTCTGGCAGACGCTGCATGGAGAATCAGCCCGCCTGGTGTCGAGTACATGGGTGGCGGGAAGCTGGAACTCGCCGGAATTCGCATCGGCAGCCGGCAGCATGCGGCACGTGATGCAGGTGGTTTCGGGTATCCGTTCGATCCGCGGCGAGATGAACATCTCGCCGGCCAGAAAACTGGCCGCAAGCGTGGCCTGCGATGCGGTGTTGCAGGCTGATCTGGCCGCGCATGAGGACACCATCCGTGCGCTGGCAAGGCTGGAAAGCCTCGCATGGCTGCCGCGCGATACGGAGCTGGAAGGGGCCGCCGTGGCCCCGCTGGATGGCGCGACGGTTTATGTGCCGCTGGCCGGCCTCGTGGATGTCGAGGAAGAGCTTGCCCGTCTGGATAAGGCGCAGGCTAAGCTGGCCAAAGAGATCGACAAGATGGCGGGGCGCCTGTCCAATCCGAAGTACCGCGACAATGCTCCGGCCGAGGTGGTCGAGAAGGCCGAGTTGGAACTGGACGGATTGCGCACCAGACAGGGCGAGATCGAGGCTGCCATCCAGCGCATGCATGCCCTGAAAAAGGCGACTCAAGCCGGGAAATAAACGTTCTTTGTGATGTGCAGCATCGTGCTTCCTTCCTGCTGAAGCTTATTTTTGGCGCCGTTTATGCGACAGAAAAGCTAAGTACAGGCAGCAAGGAGCCAGACATGAATATCGAACGTGCCCGCAGGATCGCCCATTCATTCGCCCATGTGGCGGAATTGCATGTGGAGGAGTTGTCCGGAGGTCTGCTGGTGCAGCATGATGGGAACTCCAGCTACTTTGTGCGCGAATCCTGTTTCTGGCCCTTTGTGTTCAAGTCTGCCGGTGCGTCGCAGGCCGATGTGCTTGAAATCGAATCCAGATTGGAGCAAGCCCGTCTGGTGGCCTGATGACCAGCCGTTTATGGCTGTTTTGAATAAACCTCTGTAATCCCTGAGTCTGATGAACGACCAAGCATCACCCTGAGCGGGCATATGCGCCGGCAGCTGTTCGCTGCTGTGCGTTTTTCCGCAGGCAGGGCATGATAATGCCTTGGAGCCCAGCGATGCATGCAGCAAATCATCAATCCGGTCTTTCATGGAGGCGTCTGCTTCCCCCGATCATCCTGCTTGCCGGGGTGGTCGCCTTTTTTGCCCTGCATCTTGACCGTCAGCTGAGCTTTGCCACACTGGCAGAACACCGGCAGATAATGCTGGGCTGGGTGGCAGATCATGCCTTTATGGCTCCGCTGGCCTATATCGGTGTGTATATCCTTGTCGTCGCTTTTTCACTTCCCGGCGGGGCGGTGATGACGGTCAGCGGCGGCTTTCTGTTCGGTGCGCTGGCCGGAGGCATGTATGCCGTGCTTGCCGCGACCATCGGTGCGACCGCACTGTTTCTGCTGGCCAGAACATCGCTGGGCGATTATCTGCTGGTGCGTGCTGGGCCTGTGCTGCAGCGCATGCAGGCCGGGTTCATCGCGAACGCCTGGAGCTATATGTTCGTGCTGCGACTGATTCCCCTGTTTCCCTTCTTTCTGGTCAATCTGGCTCCGGCCTTTCTCGGTTTGCCGCTGCGTATTTACGTGATCGCCACGTTGTTCGGCATCATGCCGGCCACCTTTGTGTTTTCACTGTTCGGTTCCGGGCTGGGGAGCATGTTTGACAGCGGCCAGAGCCTGAACCTTCAAGGGGTGTTGTCGCCCGAGATCATGGCCGCGCTCATCGGATTGGCGCTGCTTTCGATGCTTCCGGTGGCCTACAAACATCTGCTTCATAAGCAGCAGGAGCCGGGCGATGAGTGAGATGCTGACAACCGATATCTGCGTTATCGGGGGCGGTTCCGGCGGACTTTCCGTGGCGGCGGGTGCCGTGCAGATGGGGGCCCGTGTGGTGCTGGTCGAAAAGGCGGCCATGGGCGGGGATTGCCTGAATACCGGCTGCGTGCCGTCCAAGGCGCTGCTGGCGGCCGCAGAAAGGGCGCATGCCGTACGTTCCTCAGCGCCTTTCGGCATCCGGGGCGTAGAGCCGCAGGTGGACTGGCAGGCGGTGTACCGGCATGTGCACGGGGTGATCGCGGCGATCGCGCCGAATGATTCGGTCGAACGCTTCGAAGGGCTGGGCGTGAAGGTAATTCAGGCCGCCGGTGAGTTTGTCGACGAGCGCACCCTCCGGGCCGGGGATACGCAGATTCGAGCGAAATATTTTGTGATCGCCAGCGGTTCATCCCCGTTTGTGCCGCCGATCCCCGGACTGGACGAGGTCGGGTATTTCACCAATGAAAATATCTTTGCCAACACTTCTCCGATCGAACATTTGATCGTTGTGGGGGGTGGCCCCATCGGTATGGAGATGGCACAGGCGCATCGCAGGCTGGGCGCGCAGGTATCGGTGATCGAGGTGGCGCGTCTGCTTCCCAGGGACGATGCGGAGCTTGCCGCCGTGGTTCTGCAACGACTGAGCGAAGAGGGGATCGACTTGTATGAGGGTGCGACCTCCCTTCGCTTTGAAAGGGCGAAGCAGGGCGTTGTGGCGTTGTTCGAAAGCGATTCCGCCAGCCGGCGCATTGTAGGCACGCATGTCCTGATCGCCACCGGGCGCAGGGCGAATGCGGGCAGTCTCAATCTTCAGGCGGCGGGTGTGCAGTATAAACCCCAGGGCATTACGGTGGATGCGCGGCTGCGTACATCGAACAAGCGCATCTTTGCCATCGGCGATGTAGCCGGTCCTTATCAGTTCACGCATATGGCGGCCTATCAGGCGGGTATCGTGGTCCGCAATATGCTGTTCCGCTGGCCTGCGAAAGTGGATTACTCGGCGGTGCCATGGGTGACCTATACCGACCCTGAACTGGCCCATGTCGGCATGACCCGGAGCGATGCGGAGAAAGCCGGAAAGGATGTTCAGGTATTGCGCTGGAGTTTTGAGGAGAACGACCGGGCGCAGGCCGAACGGCGTACCGAGGGGCTGGTCAAGGTGGTCACGGATAAATCCGGGCGCATCCTCGGGGCAAGTATCGTCGGGCTGCATGCCGGAGAATTGATCCAGCCCTGGGTGCTGGCCATCAGCCAGAAACTCAAGATCGGCGCCATGACCGGGATGATCGCGCCCTATCCGACGCTGGCTGAGGTGAACAAGCGCATTGCCGGCAGTTTTTTCACGCCGGCCCTTTTCAGCGAAAGGGTAAGGAAGATCGTCCGCTTGCTGCTGCGCCTCTGACCTTCCCCTTGCCATTACTAGGGTATTGCTTCTATCCTGCATTCCAAGAGGGCACAAAGGAGGGAAGGATCCATGAAGCAATTCATCAAATTTTCGCTGGCTGTGGGCATGACGACCGGTTTTGCGGCATCGGCCATGGCCGGCGGATTCCAGATCGGCGAGATGGCAACCCGCGCATCCGGTATGGGCAGCGCCTTTACCGCCGTGGCTGACGATGCATCGGCGGCCTGGCATAATCCAGCGGGTGTCGGCTTTTCGCAGGGTAACCAGATCATGGGCGGCGGAGTCGGGCTGATTGTGCCAGGTGCCAAGTATTCTCCGAATGCATCGACCACAGGTGGCGGTTCATCCACTCAAGCCAAAAGCAAGACCTTCCTTGTGCCTCATGCCTATTATACCTATATGAACGAGGCGTCCGGTCTCGGCGGTTCGATCGGCATCAATTCGCCATTCGGTCTCGAGACGAACTGGCCGGCCACCGGACCCTTTGCCTCCAAAAATACCTATTCGCGAATTCAGATGTTTCAAGTCAATCCGAGTCTGGTCTATCGTATCAGCGATCATCTGGCAGTTGCCGCAGGCGCGGATTACGCCTATTTGAATAATGTGGATCTGAATAGTTCGAATCAGATGCTCAACGGCAATGGCGATGGCTGGGGAGGCAATGCATCGCTGATGTACAAGCAGGATAATCTGAGCGTTGGCTTGTCCTATCGCAGCAAGATCAAGGTGAATATCAACGGAACTGCGATTGCACAGTCGACCCTGAGAACGTTGGGTGGAACAACCACCGGCGCCAAATCGAAGGTAACGCTGCCGGATATGGTTAATTTCGGAGTTGCCTACAAGCCGCAGCAGGACTGGTTGCTGAGTTTTGATGTGGATTGGGTGAATTGGAAGACCTATGACGCAATCAATATCACTTACGACCTTGCCAGCTATCGCACCGCAGTTTCCACACTGCAGACACTGATCGGAGCCACGGCCACTGGCTCGACAAACGACCCTCGCAACTGGAAAGCGACGACGGCGTTCAGGTTTGGCGCCGAATGGGATTATACCGACCATTCACGCACTCGCTTCGGATATGTATTTGATCCGACGCCGAGCAGCGATGTCGATTTTTCGCCATCCACGCCGGATAATGACAGGCATATCGTTTCCTTTGGCTACGGCTACGATATCAATGCGCAAACCACGCTCGACCTGTTTTACGGCTATGTCTACTTTGTGAAACGAAATCAGACTGCTTCGCCGACTACACCGGCCGGCTCCCCGAACACGGTGAAGAACGGCGACTACAAGTCCCAGGTGCATATGCTGGCGGCTTCGATCAGCTACAAGTTTTAAAGGTCTGATCTCCGGAATACACAGGGGCTTATCGGAGCCCTTGGCTATTTCTCAATGCGTGAATTCCGCTCTTACAGACCGCTGCTGATCTGCCAGCCAGAATCAGTGCGTATCAGGCTCAACTCCTCGCGTTGCAGCATTTCGCGCCAGTTGCCGTCCATCAGTACCTTCAGCCGATAGGATTGCGCAGCGCGTGCATGCGAGTCATCGGCAATGTAGATATCGCGGCCAAAGCTTTCCATTTTTAGTTGATTGAACTGTTCGAATAACCGATTCATCTGGACGACCATGACCGACTTGCTCTGCTGCCGGCCGTGGTAATTCTCGGCAATCAGAGATGCATAGTTTGTAATGTTACGTTCGCTGATTGCCGCATCCCGCGCGTCCAGCAGTCTGTTCACACTTGCAAGTGATGAATCACCGCAAGCAGGAAGTAGCACTGCAAGGCAGATGGTAATGGCTAGAGATGCATGAAAACTTCGTCGCATCGACAGGTTTACAGGAACGGTTCGGCCTTGCGGCTCCACTCGCTGTTCGGATAGTTGTGATGGAGAAGCATGGCAGTCTGCTTTGCACTGTCTTTGATGCCCATCTTGTCGAAGGAGGCGGCAAGGTAATACAAGCCCTCTTCAATGGAAGGTGTGGTCTGGTATTTTTCGACAATCAACTGGAAGCGGTTGGCGGCAGCTACAAAACGAGACTTTCCGAAATAGTACTTACCGACATTCAATTCATGACCGGCCAAACGGTTGTACAGCAGTTGCAGGCGGCGCTTTCCGTCTTTGGCATATTCGCTATTGGGGTGGTCGCTCAGCAGACGTTTGAATGTACCCACGGCATTGTTGGTCTGTTCCTGATCCTTTTCCGCAGGAGATGACTGCCTGTAGTGGCTCATGGCCAGCATGTACTTGGCATAATCCACATTCGGATGGCGAGGATGGCGATCAACAAATTCCTTGCTGAGTACCTCGGTGAGAACGTACTCGCCACCCTTGTAACTCGAGAAGATACGCAGAATCTCAGCCTGCACCGTGAATTTAC
Organism: Zetaproteobacteria bacterium CG06_land_8_20_14_3_00_59_53; assembly: GCA_002779605.1. GTDB lineage: Bacteria > Pseudomonadota > Zetaproteobacteria > Mariprofundales > Mariprofundaceae > UBA1543. The sequence goes on along the minus strand of PEWE01000007.1, from coordinate 24,282 downwards.
TGTATGGGTGCTTGGTGCCGAAGCTTTCGAGCAGTTTGGTCGCTTCACTGTATCGCGAACGGTCTACCGCAGCCTTGGCGCTCAGGTAGTCGATTTCGGCCTCGGACTTGCCGGTTTGTTTATCGGTCGCGCAGCCGGCGGCCAGCAGGGCGATGAAGGCGAAGCAAACGATCTTTTTCATGCGTGCACTCTATGCAGACGCCATGGGGGCGACAATGGCGAGATGACGGCCGCTCATTGCCCCGTCGCGCCGGAAGGAGAAGTAGTCACGGCTGTTGCAGCATGTGCAGCCAGCGGGTGCGGCAAGCATGACTTCGATATTGGCCAGAGCAAGCCCGGCCTGAAGCAGCTGTAAGCGGTTGATGCCGGTAAGGTCGGCATGCGGGCGACCCTGTTTTTGCAGGACGAAGTCTGCTGCATCCGGGCAGCAATTGCGCAGTTCGGCTGCTGTATCCTCTCCGATCTCGAAGCAGCAGGGGCCGATGCACGGGCCAATGCTGGCCAGCATGTTCCCCGTCTGTGCTCCGGCATCCAGCATGGCACGCACGGCATGTCCGACGACATTTGCCTCAGTGCCCCTCCAGCCGGCATGTACGGCTGCGACAAGCCCGGAGTACGGATCGGCCAGCAGTACCGGCGTGCAATCGGCCACACGCACGGCAACCGGGCTGCCATCCACACTGAGCAGAATATCGGCTTCGCTATCGTGCATGCGTCCGGCAGCACGGCAATGCAGCACCCCGCAGCCATGGATCTGACGGGCGCGGTGCGGCTCGAGTGCGATACCGCTTTCGGCAAGCAGGGTGCGCAGGTTGCGCTCCACGATAGCCGGATCGTCGCCGGTATTGTCGGCCAGATTCATGCTGTCGAAGGGCGCGTTGCTTTCGCCTCCGGTGCGCAGGCTGACGATGCCGTGCAGGCCGTGGCTGGCGAACAGCTCCGAGCGCAGGTGGCAGGGATCAGGCATAGGCCGCCTCAAGCGCTGCAGAGAGTTGTGACAGATCATCCGGCAGGGGGGCTGTGAACAGCAGAGGCTTGCCACTGACCGGGTGATTCAGGCCGAGAATCTCCGCATGCAGGGCCTGGCGCTTCTGCGCCAGCAATGCGGGCCGGGCGGCTGCGGGTATGTTCGGTCCGGGATTGTAGCTGCGTGCATACACCGAATCGCCGATGATAGGTAGCAGATGATGGCTCAAGTGCACGCGGATCTGGTGGGTGCGCCCGGTATGCAGGGTAAGCCGCATGCGGCAGAAATCGCGCCCGTAGCGTGATTCGACGCGGGCATCGGTGATGGCATGCTTACCATGCTCCTGCACACTCATTTTCTGCCGGTGCTGCGGATGTCGGGCGATGGGCAGGTCAAATCGCTGCTCCTGCCAGAGTGGGGCACCACGGCACCATGCGAGGTATTCACGGCGGATATCGTGGCGGGAAAACATCTCGACCAGTCGCTGATGCGCGAGTTCTGTTTTGGCCACGATCAGGCTGCCGGAAGTGTCCTTGTCGATGCGATGCACGATGCCCGGACGTTCCACGCCGTTGATGCCGGGAAGCTGCTCGCAGTGATGCAGCAGGGCGTGCACCAGCGTGCCGCTATCGTGGCCGTGTGACGGGTGAACCACCATGCCGGGCGCTTTGTTGACGACGATCAGGTATTCATCCTCGAACAGGATGTCGAGGGCGATATCCTCGGCCTGCAGATCCAGTGCGGTGTTGTCGGGAACATGGATCTCGTATGTCTGGCGTAAGGCGACGCGCAGCGAGTGTTTGCTTATGGTTTCTCTGCCGTTTGCGCAGGTTTTGAAAACCTGCCCGTCGGCGATCAGTTGCTGCACACGGCTGCGCGATAGATCGCAGGCCGAGGAGAGGGCTTGATCGAGGCGTTGACCGTTGAGTGCATCGTCAATGATGATGCTGATGCACTCAACGGTCTTGTCCTGCTGGTTCATTCTCCCCCGGATGCAGCCGCAACCGCAGGTGCGGAAGGCGCACTGCTCTCCGGGCTGCTCTGGCCGTCATGCTGTGCGTTGCCTTCGCCGCCTTTTTCTCCGGACGGACGGCGCGGACGACGGCGACGGCGGCGGCGGGTAGCGCCATTGCCTTCTCCGGCAACTGCATCATGCGTACTGCCATCAGCCGATCCGCTTTCACCTTCTGCCTGGTTGGCATCCGGTTTTCCGGCTGCTGTCCGGGTTGTCACCTCTGCCGGCTTATCGCCCTGCTGGGCCTTTTCGGCAGCATTTTTACGCCTGCGTGGACGACGGCTCTTCGCCTCACCCTTGCTTTCACCTTCCGGCTTGCCGGAGGCATCAGTCTCTGCAGGGCGCTGCTTGTCGCCTGCTTCGGCTGTTGAATCGATGGAACCATCAGGACGACGGCCACGTCCGCCGCGACGGCGCCCACCGCGACCGCGGCGATTGCGGTTGTGCTCGGCACGCTCTTGTTCCTCTTTGGCTTTTGCCTCTTCTTCGGCCTTGCGCTCGGCTTCTTCCTTGCGCTTCTGTGCCGAACCGAACAGCAGGCCGGTGATCTTGGTCAGCAAGCCACCCTTTTCCTGCTTCTCGGGTGGAGGCAGTTCATCCTCGAAGGTCGGGATGCCGACGATCGGGACGGACGGCTTGAGCTTGCGTCCGCCGCGTGCCGGTTTCTTGCCCTTCATGGTGTCTTCGAGCACTTCGATGCGCTGCTGACCCTCATCCATCCACTGTCTTTCAATCCGGTAGTGCGGGATCTCCAGATCAGGGCGGATCTGCAGGCTGATCTGCACATCGTAGTTTTCCTCGATGCGGTCCACATAATTGCGCTTGCTGTTCATCAGATATTCGCCGGTATCCTTGGGCACCTGCACCAGCAGGGTCGGGCCCTTGCCGCTCTCGGCATGGTCTTCCATGCGCGTCAGCATCTGCAGGGCCATGGATTCGACGATGCGCACCCGGCCGCGACCGGAGCAGCGCGGGCAGGTCTCGGTGGTTGATTCGCGGATCGACGGGCGCAGCCGCTGGCGTGACATCTCCAGCAGACCGAATCGGGAGATGCGTGCGAACTGGATGCGAGCCTTATCCGGCTTGCAGCTGTCACGCAGCATTTCCTCGACCTGCTGGGCATGCTTGCGGTTGGCCATATCGATGAAGTCAATGACGATCAGACCGCCGATGTCACGGATACGCAACTGACGCGCGATCTCCTGTGCGGCTTCCATATTGGTTGCCAGCGCCGTGTCGTCGATATGTTTCTGACCGGTGGAGCGCGAGGAGTTGATATCGATGGAGGTCAGCGCCTCGGTCGGATCGAGCACGATGGAGCCGCCGGAAGGCAGGCGGATCTCACGCTCGTGGATCTCCTCGCACTGGTCCTCGATGCCGTAGTGTCGGAACAGCGGCTTCTTGCCACGGTACAGTTTGACCAGCTTTTCCTTGCCCGGCAGTACGGCGTGCACGAACTGCTTGGTGCGCTGGTAGATTTCCTGCTGGTCCACCCAGATCTCCTGGATGTCGTCGGTGAAATGGTCACGGATGGCGCGTGTGGCCAGATCGCCTTCGAGATAGATCAGCGAAGGGGAGGGGGCGGATTCACTCTTGATACGGATCTCGTCCCACAGGCGCTGCAGGTAGGAGAAGTCGCGCTGCAGGGATTCGAGTTTCTGGTCCTTGCCGGCGGTGCGCACGATCAGGCTCAGATGCTCCGGCACGTTCAGCTGTGACAGGATCTCCTTGATGGCTTTGCGTTCGTCTTCGGCGAGTTTGCGGGAAATGCCGCCGCGCTCCGCATTCGGGGTGAGCACCAGATAGCGACCGGCCAGCGAGATGTAGGTGGTAAGGGCTGCACCCTTGTTGCCGCGTTCTTCCTTGACCACCTGCACCAGAATGCTGCGCTTGGCTTCCAGCACATCCTGAATGTTGATCTTGCGGGGATCGGTGTCCTTGGCGACACCATCCTTCCAGTAGTCCGGATGGATGTCCTGCAGCGGCAGGAAGCCCTGCCTTCCGGCACCGTATTCGACGAAGGCGGCCTGCAGACTGGCTTCGACCTTGGTGACGGTTCCCTTGTAGATGTTGCTCTTGGTCTGAACCTTGTGGGAGGACTCGATGTCCAGTTCCTGCAGGTATTGATCCTCAACAATGGCGACACGGCTTTCTTCGTCGTGTACGGCATTGATGAGCATGAGCTTCTTTTTCATGCCCTTTCCCTTTCGGCTGCTTCAGGAGGGCTTACAAAAAGAACGCCGCCCGGTCGTGATCGAATCGGACAACGTTGCGAACTTTGTATGCTCCGGCCTTGTTCGAACGCGGCTTGGCGGACGGAAAAGGGCGAATGCTAACCTGCTGCGGCCTTGCTTTATGTGGCAGGCTCAACGCGGATTGCATTCATCATGGCTGCCGGGTTTCGTGTGAGTATGTTTCAACGAAATACCGGCAAGCATGGTTTGCATGTCCCTTACCCGTTAGTCTGACGCACCTTCGAAGTCATCGGAGGTTACGTATGTGATTCGCGATAATTGCGGCCTTCGGATAAACGCGGAGCAGCTGCCCGCCGCGAGCATAATGCAAGGTAGGTGAATTTGGCAAGCACAGAGCATTCCGACGGCCTTTTGACCGTCTCCGCGGACGAAAACGGCAGCCGGCTGGACCGGTTTCTGCTGCGCCGGCTGGGTAATGGCTATCGCGGCCTGATCATGCGTCTGGTACGCAAGGGCAATGTGCGTGTCGGAGGCAAACGTGCCAAGCCGGACACCCGTCTTATCGAGGGGGATACGGTATTTCTGCCGGCCAGTCTGCGGGATGAGAACATCGTGCAGCAGCACCCCACCGGTGATATCCCCAAATTCCTGCTGGACAAGGTGGCCGCTCTTCCCGTGCTGTTCGAAGACGATGCGCTGCTGGTGGTGAACAAACCTGCCGGCATGGTGGTGCACGGTGGCTCCGGCCATGACGCCGGCCTGATCGAGGCCCTGAAAGAACTGCACGGCCTTCCCGATCTGCGTCTGGCGCACCGGCTGGATCGAGATACCAGCGGCGTGTTGTTACTGGCCAGGAATCTTTCCGCACTGCGCGGGCTGGCCGAGGATTTCCGTGAACGGGACATGCAGAAAACCTATTTTGCGTTGGTCGCCGGGCATCCTTTCCCGCATGCGGGTCGCATGCATTCGCATCTGTCCAAGGGCGTGACGGTGGGCGGCGAGCGCATGGTGGTGGATGATGCGGACGGCAAGGAGGCCATCACCGATTATCAGGTGATGATGCGGTTCAGTCGCGACGGTTTCGACTATGCCCTGCTGGCGCTGTCACCGCATAGCGGGCGCACGCATCAGCTCAGGGTACAATTGGCGGGTGAAGGGCATGCCATCCTCGGCGACAACAAGTATGCGGACAAGTCGGAGCTGGCCGCATACCGGGCGATCGGCGGCCGGGGATTGATGCTGCACGCATGGCGTTTGTGCTTTGTGCATCCGGTCAAGGAGATACCGATGGAGTTGCGGGTTCCGATGCCCTCCGGATGGTACAGGTTGCTGCAAGATTCAGGGAGGTCGAGATGAGGGGAAGTTGTTTGTGCGGGGCGATCGCCTACGAGATGGAGCAGCATACCGGGCGCATCGTGCACTGCCATTGCCGGACATGTCAGAAGGCTCAGGGCGCGGCATTCTCTTCGAATGCTTTTGTTGCGCGTGAACACTTCCGATGGATACACGGGCAGGAACTACTCTCTTGGTACGAGTCATCGCCCGGCAAGAACCGCTATTTCTGCTCGGTATGCGGTTCGCATCTGGTTGCCATGCGCGACGGCCAGCCGAATGTCATCGTGCGCGTGGCAACCCTCGATGAGGATGCAAAACCGGTTTCCTTTGCGCATGGCTGGGTCTCGCACGACTTGCCATGGCTGAAATTCGGTGACGATGTACCTGCTTACGACGAATTCCCTCCGGCTGATGTGTGACCTGAATGTCCTGATATTATGATTGCTTCCAGGCTTTCATGATTTTGTCATATTCCGCTTTGTTCGCTTTACCTTTTTCACTGTCTTCGTTGCAGATCCACTTATTTTCCAGAACATCTTTTGCAGCTGCTCTGGTGAAGTGATGATCGGCCTCTGCGCTATCGTCCCCTGCGACCAGAGCTGCAAATACGCATGCGAAAATGCTCATCGAGTGCCCTGTGAGAATTGATTTGGGCATGAACTGTACGCCAAGGTCATAACGCCCATACCTTGTGGAGGTGAACGATGTGGAGATGAATCGTAGCTTCTCCAGAATCTCCCCGTTGTGATAAATCCTGAATATATTCGGGTACCTGTTTTTGACTTCACCGGCTGTTCTTAAGTGACTCCAGTTTGTAATAGGTGAGGTATTGAAAGTAATGACCTGAAAAATCCTTTTTGACTGATAGCCGCTTTGTTGTGCCAGTCCGCCTCCAAGCGAATGTCCGACTGCATAAATCGGGATGATTTTGTCCTTTCTCTCTGCAAGCAAGGCTGCAATAAGATTCGGGATATGGTTTTTTGCGATTTCATATTGCTTTGGTTCGAAGCCGAATGCGGCAACCATGTTTGTTTTCCAGTCTTTGAGAGTCTGCCCTTTCCTGTTCTCGGTGCCGCGGAACGCAATGACAGCTTCTTCCAGTTGATTGTCCTTGTTCCGGTAAACATAGGTTTCGAAAAACAGCCCCGATTCGTTGACGCATCCCCGGACCGATTGTGTGCCATGCCAGCGTTCCCAGTGACCGAACGCATCCGGTTGTGGCATCCCGAACGTTTCTTTTTCGCCAGACTGGATGTAACTGCAGGCCAGTTCATCTCGGGTTTCCTCTTCTATGTCTTTGCGATATGCAACCTCGGCGAATAGAGCCATGAGGCCGAATTTCCTTGCTATCGTTACGGCAAACTCATCCTTGCCGAGAGGTTGCGGTGACGACACATCATTCCCCTCGTCATTCATTTCCCAGCTTGCGTAATAGGTGTATAGAGGTCCGCATCCGGCCAGAGCTACCAGAATAAGGGATAAAAGTGTCAGCTTTATGGTGCAATGATTACGGTTTCGCATGGTTGCCCTCCCCAGGGGTATGTTCGATTGATGAAGGGGCTGGAATCGTACACTCCTTCTGGCCAAACATACTTGAGAATGGCTAATTCAGGCAGGGCTAGCAAGGTTGAACGAATTCGGGGCTACAATCCGCGAGGCTGTTCGGGCCTGCCTATGAAGTGATGATGACCGGAAATGTTGCGGATAAAAAAGGCGCCTTTGCAGGCGCCCTTGAGTGTCTAATGCTTGATTCAGTGCATCTGCTGGATGCCGGCGAGATACCAGGTCGGATCGTCGGACCCGGGGTCATGACGGAAAATCCAGGTTTCGTGCATATCGCTGTTGCTCTGCTCAAGCGTGTTTCCATCGGCATCGAGCTCTGATTCGGTGAGCATGGCATTGAAGTGCACGGCAGCCCACTCCAGATCGGATTCGATCCATGCATCCGCGATACTTGCATGCAGTGTGGTCACCTCGGTCTGATTGCGACCGTCGGCTTTCATCCTGGCTGCAATATCCTCAGCTACATCGGTAGTGCAGAAACGGCGGATATCATCCATGTCTTTGGCATCCCATGCTGTCTGCATGCGCATGAAGATATCGCGCGCGGCTTTGAGGAAATGCTTTTCATTGATCTCCGGTCGCAGCATGGTCACCTGCGGGTCTGTTGCATGGTCTGCTGCGGCGCTTTCAAAGCCGGTCGGTTGCGCGCCGGGATACGGCTGCGCGTGTCCTGCGTAGGCCATCGATGACTGCGCTTTGCGGCGCAGGAACCACAGTGCCAGAAAGATCAGGCCGCCGATGACCAGAATGTCCATCATATTGATGCCTTCAAATGCGCCACCGAAGAACATCGCGCCGAGCAGGCCGCCGAGTGCCAGACCGCCGAGCATGCCCATCATACCGGGGCGGGCGGAACCGCGTTGGCTGTTGGCGGCAGCAGGGCTCGGTGCCGCCTTCTGCTGAGAGAAGCTCTTCGGAGCCGCGGGTGCCATGCGCTGCTTGCCGAAGCTTGAGCCACCGCCGAAACGGCGGGCATCAGCGTCCGGAGCCATCAGGGAGAGAGCAAAGATGGCGAGCACGGAGAGAATTAAACATTTCTTCATCGGGTTACCTCAAATCAAGTCGGATTAGCAGCGGCTGATGATTGGGGAAGGGGCGGATATGTCAAGTCCCGGCCTGCCGCACGGAGCGTTCAGTGTCTTGCATCATATGAGAAACCTTTACTCATTCATTAACTTGCGGCAGCTTTAAGAAGCATAACTTGAAGTTTGCAGGGTCGGGGGATTGTTGATAGAACAATTTCTCTTTCCCGTATCAGGAGGAAAGTATGAAACGCATGATGTGGATGCTCGGTCTGATGGTTGTTCTGAACGGTTGTGTGAGTGCGGACTATTTTGAGCAGATTCAGCGATCGGCGCATGATGTCGACGCAATCAAGGCCAGTGACAGCGAGCAGGAGATGAAGATTCGCGATCTCGAGAAGCGGGTGAATGAATTGCAGTCCAGCCTGCGGCCGGTGATCGATCAGCAGGGCGTGACCGTGGATGGCGCATCGGCAGGTGAGGTGCGTGTCACCCTTCCTCAGTCGGTGCTGTTTGCCTCTGGTTCTGTCGAGATCAATGAGCAGGGCCGTAAGGTGCTGGCCGATGTGGCACAGGTGGCTCTGAAGGGCGGTGATAAGCCGATCCGCGTTGTCGGGCATAGCGATGCCCTGCCTCTCAGCGGTGAGTTGAAGAAGCATTTTACCGACAACTGGGAGCTTTCTGCTGCGCGTGCAGCATCGGTTGCCCGTGTCCTAATCTGGGGTGAAGGCGTGACACAGGATCGCATCCGTGTCGAAGGCCGTGGTTCCGCCGAACCGGTGGGTGACAATACTTCCAAGCAGGGCCGCAATCAGAATCGTCGCATCGAAATCTTTATCGCCGGTTGATTTTTTCCCGCTGCGCAGTCCTTCGCGGTGGTCACGCATCATGGGCGGAAACCATGCCCTATCCGCTTATAACGCCACTTACAATTCGCTTGATTCCAGATAGCGCAGCTGATTGACACGCGCCTCGAACATGGCGCGCCGCAGCATTTTGTTGCGCACGGTTCCTATCTCCTGCACTACCGTTTTTTTCTCGCTCAGTGACAGCCTGCGTGCGACGGGCTTTGAAATGTTGCGTGACGGAATGCCTGCACCGGGCTGGTGGCGGCTCCTGATGTTGCTGATGCCGGTGACACGGCACTGCCTGAAGCAGGCCTGTCGTATTTCCTCATGCAGAAATCGCAACTGCTGCGCCATCGCCGGATGATCCACGGCCACATGCAGGCTTCCCTTGTCGATATTCAGAGGTTCGGTGTGCTGCGACAGCACCGGTCCGACGATCTTCGCCCAGTCCCGCCGGATACGCCCGATATCGGCCAGTTGTTTCAGCTGGTCTACACCAAGCACTTCGGAAAGCCCGGATTGCAGTGCGGTGAGTCTGGAGCGGGGACGGAATTTCATGCGCCTGGCACAGGATGGATCAGAACGGCAGCTTCTTGCCGCCGAGGATATGCACGTGCAGGTGGAAGACCTCCTGCCCGCCGCCTTCGCGCACATTGATCACCACCCGGTAACCGGGGGCAAGCATCAGCACGTCATCGGCGATCGTGCGTACGCGGTTCATCAGCGTGCCGAGCAGGGCAGGATCGTCGCAGTCGGAAAGGGTCGCGACATGGGCCTTGGGGATTACAAGCACATGCGTCGGTGCCTTGGGGTGGATGTCCTTGAAGGCATATACATCGTCGTCCTCATAGACCTTGCCGGAAGGGATCTCCCCGGCGATGATCTTACAAAACAGGCAGTTGCTCATGGTTTTCTCCCTTGGTCCTGATGATGGCTTTCAGGCTAACAAGCGCGTGCGATGAATCCAGTCCTGCTTACGGTTTCCATTGCAGGAAGGCTGCAAGCAGGGCCATGCCGGCCTTCTGGGATTTTTCCGGGTGGAACTGCACCCCGATGAAATTGTCGCGGCCGACGGCGGCAGCGAACGGCCATTCGCCGTAGGAACAGGCGGCGAGGATGTGCGCCGGATCGCTCGGCGCGCAGTAATAGGAATGTACATAATAGGCCTGCATGCCGTTAAGCGGTGCAAGCACCGGGTGCGGGGTCGCAGAGCTTGCCAGCACGACATCGTTCCAACCCATGTGGGGAACCTTGAAGCCGCGTGCAGGATGGGTGTCGGGGAACTTTTTCACCACGCCGGGGATCAGTCCGAGCCCCTGATAAAGGCCGAATTCCTGAGAGGCATCCATCAATACCTGCATGCCGAGGCAGATGCCCAGAAAGGGCTTGCCGGAGGCGATGAACCCGACGATGGCCTCGTCCATACCGCTTTGATTGAGTGCACCGATACAGTCGCGGAAGGCACCCACGCCTGGAAGTACGATGCGCGAGGCCCCGGCAAGCGGTTCGGGCTTGCTGACCAGCGTGACCTTGCCGCCGGAGGTCTCCAGCGCCTTGGCAACCGAGTGCAGGTTGCCCATGCCGTAATCAATCAGTGCGATCATAAGAGAATACTCACCACGAAATCACAGAGACACAAAGAAAATATTTCATGAAACTTTGTGTCCTCGTGCCTATGTGGTTAAAGAGCTCCTTTTGTTGAAGGGATGCCAGCCTGACGGGCGTCTGGCTCGATGGCCATGCGCAGGGCGCGACCGAAGGCCTTGAAGACGGTTTCGATGATGTGGTGATTGTTGCCGCCACGCAGCGAATCGATGTGCAGGGTGATCTTGCCATGGTTACTCACGGCCTGGAAAAATTCCTTGAACAGGTCGATATCGAAATCGCCGACCCTCTCTCTCGGAAAGTCGATGTGATATTCCAGCCCCGGACGGCCGGAGAGATCGAGCACCACGCGGCTCAATGCCTCATCCAGTGGCACATAGGCATGCCCGTAACGCCGCACGCCGGCCTTGTCGCCCAGCGCATCGCGCAGCGCTTCACCGAGGCAGATGCCGATGTCTTCCACCGTGTGGTGGTCGTCGATCTGGCGGTCGCCGCGGGCCACCACGGAAAGATCGATCAGGCCGTGGCGCGAGATCTGTTCGAGCATATGGTCGAGAAATGGGATCGAGCTGTTCAGTTCGGCCTTGCCCGTACCGTCCAGATTAAGGCTCAGACGGATATCGGTTTCCTTGGTGGTGCGTGTGATCGAGGCTTGGCGACTCATATCAGCTCCTTCAATGCGTTGGCGAAGCGGTTGTTTTCTTCCGGTGTACCGATGGTGACGCGCAGGCATCCTTCCAGCAAGCTGCCCTTGGCATGCAGGTTCTTGATCAGGATGCCGGCCTGCTTCAGGCCTCCAAACACAGCCGCCGGGTCAGCCACGCGGAACAGCAGGAAATTGGTTTGCGACGGGAATACCTCGACCTTGTCCATAGCCTGCATGACGGCGAGCAGCCGCTCGCGCTCCACACAGATCTTCTTCGCCTGTTCCTCGAACACGGCAAAATGATCCAGGAAGAAGGCCACCGAAAGCTGGGTCAGGGTATTGATGTTGTAAGGCAGTCGAACCTTGTTCAGTTCCGTGATCAGCGTCGCATCGCCCAGCGCATAACCCAGACGCAGGCCCGCCATGCCGAGCTTGGAAAAGGTACGCAGCAGCAACACGTTTCTGGTGATCATGTCGCGGTAGGATTCCTCGGCGAACGGACCGTAGGCCTCATCGATCACCAGCAGGCCGCGGTAGTTATCGGCGATATGCTGCACATCCTCGCGCGGCCACATATTGCCGGTCGGGTTGTTCGGACAGGCGAGGAAGGCGAGGCTGGCTTTCTCGCGTGAGCACATATTCAGGAACGCTTTGGCATCCAGCGAGAAGTCCGGCTTCAGGGTCATCGATGCCACAGGGCGCCTCAACCATTTGGACACAGCTTCATACATGACAAAGGTGGGCTTCGGCACAGCGCACGGGCCGGCATCGGCAGCCATCAACAGCATCTGGATGATCTCGTCCGAGCCGTTGCCGATCAGTACCTGATCCGGCTGAACACCTTCGAGTTCGGCGATGCGGCTACGCAGCGGCAGCATGTCAGCATCCGGATAGCGGTTGATATCGCTTTCCGAGAGTCGCCTCGCCCATTCGCTGCGCAGTTCGTCCGGCAGAGAATATGGGTTTTCCATCGCATCGAGTTTGAGCATGCCGGACGAGTCCGGCACGTGGTATGCGTTTAACGCGCGAATATCGCTACGAATCATTTAGCGGGGTCCTTAGTTGTTGTCTTTCAATCGCAGTTCGACGCTCAATGCATGCGCCTGCAGGCCTTCACGATGCGCCAGATGCGCGGCGGCGTGGCCGACAGCCTCGACAGCCGCGCGCGTGGCGCGGATCAGACTGCTGCGCTTGGTGAAATCATAGACGCCGAGTGCGGATGAAAAACGCGCCGTGCGGTTGGTCGGCAGCACATGGTTCGGGCCGGCCACATAATCACCCAGTGCCTCCGGCACGAAATGCCCTGCGAAGATCGCACCGGCATGACGGATGGAAGGTAGCAGGGCATCCGGGTCGTCCAGCGCCAGTTCCAGATGCTCGGGCGCGATGTGGTTGACCACATCGGCGGCGGTGGCCAGATCGGGCACCAGGATCAATGCGCCGTGGGTCTCCACGGAGCTGCGCGCGATCGCGGCGCGCGGCAGTACGGCCAGGTGTTTCTCCACGGCGTTGGCTACAGCATCGATCAGCGCTGCATCGGTGGAAATGAAGATGCTCTGCGCGGCTTCATCGTGCTCGGCCTGCGACAGGAAATCGGCGGCCAGCCATTCGGGGTGCCCACCATCGGCCACCACGACGATCTCGGACGGTCCTGCAATCATGTCTATACCGCAGGTGCCGAACACCTGACGCTTGGCGGCGGCCACGAATTTGTTGCCGGGGCCGACGATCTTATCCACCGAGGGCACGCTTCCGGTGCCATAGGCCAGTGCCGCCACGGCCTGTGCGCCGCCGAGAGCGAAGGCACGCTGTACGCCACAAAGATGCGCTGCGGCCAGCACCAGTTCATTGACCTCGCCTTCAGGGGTCGGCACGACCATGACGATCTCGCCGACGCCAGCGACCAGCGCCGGAATGGCGTTCATCAGCACGGAGGAAGGATAAGCGGCCTTGCCGCCGGGCACATAAAGGCCGACGGAATCCAGCGGTGTGATGCGCTGGCCTAGAGTCAGGCCGGCGGCATCGGTGTATTCCCAGTTCTCCTGCACCTGATGCTCGTGGTAGGCGCGGATACGGGCTGCGGCCAGCTCCAGTGCCTCGCGATCCGCATCTGAGATCGAGGTCCAGGCCTCGGCCATGCGGGAGCGCGGTATCTCGATGGTCTCTGCAGTGCAGTTCCATCCGTCGAAGCGGCTGGTGTATTCGCAAAGTGCAGCGTCACCGCGTGTTTTCACGGCCTCAAGAATATCCGCCACGATGTGCTGCACATCCGCACCGGTATCGGTCTCGCGTGACAGCAGCGCATCCAGCTGTGCGGAAAAATCCTCCTGTGTCGCGTCGAGACGCTTGATTCTGCTTGTTGTCGGGCTCATGTCTGCCTCCCCGCCTGATCCACCGCCGCCGCCATGGCGTCGATGATCGGCTGAATCTGCGTGCTGCGTGTTGCCATGCTGGCCGGGTTGATCACCAGCCGGCTGGAAATCTCGTACAGGGTTGTTTCCTCGATCAGGTTGTTGGCTTTCAGTGTGCTGCCGGTTTCCACCAGATCGACGATGCGGTCGGCCATGCCGACCAGCGGTGCCAGCTCCATCGAGCCGTACAGATGGATGATCTCGGCATGCACGCCGCGCGCCAGATAATACTGCGCGGTCAGGTGGTCGTATTTGGTGGCCACGCGGATGCGGCTTCCCGCCGCGGGTGCACCCTTTTCGATCAGTTCGCGCGGGCCTGCCACGCACAGGCGGCAGCAGCCGATGCGCAGATCAAGCGGCTGCAACACATGCGGCTTGTGCTCAAGCAGCAGGTCGCGCCCGACGATGCCCATATCGGCGGCGCCGTGTTCCACATAGGTAGCCACATCGGCTGCACGGATCAGCAGGAAGCGCACGGCGCCGCCGTCGGCATCCACCATCAGCTTGCGGGTTTTGTGCAGGTCTTCCTGCGGCATCAGGCCGGCGCTTTGCAGCAGCGGCAGGGTGTCGTCGAGGATGCGCCCCTTGGACAGGGCGATGGTCAGCGGGCGGTTGGTCGGGAAATCAGTCTGTGGCAATGTCGGGTCTCCGGAACATATCGGTGTGGGGTGTGTTGCGCCGGATGCTGGCGCCCAGTGCGCCGAGCTTTTCCTCGATGCGTTCATAGCCGCGATCGATGTGGTACACACGGGAGATCACCGTTTCCCCCTGGGCGGCAAGGCCGGCCAGCACCAGGCTTGCCGAGGCGCGCAGATCGGTAGCCATCACGGGGGCTCCGGAAAGTTCGGCCACGCCCTCGACCACGGCGGTGTTGCCGTTCAGTACGATGCGCGCGCCGAGCCGACGCAGTTCCTGCACATGCATGAAACGGTTCTCGAAGATCGTCTCACGGATCACGCTGCTGCCGGAAGCGATGCACATCAGGGCCATGAACTGCGCCTGCAGATCGGTCGGGAATCCCGGATGCGGACTGGTTTCGATGTTCACACTGTTGAGCCGGCCGTTGGACTTGCAGCGGATCCAGCTTTCTCCGTCGGTCTCTCCGACCTCGACACCCGCGCCTGCATCACGCAGACGGGCAAGGAAGGCATCCAGCAGATCGGCTTCGATCTTGCGAACGGTGACATCACCGCCGGAAATCAGGCCGGCAGCCAGATATGTGGCAGCCTCGATACGGTCGGCAATCACCGAAAGCTCGGCCCCGGCGAGCGAACTCACGCCGAGGATGGTGATCTTGCTGCTGCCGTCACCCTTGATATCGGCGCCCATCTTGCGCAGCGAGTCGGCAAGATTGACCACCTCCGGTTCGCGCGCGGCGTTTTCCAGAATCGTTTCACCGTCGGCCAGAGCTGCGGCCATCATCAGGTTCTCGGTACCGGTCACGGTCACCTTGTCGAAAGCGATGCGTGCACCATGCAGACGACCCGCAGGCACCGTCGCATCCACATAGCCGTGTTCGACCCTGATCACCGCACCCATGGTCTCCAGGCCCTTGAGATGCATGTCCATCGGGCGTGCCCCGATGGCGCAGCCGCCGGGCAGGCTGACGCGGGCGCGGCCGAAGCGGGCCAGCAGCGGGCCGAGCACAAGGGCGGAGGCACGCATGGTCTTCACCAGTTCGTAGGGGGCTTCGGGATTGTTGCTCGACGAGGTGTCCACGCGTACGCGGCCCTGATCGTCCATCGACACATCCGCGCCCTGATTGGCCAGCAGGGTGATCATCGTGGTGATGTCGCGCAGATGCGGCATGCGATGATATTCCACCGGCTGATCGGTCAGGATGGCGGCAGCCAGCAGCGGCAGCGCCGCATTTTTTGCGCCGCTTGCCTCCACGCTTCCGTTGAGCGGGCGTCCGCCCTGTATGATAATACTGTCCATTGGAACCTTCCGTTTATGAGAGCCGAAAGGTAGCTGATGAAAGCCAGCCATGCCACAGCCGACGCCTGACCTGTCGGGTTCATGCAGTTCCGGCACTTGCAATGCGGCATACAGGTACGACAATCCGTGCATTACCTGCTTTCGGGAGTCCCATGTCTGTCTACACCGAACTCAACCAAGCCGATGTGGCCTCGATTCTGAGCGACTACGCCATCGGCGATCTGCAATCCTTTGCGGGCATCGCTGCCGGCATCGAGAACAGCAATTTCTTTGTGAATACAGAGCAGGGTCGTTTCGTGCTGACCATCTTCGAGCGCATGGAAGAGCAGGAGTTGCCGTATTTCATGCGCCTGATGAAGCATCTGTCGCATCATGGTCTGTCCTGTCCGGATGTGATGGTGCGGAATGACGGTTCGCTGCTGTTCGACGTTTGCGGCAAAAAGGGCTGCATCGTTTCCTGTCTGTGCGGACGCACCCTCGATGAGCTGAATATGGCGCAGTTGCGCTCCTCCGGGCATGCATTGGCCACTCTGCATCTGGCCGGAGAAAACTTTGACGAGAAGCGCAGTAACCCGACCGGTATCCGCTGGCTTTCAGAAACCATCCTCTGCATGCAGTCGGATATGGCGAAGCAGTATGGCGATGATGCGGCGTGGTTGCTGCACGATGAGCTGGTGTTCCAGCAGGCACAGGATGTCGATCTGCCGCGCGGGGTGATCCATGGTGATCTGTTCGTGGACAACATCCTATTCGAGGGCGATGAGGTCACCGGTATCATCGATTTCTACTATGCGCATGATGCGCCTTATGCGATGGATATCGCGATTTCTTTGAATGCCCAGGCCATCCTGCTCGGGCCCGACGATACTGCCCGCATGCAGGCGTTTCTGGACGGTTACCAGTCGTCGCGCCCGCTCGCTGATGCGGAAAAGGCGGCGCTGCCGGGCCTGCTCAGGCTGGGTGCGCTCAGGTTCTGGACCTCGCGTCTGTACGATGCGCTGTACCCGCGTGGTGGCGCGATGACGCAGACCAAGGACCCCGAGGAATATCGCCTGAAACTCCTCTTCCACCGCAGGTAGAGACAAAGGCTTTCATCACAGAGGGCACAGAGACAACCAGAATCAGATAGTGCCTTCCTTCCTGTGAAAAGGTTGTAGCACTTTACGGGTGCATCAGGCGACCTGTCGGGTAACCCTCTGTCTGGCCTCTCCGGGTCCGGATATTTTCTTTCTCGGTGTTCTAGGCGCCCTCTGTGGTGAATGTCTTATTGAGCGGGTGGCGTCCAGTTGGGGGTGATGACGCCGGCGGAGATGACGCATTTCATGCCGTCTTCGACCGTCATGGTCAGGGCGATGGTGTCCTTTTCCGGCACATAGAGCAGGAAACCCGAGGTCGGGTTCGGGGCGGTGGGGACGAATACGGTGAGCACATTCTCTTTCGTGGCCTGCTGGATCTCGCCGTGGCCGGTGCCGCTGACAAAGCCCAGTGCATACGAGCCTGCACGTGGATATTCGATCAGCACGACGCGGCGGAAGGAATCCTGATTGTCGCGCAGCACCGTTTCCAGCACGCTTTTCAGCGCACCGTACACCGAGCGCACCAGCGGGATGCGGTCCAGCACGCTTTCGCCGGTGCCCACCACCCAGCGGCCGATGAAGCTGGTGCCCAGCATGCCGGTGAGCAGCACGATGGCCAGTGTGAACAGCACGCCGAGCCCGGGAATGTGGAAGCCGAGCAGTTGGTCCGGCTGCCATGCATAGGGGATCAGACGGATCAGGTTGTCCATGGAGCTGACGACACTCATGAAGATGTAGAAGGTGACCATCAGCGGCACCAGAAGAATCAGTCCGGTGAAAAACCAGCGTTTGAGCGGGGAACGGGTTTTCATAGGGGCTCCATCATGGGTTCGCCTTTGCGGAGGCATTAGGGAGCCATTGTGGAGCATTTGCCGGTGTGCGCAAGTCAGCCGCCTTGCCCGGAATTGTCTAAAGTGGAATCATTCAGTCCGATTAAAACGGGGCTTAACGGATTTGTAATGCTCCGGGTTGAAGATTGCCGCGTTTTCTGCCGCGTGCAGACAGAAGTTTGAGAGTAGTGTATTTAAATCAGTCGTACCACAGGAGCTGGCATGAGCCTTCAGTTAACAGAACCGGCAGCGGGAAAAATCCTCAGCCTGCTTGAGCAGCAGGGCAACGATGCCTTGCATTTGCGTATTTTTGTGTCCGGCGGCGGTTGCTCCGGCTTCCAGTACGGATTCACCTTCGATGAGGAAGTGAAGAGCGACGATACCGTGGTCGAGTCCATGGGCGTGAAACTGCTGGTCGATGCGATGAGTCTTGACCTTCTGAAGGACGCCGAGGTGGATTACCAGACCTCGCTGCAGGGCGAGTCCTTTGTGATCCGCAATCCGAATGCGGCCTCCACCTGCGGTTGCGGCAAGTCTTTTACACCGTCTGATAGCAGTGGTGGCTGCGCCAATGCCGGCTACTGATTTTCTGCATATCTATCCGGCGGAGCCTTTGGGCTCCGTTTTTTTTGTATCGTTTTATTGTGTTCCGGAAGGCGTAATATCCCGGTATGGCTGAACTCGCGCTACACATCGACGGACTGACCAAAAGCTACAATAACGGGAAGCAGGCATTGAAGGGTGTATCCCTCGATGTGCCGGCCGGTTCCTTCTATGCGCTGCTTGGCCCCAATGGAGCCGGCAAGAGCACGCTGATCAATATACTTGCCGACATCGTGCGCCCCGGCGACGGGTCGATTTCCCTGTTCGGGCACGATCTGTTTGCCGACCGTGCGTGGTGTAAGAGGCATATGGGCGTGGTGCCGCAGGAAGTTGCCTTCGATCCTTTCTTCAATCCGCGAGAGGTGCTGAAGATCACCAGCGGCATGTTCGGTGTGAAGCCGGACATGACATGGATCGATGAGCTGCTGGGCAGGCTTGAACTCACCGAACATTGCAACAAGAACACCCGCCAGTTGTCCGGCGGCATGCGGCGCAGGCTGCTGGTGGCGCAGGCGCTGGTGCACCGTCCGCCGTTGGTCATCCTCGATGAGCCGACCGCCGGTGTGGATGTGGAACTGCGCCGCCGCCTGTGGGATTTCATGCGCGAGTTGAATGCCGCCGGCACCACCATCCTGCTGACCACGCATTATCTGGAGGAGGCCGAGGAGCTTTGCGACCATGTAACCATTGTTGACAAGGGCACAGTGGTTGCAGACAGGCCGATGCGCGAGCTGATGCGCGATGTGGCCGGTCGCTATCTGTGGCTCAGTTACGGAGATGACTTCGTGCTTACACAGGAAGATGAGGTGGCCTTGTCCGCATTCCAGCCGCGCACCAATGGCAAGGGGGTTAGTCTCACCCTGCGCCACGTCGAAGGTGCTGCTTCCAGCTTCCATGCAGCCTACGAGGCGGCGGTGACCCGCTTCGGTCCGCCGCAGGATGCAGGTGTGCGGCAGGAAGACTTGGAAGACGTCTTCATCCGCCTGACCCACGAAAACGATGACAAGGTGAATGCCTGATGTGGCCGGTGAATCCCAGAGGCTGCTGGACGCTGTTCG
The DNA here is from genome assembly GCA_002779605.1 of Zetaproteobacteria bacterium CG06_land_8_20_14_3_00_59_53. GTDB lineage: Bacteria > Pseudomonadota > Zetaproteobacteria > Mariprofundales > Mariprofundaceae > UBA1543. Next base: position 5,170 of record PEWE01000007.1, on the reverse strand, counting down.
TGCGCGAATCGCACCGTTTCCTGAAGGTGAAGATGCAGACCATCGTGGCGCCTGCCCTGACCGCCGTGCTCTATCTGATGGTGTTCCACTATGCGATGGGCAACCGCTCCGTGCCGGGGCTGGATGTGCCATACTTCGATTTCCTGATCCCCGGTCTGGTGATGATGAGCATGTTGCAGAATGCCTTTGCCAACACATCCAGTTCTATCATCGTCGGTAAAGTGATGAATGTGCATATCTATCTGCTGATGGCACCGCTTTCGGCTATTGAAGCGATTGCAGCCTTCCTTGCTGCTGCCGTGCTGCGTGCACTGGTGGTGGCTGCGGTGCTGCTTGCTGTGTTGGCACCGTTCTCCTCGCTGGGTTTCGAGCACATCGCCCTGATTCTGTTCTACGGGGTGTGTGGCAGCATTCTGATGGGGTGCTTTGGCATTATCGGTGGCATGTGGTCGAAGAAATTCGACGATATGGCGCTGATCAGTAATTTTCTGATCATGCCTTTGACCTTCCTTTCCGGCGTGTTCTATTCGGTCAAGCAGCTTCCCCCGATGTGGCAGCAGGTGAACAACTTCAATCCATTCTTCTATCTGATCGACGGGTTCCGCTTCGGCTTCATCGGAGTCGGAGATACCAATCCCTACACTGCGCTGTGGGTGGTGCGGATCAGCACCCTGATTTGCATGGGTGCTTGCTGGTATCTCTGGCAGATCGGCTGGAAGCTGAAGGAATAGTAGCAAGGGTCTGTTTTCTCTAAACGCGTGTTCGGCGACAAGACCATTTTTTCGAATCTGCAAGCCATGGCGAATGCGATAGGCTTGTTGCACATGAGTGAGAGATAACGCCGCAGGGTGGAAAAATAGCCCACCCGGCAGATGCGTCCGAAATAGGCCATGCAGCGTTGCTCGTCGTTCATTTGGAGCCATCAAACTTCACTTCTCGCGCCTTGCCTGGCCCTATTTCAGGCAGCAGCACTTCACGCGAATTCGGTGAAAACAGGCCCTAAGAATCCCTGCCGAACAGATCGCGGGTATAAACCTTGTCAGCCACGTCACGCAGATCATCGGACATTCGGTTGGCGACAATCACATCGACTTCATGCTTGAAGGCATCGAGATCTTTGATCACACGCGAGTGAAAGAACTCGCTGTCCTCCAGAACAGGTTCGTAAATCACTACCTCAATACCCTTGGCCTTGATGCGTTTCATGATGCCCTGAATACTGGATGCGCGGAAATTATCCGAGCCTGCTTTCATGATCAGACGATACACGCCGACCACCCTGGGGTTTCGGCGCAGGATGTCGTCTGCAATGAAGTCCTTGCGCGTGAAGTTAGCCTCGACAATCGCATGGATCATGTTCTGTGGCACATCGCGGTAGTTGGCGAGCAACTGTTTGGTATCCTTGGGCAGACAGTATCCTCCGTAGCCGAATGAGGGGTTGTTGTAGTGTGCGCCAATGCGCGGATCGAGACATACTCCGTCGATGATCTGCCGAGTATCCAGCCCGTGCGTGGCAGCATATGTGTCCAGCTCGTTGAAGTAGGAGATCCGCATGGCCAGATAAGTGTTGGCAAAGAGTTTGACGGCCTCCGCCTCTGTGCTATCGGTGAACAACAGGGGGATGTCCTGCTTCACGGCACCCTCGCAGAGCAGTTCCGCAAACACCTTCGCCCGCTCCGATCGCTCGCCGACCACGATACGTGAAGGATACAGATTGTCGTATAGAGCCTTGCCTTCGCGCAGGAATTCCGGGCTGAAGATGATTTTGTCGCAGGTGAATTTCTCTCTCGTGTGGGCTGTGTAGCCGACCGGCACGGTGGACTTGATCACCATTACTGCATTCGGATTGATGCGCTTCACATCCTCGATCACCGCCTCGATGGAGCTGGTGTTGAAGTAGTTGGTTCTCTCGTCGTAATCGGTCGGGGTGGCGATCACTACGAACTCGGCGCCCTCATAAGCTTCCTGCTTATTCAGCGTGGCACGCAGATTAAGTTTCTTGGTTTCGAGGTATTCCTCGATCTCCTTGTCCTCGATGGGAGACTGCTTGCGGTTGATCATCGCCACCTTCTCGGCAATGATATCCAGCGCAACCACCTCGTGGTGCTGTGCCAGCAGCACGGCATTAGAAAGCCCCACATAGCCTGTACCAGCAATAGCGATCTTCATCGTTCAACTCCCCTTTGAATCCCATCCGGCATTCTGCAATACCTGTCTGCGAAGTAGTCTATGTATATTTACCTATCCGGCAAACCCGCCGCGTCAGTGCAATCTAGGGGTGAACAGAAACAATATTGTGACAGGGGAAACTGTATCCGCCCGAATCTTGCCCGGATGAAGAGGTGTAATCAGTAGCCGAAGCGGGTGGGGAGGTGGTGAACGGAGGGAAGATGGAAATCCCAGCGCCCGTCCGGGTTGTGGGTGATCCAGATGGTTTTGCAGCCGAGTTCGTGGGCGGCTTTCAGGTTGTCGACCATGTCGTCCACCACCAGCGTGCGCGAGGGTTCAACTCCTTCGGCGGCGAGAAGTTTTTGCAGCACCTTGCTGCACGGTTTGGGGATGTAGTTGTCGAAACGGATGTCGTAAATCCGTTCGAAATGATGCGCGATGCCGAGGGCATTCAATACGCGTTCGGCATGCTCGCGGATGCCGTTGGTGTGAATCACCTTGCGGCAGGGCAGGCGGGCGAGGGCTGCATCGAGTTCGGCATCGTAGCTCAGGATTTCATGGGCGCCGACGTCATGCACATCATGTAAAAAGGCTTCCGGCTCCATACTGTGATGCAGCATCAGGCCTCTGAGTGTGGTGCCGTAGTCTTTCCAGTATTTCAGACGCAGGCGATTGGCCTCCACCTCGTTCACGCCGAGAGCCTTTGCCACAAAGGCGGTCATGCGCCTGTCCATGCGAGCGAAAACCCCGGTGTCGGCAGCGTAGAGAGTGTTGTCGAGATCGATCACAGCGAGGTCGAATGGCATTTCTCCATCCTAATCCGCCGATTGTGGCATGGGAATGTCCGCTCTTGCGCAGGCTCTGGCATGCGGTCATTTTTCACGCCATGGGACAACAGTCGAAAAGCAAGGCAAAACGCAAGACTTCGGCATGGTATCAGCGGCATGCCAACGATCCGCATGTGAAGCGGGCGCAGGCCGAGGGCCTGCGTTCTCGCGCGGCCTTCAAACTGACCGAGATTCTCGACAAGCATCAGCTGACGGTGAAGCGTAATGCCGTGATCGTTGATCTGGGATGCGCGCCGGGCTCGTGGTGCATGGAGCTGGCACAGCGTGTTGGCGACGACGGACTGGTTGTCGGTGTGGATCTGCTTGAAATGCAGCCGGTGAGCAGGGTGAGCTTTATCCAGGGCGATTTCACCGAGGCGAAAACACTGGCCGTGGTGAAGGATGCGGTTGGTGAGCGGCGCGTGGATATGGTGGTTTCCGATATGGCGCCGGAAATGAGCGGTAACAAACTGGTGGATCAGGCGCTTACTATCGGGCTGAACGATGAGACCCTCAGTTTTGCGGTTAACCACCTGCGCGAGGGTGGTAATTTGCTGCTCAAAACCTTCATGGGCGAAGGCTTCGACGCTTTCCGCAGAGAAATGAACGGCTGGTTCGCCGCCGTGAAAATCGTGAAACCAGCCGCCAGCCGCAAGACATCCAGCGAAATCTACCTGTTAGGCACCGGTTTCCGTCGCCCCTTACCGAATCAGGAGTAATCTAAACAGGCTTCAGTGGCTACTTGCGGCTGAGCCGCGTTTATGACTCGCGGCCCGATCGCTCCTTCACTGGCACAGCTACACGCGGTGCCCGGAGTCAGCGTATGAAAACAGGCGACTCTTTAGTGTCTGGAGTTGTTCATATCGCGAATGACTTCGCCCATGCCGCGAAGGATGTAGGCCATCAGTTTCATGGCCAGATCGGCATGGTTCTTCATCAGCCAGTGATATTTCTCGCAGGAAAGTTTATAAACTTCGCTGGGCGTTTCTGCGATAACACTGGCAGTGGCCGGTTCATCGCCGAAGAAACTGATCTCACCGAAGGTGCGGTTTTTGTTGCTGAAGCCAAGCGTAATGTCGCCGCTCCCGTTGCGGCGCGTGATGCGCAGGCTTCCGGAACGCAGCAAATAGAGGTCGTGGAGAGAGGTCCCCTGATGAATCAGCGGCATATTGCGGTTCAGGAATTCAAATTCGAAGGCGGTTTGCAGTGCTTCTCTCTTGTCTTCGTTCAGCGGGTTGATGCCGATTTCCTTGGCAAGCCATTCGATATCCAGTCGCATAATTGCCCTCCGTATCACGCATCTTAGCGTGAATGTTGTCTGTGTCGCACCCTTTGTTTCCGGGTTCATCCGGCAACATTGAGTTGTCGCCAAATCTTGTGCTGCGCTTACATCTTATGCTAACTTGCACCCTGCATTTCAAGCGAACAGGGAGATTGAGGCCATGGCTGACACAAAGCAGAAGGAAGGGAAGATCGTACGGACCATCAAGACACACAACGATGTCTTCGAGGGAACAGCCTACAAGAAGCAGAATAATGTGCTGCGTATGGTGCTGTTCTACTCCACGTGTGCCATCGTTCTTGTGCTTGTGTCCTACGGCGGCCTGCTTGTGGAGAGGGGCCATCTGCATGACGGCATCCTGAAAAACAGTGCCGAGGAGATGATGGACGGCATCAATTTCGACAAGACCAATCGTACCATTCTGGCTCAGATGCCGGGCATTCTCGATACCATTGAGAAAGATCCCAACGACAAGTATGCAGCCTCGATGGATGTCGTGGTGAACAGCCCGAAGTTGCAGGTATCCCCTGAAAACCTGAACGAACTGTTGATCAAGGGCGGCTTCATGATCAAGACAGCTGATGGATACGAATACACCGATTTGGACTGGAAAACCGCCAACTGGTCGTATAGCCATCTGTCGGTGATCCTCACGAGCCGTTCCAACCCGGAGTTGGTGTTGACCCTGAATATCGCCAAGGACGGCAGTTTGTTGATCTGGCGCGTGGTCGGTGCGATTATGTCCAAGCCGCTGATTGACAAAATACTCGCCTGAAAACTTTCTTCCCGAATCTGAGGCCGGCATGATGCCGGCCTCTTTTTTTGGTTCATCGCGGAAGTCCGGGAAAGGCGGCTTTGATTTTGAGGAAGAAGTATTCGTTATCGCGGAACC
>PEWE01000028.1 GCA_002779605.1 Zetaproteobacteria bacterium CG06_land_8_20_14_3_00_59_53 | reverse complement strand
CCGGAAAAGTTGCTTGGTGGTACAAACAACCTAACCAGGGGCACCGCTCGCTTTAACCCCTATTTCCCGCCAATCCGCGATGAACCTTTTTTTTGCCTTAAACGCTGTAGCTCCCGGTCAAAGAAGGATATAGTCCGACCGATTTCTGGGTTAGAATAAGCGGAGTACGCATGTCAGTAGAACAACATTTTGCCGGACGTTCCCCGGCACTTCTTATCATTATGGATGGATGGGGTATCGGTACAGGGGGTGCCGAAGATGCCATTGCCAAAGCCCGCACCCCGGTATTCGATCGCCTGATGCGTGAGTATCCGAGTACCCGCCTGATGACGCACGGGCCGTTTGTCGGCCTGCCCTCAGGCAAGGATCTCGGCGGTTCCGAGGTCGGCCACCTGACCATGGGGGCCGGTATGATCCTCGACCAGGGCCCGACCCGAATCAACAAGGCCATCGAAGACGGCTCGTTCTATGAATCCGATGCCCTCTGCAAGGTTGTGCAACGCGGTGTCGAAGGCGGCTGCATTCATCTGCTCGGCCTGCTTTCCGATGGCAATATCCATTCGCATGTCGATCATTTCCTCGCCTTGGTGGATCATGCCTTTGCATCCGGCGTGCGTCGTCTGCGCGTGCATGCGCTGCTCGATGGCCGTGATGTGGGGATCCAGAGCGCCCAGACCTATGTGGCCATGCTGGAAGAGGTGTTCGTGCGTATCAATGCGAAGGACGGTTATGACTATAGCTTTGCTTCCGGTGGCGGACGCGAGCGCATCATCATGGATCGCGATAACGATTGGTCGAAGGTCGGTGCGGGCTGGAAGCTGATGGTCGAAGGTGCGGGCGAGTATCGCTTCACCTCGATGCAGGCAGCCATCGATAGCTTCCGTGCAACCACTCCGGACATCGTCGATCAGGATATCCCCGGTTTTGTGATTGTGGATGAGTCCGGTCGGGCTGTCGGTACCGTGAACGATGGTGATGCTGTCGTGATGGTGAATTTCCGCGGCGATCGCGCGATCGAGATGACCGAGGCCTTCGAGCTTGATGATTTCAGCGGTTTCGATCGCGGCGGGGTGAATGGCCGGGGTCCGGATGTGTTGTATGCCGGCATGATGGTGTACGACGAGGATCGCAATCTGCCTGAACTGCAGTTGATGGGGCCGACCAAGGTGGCCAATCCGCTGGGTCGTCGTCTGCTCTCCATGGGTATCCGCCAGTTCCGTTTGACGGAGACCCAGAAGTATCCGCATGTCACCTTCTTTTTTAACGGCGGTTATCGTGAGCCGCTGGATCGCAGCATGGAGGATTATATCCTCATTCCGTCCGATAAAGGGGTTTCCTTTGCCGATGCGCCGCAGATGAAGGCCGCTGAGATCGCCGATAAGGCCATCGAACTGATCGCCGCTGGCGGCTACGGTTTCGGACTGATCAATTTCGCCAATGCCGATATGGTGGGGCACTGTGGTCATATGAAGCCGGTGATCGAAGCCATCGAAGCTGTGGATACCGCGGTGGGAAGGATCGTCGATGCCCTGCAGGCCGCGGGCGGCTCGGCCCTGATCACCGCCGATCACGGCAATGCCGAGGAGATGCGCGTGGCCAACAAGCATGGTGATGAGCCTTCCACCCGGCACTCGTTGAATCCGGTGCCGTGTATTCTGTTCGATGCCGCATTCGACGGCAGCTATACATTGCGTCAGCCTGTCGAGGGGGACAACGTATATACCCGCCCGGGCCTGTCGCATATCGCCGCGACCATGCTGAATATGCTCGGGCAGCATGCCCCTGATGAATTACAACCATCCCTGCTGGAACCGAAGGGAGCTTAATGATGACATCCAAAAACACGATGCAGCGGGCAGCCGATCAACGTGCACTGAGAACCTTCGCTCTATGGATGGGCTGGTTCATCTCCTCATTGACCGTGTTCACCATGCTTTACCGCAAGGCCAATGTGATGGAGTTCGTGGCGCAGGACACCACGCGCATCACCTGGATCATCCTTGGCATGTTCGTGCTGGGTGTGGCGATCAGCTTTATCCAGGCCATGCGCCTGACTGCCGAATGGTTCCGTGCCTATCGCATCGAAGGCATGGTGAAGCGCAACGGCATGGCCGGCGTGACCCAGCGTGGCGGGCGCCATATCGTGGATCGCTTCACCGATGCCCTGTGCCTGATTGCAGAAAGAAACGGCCGGCTGGATGTCGAGTCGCTGGTCGATGTGGAGTTCTCGGCGCAGCATCGCACCAGTCAGTTTGTCAGCCTGCTGGGTAATCTGATGATCACCCTGGGTCTGATCGGTACGGTGCTCGGCATGACCATCACCATGAACGGCCTGCACGGTGCACTCGGCGCGCTGGGTATCAATCAGAATCTGCTGGTGGATGGCCTGCGCACGGCGATGAACGGCATGGGTGTGGCCTTTTACACCACGCTGATGGGCTCGGTGCTGGGCGGCATCCTGTTGCGCGTGTTTTCGTGGATCACCGATGCCTCGGTCAACGGCTTGCAGGACCTGATGGTGCGCACCTATCTGGTGTATGCCTCGGCCGATCTTGAGCCGAGTGATGATCGTGATGTCCGTGCTCTCGATGTGAGCGTGACCAATCTCAACCAGCGCATGCAGATGCTGACACTCGCCATTCAGGCCAGCCGCAAGGAGATGGCGGGCTTAAGAGAAGAGGCAGCACAGATGCATATAGAATTGAAGGGACTGTCCGAGGACGACCCCTTACGTCCGCTGGCCGTCAGTCATGCCCGCTATGCCTTCAGTGTCCGTCCCGGATTCCTGAATCGCGTGTTTGCCCGATTCCGGAACTGATCGGGACTTCGCATGCGCAAGCGTCACGCCCCGTCATCTGAAAACTTCTATGAGATCTTTTCGGATATGGCGCTGCTCATGCTGGCGGCGTTCATCTTTCTATTTGCGCTGATTCTGGTGAATGCCCAGTTGCAGGGTGGCGGCAAGTCCGAGCTGGATAGTCAGGAAGTGGAGCGCCTGCAGGAAAAGCTGGCCGAGACCGAGCAGCGCAACCGCCAGTTACAGGAAGAGATGAATGAGCTGGCCGGCAAGGATGTGAAGGAGCAGATGGATAAGGTGCTGGCCAGTGCCGGTCTGTCCAAGGGTCAGGGCAAGCGCGATTTCGATCTGTTCATCGAGGGTCTGAAGAATCTGCCCGGCAACGAACTGCATCTGGTGGTGGATGCCACGGGTTCAATGCACGGTGTGACCACTTTCCTGATTCCCGTGTTGCGCGTGATCGCCATTCGTTCCGGTAAACATGTTTCGGCGGTCAGCTGGTATGCTGATCGCAGAACCGGAACCTATACCGGCTCGATGGGTGCGATGTTCGATAATCTGATGCAGAACGCCCCGTTTGTCGGTGCCGACGAAACCGTCGGACATGCCTTCCGCGAGATAGCCAGGACCTCACCGCTCCCCAGCGCCTATATGCTGATCGGTGATGAGCCCCCCACCGACGAGGTGGGCTACCATGAGATTCCTGCACCGGTGTTCACCCTGCCTCTGGGCCTGAACGATTCCGGCACGATCTTCGCCTATAAGACCCTGGCCGAACAGACCGGCGGGAAGATGCTCAAACTGAAATTCGAATGACGGGCGGGGCGATGCCCCGCGACATCACAGGCGTTTTACCCCGTAGCAGGCTTCCCAGGCTTCCAGTGAGCTGAATTCCAGACCCATCTGGAGCAGGCGGCCGTCGTGGATGTCATAGATCAGGCCGATCACATTCACTTCCTGACCGCGCTTCCATGCCTCGCGAACGATCGTGTTACGACAGATATTATGCACCTGCGCTTCGACATTTAGTTCGGCCAGGCGGTTCCAGCGCTGCTCTTCATTCAGTTCTTCGAGTTCCGCAGCATGGCGATGGTAGATGAAGCGGATCTGATCCAGCCACAGATCGACCGGCTGGATACCACTATGCTTGAGCGCGGCATACACCCCGCCACAGCCGTAATGCCCGGTTACAACCACATTCGGCACCTTCAATTCGTCGATGGCGAATTCCAGCACGGCCAGACAGTTCAGGTCGTTGGTGGCGAAGAGGTTGCCGATATTACGGTGCACGAAGATCGAGCCGATCGGCATGCTGACCAACTGATCGGGTCCGACGCGCGAATCGGAGCAGCCGATCCAAAGGACCTCCGGCGTCTGTTTGGCCGAAACCCGGGCGAAAAAGCCGGGGTCGCGATCGTTGATTTCATCCGCCCACTTCTTATTGGCGGAGAGCATATCCCTGATACTTGGCATGGCCTTCTCCTAGCTGAGCAGCGTCCGGATTTCCTGCTCGGAATAACTCTTCGGCAGACGTGCGCCGAGGCGGGAAACGATCTGTGCTGCGGCATGGCTGCCGAGGTGTCCGGCCTGCTGCCATGAGAGCCCGTTGGTGATGCCGTAGAGTACACCGGCGGCATACATATCACCGGCACCCGTGGTGTCCACAGCCGTGACCGGCATGCTTTCCACGGCGATGACTTCGCCTTCATGCATCAGGATGGAGCCGTTTTTACCCAGTGTGAGCGCGACATTGTCAGCGTGCTTGTGGATGGCCTGCGCGCAGTCCACAGGATTGTCAAAACCGGTCAGGGCGCGGGCTTCCTGTTCGTTACAGAACAGCAGATCGACCGGCCCTTCGATCAGCTCGATGAACTGGTCGCGGAACAGGTCGATGAGGAAGGGGTCGGAAACAGTCAGGGCCACTTTCACGCCCTGCTGCTTGGCAAGCTTGATGGCCTTCAGGGCTGCTGCCCTGGTCGAGTCACCGGCGAACAGATAGCCCTCGATGTACACGTATTTCGCTTTGGCGATCTCTGCGGTATTGATGTCGTCGGGGCCGAGGGTCGCCGACACGCCCAGATGGGTCAGCATGGTGCGCTGGGCATCGGGGGTGATCAGCACCACGCAGGTACCTGTGCCGCCTTCGCTCGGGGCGACCTCGACAGTAATGCCCAAACGGCGCATCTCATCGAGATATTGCGTGCCGAAAGCATCGTTGCCGACCTTGCAGGCGTAGGCGGCTTTGCCGCCGAAATCGGCCAGGCCGACGATAGTGTTGGCTGCAGAGCCGCCGGAGCACTGGTTGACCGGGTGGGAGGAAAGACCGTTCAGGACATGTTTCTGTTGCGCTTCTTCGGTCAGCGTCATGATGCCTTTTTCCACGCCGATGCTGTCCAGCACCGCGTCGTCGCACTGCACCTGAAGATCCATGATGGCGTTGCCCACGCCGTAAACATCGTATGCCATTGTTCTGTCCTTTTTCGCTTTAAATATCGTCACTACAAATGTTTTATGCCTGGCCTGCCACCGTTATGCCGTCGATGGCCATGCTAGGGACGGCCACGGAACCGAACCATGTCAGATCGCTGCCGACATGACGAATGCCCCGGAACATGTCCCTGAGGTTGCCGGCGATGGTGATTTCCTGCACCGGTCGGGTGATTTCACCGTTCTCGATGAGAAAACCGGATGCGCCTCTGGAATAATCGCCGGTCACGCCATTGATGCCGAAACCGATCAACTCGCAGACCAGCAGGCCGTTGCCGATCTCGTGCAGCATCTCCTGCCGGGAAAGCGGGCCTGCCTGCATGACCAGATTGGAGGAGCCGATACCGATATCGCCGGTCAGTCCGCGACGGGCATGTCCGCCCGGCGTGGTTTTCAGGCGTCCGGCAGCGTAGCGGTCGGTCAGAAAGGCGGTGAGCCGGCCCTGATCGATCAGTTGCAATCTGCTGCAACGGCTTCCTTCTCCATCGAACAGGCGGTTGCCCAGGCCGTCGGGATGATCCGGGTCGTCGGCGATGCTGATGAACTCCGGAAAGATGCTCTGCTCAAGGGAATCACCGAGGAAGGAGCGTTGTTGCAGTACGGCGCGACCGTTGACCGCGGAGGACAGGTGACCGAGCAGCGATGTCGCAACACGCGGCTCGAACACCACCGGCATGCTGCCGCTGTTCAGGCCGCCGGCGCCCAGACGCTTGACGGTGCGTTCCGCCGCCTCGCGACCGATATCCTGCGGCTTGCGCAGTGTGGTCGAACTGAGCTGTCGGTCCCATGCATAATCGCGCTGCATGGCATCGTTCTTCCCGGCGATCACCGAGACGCTGAGCGACGCCGATGTTTTGTCATAGGCAGCAGCAAAGCCGTCGCTGCTGGCATAGGCCACGCTCATGCTGCCGAAACCGGATTCCGCTCCCTCGCTGTTACTGATCTTGTCGGAATAGCCCAGCGCGGCTGATTCGCAAGCCAGCGCGGCATCGCGCGCGGCTTCGATGCTCCATGCCGAGTCCGGGCAGGGGTGATGCTTCTGCCATTCGGTCATCTGCCTTGCATCGGGATGCACGGCACCTACAGGAGGCATGGCATCCGGATCGGCCTCGGAGATGCGGGCCATCACCATCACCTGCTCGACCAGTCGCTTCAGGCCTGCTGCGGAGATGTCGGAGGTGGAGGCACTGGCAAACGCAAGCCCGTGCTTTCCATCCTCCTTTTTCTCAACAAATGCACGCAGCCCGATACCGCGCGAATCTTCATGCTCCACCGATTCCACAACGCCGTGGCGTACACGGATGGCATCGCTGACATCAGCAACGCTGAGCGCATCGGCGCTGTGTGCGCCGGCTTTGCGGGCCAGATCGATCAGTTGTGCGGAAAGTGTCTGTAGATCGCTCATGCCTCGGAACCTCCGACGGTCAGTTCGTCGATGCGCAGCGTGGGCAGGCCCACGCCGACCGGCACGCTTTGTCCATCCTTGCCACAGGTGCCCACACCCGGATCGAGTTCGAGATCGTTGCCGATCATCGACACGCGGGTCAGTACACTCGGACCGTCACCGATCAGGGTCGCGCCCTTCACCGGCGCGACGATTTTACCGTTTTCCACCAGATAGGCTTCGGAGGTGGTGAACACGAACTTGCCGGAGGTGATATCCACCTGACCGCCGCCGAAGTTGACCGCATAGATGCCGCGTTCAAGCGATTTCAGGATGTCATCAGGCGAAGCCTCACCCGCCAGCATGAAGGTGTTGGTCATGCGCGGCAGCACAGGATGCGCATAGGACTCACGGCGACCATTGCCAGTGGGCTGCATGCCCATCAGACGGGCATTCTGCTTGTCCTGCAGATAGCCGGTGAGGATACCGTCCTCGATCAGCACGGTGCGTCCTGTGGGTGTGCCTTCATCGTCGATATTCAACGAGCCGCGACGTTCCCGGATGCTGCCGTCATCCACCACCGTGACACCGATTGCCGCCACGCGCTGGCCGATACGACCGGCGAAGGCGCTGGTTCCCTTGCGGTTGAAATCACCTTCCAGCCCGTGGCCGATGGCTTCATGCAGCAGGATGCCTGGCCAGCCGGGGCCGAGTACCACCGGCATCGGGCCGGCAGGGGCGGCAATGGCATCGAGATTGAGCAGGGCAAGGCGCACAGCCTCTCGTGTCAGACGCTCGGCTTCTTCACCCTGTAGCATGCGCTCCAGACCGAAGCGACCGCCGCCTCCGGCGGAGCCGGTTTCTCGCTTGCCGTTGTGTTCCACCACCACTGAGATGTTCAGACGCACCAGCGGGCGGACGTCGTGCAGATCGGCGCCGTCCATGCGCACGATGCGGATGTCGGTGAAGGAGGAGGATACATTGGCGAACACCTGTTTGACGCGTGCATCCAGGCTGCGGGCATATGCATCCAGCCGCTCCAGCAGCGCCTTGCGATCCGCCATCGGTGCTGCAAAGGCCGGGTTCTGCGGCAGGTACAGGGCATGCGGCTGCTCACCTGCATGCACGGCTACCGGAGCGCGCGATTGCGTATCGGCCGCGATGGCACGGGCTGCACGCGCCGCCTCCATCAGGGCCGCCGGCTCCAGCCGGTCGGTATAGGCGTGGCCGGCGGCCTCGCCCTTGATGACGCGTGCGCCGATACCCTGATGGGTGCTGCACGACACATGTTTTACCCGGCCTTCCTCAAGCGCCAGTGATTCGCTTTCGGAGTACTGCACATACAGGTCGGCATCATCGGCCCCTTTCGGGGTCATGGCATGCAGCATCTCGGCGAGCGTGCTGTCGGCGATGCTGATGTTGGCGGGTGCTGCGTTTGTCTGAACGTCGGCTGGATTCATGGTTGGTAATCGTTCATTTGCCGTCCGCACTGTCAAGGTAATAGTAATCGTACTTCTTCAGCAGGGTCTCGGTCATCGTCCAGGCTTCGCTGTAAGACAGGCCCGGTTCGTCCGGGAAGATGATACGTACATACATATCGGCGGGATGGGCCGCATGCAGTTTGTCCAGCATGGCATACATCTCCGTTTCGCTGACCTGGGCGAACTGTTTCTGCTCCGGACTCTGTACGGCACGCACAATGGTACCGTCCTGACGCATGATGCGCACATTGACGACATACTTGCCGACCGCACTGCGTGCCGGGCGCACAAGTTTGTCGTACTTCACCTTCAGCGTGGCGAAATCGCCCTGCAGGGAGGCAAGGCGGGTGGCTGCCTGTTGTCTGTCCTGTTCCAGGGTGCGCATGCGCTCCTGCTGCTGGTCGCGTTCTTTACCGAGTGCTGCAAGTTGTGCGGCGGCCTGAGCCAGTTGGGTTTGCAGTGCGCTGCGTGCGCTGCGCTCCTGTTCCAGTTCACTGGCGGACTGCTGCGCTGCCGCCTGCGACTGTTCGAGCGCATCGCGGCTTTGTGAAAGTTGCTCAGAGAGTTTGTCGCGCTCTTCACCTGTGCTCATCAGCTGCATGCGCAGCATGTCCAGCTGGGCCTGCGTGCTCAGCAACTGATTCTGCAGATCGCGGTTCTGTGACGAGGTGCTGGCGACCTGTTCGCTGGCGGCACGCTCGGCGGCCAGCGTGGCCTGCAGGCGTTTCACCAGCTCCATATTATTAAGCAGCAATACCAGCATGGCGATCAGGAAGATCATCACGATCACGGTCATGATATCGGTGAACGAGGGCCAGAAGGATTCCTCGCCGCCGTCACCGCCGCGCTGGTTCAGGCGCAGGTCGGTGAAATGACCGCTCATGCCCGGTCATCTCCGGGCAGACGGAAGCCATCGCGCAACAACCGGCGGATATCGTCAATCCCCGCGCTGGTGGCGCCGCCCTCGCTTTCCATGCGTGTCAGCATGCTTTCAAGCCGTTCGGTGATATTCACCACGCCGCTCTGTCCGTCGTCGATACGGCGGATCATCTCGGCCATGGCCTTGAGCAGATCGGTGATGCGGTAGTCGATGGTTTTCTGATCGATCTGGAACAGCGGCATCAGCCGGATCGCCGTGACCTCCTCGATCTGACCGAGAAGGTTGGTCTGCACATCGCCGAAGGCATTGAAAAAGAAGCCGTGCAGCATGTAGCACAGGATGGCGGTGATGGTGGTGGCCAGTGCCGTGGACATGCCGTGGATCACCATGCCCATGCCGCTGGAGCTGATGGCGCTTTGCAGCATGTCGGATGCACCGACCAGTGCGATGGACAGGGACACGATGGTGCCGAACACACCGCCGAGGATCAGGATATTGTTGATGAAGCGCGGCGTGCTGCCGATGGTGCTTTCGCGTGCCGTCAGGGCTGCAGCCATCGCATTGTGGTTCACCGGCGCGTGGTGTCTGAATAGTTGCTGCATGCTGCGGTAGCGTCGGGCGATGATGCTGTCGGGTGCGATGTCCGCTGCAGGATCGTCGGCACCGTCGTCCAGACGATCGACAAAGTCCGCCAGCTCCCGCTCTTCTCTGGCATAAGCCGCCAGCCCCATGGCCATCTTGAGCATGCCGGCAAGAAACAGCGCGAAGATGCCGCCGTTGATCAGGATGCCGACGCCGGTCAGTTGATTGCTCAGGTATATGCTTGCCAGCAGGTCGTAGTTCAGCCCCAGCAGGACGGCGGCGAGAAGTAGCGCAATCAGCATGCGGATAAGGACTTTCCGGCTATAGGGTCGGATTGCGCTGCTTGTTGTCATGGTATTCTCTCCGGTTGTGTTGCTTTGTAGATGCGTGGTGTGGATTTCAACTTGTCGTTTGCCTCAGTGCAAGTGCCAGTCCAGCAAGAACGATGCATGGTTCTGGCGCAATCTCCACGTTAGCATCGCCGCATGCAAACCCTTATACGATTGAATAACACCATCAGCCTGCAGGCGCTGAGCGATGCGCTGGATGATCGAGGTATCCTTTACCGTGTTGATAACGCCGGCATGAATGCACTCATGCCGCTGCCCGATATCATGGACATGCGCGTGTTCGTGGACGACGAGGATATGCCGGCGGCACTTCAGATAGTGCGTGATCTGGGCATGGAGGACGAACGATGATCAGGGGAGTGACAGTCCTGCTCGGCGGCTTCGCCAGGATGTTCGCAGAAGCCACGTTACGCAGTGTGTTGTGGCGTATCGTGTTGATGCTGTTCGTGTTGATGCTGGGTGTCACCTTCGGGGTGTATGCGCTGGCCGAGTACCTTGCCGCGCTCTGGCTGCCGGCTGGCGATGCATGGTACTGGCAGATTATCTCCTGGCTGGTCTGGGTGCTGGCTGTGCTGCTCGCCCTGTTCACCGGCGCAGTCAGTTTCACGGTGCTCGGTTCGGTGGCTGTCGCGCCATGGCTGGAGATGCTTGCCGCGCGTGCCGAGGCGCTGCATCGCGGTACGCCGCTGAGTGAAGATAACGCAGGCTGGGTCGGGCCGGTCATGCACAGTCTGGCCAATGCCGTTCGCCCGCTGCTCGGCCTGCTTGCCATGGGTGCGCTGGCACTGGCGGTGATCTGGTTGCCATTGGTCGGTCAGGTGGCCGCCATGCTGATCTGGGGATTTGCCGGTATCCGCTTCCTGAATTATGAGTTGATGGATGTTCCTGCGACCCGGCGCGCCTGGGGATTCGCCCGGCGCAAGCAGCAGATGGCGGACAGGCGCCTGTTCTGGCTCGGCTTCGGCGGGCTCGGCATGGCGTTGATGATGCTGCCGGTCGTCAATCTTCTGGTGCTGCCGGCTGCTGTGGTGTCATTGAGTACCGAGCTTCCGGAGAACGATTAACCCACGCTTCTTAATAGGCCGGCGGCTTGATGAGTTCGGTGGCCTGTTCGAGTACGAATTGTCTGAATGCCTCGGGGATGGCGGCAAAGCGCTTGCCGTTGCGGTGCACGATATGCCAGTGGCGCATGATCGGAAAATCCTCGACATTGAGAACGGTCAGGCGCTTTAACGCCAGTTCCATATCAATGGTGTGCAGCGACACAATACCCAGCCCCAACTCGGCCATCACCGCCTGCTTGATGGCCTCGGAACGGTTCATCTCCATGCCGGTCACCAGCTTGATGCCATGCTCGGCAAAGAATCGCTCGGCAGCTATGCGGGTGCCCGATTCGCCTTCGCGCACGATGAAGGGTTCCTGAGCCAGTTCCTTCAAGCGGATCATCTCCCTCCCGGCGAGCGGGTGGGTGGGTGGGGCGATAATCACCAGCGGATTTTCCATGAACGGAATGCCCACCAGATCCGTGCCGAGCGGAGGCCGGCCCATGATCGCCATATCAGTGGTGTTGTTGCGCACGGCATTGATCAAGCCGGAGCGGTTGGTCACATCAAGCTGCACCTTGGCATCGGGATACAGCTGGTGAAAAGCGGCGAGCAATTGCGGTGTGAAGTAGTTGGCGGTGGAGGCCATGGTGAGGTGCAGGCGTCCGCGTTTGAGGCCTTTCATCTCCTGCATGACCTGCTCGGCCTCATCGAGCTGCAGCTGGATGTTTTTGGCATACTGCAGTAATTCCTCACCTGCGTGAGTCAGGGAAATCTGCTTGCCCAGCCGGTCGAACAGCGGCAGGCCTGTCTGCTCCTCCAGTTGCTTGATCTGCATCGAGACTGCAGGTTGTGTGAGGTAGAGGAGCTTGGCTGCTTCGGTATAGCTCTGCTGCGCTGCGACGGTTTCAAAGATCTGTAATTGCTTCAGGGTGATGTGCATAGACTCCCCTCATAAGTAATATTTATCGGGAGTATCATAAGCTTTGATTTTACATGATGGAAGGCCGGTGTAGGCTTCCCAATGTCAGCAGACATCACTATAGTGGCTGTCCGCGTCAGGAGAGGGGCTGTGAAAGGTTACTCTCACAAAACAAACTGGAGGGATTCACCCAATGGATCAATCGAATCGTTACGCTAATCTGAGTCTTAAAGAAGAGGACCTGATCGCAGGCGGCCAGCATATGCTTGTTGCTTACAAGCTCATCCCCGCTAAAGGCTACGGCTTTCTGGAAGTGGCAGCTCATGTAGCAGCTGAATCTTCAACCGGCACCAATGTGGAAGTATCCACGACTGATGACTTCACCCGTGGCGTTGACGCACTGGTCTATGAAATCGACGAGACCGCATTCGGTGATGATCCTGTCACTGGCGGCGGCTTGATGAAGATCGCCTACCCGGTCCCTCTGTTCGACCCGAACCTGACCGACGGACATTACAATATTTCCCATATGTGGTCCCTGATTCTGGGTAACAACCAGGGCATGGGCGACCATGTCGGCCTGCGCATGCTCGACTTCCTGGTACCTGAGTGCATGATGAAGAAGTTTGACGGACCAAGCACCGGCATTGCTGATTTGTGGAAAGTACTGGGTCGTCCTGAAGTTGATGGCGGCTACATCGCCGGTACCATCATCAAGCCGAAACTCGGCCTGCGTCCTGAGCCGTTTGCCAAGGCCTGTTATGACTTCTGGCTCGGCGGCGACTTCATCAAGAACGATGAGCCGCAGGCCAACCAGCCGTTCTGCCCGATGAAGGTGGTGATCCCGAAGGTTGCGGAAGTGATGGACCGTGCCCAGCAGGAAACCGGTCAGGCCAAGCTTTTCTCCGCCAATGCGACTGCCGATTTCCATGGCGAGTGCATTGCGCGCGGCGAGTACATCCTCGGCGAGTTCGCCAAGTACGGCAACGAAAAGCATGTTGCCTTCCTGATCGACGGCTTCGTAACCGGCCCTGCCGGTGTGACCACTGCGCGTCGTGCATTCCCGGACACGTTCCTGCACTTCCACCGTGCCGGCCACGGCGCTGTGACCTCCTACAAGTCCCCGATGGGCATGGACCCGCTGTGCTACATGAAGCTGGTTCGTCTGATGGGCGCTTCCGGTATGCATACCGGCACCATGGGCTACGGCAAGATGGAAGGTCATGGCAAGGAAACTGTGCTGGCATACATGCTGGAGCGCGATGAGTGCAAGGGCCACTACTTCAACCAGAAGTGGTATGGCATGAAGCCGACCGCTCCGATCATCTCCGGTGGCATGAACGCACTGCGCCTGCCGGGCTTCTTCAAGAACCTCGGCCATGGCAACGTCATCAACACCTGTGGTGGCGGCTCCTTCGGCCACATCGACAGCCCGGCTGCCGGTGGTATCTCCCTGGGTCAGGCTTACGAGTGCTGGAAGTCCGGTACCGACCCGATCGAATACGCCAAGACTCACAAAGAGTTCGCCCGCGCATTCGAATCCTTCCCGAAAGACGGCGACAAGCTGTTCCCGGGCTGGCGCGACAAGCTGGGCGTTCACAAGTAAGTCGAACGTCCGGTTTTCAAACCGGAATAAATCAAAAGGCCCCCATTCGTGGGGGTCTTTTTCTTTCATGGTTTCGCAGTGGTTCTAGATTTCCCGTTTGGCGCGCATGCGACGGATGAACAGATAGGCGGTAATGGCCAGCAGCGGGGCTGACACCGCCTTGACCAGCAGGGATTCGAGCGGCATGTCGGACAGCACAGCCACTTCCTGGGCGACATAGTCCAGCAGGTTGACCGTGTAGTAGGTGAAAATGGCGATGGACAGCAGTTCGGCGGCCTGTTGCAGTCGCAGGCGCAGGCGCAGTTGCAGCTGGAAGCGCCGGTTCATCGCGGCCAGCATCTCCTGATTCTGCTTCTCATGCTGCACATCGATGCGGGTGCGCAGCATCTGCGTGGTCTTGCCGACGCGTGTGGCCAGTTGATCCAGCCAGTGGAACACCGAATCGCAGGTGGTGCGTGCAGGATCGAGTCTTCGACCGGGGATGCCGCCCATCGACGGCATGGCCTCGACGGATTGCTCATGCAGGTCGTTCAATCGCTTGAACACCAGATCGAAGTAGGCGTGGGTGGCAGAAAAGCGCCGGTAATGGTTGGCCACCAGATTTTCCACATAGGCCGCCAGCGTGGTGAGCTGGTGCATCAGTTCCTCGTCGTCTGTGCCGTTACCGTCGGATATGGCGCGTGTCAGTTGCGTGAGCCGGGCATCAGCATTGGGCAGCTCGACGAGCAGATGTCTGGCATCAGGCAGGGCCAGCAGGGCTATCATGGGGTAGGTTTCCATTTCCACCAGACGATGCGTCAGCCGGCCGATCTGCGAGGCAAGCCGGGCCTTGAAAAGATCAGCATACGCGTCATGCCGTTTTCCCCGATCCTGAAATCGGTCAGGGCGAGGTTGACGCTGCGACCGACCTGGGAGCCGGTCAATGCCGTGCTATCGAAAAACCGCCCGTACTCATCCGCGAGTCCGCGATGCGAGGTCTGCTCCGGATAGGGCAGGATGCAGATGTTCAGCGCGACAAGCATCTCGCCGGGCAGGGCCTCAAGCCACCCTTCGGGAAGCAGTTCCAGCGGCGAGTTGATGAAAGGGTCGTCCTGCGGGGCTTTATCGAGTTTACGGGAGAACTTGTAGCGGGTGAATTCCTGATGGTTTTCCACCTTCAGCCGGAAGGTGCCGAAATCGACACGCCAGCGGATCGGATTGCTTGGTGCAGTCTTGCCGAAATGCTCGCAGAGAGCATTCAGGTGTGCGGCTTCGGCCTCTGCATGTTGCTAACCGGCCAGCTTGGCGATGGAAACCATCCGCTCGGGTGGACTAAGCGGCTCATAAGGGTGCGCATGCAGTTCGTCATTGAGTCTGCTGCGTGCCTAGAATAAAAGCTCATGCGGCGATTATTGGGGTATGGAGAGGAATTCACACGGCCTTGCTTTGCTATCAAGTAAAATGATTGTCCCTATAAGAATAATCAATTTTTCTTTCAGGTAATTGCAGCTATAGTGATGCCACAGACCACAAGCGGAGGGTTTTCATGACCGACAAGGAACAATATAAGATCAAGCAGGAACCGTTTTATCAGCCGCAGGGTGACGAGGTCGAGCTATACGAAGCCGCCTATGCCGCCCGCCTGCCAGTGATGGTGAAGGGTCCGACAGGTTGTGGTAAATCCCGCTTTGTCGAGCATATGGCATGGAAACTCGGTAAGCCGATCATCACAGTGGCCTGTAATGAAGACATGACTGCATCCGACCTGGTCGGTCGCTACCTGCTGGATGCCAACGGCACCCGCTGGCTGGACGGCCCGCTGACCACCGCCGCGCGTATCGGTGCGATCTGCTATCTCGATGAGGTGGTGGAAGCCCGTCAGGACACCACCGTGGTGATTCACCCGCTGACCGATCATCGCCGCACACTGCCTTTGGACAAGAAAGGCGAGCTCATCGAAGCACATAAGGATTTCCAGCTGGTGATCTCCTACAACCCCGGTTACCAGAGCCTGATGAAGGATCTCAAGCAGTCCACCAAGCAGCGTTTTGCCGCTTTTGAATTCGATTACCCTACGGCCGAAGTGGAAACCTCCATCGTAGCCAAGGAAACCGGCATCGCCCCCGAACTGGCAGCCAAGCTGGTCGCCATCGGTGGTGCTGCGCGCAATCTGAAGGGTCACGGCCTGGATGAAGGTATCTCGACCCGTCTGCTGACCTATGCGGCGGCCCTGATCAAGGGTGGCGTCGAGGAGAAGGCTGCCTGCCGTATGGCTCTGGTTCGTCCGATTACCGATGACGCGGATATCCGCGATACGCTCGATCACGCGATTGATGCCACCTTTGCATAAGGCTGACCTATCAGGCCTGACTGAGCACAAGCATCGGGGAGTGATCGATGGGTGACATGAACACACGTAACATGGAAATGAAGATGTACTGGCAGAGGCTGGGCTGTAATTTCTCCCGGGCCGATGCCGTGTTCGATGACTGTATGAAGGAAGCCAAGCATCTGCTGTCCTCGGATGGTCTGGTTTCCTATATCGAGAACGCCAGGTTCATCGGAAAAATGGGGCGCGGTCCTGAGCCCCTGCTGGTCTATCTGGAAGAGGCCCCTGGTGTGGCAGGGGTTGTCGGTGAGCCGGCATTGGAAGATCTGCGCGAATTCGCCCACTACATGTCCACCCATACCAATTTCAAATCGATCGTGCCTTTTCTGCAAACCAGTGGAGCAGTTGCGCGCCGTCTGCAAAGCTACGAAGTTTTCAAACACTATATCGAGTTGATTCGCGATATGATGGATCGCACTTCCGGTAGCGTGCACGGGCATCACACCACTTTCCCGAGTCCCGGTTTAACTGATCTGCTTAAGCAGGCGCCGCGCCTGCTGACTGCCCTGTCGTTTGAGGGTTTCCGTAACTGGGTTGAATACGGCATCAAGTACTACAACGACCATCCCGAGCGGCAGGAGGAGTATTTCAGCCTGCAGTCGGCCGATGCCATGGCCGTGTTGCAGCGCGAACGACATGGCACCCTGCTGGTAGATAACGAGCGCAAGCTGGACAGCTATTTCCGTGCACTGTGGAACGAGTCCGATTATCTCGTGCCGTATTCGGTGGCCTTCGATGATTTGCGCAAGCCCATGCCCTACTTTGATGAGGATGGCATCCGTCTGCCCGATGTATACGACGATGAACGGGGTGTGAAGGGCATCGACCGCTACCGCGCTGCTCTGGCGCATATGGCGGCGCATCGTCTTTGGAGTCAGAAGATGGTGGTGGATAACTGGAGCCCGCCGCAGCGTATGGGGGTCGAGGCATTTGAGGATTCGCGAGTCGATTATCTGGCCATCAAACGCTATCCCGGCCTGCGTAAACTCTTTCAGACATTGCATCCGGTGCCGGATGAAAAGGCGCTGGAGCTTGAGAACACCTCGCTGATCCGGCTGCGTCTGGCGATGGTTTCCCGCGCCATTCTCGATCCCGATTATCAGTACGAGAATGAGGTTGTTCGCGAGTTTGTGAATCGTTTTTTCGCCGAGATGGAGAAGGGCGAGTCGCGCAGTGCCGATATGGCTTCACTTGCCCTGTCGTTCATCGCACGCACCCGCAGGCAGACAGATGCCCTGCCGACCACGTTCTTTGAAAATACCGAGGTCGATTATCGCGATGATAACCGCCATCTGTGGATCTATATCGAGCAGGGTGATGACGAGGACACCACTTTCGAACATCTGGATAAGAAGCAGCAGGATGAAGAAGAACTGCATGCGCTGCCACCGAGGCATTACGATGAATGGGATTACAACGCGCAGAGCTATCGCCCGGACTGGGTGAGTGTGTATGAAGCACTGCATCCGCGCGGCAATCCATCCAGAATTGATAACCTGCTGGCCAAGCATGCCGGTCTGTCCAAGCGACTGAAACAGATACTGGATATGCTCAAGCCACAGGACAAGGTGCGAATCCGCTATCAGGAAGAGGGCTCCGAGCTCGATCTTGATGTGGCCATCCGTTCGCTGATCGATTTCAAGGGTGGTTGCGCGCCCGATCCGCGCATCAATATGTCGCATCGCTCCGATGGACGAAGTGTCGCCGTGACCCTGGTGCTCGACCTGTCGCAATCGCTGAGCGAGAAGGCTGCGGGTAGCAGCCAGACCATCCTTGAATTGAGTCAGGAAGCGGTGTCGCTGCTTGCCTGGGCCATTCAGCAGGTGGGCGATGCGTTCGCCATCTCGGGTTTCCACTCCAACACCCGGCATGATGTGCGGTATTATCATATCAAGGGCTTCAACGAACCGTGGGGTGATGATGTGAAATCCCGCCTGTCGGCTATGGAGGCTGCTTTTTCCACACGCATGGGTGCAGCGATGCGGCACGCAGGGCACTACCTGAAGGCTCAACAGGCCGATAAGAAGCTGATGCTGATCCTCACCGATGGCGAGCCGGCCGATATCGACGTGCACGATCCGCAGTTGCTGATTCAGGATGCGCGTCAGGCCGTGAACGAACTGGATCGTGACGGCATCTACACCTACTGCATCAATCTCGACCCGAAGGCCGATGAATATGTGGCGGATATCTTTGGACGCCAGTACACCATCATCGACCATGTGGACCGTCTGCCCGAGCGCCTGCCCGAGGTGTTCATCTCGCTGACCAAATAAACTGCGGGGCCGTGACCGGCCCCGCGATTTGTCCGTATCTTCCAGCGTCTGCAGCAACCGTCTTCGACGTAACTTTTTGGCGCTTTGTCTATATTATGTGCAGCAGAGGCCTATCTATTATGCATATGTGGCCTGCGCACCCCTGAAAGACGTTGATATTGCTTGGATTTTCCGTTGGCACAAGGCTTGCGATGCAAAATAAAATCATCCCAATTCAAAGAGGAAATCATATGAGCGGAAACGAAACCAGAAGCCAGGCGATCTTCCAGATCACCAATCGGGAGCCGATGCCTGTGAAACAGACCGAGCCACTCGGCAAGATATGGGCATGCGATGTGTTCAATCTGGCAAAAATGGAAGAGGCACTTTCCAAAACGGCCTATAAATCCATGAAAAAGACCGTGGAGACCGGTGCGCCGCTTGATGCGGGTGTGGCCGAGGTGGTGGCTGCGGCGATGAAGGAATGGGCTGTTGCCAAGGGCGCCAAATTCTTCTCCCATATCTTCTACCCGATGACCAATATCACCGCCGAGAAGCATGACGGCTTTATCATCACCACCTCGCAGGGCAATGCCATCACCGAATTCAGCGGCAGCCTGCTGATCAAGGGTGAGCCGGACGGTTCATCTTTCCCCAACGGCAGTATCCGCATGACCAATGCCGCGCGTGGCTATACCGCGTGGGATCCGACAAGCCCCGCCTACATCATGCATACCGATAACGGCGCTGTGCTGATGATCCCGTCGGTGTTCATGTCGTGGACCGGCGAGGCGCTGGATAAAAAGATTCCGCTGCTACGCTCTAACGCCGCGATGGATAAGGCTGCCAAGAAAGTACTTTCGCTGATCGGTGAAACCGATATCGCGCAGCTGAACTCCAGCTGCGGCGCGGAGCAGGAATACTTCCTGGTGGATGCTAATTTCGCCAACGCCCGCCCCGACCTGCTGCTTGCCGGTCGCAGTCTGTTCGGTGCACCTGCGGCCAAGGGTCAGCAGTTCGACGACCATTATTTCGGTGCCATTCCGGCGCGTGTTCAGGTGTTCATGCAGGATCTGGAAGATCAGCTGTATCGTCTGGGTATTCCTGCCAAGACACATCACAACGAAGTGGCTCCGGCGCAGTTCGAGATCGCGCCGTATTTCGAGGCGGCCAATGTGGCGGCCGACCATCAACAGCTGATGATGACCCTGATGAAATCCACCGCCAAAAAGCATGGTTTTATCTGCCTGCTGCACGAAAAGCCGTTCGCCGGTATCAACGGTTCGGGCAAGCATGTGAACTGGTCGGTCGGCAATGCCACGCAGGGCAATCTGCTCGATCCGGGCAACACCCCGCACGATAATCTCAGTTTCCTGTTGTTCTGCGGTGCTGTGATTCGCGGCGTGCACAAATTCGGACCCTTGCTGCGTGCCGTGATCGCCACGGCATCCAATGACCATCGTCTGGGTGCGAACGAAGCACCGCCTGCCATCATGTCGGTGTATCTGGGCGACCAGCTGGAGAAGGTGTACAGGGATATCAAGGACGGCAAGGTCAGTGTTTCCCAATCCGGTGGCGAGATGGATCTGGGGCTGTCGCAGATTCTAAAATTCAAACGCGATCCGGGCGACCGTAACCGTACCTCGCCGTTCGCCTTCACCGGCAACCGCTTCGAGTTCCGCGCGGTCGGTTCTTCGCAGTCTGTTTCCGGCCCGCTGGTGGCGATGAACACCATGCTGGCGGATTCGCTGAACTGGATCGCAGATAAACTGGAAGCTGAGCTGGGCAAGGGCCTGAATACCGGCGATGCCGTGCTGGCCGTACTCAAGGAACTGATGGATAAGCATGCCAACGTGATATTCGGCGGCGACGGCTATTCTTCTGAATGGCACACCATGGCCGTCGAGGAGCGCGGACTGAAGAATATCCCGACCACGGCCGATGCCCTGGGGGCGCTGCGCGAGGATTCCGTCAAAGAACTCTTCAAGAGTACGGGCGTGCTTACGCCTGTCGAACTGGAGAGCCGCTACGAGGTCTATGCCGAGCAGTATATTCTGTCGATCGAGGTGGAAGCCAAGCTGATGATCAATATGGCGAAAACCTCCATCTATCCGGCTGCGATGAACTATCTCGCCGATCTGTCTGCCACCAGCGCAGGCATGGCCGAACTGGGTATCGAACTGGATAGTTCGGTTGTCAAGACGGTGGCGGTCGAGGCCAACGCCATGCTGGCTGCTGTTGCCAGGCTTGAAGCAGCCATCAAGAAGCACGACTTCGCTTCGCCAGAAGCGCACATGAAGTTCCTGGCCAAGGATGTACGCGACCTGATGGATGAAGTGCGCTCCCACGCCGATGCGCTTGAAATGGAAGTGGACGATGCCTTGTGGCCGCTGCCGAAATACAGCGAGATGCTGTTCATCAAGTAATCCAGGCGTTATCGTCCCAGCGAAAGAGGCCGCTTCACAGCGGCCTCTTTTTTGCGATGTTTGCAAGGAACTCAACTGCCATCAAGAGAGATATACATCGTCAGCTTGTTCCGGCCGGAACCGGTTACGCAAGAATCAGGCAGGGAACATTCACTCCGCAATTCATGTCACTTGCCTCTGTCGGCTATCTCACAATACAGTTGTCGCATGATTCCTGCCGAATGGAAACGCGATCTGCTGCAATTGATCGAGCTCCTGTTTGTAAAGCAGGACGATCTGTTCGAAGGTCCTCTTGATGTTGTCGGCAATATTCTGACCAGGTACCCCGAAGAGGTTTCACTGTTTGTCGACCTGTTCGAACAGGATAAATATCCCAACGACGCGGACAGGGAGACCCTGGCCCTTATCATCCTTCCTCATCTGGCCTATCCCGGCGTCATCGGGTTTCTGCATGAGCACACCGGTTGGACAGATGACGAAATCAACGAAATAGCCGGCAAAAAGGTTTTATAGAGAAGCACTTTAGCGGAACCGGGTATCGCAAGGTTTGACCGGTTCCGACCACAGGTGACCAGCGGCTTGCTTGCTGAGCGTCTGTTCAAATCGCCCCTGAATCAGGGAGTGATGGCGTTGACCGTGTATTTCTGTTCGGCGGCGGGCACATACCAGTGCTCGCTGTTCCAGCCGATACCGGCGGGGGCAGCCTCGATGCCATGGATGCGCTTGTGGAAGACGGGAAGCGAGTAGGGGGCATACAGGAACACCACCGGCACATCTTCGTGGATCTGTCGCTGCACCTCGTCGTAGAACGCCTTGCGTTCTGCGCGGTCGAAGATTCTGGTGGCGGCGACCAGTGCTGCATCCACCTTCGGGTTGTTGTAGCCGAGGAAATTGAACTGCCGCGCGCCGGTCTGCGAGGAATGCCAGATGCTGAACTGGTCCGGCTCGGGGGAGAGCGACCAGCCGAGGATCACGGCATCGAAATCGCGCTTGTTGATGAAGTTCTCGATGAAGGCCGACCATTCCACCAGACGCACCTTCACCTGGATGCCGACATCCTTCAGGCGCTGCTGAATGATGGTGGCCGTGTCGGCACGCTGCTTGTTGCCGTTATTGGTCAGGATGGTGAAGGAAAGGGGCTTGCCGTCCTTGTCCATCACGCCGTCGGCGTTGGAGTCCGTCCAGCCCGCTTCCGCCAGCAGAGCCCTGGCCTTGCCTGCATCGAAGGGGCGCACTTTGATGTTCTTGTTCACCCAATAGGTGCCCGGTTTGTAGGGTGTGGCGATGGCCTCGCCGAGCCCCAGCAGCACGCCGTCCACGATTTCCTGACGATCGATCGCGTAGGCAATGGCACGACGCACGCGGGCATCATCGAACGGGGCGCGCTTGAGGTTGAAGCCGAGGTAGGTATAGCCGAAGTCGAGATATTTGTAGCGCTCGTAGTTGCGCTTGAGCTGTTCCTTCTGCTCGAACAGGCGGCTGTATTGCGTGGGGGTCAGGCCCATGCTGTCCAGATTGCCGGCGGAGAGTTCGAGGAACTGTGTGGCGGAATCCGGGATGATGCGGGTCATGCGCTCGCTGATCCACACAGGGCCGTCGAAATAGTCTTTGTTCGCGCTGAGCAGGATGGATTGCTGCGCCTGCCATTCGCCGAGGATGTACGGGCCGATGGTCGCAGCCGGCTTGCGTGAGAGCTCCGTGTTCATGATGTCCACGCCCTTGAACACATGCTCGGGCAGGATGGCCAGCCCGGTCCAGGAGGACAGTGCCGGGGAATAGGGCTCGTCGTAATACACGGTGAAGCTCAGCGCATCGGCGGTTTCCACCCGGATGACCTTCACATAGTCCGATTTATAGGCGCTCTGCGTGTGTTCATCGAGCAGCAGCTTCAGGGTGAAGGCGCAATCGGCACTGGTCAGTGGTTTGCCATCCGTCCACTTGAGTCCCTGGCGAAGCTTGAAGCGGATGGAGAGGTTGTCCTTGGCCACCTGCCACGATTCGGCCAGTTGTCCGGTCAGGTTCAGATCCTTGTCGTATTTCAGCAGCGACAGGTACATCTGGCCTGCGATGGCATGGCTGGAGGCATCGCTGGCGATCATCGGAATGAGGTTGCTGGCATCGCCGATACTCGCCGAAACCAGCCTGTCGCCGCGAGCCGGTTCAATCGATGCCTGTGTGTGCGTCTCTAATCCGGATGATAGTGTTGTTTTCCCATCGTCCTGCGAGCATGCCGCACCAAGCAGGGCGATGGCGATCAGGAAAAATACGTTGCGCTGCAAGAGAGGCTTCAGGAGGTGCGGGCGCGTGCCAGCAGCCACAGACGGTCGCCCGGATGCAATGTCTTGTCGCTCTTGATACTGTTGGCGCGGGCGATGGCTGCCGGCGTAGTACCGAAGCGTTTGGCGATGTTCCACAGGTTGTCTCCATTTCTCACCCGGTAGTGGATGCGCCTGCCCTGAGCCAGCAGCGGGTTTAGCGGCGGACTGGTCGAGTCCATGTGGCCGGCCGGTACAAGCAGGGTCTGGCCGGGTTGCAGGAGGGTGCTCAGATCAGGATTGATCCGTTTGAGATCATGTACGCTGGTGTGATAGCGGCGGGCTATCACGGAAAGGTTGTCGCCCTTGCGCACCTTGGCATGCACATACTCCGGCGCAGCCTGTCCTGCATTGGCCAGCAATGGCTGCAACATCGATTCCGGCACGTGTAACACGATCTGACTATCCAAATACTGGCTGTGATTCAGGCCGGGGTTGAAGCGGTATAGCTCTTCAGGGTCGATCTGAGCTGCCTCGGCAAGCTGGTTCACATCGATCGGACCTTCGATTGATACCTGATGCGTTTCCCATGGCTCCGGGAAGGTCCATAGGCCACGCTGTACCAGCGCCGACAGACCCAGAATGCCGCGCACATAGGTCATGGTGACAGGCGGAACAGGCATGGTGTCCAGACCGTCCTGCGGTTTCCACGGGTGCTGCGCAAGACGTCTGGTCATATTGCCGGGGCCGCGATGATAGGCAGCGAAGGCGGTCGGCCAGTTGCCGAACATGGCGTACATTTCCTGCAGATACTGCACTCCGCCACGGGTACTTTCCTCTACATGGCGCCTCGGGTCATAGCCCTTGGCGGCATTCATGCCGAGCATGCGGGCGGTTCCGGGCATGACCTGCCACAGTCCTGTTGCTCCGACGGGCGAGAAGGCATACGGGTTGTAACCGGATTCGGCAACGGGGACGACTTCCAGCTGCCGCGGCGCGCCCATGTCTTTCAGTATCGGTAAGATGCGGGCGCGAACATAGCGCGAACGTTCAGATACAGGGCCCCAGTGATTGCTGTAGATGCGTTTGGCATCGGCCTGAACGCCGGCGATATCGGAAGCAGGCAGCCCGTCGAGCAGGGGGTTCTGGGCAACCGGCGCAGGTTGCGTTGTTTGCGTTTCCGCGGCTATATCAGCCAGCGCTTTTTCCTGCTGGCTAGTTGTTGCGGCGGTCTTGTGCTGTGTTTCAACGGACTTGCCGTGCAGCGGATGCGCGCATGACGACATCATCAACAGCACAAGCATGCCGGTGCAGCATCTGGAAATCCTTTGCCTGAAAAGCGGGCTACGGGTTGAAAGCATGGTCGCAGCATAGCGGGCTGAAATTCAGGGTAAAGTGCCCTGCATCACGCCCTGATCGCGAGGCTATGGCAATATCCCGCTTTGCCAGCCATGCTGGACACCCCGGATACCGGTACGGATATGCTCGGATGCTGTGTCTTGCAATTTGCAGTCCAGCATTGGATATTTGCCGTCGTTCGGGGGGATTGCATCCCGCAAGGAGGGACATGTGCAGGAAGCCGTGATCGAAAGGCCGGGGAATGCTGCTTAGATTACAAAGACAACTGATCGAGGCCGGAGTTGTGAGTCAGGAACAGCTCACCCAGGCTTCCGAGCTGCAGAAAGAAACCAATAGCAAGATGCTGGCGGCATTGCTGAAGGTTCCCGGTGTCGATGCCGACCGCTTGCTGCGCTCGCTGGCTGGTATCTACAAGCTTCCCTATCTTGATGTTTCCGCCATCAAACCCGAACAGCGTCTGCTCGACCGTTGCAGCGAGGCCTTTTGCCGCGAACATCACTTTGTGCCGATTGATGAGACCGAGAGTCATGTTGCCGTGGCCATCGTCGATCCGTTGGATTTCTCCGCACTCGATGCGCTGCGCTTCAATCTCGGCAAGAAGATCATGCCCTGTTTTGCTCATCCGGAGGCTATCAGCCGGCGTATCCAGGAGTTGTATCAGAGCGAAAGCGATTTCGATATGTCGGTCGGCGATATGGCGATGGATGGGGACGGCGGGGCCGAACTGCTGCAGACCGAGAAAAAGAAGGACGAAGACCTTTCGCTCGACGATATTCAGCGCGGTGCCGGCGATTCGCCGATCATCAAGCTGGTGAACGGCATCATGGTCAAGGCACTGAAGATGAAGGCTTCGGATATCCATATCGAGCCGGGCGAGACTGGCAGCGTGGTGCGTATGCGTCTGGACGGCAAGCTGCATCCGACACTTAAGTTTCCGGCCAAGATCCACCCACTGGTCGCCTCGCGTATCAAGATTATGTCCAAGCTGGATATTTCCAATTCCCGCATCCCTCAGGACGGGCGCACGCGCATCAAGATCTGGGACAGGTATTTCGATCTGCGCGTCTCCACACTGCCGTCGATGCACGGCGAGAAGGTGGTGCTGCGTATTCTGGACAAGAGCGGTCTTTCACTGTCGCTTGATGTGCTGGGCTTCGAGAAGACCGCCGATGCACGGGTGCGCGAATGCATCAAGCGACCCACCGGCGCAGTGCTGGTAACCGGTCCTACCGGTAGCGGCAAAACCACCACGCTTTATTCTTTCCTGCACAGCATCAACGATCAGGAAACCAATATTATCACTGTCGAGGACCCGGTCGAATTCCAGATCAAGGGCATCAATCAGGTGCAGGTCAACAATGCGGCGGGTATGAATTTCGCCGCCGCGCTGCGTTCGATCCTGCGTCAGGATCCGGATGTGGTGATGGTGGGTGAGATCCGCGATCACGAAACCGCCGAGATCGCCCTGCATGCGGCACAAACAGGCCATCTGGTGCTATCCACGCTGCATACCAACGATGCCGCATCCACCATCAGCCGCTTGCTGGACATGAAGATCGATGCGCCGAGTCTGGCTGCTTCGCTGAATATGGTGGTCGCGCAACGTCTGGTGCGCCGCCTGTGTCCGCATTGCAAGGTGTTGCAGGAACCGCCGGAGGATCTGGCACAGCGCATCGACATCCCCAAGGGCCTGACCTTTTATGCGCCCAAGGGTTGCAAACAGTGCTCCGATATCGGCTACAAGGGCCGGCTCGGCGTGCACGAGGTGCTGTATGTCACCGATCAGATGCGCGAACTGATCGGCAAGGGCGGATCGGCCCGCGACCTGCTGCGGCTGGCGCGTGAAGAAGGCATGTTCACCCTGTTCGAGGACGGGCTGAGCAAGGCACTGCAGGGTGTCACAAGCCTGGCCGAGGTGAGTAGCGTTGGTGCGCCGCCGGAAGGCTTCAAGCTTGCCGAACGTATTTCCAGTGACCGTGTGGTGTCGCTGCCTGAGGCCAAAGCCATGCGCAATCGCGCCAGCGAGCTCGATCCGACCCGCGAGGGCAAGGCGCGAGTGCTGGTGGTGGATGATTCGGCCAGCGTGCGTAATCTGGTCAAGTTTGTGCTTTCGGCGCAGGGTTATGTGACGCTGGAGGCGGAGGACGGTCAGGAAGCATGGCGCATGCTGCAACAGGACACCTTCGATCTGGTGCTTTCCGATTACGAGATGCCGCATATGGCAGGTCCAGAGCTGGTGCAGCGCATCCGCGAGCAGGGCAAGTTCGACGGCATGCCGGTGATGCTGCTGACCTCGCGCGACAGCGAGGAGGATGAAGTCGAAGGACTGGAAACCGGTGCCGACGATTACATTATCAAGCCCGTGGAGCCGTTGAAGTTGCAGGCCAGGGTCAAGAAGGTCATGGGTATGTATCGCCGCATGCGACTGGCCGTACTGGGGGCTGCAAATGGTTGATGACACAAAGACGACAAAGCCGGCGAAAAAGGACACTTCGATCAGTCTCAAGGGTAGCCGCCTGCAGGAGCTGCTGGCTGGTCTGCCGCTGCCCGGCATGGATGGTGCAGCTTCCGGTTTGAGCACTACCGGTGAGTCGCTGGCGAATGATATCGATTTGCTGCAATTGCATATGGGTGGACGCGATTTTCTTCTGGCGGCAAAGGAAGTGGCTGAGATTGTCCGGCCGATGCCTCTGACGCCGGTGCCGATGGCGCCGGATCATCTGCTCGGCGTCGGTAATGTGCATGGACAGATCGTCTGCGTCGTCGAGCCGGGCCGTATGATGACGCTACCGGTGCCGCCGGCCAATGATGGCGAGGCGACCCGCTATGTGGTGTTGCGGCATGCCCGCATGCGCGTGGCTCTGCGGGTGGATTCAGTTCCAGCCATTCACCGTGTCCCTGAAAGCCTGCTGGATGATATTGTCAGTTCGGGAGCGGTGGTTCACGGGGTTTATGGCTGGCTGGAGGTGGAAGGCGTGCGCTACGACATGCTGGATGCCAGAGCCTTGCTGCAGGAGTAATAACAAGGCCGCCTCACGGCGGTATTTCAAGGGCTGGCGCGTCGGTGCCGGTCGAGATAGTTTAGCCGACAAGATTCGGTGGGAGGGACACAATGGCTGTTACCAATCTGCGCAAACGCGCAAATCGGAATGTCTGGATTTCATTGCTGATGCTGCTGGTGCTGATCGGCACGGTGCTTTTCGCAGCGAAAAAGGTGAACGATAACTTCGCCTCGCTGAAGGGTATCTATGCCGAGCAGATCGAGTTGGAGCGTTTCCGTGCATCATTGACCAGTGTGCTTGCACCTCTCAACGATTTCAGTCTGACCGGCAACACAGCCGATGCGGACCGGTTGGACGAGCGATCCGCCGAATTCAACAGGCTGTTCAAAAAGCTCTCTGCCTCGCCGAACCTGACTCCGGATGAAACCAAGGAGCTGAGAGAGGTTTCCGAGTTGCTGATGGGCGAGGTGATCTCGATGGGTGCCAATGTGGTGAGCGGCAAGATTCCGGCAGAGCAGGCGAAAAACGTGACCGTTGTGGCGCAGAATCTGGTGTTCGTGGCGCAGAAGAAGGTGGATCTGGTAGCGCGTGGCTTGAACGGCCGTCTCGATGGGCTGGTGGAGTCCAAACAGAACGAACTGAAGGTGTTTGCCGTCTCGGCGCTGGGCGTGATGCTGGGTCTGGTGCTGATCATGATGATCTCCGGACGTTACTTCGTTTCGACCAGTACCGAGATGATCACCGGTGTGGCGCATCGTGTGACCGGCACTTCCGAAGAGATTCTCAATGCCGTGGATCAGCAGAGCGTGGCCTCGGCGGTGCAGGCCAAGGCCGTGGTGCAGGTGACCAGTGAGATGGAAGACCTGTCGGAAAGCTCACGGCAGGTGGCCAAGACCTCCAAGGATGTGGAACGTATCGCCGAAGTGACGCGTGGTGCGGCCAGCGAGGGCAAGCAGGCGGTGCTCGATGCTATACGCTACATGGAGCTGATCCGTGTCGAGGTGAACGATATCGCTGAAAAGGTGACCTTCGCCGGTGAAAAGGCGGCACAGATCACCGAGTCCATCGGTTCGATTCAGGAAATCGCCGAAGAAACCCACCTGCTGGCGCTGAATGCCTCCATCGAATCGGCTGCGGCCGGCGAGTTCGGCAAGCGATTCGCCGTGGTGGCCGGCGAGGTGCGCCGACTTTCCGAACGCGTTCGCGACTTCACCAGCGAGATCCAGAGTGTGGTGGATGATGTGCACCATTCCTCGCAGGAATCCATCGCTGTGACCCGCAAGGGCCTCGACGAAGTGGGCAAGGGTGTGGGCGTGGCCCGGCATGCCGGTGAGGTGCTGGAGCGCTTGCAGAAAATGTCCGAGAAGACCAGTCAGGCCGTCCGCCATATCTCGCAGGCCACATCCAGGCATGACGAGTCCAATACCCAGTTCATCGACACCATGCGCCAGATCAGCCAGCTGCTCAACGATTCCAGTGAGCAGATGAAGGCCACGCGCGAATCCGCCACCCGTCTGAACGATGTGGCAGAAGAACTGCGGACCATGGTGTAAAGCATGGCTGTCATGCGCGACCCGGTGAACGATCATGCCATCGACTGATTTTTCCCAGTTTATTGCCGCCTTTTTCGATGAGGCGAGGCAACGGCTCGGTTCGATCAATCAGGCGCTGGTGGCCTTTGAAGCCGAATCGCTGGATGAAAAAGGGCTTACCGGCTTAAGGCGCGACGCGCACACCATCAAGGGATCGGCCCTGATGCTGGGTGTGGCCGATGTGGGTGAAGCAGGGCATCTGTTCGAGGATGCGGTCGAGCATCTGATCAAGAATGCCGCGCTGCGCACCCCGGCAATGGTGCAGTTTCTGTTTGATATGCACGATCGTCTGGCCGAGCGCCTGCAGGCGGTGGACAGCAAGCCGGTCGAGACTGCCGATCTGAAGCAGCGCTATGAATCCCTGCTGGAATCCGATGGCAAGGCGGAGTCTCCAGCACCTGCCGTTACAGAAGCAGGCCCTGCCGATACTCCGTCAGAAACTCAGTCGCAGGATATCCGTGCTTCTTCGGAAGTCGTCGCCGGCAGTGCACGTGATGACGGTCAATGGGGTGATTTCAAACAGTTTATCGCCGCGTTCTTCGATGAGGCCCGGGGTCGTCTGGGCTCGATCGATAAGGCTCTGGTGGCGCTCGAATCCGGTTCGCTGGATGCGGATGGTCTGGCCGCACTGAAGCGCGATGCGCACACCATCAAGGGTTCTGCCCTGATGCTCGGCGTGGCCGATGTGGGTGCCGCCGGGCATCTGTTCGAAGATGCGGTTGAGCGTATGACCGGATATGCGGAGATACGCACACCCGAAATGGCGCGCCTGCTGATGGACATCCACGACCGCCTTGCCGTCCGTTTGCAGGCCGTGGATGCACCGGACATCGAGGTGAAGGATTTCCAGCTCCGATTTGATGCCTTGCTGAGCGCCGGGGATGCGGCGAAGCCGACCGGAGTGAAAGAGACCGGAGCTGAAATCGGGAGCGTGGATAAAGCCACCTCCGGGCATCAGGATGCAACAGAGGACGAGCAGTCCGGGCAGGATGAACAGCCCGCTCCGGTTGTTGCGGACACGCCGGAATCCGCAGCCAATTCGTACCGTCCGGATGTCAGCGAGGTCAAGGCCAAGGTGGGCGGGCAGGCGACCTCCGGTCGCTTCCTGCGCGTGGATGCCGAGCGTCTGAATGTGCTGTCCGGCCAGCTGATCGAGTTGAGTACCGGCAAGGCCTTCGGTACGCAGTTGAATCAGGATGTGCAGTCGCTGCTCAAGCAGCTGGGGCAGTTGCAGTCCATCGCCCGCAAGGTCAAGGCCGAATTGCCGGCGGGTTCACCGTCCGAGTCGCTGACCATGTTCGACCGTCAGATGGACTGGCTGAGCCGTGCCACACGCCATCTGGCATCGGATGTGGAATACAATGTGGGACGTCAGGGCATCATGCTCGACGATCTGCGCGACCAGGTGCTCGGCCTGATGCTGCGTCCTCTGGATACCGTATTCTCGGCTTTCCCGCGCGCTGTGCGCGATGTGGCCGGGCGGCATAATCGCAAGGCACGTCTGGTCACCGCCGGTGAGTCCGTGCAGTGCGACCAGAGTGTCGTGGAATCGCTGATGGAGCCGCTGGTGCACCTGATCAACAACGCGGTGGTGCACGGCATCGAATCGCCGGAAGAGCGTCGTGCGCTGGGTAAGCCCGAGGCCGGTCAGCTCAGCCTGATCGCTGTGCAGAGTGGCAGCGAGATCCATATCGAGGTGATCGACGACGGCAGGGGTATCGATCCGCAACATATCAAACAGGTCGCTGTGGAGCGTGGCGTGACCACGCAGTACGAGGCGGACGCGATGAGCGATGCCGAGGCGCTGGAGATGATCTTCCGCCCCGGTTTCTCGACGCATCTTGAGGTGGATCAGACCTCCGGTCGCGGCATCGGCATGAATGTCGTGCAGGATACCGTGCGTCGCCTGACCGGTGTGATCCGCATTCATACCGAGAAGGGCAGGGGCACCCGTTTTCTGATCTCCCTGCCGGTGAGTATCGCCGTACAGCGCGCCCTGATGTTCCGCATCGGCGAACAGAAGTTCGGCATGCTGATCCACATGGTGGAGCAGGTGGTGGCCCCGAAGGCCTCCGAGTTGCTGATCGAGGAGGGCAGGCCGATTGTCAGATACGGCAATCATACGGTGCCGCTGGTGGATCTTCGTCGTATGTTCTCCGGGGATAAGGATGCCGCTCCCGGTGAAGTGCAGCTGGTTCTCATCGCGCGGCATATCGACGGATTCACCGGCATCGTGGTGGATCAGCTGTTCGAGGAAGCCGAGATTATCGTGCGCGAGCTCGATCCATATCTGAAGCGTTATCAGGCTCAGGGCCTGATGGGCAATACCATCGGCGACGACGGTCAGGTTGTGCTGCTGATGGAGCCCTACGGCATCAAGGAAATGGGTCGCACCGCACCGATGCAAGTGGTGCACGACCTTCAGCCCGGAGCCGCAGGCATGCAGGCGGTCCGCGCGCTGCTGGTGGAGGATTCGATCATCGCTCGGCAGATCGAGCGCTCGCTGCTCGAATCGCTCGGCATGGTGGTGGATACCGCCATCGATGGACTGGATGCTGTGGACAAGCTGGAGCGCAGCGAATACGACGTGCTGGTCACCGATCTGGAGATGCCGCGTCTCGACGGCTTCGGTCTGGTTCGCCGTATCCGTAACGATCCACGCTTTGCAGGCATGCCGATATTGATTATTTCCACCCGCGAAAGTGCCGAGGATCGCATGAAGGGTCTGGATGCGGGGGCCGATGCCTACCTGATCAAGCAGAATCTCGCCCAGGGAGGTCTGCATGAAACCCTGCTCGCCCTTCTTGGCCCATTGACTGCGGGCGACGAATCCAGAACAATGCCGCCCTCCCACGACGCTCCCATCGTCTAGTGGTCCAGGACGCCGCCCTCTCACGGCGGAAACAGGGGTTCGACTCCCCTTGGGAGTACCATTTTTCCGGGCTGTCCGGTGCCTTCGGGCCGGTAGCTCAGTTGGTAGAGCAGCAGACTTTTAATCTGCGGGTCACTGGTTCGAGCCCAGTCCGGCTCACCATATAAAAGCGTTGATACGTAAGGTTTTTAGCGCGTTTTGATACCAAGGCGTCGGCAGCCCGGAAATTGTTTGGTACACTTTGACAACTTGCATGCTTGAGATACATTACGCTCAACTACTGACTTTTCATCTTGTGGGTCACTGGGGCGAGACCAGTTCGGCTCACCAGCCGATCAGGGTTGTCTCGCAGCAATCCTTTATTATGGTGTCGGCAGCCCGGAAATTCTTGGGAGTATCGCAGCCTGCGTTGCGTCAGGGTATCCAATATGAATGACATGACTCTGCAACAGCCTTTGACCGACCTGGCTGCTGCCATGCAACTGCGCGACGATGCGGCCGACCCCTGCATCATGGTGATCTTCGGTGCCTCCGGCGATCTGACCAAGCGGCTGCTGGTTCCCTCGCTGTTCAATCTTTACTGCGACAATCTGCTGCCCCCGTCGTTCGCCATCCTCGGCATGGCGATGGACGATTTCACCACCGATTCCTTCCGCGCCAAGATGGATGCGGATATCCGCGAGTTCTCCCGTCGCGAGCCCTTCGATGAGCAGGCATGGCAGACCTTCTGTCAGGGCATCCACTATATTCAGGGAAAATTCGACGAGCCGCAGGCCTTCACACAGCTGCACGAAAAGCTTGTCGAACTCGATGCGTTGTACGCCACCGGCGGCAATGTGCTGTTCTACATGGCCACGCCGCCAGCCGTGTTCAGCATGATCTCGCTGCACCTCGACGAGGCGGGCCTGAACCGCAGCAACGGTGGCTGGCGACGGATCATCGTGGAAAAGCCATTCGGCACCGATCTGGCCAGCGCCATCGCCCTGAACAAGGAGATCCTGGCCTTCTGGAAGGAAGAGCAGGTCTATCGCATCGATCATTATCTGGGCAAGGAAGCGGTGCAGAACCTGCTGGCCTTCCGCTTTGCCAACGGCATGTTCGAGCCCCTGTGGAACCGTACGCATATCGATCATATACAGATCACCGCCACAGAGCAGGTGGGCGTGGAATGGCGTGGCGCCTATTATGAAAAGTCCGGCGTGATGCGCGATATGATCCAGAATCATCTGTTCCAGATGATGGCCTATCTGTGCATGGAGCCGCCGACCTCGTTCGAGGCCGATGCCATCCGTAACGAGAAATTCAAGCTGCTCTCCGCCGTGCGCCTGATGAGCCGCGAGGATGTGGCGCGCAATGCGGTGCGCGGCCAGTATGCCGCTGGCGTGAAGCCGGACGGGACGCCTGCCGTCGGCTACCGGCAGGAAGCGCATGTGCATCCGGATTCCAATACCGAGACCTTCGCGGCTTTGAAGATCCGCATCGACAACTGGCGCTGGCACGGTGTGCCGGTCTATCTGCGCTCCGGCAAGGCCATGGAGAACAAGGCCACCGAGATCGTCGTGCAGTTCCGTCGCGCGCCCGAATTCACCTTCCGAGGCACCCCGGCTTTCGGTCAGCTGGAGGCCAATCAGCTGATCTTCCGCATCCAGCCGGACGAGGGCATCGAGTTGCGCTTCCTGGCCAAGCGGCCCGGGCCCTCGATGCATATGCGCAAGGTGAATATGCATTTCGAGTACGACGAGGCCTTTGTGGTGCATCCCGGAACGGGCTACGAAACCATGCTGTACGATTGCATGCACGGCGATGCATCGCTGTTCTCGCGCACCGATCTGGTGGAAACCTCGTGGCGCATCGTGCAGCCGGTGCTGGATGCATGGGGTGACGAAAAGGCGACAGACTTCCCCAATTATCCTTTCGGCTCCTGGGGCCCGAAGGCCTCCTTCGAGCTGCTCAATCCGGGGCACCGGCGTTGGGTGGACCGCATCTCGCGCACCGTGCTGGAGCGCGTGCCGATGTTCGAGGGCAGCAGCGATGCCATGCTCAAGGCCTTCGCCATGATGCTCAAGCCGATGGTGTTCAATGCAGGCGACGAGATCGTGCAATACGGCTCCGAGGGCGGCGAGCTGTTCATCATCGAGAAGGGCAGCGTGGAGATCGTCGATCCGAAGGGCTGGGTGAAGGCGGAACTGGGCGAGGGACAGGTGTTCGGCGAGGTCAGCCTGCTGCTCACCAAGAAGCGTCAGGCCTCTGTGCGCGCCAAGACCTATTGCGTGGTGTACACGCTGGAGAAGCGGGATTTCAGCAAGGTGCTGAAGGACAAGCCGCAGTTCGCCGAGCGGGTGATGCAGATGGCGCGCGAGCGCTACAACGTCATCGTCGATGCCAGCCAGTTGATGGCCGGCGACAAACAGGATTAGGCAGCGCGGCGGAGATCCGCCGCAGGCTGCGTACATATCAGAAAGAAAGGGAGCAGGAAGATGAAGCTGGCAATGATTGGATTGGGTCGCATGGGCGGCAATATGGTGAAGCGTTTGGCCGGTGGCGGACATGATGTGGTGGCCTACGATGTGGATGCAGCACCGGGTAAGGCGCTGGCTGCCGAGTTCGCCTCGGTCACTGCGGTAAGCGATCTGGCCGGCGTGATCGCAGCGCTTCCGAAGCCGCGCGTGTTGTGGGTGATGGTGCCACACCAGTTCGTGGACAGCAGCATAGCCGATCTGCTGGCCGCCGGTGTCGAGGCGGGCGATCTGATCATCGACGGCGGAAACTCCAACTACAAGGAGGGCCAGCGACGCGCAGCCGAGCTGGCCGAGAAGGGCGTGCTGTTCGCCGACTGCGGCACTTCCGGCGGCGTCTGGGGCCTGAAGAACGGATACAGCCTGATGATCGGCGGTACGGATGAAGCCATTGCATTGATCGCACCGGCGCTGACCACGCTGGCTTCGAATGACGGCAAGGGTTGGGGTCATGTCGGTCCGGTTGGCGCCGGGCATTTCGTCAAGATGGTCCACAACGGCATCGAGTACGGCATGATGCAGGCCTTTGCCGAGGGCTTCGAGCTGATGAAGGCCAAAGAGGAATTCGATCTGGATATGCATCAGATCTCGCGCGTCTGGCAGCACGGCTCGGTGGTTTCTTCATGGCTGCTGGATCTCACCGGCGATGCGCTGGAGCAGGACAAGGACCTCTCCTCGCTGTCCGACTGGATGGACGATTCCGGCGAGGGCCGCTGGACGGTCAACGAATCCATCGATCTGGGCATCCCCACACCGGTGCTGACGCTGGCCCTGCAGATGCGCTTCCGCAGTCGTCAGAAAGACGCCTATGCCGGCAAGATCGTCAATGCGCAGCGCGCCGGTTTCGGCGGGCATGCCATCAAGGCGGCGGACAAGGAATAAATCGTGGCCGGTGATGATAAATTCGCCTCGCTGATCGGCTCCCAGCGGCCGCAGGCGACCAATATCGTCATCTTCGGTGCCAATGGCGATCTGACCAAGCGCAAGCTGTTGCCGGCACTGGCGCATATGCACCGCTGGAACCTGCTGGGCCACGACTGCCGCATCATCGGCGTGGTGCGTCAGAAATGGACGCATGCCTACTGGGTCAGCTATGTGCACGACGAACTGCTGAAATTCTTCCCCGAGGCGGTGCTCAATCCGGCCTCCTGGCAGCATATCGCCGAAAAGCTGGAGCTGGTCAGCGGCGATCTGGGCGAGGCGGAAACATATCAGGCCATCGCCGACAAACTGCATGCCCACGACGGGCGGAAAAATGCGCTGTTCTATCTCGCCATTCCGCCGGCATGGTATGAGACCGTGGCACAGCATCTGCACACAGCAGGGCTGAACGACGAATCGGAGGGTTTCCGCCGAGTGGTCATCGAAAAGCCCTTCGGCATGGACCTGCACAGCGCCCAGGGTCTGAACCGCAGCATTCAGAGCTGTTTCGACGAATCGCAGATCTATCGCATCGATCATTATCTGGGCAAGGAAGCGGTGCAGAACCTGATGGTGTTCCGCTTCGGCAACTCGGTGCTGGAGCCCCTGTGGAACCGCAACTACATCGATCATGTGCAGATCTCGGTGTCGGAATCCCTCGGTGTCGGCTATCGCGCCGGTTATTATGAAACCTCGGGTGCCTTGCGCGACATGATCCAGAGTCATCTGATGCAGGTGATGGCGCTGGTGGCCATGGAGCCGCCGGTATCGCTGGCGGCCGACGATGTGCGCGACGAGAAGCTCAAGGTGTTGCGCTCGGTGCGCAGATTCCAGGCCGGGGCGCTGCAGCATCGTGCGGTGCGCGCGCAGTACGCGGCAGGCGAGGTGGAAGGCGAGGTGGAAGGCGAGCCGGTAGCCGCTTATCGCGAGGAACCGGGCATCGCACCTGAATCGACCACCGAGACCTTCGCCGCGGTGAAGTTCTATATCGACAACTGGCGCTGGCAGGGCGTGCCTTTCCTGCTGCGTACCGGTAAGCGGCTGCCGCATCGTGTATCGGAGATATGCATCCGCTTCCGCGAACCGCCGCAGAAGCTGTTCAAGCTCAGCGAAGAGAATGTGCGCAACAATGAATTGATCTTCCGTCTGCAGCCGGATGAAGGCATGCAGCTGACCATGACCGCCAAGCAGCCGGGCCTTTCCATGCATCTGCGCGGTGTGAAGCTCGATGCCTCCTACGGCATGGCCGGTTCCGGCATGCCGGAAGCCTACGAGACCCTGCTGCATGATGTGATGCTGGGTGAAGCGGGCCTGTTTTCCCGCGCCGACGAGGTCGAGGAATGCTGGAACATCGTCATGCCGATCCTCGATGCATGGAAGGAGCAGAAGGATATCGCCACCTATGCCGCAGGCAGCATGCCCGGATGCGATGCCGATGTGCCCGGCATGGATGAGTTGCTGGCCGGTTGTCAGGGCGGCTGGCGCGATCTTTCCAGGCATTAGGGGAAAGACATGCAGGTAGAGATTTTCGCCGATGCGATGGCACTGGCCCGGGTCGCAGCCGAATGGACCGTGAAAGCTTGCAATCAGGCGATCGCGGAGCGCGGGGTGTGCCATCTGGTGCTGGCCGGAGGTACCTCCCCGAGGCAGTGCTATGAGGTCATGCGCGGTATGCAGCTCGACTGGTCGCGCATGCACATCTGGTTTGGCGACGAGCGCTGCGTTCCTGCAGATCATCCTGATCGCAATGATTGCATGGCCGACGAGGCGCTGTTATCGCATGTCGCCATTCCACATGTGCAGATCCACCGCATGCATGCCGAGCTCGGCCCTGAAGAGGGCGCGCGATTGTATGCTGCAGAGCTCGCATGCGTTGGCCGCATGGATGTCGTGCATCTCGGCATGGGCGAGGACGGCCATACCTGCAGTCTGTTTCCCGGCAAGCCTTCGTTGAATGACGGACGCCTGGCCTTCGGTGTATCCGATTCCCCGAAGCCGCCGCCCGAGCGCGTCACTGTGGGATATGCCGTGCTCAATGCCGCCTGCCATGTGCTGGTTCTTTCGGCCGGCAAGGGGAAGCAGGAGGCCATCGCCCGCATCCGTGCCGGTGAGCAACTGCCTGTGGCAAGGGTGAAAAATGCGATCTGGTACATTGACCGCGATGCCGCAGGAGATGCGTTTCCAGCCTGAGTCAGCCTGCCGGATATCATGAAAAAAGGCGGCTTTGAGCCGCCTTTTTCCTTTGCTGTCATCGTCTTTCAGCGCAGGGCTCTATTGTTCACCACCCAGGTTCCGTTCCTGCCTTCACAGAGGGTGTTGCGATTGATGTCCGTACGGTTCCTGCTGCTGACCTTCTGTTCCAGATCGCGGCACTGGCGACCGCGCGCGTCGTACCAGATGCCGGTGACGGTGATCGAGCCGGAGCTGTGATTATCCTCCCAGTAGATGGTGTCGCCGGTATCGGCCGTGGTGGCGCGGATGAAGGCCTGCTCGTGCAGGCGCTGCTGCTGTTCGTCGAGATGGTCGAACACGGCCAGGGTCAGTGCGGTGAACGCCAGCCAGCGGAAGGCATCATCATCGCTGTAGTAGAAGCCGAAGCCCGGATAGCGGTGGCCGTGCTGGCGGTACACGGGGATGCCGCGGTAATGGCGATAGCGCGGCACCGGCCTCCATGTGCTGCGGTAGACCTCATGTGGCCTTTCGATACGGACGGGTTGGTGCACCGGCAGGCGGCGCACATTGTAGTATGTCTTACGGCTTTCTATATGGCGGTTCTCGGCAAGGCGAACGGCGGGTTGCCGGTAGGCTCCGGCATGTTGTCTGCGGACGTCCTGCCTGCGTGTATCCCGGCGTTCAACGCGCTGTTCATGCTGCTGACGGTTTTGCTGCTTAACGCCGTTGTCGCGGTCGGCAAAG
Organism: Zetaproteobacteria bacterium CG06_land_8_20_14_3_00_59_53; assembly: GCA_002779605.1. Taxonomy (GTDB): domain Bacteria; phylum Pseudomonadota; class Zetaproteobacteria; order Mariprofundales; family Mariprofundaceae; genus UBA1543. The sequence goes on along the minus strand of PEWE01000028.1, from coordinate 5,602 downwards.
GCCGGCGCGGGCAAAAGGGCTGTCGCACAGGCAAGCAGGGCCGGCAGGGTGAAATGAATGATTCGTGTTTGCATGGCTGTCTCCTTGATTCGCGGGAATCATGGGAGGCAGTCTTGCCGTCCGGATGTAAACGCGGGTCGTGTGATTGAAAAAGATTGTAAAACTGTGTCGCTGCAGCGGTTCGATGCGGCTACGTGCAGCCTAGGAGCGGCGGATGACCACCATCTTTTCCTCGCTCATCTCAAGCATCGCGGGGAGAATCCCTTCGCGGCCGATGCCTGAAGACTTCACACCGCCGTAGGGCATATGATCCACACGGTAGGTGGGGAAGTCGTTGACCACCACACCGCCGACTTTAAGCGCCTGCACGGCATACTGGATATGCCGCGTATCGAAGCTGAAGATGGCCGCTTGCAGCCCGTAATCGGAGCGGTTGATCCAGCCCACCGCCGTTTCTATTTCTTCGAACGGGGTGACCGTGACCACCGGGCCGAACACCTCGGATCTGCATACGTCCATGTTCTCATGCACATCGGTGAGAATAGTCGGCTCGATGACATTGCCCGAGCCAAGGCGTTTGCGCTTGCCGCCATGTGCGATGATTGCCCCGTCTGCTTCCGCCTGTTTAATCAGGTCCATCACGCGATCCGCCGCTGCCTTGTTAATCAACGGACCGACCGCAATGCCATTCTGGCGGGGATCTCCGACACCGAGCTTTCCGGTTTCCCGCTTCAGCAGTTTCAGAAAGGGCTCGTACACCGACTGCTGCACATAGATGCGCTGCACGGCGATGCAGGATTGCCCGGCCTGCGCGAATCCCCCGATGGCACAGCGGGCAGCGGCAAAGGCAAGATCGGCCAATGTGTCGATGATGGTTCCGGAATTGCCACCCAGTTCGAGGGCTACGCGCTGCTTCACAGCCTGTTTCTTCAGCGCCCAGCCCACATCCGGGCTGCCGGTGAAGCTGAGCATGCGGATATCCTCTCCGGCCAGTAACCCATCCACCTCCGCATGCGGCATGGGCAGCACATTCACGCTGCCGGCCGGAGCACCCGCTTCGCTGATGATGCGGGCCAGCAGCAGGGCGGAAATCGGTGTGTCGCTTGCCGGCTTGATGATGATCGGATTCCCCACGGCGAGAGCCGGGGCGATCTTGTGCGCCACCAGATTCAGCGGGAAGTTGAAAGGGCAGATGCCAAGTATCGGGCCAATCGGTTCGCGCCGCGTGTAGCCCTCATACCCTTCGCCGCGCTGCATGCCGTCCATCGGAATGATCTCGCCGCTGAAGCGCCGTGCCTCTTCCGCAGCCCAGGAAAATACCGCAAGGCTGCGCTCGAACTCCTGCTCGGCGAACATGCGCGGCTTGCCCCCCTCGACCACCAGCGCATCAATGATTTCCCCGCGCGCGTCATCAAGCCCTGCGGCGATGTCCTGGAGTAGAACACTGCGTGTATAGCGCGACATGTCTGCCAGCTGAACAGCCGCCTCGCGCGCCGAGGCCACGGCATCCTGCACATGCCTGTGTCCCGCCATCGACACAGTGGCCACACAGCTATCGTTGTACGGGTTGTGCACCTCGAACTCTTCAGCCCCGGAACGGGCTTCGCCATGAATCCAAAGATAGAAATGCGGTACCTTGGGCATGATTGCGGCTCCCTAAAAAAACGCCCGGTTAAAAGGGCGTTACTCCCTATATAGCACAGCTGCATCGGTGATGCAGAAAATGCGTGCTGCAGTTGTTTACCATGCGGAGCTATTTGCTGATGTGATAAGTCCAGTCCCAGTTTGCAGCCGGCGGGTTCGCGACAAGGTCGGTGATGCGTTGCAGATACAGTTGGCTGGCCGGGTCGCCGGTGGTTTCGATGCAATGTTTAAACAGGGGGGCGGCCTCTTCGAATCGCATGCGGCGGAAGGCCCGCAAGGCTTCCTCAAATCTTGCCGCTGAATCCCGCATCATGGGGCTGGCATTATCTATCTCGGCGATGACTTCATAGATGCGGATGGCGTCGTTTTTTCCCTGCACGCGAATCCGGTCGAGTTCACGGCACAGAAAAACTTCTTGGATCATCGCATGGGTGAATTCGGAAACCAGAATGGTGCTGCCGTAGTATTTGTTCGCGCCTTCAAGCCGGGCAGCCAGATTGACTGCGTCGCCGATCATTGTGTAATCCATCCGGTCTCTGGAACCCATATTGCCGACAACCATGGCTCCTGAATTGATGCCCATGCGCACGAACAGCTCGGTTCTACCCTGTTCGCGCCATTGCTGGCGAAGTTCCTCAAGCCTTTTTTGCATTCGTACGGCGGCGCGAACAGCATGCTCTGCATGTTGCTCATTCGTAACGGGGGCACCCCAGAACGCTACGATGGCATCGCCGATATATTTGTCGATCACACCGCCGCATTGCTGAATGATTTCGCCCATGGCAGTGAGGTATTCGTTAAGCAACTGCACAAGATCGGGTGCCTGCATTGCCTCCGATATCGACGTGAATCCCGCGATGTCGGAGAAGAAGGCGGTCATGCTACGCTCTTCACCCCCGAGCTTTACCTCCGAACGCATTAATTCGTGCGCCACCTCCGGAGAGACAACCTTGCCGAGCAGATCACGCACCTTGTCCCGTTCGACGAGTCCTTCGGCCATGTTGTTGAAAGCTCCCGCGAGATTGCCGAACTCGTCCTGCCGGTCCATGGATATGCGATGTTCGAAACGATGCTGCTCGATTTCCCGGACCCCTTCGGCCAGCAGCTTTACCGGCCGCGTTACCGATCGGCTCAGCCAGAAGATACCGGCTGCCGTCAATACAAGACCCAGCAGGGATATCAGCAGCAGCATGGAGCGCAATCGATAGAACGCTTGCAGCGCTTCCTGCATCGAGCGCTGTAAGACGGCCAGCACGACTCCGTGTCCGTTCTGCTGCAGGATTGAACCGCGGCTTACATGCTCGCTGCCCCCCATTATGAGCATCACAGGCTCGCTAATCGAAGACATGATGCCAGTCGGGTTTGCGGATAATTCATGCTGCATAGGCATAGGTAATGTGGAGGCAATGAGCTCAGCCTTGTTGTCGCGGAGATGAAGCAGGGAGATATCTGCATGCGTGGTTGCCTTGAGTTCCCCGACCAGCGCCGCACCGATGCGGAAGGTGATGCACAGCCAGGCAACCGGATCGGGGGCCAACAGGGGCACGACAACTGCCTGATGGGTTTCGTTTCCTTGGAACACAATGCCCGATGCTTCCCCGCTCTGTTCCGCCAGCTCAATCAGGGAGGCGAATTCAAAGGGCCCGCCATAGGCATCCGGGCGGGAGGTATCGGCCTTAAGCAGTGCATCCATCGATACAAGCTGCATGCTATCAGCGCCGATCCGGTTCCGCAGATTATTCAGGGCAGAAAGCAACGTATCTCGGTCGCCGGTGGCTATGGCCTGTTTGAATGCATAATCAGCCGATAATACGCGAGCCCCGTCAGCCAGCTTCTGACGTCTGCTTTGCATCAGTTGCTCGAATACCCGTTCCGCCACTTCCAGATCCGCAACAATCTGCGCCTTAGTGCTATCCAGAATGGCTTGGTGAACGGCGCTGAAGAAGCTGATAATAAAAACGCCCAGCAGGCCGGCGAAGAAGAACAGCAGCCGGCTCTGGAAGCTTCTGAATTGCAGCCTCAGCCTCAGCGGTAGCCTCCCAGACGATTATCAGCCGGGCCGCGCACCGCTCTCCAGACCCTGTTCAGCGTGATGACGTTATTCAATTGCACAGCCCCGCTACCCACGCTGACCATTTGGCCGGTTGCGCTTGCCGGGCCCTTCATGCGGAAATGCCAGATCCCGATCCGGTACTCTCCGGCGGGCAGTTCCAGCCTTGCCAGACCATCCTCTCCTGTCTTGGCGAAATACGGTGTATCGACTACATAGATATAGCCTGACATCCAGTCGTGAATATTGCAGCCGAGTGATACCGGGCCTGTCTGGTCGAAGATGACCGGCTCCCGCGGAGTGCCCAGATATAAGGGGATTTCAAAGGTTTTGGCTGGCGAGAAGGAATACACATGGTGGCGGATGTTGTCGTGGTTGGGGAAAACGATGCCGGTGTTTTTTTGTACGATCGTCACCATGTCCACATATTCCTTGTCGATCTGATCTATGGCGACTGTGGTGGTTTTGTCTTGCGCCGTGTCGATGTTTCCCAGTGGTGTGGCGAATACCACCGCATCCTGCACAGGGCTGCCCGATGCTTCGCTGACGCTGAACAGCAGTTCGCCTGCGCGAGCCGTTTGTGCAGGCAGCAGGCACACGATGATCACCAAAAGAAGGCGGATCGCGATTATTCCGCAAAGCCGGCAATCTCCGCTCTGTAGAATCAGGGGTGGATTAATAGCTGTAAATGACATTGGCGCGGAAGATATTGTTTGTGTAGGTGAACAGGCCGGTTTTGCTGCTGCGGCGTTCGTAGCCGATATCGGCGGAAGCGTGGCCATCGAGAAAGGAATGGCTGATGTCGGCTCGATACGTATGCACCTGTGCATTCAGCCGATAGGCCGTTCCGGGGATGGCATCATCGGTCGTTACCGCCAGTACATAAGGGCTGGAGGCGGTTGCCGGATTCCAGGCGCGCGTGGCGACGATATCCCCCCTGCGGAAGGTATAGCCCACGCGAAGCAGGGTTCTTTCCGTTAGCAGCGCATCGAGGCCCAGCGATGCGCTATTGCCCTGCATATCGAAAACCCTGCCGCCCGGGTTAGGGGTAATGCCGCTTACAGGGCTTGAAGCCGGGCCTTTGCGGATGTCGTGGCTATATGCCAGGCGCAGCGACAGGCGATCATTCAGGCGTTTTCCGGCTTGCAGGCCGAAAATATATGATTGTCCGTCGCGGATATTGCTTCTGGAGTTGATGCGCATGGCCGAGGCGTTTGCGCGAAGCCATGGCACAAACGGCCCGAGGCCGAATTTGTGCTGTATGGCCAGAGTCCCGCCGAAATTGTGCGAGCTCAGTTGCCGGATGTTGTTATGCAATTCGGCTGTATATCGGCCTGTCAGGCTTAGTCGGGAATAATCTGCAAGCTGCAGGATACGGCCGGCGGTCAGTTTGGGGGTATACGATGTATCGCTGCGTTTTTCGGAAGCAAATACGCCATGATTGATGTTGTCGTCAGTGCTGCTTTCAATTTCGGCATCCGCGATCCATTCGGCCCACTCTGTTTGCGCATGCGCCGAACCGGCAGATAGAAAGCAGGTGGAAATCATTCCGGCAATCGACAAAGCGGTTCGCATCCAGCGCATTGAAACCCTCCCCGATAGACGAATGCACAAGCCATTTACCGTTTGCATGTGACGTCATGCCAATCGGCTCCCTGTGTCGGCAAGGCTTTGCCAGTGCCGGATGAAGCAACATAACCGAAGTGGTTTCGATTGTGAATGGCAAAAGCAGTCTTGGAAAAGTACAGTGTTTTATGCTTGTTATCGAACCACGCAGCGAATCTCAGGCGCTGGCTCTTATGCAGTGGGAACGACGTCACCCCATCTTGAGTAGCAGTCCCGTTTAGAGTCCGGACCTCACTGTAGCCGATTTTGCAGCTAATTGCTTTGCATAGGCGGCAGGTGTCA
>PEWE01000001.1 GCA_002779605.1 Zetaproteobacteria bacterium CG06_land_8_20_14_3_00_59_53 | reverse complement strand
CTCCGGAAAAGTTGCTTGGTGGTACAAACAACCTAACCAGGGGCACCGCTCGCTTTAACCCCTATTTCCCGCCAATCCGCGATGAACCTAAAAAAAGGGAGCCCGCGGGCTCCCTTTTTGATTGCGTACAGAACGTTTAGTTCTTGGACTTGTCCACGATCTTTTTGATCCACGGCATCATGGCGCGCAGCTTCTCGCCGGTCTGCTCGATCGGGTGGGCTGCATTCAGGCGGCGGTAGGCGGTCATCGACGGGTAGTTGGTTGCACCCTCGATGATGAACTGCTTGGCATACTCGCCGGTCTGGATGTTGTGCAGGCACTCGCGCATGGCCTGCTTCGAGGCTTCGTTGATGACGCGCGGGCCGGTCACATACTCGCCGTACTCCGCATTGTTGGAGATCGAGTAGTTCATGTTGGCGATGCCGCCCTCGTACATCAGATCGACGATCAGCTTCAGCTCGTGCAGGCACTCGAAATATGCCATTTCAGGCGCATAACCGGCCTCGGTCAGGGTCTCGAAACCGGCCTTCACCAGCTCCACGGCACCACCGCACAGCACGGCCTGCTCGCCGAACAGGTCGGTTTCGGTCTCGTCCTTGAAGGTGGTCTCGATGATACCGGTACGGCCGCCGCCGATAGCGGAGGCGTAGGACAGGGCGATGCTCTTGGCGTTGCCGGACGCATCCTGATGGATGGCGATCAGGTCGGGGATGCCGCCGCCGCGCACGAACTCGGAGCGCACGGTGTGACCCGGAGCCTTCGGAGCGATCATGATCACATCCAGATCGGCGCGCGGCACGATCTGGTTGTAGTGGATGGCGAAGCCGTGAGCGAAGGCCAGCGTGGCGCCCTGCTTCAGGTTCGGTGCGAGCTCATCGCGATACAGCTGGGACTGGAACTCGTCCGGGGTCAGCACCATGACGACATCGGCGCCGGCCACTGCAGATGCCACATCACTGACTTTCAGGCCATGAGCCTCGGCCTTGGCGATGGAGGACGAACCGGCACGCAGGCCGACGGTGACGTCCACGCCGGAGTCATTCAGGTTGCATGCATGTGCATGGCCCTGGGAGCCGTAGCCGATGATGGCGACCTTCTTGCCCTTGATCAGGGAAAGGTCTGCGTCCTTGTCGTAATAGATGTTCAAGCCCATGTTGCTACTCCTTGGTAATCGGTTGCTTCGCGAACGTCGCAAAATTCATTGAAAAGGGGCGCAGCATAATGTTTTTATGCGGCGTCGTCATCAGTGAGTCGAAGACAGTGAAAATCAACCGTGTTGCAGATACCAGGCGACGGTTTTGCGGATACCCGTCTCGAAGGTTTCCACGGGCGACCAGTCCAGTTCATCCCCCATCTTCGTGGCGTCGATGGCATAGCGCCAGTCGTGCCCCGGGCGGTCTTTCACATAGGTGATCAGCTCCGCATACGGCTTGTCGGCCGGCAGCATCTCATCGAGCAGCGAGCAGATCAGTTTGGCGATGTTGATGTTCGCCCATTCGTTGATGCCGCCGATGTTATATGTCTCGCCAAGCTTGCCTTGTCTGATCACAGCATCGATGCCGCGGCAATGGTCGTCCACATACAGCCAGTCGCGGATATTACTGCCGTCGCCGTACACCGGGATCGGCTTGCCCTGCCGGCAGCTGCGGATCACCGTCGGGATGAATTTCTCGCCATGCTGGCGGGGGCCGTAATTATTCGAGCAGTTGGTCGTGGTGACGGGGAGTCCGTAGGTATGATGCCAGGCGCGGACCAGATGATCGGAACCCGCCTTGGACGCGGAGTACGGGGAATTCGGGGCGTATGGCGTGGTTTCCGAAAAGGCCGGATCATCGGCCTTCAGCGTGCCGTACACCTCGTCGGTCGAGATATGGTGGAAGCGACAGTCCTCGTTCCCCCGGTCAAGTTCATTCAACCAGTAGCGGCGCGCGGCATCGAGCAATGTAAATGTGCCCATTACATTGGTGCGCACGAATGCCTCGGGGCCGCTGATGGAATTGTCCACGTGCGATTCGGCGGCGAAGTGCACGATGCAGTCGATGCCGTGCTCGCGCAGCAGCCGGTCCACCAGCGCCTTGTCGGATATATCGCCCTGCACAAAGCTGTGGCGCGATGCATCGGGCAACCCGCGCAGATGCTCCAGCGAACCGGCATAGGTCAGCGCATCGAGGTTGACGATGCGCACGGCCGCATCCGATGCCAGCATGTGGTGCACGAAATTACTGCCGATAAAGCCGGCGCCGCCGGTCACCAGCATGTTTTTCGGAGTGAATGTCGTCATAAGGCCTCGTTGTCCTGCAGAATATCCAGCACGGCTTCCGGCGGGCGGCCGACAGCGGCCCTGTCGCCGTTCACCACGATCGGGCGCTCGATGACCTTCGGATACTGCACCATCAGTTCGATCATCCGGGCATCGGACAATTCCCTGCCTTTGAAATGTTCCCTGTACTCATCCTCGCCCGTGCGCAGCAACTGTGCGGGGGTTTTACCGAGCATGCCGAGGATGCGTACAAGTTCAGCGGTCGAAGCCGGATGGTTCAGGTAGTCGACGACCTCGGGTTCGATGCCGCGCTCCTGCAACAGGGCCAGCGTGGCGCGCGATTTGGAACAGCGCGGGTTATGGTAGATGGTCAACGGCATGGCGGTCTCCTGTGATGGTGTCGGGATTAAATGGCTTGCAGTGCGGCGTACTTCAGCATCAGGCGCTTGATGCCAGCCTGCCGGAAGTTTACGGATACGCGCATCGCATCGCCAGCGCCTTCGACGCTGAGGATCACGCCCTCTCCGAAGCTCGGATGCAGCACATTGCAGCCGATCTCCAGCCCCTCGCTGTTGCCCGGCGGTGCGGAGGCAACCACCTCGTTACGCGCCAGCAGGGTTTCGGGGATGGAGGCGATAAAACGGCTGGGCTGCGGAAAGGAGATGTCGCCGAAACTGCGGCGCATGCGGGCGGAGGTCAGCAGCAGATCATCGCGGGCGCGGGTGATGCCGACATACAGCAGGCGGCGCTCCTCGCAAAGGCCGCCCGGCCCTTCGTCCAGCGAGCGCTGGTGCGGCAGCAGGCCCTCTTCCACGCCGGCCAGCACCACGCAATCGAACTCCAGGCCCTTGGCGCGGTGCAGGCTCATCAGTGACAACGCATCATCTTCTTCCCCTTCGGCATGCTGCTGTGCCAGGCGTTCGCCCGATTGCAGCAGGGCGGCGCGGTCCAGGAACTCGACGGGGGTCACACCGTCGGCGGCGGCCACGGCGATGGTGTCCTGCAGAGCCTGGATATTGTCGCGCCGCGCATCGGCCTCGATCTGGCCCATAGCCGACAGGCTGGCGAGATAACCACTGGTGTCGAGCAGCTCGCCCAGTCCCATGTCCGGCTGTTGCATGGCCTTGGCGCGCAGGCCTGCGATCAGCTTTGCCAGAGGGGCCAGCTTGCCCGCGGGCCCCGGCCCGCCATCCATCAGGGTATCCAGCCAGTCGGCGGCGCGCAGGCCGGAGTTGGCGAGCATGTCAGCGATGCGGGCCTCACCGGCGGCACCGATGCCGCGCTTGGGCCTGTTGCAGATGCGGCGCAGATGCAGACCGTCGGCACAGCGGTGCAGTAGCGCCCAGTAGGCCAGTGCATCCTTGATTTCCATGCGTTCGAAAAAGCCCACGCCGCCGACCACGCGGTACGGCACGCCCTCTTCACCGAGGACCTGTTCCAGCGGCAGCGACTGGCGTGTCGTGCGGTAGAGGATGGCCATGTCGCGCCAGCGCTTGCCCTGCTGCCGCCAGCGGCGCAGCGCTGCGGCGATCTGTCGCGCCTCGTCGTAGTCGTCCTGACAGACCCGCCAGAACGGTACTTCACCCTGCTCGCGGGTCGGGCGCAGCTGCTTTTCATGACGCTCGCTATTGGATGCGATCACCGCGTTGGCCAGATCGAGGATCGCACCGCTTGAGCGATAATTGTGCTCCAGCCGGTGGATGCCCGCACCCGGCCAGACGCGTTCGAATTCGAGGATGTGGCGTATATCCGCGCCCCGCCAGCCGTAGATGCTCTGGTCGTCATCGCCCACCACCGTGAGGTTCGCGTGCTCGCTGCACAACAGTTGCAGCCAGCGGTGCTGCGCCGGATTGGTGTCCTGATACTCGTCCACCAGCACATGATCGAAGTTCGCGCGCAGCAGGGCCGCGACATCGGGATGCCTTTCAAGCAGCAGCACGGTATTGAGGATCAGATCGGAAAAATCCATGCGCTCGTGGCGGCGCAATTCCTGTTGATACGCGGCATACAGCTCGCGCATATCGATGCCGCTCCACTGCTGTTCGGGGGCATCATCCGGACCGAGTGCGGCATGCTTGCAGTGCTCCATCCAGTTCAGCAGATAGCCCGGATGCAGGGTGTCGGAACTGATGTTGCGTGCCTTGAGCAGTCGCTTTACCAGCGCCTTCTGGTCGTCGGCATCGATCACCTGAAAATCCTTCGGATAGTCCAGGGTATCGGCATGGCGACGCAGGAATGACAGGGAAATGGAATGAAAGGTGCCGGAGGTGACGCTGCCGCCATCGTCGCCGATCATCTGGTTCAATCGGGTCTTGAGCTCGGTGGCGGCCTTGTTGGTGAAGGTCACGGCTAGGATGCGGTGCGGCGCGACACGGCGGTCGGCGATCAGGTGGGCGATGCGGTGCACGATGGTGCGCGTTTTGCCCGAGCCCGCGCCAGCCAGAATCAGCTGCGGCCCGTTGCCTGCCTCGGCGGCCTGCTGCTGCGCGGGGTTAAGTTGCACGGCCTGCATGTCCGTCAGTCTTCGCCATGCTCACCGTGCTTGACGATCAGCTGATGGTAGGTGGAAAACACCGACTGTCTGGAGAGCACGCCGAGTACGCGCCTGGGGTTGTCGGCGGCGGTCACCGGCAGCTGCTCGAACACCTCGCGGTCGAAGATGGCAATGGCATCGAGCAGGCTGTCGTCCTCGGAGATGCACAGCACCTTACGATTGCAGATCTCGGCGGCAACGGCGATATGATCCATGCTGATATCCAGCAGCCAGGGTTGCAGATCGGTAAAGGTGATCAGGCCCAGCATCTCCTGCTTATCATCCACCACCTGCACACAGCCCTTACCGGAAGCCACATAGGTCTGCTTGAGCTCGGCCAGATGCGTGTTGTCGGGAACCGAGGGGATCGGTCGCCACTGGATGCGCGACACCTTGACCGAACGCATCCAGGACTTCTCCAGTCCGCCGCCCATTTCGATACCGCGTTCCTCCAGCGCCTCGGTGAACACCGACTGGTGCCCGAAGGAGCGTTTGACCAGCGTGGCCACGATACAGGCAGCCATCAGCGGCAGCATGATGCGGTAGTCGGCGGAGAGTTCGAACACCATCAGGATGATGGTGATCGGTGCCTGCAGGGCGGCGGCGGTCAACGCGCCGCAGGCGACCAGCGCATAGGCGCCGTAGCTTTCGGTGAAAGATGGTGCGATATCGTGTACCACACTGCCGAACAGGGCGCCGACCACCGCCCCCAGAAACAGGGCCGGACCGAGCAGGCCGCCGGGGAAGCCTGCGGCGAAGCTGAGTGCTGTGGCCAGCAGCTTGCCGAGCAGCACGATGGCCAGAAACACGCCGAGCGGGAAGCCGATGCCGAACAGCTCCGGATTGATCTTCTCCAGCAGGATGCTGCCGACCGTGCCGTAGCCGATGGACATGGCATAGGGAATCGCTAGCCCCAGCAGGCCGATGCAGAAGCCGGCCAGCACGGGGCGCAGACGCCTGTCGGGGATGAAATGCACCAGCAGCATGCGCAGCCGGCCCATCAGGCCGATGAGGGCGGCGGCGATCAGGCCGCAGGCCAGCCCGATGCCGACATACACACCGATCTCCCAGGTGCTGACCAGATGGTATTCAGGGATCAGGAAGGCAGGAAAGTTGCCCAGCTCAGATCGTGAAATCACTGTGGCAATGACCGAGGAAATCACAATAGGGCTGAATGTAGCCACGGCATAATCGGCCAGGATCACCTCGAGCGCGAACAATACGCCGGCGATCGGGGTGTTAAATGATGCCGCGATACCGGCAGCCACACCGCATCCGATCAGGGTGCGCACCTGATGCTCGGAAAGACTCAGGCGATGCCCAACCTCGGATGCAATGACCGCGCCCAGCGCCACGGTCGGCCCTTCGCGCCCGAGGCTCGCGCCACTGCCCACGCTGATCGCCGAGCCGAAGGTTTCGGTGACCAGCTGCTTGCGATTGATGCGGCCTCTGCGCTCCACCAGATCGGCCAGCACGCCCGCCACGCCGCGCAGCTCGCTGCCGGTCATCAGGTGGGTGTTGATCAGGCCGACGATAATCCCGGCGGTGGTCGGGGCGAGCAGGAAAATATACCATGGGATGGTATCCAGCGCCCTATCCCACGCGATTTCGCCGGTCCAGAAGATGGAAACCCATTCGATTCCGAGACGGAGCAGAAGTGCTGCATAGCCGGAGAGTAGTCCGACCAGCATGGCCAGCAGACTCAGATAGAGCGCTTCCTGACGTATCAGCCAGCGGTGGCCGGCGCCGATCAGTTGCTTCGGGTCCATGGGTATGACAGCTCCTTCCTCTCCGTTTTGTATCGGGAGCCGTTACGCTAACCGGTTTGCGCAGGCTTCGGTAGGGAGACGGCCATGGCAAGAGCACACAACATTGGCGAATTACCCATGCTATTCGGCTAGTGTGCCGGGATGTTCGCAATCACTTTCGGTATGTCCTCGATTATTGCTGTCGGCCTGATCTGGCGACTTCTACTTGGCAGTGATCAGGCGGAGTTGGTGCGCGCGCAATTGGCTCGCGCCGTATATTCGGTTTTCCTGCCTGCGCTGGTGCTGCATGTGATGTGGCAGACGCCGGTGAATCTCGATGTGCTGCGTATTCCTGTGGTGGCGGCAGCGGGCGCGTTACTCTCCCTGCTGGTTGCGGCGCTGATCTACGGCGATGGCAAACGCGTAGGCGGCGGCAAGGCTGCAGGAGCCCTGCTGTTGGCCGCGTCGTTCGGCAATGTGACCTATCTTGGTCTGCCCGTGCTGACCCAGACCTTCGGACCATGGGCGCAGTCGGTGGCCATCCAGTATGATCTGTTCGCCAACACGCCGCTGTTGTTCACTGTCGGCATCATGCTTGCCGGTCATTTCGGCAGCAGTCAGAAACCGCTGCATCCGCTGGTCGAACTGTTCAAGGTGCCTGCATTGTGGGCTGCAGTGGGTGGTGTGCTGCTGAGCCTTACCTCCGTCCCGATGCCTGAATGGCTGGACCGTTCGCTCGGCGTGCTTGGTGCCGCCGTGGTTCCGTTGATGCTGCTTTCCGTCGGCATGGCCTTGCGCTGGCAGGCCGGCTGGTTCGGGCGGATCCCTTCTCTGCTGCCGGTGATGGTGATCCAGCTGGCACTGATGCCGCTGATCGTCTGGGGCGCGTGTATCGGTGTCGGCATGCCGGAGAAGTTGCTGGCTCCTGCCGTGATCGAAGGTGCGATGCCCTGCATGGTATTGGGTCTGGTGTTATGTGATCGCTTCAAGCTGGATTCATCGCTGTATGCCGAGGCGGTTACCCTCACCACCATTCTGTCGCTCTTCACCCTCCCCCTCTGGCTGAAGCTGATCGCCTGACGGGGTTAAGCCGGCGGGAAGCTCTCTATAAAAACGCCCAGGCGAGCAGGGTGTAGCGGGCCAGCTTTCCGATACTTACCAGCAAAAGAAACAAGCCGATATTGCAGCGCAACAGACCGGCGACGAGGCAAAGCGGATCGCCGACGATGGGCAGCCATGCGAACAATAGCGCCGGCCTGCCAAAGCGGGCGAACCAGCTTTCGGCACGATTCACGCTTTCCTCGGAGATGCGCACCCAGCGGCGATGCAGCGCTTCATTGCCCAGTCTTCCCATCGCATAGGTGATCAGGCTGCCGAGCACATTGCCGGCGGTGGCGATCAGCACCAGAGAAAGTGCTGCTCCACCTTCATTCAGGCGGTAGAGCAGCAGGGCTTCGGAGCCGCCGGGAAACAGGGTCGCGGAGATGAGGGCGGAAAAGAACAGGGGCCAATCCATGCGCGCATGCTAAACTGCATCCTATGTCTGCTGATACGTTCCGTTTTTCTTCCCCGCTGGGCGAGATGAGTTATATCTGGGATGGCGAGTGCTGTCGCGAACTCAGCCTGCTTGATGTGCGGGTGGAGTCACCCGTGAATGATGACCCGGTAAGTCGCTGGCTGCATGCATACTTCTCGGGCGGGATGTTACCGTTACCCCCGCTGGCTGCGCCCCGCAGCCCCTTTCAGGCCCGGATGCGGCAAGCCCTGCTGGCGACTGTGCCGGGCCGGATCCTGACTTATGGCGAAATGGCAAGGCAGCTGGGCACCGCACCGCGTGCCATGGGTCAGGCGCTGGGGGCGAATCCGCTGCCCGTGCTTATCCCATGCCATCGCGTGCTTGCCAGTGGTGGCGGTCTCGGTGGCTTTTCTTGTGGTCTTGAATGGAAGCGCCTTCTGCTGGACTTCGAATCAGGGCTGCAGGGCAAATAACTCCGGGGCAGCCTCAGTCCCCTCCGCCTCCGCCTCCGTCACCTCCGGAATCGGAAGTGCCGCCATCGGCGTGGCCCTTGTCGTGATCGCTTGCTCCCGAACTATCCGTCGGCGATGAGCAGGCTGCGCTCGCATTTTTGGATGGGTCGCTTTGTTTGTGCAAGAGCAGGCTCACCCCCTTGATGAGCAGGAGTACGGCCATGATGGTTGCGCACAGGGTGAGAATGAAAGCCGGGGTCACGCTGTTTCCGTCCGCACCCCGTCAGGTCTTCCTTTCAGTCCCGGCAAGCACCATGTCCTTCAGGGTCTGCCCCTGCATGGCGGCATCGACCGCTGTATCGGCTGACTCAAGCAGGGCATCCACGGCGGGTTCCTTCGGCAGACGCCAGGGCGTCAGTTCATTGCTCTCCTGATCGGTACGGATGGCATCGAGGATATGTTTGACGGGCAGCGTCTCCATATCCTGTGCCGGCACATAGGGCGGCGCGCCATCGTCAGTGGCGACGATCAGCTTCCTGTCGCGCAGTCTGTTGAGGATGTCATCAACGACCTGGATCGGCGCGCCCAGCATGCGGGCCAGATCGTCGATCTTCCACGCATGCTGCCGGCGATAGTAATGCCGGCCGATATAGAACATGGCCAGCAGGGAAAGCTTTTCGGTCATCTGTGGACTTAAGGCCTGCTGGTTGCGGCGCACGGCCAGATGGCCGGGATACTGGCAGTAGAAGGCGATGCTGGTGCCGAGCAGCAGGATCAGCCAGCTGACGAACAGCCAGATCATGAACATGATCAGGATGGCGAAGCCGGAATAGATCGCCGTGTAGTTACCCGAGTTGACGACAAAGGTGCCGAATGCCCAGCCTGCGGTCTCCCAGGCCACACCCGCAACCAGCCCGCCGATCAGTGCCGGGAGCAGTTTCACCCTTGTGTTCGGCATGAACATATAGACAAAGGTGAAGGCCACCACCACCAGCATATAGGGGATCAGCTGGCCGATGATATGCACGATGGAGCCGATCATCGGCAGAGCCGACAGCGCGCCGACCACCGTGGAACTCATCATCGAGCCGGTGATGCCGAGGGCCGAGAAGATCAGTAGCGGGCCGACCAGAATCACGCTCAGGTATTCGCTGAAGCGCTGGCCGAGCGGTCGGGCCCTGTCGATATGCCAGATATAGTTGAAGGACTTCTCGATCTTGTGTAGCAGGGAGATCACCGTGTAGATCAACATGCCCAGACCAAGGGATCCGAGCACGCCGACCTTGATATTGTCCACGAAGCTGACGATCTGCCGGGCGATCTCCTCGCCCTTGTCGCCCAGCGCCGACATGGTGTTCACCAGCGCCGGTTCCAGCTGGTTCTGCACGCCGAAGCCCTTGAGAACCGAGAAGGTGAGCGCCAGCAGCGGCACCAGCGAAAGCAGGGTGGTATAGACAAGACTCATGGCGCGCAGGGTGAGCTGGCCTTCAAGGAAATCGCGTACCACGGCCACGCTGACCTGCAGGATGCGGGCCACCGCCACCTTCCAGACGGGGAGCGATTCGGTGTCATCGGGCCACAGCAATTGCCGCGCTGCCGCCTGTAGTTTTTTCACTAGCTCTTTCATGCCGTCCTCCGCCTGATCGCTGCGGGCAATGTAGCAGAATGCCGGATGAATTCTATTTGTGGAACATGTACAGCACATAAGCGTTGCCTTTCTATAGGCTGCATGACTATCACGACTTTATTTGCTGTGCGGTTGGCATGGTGTGCGGTTTGCAGCGCTTGCGGCTGGGTGGCCGGGACTCAGGATCCGGCACCGGATCGTCAGGAATGAGTTTTCTGCGGTTCACTTTGATTTGAACTGGATGATCTGCCGGCGGTTGCGTTTGTCCGGTCGTTTGTCGGGCGCGGGCGAGGATGCGGCGTGCAGCCTATGCTGTTCTGCAAGCGCAAGGCGGCGTTCGATACTCTGTGGTGTCTCCTCGTAAAGACCCTGCGCCACCGTGGCGGATCCGCGCTTCTCCGCCAGTCCCGTCACCACAAGTTCGATCTGTATCTGATCCTTCTGAATACTCAGTGCATCACCGATCTGCACATGCTTTGCAGGCTTTGCCCGCGTGCCGTTAAGCCACACATGCCCGCCCTTCACGGCATCGGCAGCCATGCTGCGGATCTTGTAGAAGCGGGCCGCCCACAGCCATTTGTCAATCCTTACGCCTGCCGTGTCCGCTGGCGGCATCGTGGATTTCAAAGATTAAAACTCATCAGGATGGCATCCTCGGCAGGGTGGTTGTCGAAGGCGGCGTAATAGGCATTGCGCCGGCCGACGGTTTCAAAGCCGAGTGAGGTATACAGTTTTTGCGCTGCGCGATTCGAGGCGCGCACCTCCAGATGCATGCTGGCCATGCCGGCGGCGCGTTTACGCTCGATCTCGTATTGCATCAGGCGCCTGCCGAGGCCCGATAGCCTGAACTCCGGGGCCACGGCGATCTGCATGATATGCACCTCGTCGAGCACATCCTGTCCCAGGTAGTAGGCGGCGAGTCTGCCGTCATGGCTGTACCAGACATCCAGCGTGTCGCCGCGCTCCTGCCACATGCCCAGCGCCATCACCGACCATGCCTCGACGAAGCTGGCGCAGTTGAGCATATAGATATCGTAGATGTCGTTGGTCACGGCCCGACGGATGTCCGCCAGTGAGGCGGACATATCGACGTCGGGGGTCTGTTGGGCGGACACGTCAGGGTCTATGCTAAGCCGCTTCGGGCGTTTCGATCTGTTCCTTCCAGTCGCAGCCCTCGACTGCACACACATGCTCCAGCCCGTTGCGCTTGGTCAGCTTTTCGGTGACGAACGGTGCTTTGCACTTCGGACACGGCCGGTCGATCGGCTTGTTCCAAAGGGCATTCTTGCACTTCGGATAGGACGAGCAGGAATAGAACACCTTGCCGCGGCGCGATTTCTTTTCGACAAAGCTTCCCTTGCCGCATTCAGGGCAGGGGATGCCGGTATCCCTAGGCTTCTCCAGCGGCTGGATGTTCTTGCAATCCGGATAGGCCGAGCAGCCGAGGAACTTGCCGAAGCGTCCGTGCTTGATGGCCATCGGCGCGCCGCACAGCTCGCACAGCTGATCGGAGAGTTCCGGCTCCGCCTTCTCGACATCTCCGCCCAGCGGCTTGGCGCACTTGCAGGCGGGATAGCCGGTGCAGGCGAGAAACTTGCCGTATTTTCCCAGTTTGATGGCCATCGGCTTGCCGCATTCCGGGCACTTTTCATCGGTGGCTTCGGTGGGACGCTCGGCATTGTAAGCCTCGTTCACGGCCCGCTTGAACGGTCCCCAGAATTCCCTGAGCAGCGGCTTCCAGCCACCCTCGCCGCGGGCGACGGCATCGAGTTTGTCTTCGATGGAGGCTGTGAACTTGGGGGCGACGATATCCCCGAAATTGGCGACCAGAAATTTATTCACCCATTCGCCGACATCAGTCGGCACGAAGCGCTTCTTTTCCATCTCTACGTATTCGCGCTCGCGAAGCACATTGAGAATAGATGCATACGTGGAAGGGCGCCCGATGCCGTCGGACTCCAGCTCCTTGACCAGTGTGGCTTCGGAAAAACGCGGCTTGGGTTCGGTGAAATGCTGTTTGGCATCGGCGCGCACAATGCGAACGCCATCGCCTTGATTCAGCGGAGGAAGCAGGCGCTCGCTGTCCTGCTTCTCGGGCTCATCGGTGCCTTCGATGTACAGCTTGCGGAAGCCGGCGAAGGCCAGCGTGGAGCCGTTGGCGCGAAGGGTCAGGCCCTTGCCCTCGATATCGGCGCGCACCTGATCGAGCACTGCCGGTGCCATCTGCGAGGCCAGCGCACGTTTCCAGATCAGCTTATAGAGCCGGGCTGCGTCCTGATCCAGCACCTTCTTCATGGCTTCCGGCATGCGTGCCACCGAGGTCGGGCGTATCGCCTCATGTGCCTCCTGGGCGTTTTTGCTCCTGGTTTTGAACTGTCGCGGTTTATCGGGCATGAATTCTTTGCCGTAGTGCTCGGCAATATGTTCGCGCATCTCGGCGATCGCATCGTCGGAAAGATTCAGCGAATCAGTACGCATATAGGTGATCAGACCGACGGTTTCGCCGCCGACATCGATACCTTCATACAGCTTCTGTGCGATCTGCATGGTTTTGCGTGCGGTAAAGCCCAGTTTGCGCGCTGCATCCATCTGCAGGGTGGTGGTAATGAAGGGGGGGGAAGGCTGTTGCCGTACCTGGGTCTTGGCGACCTCGGCGACCTTGAAGGCATCCATCTCCACGCGGCGAGCCAGACTGCCGGCCGTCACCCCGTCGATGACCGCGAACTTGCCGAGCTTCTCACCATCCACCGCTACCAGCTGGGCTGCGAACTTTTCACCGTCCGTTCCGGCAGTGACACTGCATTCGGTATCGATGGTCCAGAATTCCTTCGGCTTGAAATCTCGGATGTGCTGCTCGCGTTCGCAGATCAGGCGCAGGGCGACCGATTGCACGCGGCCGGCGGAAAGTCCGGTGCGGATCTTGCGCCAGAGCAGCGGGGAAAGGGTGAAGCCCACCAGATAATCCAGCGCGCTTCTGGCCTGCTGCGCATCGACCAGCTGCATGTCCACATCGCCGGCCTTGGACATGGCCTCATCGATGGCCTTCTTGGTGATTTCGTTGAAGGTGATGCGTTTGATGATCTTGCCTTCCAGCGAGCCGCGTTGACGCAGCACCTCGGCGACATGCCATGCGATAGCCTCTCCCTCGCGGTCAAGATCGCTTGCCAGAATCAGTTCGTCGGCCTTTTTCAGTGCCTTGTCGATATCATCCAGACGTTTCTTCTTGTCGCCGATGACCTCGTACTTGATGGCGAAATCGTTGTCCGGGTCCACCGAGCCGTCCTTTTTCGGGAAGGCGCGCACATGCCCGTAGGACGCGAGCACCTTGTAGCCTTTGCCAAGGTATTTCTCGATGGTTTTGGCTTTGGCGGGGGACTCCACAACAACGACGGCACTCATGCTTTCACTAACCTCTGATACATCAATTTGGGGCGGACGGGTTCAGCCGGTACGCCCCATTGTGTAGCGCGAGCCCGGCAGGGCATCGACTACAGCAATCAGTTCAAGGCCGAGCAAGATGGGCGAAAGTTCCGATACGGTCAAGCCGCAGTCTTCGGCCAGCGCATCGATATGCAGGATGCTGCCGTCCAGTGCCTGCAGGATTTTCGCCTCGGTTTCGTTCGCCGGCGTGTAGTCGATACGCGGCTCGCCCGCGGCTCCCTGCCAGCCCATGGCCGTCAGAATCTGCTCCGGCGCATCCACCAGCGTGGCACCGTCGCGCAGCAACTGGTGGCAGCCGGCATGCCGTCCGGCCAGTACAGAGCCGGGCACAGCCAGCACCTCGCGCCCGTAGTCTGCTGCCAGCCTTGCAGTGATCAGCGAGCCGGACTTGATATCGGCCTGCACCACCAGCGTGGCGGCAGTCAGCCCTGCGATGACGCGATTGCGACGCGGGAAGTGTTCGGGCCGCGCGCCCTCTTGCGGCAGGAATTCACTGAGCACACAGCCGCGTTCGCTGATCGCCGCGATCTGCTTTTGCTGCACCGGGCTGAACGGGGAGGCAAGGCCGCAACCGAGTACGGCGATGGTCGGTGCACCGCCCTCTCCTGCATCCAGCGCACCGCCGTGTGCCGCGGCATCGATCCCGTAGGCCATGCCGCTGACAATGGCGATGCCCTGTGCGGCCAGATGCGCGCACCAGCGGCGGGTGAGCAGTTTCCCCTCGCTGTCCGCTTTGCGCGCCCCGACCACCGCCAGCATGCGCGGATGATTCAGCGCGGAGACATTTCCTGTTGCAAACAGGATCAGCGGAGCATCGGCGGTCTGTCTGAGTATGTCCGGATAGGCCTCATCCTCGATACACAGGATGTGGATGCCCAGTTCTGCACATTGGCGCATGATGCTTTCGGCCTGTTCTGCCGTGGATGCGGCAAGTGCCTTGATGGCGCGTTCGCCGACGCCTTCGACGCGCAGCAGGTCGGCAGGCTGCGACAGCCAGATCGCACCCACCCCGCCACTGGCGGCGGCCAGTTGACGACCGTTGACCGGGCCGATGCCCGGCGTGCAGACAAGCCTCAACCAGTGGCAGGTACGTTCAGGTTGGCTTCCCGGGCCGGTCAGGCCCGGTCTGATGGTTTCCCGAGCGGGGCGGGCGGAGACAGACTCAACCGCGTCTTCCGGTTGAGCTGCAGGATTCACGGCTGGCGATCAGGGGCGGTCGGCATTGCGCACGGCATCGCCGCGGTTGATCGGGTGGGTGGAATGGCTGACCAGCGCAATCGAGGCATGCGACTGGGGTGCCAGGACGATCAGTTGGCCGATGTTCTCTTCAGGCAGGGTGATTGATTTGCCGCTGACCTTGTCCTTCACAACACGACCTGTCTTGAGAACATTCAGGACGCTGCCGGACTTGACGCCATCCGCCTCGCCCAGATTGATGCCGACGATCTGGCTCTGTCCCGCCTCGGCCGCGTTGTCGCGTATATACATGATGTTGCCAGCCAGCGGGCGTTCCGGGTAATCGGGTTGCAGCCTTGTATCGATCTCGCGGGCAGGCTTGAGCCGGTCACCGCGCGAGATCTCTTCAAAGGCGCGCAGTACGAGCCCTTCGGTGATGTCCTTGCTGTGGCCGGAGACACGCACCTGCCCCAGATGCTTGACCAGCATACCGGCTGTCTTGTTGGTGGCCGGATCGCGCACCGGCTCTGCGGTACGGAACACATCGAACACGGCTCCCTTTTCGGCAGGCGTGTTCAGCTTCATATAGATGCGGTCATTGGCCCCGTAGTTGATGCGCTCATCCGGAGAGTCGAGCACATAGCCGGCGGTATCCATGGCCTCCGGACGGATGAAGTCCTGATGCGTGAGTGCGGTGATCACCATGCTGGTATCGACAGCATCCTCGATACGCTGGGCTGTGCCGATATGCACCTGCGGCTGCATCTTCCCGACCGACAATCCGCCCGTTTCTGGCGCCTTCTTGACGGAGAAGCGGATCTCATTGCCGGGATAAATCAGATCGGGGTTGGTGATGTAAAGATTCTGTTCCCAGATTTTCAGCCACTTCCGGGGGTTCTTGAAGAAGTAGTTGGCGATATCCCACAGCGTGTCGCCCTTTTTGACGATATACGGTTGCTCGATGTCCGGCCGCAGATCGGACTCGGACGGAAGCGCCCCGGCGGAGGAAGCGCTGCTGTCGGTCATGCCATCCACGGCGCAGGCCTGAGGCACCGCCAGACCAAGAGATGTAACAAAAGCAAGCGGCAGCATGAGCGAGCAGGCCCTGATCACCGGCAGCGTCTTATGCCGCGACGCAACAAATCCCAACAACTTCATATCCGCCTCCAGAGCCCTGTGCAGGGATGTGTTCGTTCAAGCTTGGCATGCATTGTGCCGGGGCGCAACCGGAGCACTGTGCTATGCAGCACTTTTGCGGCTTCCGCCGACGCGGTTCTCCGTGCCGGCCAGCAGACGCTCCACATTGCTGCGGTGGCGCAGGCTCATCAGCACGCAGAACAGCATGCAGGCAAGCATGGCAGGCAGGGATGCGCCGAGCAGCCAGGCGGCAAGCGGCAGGACAAGTCCCGCCAGGATCGAGGCGACGGCGACATAGCGGGTGATGCCCAGAGCTGCCAGCCAGACAGTGAAGGCGATCACGCCGGCAAGCGGCTGCCACGGGATCAGCACGCCGAACATCGTGGCCACGCCTTTGCCGCCCTTGAAGCGCAGATAGACGGGGAAGATATGGCCGAGGAAGGCGGCACATGCGGTTGCGGCGACCAGCCATTCGTCATGCATCTGTACGGCGATGGCAACGGGAAGCGCGCCCTTGGCGATATCGGCAAACAGGGTCAGCAGGCCGACCTTCTTGCCCCCGGTGCGCGAGGCGTTGGTGGCGCCGATATTGCCGCTGCCGAACTCGCGCGGGTCCCTGCCGGTCAGCCACAGGGTGAGCAGCAGGCCGAAAGGGATGGCACCGAGCAGATAGGCTGCTGCAATCAGCAGCAGGGATTCGATGCTCAACGATTCGCCCAGAACTGCTTACGGTCGCGGTTGAGTTTGACCTGCAGGGCACTTGCCTTGTCGGGTTGCAGACAGGCAGGCAGTACATCCGGCAGCGCCGCTGGGGTGCCGAAGATGGCCGGGAATGCATCCTTGCTGCCGGCGACATTGTCGCGCTTGAGCAGGATCAGCTGATCCGGGGTGAGTGGCGGGGTCGGAAGCAGTTGCATCAGTTTGGCCATCAGCCCGGCAACAGGCATCGGAACGGAAACAAGCATGCGGTTCCAGCCGAGCTGCTTGAGCAGCACATCGATGATCTCACGCAGGCTGTAGGCCTCGGGGCCACAAAGCTCGAAGATCCTGCCGTTGACGCCGCGCTTGCCGATGCAGGCCACGAAGGCACGCGCCACATCCTCCACCCAGACAGGCTGGAAGCGGGTGTTACCGGCGATCACCGGGGCGATCGGGCCTTTGGCATACAGTTCGCGGAAGCGGTTGAGGAAAGAGTCGTGCGCACCGAAGATCACCGATGGACGCATGATGCTCCATTTCAGCTTCGAGGTGCGCACGCGCTGTTCGGCCTCGGCTTTGGTGCGCGCGTAATGACTCTGCGAGCCGAGGTCCGCACCCAGCGCACTCATATGGATGAGCTGCTTTACGCCGGCACGTTCGCAGGCGGCGATCAGGTGTTCGGTGCCATGCACATGTGCGGAGGAGAAGGTCTGCGGGCCGCGTTCGAACAGCAGGCCGACCAGATTGATGACGCAATCCGCACCCTGCACAGCCTCATCAAGACCACGCCCGCTGCAGATGTCCGCCTTGACCAGCAGGATGCCATGTACCAGCAGATCGCGCGCCCGCTCCGGGTGGCGGCAGGCGACGGTCACGGTATAACCCTGCCCGATTGCCTGCCGGGCGATGGCCCTGCCGACAAATCCACTGCCGCCGATAATGCTGATCTGCTTGCTCATGATTGCCTCCTCGAATCCTTCCGCATGCAATGGTAGGAAAGAAAGCGTGTCGCGGTCAATCGGCGGCATGGGTGATCATGCTTCGCTTGCGAAGCGGTTGCATGTCCTTACACTGACACGCGGAATGTTCGGAATGGGAGGCGGTATGCAGTTTTTCAATGCGGATCAGATTCTGGGTAGTGCGCGCAGCGCGCTGAAGCCGGCCCTGATGTTGAGCATGGGCGGAACGGTGCTTGGAGCGGTGCTGATCTACGGCCTGTTCGGTATCGGTAGCGCCATCGACGGGACCGGCTCCCTCTTGCTGCATTTCATCGGCTCGCTTGCCTGTCTGTTCTGGGTGCTTTTCGGACTCACCGCGCTGGCGCATCAGTTGCACATGCAGATCATCGGCGAGCCGCTTCCCGATACTGTGGAATCCATGAGCTTCGCATGGTCGCGCATGCAGCCGCTGCTGATCCTGCCTGCGTGGGCGGGCGGCGGCCTGTTGGCCCTGCTGATCGGCGAGATGCTGCTGCTCGTGCTGGCCAAGATACCCGGTCTGGGCCTGATCTGGCTGGCGCTGATCGGTGTGCCGCTGCTGTTGCTCAATACCGTGATTGTGATCCTGCTGCTGCTCGCGGTGTTCAATATCGCAGCGCGCGTGGCGATCTCCGATGCGGATGCAGGTTCGCTGCGGGATGCGCTATGGCACCTGCTGCGGCATCGCCTGCCGGAGTTGCTGATCTACAACCTCGGCGGTGTTGTGGCCTCGATGCTGGTGGCGGCGGTACTGCTTTCCCCCCTTTGGTTCGGTGCGCAATTAAGTCTGTCTCTGATGGATGTGGTCAGCAGCGAGCAGGTGCAGCGTGTGCTGGACGGAGGCGGATTCTGGGGCGGGCTTGCACATCTGGTCGGTCTGCTGATCTTCGGAGGGCTGCTGTCGGTGGTGGCAGGCGTGCCGGGTGTGGTGATCACCCATATGACGCTGCTGCTGCATCTTGAGCTGGATAAGGCTGCGCAGGGTGAAGGTGTATCGTCCGCTGACGAAGGTGCTGTGGTTTCCGGTGCCGTCGAAGATGATGCTGCCAGTGATGACACCGCCGGTGACAGCGGCGTGGACGCACAGGAGTCGTCGAAAGGAAAGCAGGCTTGACCATCGTCTCGACAGCCCTGCTCGATTCGGCGAGCAGCCTGCCAGTCCTGCTGCGTGGCGTCATTGCCGCGCAACCGCATCGCCCGGCGCAATGGCTGCGCAGCGAGGAAGGCTATCTCCCGGTCACCTACGAGCAGTTCGATGCGCGCATCCGGGCGCTGGCCTGTGGCCTGCTCCGTATCGGTGTGAAGAGCGGCGACCGGGTTGCCGTGCTGATGGAAAACGTGCCGGAGTGGGCGGTGATCGATTACGCCATTCTTTCCATCGGGGCGGTGACCGTGCCGATGTACTGTTCCTACCGGCCGCAGGATATCGCCTATGTGCTGCAGGATAGCGGCGCGGCTGTCGCCATCACCTCCGGAGGCAATCTGTTGCGCCATCTGCTGACAGCAGCGGATGAGGCCGGTGGTGTGAAAAAAATCTATGCACTGGATTGCGGGCACACGCAGGATCCGCGCCTGCACGAATTGGCCGAGCTGCAGAATCCGGGGGATTCGGCGAGCAATGAGATGGCAGCGCTCGACCGGCGACTGGCCACGGTGCGTCGCGAGTCGCTGGCCACGCTGGTGTACACCTCCGGCACCACGGGTAACCCCAAGGGCGTGATGCTCAGCCACGGTAATATCATGGCCAATCTTGAGGTGGTACCGCATGTCATCCAGCTCAAGCAGGGCGATATGATGCTCTCCTTCCTGCCGCTGGCGCATGCGCTGGAGCGCACCGGCGGGCATTTCCTGCCTTATTCCTTCGGCCTTTCCGTGGCCTTCGCCGAGCGCCCGGACACCGTGGCCAAGAATCTGGCCGAGGCCCGACCGACCATGCTGATCACTGTGCCGCGCCTGCTGGAGGTGATGCAAAGCAGGATGCTCGGTCAGATCGCCAAGCAGTCCCCGCTTGCCCGTGGCCTGTTCGGGCATTTTCTGGCGCTGGGCAAGAAGTCCGGCACGGCTCCGTTGTCGTATTTCGAGCAGTTCCGCTTCAATATGCTTGACCGGTTTGTCGGCCGGAAGGTGCGCGAACGCTTCGGTGGACATTTGCGTGTGCTGATTTCCGGTGGTGCCCCATTAAGCCCGGAGGTCGGTTCGTTCTTCGAGGCGCTCGGCTTGCCGGTGCTGGAAGGCTACGGCATGACCGAGGCGGCCCCGCTGATCAGTGTGAATCCGATGCAGGGCCGAAAGATCGGCAGCGTCGGGGTGCCTGCGCATAATGCCGAGGTGAAGCTGGCCGGAGACGGCGAGATTCTGGTGCGCGGTCCGAATGTGATGGTCGGCTACTGGAAGGCCAGAAAGGAAAGCGCCGAGATACTGGCCGATGGCTGGCTGCATACCGGCGATATCGGGCGCTTTGATGCCGATGGCTATCTGTACATCACCGATCGCAAGAAAGACCTGATCGTCAATTCAGGCGGCGAGAATATCGCGCCGCAGCGCATCGAGAATCTGCTGATCGGCGATGCGATGATCGATCAGGTGGTGGTGTATGGCGACCAGAAGCCGTATCTCGTGGCGCTGGTCGTGCCGAATCGCGAGGCGTGTACCGCATGGGCTGTGGAGCAGGGTCTGCCGGAAAGCGACTGGGCGCATCTGTGCTCATCCAAGGTGCTGCGCAAGATGCTGCAAACACGCATCGCCGCGATGCTGCATCCGCTGAACGCCTTCGAGCAGGTGCGTCGTATCCAGCTGCTGGATAAGCATCTGAGCATCGACGAGGGCTTGCTCACCCCGACCATGAAGGTGCGTCGCAGGCAGGTGTTCGACCATTTCGGGGACTTACTGGAGAGTCTTTACCGCTGAATGCGGCTTCATTCGCCGGGTTTTGCACATGCCGTCACAGATACGCTCTGCATCGGATGATGCCCCCTGTTTTCAGGCCGCATCATGTCGAGGCATTGTCGTTGTAGGCCTTGAAAAAGATGTGCAATAGCGCGATGCGATCCTCCCGGGTGCCCGCCTGTTTCACCAGCCTTGCCAGGATCGCCCGGTAGCCCAGATCTATTTTTTGGTTCATCGCGGAAGTCCGGGAAAGGCGGCTTTGATTTTGAGGAAGAAGTATTCGTTATCGCGGAACCCATAGGCCATGCGTTTGATG
>PEWE01000024.1 GCA_002779605.1 Zetaproteobacteria bacterium CG06_land_8_20_14_3_00_59_53 | reverse complement strand
ACATGCTCCACCGCTTGTGCGGGCCCCCGTCAATTCCTTTGAGTTTTAATCTTGCGACCGTACTCCCCAGGCGGTCAACTTATCGCGTTAGCTGCGCCACTGCAGGGGTCGATACCCGCAACGGCTAGTTGACATCGTTTAGGGCGTGGACTACCAGGGTATCTAATCCTGTTTGCTACCCACGCTTTCGATCCTCAGTGTCAGTATTGGTCCAGTAAGCCGCCTTCGCCTCAGGTGTTCCTCCGTATATCTACGCATTTCACTGCTACACACGGAATTCCGCTTACCCCTCCCAAACTCAAGCCTGCCAGTATCGGATGCAGTTCCGGGGTTGAGCCCCGGGATTTCACATCCGACTTAACAAGCCACCTACGATCTCTTTACGCCCAGTAAATCCGAACAACGCTTGCACCTTTCGTATTACCGCGGCTGCTGGCACGAAATTAGCCGGTGCTTCTTCTACAGGTACCGTCAAGGCAGAGAGGTATTAGCTCTCATTCCTTCTTCCCTGTTGAAAGCGGTTTACAACCCGAAGGCCTTCTTCCCGCACGCGGCGTCGCTGCATCAGGCTTTCGCCCATTGTGCAAAATTCCCCACTGCTGCCTCCCGTAGGAGTCTGGACCGTGTCTCAGTTCCAGTGTGACTGATCATCCTCTCAGACCAGCTACTGATCATTGCCTTGGTAGGCCATTACCCTACCAACTAGCTAATCAGACGCGGGACCATCCATAAGCGAGAGGTCCGAAGATCCCCCTCTTTAACCCGAAGGTATTATGCGGTATTAGCTTGGATTTCTCCAAGTTGTTCCCCACTTATGGGCAGGTAACCCACGCGTTACTCACCCGTGCGCCACTCGTCAGCGACCAAAGTCCTGTTACCGTTCGACTTGCATGTGTTAGGCACGCCGCCAGCGTTCGTTCTGAGCCAGGATCAAACTCTCCATAGAAAGTTATTACCTATATGTTAAAACTCATCCGATTAATTGACGGAAATTACTCATTTCACGTACACTTGATTGCGTTCGTGTCAGAGGTCTCCATCAAATCAAGATGACCCGACACGTTCACAGCTCAAGCAAAAACCACAAATTGTAAAGAGCGACCGCGCTTTCCGCGGGGACCGGAATCATATTGCCCCCAAAGGGAAATGCAACACCGGATTTAACTACCGCCTGTCATCGTTATGCAACATTTGACTGACGGGCGGCGAACTATAGGGGTGCAATCTTCTGCGTCAACACCTTTTTTCACCTTGTGAATCCGGCCTCAATCAGGCCTCGCTCACACCTCGAAGGGCGGCGAACTATAGGGGTGCAATCTTCTGCGTCAACACCTTTTATTCGCCTTGCGAATCCAGCCTCAATCAGGCCTCGTTCACACCCCGGAGGGCGGCGAACTATAGGGGTGCAATCTTCTGCGTCAACACCCTTTTGTCGCCCTGTGAACTCAGCCTGAATCAGACCTGGTTCACACCCCGGAGGGCGGCGAAACATAGTGATGTGACCGCCTGCGTCAACACTTTATTCATGCTTTCTGGATATCCGCAAACAGCCATCTATATAATAGATTGTATATTGCATGTATCACCCTCCGGCACATGGCATATGGGGCTGCAGCGGACTAGCCTTGTGCCATGTTCACCCAAGAAGTCATCCGCCATCAGCAGCAGGATTACCCTGACTCCATGCGCGAACAGGAAGAGCGTGTCGCAGGCATCATCATTGGCACACACAAGCCCTGCCTCATCCTGACTGAACACCCGCCGCTCTACACCGTCGGCACCTCGGGCCGCGAGGGGGATATCCTCAGCCGCGAGATTGATGGCGAAAGTATTGCCGTGTTCGCCAGTGGTCGTGGTGGTGAGGTGACCTATCACGGGCCCGGACAACTGGTGATGTATGTTCTGGCCGATCTGCGCAACGATCCCGACCTGCATCAACATGTGCACCGGCTTGAAGAGATGGTGATCCTCACGCTCGCTGATTTCGGCATCGAGGGGGTACGCAGCCAGCGCGGCATCGGCGTATGGGTGAAGGGCAACAAGATCGCCGCAGTCGGCGTGCGCTGCCGAAAGTGGATCACCTTCCACGGCATTGCGCTGAATATCAATCCGAACCTGCGCCATTTCTCGGGCATCGTGCCCTGCGGCATGCGTGATGCCCCTGTTACCTCGATACATGCCGAGGGGGTTATGGTAAGCCGGGACGAGGTGGAAGTCCGCCTGCTGCCGCATGCCGCAGCCCTGTTTCCCGGCCCCGGGGGCTGACCGGCCGCAGGACGATGTATTGGCAAGACGCAGGATGCATGTAACCTGTCGCCATGAACGACACGACCACCACCCCAGCACAAGCCATTTCCGGAAAACCGCGCGGCGGCATCCCCATCTCACCGCAGGGCTGGCCGTTCCTGATCGGCGGCGCGGCCCTCACTGTTGGCGCATGGCTGATGTGCTGGACCGCACTGGCGGTCATCCTGCTGATCCTGTTTCTGTTTATGCTTAATTTCTTCCGCGACCCGGAGCGCGCCACCCCGCAGGGCGAGGGGCTGTTCATCTCCCCTGCCGACGGCAAGGTGGTGACCGCCGAACAGACTGCCGACGGCGTGCACGTGGACATCTTTATGAATGTCTTCAATGTGCATGTGAACCGTGCCCCGATGGCCGGACGCATCAGCCACATCGCCTACACCCGGGGCAGCTTCATCAACGCCGCCCACAAGGACGCAGGCGAGCACAATGAGCGCAACCTTTTCGAGCAGCAGGCCGATGCAGGCCCTGTGGTTCGCTATACGCAGATAGCCGGCCTGATTGCACGCCGCATTATTTCTTATGTGGCGGTCGGCGATCAGGTCAAAGCCGGTCAGCGCATTGGTATGATCCGCTTCGGCTCCAGGGTTAACTGTGAACTGCCGGCAGGCTTTGCTCTCAAGGTGAAGGTCGGTGACATGGTCAGCGCAGGCCTGACGGTGCTGGCCGAACTGGATACTGCGAAACAGCAGCCGGGGGGAAAGGACGATGAGCAAGCCTAATTCGGTTCGCGAACGCGGCATCTATATCCTGCCCAGCCTGTTCACCACGGCCGGCCTGTTTGCCGGCTTTTACGGGCTGATCGCCGCCGTGCAGGGGCGCTTCGAACTGGCTGCCTGGGCGCTGATCGCCGCCGCCATTTTCGATATCCTGGACGGGCGTGTGGCCCGCCTGCTGCATGCCGAGTCTGATTTCGGTGCACAGTACGACTCGATGTGCGACATGCTCTCCTTCGGCATCGCGCCTGCCGTGCTGATGTATATGTGGGCTTTGGCCCCCCTGCACAAGGCAGGCTGGATGGCTGCCTTTCTGCTGGCGGCCGGTGCAGCACTGCGTCTGGCACGTTTCAATGTGCAACTGGATACGCAAAGCAAGAAATACTTCAACGGCCTGCCCACCCCGGGCTCGGCCATGCTGATCGCCACAGCCGTACTGTTCCATGAAGATGCCGGGCTCGACCCGATAGCCTGGCTGTGGTTCGCCATCTCCGTGGCTCTGGCCTGGCTGATGGTCAGTAATGTACCGTTCTTTGCCGGCAAGGATGTGGACCTCAAGCAACGCAAGCCGGCGATCATCCTGCTTGTCATGCTGGTGGCGATCGCCTTCGTGATGACCAATCCGCATACCTGCCTGTTCATCCTGGTGCTGGCCTACGTCATCCACGGCGTGTTGCTTGGCATCACCGGTCGCAGCAGGAAGGATGACGGGCACAGCGGCGGCCAGCCCCCAGTAGACGAACCGGCCAACTGAACACGCAGCCAAAGCGGTATGATTGACACCCCCGACGGGCAGTGCTTTACTCCGCCGCATGAACACCAAGCGCGACTTTGATGCCATCTTGAACCTATCCATGCCTGCACTGCTGCTAGGCAGGATTGAGCGTGACTTCTGAGGTATTCATCCGGAATAATGATTCCATAGTTTTCCCTCAAGGCCGCAGCTATACCCTGCGGCCTTGTTGTTTGTAGGCAGGCCGCAACGCTTCACCCGCACCACCCGCAAACACAACCGGCTCCGAAGAGCCAACAGGAGAAACCGATGTCCGACCGTTTATACATCTTCGACACCACCCTGCGCGATGGCGAGCAGTCGCCCGGCTGCTCGATGAATCTGGATGAAAAGCTGCGCGTGGCCCATGCGCTGGCAGCACTCGGCGTGGACATCATCGAGGCAGGCTTTCCGGTCGCCTCCCCCGGCGATTTCGAGGCCGTGCATCGCATTGCCAGCGAGGTGAAAGGTCCGACCATCGCCGGCCTGGCCCGCGCACATCCGAAAGATATCGAACGCGCCGCAGAGGCCATCAAGCCCGCCGCGCACTCGCGTATCCATACCTTCATCGCCACCAGCCCCATTCACATGCAGGCCAAGCTGCGCATGAGTCCGGATGATGTGGTCGAGATGGCCGTGGCCGCTGTGAAGCAGGCACGCTCGCTGGCGGCCGAGGTGGAGTTCTCCGCCGAAGATGCCGGTCGTTCGGAGATGGACTTCCTGTGCCGCATCGTCGAGGCGACCATCGCTGCTGGCGCGCGCGTCATCAACATCCCCGATACCGTGGGCTATATGACCCCGAACGAGTTCGGCGCCCGCATCAAAGAGCTGCGCGAGCGCGTGCCGAACTCGGACAAGGCGATCTTCTCGGTGCATTGCCACAACGATCTGGGGCTGGCCGTAGCCAACTCCCTGAATGCCGTGGAAAACGGTGCG
Source organism: Zetaproteobacteria bacterium CG06_land_8_20_14_3_00_59_53 (assembly GCA_002779605.1). Classification (GTDB taxonomy): domain Bacteria; phylum Pseudomonadota; class Zetaproteobacteria; order Mariprofundales; family Mariprofundaceae; genus UBA1543. The sequence continues at coordinate 40,930 of PEWE01000024.1, read as the reverse complement.
CGTCAGGTGGAATGCACCATCAACGGTTTAGGTGAGCGCGCCGGCAATGCCGCGCTGGAAGAGATCGTGATGATCCTGCGCACCCGTTCGGACCGTTTCAGCATCGAGACCTGTATCGATACCACCAAGATCGTGCCGACCTCCAAACTGGTCAGCCAGATCACCGGTATGCCGGTGCAGCCGAACAAGGCGATCGTCGGCGCCAATGCCTTCGCGCATGAATCGGGCATCCATCAGGACGGCATGCTCAAGCACCAGAAGACCTATGAGATCATGACCCCGGAATCGGTCGGCTGGACCACCAACCGCATGGTGCTGGGCAAGCATTCTGGGCGCGCCGCGCTGAAATCGCGCTATGCCGAGCTGGGCGCGCAACTGGACGGCGATGCTCTCAATGCCGTGTTCGAGCAGTTCAAGCGTCTGGCCGATAAGAAGAAGGACATCTTCGATGAAGACCTGATGGCTATCCTGGAGCAGGGCGATGATGTGGCTGCCGAACGCATCAAACTGCTCAGTCTGCATGCCGCCTCCGGTACGGGTGATACCCCGGTGGCCGCCGTCGAACTGGAGATCGAGGGCAAGAGCCACAAGGCCACCGCCGAGGGCGACGGCCCGGTGGATGCCGCCTTCAAAGCCATCAAGTCCATGGTCGAACCAAACGGCAAACTGTTGCTGTATCAGGTGAACGCCATCACCGCCGGCACCGATGCGCAGGGCGAGGTCACGGTTCGTTTGCAGGACGGCGATCGCATCGTCAACGGCCAGGGCAAGGACACCGATATCGTCGTTGCATCTGCGAAAGCCCTGATCGATGCCCTGAACAAACTCCCCGGCATGCATGCCAAGGAAGTCCACGCCCAATACTCGGGCGTCTGATCGACCCTAAACCATGGATAGACAGAAGCCGGCTTTTGCCGGCTTCTTTTTTATGCGGAGAGAAACTCCAGATAATCGGCCAGCAACGCATCGGCGGCCAGCCTGCAAAAGCGTTCGCCGTCCTTTACTGTCGCCAGTTGCGGGCTTGAGCCGATACGACCGTCGGGAAATTTTTGGCGGAAATCGAAGGCATCGAAGAACTCGCCGGTCGGGGCGACCTCGGGGGAAAGAGGTACATCCTTCACCGCTTCGGGATAGGCGTAGTAACTCAGCGCCACCTCGCTGACCGTGGCATGGAAGCCCTCGGCCTCTCCGTACAGCTCTGCGGCCAGTTGTTTCACAGCAGCATCCCGCCACCAGTTGGCCATGCGACAACGCAGCGACAAATCCCCCTCGGATACATCTGCGTACAACTCGGAGAAGGCCGCTGTCACAGCAGGAATATTGCCGCCGTGACCGTTGAGGAAATAGTAGTGCGTGAAGCCGTGGCGGCGCAGCGATCCGACCACGTCGATGATCACCTGAACCAGCGTGGAGGGCTTCAGCGTCACCGATCCCGCAAAGGCCATATGATGCGCCGACATGCCGTAGTTGATGGATGGTGCGATCAGCACGTCCTGCAAGGTTTCGATGTGCTGCGAAATGCGCAACGGACAGATGGCATCGGTGCCGATCAGGCCGTTCGGCCCGTGCTGCTCGGTGGAACCGATGGGGATGATGATGCCGGTGGAACGCTCAAGGTATCGCTCCACCTCCTGCCATGTGCTCAGTGCCAACTGCATATTCACCTCCGTAAAAGCCCATCGTAGCGGCAGTTTCCGACGGATGACAGTCCGCCACCGGCAAACCCATTAGAACGGAATGGGCTATTGCGGTTGCACATTCTTTATACTGGACTAGAATAGTCCGACTTATGGAAAGGTGCTTCTGATGTTCCGCATTACGCGACTGACCGACTACGGAGTCATGCTGATGACCGAAATGGCCCAGGCAGAAGAACCCGTACTCAATGCCGCTGCACTTGCCACGCGCTCGCACCTGCCCGCCCCCTCTGTGAGCAAGATTCTCCAGCTTTTATTGCGCAATGGCATGCTTGAATCGGTACGCGGTGCCGGTGGCGGCTACCGTCTGACCCGCGATGCCTCCGAAATCTCGATCCGAGACATCATCGTGGCGCTTGAGGGCCCGATTGCGCTGACCGAATGCAGCCTCGATCACAGCAGCTGCGAGCAGCAGGAACATTGCAACACGCGGGGCAACTGGAACCTGATCAATCAGGTGGTGCGCGGCACGCTCGGCGATATTTCGCTGGCCGATATGATCGAGCCGGGATTCACGCCGGTGCTGCGACTGGAAAAGCGCTATGCCGATACACGCATGCCGGTAACACAAGGATAAATGTGATGAGCGATAACGCACAGGTCGAACATCTGGTCGACAAGAAATACGAGGCGGGCTTTGTCACCGATATCGAATCGGACACCCTGCCGCCCGGCCTGAACGAAGATGTCATCCGCCATATCTCCGCCATCAAGGGCGAGCCCGACTGGCTGCTCGACTGGCGTCTGGCGGCCTTCGCCCACTGGAAGACCATGAGCGAACCGCACTGGGCGCATGTGAAATACACGCCGACGGATTATCAGGCCATCTCCTACTACTCCGCCCCGAAAAAGCGCGAAGACGGTCCGCAGAGTCTGGACGAAGTGGACCCGAAGCTGCTGGAAACCTACAAAAAACTCGGCATCCCGCTGCATGAGCAGGAGTTTCTGGCTGGTGTGGCCGTGGATGCGGTGTTTGATTCGGTTTCCGTGGCGACCACCTTCAAGGGCAAGCTGAAGGATGCGGGCGTGATTTTCTGCCCGATCTCCGAGGCGGTGCAGGAGCACCCTGAACTGGTGAAGAAATATCTGGGCACTGTCGTGCCAACCGGCGACAACTTTTTTGCGGCACTGAATTCCGCAGTGTTCACGGATGGTTCGTTCGTCTACATCCCCAAGGGCGTGCGCTGCCCGATGGAGCTTTCCACCTACTTCCGAATCAATGCCAGCAACACAGGCCAGTTTGAGCGCACCCTGATTATCGCGGATGAAGGTGCATATGTATCGTACCTCGAAGGCTGCACCGCCCCGCAACGCGATGAAAATCAGTTGCATGCAGCCGTGGTGGAACTGATTGCGCACGATGATGCGCAGATCAAATATTCCACGGTGCAGAACTGGTATCCTGGCGATGAAAATGGCGTGGGCGGCATCTACAACTTCGTGACCAAGCGCGGCGATTGCCGCGGCGCGCGTTCGAAGATCTCCTGGACGCAGGTGGAAACAGGCTCCGCCATCACCTGGAAATATCCGAGCTGTGTGCTGCGCGGCGACGATTCGGTCGGCGAATTCTACTCCGTGGCCCTGACCAAGATGCACCAGCAGGCCGACACCGGCACCAAGATGGTGCATCTGGGTAAAAACACGCGCAGCACGATCGTTTCCAAGGGTATCTCGGCGGGCTTCGGCCAGCAGTCGTATCGCGGCCTGGTGCATATCGGCAAGGACGCGACCGGCGCACGCAACCATACACAGTGCGACTCGCTGCTCATCGGCAGCACCTGCGGGGCGCACACCTTCCCCTATGTCGAGGTGAAGAACCCGACGGCGACGATGGAGCACGAAGCCACCACCTCGCGCATCGGCGAGGATCAATTGTTCTACTGCAAGAGCCGCGGCATCGCCGAGGAAGACGCGGTGAACCTGATCGTCAACGGCTTCTGCAAGGATGTGTTCAACGAGTTGCCGATGGAGTTCGCCGTGGAGGCCAATCGTCTGATGGAAGTCTCCCTTGAAGGCGCGGTCGGTTAAGGAAACTGGAAAAGAGGACTGAATGATGTTGAAGATTGAAAACCTGCACGCCTCCGTGGACGGCAAAAAGATCCTCAAAGGCATTGATCTGACCATCAAGCCCGGCGAGGTGCATGCCATCATGGGCCCGAACGGCTCGGGCAAGAGCACACTGTCCAATGTAATCGCCGGACGCGACGGTTATGAAGTCACCGCGGGTTCCATTTCCTTCCACGGAAAGGATCTGCTGGCCATGCAGCCGGAGGAGCGCGCCTGGGCGGGTGTGTTTCTGGCTTTCCAGTATCCGGTGGAGATCCCCGGTGTGAACAATGTCTACCTGCTCAAGGCCGGCGTGAACGCGCGCCGCCGCCATCTGGGACTGGAAGAACTGGACGCCATGGAGTTCATGCAGCTGGTACGCGAAAAGGCCAGGCTGGTCGAGCTGGATCAGGCCTTTCTGTCGCGCGGCGTGAACGAAGGCTTCTCCGGCGGCGAGAAGAAGCGTAACGAGATCTTCCAGATGGCCGTACTGGAGCCCAGCCTCGCGATTCTCGATGAAACCGATTCGGGACTGGATATCGACGCCCTGCGCGTGGTGGCCGGCGGCGTGAACAAGCTGCGCTCGCCCGAGCGCTCGATCATCATGGTGACGCATTACCAGCGCCTGCTCGACTACATCGAGCCTGACGTGGTGCATGTGCTGGCCGATGGAAAGATCCTGAAGAGCGGCGATCGTACACTGGCCCTTGAATTGGAAAAGCGCGGCTACGACTGGGTCCGCGAGGAAGCAGCCCATGCCTGATATCGCTGCACTCCGCAAACAAGCGTGGGACGCATTCGAGCAGGCCGGCCTGCCGACCACGCGTCAGGAGGAGTGGAAATACACTTCACTGGCACGCATCGGCAGCACGCTGGGCGAGGCATGGTGGACAGCTGCCGATCCGGCCTCACTCGATGACGCCGACATAGAGGCACTGGCCATCCCGGAGCTCGATGCATGGCGCGTGGTGTTTGCCAATGGCCGCCTGATCAGGGGCGCAACGCATCTGCCCGACGGCTTGACCCTTTCACCGCTGTCCGAACTGCTGACCGGCAATGCACAACAGGCCGCCGTCGCCCTGCAATGGCAGGACGATGCCCCGCTGTTCAACGGCACACTGGCCGCCAACAGCGCGCTGGCCGAAGACGGCCTGTGCCTGTGCCTGACCGACGGCGTGAAACTCGACAAGCCGGTGTACATGCTACACATCGCCGGCAACGGCGGTGCCTCGCATCTGAGGCACGGTCTGTGGCTCGGAAAGAACAGTGAAGCGCATGTCATCGAACACTATGCCGGGGTAAATGAAGAACCCGGCCTGACCCATGCGGTCACACTGGTGCACCTCGGTGCTGGCGCGCATCTTTATCATGACCGCCTGCAGGACGAATCACCGAAGCATTTCCACCTCGGACGGCTGCATGCCACACAGGGCCGCGACAGCATGCTGAGCTCGCATGCCGTCGGCCTCGGCGCATCCCTGTCCCGGCTGGATCTCGCCGTCGATCTGGCTGCACCGGGTGCTTCGTGCATCCTCAACGGCCTGTACATGCCGACCGGCCGGCAGCATTGCGACCACCATACGCAGATCGACCACAGCGCACCGCACTGCATCAGCCGTGAGCATTACCGCGGCGTGCTCGACGGACGCGCGCACGGCGTGTTCAACGGCAAGGTGGTGGTGCATCAGGGCGCTTCCGGCACCGACTCGGCGCAGAGCAATGCCAATCTACTGTTATCCGATAAAGCAGAGGTCGATGCCAAGCCGGAACTGGTGATCCATCACGACGATGTGAAAGCCGCGCATGGCTGCACCGTCGGCCAGCTGGACGACAAGCAGTTGTTTTATCTGAAGACGCGCGGCATGTCGGACGAGGAGGCACGTCAGATGCTGACCTTCGCCTTTGCCGATAGCGTGCTCACCGGCATGCGTGTGCCGGCCGTACGCCGCTTCATCGAAAAACGTGCATTCTCCAAGCTGCCGCTCGGCGCGGACGCCGAAGCCATGCTGGGCTGATCCGGAGTTTTATTTTATGTTTGATATCGAAAAGATCCGGGCGGAGTTTCCGATCCTGAGCCAGCAGATCCACGGCAGGCCGCTGGCCTATCTGGACAATGCGGCCACCACACAGAAACCGCAAAGCGTGATCGATGCCGTCCGCCGCTATTACGAAGAGGACAACGCCAATGTGCATCGCGGCGTGCATGCCCTTTCCGAGCGTGCCACCGCCGCCTATGAAGGAGCGCGCAAGACCGTCGGCGGATTCTTCAACACGCGCAGTGTTCGCGAGGTGGTCTTCACGCGCGGCACCACCGAAGCCATCAATCTGGTCGCATCGAGCTGGGGAAGGGCCAATATCAAGGCCGGTGACGAGATCCTCATCACCCACATGGAGCACCACTCCAATATCGTGCCCTGGCAGATGCTCTGCGAGCAGACCGGCGCAATCCTGAAGGTCGTGCCGATCAATCAGGCAGGCGAGCTGCTCATGGACGAGTTCGATGCATTGCTGACCGAACGCACGAAGCTGGTCGGCGTGGTGCACATGTCCAATGCGCTGGGTACCGTCAATCCGGTCGCGGATATCGTGCGGCGAGCCCATGCCGCGGGTGCGAAGGTGCTGATCGACGGGGCACAGGCCGCAGCCCATCTGCCGGTGGATGTGCAGGCACTGGACTGCGATTTCTATGTGACCAGTGCGCACAAGATGTACGGCCCGACTGGCATCGGCGTGCTCATCGGCAGGGAGTCGCTGCTCAGGGAGATGCCTCCGTATCAGGGCGGCGGCGATATGATCCGCATGGTCACCTTCGAGAAAACCGAATACAACGACCTGCCCTACAAGTTCGAGGCCGGAACGCCGCACATCGCGGGAGCCATCGGCTTCGGCAAGGCGCTGGAGTTCATCCGGGGCATCGGATTTGATGCCATTGAGAAACGCGAAAAAGAATTGCTGGCCTATGCCACCGCAAAAGCAGCGGACTTCGATGGTCTGACACCCATCGGCACGGCCGAAGATAAAGCCTGCGTGCTGTCGTTTGTGCTCAAGGGTATCCATCCGCACGACCTGGGCACGATCCTGGACCGCGAGGGTGTGGCCATCCGCGCCGGTCATCATTGCGCGATGCCGGTCATGCAGTTCTATAAAGTGCCGGCCACGGCGCGTGCCTCGTTCTCGGTGTACAACAGCGAAGCCGAGGTGGATGCCCTGTTCGCCGCCCTTACCAGGGCACAGGAGATATTCGGCTGATGTTCGATCTAAGAGATTTATACCAGCAGGTGATCGTCGATCACAACAAGCGCCCGCGCAATTTCGGCAAACTGACCGAGTTCAACCACGACGCGGACGGCTACAACCCGTTGTGCGGCGACAAGCTGCACATCTATCTGCAGGTGAGCGATGCAGGCGTCATCGAGAACGTCTCCTTCGAGGGAGAAGGCTGTGCCATCTCGGTAGCCAGCGCCTCGCTGATGACCGATGCGCTGAAGGGCAAGACCATGCAGCAGTGCGAGGAGATGTTCGGACAATTCCAGCACATGGCCACCTCCGATCTCGCCGAAGCGCCGGACGAGGAGGTGCTCGGCAAGCTGACCGTACTGGCCGGGGTGCGCGAATTCCCCAGCCGTATCAAATGCGCCACGCTTTGCTGGCACACCCTGCACGCAGCCCTGAAAGACAGCGCCGAACCGGCCAAAACAGAGTAAGGAAACCTCATATGGACCTGCATATCGGAGAAAACATCACCGTGCTGCGCGACTGCGATGCACTGCTTATCCCGATGGGCACACCGGTGACCATCCCCGAAGGCAGCCGCGTGATGATCACGCAGGCGCTGGGTAGCTCCTATACCGTGAACATCAACGGTAATCTGGCGCGAATCGAAAGCAGCAATGCCGATGCACTGGGCTTTGAAAGCACGCCGCAGGAAACTGAAAAGAGCAGCAAGGCGGACGGCCCTGTGAACGAGGATGCACTGTGGGAAGCCATGGAGCAGTGCTTCGATCCGGAGATTCCGGTGAACATCGTGGATCTCGGCCTGATCTACCACTGCGATATCAAACCCATCGAGATCGACGGTTCCCAGGTCGGCAACCAAGTGGATGTGGTGATGACCCTGACCGCCGCCGGTTGCGGCATGGGCCCGATCCTTGTCGAGGATGTGCGCTCCCGCCTGCTGGATGTGGACAATGTGACCGAGGTGGATGTAGAGCTGGTGTTCGACCCCCCCTGGGATCGCAGCATGATGTCGGATGAAGCACGCCTGCAACTGGGCATGTTCTAGAAACAGGAGGGATTGCATGTCTGAATGGATCGATGTCGCGCCAGAGGAGGCGCTCACACCGGGAGACCGATGCGTCGTTGAAACCGAGATCGGCCCGATTGCCGTGTTCAATCTCGATGGCGAATTGTATGCCCTGGCTGATGTCTGCACGCACGACGGCGGCGAACTGGCCAGCGGCAAGTGCGTGGGCGACCAGATCATCTGCCCGCGCCACGGCGCCCGCTTCTGCATCCGCGACGGCCGTGCACTGACTCCGCCGGCCTTCGAGAACATCGAAACCTTCCCGCTGCGTGTTGAAGCCGGTGTCATTCAGCTGGATATAGATACCTGATTATCGTTCACCATTACATCGGCCATGACAGTGCTATAGTGGCGCCGTGATAAACCGAAACGACCCTGACCATCAGCGCAACCCGACGCTGCCAGCGCTCATCTGGGCCAAATTTGCCGCACGTCCGGACTCGGAGCACGAGCAAACCCTGTTCCGCCTGCTGATTGCGGGAAGCATCTGCATGTATTTCCATATGGCGGGGGCCAGTCTGCCCTTCCTGCTCAGCCTGCTTTACCTGCCCGTATCGCTGGGAATCCTGCTCTGGGTATATCTCTCGCCCGGCATCAACCCGCTTCGCCGACTGCTCGGCATCTCCGCCGACATCGGCATGATTTCGCTCGGCGTGATGCTGGCCAACGGCGAGGAGGCCTTTTTGTTCGAGGCCTTGTATCTCTGGGTGATCACCGGCAACGGCTTCCGTTTCGGCATCCGCTACCTGCTGTACGCCACCGTCCTGTCGGTGTTCTGTTTCGTGCTGATCATGATCTACTCGCCCTACTGGCATGATCACATGTTTCTGGTGCTCGGGCAGTTGATCGTGATTGCCGTGGTGCCACTGTTCATGGCCGCCCTGATCCACAAGCTGCATCATGCGATCGCCGCCGCGGAAGCCGCGAGTATCGCCAAATCACAGTTTCTCGCCAATATGAGCCACGAACTGCGCACCCCGCTCAACGGCATCATCGGCATGAGCGATCTGCTGGCCAGCACCCGGCTGACCAAGGAGCAGAAACGCTTCGCCGATGTCATCAAAAAATCGGGCACCCATCTGGCGGGCCTGATCGAGCGCATTCTCGATCTGTCGCGCATCGAGGCAGGCAAGCTTGAGGTGGCACAGGAGCCCTTCGACCTGCATCAACTGGTGCACAACGTTGTCGCCATCTTCGAGCCGCTGGCACGCAAGAAGGACATCAGCGTCGAGATACGTATCGATCCGGATGTGCCCTTCGCGCTGATCGGCGATCCGCAGCAAATCAAACAGGTGCTCATCAACCTGATCGGCAATGCCGTCAAGTTCACCGAGCGCGGCCATGTCTCCACGCATGTATCGCTGCATTTCGATGCCGACGGGAAAGCCATGCTTCGCATTAGCATCAGCGATACGGGGATCGGCATCTCGGAAGCCGCGCAGCAGAAAATCTTCGACCAGTTCACGCAGGCGGACAACAGCGTGACCCGCCGCTATGGCGGCAGCGGCCTGGGCACCACCATCGCCCGGCAGCTGGTGGAATTGATGGGCGGGCGCATCGAACTGCAAAGCACGGAAGGTCAGGGCAGCACCTTTACCATCATCCTGCCCTTCCGCAGGCAGGAAAAGGCCGGCGGGGAACGACGCCTCGCATCGATGCGCGCCCTGCTGCTGTGCAACCGGGACATGGCCCGGCGCATTGCCGATACCCTGGAGCGCTGGGATGTACATAGCGTTTGTATCGAGGACGATGCCCCGCTTCTCTCGGTACTGGTTGATGCCGAGTCCACGGGTCAGGCCTTCGATGCGCTGATCATCGACCGTCCCCTGCTGAACTGCAAACCCGAGTTGCTGGCGCAGGCGGTGCGCGGCAAGCAGGGCCTGGAATTTATGGACCTGATCCTGCTCGACAACGAGGCCAATCAGGGGGCCGACAGCATGCGATATGCGGCCGGTTTCAATGCAGTGCTGCATCCTCCGATCGAGGAATCGCTGCTGTTCAATGCCCTGCATGCCGCAAGCGTGGTGCGCCAGTCGCCGGGCGAGGTGATTACCATTGCAGATATCTACCAGCGCAAGCAGGACATCAAGTCGCTGAAGATTCTGCTGGCCGAGGACAACCCGGTGAACCAGGAGGTGATCGGCGAAATCCTGCAGCGTGCCGGGCACTCCGTGCAACTGGCCGAGGATGGCGAAAAGGCGCTGGATGCCCTGATCGGCGATGCGCATTTCGATCTGGTGCTGCTGGACATGAACATGCCCGAGGTCAGCGGTCTGGATGTACTCAAGCAGTTCCGTTTCGTTGACACCAGCGGCAGCACCCCGGTGGTCATGCTCAGCGCCGACGCCATGCCCGAAACCATCCGCCAGTGCCGCGATGCAGGCGCCAATGATTATCTGACCAAGCCGGTGGAAATCACCCGACTGCTGCAAACCGTGGCCCGTTACGGAGCCGACAAACAGGTCAAAGTACCGATCGTCACGCCAGCAACAGTCGTTCATTCCGCGAAGTCAGCACCGCAGGAAGATAACGATAGTATCCTCGATACCGAGATGTTGCAGGAACTGGTTTGGATTTGCGGCTCTGCCGCCAAGCTGAATGAATTCATCGCGCTGTTCGAAAGCACCGCCGCCGGGCATATCAGCAAACTTGAAAAGGCTGCAAAAGATAACGATGCCAAGGCCTTTGCCAGAGCCGCGCACGCCTTCAAGGGCTCGGCCGGCACCATGGGGCTGCACCGCGCCACCCGGCCCTATCAGGCCGTTGAAGCGCAGAAGAACACCCTGAGTCAGACCCTGCTGCTGACATTTGCAAAACAGTTTGCAGATATCTACCGGGAGGGCTGCACCGCATTGAAGGCCTTCGCCGCCGAACTGCCGGAACAACCCAAACAGTAGTACAGCAACGCGGGGCGGCTGCCGCCCCGCGCACTGCGTCCCCCCCCTCCTGTCAGGCGCTTCTACTCAACTGCCTTTTCACCAGCCGCTGCATCATGCGGATATCCCTGCCGCCCAGGCGCATGGCTGCATCCACCCAGATATTGGCCGCGGCAAGCAGTTCGTCGAAGGTCAGCGGATTGGTGCAGCGTTTCGCTGCGCGGAACGCCCGCACACCGTTACGCATCTTCTCCTCCTTCGCGATGTATTCGTAAGCCGCTTCTCTGCCGCATCCGTCCTCGGCCAGAATATCCACGACTCCGAGCGCGTGCATTTCCTCGCCCGAATACAGCCTGCCGCTGAGAATGATGCGCTCGGCCTGCACCGCACCGATCTTGCGTGACAACACACTGTAGGCGCCGGCCCCCGGGAAGAGATTGAACAGAATATCCGGCAGGCCCATCTTGGCACTGCGCTCGGCAATCACCACCTCGCTGGATACCGCTCCTTCGAAACCGCCTCCCAGCGCATCTCCCTGCACCACGGCAATGGTGGTAATATTGCCGTTAATGCCGATGTGATTGCTGTACAGGATATCGTTGCAGGCCGTTGCGTATTCAAGCAGCCCTTCACGATCCTGCCTTTCGATCATATCGCAGAACAATTCCATGTCGCCGCCGAGGTTGTACACCTGCGGCAGGTTCGAGGTGGATGCAACATAGCGGATATCCCCGGCATGCTCGGCCGTACCGTTGCAAACCTTCGCATACCAGTCCTGAATCTCGTGCGTCAGCTCACTTGAGAAACAGGGCCTCGGCCTGGCATTCATATACAGCCAGGCCATCGCGTGACCGGTGTCATGCTCGATCTTGATTTGCGTATACGGACGCACCTCGTCCGTCTTCAGCGATCGTACTGTGTTCATGGTTTCCTCCATGGAGTTAGAAATGTCACCGACTGCGAATTCACAGCCGGCGCGATGTCTTTCTAGTCCATGGGGTGAGCCGGGGTCAATGAACCGACACCCGATTGAGAATTATCCTGAGATAAGCTTCGAACGGCCCTCACGAAGGCGGGTCAGGGTTTCTTCGCGGCCCAGTAGAGCCAGCGTGGCATCGATCGGCGGCGATACCGAGCCGCCGGACACCAGAATGCGGATGGGCTGGGCAAGCTTGCCCATGCCGGCCTCGAACTGCTCGCAGACCGAGGAGATCAGCGCATGGATGGCTTCCGCCGTCCACTCGGGCAGAGCTTCGACCTGTTGCACAAAGGCATCCAGCAGTGCGCCGGTTTCCGGCTTGAAGTTCTTGGCGACCGCCTTTTCATCGAAGTTCTCCGGACGCTGATAGAAAAAGCGCGCGCCGGCTGCCAGCTCGAGCAGGTTCTTGCTGCGTTCCTGCAGGCTCGGGATCACCGCCGCCAGATCAGGGCCGCCTGCAATATCGACACCCATCAGATCTGCAAGCTCTGCTGCCAAAGCTTCGGGGGAAGCCTCGCGCAGGTAATACGCATTGAGCCAGTCCAGCTTCTGCTGATCGAAACGCGATGCGGTCTTGCCCACCTGCGCGACATCGAACAGCTCGATCAGTTGCGCGCGGCTGAACACCTCGTCGTCGCCGTGCGACCAGCCCAGACGGGCCAGATAATTGACCACGGCATCCGGAAGGAAACCGGCCTCACGGTATTCGGTGATGGCCACCGCGCCATGGCGCTTGCTCATCTTGGCACCGTCCGGGCCGTGAATCAGCGGAATGTGCGCAAACTGCGGCGGTGTGAGGCCGAGCGCCTGATACAGCTGGATCTGGCGCGGCGTGTTGTTCAGATGATCCGAACCGCGGATCACATGCGTGATACCCATGGCCGCATCATCGGCCACCACGGCCAGATTGTAGGTCGGGCTGCCGTCGGAGCGCAGGATGATCAGATCGTCGAGCTCGGCATTATTGAACACCACATCACCCAGCACCATGTCGCGCACCACGGTCTCGCCCTCGTCGGGCGAGCGGAACCGCACCACGAAGGGTGCACCCTCAGGGCGATCCGAGCGATGCCTGCAGCGGCCGTCATACTTCGGCTTCTCACCGTTAGCGCGCTGCTCCTCGCGCATCGCATCCAGCTCTTCCCGGCTGCAATAGCAGCGGTAGGCATGGCCTTCTTCGATCAACTGCTCGGCAGCGACCACGTGCTCGGCCTTGCGCAAACCCTGGAACACCGGCTCGCCGTCCCAGTCCAGTCCCAACCATTTCAGGCCGTCGAGAATCACCTGCGTGGCCTCGTCGGTCGAGCGCTCCAGATCGGTATCCTCGATACGCAGCACGAATTCACCGCCCAGATGGCGGGCATAAAGCCAGGAAAACAGCGCGGTGCGCGCACCACCGATATGCAGCATGCCTGTCGGCGAAGGGGCGAAACGGGTGCGAATGGTCATTGGAGCTCCATGGGGATGATCTTTTTTAGCCTGCAATCTCAATGCGGCGCATAGTATCCGAAAACCCCGCAAGCAAAAACATCAGTCATGTCCTCCGCAAACAGTTCAAATAATCCTTATGGTTAAGCAATGGCGGCCATGGCTTCGATGAGTTGCACGTAGCGGAAGGGTTTGTCGAGGATGTTCAGGTCAAGGCCGGGAAAGCGGGCGGTCAGATCGTCGCGGTAGCCGGTGATGAAAATGATGCGACCGAGCATCCTGGGGCGAATCTGCATCAGCTGGCTGTAAATCTCGTCGCCACTTATTTGCGGCATGCGCACATCGAGGAATACCACATCGAACAGATCCGTGCGCATGCTGAGTATAGAGAGAGCCTTGGATGCGCTCGATGCCTGCTGGATGTCTATCTGTTCATCGAGATCGGTGGCGTAGTGCGTCAGATAGGCAGAAAGTACGCCCTGCACAACCTCGTCGTCTTCAACTATCAATGCCCGCATGAAACCCCCGTCCCGGAAAGCGGAGCATGCATTCACAATACCATTGCTTCAAGCACTGCGAATAACTCGCTCTCGCTCAGGAAAGCCTCGGCATCATCCTGCCCGGGCAACCATGGCATTTCATACAGGCAGGTTTCGCTTCCCAGATAAGGCGCAATCGCCGCGCAGTGGTCGGCAAGCCACACACCACCATGCTCATCAGCAGCATTGACCACCACCCAATCCGGACCTCTGCCCATGCGCTGCAGTTTATCGATACTGAGCAGGGCCTGATTGATGCCGCCCAATCGTGCACGCACCACCAGCAGCACCTTGGCGTGCGGCATGAGCTGCAACCAGTCGGACACCAATACACCTTCAGCCAGAGGAACCATCAAGCCACCAACCCCTTCGATCAGAGTCAGGTCATGCTGCTGCGAGCGCCTGTCGCACCAATCAGCGAGCTCTTCGACATCAACCGACTCGCCCTCGGCCTGAGCAGCAAACATGGGCGCTGCATACGCTTCGAAATGATAAAGATTGATCTCGTCCGCCAGCCCGGAACCCATGTCCTGCGCATCCAGCAGGCTGGCAATGTCCGGGTTCATTTCCCCGGCTTCATAGCCGCAACTGACGGGCTTCAGGGCAAAGGCATCCACACCCCTGGCCAGCAGCGCACGGCTCAGTGATGCGGTGAGATAGCTCTTGCCCGCATCGGTATCGGTGGCGGTGATAAATACACTACAGCCCAAGCTGATTCTCCATACGGATCGGTATCACATCGTCGTACTGACGCGACCCATCGGCATACCAGGCCTGCGCATACAGCACCTCGAAGGTGGCACGGATGCGCCCGTCCTCATCACGATGATTGGCGGCGTAGTCGGCCTCGATATGGCGCAGCAGGCGACGGCCATACAGGCCGGTCGGGCGGTTTTTGATGGCACTGGACGAAGCCCCCAGACCTTTGAGCTCGCGGATCAGCGCCATCGGGTCGGGATAGGTGAGGGTGAACAAATCCGTATCGGTCACAGGCACCTCGATGGGCATCTTCATCAGGGCATCGCCCAGACTGGTGACATCGGGGAAAGGCAGCACCAATCCTGCATATTCATGCGAGAAGCCAGCCAGCGACTGGCGCAATTCGCCCAGCGTTCGCCGCCCGAAGGTGGAGAGCAGCATCAGCCCGCCCGGTGCCAGCACGCGGCGCATCTCGGAGAGCATCTTCTCAGGCTCGCGCACCCACTGCATGGCCAGATTCGAGGCCACCAGATCGAAAGAACCATCAGAGAACGGCAGGCGGACGGCATCACAGCATGCATAGCTGGTGCGCCCCACCCAGGGCATGCGGCGCGGCTGTGCGGCGCGTGCCGAGAGCAGCATACCGGGTGCGATATCAATGGCGGTCAGACCTGCCTTGGGGAAGTGCTTGTGCAGCAGGCGGGTGATATAGCCTGTGCCGCAACCGATATCCAGCATGCGGGTGGGCGCGATCTTGCTGAATTCAAGATGCGCGATCAGCCGGTCGCCCACCTCGCGCTGCAACACGGCATGTGCATCGTAGGTTCCGGCGGAGCGCCCGAAGGAGCGCCCTACCTGTCGTGTGTTGATATGTTGCTCAGACACCATTCCTCCAGAAGTTCATTCAAGGCCTGCGCATGGCACAGGTGCAGCGCATGCCCGGACGGCAGAACCTTCAAGTCCCCATCCGGTATCGCCCCGTCCATAAAGCGCGCCGCGCCTACCGGCGTCACGGCATCATGCTCGCCGTGCACGATCAGCGTCGGGACGCGGACAGCAGCAAGCGATGCACGCAAATCCAGCTCGTCCAGCAGCCGCAAGCCGTCTTGCAATCCTGCCGGCGAGGCGGGGTGACGCTTATCCACCGCATGCCGCGCAATATCCACATACTGCCGGCGCGACAGCTCATCGCCCTGCATCATCAGTGCAAAGAAACGATCCAGCAGACGCGGTGCATCCGTGGCCAGCGCCTCTGCGAAGCGCTCGAACACCGCATCCTCGCAGCCGTGCTGCCAGTCCGCCTGCTGCCGGAAACACGGGGTGCTGGAAAGCAGCACCAGACCGGTCAGTCGTTCGGGATGGTGTGTGGCCAGTTGCAGGCCGAGCATGCCGCCCAGCGACCAGCCGATAAGCATCACCGGCCCGTCCGGCAGGGCTGAGAGCAGCGCATCCTGCCATGTTTCCAGCGGCATATCCGGGGCACCGCCGTGACCGGGAAGATTCGGCGTATGCACAGCAAAATGTGGCGCGAAATGCGCCACCTGCGCATGCCAGGTCTTTGCTGACTGCGCCCAGCCGTGCACGAACACCAGCGCAGGCCTGCTCATTCCGGAATACCCCTCTGCATATCGCACAGCGCATCCACCAGCGCCTCGATGTCGCCCGCTCCATGCGCCGCCGACAGCGTGATGCGCAAGCGTGATGTCCCTTCCGGGACCGTCGGCGGACGGATGGCCGGCACGAAAAAGCCCGCACATTTAAGTGCAGCGGAAGCATCGAGCGCAACAGACTCGGCACCCAGCAGCAGAGGTTGAATCGGCGTGATCGAGGGCATCAGTTGCAGGTCCTGCTGCGCAGCCAGTCCGCGGAACAGCTCGATATTGGCATGCAGCGCATGCACCACATCGCCCTGCCGGATGACATTCAGCGCGGCAAGGCTGGCCGCGATAACGGCAGGCGGCAGCGCTGTCGAATAGGTCATGGTGCGCAGGCTCTGGCGCAGTCCTTCGATCACTTCATGCGTGCCGAGGATGAATGCGCCGTAAGAACCCAGCGCCTTGCCGCATGTGCCGACCTCGATCAGCCGTGCATGCCCTGCCACCCCGGCGGACGAGCTCAGCCCGCGCCCGCATTCTCCCAGCACACCGAATCCATGCGCATCATCGAGCAGCAGCAGCGCATCATGCCGCTCCGCCAACCCGATCAGGCCGGATATATCGGCGCAATCGCCGTCCATGCTGAATACGCCGTCGGAAACGATGATGCGACGTGCTTCTCCGGTATCCTGCAACATCAGCTGCAACTGCCCTGTATCGAGATGCGCATAACGCTTCACCCTGCCGCCGGAAAGACGCGCACCGTCCACCAGCGAGGCGTGATTCAGCTTATCGCAGAACAGGGCGGTATGGCGACCCGCAAGGGCCTGCAACAGGCCGAGATTGGCCAGCATGCCGGAACCTGCCAGCAGGCAGGCTTCAAAGCCTTTCCATTCCGCCAGCCCGCATTCCAATACATGCATCAGCGGATCGTCACCACTGACCAGACGCGATGCACCACTACCGGTGCCGGACTTTTCAAGCGCCTGACGTGCCGCGGCCGTCACTGCCGGATGAACGCTAAGACCCAGATAATCATTGCCCGCGAAGTTCAATAAATCCCTGCCCTGCATGGCGATGTGCATGCCATGACGCACACCGCTGTTGAAGCGGCGACGACGAACCTCGGGGGGCGGGGTGAACCAATTGCGACTATCGGGCATGTCAGGCATGCTGGGTTGCATGGGGGCTCTGTCAACAACACTTTCGGCTTGCGTTAACCACTGCAGGAATCTGCTGTTCCCGCCGGCCTGTGTGTTCTGCCGCACGCCGCTTGCGACAGACAGCAGCATCTGCGACAGCTGTGCTGCCGATATCCGTATCTGGCCGCATCACCACTGCATGCACTGCGGGCGTGTGATGCCCGAACATCTGAGCCCCGGCCCGTGCGGCTCCTGCCTGCGCCGCCCACCACCGCAAAGTGTCACCCATAGCCTTTATCTATACCGTGATGGACCAGTGCGTAACGCCATCCTCGACTGGAAGCTGCAAGGCAGCGATGCCGGTGTACTCTGGCTGCTGGATCGTGCTACCCCCCGCCTGAACAATATCTTCGACCCGCAAAGCCTGCTGCTACCGGTGCCCATGCCACTCTCCCGCATGCGCCATGCAGGCCGGCATCACGCCGCAGACCTTTGTCGCGCCATTTCCAACCGGACAGGTGCCGCATTCGACTGGCAGTTACTGCGCCGCACAGGCGAACAGCAACGTCAATCCAGCCTGAACGGGCGGGCACGCTGGAAGAATCTATGTAAGGCTTTCAGCGTGGACAGCGACCACCTGCCTGCGATACAGCAGGGCGACGGCATACAGGTCTGGGTGGTGGATGACATCATGACCACGGGCGCTACGATGCACTACGCATGCCGCACGCTGCGTCGCGCCGGCATCACAGCCGGCGCATTTTCACTGACCCGGCTGGCAGGCCGGGATTAACGAGGAGACAACATGCCGAAGATAGAAATCTATTCGAGTTCCTGGTGCCCCTATTGCGTGCGGGCCAAGGCCCTGTTGCAGAAGAAGGGGCTGGAATTCACCGAATACAACATCGAGACAGATCCCGCCCGCCGCGAAGAGATGCTCGAACGCAGCGAAGGCGCACGCACCGTACCGCAGATCTTCATCAACGACCGCCACGTGCTCGGCGGCTGCGACGGCCTGTACGCGCTCGAAAAACGCAACGAACTCGACAACTGGCTTAAATAAATCTCCTGATAAAACACCCTGCGGAGTGCAAAGAAAGAGCCGCAGTCACGAATGTCGCCAGCCAAGGCGCGATGAGGGAGTTTGCTATCTGCGGTGACCGAATCGCAACGCCGGATGGCGGCATTCGGGGCGCGGCGTTAAGTGATACCGGCTGCTTCGCGCCAGGCCAGCACCAAGCGGAATGTTTCATTGCTCACCGGCGTATCCATGCTGCGCTTGATGTCGGACAGCGAGGTGTATTCATCTGCCGCTTCCACTGCAGCAGTCACCTCGTCGAACTCTTCGCCCAGCACCTCGCGCACATTGATGTCATAACCGGCTTTGACCAGCGCGACGAAATGTTTGAGCACGGTTTCGTCGCTGATACCCTGCTGTGCGGCTATGCCTTCACGATCTTCGCCACCCTTGTAGAGCTGCCAGGTGAACATCTGCGCATCGTTGGGCGGCGGGCCGGAAACACGCAGCTTCTGGGTCTTTTCGGCGGCCGCAGCAGCGGCCTGCCCGGCCTCATCCACAGCACCATGTTGCAATAGCAGCTTGAGAAACGAATCACCGTAGGTCTGCACCTTTTTCTGACCCATGCCATCGATGGCCGACAGATCGTCGAGCGACTGCGGACGCTGCTTGCTCATCTCGGCCAGCGTGGCGTCATTCATCAGCACATGCGGTGCAACGCCTTCCTTTTCGGCCATCTCGCGGCGCAGATCGGATAGCTCGACAAACACCGGATCGGCGCGATTCACCGCAGGCCGCTTCAGACCGCGATGCACACCCTGATGGAAATGCGCCAGCATCAGATGATTGCGCTTCTCCAGCTTGGCAACCTCATCGGTCAGTTTCAAAGCCGAGCGATGGCTGATATCCGGATTGCAGTATCCCTGATGCACCAGCTGGCGCAGAATGGAGGTCCATTCATCAGCAGTCATATCGGTTCCGGCGCCGTAACTCTTCAGCTTGTCATGCCCGCGCTCGATGATGCGCGCCGCATTCGAGCCGCGCAGCACATCGATCACATAGCCCTTGCTGTAGTTCTCTTCCAACTCGCGGATGCACTCGATGGCCAGCAGGGCCGGCTTGATAGCGTCGTAGGTTTCCGGCGGATCGAGGCAGATGTCGCAATTACCGCAGGGCTGTTTCAACTGCTCGCCGAAGTAGCCGAGCAGCACACGGCGGCGGCAGGTCAGGGCCTCGGAAAAGCCGATCATGCTGTTCAGTTTGTGGATCTCGATGCGCTTCTGTTCCTTGCTTTCCACATTGTCGATCAGGCGGCGAACCAGATTCACGTCGCCGGAGCTGTACAGCAGCAGGGCCTCGGATTCCATCCCGTCGCGGCCGGCGCGGCCGGTTTCCTGATAATAGCTCTCCACACTCTTCGGTATATCGTGATGCACCACGTAGCGCACGTTCGGCTTATCCACACCCATACCGAAAGCGATGGTGGCCACAATCACACGGATACGGTCATGCAGGAAATCGTCCTGCACCTGATCGCGCCTTCGACCAGGCATGCCGGCATGGTAGGCCGCAGCACGGATACCCTGGCGCTGCAGGTGCACCGCCACCTCTTCGACGCGTTTGCGGGACATGCAGTAGATGATGCCCGACTCGCCTTTCCAGTCGTCGAGAAAATCGATCAACTGGCGCATCGGCTTGCGCTTCTCGGCCACCAGATAGCGGATATTCGGTCGGTCGAAACTGGAAACAAACTGGTTGGCCGCCTCGATGCGCAGGCATTGCAGGATATCCTTGCGGGTATGTTCATCGGCCGTAGCGGTCAGGGCGAGGATCGGCACGCCGGGAAATTCCTCACGCAGCCTGCCGAGTTTTTCATATTCCGGACGGAAATCATGCCCCCACTGCGACACACAATGCGCCTCATCAATGGCGAACAGCGCCAAATCGATATCATGCAGGATCTTGGTGAAGGTGGCGGAAAGCAGGCGTTCGGGTGCGACATACAGCAGGTCGAGCCGGCCGGCCTTGAGACGCTCCAGCACATCGGCTGCCTCGGCAACCTTCAGCGACGAATTGTAATAGGCGGCATCCACTCCACAGCGCACCAGTGCATCCACCTGATCCTTCATCAGCGAGATCAGCGGGGAAACGATGATGCCCGTTCCCTTGCGTACGATGGACGGGATCTGGTAGCACATCGACTTGCCGCCACCGGTCGGCATCAGCACGAACGCATCGCCACCACCCAGGATCGCCTCGACGACATCCCTCTGTACGGAGCGGAACGCAGTATATCCGAAGGTGTTCTTCAGAATACGTTCGGCCTGCTTCATTGATTGGTTCATCTCATCCATGTCATTATCCTGCCTGTCAAAACCCATTCATATTACATGCCAGACCCTGCAAATCAAGATAACAGGAATCTGTATCGCAAATGTGACTGATATCCCGCCATTGGCGGTAAACAAACGCCTGATGCATACTGCCGGATGTGAATACACTTGCGGGCAAACGCATTCTGGTAACGCGTGCAGCGGAGCAATTCGAGGCCGTTGCCCGACTGATCGAACAGCGCGGCGGCGTGCCGCTGCCCTTCCCCTGTCTGGCCGTACAATGCCTCCCGGACAATATCCGCGACGCACTTCGTGATCTTCCGGCAGGCACATCCATCATCATGAGCAGCACCAACGGTGTGCATTGCGCCGCGCAGGCCCTGGGCGAGGATTTCATCCCCCTGTTCAGCCGGCATCAGGTGATTGTGGTAGGCCCGCATACAGCCGATGCGCTGTGCGGCCACGGCATTCAGGCTGCATGGGTAGCCGATGAGACCTCGCAAGACGGCTTGATACAGGGCTTCATGGAACACGGCTTGCCGGCCAGCATCTGCTTCCTGCGTGCCGAAGAGGGACGGGATGTGTTGCAGGATGCCCTGCGACAGCAGGATGTGGAGGTCCGACTGGTGCACGCCTATCGCACAGTCTGCCCTGAGGATAATCCGATCGCGGTGCTATGCGCCCTGCGACAGGGTGAGGTGGATGCCGTACTGCTCGGCAGTTCCCGTACCGCACAACATTACCTCCGGCGCATCGGAGACACACAACTGGCAGACAGGCCGGCCGTGGCCGTGATCAGCCCGCAGGTGGCCGCTGCGGCTGAGACTGAAGGATTGAGCGTGCAGGCTGTGGCAAAACAGGCTAGTTTTGCTGCTATGCTGGATGCACTGGCTGAATATTTTACCGTATCCCGATCCGCTGTGGAGGAACACCGCCCATGAGTCTGCCCGACCTGACCATCCGCCCGCGCCGCCTGCGCAGCACCCCGACGCTGCGTCGCATGGTGCGCGAGACCTCGCTCTCGACAGACGATTTGATCTACCCGCTGTTCGTTGATGAGACCCTCAGTGAACCGCGCCCCATCGCCAGCATGCCCGGAGTATCCCGCCTGCCGCTGTCGCATGTCGGCAAGGCCGTGAAGGCTGCTGCAGCCTCCGGCATCCCAGGCGTGATCTTTTTCGGTATCCCGGCCTACAAGGATGCCATCGGCACCGAGGCATGGAATGACGACGGCATCGTGCAACGTGCCGTGCGCGAGGCCAAGGACGCCTCGCCGGAAACCTGCGTGATCGCCGACTCCTGCTTCTGCGAATACACCGACCACGGGCATTGCGGTGTGCTGCATGGCGAGCATGTGGACAACGACGCCACACTGGAGAACCTGCAGAAGGAGGTCGTCTCCTATGCCCGCGCCGGCGTGGATATGATCGCCCCGTCGGGCATGATGGACGGCATGATCGGTGCCATCCGTTCGGCGCTGGATGAGAGCGGCTTTCCCAACACCCCGGTGATGTCGTATGCGGTGAAATACGCCTCGGCCTATTTCGGCCCGTTCCGCGATGCAGCCGATTCCGCACCATCCTTCGGCGACCGCTCCGGCTACCAGATGGACCCGGCCAATGCCCGCGAGGCCATCAAGGAAGCCATGCTGGATATCGCCGAGGGCGCGGACATCCTGATGGTCAAACCCGCGCTGGCCTATATGGACATCATCGCCGCCGTGAAGCAGGCCACCGATGTGCCGATGGCCGTGTACAACGTCTCCGGCGAATACGCCATGATCAAGGCCGCTGCCGAAAAAGGCTGGATCGACGAGCGCCGCGTGGTGCTGGAAACCATGCTGGGATTCAAACGCGCAGGAGCGGATATGATCCTCACCTATCACGCGATGGATATCGCCCGCTGGCTGAATCATGGCTGATAACAAGCCGGAAGAGATTCAGGACAAGGACATTAAATCGGCTTCCGTAAGCAACGCGGAGCTGGATGAGATCCAGCCCGGCCAGAGCGACAGTAAATCCTCTGGCGCAGCTGCAAAAAAGCACCGCATCGGCCCGTGGCTGTTTCTGCTGCTTATCTTCATCGGTCTGCCGGTCCTGTGGGTCTATTCACCGCCGGAGTTGCGTCAGCAGGCGATGCAGCTTATCAACCCGGGCAAACCTGCCCCGCATGCGACACAGCAGACTCAGCCAACCGTCCCGCCCGCTGAAAGCATGGTGTCTGAGGCCCCTTCCGAGTATCCCGCCCCCGAGGCCGATGTTCAGCCCGTGACAGCCGAGACGCCTGCAGAAACAACCAACATTGAAGCCACTGCAGACATCGCCAGCGAAGCTGCACCCGCGATGGATGCGACCGCTTCCCTGCAACAGGAAATCGATCGCCTGCAGGCCGAATTGACCGGCATACAAGCTGAGCGCGATCAACTCCTGCAACAAGCCAGAGGTCCGCAAACCATCGAGTTGCATGTGTGGATGGGCCTGCTGATCAACCCCGATACGCGACTTAGCCAGCGCGCCGGCATGTGGGCCTATCTCGCCTCGCGCCCGAGGCTGGATGCGGCATGGAAAGACAAGGCTGCCCGTATGGCAGCCCTGCTCGACCGGGACAGGGATCAACTCCGAACCGTGAGCAAGACGCTCAAACAGCTGGCTGACGGCATTCCCGAGACTTCACAGACGGACATCATCCCCAAACCCGGAAACGCCTATTTTGCCTGGCTGGCTGGCACCTTCCATCTGCGACCGGCGGCCAGTTCGCGGGAACAGGATCAGAACAACCTGCGTCAGTTGTTACTGAACACGGCGCATGCGCTGGATATTGAGGACTGGCCGGATCCCAAGACCTGGCGCCAGCTGCTCGGCGCACTTCACGACCAGTCCGGCGGGCTTACCGACACCGGCCTGCCCGAATCACTTGGCGAGATCATGATGGATATTGATGCCTCTCGCAGGCTGGCCAGCGAGTGGAGGGAGACCCTCTGATGCGCACCTTTATCGTTCTCGCCTTTGCCATGGGGCTTGCGGTGCTGTTCGCGCTGTTCCCCGAAGTCGCCGACGAAACCCTGAGTATCCATGCATTCGGCTGGGTCTTCGAGTCCCGTCAGGGGCCTTTCATTCTGGCTCTACTGCTGGTGCTTGCTGTGTACTGGCTGCTGCGCCGCATCCTGCTCGCGATTCTGGCAGGCCCCGGGCAGCTGTTGCATGTACTGAGAAACGGCCGCAAGAAACGCCGCGAATCACATCTGCATGATGGCCTGTGCGAATGGGTGGATATGCGCGGTGAACGCGGCCGGAAAAGTTTCCGCAAAAGTCGCGGCTTTCTTCCCGCCTGGGCCGATAGCCTGCTCGACCGTCTCCCGCTGGCGCCGACCGATATCCCGCTGCCTGCTGAAGGCGACGACCCTCTGCTTGTTGCCTTGTCCGCCCGCATCGCCACTGATCCGGTTGCCGCACGAAAGCCTGATCCCGCGGTACGCGGTAAGCATCTGGACGCCTGGCTGGAGGTCCATCCGGGTGCCCCGCTGGCTCTGGAGCGCAAGGCCAGATTGCTGCGCGAAACAGGTGACTGGAAGGCACTGGTCAGCATGCTGGAGGAAACCTGGCAGCGCGGCGGCAACTCCGCTTCACGCGCCACTCCCAAGCTCGCCACCGCTTATATGCAGCTGGCAGCGGCTACCGGCGCGGAAACAGAAGGCAGGGAATCCAGATTGGCATATTTGCGCAAGGCGCATCGCCTGCAGGTAGAATCGCATGATGTGGTGCTTGCGCTGGGCCGCGCCCTGATCGATGCCGGAGATGCAACCGCATGCCGCAAGATATGGCTGGCGCATATTGAAAAGCACAACGATCCCGTTGTCGCCGTCGAACTGCTGCCGCTGATGCATGAGGATGCCATGAAGAGCTACCGGCGCATGGAAAGGCGCGATGCTGCCGATATGACACCCGCCCTTGCCCTGCTGCGTGCCGGTCTGGCGCATCTGGCGGGCCTGTCAGGTCTGGCAAACGAGCATATGGAACACCTGCTTGTCGGCCAGACATCGCCACAGGCATGGCAGATGCTGGGGCAGTGGCGCTCGGAAAGCAGCGACTGGCAGGGTGCTGCCGAGGCCTACCGCAAGGCACTGGACTGTCCGCCGGTTGCATTGACAAACAGCATGCGCACATCTACATAAGGGAACACAGGCAGTTCTCCAGAGCTGCCGACGGCCGCCGACGGGCGGCCGTCTTCATTCAGGGGCTTCCCCACAACCTTCTTGCACTTGCAGGCTTTCTCGCCTGCAATACAGCGCATGACCGTGACCGACTGGCAGACGATTGAAGCCCCGGATGAAGGATGCGCCAACCGCTTTCCATTAAGCGTGGCGGGTGCGTGCGACGAAGGCTTTGTGGTCCGCTTCCATTCCGGACTGTTCGCCTATATCAACCGCTGCCCGCACAACGGCAGTCCACTGGACTGGGTGCCCGAGCGCTTCTTTTCGGAAGACGGGGAGTTGCTCGTCTGCCAGACGCATGGCGCGCTGTTCGCCCCCGGCAGCGGCGCCTGCCTTGCCGGCCCCTGCCCGCGCGGCCTGAGTGTGCTCCCGCTACGCGAAGAAGGCGGGCGCCTGTATGTCCCTGCCGGAATCGATAACCCGACCGGATAGGCGCGCGTGATAATTTTCACCTGACTGAGCCGCATGCTTCTGCAAACATGCGGCACACATAAGGAGACCTGTATGCCTGAAAACCTGAATCTGCAAAACCTGCTCAACGACTACGCCCTGCCCTGGGGCATCAATATCGTGATGGCGCTGGCCATCTTCATCATCGGTCGCTGGGTCGTCCGCATGCTGGTCAGTCTGATTTCCCGACTGATGAGAAAGACCGGCGTGGATCCCATTCTGGTCGGTTTTGTCACCTCCATCGCCAATGCCATCCTGCTGCTTTTTGTCATCATCGCCTCTCTCGATCAACTGGGCGTGGATACCACCTCGTTTATCGCACTGATCGGCGCCGCCGGCCTGGCAGTCGGCCTGGCCCTGCAGGGTTCGTTGCAGAATTTCGCCGCCGGCGTTCTGCTGATCATCTTCCGCCCGTTCAAAGTCGGTGACGGCATCGAAGCCGCCGGCACCATCGGTGAGGTTGAGGAAATCGGCATTTTCAGCACGCGTATGAAAACCGGAGACAACCGTGAAATCATCGTTCCGAACGGCGCGATCTACGGCGGCAACATCACCAACAATTCGGCACGCCCCACCCGCCGCATCGACATGGTGTTCGGCATCAGCTACGACGACGATTTGCGCAAGGCCAAGGAGATCATCCAGTCCGTCATCGATGCCGACGAACGCATCCTCAAAGAGCCGGCCCCGCTGGTTGCAGTCGGAGAACTGGCCGAGTCCAGCGTGAACTTCAATGTCCGTCCCTGGGCCGCAACCCCGGATTACTGGGCCGTGCGCTTCGATCTGAACGAAAAGATCAAACTGGCCTTCGACGATGCCGGCATCACCATCCCCTACCCGCAGATGGATGTGCATACGCACAGCAAGTAACGATACGGTGTTTTGACGCCATGACCCACGGGGAGCCGACCTTCCCGTGGGTTTTTCTTGCTGCCATTCGTTTCCCTGACACAATTCCCCGATGTCCGAACATCAATCCTGGGATGCCATCATCATCGGCGCCGGCGCGGCCGGCCTGATGTGCGCCTCCGTGGCGGGTCGCCGTAGCCGCAGTGTTCTGGTGCTCGATCATGCCGAGAAGCCAGGCAAGAAGATCCTGATCTCAGGCGGCAGCCGCTGCAATTTCACCAACCTCTACGCCAGCCATGACAACTACCTGAGCCACAACCCGCATTTCTGTAAATCCGCTCTGTCGCGCTTCACGGCTACGGATTTCATCGCCATGGTCGAGGCACGCGGTATCGCCTACCACGAACGCAGCCACGGCCAGTTGTTCTGCGACGATTCGGCCCGCGACATCGTCGATATGCTGCTCGATGCCTGCAGTGAGGCCGGCGTGACGCTGCGCATGAAAACTGAAGTAGCATCGGTTTCGAGAACAGAGGATGGATTCTCCCTGTCCACCAATCACGGTGAATACCATTGCCGGCAACTTGTGCTGGCCACAGGCGGGCTGTCGCTGCCCAAGATCGGCGCATCCCCGTTCGGCCTGAAACTGGCCGAGAAGTTCGACTTACCGATCGTGCCGCCACGCGCAGGCCTTGTGCCCTTCACCTTCACCGGTGCGGATGTGGATAGCATCAAGGCGCTTGCCGGTATTGCGCTTGATGTGACGGTAAGCTGCCGGGGAACGGCCTTCACCGGGGCCATGCTGTTCACGCATCGCGGCCTCTCCGGCCCGTCCATCCTGCAGATATCATCCTACTGGCAGCCGGGTGATGCCATCAGTGTGGACCTGCTGCCGGGGCGCGACATCGCAACCGAACTGGGCGACGCGCAGAACGTGCACCCGCAGGCCCAGCTTTCCACCATCCTGTCGCACTGGCTGCCCAGACGTCTGGTGCGCCTGCTTTGCGATAGCAGCCTGATTCATGATAAAAAGATGGAAAAAATCAGCGCCGCAGAACGCGAGTTGGTCGCGCAACAGCTGCATGGTTGGCAGCTCAAGCCCGCAGCAACCGAAGGCTACCGCACCGCGGAGGTCACGCTGGGCGGCGTGGATACAGCTGCCTTGTCCTCCAAAGATATGCAGGTGAAAAGCGTCCCCGGCCTGTATTTCATCGGTGAGGTGGTGGATGTCACCGGGCATCTCGGCGGCTTCAACTTCCAGTGGGCCTGGTCCTCTGGACACGCCTGCGGCATGGCACTGTAACCCGGAAAAGAAAAAACACCGCGCGGTGGCGGTGTTGCTGTTGAATCTTCCGATTGTTCAGACTTGCTGCAAACAAGCCCGGATTGGAAAAATGGTGGGCGATGCTGGGATTGAACCAGCGACCCCTGCCGTGTGAAGGCAGTGCTCTCCCGCTGAGCTAATCGCCCATTTTTCCTGCGTATGACCCCGTGCCGCGTTTCACCCGGCTGCGGGGCGGCGCTTTCTAACAGAGGGGGAAAGCCCGGTCAACAAACGATCTGCCGAAGTTCAGCCCGGCGGCACTCCGAACTCGTCCCGGTAATCGTCAATCGCCGCCCGGATCACGGTCGCGGCATGCTCGTAGCCATAGGGCTGACCGATGGAAACGTTATTGTGTTTGTCCGGCTCGTATTTGTAGGTCAGGAAATAATGCATCAGCCGGTCGATGATGGCCGGCGGAAGCTCGGAGATGTCCGATACCTTCGCCCACAACGGGTCATCCTCGATGACTGCGATGATCTTGTCGTCCGCCTCATCGTGGTCGCACATCGGCAGGCCACCGACCACGCGCGCATTGACCAGAATCTCGACGCGCGAGATCGGTCGCTCGCTGATCACACAGATATCCAGCGGATCGCCGTCGCCACGTCTGGCATCCGGCATCAGCGCGCCGACCCGCTCGCCGCACAGGGTGCGCGGGATGAAGCCGTACAGGGTCGGGTGCTGCGAGGATGAGCGCACCGAGCGGTCCACGCGCAGATAACCGGAAGGCTTGTCAACCTCGAACTTGACCATGTCGAACGGACTGATTTCGATATAGGCCTGCACGCTGCGTGGCGGCTGGCTACCGCTTTGCAGGCCGTGCCACGGATGCGGGCGCCATTGGGAGAATGTTTTCATAGGCGGTTTATACCATGCCCCGCGCGCATCCCGAAACGAATCATGCGGGAATACCCGTCATCGCCCGCCCTCGATGGCATGCACCAGCGCGCTGAGCATCGAGTTCACCGGTGTCGGTACGCCAAGCGATTCCCCCTGCCGCACGACAAAGCCGTTGAGAAAATCGATCTCCGTCGGTCGCCCGTGCTCGACATCCTGCCACATGCTGGTTTTCACCGGCCCCATCTGCAGCGTGACCTGCACATGCTTGGCAATATCCTCTTCATCCATCGCCACCCCCGCCGCCTGTGCCACGGCCACAGCCTCCCGCATCGCACCCGTCACCAGTTGAAGCGTGGCCGCCTCAGCGGCCATATCGCGGGCGAAACACCGGGTGATGGCGGTGATCGGGTTGAAACCGACATTCCACAGCAGCTTGCGCCACAGCATCAGCTTCGGATCCGCTTCTTCACGCACCGGCACCCCGGCATCATGCAGGGCTGAGAGCAGGGGCTGGAAATATCGTTCTCCGGGACCGGCCTGCCAGTACCCCATACGGATGCCTCCGGCCGCCGAATGCACCACCACACCGGGGCGCTCGATGCGCGCACCGATAAAGGCCGTGCCGGCAGCAACGGCATGTTCGGGAAAGGCCGTGCTGGTCAGATCGGGGGCCGCCACGCCGTTCTGCAGGGTGAGCAGCAGGGCATCGTCCCGGATATGCGTGGCAAGTGTTGCCAGCAGGTCGGGAAAGTCCGTCATCTTGCCGGTCAGCAGCAGTGCATCGGCATCGGCCAGCAGGGCGGGTTTATCAGAGGCCTGAACTGCCAGACGCGTTTCCGTACCGTTGGATACATGCAGCAGCCCGTCGCTGCGCAGCGCGGCCAGATGTGCGCCGCGCGCCAGAAAGCGCACTTCGTTTCCCGCCTGCTGCAACAGGCTTCCGTAATGGCAACCGACGGCTCCGGCTCCGGCGATACCGACTTTCATACAAGCCACCTCATGCTGACCCCTGCTCAAAGGCATTCATACGGAGTAGGATGCGTGTCATTCTTGCATTGTAAAGACCACCCCAACCACCGGAGAGAACCATGCCCAAGGATAAGTTGCGCGAGGACGCGCTTCGCTACCACAGCGAGCCCACGCCGGGAAAGATCAGCATCAAATCGACCAAGCCCTGCATCACGCAGCGCGACCTGTCGCTGGCCTATACCCCGGGCGTGGCCGTGCCCTGTCTTGAGATCGAGGCGCATCCGGAACTGTCCTACGAGTACACCTCGCGCGGCAATCTGGTCGGCGTGATCACCAACGGCACGGCGGTTCTCGGCCTCGGCAATATCGGCGCATTGGCCGGCAAGCCGGTGATGGAAGGCAAGGGCGTGCTGTTCAAACGCTTTGCCGATATCGATGTGTTCGATCTGGAGATCGACGAGTTGGATCCGATGGCCTTCGTGGAGACAGTAGCCCGGCTGGAGCCCACCTTCGGCGGCATCAATCTGGAGGACATCCGCGCCCCGGAATGCTTCATCATCGAGCAGGAACTGAAGAAGCGCATGAAGATTCCCGTGCTGCATGACGATCAGCACGGCACTGCCGTGATTCTCGCCGCCGGCATGGTCAACGCCCTGTTGCTGCAGAACAAAAAGATCGAGGATGTGAAGATCGTCTGTCTCGGCGCAGGTGCCGCCGGCTTTGCCTGCATGAAGCTGCTGGAGGAGATGGGCGCGACGCACGACAACATCCTGTTCCTCGATCGCAAGGGCGTGATCCACAAGGACCGCGACGAAGATATGCCGTCGCACAAGGCCTACTTTGCCACAGACCGTGCCGAGCGCAGTCTGGAAGACGCCATGAACGGCGCCGATGTGTTCGTCGGACTGTCCACCGGTAATTCGGTCACCCCGGAGATGCTGAAATCCATGGCGGAGAAACCCATCGTGTTCGCCATGGCCAATCCCGATCCTGAGATCGCCTACGATCTGGCCGTTTCCACGCGCAAGGACCTGATCATGGCAACCGGCCGTTCGGATCATCCCAATCAGGTGAACAATGTGCTGGGCTTCCCCTTCCTGTTCCGCGGCGCACTCGATGCCCGCGCCACCACCTTCAACGAGGAAATGAAGATCGCCGCTGTCAAAGCGCTGGCCGAACTGGCCCGCCAGGAAGTGCCGGACACGGTACTCAAGGCCTACGGCAGCAAGCGTCTGTCCTTCGGCCCCGAATATATCCTGCCCAAGCCTTTCGACCCGCGCCTGATCGAGGTGGTTCCGGCAGCCGTGGCCAAGGCTGCTGCCGACTCCGGCGTGGCCCAGAAGCCGCTGGCCGATATGGCCGCCTACAAGCAGCAACTGGCGGCACGCGTGGATCACTCCCGCCTGTTCATGCGCCTGATCATGGACAAGGCCCGCGCCAACCCGCTGACCATGGCCCTGCCCGAGGGCGAGGACGATACCGTCATCCGCGCCGCCTCCATCATGCGGGAGCAGGGTATCGCCAAACCGATCCTCATCGGACGCAAATCCGTGATCGATACGCATATCCGTGAGCTCGGACTGGAAGACGAGAAGTTCGACATCCTCGACCCGTCAGAAGAGGGCTCGCGTTTTGCCAGCCTCGTGGATGCCTACTACTTCGACCGCAAGCGGCAGGGCGTGCTGCATCAGGATGCCGAACTGGCCCTGAAGCACGACACCAATGTGCTGGCAGCCATGATGGTCAAGCAGGGCTTTGCCGACGGCATGCTCTCCGGCCGTACCGCCCACTACCCGACGGTGCTGCGTCCGGTATTGCAAGTGCTCGGACACAACGAATCCGGCAGGCATTACCATGTTTACGGCCTGTACATGATGATCATGGAGAAGAAGGCCTTCTTTTTCTGCGATACCAGTGTGAATGTGGATATGGATGCGTCTCAACTGGCCGAACTGGCCGTGCTGGCAGCCAGGACGGCCACCTCGCTGGGCTTCTCGCCGCGCGTGGCGATGCTGTCGTTCTCGAACTTCGGCAGCGCACCGCACGGTGAATCGCGCAAGGTTGCCGATGCCGTTCGCATCCTGCACAAGGAGCATCCGGAACTGGTCGTGGACGGCGAGATGCAGGCCGACACAGCCATCCGTCAGGAACTGCTCGATCACTACCCGTTCAACCACCTGAAGGAGACTGCCAACGTACTGGTGTTCCCGACCATGCAGGCCGGCAATATCGCCTACAAACTGGTGCGGGATCTGGGCAACGGCACGGCCATCGGCCCGATCCTGCTCGGTCTGCCCAAGCAGGCGCACGTGCTGCAGACCGGCGCCAGCGTGGACGATATCGTCAATATCGCCGCGATTGCCGCGGCACGCGCCGCAGATACCAAACCAGCCCGTTAAATGAATCAGGCGACGGTGGAAACCGTCGCCTGATCATTATACGCAAGAGAATCAGTTAGCTGCTATAGCGCTGCCTGAACAATTATCCGCGCGGAAGGAACTTCCCGGGATTCATATGCTGGCCGAAACGGTGAACTTCGTAGTGCAGATGCGGACCGGTTGAGCGACCGGAGGAGCCGACACGACCGACAACCTCACCATCGGTCACTTCATCGCCAATATGCACCGCGATCGACGACAGGTGGCCGTAGCGGGTGACATAGCCGTAGCCGTGATCAACTTCGACCATGTAGCCGAAATCCTTCATTTCGCCAGCAAAGGTGACGATGCCGCGGCTGGCTGCCAGCACCGGCGCACCGAAGCGGTTGGCGATATCCACGCCGTTATGACGTGCACTCTCACCGGTGAACGGATCGGCGCGAACACCGTAATTAGAGCTCAACCAGCCATGCTCGCTGGGCCATGCATGCGGACGTGCCGCCTTTTCCTCACGCTTCTGCTCCATCAGGTAATCCACGGCTGCCAGCTGCACATCAAGATCGGCAAGGCGTGCATCCAGACGATCGATGGAAAGATCAAGGCCTTCAAGCGCCACATCGGAGGTTGCCAGGCGCGGGCCACCATAAGCCGGCTGCAGACCGAAATTGAACTCGGCGCTATCCAGTGATGCCTTGTCGACCAGCTTGGAACCAAGTGCATCAAGACGGGCAAGACGGGCCTGAATGGCACCCACATCGCGGGCATAGACAGCCATCTGCTTGCGGTCCGCGTCAATACGCGACTGCAGTTCACCTGCCTGTTCGGCATAGCGGCTTTGTGCCATCTGGATCTGATTCTGCAGGGAAGATATCTGCATCTGCTTCTGATCGGCCTGATACATCTGCATGCCGCCCCAGATGCCGAGCGAGAGGAAACACAGCAGGGTGATGCTGCATGCGATCAGGGATGCGGCACTGATCCGCACACTGCGGACACGCCCCTGATCGGGCACCAACATCAATGAAAAACGCCTGTTATTCAAAACCACTCCTCGGTCAAACTTGGGTTTCGCCCTATACTCAATCTGCAAAGCCGACTTCCCGTCAGGATGCTTGCTAAACAGCACACCCTGATTTGTCAACTTTCCGGCATGGTTCACGGCACTGCCCCATATAAACAAAGGGCTCCGACCGCGCCATCGTGCTCAAGACACCGCGCCTGAACATTGACCCGTGTCACATTTGTCACCATCGTTCGGGCATGAACCAGCCGACATCCCCATCCGGAAACTTCTCTATCGGACGCCACGCCGTGCAGCAACTGTTGCGTCAGGCGCTTGATGAGAACCCTGAACCTGTGCGCGGCCTGCTGGGCGGTCGCGAGCATTGCGTCGAAAGTGTACTGGCTGTGCGCCCCGATGACGACACAGAGCAGATCCGCGCCGCGATCCGGGCATGGCATGCACAAGGCCTGCATCTGCTTGCCGCCTACAGCTCCGGCGAGACAGCCCGCAGCATGGCCGCCGCAGGCATCCTGCCGGGCGGTGAGACAGCCGAACTACCGCAACTGATCATCAACACCGACACCCTCGGGCGCATCGAAGCCATCCTGTTCGCCTGCGATACGAACGGCACACCCCGAGCCTGCATGCTGGAAATGCAGGAAGACGGCGGACTATACCCTTTGCGGGATAGGGGCTAGGCTGCCGCGCCATGCGCATCTGTCATGTTGGACTGAATCATCGCACGGCTCCGGTGGAGCTGCGCGAGCGTGCTGCCGTCAACGAGGCCGACATTCCGGCCCTGCTGCAGCGCATGGTCAGTCACAAGCCGATCCGCGAAGCAGCCGTGCTGTCCACCTGCAACCGCGTCGAGTTCACACTGGTGACGCACGACCCTGATGCCAGTATCGCACTGGTGCACCAGTGGTTTGCGGATGCCAGCGGCATGCCGCTGGCAGAGATCATCGACCACCTTTATTCCCACACCTCCGAGGCAGCGGTCAACCATCTGTTCGGCGTGGCCTCCGGGCTTGATTCGCTGGTGCTCGGCGAGCCGCAGATCCTCGGTCAGGTGAAATCGGCTTATGAACATGCACTGACTGCGGGAACTGCCGGACATATTCTGCATCGCCTGTATCAGGCCACCTTCCAGGCAGCCAAACGCGCGCGTACGGAAACCGAGATCGGCAAGCAGTCGGTGAACATCTCCTCCTGTGCCGTGGAATTGGCACAGCGTATCTTCGGCAGCCTGAGCGACAAGACCGTGATGCTGATCGGCGCCGGTGAAATGGCCGAGCTGGCCGCCCGTCATCTGCAGGGCCATGGCGTGAAACGCATTCTGGTCGCCAACCGCACGCTGGAGCGTGCCCGAAATCTGGCCCGCGAATTCGACGGCCATGCCCTGACCCTCGACGAACTCGATAAATATCTGGATGCCGCGGATATCCTGATCTCCAGCACCGGCGCGAACACCTATGTGCTACTGCCGGAACCTGTGCAGGCAGCCATGGACAAACGCGGCGGCCAGCCGATGTTTCTGGTCGATATCGCCGTACCTCGCGACATCGACCCGCGCATCAACGATATCGACGGGGTTTACCTGTACGACATCGACGACCTGCAGCAGGTTGTGCAGGGCAACAAGGAACACCGCGAGGTTGAGGCGCGTGCGGCTCGCGCACTGCTGGATGAAGAATCGCAGGCCTTCCTGTCATGGCTGAAGTCGCTCGAATCCGTCCCTCTGATCCGCAGCCTGCAGGAGCGCATGGACGGCCTGCGCCGCGACGAACTGGAAAAGGCACGCTACCTCAAGCACCTGAGCCCTGAAGACCTTGAAGCCGTCGAACGGCTCAGCAAGGCGCTGATGAAACGCTTTATGCACCCGACCCTGCAGGCACTGAAAACCCTGCCCGAGGATATCGAGGGTGATCTGTTCATGGGGGCTGCGCGCAAGCTTTTCGATCTGGTAC
Organism: Zetaproteobacteria bacterium CG06_land_8_20_14_3_00_59_53; assembly: GCA_002779605.1. Classification (GTDB taxonomy): domain Bacteria; phylum Pseudomonadota; class Zetaproteobacteria; order Mariprofundales; family Mariprofundaceae; genus UBA1543. The sequence continues at coordinate 6,285 of PEWE01000024.1, read as the reverse complement.
CGCGCCAGGCGGCGGTGGTGAAAAGCACTCCGGCAAAGGAAGCTGATGAACGACCGACTCGATGACATCCTGCATCGCCGGGATGAACTGACCGCACGCCTCTCCAACCCGAACACATCCGCCGACCCCAAGGAATTCGCCCGCTTATCGCGCGAGTTTTCCGAGCTGGAGCCGATCGCCAATGTGGTCGTCCGTATGAAATCGGTGGAACAGCAGATCGCGGACAATCGCGAGATGCTCAAAGACCCGGCCTGCGATGCGGATCTGCGCGATATGGCGCAATCCGATATCGACTGCCTGCGCGCCGAAGCCGACGAACTGCATGCACAGATCAGGGTGTTGCTGCTACCCAAGGATCCGAACGATCTGCGCAACGTCATCCTTGAAGTACGTGCCGGCACGGGCGGCGACGAAGCCGCGCTGTTCGCCGCAGATCTGTTCCGCATGTATTGCCGCTTCTCCGAACGCAAGGGCTATAAGGTCGAACTGATGTCCTCGAACGACACCGGCATCGGCGGCTACAAGGAAGTCGTGGCCATGATCAGCGGCCCCGATGCTTTCTCGCGGTTCAAATTCGAATCCGGCACGCACCGTGTGCAGCGCGTTCCGGAAACCGAAGCCGGCGGCCGCATCCACACCAGCGCCTGCACCGTGGCCATACTGCCTGAAGCCGACGAGGTGGATGTGCAGATCAATGCCGAAGACCTGCGCATCGATGTATTCCGATCCTCGGGCCCCGGCGGGCAGAGCGTGAACACCACCGATTCAGCGGTGCGCATCACGCATATACCGAGCGGACTGGTGGTCATCTGTCAGGATGAAAAGAGCCAGCACAAGAACAAGGCCAAGGCCATGAAGGTGCTGCAGGCGCGATTGTTCGATGCCGCACAGCAGGTGGCGCACAACGAGCGCGCCGATATGCGCCGCGGCATGGTGGGCAGCGGCGACCGCTCGGAACGTATCCGCACCTACAACTTCCCGCAGGGCAGGATCACCGACCACCGCATCAACCTGACGCTGTACAAGCTGGAACAGGTTCTGGGCGGCGAGATGGACGAGTTGATCGACGCCCTGATCTCGCACCATCAGGCCGAACTGCTCGCCGCACACGCCGGATGAGCCCGCGCCGCCTGCTGGCGCAGGCTGTGAAAACACTGGTCCTCAGCGGCTGTACAAGCCCGAAGCTGGACGCCGAACTTCTGCTCTGCCATGTGCTCGGCAAGGGGCGCAGCTGGCTGATCGCACATGCCGATGATGCCATCAATGCATCGACCATCGACATCTTCCTCACACTGCTGGAACGTCGCAGGCTTCGCGAACCGGTGGCCTATATCACCGGAGAAAAGGAATTCTGGTCGCGCCCGTTCCATGTCTCCCCCGATGTGCTCATCCCGAGACCGGAAACCGAACACCTGATCGAAGCACTGCTGACACATCTCCCCGACACGCGGGCCGCACATCGTTTCTGCGACATCGGCACAGGCTCGGGCATCATCGCTGTGACACTTGCCTGCGAATATCCGAATGCGCATGTCGTTGCCACCGACATTTCCACTGCAGCACTTGCAGTCGCAGCATCCAATGCCGAACGCCACGGTGTGGCAGAGCGCATGGAATTCTTTCAAGGCGACATCTTTGGAGCGCTGAAAGGCAGCATGGAGGCCTTCGATGCCATTGTTTCCAACCCGCCGTATGTCGCAGAGCATGAAATGGCCGCGCTGGAAGCGGAACTGGGCTTTGAACCGAGGAGTGCCCTCACCGACGGGGTCGACGGCCTTCGCTATCTTTCGGAACTTGTGGCGGGCTCGCGTGCACGACTGAAACAAGACGGTCTGCTGATCGTAGAAACCGGCCTGTGCGGCCTGCCCGAAGGAACCGAGGACCTCCCACTGAAGCAACGCATCACCGATCTGGCCGGCAGGCTGCGCGGCGGTATCTACACGCGCTGATTCCCCGTTCTTGCCTGAGACGTGGTCAGACCGTACCATGCGCCGCCCGTCCGGTTCGATCCGGACATGGTTTGACTGGAGAGATGTCTGAGTGGTTGAAGGAGCACGCCTGGAAAGCGTGTGTACGGGTAACCGTACCGAGGGTTCGAATCCCTCTCTCTCCGCCAGTTTGAATTTGATCAGCAGCGAAGCCGTTATGCCGAGCTTCTGATTGAATTGTAAGAGAGAGGGCATGAGAACCCTCGCGGGTTCGACGCTGCGGCACGCAGCGAACGCCCGAAAGGGCGGCCCCACAGGGGCGAGGGCTGAAAGCCCGAGTAATCCCTCTCTCGGTCAGTTTGGTAATCACAGCGAGTTGCAGCTCCAGTGATTATGCAAGTTTCCATGGAGTATGTTCCATGGTCCCCTGTGTCGCCCGGGTCGGGCCCCGCACGGTGGAGCCCCGTGAACCCCGTCAGGTCCGGAAGGAAGCAGCGGCAGCGGGCGCGCCGCGCGTTGCGGAACCGTCCGGTCCGGGCGGCATCTTTCTCCACCGTGTCGAACTCTCCTCCATTGTTACGCCCTGCATTCATCCGTAAGGTTCGGGCATGAGTTATATGGTGCTCGCCCGCCGCTGGCGGCCGCAACGATTCGCCGACCTGATCGGTCAGGATGTGGTTGTCCGCACCCTGCAGAATTCCCTGAAGAACAATCAGATGGCGCATGCCTACCTGCTCACCGGCATCCGCGGCACCGGCAAGACCACCATCGCCCGTCTGATGGCCATGGTGGTCAACTGCGCCTCTCCCGAACAGGGCGAGCCCTGCGGACAGTGCGCGGCATGCAGTTCGATCTCCTCCGGCAGCAACCTCGATGTGCAGGAGATGGATGCTGCCAGCCATACCGGCGTGGACGATATCCGCGAGATCCTCGATGGCGTGCGCTATCCGCCGACATCCTTGCCCTACAAGGTGTATATCATCGACGAGGCACACATGCTCTCCAAGAGCGCCTTCAATGCCCTGCTCAAAACCCTGGAGGAACCGCCGGCACGCGTGCTTTTCCTGCTGGCCACCACCGAGGCGGAGAAACTGCCGGTCACCGTGCGTTCGCGCTGCCAGCGTTTCGATCTTCGCAGACTGGGTGCCGATGAGATCAGCCGTTATCTGGCACAGGTGCTGGGTGAGGAAAAGCTGGCCTATGAGGCCGAGGCACTGCATGCCATCGCGCATGCGGCCGACGGCAGTGTGCGCGACGCGCTTTCCCTGACCGAACGCGTGCTGGCCTATGGCGGCGACACCCTCGGCAGCGAACAGGTGCGCCATGCCCTGGGCCTTGTCGGCCCGGATATCCTGAGGCGTCTTTCCGATGCCGTGTTGCGCGGCGATGCGGAGGCCGCCATCGAAGCGCTGCGCGATGCCGCCGGCCACGGGCATGCACCGCGCAGCATCCTGCTCGGAGTCAGCGAGCTGTGGCACGATCTGGCCTGCATGATGGTGGATACCGGGCTTCTGGAACACGAACCTGGAGAGGCCGCGCGTGCCTGGCTGCAGGACCGGCTGGACTGCTGGGATACGCAGTCCCTCGATCTGCGCTATCAGGTATTGCTGCAGGGCCTCCGCGATCTGTCGCTGGTGGATGAACGACAGGCGGCGAACATGCTGCTGATTCGCCTGTGCGCATTGAACGGCATCAGCCCGCCGCAGCGTATTCCGGCCGACGACGCGCCCGAGGCCGCCCCCCGCCCGGCGACAGTGAAGGCCAGCCCGCCGCAGGTGGCGACTGTAACACCCGTTGCACGTCGTGAAGGGAGCCATGCCCCGCAAGCACAGCCTGAAGCAGCACTGGAAGCGCGCCCTTCACCCGTGCTGCAACAGGAGCAGGATGAGCCCGTTTTGAATCCGGCTCAGGAATCCCGGGGCTTCAATAGCTGGGAAGAAGCCATCACAGCCTACGGCAAGGTACGCGCCGGTGTGGCCGCCATGCTGGAGCACGTGCTCTGTCTGAGTTATGGCGAGAAGGTTCGACTGGGGCTGGACCCGCATCAGGAGAAGGCCATCGTAAGCGCCGAGCGCATGGCATTCTCAGAATGGCTGGGGCGCGAGATCCATTGGGAGCCGAAAGCCGGCCAGCAGGGCGAGTCGCTATCGGTCCAACGTGAAAGACAGGCTGCCGCACGCCAGCAGCAACTGGAAAAATCCGCCGAGAACGACCCGCATGTGCAGGGGCTGATGCAGGCTTTCGATGCCCGCATCGAGGCCGTGCGCGCACCGGGTGCAGCCGGCAATGAACCATCGATGGAGGATGCAGGATGAACCTTGGAAAGATCATGCAACAGGCCCGCAAGATGCAGGAAAACATGCAGAAGATGCAGGAAGAAATGGCCGGCATGGAAGTGATCGGCGAGGCCGGCGGCGGCATGGTTCGCGTCACCATGGGAGGCGACCGCAGCGTGCGCCGGGTGATGATCGAAGATTCGCTTTGGGCGGAAAACGACAAGGGCCTGATCGAGGACCTGATGGCGGCGGCCAGCAATGCCGCCCTGCAGCAGATCGAACTGATCAGTGCCGAAAAGAAGAAAGACATGATGGGTGGCTTGCCGCTGCCTCCCGGATTCTCACTGTGAAGGAACCCTCACTGTGAAGGAGCCCTCCCTGTGACAACCTTCCCCGGTATGCCGGCTCCGCTGGCGCGCACTGTCGAGACGCTGGCCTCGTTACCCGGCATCGGCCCGAAAACAGCCCTGCGCCTGAGCCTTTCCCTGCTGCACAAGCCCGCATCCGAGGTGGCCGACATGGCCGCTGCCATCGGGGAGTTGCATAACAGCATCTCATTCTGCGAGCGCTGCGGCTGCTTTGCCGAACACGGACATTGCGGCATCTGCGACAATGTCCGGCGCAGCAGTGAGACCCTGTGCGTTGTCGAACAGCCGGTGGATGTGCTGATGCTGGAGCGCAGCGGGCATTTCTCCGGGCGCTACCATGTGCTGCACGGCCGCTTGAGCCCGGTGGACGGCATCGGCCCTGAACAGCTGCGCATCAAGGCGCTGGATAAGCGCATCGCCGAGGGCGTGAAGGAAATGATTCTGGCCACCAGCGCCACGGTGGACGGCGAGGCCACGGCACACTTCATCGCCCGCCGCTATCAGGCCGAGAACATCCGAATTTCACGCATCGCACGCGGCGTTCCTGAAGGCAGCGAACTGGAATACCTCGACGAATTCACCCTGTCGCGCGCGCTGGACCAGCGCGTCATCTGGGAACAACTCGGCTGAACCGGCAACACGGAAATCTTTTCACCACAGAGGACACAGAGAAAGGCAAGAAACAAACGTAAATCAATACATCTTATGCTTTACTTTGCGTCTTTTGCGTCCTTTGCGGTTCATGCTTTTGTAGGTACAACCTTCGCAATACGTAACAGGAGAAAACACGAATGCCGCATCTGGTCCTCATCGACGGTCCGAATTATGTCTTCCGCGCCTTTCATGCCGTGCGCCACAACCTGACCAACTCGAAGGGTGAGCCGACCAATGCCGTGTTCGGCTATGTGCAAATGCTCAGAAGCGTGCTCAAGGATCTGAACCCGACGCATGTGGCCGTGGCCTTCGACCCCAAGGGCGGCACCTTCCGCAACCGGATCTATGCGGACTACAAGGCACATCGTCCGCCCATGCCCGAGGATCTTGCCGCGCAGTGGCCGACGGTCCTGGAGATCACCGATGCCTTCCGCCTGAACCGCATCTGTATCGAGGACTACGAGGCCGATGACGTGATCGCCACACTGGCCCGGCAGGCGGATGCCAGTGGCTGGGATGTCACCATTGTTTCGACCGATAAGGATCTGATGCAGTTGGTCGGGGATCGCATCTGGATGCGCGACACCATGAAGGGCATCGATTACGGCAGCAACGAAGTAAAGGAAAAATGGGGTGTGGGACCGGAACGTATCCACGACCTGCTTGCCCTGACCGGCGATTCCTCCGACAACATCCCCGGCGTGCCCGGTATCGGTCCGAAGACCGCTGTGGAACTGCTCAACACCTATGGCGATCTGGATGGCGTGCTCGCCCATGCGCCGGAGATCAAGCAGACCAAGCGCCGCGAGAATCTCATCGAGTTCGCTGAAAATGCCCGCCTCGCCTATAAACTGGTGGCTCTGGAAGAGGGCGTGCCGCTGCCCCTCGGCCTCGACGATCTGGCCGTGCGCGAGGGCGACCGCGAACATCTGAAAGCCCTGTTCACCCGGCTGGAGTTCCGCCGCTTTCTCGGCCCTGAATCAGTGAGCGGGTAACCCACACCTCTCAGGGTTGTCGCGCCAAGTCATTTTCGCGAGAAGTTTAGAGCCTGAATCCGTC
>PEWE01000017.1:14763-15930 GCA_002779605.1 Zetaproteobacteria bacterium CG06_land_8_20_14_3_00_59_53 | reverse complement strand
TCCCGGCCCGGGGGCCGGGAGATACTGGGTTTCGATCTCGTGTTGTTAATGCGACCGGTGTTTCAATCCGCTCCCGGCCCGGGGGCCGGGAGATACGTATTTCTGGACATGGTTTCACTAAGTCTTTTAGCGTTTCAATCCGCTCCCGGCCCGGGGGCCGGGAGATACAAGATAACCAGAAACGGCATCAGATACCATCTGCGGTTTCAATCCGCTCCCGGCCCGGGGGCCGGGAGATACCCACCGCGCGCATCGCGCTCATACAAGCGCTGTACTTGTTTCAATCCGCTCCCGGCCCGGGGGCCGGGAGATACATATTATCCTGTCTAATACCGATACCAGTATCGTGTTTCAATCCGCTCCCGGCCCGGGGGCCGGGAGATACTCCTTGATTTTATGAATGATGATAAAAATCTTGAAGTTTCAATCCGCTCCCGGCCCGGGGGCCGGGAGATACCCTGCCGTGCCGTTCTCCATACTCTCCACAATGGTAGTTTCAATCCGCTCCCGGCCCGGGGGCCGGGAGATACGCACCGGACGGCATAGGCGCAGATGCATGCGATGGCGTTTCAATCCGCTCCCGGCCCGGGGGCCGGGAGATACCTCGACAATAAAAGAAGCATTTAAAGCAGGCAGAGTTTCAATCCGCTCCCGGCCCGGGGGCCGGGAGATACACCGGTGGTCGGAGGACTGTTCGGTATGACTGGGCAGTTTCAATCCGCTCCCGGCCCGGGGGCCGGGAGATACCTGCCAATCCCGATTTAACTGGGATTGTACGGCTGTTTCAATCCGCTCCCGGCCCGGGGGCCGGGAGATACGGACAAAACTAACGCCGCAAGAGACGGCGAAATGGAGTTTCAATCCGCTCCCGGCCCGGGGGCCGGGAGATACAGGTGAAGCCAGTAACTTTCAATGATATTGAGAAGCGTTTCAATCCGCTCCCGGCCCGGGGGCCGGGAGATACGTGTTTGGGTTCTCCTCCACTTTCACTACCTTGTTGTTTCAATCCGCTCCCGGCCCGGGGGCCGGGAGATACACGCTAGTGACTAGCGGAGGCTTTATCTCTCACAACGTTTCAATCCGCTCCCGGCCCGGGGGCCGGGAGATACTGATGCGCACACTACAAGTGCTGTGCAGTCGAAGGTTTCAATCCGCTCCCGGCCCGGG
>PEWE01000017.1:8455-14752 GCA_002779605.1 Zetaproteobacteria bacterium CG06_land_8_20_14_3_00_59_53 | reverse complement strand
TCAATCCGCTCCCGGCCCGGGGGCCGGGAGATACTCCACCTGTTCAACAGATGGAATAAAAAAAGGAAATCCCAGGGTTTGCGCGAACCTATACAAACAGACCCAAGAATCTTCCGTTAATGGCAAGACCATGCTGCATTTTCCCCGCGAAATCAACGGGATGCTGATATCGCGAACCCCTTGTAAATTCTCCGCCACTAGGGGTTCGCGAAGTCTCCGAATTGTAAAGAGCGCCTTCATACTATCATCGGCGCAGCAAAATCACGGTAGACATCCTTACCCAGCGTGCGCACCGCTCCACTCCGTTTTCCGTGCAGCCGATAGATGCGCAAACTGTCCAGTTCCCGATTTATTTCACTTTCCAGTGCCGCCAACATTGCATCCATCTGCATCTCATCCACTGTGCATTCAAACACGGAAAATTGAACCCGCTGCCCATAGTCCTCACACAGCTTCGCCACCCGACGCAACCTCCGCCTTCCTTCCTTCGTTTCGGTGTTCACATCGTAAGTAACCACAATATGCATGCTCACCTCGGCATGAATGGAATATACTCATTGGCCTCGCCACGAATAAACCGAGCCAACAAACGTCCCTGTACCATCGGCATTAACGCCCACGGAATGGATTGCCCGAGCTGCTCGTGCCGCGCCTCATCCTGCTTGCGCTGCTGCCAGGCCGCGATAATCGTTCGGCGCGCATCATCCGACATCTGGACAGCACCACCCGGCCTCTCCTCAAAATCGTCCGGCTTAATCTGCTGGCGATTAATCAAGGTAAGCGCCAACCGATCAGCCAGAAGCGGCCGGAACTCCTCCATCAGATCCAATGCCAACGCAGGCCTGCCAGGGCGCAACACATGCAGATAGCCCACCTGCGGATCAAGGCCCACGCTCTCAATTGCTGAAACACACTCGTTGGTAAGCAGTGCATAGAGAAAAGAGAGCAGTGCATTGATGCGATCACGCGGCGGCCGGCGATTGCGCCCATTCATGGAAAAAGCCTCACAATTCGTCCGAATCAACGAGGAAAACGCACCAAAATATTCACGCGCCGCCTGCCCCTCGATACCGCGCAGAACATCAGCATCTTCAGCCTTCGGTAAAGCGCGTAACGATGCCGCCATGCTGTTGGCAGCCAACCTCAAACACTCGCCACTCTCCGTGCTGACAGCCTCGCGCGCGCCGCGCAGCAATACAGCGCGGCAGTTCTGCAACTTACCGGCAACGATCATCCGCATCAGATCAACGCTACGCGACTCGTTATCCAACAACTGGTGCTGAGCCCGCCGAAGCAAAACATTGCCCGATTGCGGCCCCTCAAGGCGCGCCTTAAAACGTCCCTGCTCGGTGAGCAACGCCACACTGCGGCCATCCTCGGCGCAGCGATGCAGCGCGAACGGACTGACCATCACATTGCCGAACAGCACAATGCCGCCGATATGGTGCAACGGCACGCGCAGCTTCGTCTGCCGCTCCACCTCCAGCTTCAGCGTCTCCCGCTCCAGATGCAGATAGGAGCCCTGCGTCATCACAAACAGCGTATTCAACACCTGGTGCATGTATCCTCCGACAGCGGCTCAAAAAGCAGCACGGACTGCTCCGTAGCCTGCGGCATGCAGATATTCTGAAGCGAGCACTGCTCACAATGTCTGCCGCGTTCCGGCTCGGGAATGCATGCTGCCTCAATCATCTCCCGCACCGCCGCCACCGTTTCGTGTACCTTCGCCCGCAAGTCTTCGTCGAGCATCACTTCGCGCCGCCGCCGACTTTTAACGTGGTATATCGCCCCCTCGTGAATAACCACGCCCAGCATCTCCTCCAGGCAGATCGCCTGCGCACAAAGCTGTACATCATCATGCAGACCCTTCTTGCGCGGCCCATGCTTGTACTCAACCGGATAGACCGAGCCGTCAGCATGGAATTCAACCACATCGCACTTGCCGATCAGCCCCATGGCATCGGACCAGACCGGCAGGGCGCGCTCAATACGCACCCCCGCCCTCATCTCGTACTCCGGCACATCGACCCGATCATGCTCGCGCCGCCCCTTCTGGGTATGCAGGTTCTCGCTCCACACCTGCGCCACATGGATCAGCCCACACTGGCGCGGGCAGTAGATAAAATGCTGCAATGCCGAGATGGGAATAGCGTCATTTGAATCCATGGCAGTTCAGCAGGCGGCACTCGCGCTCACAACAGCCTCTCTTTGGCCTTTTGTGGATGCTGTCTACAATCCAGCACGGCATGCACATCAACCAAATCGTTCCTGACCTGATAATAGACAGCAAAAGGAAATCGATGCGACAGCAGCCTATGATATTTGCCGAAAACGATTCGATGAATGCCCGCATGAACAAGCAATGAGTCGATGTCGGAATAGAGCGAATCCAGAAAGTAGTCGCCAAGCCCTGCTTCCTGTCCCTCGTAGAAACGAAACCCGGCCATTAAATCGCTCATGGCCTGTTCGCGGATTCTTATTTGCATAAGTCCTTACGAATCTGCTGCTTTGCTTCATCCCAATCGACAAACTCTCCACCTTCAGCTTCGCGGCACTCCAGCACCTCCTTGTGCCAAAGCGGGGAAGCATAGGTTTCCGAATCCTTCGAAAGATCATGCCACAAGGCTTCCATTGCAGAGATTTTTTCCTGCGTAGTCATTTCATCCAACGGCAGTGAAATTTGCATAACCAACCTCCTTCAACTTCGCCATCACCTCATGAACAGATAAGGATTCCACCTAGCGACTCACAGACTCCGCCCCGCTGGTCATCTCCAGCGCCAGCGCATCTTTTAACAGGTTTACAGGAACAGCCATGTCAGACCTCCAGAATCGAGACTCCATTTGGCAGATCATTCTTCGGATTCACGCTGACATTATAATCCGTATAGCTGCGGGGTGCAGTTACGCCATCCTTCAGCTTTGCCTGAACCCGCTCAAACAATTCATGTGCCGGAGCATTGCCCATGTTCGACTCATGCTTAAACACGACCAGATTGCGGGTTGCCATCATACCGCGCGCCGCCGAACGATCATGCTCGAACATGTTGTTCAGCGATTCCCACAACAACGCGAGATCATCCTCGGAAAACCCGGTTTGCCCTGCCAGCGGCGCGGAGACAAAGCCGTGCGCGGCATAAAGACCATAAGGCACGGTGAACTTGCGTCCCATGGTGCGATTGTCGCCATCTTGCTTCTCAGCCTCTGCCTCGGTGGCCACAGCCATGCGGGTGATCGAATGCTCCAAGGCCACGACCGGATCGATACTGCGGGCGAAGGTCATCTGTACCGGCCCGCGCACCTGTCCGCAGTTGATGCCAGTGGACATCACGGCACCGAACGTACGCACATCGTAGAAATTGGCACACATCCAATCCCTGGCTTCACCGACTTTGTCACCACCCTTGCGCTTCTTGTCGTCCTTCAGCACATCCTCGGCACCAATGGCGACATAGGCGCGTTCATGCTGCTTGTTCAGCACAGCCTTCTCCTTTATGTAGATCTCGTAAGGCGGCTGCTCACTATGCTTAAGACCCACGTAGTTGCGCACCTTGCGTTTGAGGCAGACGTCTGTGACCAGTCCCTTGCCGGTCTCGGCATCCACGCGCGGCAGGTTGCCTGCATCGGGATCACCGTTGGGATTGCCGTCCTGTACGTCGAACAGCAGCACGAAATCGTAGCGGTTTTGAATAGCATTACTCATGGATCATCTCCTTCTCTTCTGACTTTTTGAAAAAATTCTGGCGTTGGTGGTAGTAGCCGATGGCGAAACGCCCCTGGTCGGCAATGACAAGGTGAGAAGGAAAATCCTGAACATCCGACAGGATTTCCCCGATCAGCTTTTCGATATTGACAGCCCTTCCCTTACCCAGCTTTGCGATATGGTGCTTGCTCAGTTTCATCAGGGTTGAAAAAGCCGTTACGGGAGAGCTGGAAGCCGAGCCATAGTAGCGATCCCGAATCGTGGCATTGATGCCCGGATTCGCCTCCTCCTGCACCTTCTCCAGCACGGCAAACAGACGACCAAGCCTGTAGCCGATATTGGTATTGTTTTCGTCGAGTGACACTTTGAGTTCCTCCTTGATTTCCGGTTTTGATTTTCGAGTTGATCGGTTGATACATGCCTTAATCAGCGCTGCACGCGGATAGTTCACCTTCTGTTCCGCCTTGATACGACGAACAGCCGCGCCGAGCAGAGTCTGTGGGTATGGCAGCCCTTCGAGGATGGCGCGCATGGTGTCTCCGGCCAGGTTGGGGGGGATGTTATCTGCCTTGCCAAGGCTGGCCGTGGAGACCAGCAGCCGAAACAGCGGCAGGTAGTCTATCTCCTTCGGACCATGGACGATCTTCAGATCATCGAAGTGCTGCACGATGCGTTCGGCCATCTCGCCCACCGTGCCCACATGCCAGAAGCGCACAGCGATGCGTGCCGCGTTGGGAGCCAGCCCAAGCACATAAAAGCGGGTGTCTTTATCCGTGCCAGAATATCGGCCGTTATGCACCGACTTGAAAAGCTGAGCCACCGCGCGAGTGTTTCTGTCCGGATCATCTTTGGGCGGCTCACCAAAGCAATTCACCACGCCCGTTTCAAGATCGCTTGTCTTTTCAGACCAGAACACCGTGCTGGCATCGCCAACCTGCATTCGCTGGGCCGAATCCTTACCGAGCAGATGATTGAGCGCCGTGGTATAGGCGAATACCGCCCGTTTGCCGACCGGCGCATTGATTCCCTGGGTTTTTCCGAACGAATTAAATGCATCCAGATTGAAGGAGACGACATTTGCTCCCGATGACTGCGCGCCCCACACGCCCTTGATAGAGGTGTGCAGACGTTCAACCTCATCCTCTTCGCCGGAAACAAGGCATCGCCCTTTATCACCCTCACCGGAATCAAGAGCACGGATAGTGGCAATTACTTCAGGCCGTTGGCAAATGAGATTGCGCTCACTTTGCAGCTTGAAGGTTAAATTTGGATTGCTTTCGTTGATTTCCTGCCATGCGGGAAACTCGGCAAGAGCCTCCAAATCCAGAGTGTCATAAAACTTCTTGATCGCCTCAATACCTGCATCGCCTTTGGCAGGGTCGGGAAGCTCATCAATCCTTTTCCGGAATGCTGTATGCTGCTCAACGACCCTCTCTGGCTTCCCTTTTGTATCCACGCCAAGTACATACTCCGCATTGTCCCACAGCAGATTGGCTGCCACGCCGGATGTTTTCTTTACCCCTTGCGGCACCAATACCGAACGCGCACGCTTTTTCTTTCCCACGATTTCACGCGCATCTTCGATCTGGATCAATTGACCATCTGCATTGATTTCAAGCACAAATGGAATCTCTTTGGCTTCAAACCCGGGAGGGGCCAACGAATTATCCGCAGCAGATTTGCGATCATAATATTCAGCCAGTGCTTGCAGGATCATCCGCGCACCTCCTCGCTATCGAATGCCGGAACATCAACAACACCATCCTTCATCTCGGCCCGAAAAAAGAGCGGCTTCGGATCTTTGGTATCGGAATAATCCATATCGAAAAGCATCCATCCCAGATCGCGGCTTTCGCTGATCGGATGGGCGAGCTTTTCTTTCGCATCAACCAGCCTGAAACCGGCGGCAAACTCACGGCAGCCAAGGTAGGGCTGATTGAAGCACTGTCCTTTGGCTGCACGACGCTCGAACATCTCGGCGAACTTCACCGGCGTATCACCCGCCCCTGCCCGCTCCGTCATCTCGAAGCCGGCATGGATGCGGTATTTTACATCACGCAAAAATAAACCGGCCCGCTGTTGCCTCACTTTCGGATCATCAACATACAGCCCGAGACTCCCTTTGCCTGTATTCATCGCTGTTTTAATATTGCGCTCTGAGATCACTGCACCAACCTCATTGCGCCGTACATTGATCCAGCGGATCGGCTCCAGCACCTCAATTTTGTGCACATGCCAGCGTATCGCCGGTTTCCAAAGAATCGCCTCGAACATCGCCCGTGCCGATGAAGGCGTAATCACATCGTAGGAGACCCGCTCCACCTTCATTTCGGGCCGGGTAAAGCAGGCGAAATCGCCCCATACTTCCAGACAAAAGTTTTTCATTTTCACCTCACCAAATCGTTTGCTCAGCGGCCATCGGTTCGCCTTCCAGCAACAGTCCAAATTCGTTGTGATAAAGCGCCGGACTGACCAAGGCATAGATTCCGGAATGGATTTCCTGCACATCGCCTTTGGCCTTCAATTTATCAAACCAGAACTGCGACACATTCACCGAATAGCGCTGCAACTTACGCATCAGCTCCCGGTACGGGC
>PEWE01000017.1:0-8434 GCA_002779605.1 Zetaproteobacteria bacterium CG06_land_8_20_14_3_00_59_53 | reverse complement strand
TGCATCTTCATCGCGGCTGTGCGGAACTGCACGCCACTGAAATCACCTTCGGGCTTGAGCAACGTTTCAAGACCCTCTTTATCCAGTTCGCACCCCGTGTAAAAGTTTTCAAAGAAACGGGCGAAATTGTCGCGAGCCAATGGATCGCCCTTGTGGCCGCTCATCAGGGATACAGTCGTCTGTGCCGCCCGCAGAAGATGGCCAGCGGGCGCTGGTTTAGGCGGCACGAACACCACTACTTTTCCCTTTTCCAGCAGCTTGCCTTCCCTGTTACAGCGCCCGGCGGCCTGGGCAATCGAATCCAGCCCGGCCATGGCGCGGTAAACCACGGGAAAATCGAGATCGACGCCCGCCTCCACCAACTGCGTGCTGACCACGCACGTTGGCAACCTATCTTTCAGTCGCCGCTTGATGGTGGCAATAGTTTGCGAGCGATGCTCGCCACACATCAGCGCGGAGAGATGGATCGTGCCCTCTGGCATCAGTCGGAACAGTTCGCGGGCATCCTTACGGGTATTCACAATCGCCAGCACGGATTCGTGCCCGGCAATCTCCTGCGCCACATCTTCCCAGTTTCTCCTCTCCTGAAAGTCCGCTGGCAGCTCGACATTCACCCGTTCCAGCGCTCGATACAGCGTATCCGGGTCGGAGATAATTTCGCGCACCTGTTCAAGGCCATAACCTTTGAACAGGTCCCTGCCGAAACCATCCTCCTGTTTTGACAGCGCTGGTTGTGTTGCCGTGGAGATCACGAAGATCACGCCAAAATGCCGGGCGAGAAGATTCATCACTTTCAGAATTGGCTGGAGAAATTCAGGCGGCATCAGCTGCGCCTCGTCGAGAATCACGATGCTGTTAGCAATATTGTGCAACTTGCGGCAGCGGCTGGTGCGCGCGGCAAATAGAGACTCAAAGAACTGTACGTTGGTGGTAACCACAATTGGCGCATCCCAGTTTTCCGCTGCCAGTCGCGATTTGTGGTCTTCTTTATCAGGATCAAGGCTACTGTGATGCTCGATTACGCTGTCACCGAAGATACCCCGGAATATATTGGCGGTCTGCTCGATGATGCTGGTATAGGGAATCACGTAGATGATGCGATCCTTGCCATGCTTTACCGCGTGCTCCAGCGCAAACGCCATGGATGAGAGCGTCTTACCGCCGCCGGTCGGCACAGTCAGCGAATAAATACCTCCGGCTTGCAAACCGGCCATGCGGCACTCGGTGAGAATTTCAGAGCGAATCCGGTTCACAGGTGTATCGTCGGCACCCTCTGCCATGCGCTGCATGTACGCATCGAACAATGCCTTTGACTTGTTCATAGAAGGATAGCCGCCGCGTTTTCCAGCCTTCTCCTGATCATAGAAAGATTCAGTATCGAGAAAGTCAGCATCCACCAAAGCGGAAAAAAGCATGCGCGTCCATAGCGCAAAACCTTCCTTACCACCGACCGGCAACTGACTCGGCTTTTCACCAGCAAGGATGTTGGCTGGAATTTCAGCCTTCGAAGCATCTTCAAGCAGTTGTTTCTCATTTAGCCGTTCACCCAATGCCTGCCCCGGCGCATCCACCTTATGCCAATCTGGTAACCCTGCATGATGCCCCGAAATCAGATAGCCAAGAAGATGCCCGAATGCACCGAGCTTCTCAACCGCATAGAGTGCACCAGCAGAAGAGTGATTGCGCGGCCCGTCTCCCCCTGAATCAACATGAGCCTCCATGCCATTGGCTTCATAAATCATCTTCTGGAACGTGGCCGAATATTTACCCAAATCATGCCACCGCCCGGCCAGCTCCGCCCACTGATCGGATTGAAAGGCGGCCGCGTAATCGGCTGCCCGTTTCGCCACTTTGGAGAGATGCTCTTCGAGACGGTGGATATCTTTCGCCTCGTTAATATGGGCTGCATACGACGAATTATTCATCGCCATCCTCTTTCCCATGCACAAAACCGATGGGCCGCTTTTTGCCTTCCGGCGGATTCATCATCTCGCGAATGGCATCGAAGACGCCGGCGAACTGCTCGCCAGGCCATCTTGCGACGTGCAGCACCGTCCCGGCACAATTATTTACCATCGCCCAACCTCCCCAGCAGCTCCAGAGCTCCCTTCTCGAAGCGGGAGAAGGCGAACATCTTTTTACCCAGATCCTTCAGCGAGGCGCCGATGTGATAGACCGACTCGTCATCAAGAATCAGGAAGCGGTCGTGCGCCTGTTTGAAGGTTTTGATTTCGACAGGCGGATATTGCGCATTGTGCTTCTGCACATCCTGCGCAAGCGCCTTACTGATTGTGCGCGTATAGATCGTAGCTGCACAGCCTTTTCTCCGTTTACTTAAGAGCAGCAGCGTGCATTCATCGACATAGTTGTCGATCAGAATGATCGAACGTTTGGCCGATCTGATCAGGTCAGCGGCAAAGGCATAGGCATCGAACACCTGACCATCGAAGAAGATACCCTGCGCCGGCTTAACCTCCCCCGCCTCGATGGCTTCGAAGACCTTGTCCAACCGGGTATCGACAATCCGCTGTCGCTGCTCCACGGCATCAAGCCGCTGAAAGACGGCTGCATTGTCGGCCATCCACCGGCGCATATGCACAAATGCACGAATGATTTCCACGCTCATGACAATGGCGGTTTCACTTTTCAATACAGCTGCCAACATAGAAACACCGGATTCCGTAAATGCATACGGCGGGCGTCTTAGCCCCATCCTATCGCGGTTGGAGATCACAATTTGTGACTTCCAATCTTCAAACTCTTTCTTGCTCAGTTGAAACATGAAATCTTCAGGAAACCTGTCTGCATTTCGCTTTACTGCCTGATTCAATGTCCTGGTCTCAACCTGATAAAGTTCTGCAAGATCACGATCAATCATCACCTGACGACCACGGATCGTGAAGATCCGATCTCGAATATCGGCAGGGTCAATGCGGCTTGGGGCATCAGCCATTTAGACGCCCCCATGGATGATGCGGTTGCTGCAACACCACCCGAGAAAGGGATGCGACTGCCACCGGCGCGGCCGCCAGCCCGCGCGCGAACAGGCTCAGGAAACCTCGACGATTCAGCATGGCACCACCTCCGAAAAACGGGAATGCCGCCATCGTACAGAGGTGCAAGCTCATATATTGATCTCAGCTGCATATTGATCGATTGCCTGCCGCAACCGCTCTGCCACCTGTTGGCGCAATACCGGCGGAGCCACCACCTCCACCTCCGGGCCGTGGCGGCAGATCTCCATGATCAGCTCGGTGGGATTGTTGTAGGGAATGCGCAGCTCGAAGCGGCCATCTTCCAGCCACTTGCCCGGCGCATCCGGGAACCACGACTCATCGGCCACCCAGGCCGCCGCTTTCGCTGTGAACCTCAGCACAGCCGTAGCGGTCGGCTCGCCTGCGAAGATGCCGAATGAACTCGCCAGCTGCCGCTCCAGCACGGCTTCATCCAGCGCCTTGCAGCTGCCTGCCGTGGCCTTTGCACTGCTGATTCGCTCCACCGCGAAGGTGCGCAGTTCGCCTTTCTCATGGCACCACGCATCCAGATACCAGTTGCCGCGATAGTGGGCCAGCCGCTGCGGAGAGACATCCCGCGCGCTCTTCTCGCCGCGCTGACGGCCCTCGTAGGCAATATGAAGCCGCTGACGCTCAAGCAGTGCCGTGGCAATGACAGGAAACAGGGGGAGCTCGCGGCTTCGCTTGCCCGCCGCAATCATGCGGATGCGGTGCATCTGACCTGCGGCTGCCGGCGCGCTCTTTTGCAGAATCGCCTCAATGCGCTGGCGTAAACGGTTCAGCTCAGCCTCCAGAAAACCGCCGGAAAGACCGGAAGCGAGCTGCTGCATGGTGAGCAGCGCATGCAGCTCTTCGGCTGAAAACCAGACGCCGGGCATCTCGAAGGTGGAGCCTTTACTGTAGAAGTAGCCCTGCCCGGGGCTGTTCTCAATGGGGGCGTTCAGATAAAGGCGCATGTCGTAGATCACCCGCTTGACTGTCGCCTCCGAACACTCGAAACGCTCGCGCAACGCCTGCATCGAGACAGGCGTACGACGCTGTTTCAGCAGTTTATCCAGATGATATGCCCGTTCGAGTTTATCCACCACGCCTCCCTCTATCCCGCACAAACATAGAATGGAACTGTCTCCCTAACAACCCTCGCTGATTATGATTGGACACTGCATGCTGACCAGACCTTTGAGCATCGAGTATCTGGGAGCGATCTGTCACGTAACCTGTCGCTCCGCTGTCAAAGCCGGTTTTTTTATTGGCTCAACACTCAGAACCAGCCGTTCTCCTTAAACGAAAGCACTGCGGTGCCGGCGATGAGGAAGTGGTCGAGCACCTTGATATCGAGCGGGGCGCAGGCCTCGGCCATGCGTTTCGTTAACTGAATATCCTCATCGCTGGCGCGCGGGGTGCCGCCGGGGTGGTTGTGGAAGATGATCATCCCCTTGGCATCAAGCTCCAGTGCCCGCTTCATCAGATTGCGCGGATAAACGGCGGCGCGATCCACGGTTCCCTCGAACAGAATCTCGGTGACAACATGGCGATTCTGCTGATCGGTGAAGATGGCGCCGAAGCACTCCATACCACGGCCTTGTACTAAAAGACGCAGGTGCTCCTTCACCTTCTGCGGGCGATCAAAGACCGACCTGCCGGGAAGATCGGATGCCAGATAGCGAATCTCCACCTGCCGAATGAGCGTGAGAAACATACCACCGCGCTCACCCATCCCCTCGATCTGTTTCAACTCCGCCAGCGGCGCATCGAAGACACCGGCCAGCGTGCCGAACACCTTCAACAGCCGTTTGGCAATCGGCTTCACATCGACACGCGGGATGGCATAGGTAAGCAGCAGCTCCAGCACTTCGTAATCATGGAAGCCCTCGAAGCCGCTTCGCGAGAAGCGCTCTCTCAACCGTTCACGATGACCTGCCACGTCTGTTGTCACATCGCCCCCCAATCGCTAGCAATTAAGGATACTCTGAAAAACGACATCCTGACGTTTTTCAGTACACAAAGGCAAAATGCGTTTTTGCCTTTGCTCACAAAATCAAGCCCTTACGTGCCTGATTTTGGCAGGCCATCCATGCCCTGCACGGATACTCTGAGTTATTCAGAGCATTCTTAACCTTGATGTAAGACGATGCCGGTCGCAACGTCAAACAATGAGGGGCAGAACAGTGCATTTGGAGCTAAACTAGGAGCCATGAGAATTCTTCGAACTCAATTGATGGAACTACTTGAGGAGGCCCGGCAGCAGCAGGGTCTGGAAGAGCTACCCAAACGGGTACGAGCCGCACTGGTGCATGATGCCCTGCAACTGCTGCCGCAACCCGGTGTGCCGACCACCAAACATCGCGTTGATCTGAACCATCGCACCATCAGCCACGGCCCGCTACACCGCCATCTGGTGACCATCCGCTGCCCCGATCAGGCATTCTACTTCGATGCGGTCAAGGGATATCTTCAACGCAGCGGCATCCAGCCGATCAATCAGCAGACCATGGTGGCGGCCATGCAGTGCGATGACGAGCTGTGCGACATCTATCTGCGCCATCCCGACCAGCACTCCGAAGACAATTTCATGCTTATCTCCCTGCACCTTTCAGCGACCCTCGTCCCCGACTGCCACAGTGTATGCAAGGATATCAGCGCCATTCTGCGCAGCGTCGATCTCTCCGTACGCGATTTCGAACAGATGCGCGAGAGGCTGATTGATATCGCCGAGATGATCCGCCGCGATCATGCTCCCTCGGCCGACCTGCTGACGTGGATGAATGAGGATCGCTATATCATGTTCGGACTACGCATCGATGGCACGCGCCTCGGTCTGCTGCGCGATTATCGCACCATGGAGCGCATCGCCCCCGGCCTGCACGACGAAATCGAAGCGATACCTGCCCCCACACAACCCGGTATCGAGTGGCTGCACCTGATTGCGTGCCAGCACTATCTCTACAGCGCCACCAATGTGAAGGTGATTCGCATCTGCTGGCACGGCGAAAAGGGCACGCTGAACCACGCCATTCTCGTCGGCCACTTCTCGCGTAGTGCCCGACACATGAACTCCAGTCAGGTGCCCTACCTGAGTGAACATTGGCAGGCGCTTCAGGAGCTGTCGATCCTGCATAACTCGGCCTTCTACCGCCGGGAGGTGCGAACCCTCTACGACCGCCTTCCCAAATCGCTGCTCTACTCAATCAAGCCCGAGAAATGGGTGGCACCGCTAAAGGCGATTGTCGATATGACCGTGCCGACGCAGGCGACGGTCTCCCATCTCACGCCTGCGATGGGCAATCTCGAGTACCTGCTTATCGCCATGCCAGCCAACCGCTTCGGCCCCAACGTTCTGCACCATATCGAAGAGCGGGTGGCTGAACATCACATCACCATTCACGGCACCGAATCAATCGGCATCGGCCCCTACCGCATCGTTATTGTGGCCATTGAACTGCATCGCGAGTCGATCCTCGAAGGGATGACCGAGAGCGTCTCCCAATGCATCATTTTCTGGAAGGACAAGGCCCGGAAAGAGGTGCTCAAACACGCGGAGGAGATCGATCTTCCGATGACGCTCCGGGAGCTGGAACAGCTGCCTCAGCTCTATCAGGAGCTCTTTCCGTACACGCAGTTTCTCGCCGATGTCAAGGCGCGTGATCGGGTGCTCGCCAGTGGCAAGTGCATGGTTCGGGTGCATCAACGTCAGGGGGCAACCGGCGATATCGAACTGCATATCATCACCGCGCATACCCTGCCGCTCGGACAACTGGTGGATCGGATACAGGCCTTCGGCCTGACCGCCATTCAGGAGGCGGGGTAAGTTCGGGTCAGGCTTTCATAATTTGATATTTCTCTCAATCTCATTGGGCTTGTCTTGTAAATCTTCATCGTTTTGCAACCTCCCATCCAGCTTGCGAACAACACTGCTTATCGTATACCTTCATGCAACAACATAATACCTGAGCGTCGAAAACGATGCCCTGATTGGGATTGATCTCCCGCGCCCCGATGGCTTCGAAGACCTTGTCCAACCGGGTGTCGGCAATCCGCTGTCGCTGCTCCACGGCATCGTGCCGCTGACTCTCGGGGTCAGGCTTCCATAATTTTATATTTCTCTCAGTTTCATTGGGCTTGTCTTGTAAATCTTCATCAGAGCCGGTCCCGGAAAATTGGACAGTGTTATAAGTGGATTTCTTGCCTAATCTAAGCCGCCGGAGGCGGTTCAAGAAAAGGAGCAAGGAATGAAGAGAACGAGAAGAAACCACGGACCATCGTTCAAGGCGAAAGTAGCATTGGCAGCGCTACATGGTGATAAGACGCTGGCCGAGCTGGCGTCGATACACGATGTCCATCCAAATCAGATTGCTGACTGGAAGAAACAGCTTCTGGAAGGAGCGGATGAGGTGTTTTCCGGGCCTAAAAAGAAAGGCGACGACCCTGACATTCAGGCCATGCATGCGAAGATCGGCCAGCTCACGCTGGAGAACGATTTTTTAGAACAAGCGCTCAGCAAAACGGGACGACCGAGCGCAAAGCGATGATTGACCGCAATCATCCACTACCCGTGATCCGGCAATGTCAGGTACTGGCGCTGCCAAGGTCGACAGCTTACTACCAACCAAACCCCGTATCGGAGTCTAATTTGAAGCTGATGCGCCGGATCGATGAGCTGCACCTGGATGCTCCCTATGCCGGCAGCCGCATGTTGCGGGATATGCTTCGACTGGAGGGCTTCAAGGTCGGGCGCAAACGCATCCGACGCTTGATGAAGTTGATGGGTATTCAGGCGCTCTATCGCAAACCGAACACGAGCAGAAAGCAACCGGCCCATCCGATATATCCATACCTGCTGCGCAACCTGGAGATCACCCGGCCAAACCATGTCTGGGCTGCTGATATCACCTACATTCCGATGCGCAGGGGTTTTGTGTATCTGTTTGCGGTGCTGGATTGGGCCAGTCGCCGAGTGCTCTCCTGGCGGCTGTCCAACACGATGACCACCGACTTCTGCATTGAGGCAGTGGAAGAGGCTATCGCCCGCTTTGGCACGCCTGAGATATTCAACACTGATCAGGGAAGTCAGTTCACCAGCATGGAATTTACCGGCCTGCTCAAGCAACACGGCATTGCGATCAGCATGGATGGCAAAGGCTGTTGGCGGGATAATGTGTTCGTCGAGCGCCTCTGGCGCAGTATCAAATATGAGGAGGTTTACCTGCATGCATACGAGACCGTAACAGCGGCCAGAGAGGGACTGGATCGTTACATCCGCTTCTACAATCAGAGGCGGCCACACAGCGCGCTTGACGGTATTACGCCTGATACGTTCTACTACGAAAATCTGCTCACGCTGCCTATGGCTGCCTGAGCAGAACTCGGCAGGAGTCCACTTATAAAGAGGGATTTACTGTCCAACCGAACGGGACCACCTC
>PEWE01000027.1 GCA_002779605.1 Zetaproteobacteria bacterium CG06_land_8_20_14_3_00_59_53 | reverse complement strand
CAAACGCATGGCCTATGGGTTCCGCGATAACGAATACTTCTTCCTCAAAATCAAAGCCGCCTTTCCCGGACTTCCGCGATGAACCAAAAAAAAGCCCGGACAGTTTCCCGCCGGGCTGTTTTGTTTTATCTGGCTTTAATCAGCCGTGCGTGCGGCCATTCATAGCGATGTTCGACAGGACAACCGGCAGAACCAGTCCGAGCACTGCAAACAAAAGAAAAGCAGGAACAAAGGTTTCAAAATGCATAATTTTCAAGCCTCCCTAATTTAGCTTCGCGCCACTGTATCGCCCGAACCGGTGCGATGCAAGAACATGTAATGCATGCAGCAAGGCCGGCAAGTATTGCAGGCAAGCATCTTATCAGTCGTGTGGTGAAAACACGAACGGATCGGAGAAGATATCCTGCATCGAGGTGCCGGCCAGAAACACATTCTGGCGCAGGGCATTCACGATCGGCGGATCACCGCACAGAAACACCCGGTAGCCCTTCAGCGTGCCCAATAGCTGCGAGGGGATATTGGCGATATTACCCTGTATGCCGCCCTCTGGTGCGTCCCCGTGCAGGACGCAGGGTATGTAGGAAAGGTTGTCATTCCGGGCATCAAGAGCGCGCAGCTCCGGCTCAAGGTACAGGCCGGGGGCAGCAAGACTTGCATGCAACAGATGTACCGGGCCGAGATGACCATAATTCAGCACATCGCGCAGAATACCGTACAGCGGGGCAAGCCCGGTACCGGTGCCCACCAGCAACAGCGGTTGCTCGGGTTTTCCCGGAACGTAAAAACAGTCCCCCGCCGGTCCGAAAAACACCACCTCGTCACCGACCTGCAAGCCGTCAAACACCCAGTTGCTCATCTTGCCTTCAGGCACCCTTTTGACATGCAGCTCTAGAAAATCCTCGTCCGCGGTGCTGGCCAGTGAATAACTGCGCGTCAACTCGTCCGAAGGACGCAGAAGATTGATGAACTGGCCTGCCCGATAGTAAAAGCCCGCCGGTCGTTCCAGGCGCAGGCGCACCACGCTTTCATTGAGAAGCTCCTTATGCAGCAGCGCAATCTTGTATCGCGGCGATACCGTGGACAGGCCGATACTCATATCACCGGAAGGCTTACAGACACAGGCAAGAAAATAGTTCTGTGCCTTGAGTGTATCCTTCAAACCATTCTGCGACTCAGGGGGCGGTGTCCCTTCAACAGCGCGGATCATGCAAGTCTGGCATGCCCCACTCTGGCAGGATGACGGAAGCAGCACCCCGTGACGGGTCATGCATTCCAGTACTGTTTCATCATCCGCACAGAAAAAGTCCTTTCCTTCAAAGGTGATCGTGGGCATGGCCTGCTCCCGAAATTGTTTTGTTCTTGTATAGCACTTCATTCTCAGCAATAGAAAGGGCCCGTAAAGGGCCCTCTCCGACAATCATGGTCAAGCTATGAAACAGTTTCAGCGATCCAGCACATCATCGCGCGTGCTTTCCGCCACACCGATAATCGTCTGGATCAGATTTTCCGGCACGCCGAGTTCGGCAAGGGTGGCACGCAGATGCATCAGAATATGATCGAAATGACTGTCATTCAGCCCCATCTTGATCAAATGTTTGTGGCCCTCACGCATATCCTTGCCGGTGTAATTGTGCGGGCCGCCCATCACCATGGTGAGGAAAGCCTTCTGCTTTGCAGCCTGCTTGGACATATCCACGCCCTGAAAAAAATGGTTCACATAGGCATCGGCAAGCACGCGGCGATAGAACACATCCACCGCAGCATCAACGGCAGCAGTGCCACCGATCTGATCGTAAACGCTGGCAGCTGCTTTCGGTTTGGCACGGGTATCTTCCGGCATCAGGCGTCCGTCCATGGCCACCTTGGAGAGAATCACCGGCAGGACCAGCCCCAGTACAGTAAACATCAGAAAAGCGGGGAGAAATGTCTCGACATGCATATCAGCGATCCAGTACGTCAGCGCGGGTGCTCTCGGCAACGCTGATAACCGTATCAATCAAACCCTGGGCGACACCCAACTCGGCCAGCGTGGAACGCAGATGGCAGAGAATATGATCGAAATGCGCATCGTTCAGACCCATTTTCACCAGATGCTTGTGGCCTTCGCGCATGTCTTTGCCTGTATAGTTATTCGGCCCGCCGGTCACCATGGTGAGAAAACCCTTCTGCTTGGCGGCCTGCTTGGACATGTCCACGCCGGCAAAGAATCGGTTCACATAATGGTCACCCAGCACCTTGCGATAGAAAACATCAACGGCTGCGTTAATCGCGGCCTCTCCGCCCAACTGCTCATAAACTGTGCTCATACCACCCTCCATCGTTTGATGTATTTTACATGGATGTTACCATGAAGGCGGAGAATAGCCCTGCTGGACAAAAGATGTCAACCCAATGTATGATTTGTTCATGCAACTGACGCAATACACCGATTATTCCTTGCGGGTGCTCATTTATCTGGGCCTCAATCAGGATCGTCGCACCACCATCAGCGAGATTTCGGAAGCCTACGACATCTCACGCAATCATCTGGTGAAGGTGGTACATCAGCTTTCCAGCAATGGATGGATTACCACGATCCGGGGGAAAAGCGGCGGCATGCATCTGGCATTCCCGCCGCATCAGATCAATATCGGCACAATCATCCGCCAGACCGAACCGCATATGAATCTTCTGGAATGTTTCGATAATCCGAATGATAAATGTGTCATCAGCCCTGCATGCAGCCTGAAACGAACGCGACATCAGGCACGCAAAGCATTCATGGATGTACTGGATCAGCACACGCTTGCCGATGCCATCGGCAACCGGTCAGCCGACATCATCCGTATCTTTGAAGTCAAAAGCGAGCAGAAACGAGTTGCTATCTAGTATCAGCTTATTCATCTGTAGCATCTCAACCAGCATCAAGTAATACACACACATTTGCGGCTTTCTACAGAAACAAAAAAAACCGCCTTCTGAGCAAGCAAGACGGTCTATTTTCGGGCTGATCGCCCACGGGTTGTTGCACTTTACTTGAAATTCACACCGCGAATGATTTCTTTTTCGCAGCAGAGCGTACGGATATGTCCCACCATCTGAGTGATTTCATCATCGGTGAACGTATCACTCCATGCCGGCATTTTCACCGACTTATTCACTGCCTGACCACCGAATTTAATGGCTTTGAAGATCTCGGAGTTGGTACGCGTCATCATGTAATTATTATCACTATGGTCGCGCGGGCGCACATTCATTGCCGGAACATTCACACCATCACCTTTGCCGTGCATGCCATGACACTGCATGCAGTAGCTCTTGTAGTTCAGGAATGCCTCTTCGGCCATCGCAGCAGGTGCTACGACAAACATCAGTGCGGCAATAGCAAAAAGAATCTTAATTGGCTGCATTGAAGTTCTCCTTTGAAAGCAAAATAAGGTAATTGACGATCTTCTGAAGATCCGCCGGCTTCACATTACCGTTGGGCATCCAGATTTTCGAATCCCAGTTCTTGGGACGAGTGATGTAGCTGAGCATAAATTCCGGTGTCAGCCTGCGACCGGCGGTATAGACCTCCGGTCCGGTAAAACCGCCGTAGTTCGGCTCGATCTGATGGCAGGACAAGCATCCGTAAACCTTGTCGAAAAGCACTTCGCCTTCTTCAAGACTCACCTGCTTGCTATTATCCAGCATCATACCCGCGAGAAAACTATCTCCGGCTTTCAGATCCATCAGGGCATCCGCTGTCTCTTCAGCCTCCGCCGGCTTCAACGTAAGGTGCTGCAGAGGCCTGAGAACCGGGCCATAGAGCACATCGTATTCCTTCTGCTTCTCGCCTTCCTTGGGAGCGGGAGCAGAATTGATCGTACGCAGATAATTGACACCCGCCGGACGGATACGAACCGGCTTCTGCAACCATTCCACCAGCCATTCGCGTTGGAATTTATTCCCGGCATAGAACAGATCCGGGGCATCGCGCTTCCACAATTCCCGAATCGTCTGCGGAGACGGACCCGTCAGGTTATGACATGAAGCACAACGATTCTGCAAAATCTTTGTGCCTGCTTCCCCTGCACCGGCCGGTGCAGGGGTCACAAAGGCGACAATAGCAGCGAGTAAAAGAAACCGTTTCATCTTCAGCCCGCGTTGCTGCGGTGACCACGCTCCTGCGTGGCAGGCTTCGTGCCGCGAAGCTTGGGCTGCTCAAACAGGCCATAACCCTTCTTCATTGACTCGGTGTAGAAGAAATCCGGATCGAAGTCCTTGTTCTTCCAGACATACCAGTCGTCCATTGGCGTGCCTTCATATTCCTGCACGGTAATCGGACCACCCGGGTGCTTGCCGCGTGCGGTGACATGCTTATCTACATGGTCGTGGAAAATGAAGCGACCTTCCTTGTGGTTGGCATTATAGATCAAGTCGTAGCGCTCGCCAGGCCCGAACAAAACGGTCTCGGACATATACGGTGAGGCCAAAGGCAAGCCGTCCTTGTGGGTGACCGTCCAGTCGTGCCCGTGGATATGCATCGAATGAATAGCACCACCAGCACCAAACACACGGACGCGGACCACATCACCCGTCTTCAGGCGGATCGGCTGGGTATAAGGGAACGAACGCCCGTTCACACTGAAATAGTCCTCGACATCATATGGCGTAGAACCCGTGCCGTACTTTTCGGCATTGGCCGACTCCCAGGTGGAGAACATCATCAGCACTTCGCGATTAACCTTCTTCTCCAGATCGGTCGGGTTGGCCGGATCGATAATCGCCGGACCCCACATGCCGCGGATACCGACATGCTCGTTGACGTTCACATGGCAATGGTACCAGAGGGTGCCCGGGCGATCGGCCTTGAACTTGTAGGTGAAGGTTTCGCCCGGCTTGATGCCCGGCTGGGTGATATCCGGCACACCATCCATGCGCCAGGAGTTGGTCTGGTGGAAGCCGTGCCAGTGAATCGTATGTGACAGCGAAGTATTGTTCTTCACATTGATGACCAGATCGTCGCCTTCCCTGGCATGAATAAGCGGACCTGGAACCTGACCGTTGAAGGCGAACACCTTGTATTTCAGATCAGGAGCAACAGCCAGCTCGACTTCATCGATGGTCATGTTCATTTCAAGTGTTTGGGCCTGTACCGGCGTGCCGGCCATCAGCCATGTTAAAAGTGCAACCAAAGGAACAAATAAAATTCTGCTCATTCTCATTACTACCTCCTGATTTATGCCTCATCAGCCTTATCGGACACAGATGGCACAGTTAGATGCATCTTATCTATATCTTTTGGCTTTGTTAAGCATTTATTAAACGGTGATGAAGTTCAGTGATAAAGTTACAGCCATCCCCACCCTCACGTCGCAGTATAGACTGACAGGAGAAGTTCATTCAGCCAACCACCGGAATGCACTGCACATTGCCCCTATGATGCATGGCGTTACAATCGCCTACTTCACAGATATCCAGTCCAATCAACAATTCCGTAAAAAGGTGAATAACTGATGATGTCCAAGCTGCAGGAAGCGTTTCAACCCCGATATCTAGGCATGATCGGCCTTTGCCTTCTGGCATGGGCGTTCCTTTCCATGTTCCGCTACGACAACTACGGCATCGAGGAAAGTGCCGCGCTGGATATCCTGCTGAACTGGTCCATCGTGCATCAGATAGCCAGCCCGGTGGCATTTTTCGGTGTTCCGGATCTTCGCGCCGTGTTCTTCATACCGCTCGACATGTACTGGGCCGGCAGCCTGATCGCCGTCAAGGTGTTCACCATGTATATCCTGTTCGGCACTGCTCTGATGATGTACAAATGGAGCGCCGAGGTACACAGCGGCGAGTCGTCGATGATGGCAACCGCACTCTTGTTGATCGCTCCCATTGCCCTGATGCAAACCGATGCTATCGGCAGCGGCGTGTATCTGTTGTTCTGCTTTGTCGTCATCGGCTGGCTGAATCAAATGGTGCACGATAGCGACAAGACGCTGCCCAGTTGGTTCTTCCTGCAATTACTGGTGACAGCAATGGCAGTAAGCATGCACCCCATGGGGCTGGCAGTTCCGCTCGCACTGAGCATTCACTGGCTGCGAAAAACATCGCACATGAGTCAGGCACGCAGAATCATCGGAAGTATCGCCTTTGTAACATTATTCATGCTTTTCGTGCGATGGGGCTGGTACGGGATTGATGCCGCAGCCGCCAATCCACTGTCGATTCTGGGAGACAGCCTGCTCGGATCACCACTTCTACATGAACCCGCAACAGGGATTGGTATTCTGATCGCAGCTCTTTTAATGCTCTCCATTGCCGTACATGCGTGGAGAAGGATCAATGACCCTGTCTCCATCATGCTGATCTGTGCCAGCCTGATTGGCCTGCTGCATGCCGACCATGCTTGGGCTCTGGTCTGCTGGGCCACGACACTTTATCTCGGACTTCCACTGCTTATCGAATTAAACGAGCGCATCGGTAACCGCAGCCTGTTGGGACAGCGTGGCCTTCTGTTAATCATGGTGTTCAGCATCGCCACTATCTCAATGGTAAACACGCGGCAGATCGGTCTTGTTTCCAAGCAACACATGAAGAGTCCTGTCGATGCATTGATCTCGGTCGTGGAAAGAGATGCCGGGAACACCGATGAAATATTCCTGGCCGCCAGCCAGTGGCCTGCGCGAACCCTGTTGGCCTGCCGCAGGGACGTCCTCCCTCTGCCA
The DNA here is from genome assembly GCA_002779605.1 of Zetaproteobacteria bacterium CG06_land_8_20_14_3_00_59_53. Taxonomy (GTDB): domain Bacteria; phylum Pseudomonadota; class Zetaproteobacteria; order Mariprofundales; family Mariprofundaceae; genus UBA1543. The sequence goes on along the minus strand of PEWE01000027.1, from coordinate 40,224 downwards.
CCGGCAACTGAAGATGTCGCGGTATTCCGCAAGCAAACCAGAGGCTTGACCCATATGATCTTCAATCCCCATCAGGAAAGCATGCACGCACTCTCCAGAAATGCGGCGGCCATGAGCGACAGCTTTGAGACGATCGCACTGCATGCTGGCGGTGTAGTTCTGAAAGCAAAGACAGCAAACAACCCGGATGGCGTGGCAAAGCCCCATTAACCATCAAACCGGTTCGTAGGTGCTGGAAGATTATTCCAGCATGAGATGATGCTTCCTGTACTAATCGCCGAGGCCGGCTCCCGGCCTACCCCTGCCCTCATGTCCATAAAGGCATAACCGGGCGTCATGAATGCTATTTGGCGGCAGCGCTGCGCCCGTGCCAGATGTTGAAAAAGACTGCCAGAGCAAGACCGAAGAGACCGCCCATCAACCCGAGCCCGCCCAGAACAGTGGCCAGCTTAAGCAGCAAGGGGGCATCCCCTATATTGTAATGGTGGCTGGTAAACTGAAAATATGCATAAACAAGCATCAGCATACCCAATGCAATAAAAATGCCGTACGTCCGCATCTGCCGTTTCCAAATCTTCGCGGCCAGGCTTTCACGACATGGCTGACATGCCTTCTTCGCGTCAACTGTTTCCTGTCCACAATACAAACACACACCCATATCCAACTCCGCTAACAAACGATGATTTGAAGCCCGCAACATAGCGTTATCCCGCTCCATTGGGCACAAAAAAAACGAGGGGCCGAAGCCCCTCGCTGATACAACAGTTTACAGTTATTACTGGCGGCTAGGCGAACGCGGGTTACCCGGCGTTGTCGGCTTGGCCAGAGTCAGGAACGCAGCGACGTTCTTGATGTCCTCATCCGTCAGGTTCTTGGCTACTGCACGCATCTGACCCATGAAGTCATTGACGCGCTGGTTGTCTTCCTTAGAAGCCATCTGATCTGCAGTCAGTGTGCTTGAACCGTAGGCTTCAGCGCCATTGCGGAACGACGTCAACTCATGCTGCAGGTAAACGTAGTTCTGACCACCAACGGCCGGATACATACGGCCGGCTGAACGACCATTGAAGCCATGGCAGCTCTGGCAGGCAGGCACGCCATGATCGGCTGCACCGTACTCGACAATCATCATACCCTTCTCGGGATCGCCGACTTCAGCACCATCACGACGAAGCTGATCAAGGTTGGAGCCAATGTAAGGGGTCTTCAGGGTGTGAACATAACTAGCCACATCCTTCATGTCCTGTTCGGTCAAAGCCTTGGAAATGTCATTCATCTGATACATCGTGTCATCAACACGGCTGCCTGCTGCAAAATCAGCCAGCTGCTTCAAGACATAGGTATCAATCTGGTAAGCCAGACGCGGGGTACCCACATTATCGTCACCCAGACCATCCGGAGCATGGCAACCCTGGCAGGCCGGAACATCGTCGCCCTTACCGAACTGGTAAATAACGCGGCCCCGGTCCACATTGCCCAGCGTCTCCTCTGCACTCATCGCCGACGGCGCAGCGTACAACGCAGCAACTGCCACAAAACTCGCGGTAATAATTATCCGTTTCATGCACTTCCCTCCTGAATTTTGAAACTATTCGACTTTGGTTTTCATGGCAGAAAAATATGTTGCGCCGCATATGATCGACAATGCAACAAACACAATACCGTAAGCAATCAGCACATCGTTAGTCTGAAACATGACCGAAGCCTCTAAGAAATGAGCAACCATTATCTGACCTCCCTGTAGATTTCTCTAATAAAAAATGAACTCTGCACACCAAATTAAAAAAGGCAAGAGCAAAATTAATCGTTTGTTAATGTCCCGAGTGAACCCGACCCGTAGAGCGGCACTTTAGCACGCCATTAATCGGGCGCAATCAGCAAGGCACCGGTCAGAAACACGAACGTACGGATAATGAATATCCCCCTGCTTTGCACCCGATGTGATTCACGGGCTTCATCCATTCTTGCAAGCAGCTGACGCCCTGCAAGACCTTGCAGAACATACAGCGAATACAACGTCAGAATCAGAAACAGGTGCGTCCAGACCAGAAATGAAAACAACTCCCCGTCATCAATCAGCCTGCGCTTCCAGTCATGCGTAAGATAAAGCCAGATGGGAAACAAGACATCGAACAGCATCACGCTGCCCATCAGCGCAACATGCCAGCGGTGCTGCCTGCGAAGATAATAGGCCAGTGCCATCACGACAAAACTGCCCAGAACAAGAATGACCGATAATTTCATGACACGCAGGCTAGCGACATTCCCCTCGCGTGGCAGCAGGCTGTTGAACGCAATAACAATTCTTGCACAGAGGATTCCCGCCGCTAGCCTGCCATCGCATGTCAACACACGCCTACCCCGTCAATTCACGCAACGAACACCTTTATCTGGTCAAATTTCTGATCATGTCGGTCGTCTCGTTTTTCATCGGTACTGTGCACGGTCTTTTACAGGTGATTCCGTCCGTTCGCGCATGGCTGGACTCTATCGGCAGCCCCTATGGCGGCCCCGGCCACATGATCGATCCACTGGCGCATGCCCATATCAATCTGGTCGGCGGCGTCACCATCCTGGGCATGGCTGTCACCTATTACATGCTGCCAAAGATCACCGGTAAGCATATCCATTCGCATCGCATGGCCGAGCACTCCTTCTGGTGGACGGCGATCGGTGTCAGCTGCTTCTACACTGCACTGCTTATTTTCGGATTCATCGAAGGCAATCTGTGGCTGACTGACCCGTCACAGGTACCTGCGGTGCACCGTTTCTACGGTCCGGTGATCTCGGTAACCGCCACCATTCTCGCCGTGGGCTTCTGGGTTTATCTGGCCAATGTCATGCTTACCCTGAAGGACATATATAAAACCCCGTCCAGATGAGTGCTGAACCCGAATTGCAGGGCATGCTGGAATGCGGATGCCCTTCCGTGTTTCCCGACTGGGATGGAGAGGATATCGATCTCGGTGCATGGCTGGTGCATGAACAGGGTGTCCCCATGTTTCTGCATATGCCTATCGGTTATGAAGCAGCGCTGGACCGCCAGCACAAGGACATCAAACGCCTGCACCTGACCGAACGCTGGCCGGGCTTTGTGCTCACACAGTCTGCCGCCTTCCGCGGCCGTATCCTCTGCCCGCTCAGTGAGGATACCTCACCTGCGCGACGCACCTTCCGCCTTGCCAACCCTTATTATGTACGCAGCAAACTGATACACGGCGATATCGGCGGAGGCATCAGAGGGGCCGTGCAGACCATGCAATCAGCCCTGCTGGATGAGGCGAAGATGCCCAAGGAGCTGTTTCTCTGCTATCTGACCTGCCCGCGATGCAAGGAAGAGCGTGGCGGCATCAAGATTCTGCTGCTCAGACACTGGGTGAAGAGTGCCAAGCTGCAGCATCGTCTGGATAAACAGAAAAAAGACTGATCCGGCCGAAACAAGCAAACGGCTGTCATCCCTCTAAAAATCAACTATCGATCAGCTGCTTCGCTGTTCTCATCCCGTTTGAAATAGGCAATCAGATCCGTCCGGTCACGCTCGGCAATCGGTGGAATCGCCATGGTCGTGTTCGGCTTGATGCTGCGCGGTGCTTTCAGCCATGCCTCCAGCGAGGCATCGTCCCAGCGCTCGAAGGGTACACCTGCGATTCGCGGCACGCGGTTGAATATGCCCTTCAAACCCGGCCCGATCAGCTTCGATTCAAGGTGCAGATGATGGCAGGGCATGCAACGCACCCCGGCAATGATCCTTCCGCGATCCGCATCGCCGGCCTCTGCGGCTGAAGCCATCCAGGGAGCGGGCAACAGCACAGCAGCCAGTAAAAATCGGGGGATGCTCATCGGGTTCCGCTTGCCTTGGGGGCCAGATCAAACATCATCTCGTGTTGTTCGCCCTGACGCACCAGACGCACATACAGATGATCCCTTTGCACATCCTTGACCGGCAAGGCGCGACGGAAAACTCCGAGTGCACCGTCCGGCATGGCCTGCTTCCAGCTCGAGTTCTCGGTACGCACATCAACCATCAAGTCCGATGAGAAACTCCGCTGTTGCTTGTTTGCGATCACCAGAAACTCGTTCATGCCGGGCTTCAGCACCGTCGGCCGAGTCTCGATACGGATGGACAAATCACGCCACTGCTGCGCAGGCGCGGTCCACTCGGGCACATCCGGTGAACAGGCTGCCAGCAGGGCAAGACAGGAGATGAAAATTAATTTGCGCACAGTCCTACTTACCTGCCGCATGGGTCTCAAGATACTCGCGTAACACCAGAATATCCGCGACCGCAATCGGCGCCATGCTGCGATGCACAAGATGCTGCTGCATGCGTGCAATCACATTCGGCCACTCTTCAGCCGGATGGGCACTCGGCAACGGCGGCGCATGGCACTCTGAACAATTCCGCGCATAGACATTAAACGCCTCGCTTTGTTCATCCGGATAGTCCGTATGCGTCCTGTTGGAAGAAGCATCGCAGGCGGCCAGCTCCAATGCGGCCACCCCGACAAAAAAGAAGGCCGCGCCCCTCATTTGGGCATATCGATATCGTCGTCTTCATGCGTATCGCTATCAAGGCGACCCGCATGCCTGGAGCCATACAGGGTAGTCATGAAATAGATAAATCCGGCCGCGATCATGGCATAAACAGCCGCAGCCACATGTCCCCAGGTGAACCAAGCGCGCGGAGCATCCGGACGATCCCCCCAGAAAGGCAGGGTGAGTCCGAAGGCAACCAGAAGCACCACGATGATGATGCCGATAAACCACGTCGGCACATGACGCTGCGAATCCGGAATGTTCTCGACCAGTTCCCAGTCCTCAAGGCCGCGCTTGTTCTTGCGGTCCTCATCGGAGGCATAACCGAAGTGGTCCTCAGGTATCTTGCCCCATTCCTTGGTCACCGGAGATGAAGGCCTTGGAGCGCCTGCCGGAATCTCGTTCGTGGACTTATCATTCATACTTCATGCCTCCTGTCGGTTGCAGTTCAGGATGTTGACTGATGCTGTGGAGTGGCGAAATGTACTACGCTGAAAACCCGCGACCAGCCGTTATCCGCCGTCACGACCACCCGGAAGCGATACAACCCTTCAGGCAACCCATCGCGAATGTGCAGCACCACATCCTGCCGTCCTGCGTGCTCGAACTGCACCACATCTTTTTCAAGCGTGTATTGACTGCTATCCAGCCCTTCGACTCGAATATGCATCTGCTCGGGATGGTTCACCTTGTAGGCCAGGTTGATGCGGTAATCAATCAGCTGTGAACCCTGCTGCGACTCGCCGCGATACACCGAAAACGATGCCGGTTCATAGGTGACAAGCCCGAAAACCAGCATGGCCGCGCCGATCACGGTAGCCAATGTCGCGGTACGCGCGCGATTGAAAAATGAGCCAAGCGCGCCGCGGTATTTCCCCTTCCACTCATCGCCGAAACTGAGCCGGAGCAGACCCGGCCCCTCGAGCTTTTTACTCTTGCTGTGTAATGCATCGCATGCCACCACGCATGCTCCGCAATTCACGCAGCTGTCGAACACCTCCGGCTGGCGCGGATCGATATCGAGGAAGCAGGAATCAACGCAGTAGCGGCAGTTGGTACAGTGATCTGCACGGGTGGCATCATAGGATACATGCAGCGTATCGCGGGTTTTGAAGGAATGCTGCCAGACACGGTAAATACACATGTATTTGCACATCAGATGACGGATGGCGACGATATTGATCAGCATGACGAACACACAGACCATGTAGATCCAGTGCAGAGCGCCTGCCAGTTCAGGATCGTACTGGAAGGAAACAAACGACCATATGGCCTGCGGCGAGTAAAAATAGAACATCGGGATCAATGCATACACCAGCGATGCCCCAAACAGCAGCGAACCGAGAATAACGTAATTCAGCAAGGATTTGCGGCGCACCGCGACCTGCATGCGGCTTCCGGTCATATCCATCATCTTCGCACGCCTGCCGAGCAGCCGGTCGGTCAGCGTGTTGGCCCACTCCGAAACCGTATTCTGCGGGCACATCCAGCCGCAGAACACCGACCCCACCAGTGAGTACATCATCACCAGCAGGCTGGCGATAAAGATCCAGAACCCCATGATGATGAAAATATCGGAGAACCAGACCAAGCGATCCCACATCAGCACGCCACCGGCAGGTACATCGATGCGGAACAGGCCGCTGGCAGGGATCAGCACCAACAGCACGAGCGTGGTGATCTGTGCATAACGGCGCATCGGCCCCAGCGTCTTCGCGCCCGGGACATGCTCTTCAATCACCGAAATTTTGCTGAGAATTTCGTTGGCGGACATCTGCGACTCCATTTCTTAAATGCTATCTTTGGCGCACATCAAAAGCCAGAGGACTGACGGCGGCAAGACGCGCGCGCCATGCCTCGGCCTGAGTCGCATCACCGGAATCCTGCGCCAGCCGCATCAATGCGCGCAATGCACCTTCATGATCCGGCCTGAGCTCCACGATGCGGCGTAATGCCTGTTCACGATCCAGACCCTGCGGACTGCCTGCCTGCAGGCTGTCGAACATCCGGTCGGCCAGTGCAAAGGCAGGCCAGCGGTCTTTCGCATTACCACGATGTGCCAGCTGCGCCCACTCAACAGCCTTGCGATCATCACCATCCAACTCCGCCAGCCACAGACGCACATCCAATGCACTTGCCACCCAGGCCCGCTTGAAGTCGGTGAAATCACCAGACCGGACCTGCAATGCGCTTCCGGCCTGATCGGCTGTTTCCCGCCACGACAGCAACCAGTGCCACATCGCTACGGGATCGACACTACCTGCGTAGCGCACACGCGGCAGGGCATACTCAATGACCGGCGCCCATTCGTCCTGCACGGGCACATTCGGGGCGAAACGCGGAATCTCTCCCCAGTAACGTCCCAGCCAGGTCCAGATACCCTCGCCTCCCGACGCCTCGGAGGCCGCATCTGCCGGCATATTCCGCCAGCGCTCGACAAGCCTGTCGCTCTCGATACCGGCATCCTTGAGGCCAACCAGAGCAACACGATACCCGTCGACAAACAGTATCGCCCTTCCCTGCCCGGTAGCAAAAGCAGTGCGGAATGTATTCAACACCACTTTGAGCATCGGCACATCGAATTGATTGAGCGCGATCCACTGCACAAACACACCATGCGCGGCCAACCGCTCCCTGGCGCGGGTGAATTGCTGAACAGATAGCAGATTGGCCCTGCCAACCATGTCCGGATGAAAAAGATCGCCGACAATCACATCGTAATGCGCTGTATCCGCACGCAGAAAACGCCGGGCGTCGTCACGTAGCACCCGCATATCCGGCACCACACCGCCATTCACCGCGTCAAAGGCGGTCTGTGCTGCACTGATCGCGCCGGCGGACAACTCCACGGCTGTTCGCTGCAGGCCGGCAAAGGGGAGCGACCCCGACGCGGTGATCCCTGTGCCGAGACCGAGAAACAGGATGGAGTGTGCATCCGGATGCAGCAGCAGCGGCAATCGCGCCTGATTCTTCTGCACGGTCACGGCGGTGGGATCGCTGGAGGCATCCATGCGCTGCAGATCTGAAAGCAGCAGGCGCTGGCCGGAAGGTTGCTCGACGACATGCGTCAGCGCGACGGCATCTTCGTAAACCGACATGTCATGCACATCCGCCAGCGATGGAAGCAGGCTGGAAACAGGTGGCAGACGATGCACCGGCCAGAACAGCAACAAGGCAACCGGCAGGACAAACCAGAACCGCTTATCCTCTACCCAGCGCATGCCGCACAACAGCAGAAGCATGGCACCGACACCGAGCGTGGATGTAGCACCGATAGACGGAAGCAACACAAACCCGGCCAGCAAAGCACCGAGTGCGGCACCCATGCTATTCGCCCCGTACCACCAGCCACCCTCGGCATTCGAACGATCAGAACCCGATGCGGAAAAACGTCGCGCCAGAAGCGGCAGCCACGCACCGAATGCCAGGGTCACCGGCAGTGTCAGCAATAGCACAGCGCCGCCCTGCAGGATCAGGCCCTGCAACAGCGAGGTATATTCACTGCTATTGGCCCACTGACTGACGGCGGGTAGTGCATACTGTCCCGCAATGGCCAGCAGAGCGGTAGCAGACGGCAATATACTCAGCCAGAACCGTAATCGTCCGGGCTCGCAACGACGAGCTAGCACACTGCCCAGACCGATACCTGCCAGATACACCAACAGCAGAACCGCCAGCACATATTCGGTGCGCAACAACACCATGCCGAAAACCCGGCTCCACACGATTTCCAGAATCAGTGCCGCCGCCCCGATACCGGCATAGGCCAGCAGGTCGACAAACGCCGGCCGATGACCTGCAGAAGGTGCAGACCCGGACGTGTGTCCGACATCGCACCCTGCAAGCTGCCTGGAAAGCATCCATGCCAGCCCCGCCAGCAACAGGCCGAATACCGCCACGCCAATCAGTGAAGCACGCCAACCAAAAGAAGGAAGTAAAAGCAGCGGAAGAACAGCGCCGAGCGCTCCACCCAGCGCATTGATACCGTACATGCCGCCCAGCGTAAGCCCGAGCGATCGGGCACAGCGCAGCGCAAGCGGAAATGCAAAGCCCATGGCCATCGCCGCAGGAAACAGCAGCAGTAGCAGCATCGCACCCTGCAGGCCCTGCCACATGCCGATGGAAAGCGCGCCTCCGATTCCCAGAAGCAGGCCATCCAGCCGGGGCATGATCAGGGGGAGCAACAGGGCATACAGTGCAATGCCACCCTCAAGGATGGCCAGTAAAGCCAGCGACCGTGAAGCGCTGAATATTTGGGCACGGCGCGCACCGAATATACTCCCTGCGCCAAGGCCAGCCATAAAAGCGGTCACCGTAAGTACCACTCCGAAAATACTGATACCGAAGAGCAGCGAAAGCATGCGCGTCCAGAGAATCTCGTAAGCCAGCGCAGTGACTCCCGTACCGCCGTAGATCAGCAGCAAGAGCAGACGGGAGCGTTGGTTCATCAAAACTCCGAATACGCCGGAGTAATCAGTACGGCCAGAACCAGGCGATGGAAGTCGCGGCATGCGCCGCCGCCAAGGTAAGACTCAGGCCGGCGAAGATCATATGCGGCACGAAGACATCCTTATCGAAGGCAACCATGGCGATACCGAGCGTTCCTGTGACAAACAGCAGAACAAGCAGGGAAATACCCATGATAAAAAGGATCTGGTGCTTGCGTTTGGTTTCGATGCGCCTTTCGGGTGCCACCTCGTCATCGCCGGCGAATTGCTGCATCACCGCCTCGGATGACTGCATGCTGCCGCTGACCGAACCTGCCGCCCCGGAAGACACCGGAGATGCGGCCAAGGCTCCCTGCCCCGGCAATACACAGACCACACACAGCAGCATGAACACGGGCAACAGAAGCATACGCAAGCGTTCAATCATGCTTCGAATCCCCGGTTGCATCAGCCGCGGCTTCCGCTTTGTCTTCCTCCCTGTCGCGCCGCATAGCGTTTCGCAGGTGCAGAATCGCCGAAAGAATCATCGGGGCGAAGACCAGAAAGAACAGAAACACGAAAATCATCCACGGTGTATCGATGGTGACATGCAGGTAGCGGTAGCTGTCCACAGCCTGCGCGTCAGAGGACCAGAGCAAGGGCAAGGTCGCAAACAGAGCAAGAAATATCCGGTTCATTTATTTCTCCTTGCCTGCCGGCATATCGGAGGCACAACGAAACCCGAAAAAGTCGGAGGCATAATTTGGCAGTGAATAATTGCGATGGAAGGTATAGGTCGAAAACGGATCGCTTTTCCACGAACCGCCTCGCATGACATAGTAGCTTAAACGCTCTTCTTCATCCGAACCCCGCTGATAACTCGGGTCGATTTCCTTGGCGTGAAAGATTTCGCCGGGTGCAGGGGTTCCGGGATATGCCGAGAACTGGTCTGCCACCCATTCCTGCACATTGCCCGCCATGTCCATCACGCCATAGGGACTTGCACCCTGCGGATAGGCGTTCACTGCAGTCGTTCGACCCACCTTGTAGTAGGTATTCAGGTTCTCCGGATGCATATCGTTGCCCCAGGGGCAGCTGCGCGCATCGGTTCCGCGCGCGGCCTTTTCCCACTCCGCCTCAGTCGGCAGTCGCTTACCGGCCCAGGTGCAGTAGTCCCGAGCATTATGCCAGGACACCATGGTCACGGGATGAAGTTCGAGCCCCCGGGGGATTTTGCCGTCCTTCCAGTTCAATGGCGGACGATAGTTTTTGGCCGCCACGAATCTCGCGTACTGAGCCTGGGTCACCGGAAACTTGTCGATGCGATACGCACGGGTCTGCACCTGATGAGCCGGCCGGTTCTGCTCGTTGGTACGGGGATCGTCGCTACCCATGGTGAACACACCTGAAGGGATGGAAACCATCCATGAGACATCCCGCCACTGCTCTTCGCCCAGCAGGGCTTCAGCCTCACTTGGCGTATAGGTGCGCATACCGGCACCATTCTTTTCATTGGCTTCCTGCACATAGATCTCTTCGCCGGCAGCCCGGATATGTTCATGCATATCCTGAACATCATAGCCGGCCTTGCCACGCATCTCGTCCATACGCATCGAGCCAAGCTCCATGACATGCAGCGATCCGCCGACCATGGCGATAGTGATGCAGACGACCAGCGTAGCCATCAGCCAGCGTTTACGCCGGCGCCTCTCGGCAGGAGATACAACAGATCGCTTCAAACGGATTTCCCGCTATTCGAATCGAAATCGTCCTCCGGGAGGGCTTCGGAGTCTGCGAGATGCACAGTGCCGTTATCCCATGCATGGCGTTTACGTATCAGGATCTCGCCGATAAAGCCGCCGATGGCGCAAAACTCCATCTGCAGGATCACAAACATGATCCACATACCCCAGGGAAGAAGATGCGCCCCTGCCGGAAGCTCGGCAAAATCCACATGTTGAAAGTGCCACAGCATCACAAGAGCCGGAGGGAAATGTGCCAGATATTTCCCGCCGAAGCCGTAAATCAAACCAATCACGACACCGACGGCGACCGGCACGAGACTCATGCCCAGTATCCAGGAGAAGTTGAAGCCGCTTAAGCCGGTGAAAAACTCCAGATGCACACCCAACAGACGCATACTTCCTTCATACAGCACACCACCGACAACGAATGCGATCGAACCGCGCATCCAGTAAGGTGCCCATGTATAGCCCACAGCTGATGCGGACTTGTTCTGCTTGTTACCCATGACTGAAACTCCTGATCTACTGCACATGCCGGCAGTTGCTACCGCTGTGTCTATTTGCCGGTCAGCTTCTTTTGCTCGGCACTGATAGTCTCATCCAGATACCAGTCTCTAACGCGCAGGCTGGCAAAATATTCAGCCAGAGTGCGACGTTCTGACTCCGAAAGGGATGCATAGGAAGGCATCCTGTACTTCTCCTTCATGCGTGAAGGCAGAATGGCTTGCGGATTCTCGGCAGAAAAATATCTGTACAGCCATTCTTCGTTACGCAAAGACCCGATGCCATCAAGGCTGGGCGCGGGAACCGCCTGATAGACGCTTTTCACCGACCAGATGGTATGGCAGTTACGACACTGCAGGCTGCGATAGAGATCGGAACCTGCACGTTCCAGAGCAGGATCAGCCGTTGTGTAAAACGGCAGCTCATTCTTCGATTCCTGAACCTGTGGTTTCAGCATGGACTGCACAATCGCCACGACGAGTGCGCCTGCAAATAGCAGGATGACCGTGTTAATCACGGTCAACCAGTTGATTCTATCCCACATGGATTAGCGCTGCGCCCGGGCTGCAGCCTCTTTTTCCGCCAGCACTTCGGCACGCCTTTTTTCCTGCTGGGCATTGACCGACTGGGACTTCTGATACTCCTCAGGCTTCATCTTATCCTTGTCGTTCTCATCGAAAACCAGATATTTGATATCTTCATCGAACTGCTCGTTACGCGCCGCCCACCGGATGCCGAACACCACACCGACAAGAATGGCTGCGCCGCTGATCAGCCAGATATAAATGGTCCAACCATCCTGCAATTCAATTCCAAACATACTCAAACCTCCATGCAATCTTTGATTTATGAATCAAAATAAAACGCCTTCAAGTAGCTGCACAGCAGCAAAAATCGACGCGGCGATCACACCGAAAATAATCATCCCGAAAAGGACCATTTCGCCCCGCTTGATCTTTTCACCCTTCGTCATACTTATAAAAGCCCAGATGATGCCGACAAACACCGCGATGGCAATCATCATAAAAATAAAGATGGCGACGCTGTACCCATGACTGCGCATGCTCTCGATACCCAGATCGAAATTCTGGTAGTTATCCTCAGCCAGAGCATTGCTCGACATCAGGCCGGATAAGATAAGGGTAAGAATGTGCAATCGCACCTTTAGAGCTCCTGATTGTAACGCCAGTTGGTAACGGGGCTGCAGCATACATGAAATTTGCAAGCAAGGTAAACTATACACCGTCTATCAAAGCAATAGCGCCGCCCTAGGGGCGGCGCTATGCGTAGCACGGTCAAACCTGATCAGAACGTGTTCTTACGAGGATCAGGGCTTCCCTTCTTATGATTATCCACGAAGAAGCTGTAGAGAATCGGTACAAGCAGTGCAATCGAGGTGCAGAGCATACCGGCGACAAACGGGCTATCCAAATCAATCATCTATATCTCCTTAGTGTGCAATCGAGTGGTCTGGGCGCCATGAGAAATGTGGCAGGCGCTTCACAGTTATAATCACAGCCAGGCAGAAGCCGATAAAGTACCAGAAAGAAATCTGGTAGCCCTTATCCCACCAAGGCTGCTTGGCGATCACAGTGCCATCCGGCTGAATATTGAAGAAGTTGGACTTGATCACTTCAGGCCCAACGATGTTGTACTCTTCAAGATCCACACCGGCACGCTGCAGCTCGATAATCTTAGGAGCAATCACGCGCAGCTGATCGAGATCGATCGGATGCTGATCACGCTGGAAGGAGTACTTCGAGTCGAAGTGTGCCAGAGCATCGGTGATCAGATTCATTGCCTTGGCGTTGGCTTCGTGATGGGTGATCGTACGATCGTTCATCACTTCCTGAACCATGGTGCTGTTCATCAGCGAAACATAGTCAAGATATATCGCCGCTGTAGGACGCTGACCATACAGAGGGAAGGTAATGGCGATTGCTGTTGCAAAGGTCAGCAGCAGCAGACCGATCACCGGACGTGGCAGAGGATTGTTGTTCTCTGCGATGCCGCCGAGGCTTTCGTGCTCCCAGACATGCTGTGCCGCTTCGTTCTGATCTTTTGTAGTCAGCGAATACAGCGGATTATTAAATGTCCATCCCATTGTCTTCTCCCTTATTTCAGATTGATGATGAAGTCGATCAGCATGCGAGCTTCACTGTCTGCAGCCGGCAGCGGAACTACTGGTGCATTGATGGACTCACCGTTGTCATAGGCCAGATAGGCCTCATCCCATGCTGCAAGATCGATCGGCTGGCCATTTGCATCGACACTGCCCCACAGATAATCGTAGCGCGGCATGATCGAATGCGGCTGTACCAGACGCGGATTGAAGAAGTGCATCACCATCCACTCACGTGAAGAGTTGCGTGAACCGACATGCAACAGATCCGGGGCCTTGCGGTCGGAACCGAAGGTGGTCGGGCTCTCTCCGTTGAAGTCACCCACCAGCGGCGGACGACCGAAGGACTGCCAGTCCTGGGTCTGCTCAGGCAGCAGGGTATGGCACCACCAGCAACCTTCACGCACGAACATCGTTTTACCTGAACCTGCCAGGAACTGCTCATCGGCAGCCTTCAGGGTCGCATCGACGGTCCAGCCCTTGGTGGTAGTGGCGTACTCGATGTAAGGAACATCGTCAGCCGTTGCACGAACCAGGAACACACCGCCCTGTTCTTCATTGGCCTGATCAATCTTACCAACCTCGACCGATGCCTTCTGAACGTCATCACCCAGGATATTGTCGTGGGTCAGGCCGTTCGGAAAATGTGTACCGGCAGGAAAGACAAATGCATCAGTCTTGTCGATGGCCGCACCCGACATCGGGTCCTTGGTGAGGGTCACCTTGATCGGCTTATCCTTACCCTGCAGGAACGGGTCATAGTAGTTGAAACCGGTCTCCCAACCGTAGGTCAACTGTTTCTCCAGAGCGATCTTGGTCGACGACATCGACGAAATATCAATACCTGGCAGCACGATGGTAATGAACATCGACAAGCTGAGTGCCACGCCAAACATCACACATCCGATTCTATATTCTCTAAATGCCACGGAAATCTCCTCCCTATATTAATAAATTTATAATGAGGGGCCGGCCGTAGCCGGCCCTTCAAGTTTGCTTATCAGCGCGTGTAGGCGATTTCAGCCGGCTGACGACCGACAGGCACCGGGTCACCGGCACGTGCGGTCATGATCATGTTGTACAGCCAGATGATGTTACCGAAGAACACCATGGTACCACCCAGCCAGCGTACGATCATGTAAGGATGCTCCGCGATCACCACGTCCACGTATGGAACCTCGTAGATCTTGGCGGCGCCCTGGATCAGACCGGAAATGGTCATCGAGGTCCAGTACAGGGAGAAGCCGATCAGCAGCATCCAGAAGTGGAAGTTAGCCAGCGATGCAGACCACAGCTTGCGACGCAGCAGAACCTGCATGCCGTAGTACACGGAAGCAGCCTCAGCAAAGGTCGAGAAGCCGAGCAGCGCCAGATGAGCATGAGCCACAATCCAGCCGGTACCATGGATGTACCAGTTGATAGCACGCGTCTGCTGGAAGCCGCCCTGCATGTTCAGCGGAATGGCGAGCAGCACACCGGTAATGGTGAACTTGATCTCGATGTTTTCCACGAACATGGCCCAGCGACCCTGCATGGTCAGCAGGATGTTGCAAACATATGCAACAGCCGGCACTAGGATCAGCACACCTTCCACGGATGCGAAAGACTTCAGCCATTCCGGCAGCGGAGAACTCATCAGATGATGGGCTGCCGGTGTGGAGTAGAACACCACGATCGACCAGAAGTGCAGATGACCCACACGATGCGAATACAGCGGGTTACCGGTGATCTTCGGAACGATGTAGTAGGTGATAGCAGCAGCCACAGGGGTAATCAGCAGACCCAGAATATTGTGAGCGAACCACCAGGTCATGTATGCCTCGTTCAGACCGGTCAGGTGCAGCCATTCAGGCATGTTACCAACCAGGAACACGATCACTGTCATGAACATGCAGCCAGCGAAGAACCAGTTGGTGGTGTAGATACCCTGAGTACGGCGGTTGATCACGGTCATCCAAACGTTCAAGCACCATGGCACCACCATCACGAAGGCGATGTACAGATCAATCGGCCAGATGTGGTCGGAATACTCACGGCCCGAGGTCACACCGGCCCACAGCAGCGCCAGAGCAAGACACAGACCCACATTATACAGCATGCAGTTCCACACGCCGAGCTTCTCGGACCACAACTTGGTGTTACCCAGAGCCGGGGTGATGTACATCATGGAGGCAGCGAAAGCCATGGCAATCCAGCCGAAAATCACGGCATGAACGTGAACCTGACGCACATGACCGAACTGCAGCGAGTACAGACCATGGAACAAGTCAGGAAATGCGAGTTTGGCAGCATTGAATGAACCAAGGCCGGTTCCGATAATGAACCAGGCAATGGAAGACACACCAAAGAATATCGCCGCAGTGCCCTGCGGGATATCATCTTCTTTTGAAAACAAGTATTTCAGCATCTTTAAAAAGACCCCCTAGAGATTTTAAACACGGATTTCATCAACAACTCAATCATCTTGCTCTTCGTCATGCTGACCTGGCATCAGCAGATACCAAGCAAACCACATACTCGAAAAAGCAAGCAAAACACCCAGAATTGAAGCAATCGTATCCATTTTCTATTCCTCCTTCCGCAGGCCTTCAAGCAAAGCATGCTGCTTGAGCGCATAACCCAAAATCATCACAAAAGCGAAACCGAAAATAAACATGATCCAGTCAGCTGTACCCTGATAGGTACGTGGATCATACGGATCCATAAACCACAGACCAGCTTCACCGAACGGGCCGCGGCCCACAGCAAGCAGAAACGCTGCGGTAAACACCGACCCGTTGCCCATACCAGTGGTAAAACCAGCAACAATCGTCAACCAGATTGAACTTTTCATTCAGCCCTCCTCTTCCTTTCTATGAACTCAAGATGAATTCCCTTTAATCAAACCGGAACCTTATCTCCAGCCCGATTCATGTCAAGCGCCGTGATACCCCATGGGGTAAGCTGGCCGGCGCAAGATTCAGCCCGAGAACATACAGCACCCTGAAACTGACCGATCCTTGCCCGTCAACCAGCTTCCACTCATCATGCGCGAATGAAAGAGATACTTATCTACGTGGTCAGCTGCTCGGCCTCGCTGGTCGTTTTCGGCTACAGCGTTCATATGTTTGTCGGCGGCCTGGTCAGCGAACAGCTTGAAACCATCCTGATCGCAGCAGTTGTCATCATTGCTGCAGCGGTCGAAACCTATTTCATCAGGGAAGCCATTCTCAACAGACGTACTTAACAAGCGCCTTGATAAACAAGCACCTACTTGTACTTATCAAGCGCCTTGACCACCGCCATAAAGTCCTCTTCGATGAACTGCTTGCGGTGAAAAACATATTGTCTTTTATTTCCGGTCGCATCCATGCCGGTAAGACCGAACGATTTGCCGGCCTGATCCGCGTAGAATCGAATTTCCTTCATCAGGGAAGCATATTGCCCGCCTTTGAGCTTCATGCGTACCCGCTCCCTGTTGATGTCGAGCGATACAGGGGCCATGGGATGAACAAGCAAGCGACGCATCATGCGGCCGCCACCGACCATCATAAAAAAGAAACCGAGAAACATCAGCGCATAGCCGATCCAATGATCATCGCCACCCGCATACCATAGCTTCAGGCCCCACAGCAGCAATACACCGACTGTCGGCACATACAAAGCCAGATCCCACAAGGCACCCACCTTGTCGGGATGCAGATCACATTGAACTTCCTGCCAGTCGCGAGCCATTTACTTCCCCTGCCCTGTCAGATCGGCAAGTATCGGATCAATCTCCTGATACAACATCCGACCGGGATATACCACCTCAACATTACCCTGGGCATTGATCACAAAGGTCCATGGCTCGCCGCGAACCTGAAAGGCATCGTAGGCTTCAGGGTTGTAGTACTGATCCATATGCAGAAAGAGAACCTTATGCTCATACTTGTTCAGCATCTCTTTCATCAACTGCAACTGCTTGTCGCACTGTGTGCAGTGCCCCGGCGTGGCAAACTCGAGCACCATGGGCTTACCCTGTTTGAGTGCTTCATCCACGGAAAATTCATACATGCGCGGATCGGGGTAACGGTAACTGGTCAGCTTGGACATATCGCCGCCCACATCGGCTAACGTCTTGGTTTTCAGCGACGGCACAGGCTTGCCCTGCATGAACACACCGCCACCGCCGACACTACCCCAATCCATATCGCAGGCAGATAACGAAGCTACTGCCAGCAGCATCAAGCCCAGTGCAAGGGATCTCATCGTGCTTTCCGCCATCCGGCACAGGTCCGGAAGATGTTGTAGGCCCAGATACAGTTAGCCAGCAGCACCAGCGTTCCGAATATACCCATCACGGCCAGCCACGGGCGCACCAGCAATTCCACCTCAGCCGGCATCATGGTCACACTGGCCATACCACCGATGGTTCCTGCGGTACTGAAGAACACCACCATACCGAGCAGACCGAAGTTATGGGTCCAGAAATGCACCTTCACCAGCTTCAGGCTGTAGATCGGCTTACGGACCAGACGGGGAATGATGTAGTAAACGGCTGCAAAGATGGCCATTTCCACCCAACCCAGCAGATTGATATGGGTATGGGCCCGCACGATCAGCTTGCCGAACATACGATGATCAACGAAGTGGCGGAAATCATGGATGCCGCCCATCAGCGCGCCCCAGGAAAACCCGATGATGCTGTAAATTATACAGGCAAAGACAAACCACAATGTATATTTAACATACTCTTCTTCTTCCCACGGCTGATATTGACTCATGGCTTCTTCAACTCCTCGGCAGCAGCATCATTGGCACGCTTGAACGCTTCGGGATCATCCCGCACATCTTTGTATTTCTCTTTCCATTCCTTCGGAGCCCAGGTTTTCACCATCGAGTCGATGAACGGCGAGTCACCCTTCGGCGGAATCGGTGCAGAGGACGACCCCTGCTCTGACTTCAACTCGGAGAGAAACACTGCAATAGCGTGCAGGTCTTCAGCTGGCAGCGCAGCCACATAAGCGGCAGAACGCTGGCCGGGGGCATGATCGATGGTCTTCGAAGGATAATTTGCTTCCGGGTCCTGCAGGAAGGCATACATCCACAGCATCGTGCGGCGCGAGCCGATACCGTCCAGGTCGGCCGTCCGACCCATATTCGTGCCGTTACGCAAGGCGCGGTGGCAGGTGGTGCAACCATTAGTGCGGAACAGATAGGAACCGCGCTGCCCTTCAGCTGACAGGTTCGCCGTCGTTTTGACTTCGAACAGGGGTTTGTCCGAATTGGCAATCACGATCTGCATGATGATGTAAGCGATGATTGCAAACACAACGAACGCGCCGGCTACGGTAAAGAGGATCTTCTCGCCGGGCTTCAGTGGCTGTTTTGTACTGGCCATAAAACAATCTCTCTGTTGATCATAGGTATGGTGACTTAAGCTTTTTCCGGCACCCGGTTGCGCGGAGGCGGCAGCTTAACATAGCCTTCCACTCTGCGGCAAACCCTGCCTTTACTGAGCATCCCGAACCCGGACCATGTATATAGTTACATGGTCTGACCGCCACATTGACAGCAGCAGTGCAGAACCTATTGTGATTACAGCTTCAAGCCATCAGGAGAGCCACCATGTCACGCTCGCTTTGTTTTCTCGCCCTCACCCTGCTGATTGCAGGACCAGCCTTTGCAGACGGGGTGCCGGCCGATATTCCTGCCGGCATGGGGCCGCTCCCGGGTGTGGTGCCCGCCCCCGCAGACAACCCGGCGAGCACGCGGAAGATCGAACTCGGCAAGCAATTGTATTTCGACCCTGCGCTTTCCAAGAGCGGCAATGTTTCCTGCAATTCCTGCCATAATCTTGCCAACGGAGGAGTGGACAACCAGCGTTTCTCTATCGGACATCAATGGCAGCGTGGCGGTCGCAATGCTCCCACCGTTCTGAATGCTGCATTCTGGAGCTCGCAGTTCTGGGACGGACGTGCCGCACAACTGGAGGATCAGGCCAAGGGCCCGCCGATGAATCCGCTAGAAATGGCCGACGACACTGCCGAGCAGTTGATAGCCCGCCTGAAGGATGCCGGTTATGAACCACTGTTCAGCGAAGTGTTCGGTGAAAATGCCCTGACCTATGACAATATGGCCAAGGCGATTGCCGCCTTCGAACGCACCCTGATCACCCCTGATGCTCCTTTCGACCTGTATGCGCGGGGAGAGGGAAAAATATCAGCTGCCGCCAAGCGGGGTATGTACAAGGTAGAGGAGCTCGGCTGCACCGGCTGCCATGCAGGCCCGCTATTTACCGATAACAGCTTCCAGCGCTTCGACTACGGCACGGATGTTGGCCGCAAGGCTGTCACCGGCAATGCCGAGGACGACCACCTGTTCCGCGTACAATCCTGGCGCAATATCGCCCTGACCGCCCCTTACTTCCACGACGGTTCGATCGCCACGCTGAATCAGGCCGTGCGCGTCATGGCCAAAAAGCAGCTTGATGCCGATCTGTCGGACAAGGACGCCTCGGATATCGTTGCCTTTCTCAACACCCTTACCGGCAAGCAACCACGGGTAACCTACCCGCTCCTCCCGCGCCCTTCAGGCAAGGCGCTGGACTTCAGGGATTGAACAACGACCCCGGTCGCTCCGCCTTGCCGGAACCGGGGATACCTTTCACCGCAAGGAGCGGAACCCGCTGCTGCGCGCTAATCAGCCTCAAAGAATCGCAAAGATACCGGGCACATATTAGCCATTGCTTATATTAGCCGGGTTGAATATATTTCGCGTCATGCAAGCCATACCTGAAGAAAAAATCCGATCCGCCAGCGAGGGCCTTCGCGCTCTGGCGCATGAAGTCCGCCTTTCCGTGCTCTGCCATCTGATGAACGGACCGTTGTGCGTCCAGGAACTGATGCAGGCCACCGGAACTTCGCAGTCCAATCTTTCGCAACATCTGGCCAAGATGCGTATGATGGGCCTGCTCAATACCGAGAAAGACGGCCAACGCGTGATCTATTCGATCGCCTCACCGGAAATCGGCGGCCTGCTCGTGGCGTTGCGCCGCATGTACTGCCCGGACGATTGCCCGGACCTGGACTGAGGGGTTTCCCATGCCTTTTTTTTGTAAGAATATATCATTAAATAAGAATACTTTTATCAAGAGCCTTGCCCTGCGCCTGCTGCTCGGCCCCCTGGCCTTCTTCAGCTCCTCACTTGCCATCGCCTCGGATATGGCTCCGGGCTCGCTGAGCCTGCAACAGGCTGTGTCGCTGGCCCTGCAGAACAATCCCTTGCTGCTTGCCGAAGATGCGCGGCTGGATGAAGCCTTGGCGAACAGCGCACAGAGCAACGGCATGCTGATGCCTCGCCTCAATGCAGCTTCGGGTGTTTCCCGCTCCAACTCCTCGATGAGCAGTTTTGCCGGCAAGTTGCTGCAGCAGCGCGTTACATCTGCGGACTTTGCGCCGGCCGTGCTGAACAACCCGAGCTATCTGAACAACTATCATAACCGTCTGACACTGGAAGCACCTGTCTATCAGGGTGGCCGGGCATGGGCCGCAAAAGACCGGGCGGAGCAGACTGAACAGGCTACCCGTCATCAGGTGGCGCTTGCCCGCCAGCAGACCATATTCGCCGTGGTACTCGCCTACACCAACGTACTGCGCCTGCAGTCCCGCGAAGACGCCGCGCAAAGTGCCGTCAACGCCGCAGAAAGCCACCTTCGCCAGACAGCCGCCCTGCTCGATCGCGGTATCGGCATCCAGAGCGATATCCTCGATGCACAGGCGCATTTGTCGGATACCCGTCTGGGCCTGACGCAAACACGCAACGCCCGTCTGCGTGCCATGGATGAATTGAATCGCCAGCTTGGAAACGGACAGCCATCAACGATGCTGGTCAACGCGCAATCCGCCCCGGCCATCCATCTGCAGGGCATGAACGAAACCATGGATGCCGATGCGATCATCGCCGGACACCCGCGAATCGCCGCGCTGGAACGCCAGCTTGATGCGGCGCGCGCCGGCATCAGCGAGGCCTCGGCCGGCCTGCGTCCGAATGTGAGTCTGCTGGCTGCACAGGAATGGAACAGCCAGACAGCGTCTCCGCGAAACCCGAACACCAGCATCGGCGCAGAGGTCAGCATCAATCTGTTCGCAGGCGGCTCCGATATGGCCGCACGTCATGCCGCTCAGGCACGGTTTGCGCATCTGCAGTATCAGCTGCAGGACGAACGTCAGGCTCTGCGTGATGCACTGCTCGATGCATGGCGCCAGCTGCATGAGGCCGATGAAGCCGCAGCCGCCCGTCGGGACACGCTTCGCCAGACCGCCGAATCGCTGCGTATCCAGAAGCTGCGCTTCGAGCAGGGTCTGGAAAAAAGTACCGATGTGCTGGATGCCCACACGCGCAACGACCGCGCCGTGGCCAACGACATCGACGCCCGTTTCAATCTGACTGTCAGCCGTGCAGCCCTGCTGCTCGCTGCCGGCCACCTTACCCCGGAGGTTCTCAATGCAGCCCAATAAATTCAGGAATGTCATCGCCCTGTTGCCCATGATCGCCATGCTGGCTGGCTGTTCCCATGATGAGGAAAACAACGAACTGCAGGTAAGCAGCATCGCCGTCCCGTTGATCAGTATCATGGCGGAGGATGTCGCCGAACACACCATCAGCAGCGGCAGCGTGACCTCCGACAAACGCATCTCCATTGCATCCCGTCTCTCCGGCTACATCGGCAACATCACGGTAAGAGAAGGCGACAGCGTGAAGCAGGGCGATGCCCTGTTCCGTGTGGATCCTGTGGACGTCATGCAGGCTGTGAATCAGGCCAAGGCCGACCTGCGCGATGCCGAGGCTGATCTGGCCCGCTATGAATCGCTGCTCAAGGAAAATGCCGTCAGTAAGCAACAGTTCGACAAGGTCAGGCTGCGCTTCACACTGGCCAAGTCGAAACTGACGCAGGCTGAAAACCAGCTGCAGTACGCTGAAGTGAAAGCCCCGGTGGACGGCACTGTGGTCAAGAAACTTCTCAATACCGGTGATCTGGCCTCCCCGGGCGCGACCGTACTGGTGCTTGAGAATGCCCAGCAGCTTTCGGTTGAAACCCATGTATCCGAACGCTTTATTGCAGCCATCCACGAAGGCGATGAAGCCACCGTGGAACTGGCGTCCCTGCCCACCCCTGTCAAAGCCGTGATACGTCAGGTGGTGCCGGCAGCCGATCCGCTGACCCATCAGTTTCTGGTCAAGCTCAGCCTGCCGCAAATGGCCGAGGTGCTTCCCGGCATGTTCGCCGAGGTGCGCTTCGCCATCGGCTCGCGCCGTGCACTACTGCTACCTTCGGCTGCCATCGTACAGCGCCACGGTCTGCACGGCGTGTATATCGCCGATAGCAACAATATTCTGCACTACCGCCTGATCCGCCCCGGCAACAGCACCGACGGAGGTACCGAAGCACTGGCCGGCCTTTCCGACGGCGACCGCATTGCCGCTGAAATCCGCCCCGACATAGTCTCCGGCATGAAGGCTTCCGGGTCTTAAACAATGGCCAGGAAACCCAACATGAACATCGCCGGTCGTCTGGGTGCGGCGGCAATGCAATCCCACCTCACCCCGATCATCAGCATCCTGATCTTCCTGATCGGCGTGGTGGCCCTGTTTGTCACACCGCGCGAGGAGAATCCGCAGATCGATGTGCCGGCAGCCAATGTGCTGGTGCAGATGCAGGGCGCCAGCCCTGAAGAGGTACAGAACCTGATCGTGCGCCCGATGGAAATGGTGCTGCGCGAAATGAACGGTGTGGACCATACCTTCGGCGCAGCCATGGATTCGATGGGCGTGGTGACCGTGATGTTCAAGGTCGGCGAGGACAAGGAAGCCAGCCTTGTGAAGCTCTACGACCGCGTGATGCACAATCTGGACCGCATCCCGCCGGGAGCATCCCAGCCGCTGGTCAAGCCGATGGATGTGGACGATGTGCCGGTTTCGGTGATCACCCTGGCTTCCAGTAAGCTCGACGGGCTGGCCCTGCGCCAGTTGGCAGAGCGCGTCCGTGAACAGCTGGCCCCGCTTGAGGGCGTATCGGTGGCCGACATCATCGGTGGCCGCAAGCGCGAGATCAGTATCGATCTCAATCCGGCCAAACTTGCTGCTTACCACATCTCACTGGATCAGCTGCATCAGGTGCTCACCAGCGCCAATGCCGGCGGCCCGGTGGGCACGCTGGTCGGCGACAACAAGGTCAGTCGCATCTGGCTGGACGGCTATCTGACCAGCGCTCAGCAGGTTTCCCGTCTGATCGTCGGCGAACGCCGCGATGTGGACGGTGCCAACAGCCGACCGATCTATCTCGGCGATGTCGCTCACGTCAGCGATGGCCCCGCCGATGTCACCACGCTGCACCGCATCGGTTTCGGTCCTGCCGCAGAAGCAAAACTGTCCGGCGAACCGGAAATCCCTGCGGTTTCCATCACCCTGGCCAAAAAACCGCATACCAACGCGGTGGTCGTCACCGGTCGTATCGAGAAAAAACTTGCCGAACTGGAAGGCGACTTCATCCCCGACAATGTGCATGTCACCATCAGCCGCGACTCCGGCCTGCGCGCCGATGCCGCCGTGAACATGCTGGTCGAGCATCTGGGCATCGCCATCGCCAGCGTGATCATCATCCTGTTGCTGTTTCTGGGCTGGCGCGAAGCAAGCATCGTGACCATGAATATCCCGCTGATCCTGTTCATCGTGCTGGCCATCGGCCTGCTCGCCGATCAGACCATCAACCGCATCACGCTGTTCGCCCTGATCCTGGCCCTCGGCCTGCTGGTGGACGATGCCATCGTGGTGGTGGAAAACATCCATCGCCACCTGCACAAGGGTGCACGGGATCTGAAAGACAAGGCGCGCCTGATCATCGAAGCCACCAACGAAACGGGGCGGCCGACCATCATCGCCACCATCGCGGTGATCCTGGCCTTCATCCCGATGGCCTTCGTCACCGGCATGATGGGCCCGTACATGGGTCCGATCCCGTTCAACGCCCCCCTGGCCATGGCCGCCTCGCTGGTCATCGCCTATATGCTCACCCCGTGGATCGCCCAGCGCTGGCTGCCCTGCAAAATGAGCGAGCCGAACCTTGAGGAGAAGGACGCAGAGACTCAGGACTGGGTGCATCGCGGTTACATGAAGCTGGCCACCCCGCTGATCGAGAACCCGAAAACCCGCAAGATGTTCTGGATCGTCGTCGCTGTGCTGTTCGTCGCCGCGATGTGGGAACCGCTCTGGCAGTTCGTCCGCCCGTCCGGCATCAACGGCCCGCTGACCGCAGGCACAGTGGAACTGAAGATGCTGCCCAAGGGCAACCAGAACACATTCAACATCACCGTGGATATGCCTGAGGGAGCAACGCTTGAGCAGACCGACCGCGTGCTGCGCGACATCGGCGATGTGCTGCGTACCCATAAGCATGTCACCGATTATGAAAGCTTCACAGGTCAACCCGGACCGATCGATTTCAACGGCATGCTCAGGGGCGCCGCCCTGTTCAGGAGCAGCCCGAATCTCGCCGAGATACGCGTGAATCTGATCGACAAGCGCGAGCGTTCCGAGCAGTCCTCCGACATCGTGCTGGAGCTGCGCGGCATGCTCGAAGCCGTACGCAAGGCGCATCCGGAGGCCAACATCAAACTGGTCGAGGATCCACCCGGACCGCCGGTACGCGCCACCCTGCTGGCCGAGCTGTATGGCCCGGATTACGACGTGCTGCGCCAGATGGCAGGCAAGGTTCGATCCACCTTCGAATCCACCTACGATGTTGTGGATGTGGACGATTCTGTGGGCGATGACCAGGAACAATGGACGGTTGATATCAACAAGGAAAAGGCCGCGCGTCTGGGCATCAATACCGCCAGCGTGGAGAATGTGCTGCGCGATTTCCTGCAGGGCTATGATCTGGGCGCGGTACACTCCCCGGATGAGCGTCATTCCATCCGCATGCATGTGCAGCTGCCGCGTGCCATGCGTGCCCATGTCGAGGATCTGGATCGCATCTATGTGTCCGGCAGTCAGGGAGCTGTGCCGCTTTCCAGCATCGCCACACTGCGCCGCTCGATCGCCAGCAAGCCGGTGTTCTCCAAGGACGGTCATCCGGTGGTGTATGTAACGGGCGAACCCAAACTGGGCTCGCAGGTGTATTCACTGCTTGATATGGACAAGAAACTCGACGGTGTCGAACTACTTCCCGGCCACAAGCTGAAAACCGGCGGCATGCGCTTCACCGATACCGCACCCGAGGACACCGCCGGCTACCACATGCTGTGGAACGGCGAGATGCGCCTGACCCTGGATGTGTTTCGCGATCTGGGTGCCGCCTTTATCGTGGCTCTGCTGCTGATCTATCTGCTGATGGTGGCCTACTACGGCCAGTTCATCCTGCCGATGCTGGTGATGGCACCGACCGCACTGACCATGATCGGCATCTTCCCGGGCCATCTGGTCACCGGCCAGCCGTTCACCGCCACCTCGATGATCGGCATGATCGCTTTGGCCGGCATCGTGGTGCGCAACTCCACCCTGCTCATCGATTTCATCATCGACTATCGCAACCGCGGACATGATGTGAAGACGGCCGTTCTCGAAGCCGGTGCCGTGCGTGCGCGACCAATCCTGCTTACCGCACTGGCCGTGGTGGCCGGCACCTCGATCATGATCTCCGATCCGGTATTCGGCGGACTGGGCGTCTCCATGGCCTTCGGAACCATCGCCGCGACGGTGCTCACCATGTTCATCATCCCGCTGGTGTATTACCTGTGGCAGCGCAACAAGCCATGGAAAAACACCGATAACACACAAACTACAGGAGCCTAACCATGACGATTGAACGCACCATCCGCATCATCGCAGGCAGCTTCATCCTGCTCTCCATCTTCCTGTCCTCCGTGTACAACGGCGTGCAGCTATCCTCCCCGACCTGGCTGTGGTTCACGCTGTTTGTCGGTGCCAACCTGCTGCAGTCCGGCTTCACACAGTGGTGCCTGATGGAAAAGATTCTGAAGGCCTGCGGCATGAAGTCCTGCTGCTCCAAGGGGTAACCCCCCTTCACCGAATGGCAGGTGCGGACGACTCACCCATCCCTCCCTCCCCTTGGACCTCGTCCGTGCCTGCCGCCTTTATAAGCAATCCCCCGAACAAATCTTAAACCGGAGATCGAATACCATGAGTGAATGGATGCAAGCCAACGCCGTATACCTTTTTCTTGCCCTGCTGACAGGCTGGATGCTGTGGCAGCGACTGATCGCCCCGATGCTGTCCGGCGTGAAACGCCTGGATGCCGCCGACTATATGGCGCTGCGCAACAGCGACCATGTGCTGCTGGATGTGCGCAGCGATGCCGAATGGACATCGGGCCATGCCCCCAAGGCCATGCACATCCCCCTGGGCGACATCAATCGCCGCATGCAGGAGATCCCGGCGGGAAAGCCGGTGGTTGTGGTGTGCGCCTCCGGCAACCGCTCTGCGATGGCTGCCACCGCACTGGCCAAACGCGGCTTCACGCCGGTGTACAACTTTTCCGGCGGCATGGGTGCATGGCGCAGTGCCGGCCTGCCGGTCAAATCCGGAAGGTAACTGCATGAGCCTGTCCATCCTGCTGGTGGCGCCGCTGATAGGCCTGCTGTTGTCGCTGTTCGCGGCCGGCGGAGGACTCGTTGCCGTCCCGCTGCTGAATGCGGGGCTCGGCATGCCGCTCAAGCAAGCCATTGCGGCAAGCCTGATGATTGTCGCCTCTACCAGCTTGATCGCGCTGATCCAGAAAAAAGGCTGGCGGCTTATCAACTGGCGCCTACACCGTTTCTTCGCCGTCGGCGCCATCCTTGGCGGATTCTCCGGAGCGGCTATCGGGCTTGAAATATCGGAAAAGGTGCAGGCCATGCTGTTTACCATGCTGGTGCTGCTTATCGCATGGTGGATCAACAGCAATTCAATAAAAAAACTGGCGCGGGAAGCGGTCAACACATCATGCAACTGCATGCTCGCATTGTTTGCCGGCTTTGCTTCCGGCGTCATCACAGGCCTGCTCGGTGTCGGTGGCGGCTTCATCATTGTCCCGATCCTGATGCTGCTGGGTGTGGCCAATCATCAGGCCGCAGTAGCGCACTCCCTGTTGCTGATCATATCCAGCTCTCTGGCCGCCTCTGTGCGTTATTACGATTATTTTTCCATCACCTGGAAGCCTGTCCTGATGCTCCTCGCCCTTGCCGGACTGGGGGTCTGGATCGGTGGATGGATATCCAGCAGGGTCAAGACTGCCAAGTTGCAGCAAGGCTTCAGCTTCGCATTGTGCATGCTGGCTGTATGGATGCTGTATAAGACACATATATTCGATATGCAGTCATGAGGCATACAGAAATCCGGAAAACACGCATGGGCTTGAAGGTGACAAACTCACAGAACTGTCATGCATCACCGGCCAACATACACCGGTCGGAAACGCGCAAAGGAGCTGAAACATGAAACGATTGTTACTGAGTATCGCACTGATCGCGGCCATGCCGCTGATGGCAACAGCCTGCGGTATCGGCGAGATGAGTGCCGATGGCTATGAGAACGCACCGGTATCGCATGTGCACGAACATGTGGTGATGGGTGATGCCTCACCGATCCCGTTCGTGGTGATCGATGTGCGCACCGTCGAGGAATTCAAATCGGGTCATATCAAGGGCGCGCGACTGATGCCTGTCGATGTGCTGGAGAAACACTTCGCGGACATCCCTAGGGACAAGCAGGTGTATGTGTACTGCCATTCCGGCAAGCGCTCGGCAAAGGCGGCAAAGATGCTCATCGAACACGGTTTCACACGTATCGAAAACATACAGGGAGGCATCGAGGCATGGAAAGATGCCGGCTATGAGGTGGTTCACTAATGCAACAGAACAATGCTCATATCACGGTTGACGTACTCTACCCGCGCTGGCTGACCGCCGGCGAGAAGGGAGAGGAATGCATCATTATCGATGTGCGCTCACCATCTGAATACAGTCAGGGGCATGTGCCATCCGCACGTCTGGTGCCGCTGGACGGCCTGCCGGGCGCGGCCAATGTCATCGCACGCGACAAGCCGGTCTATCTGATCTGTCAGGGCGGCATGCGCTCGATGCAGGCGATGGATTACTTAAGCCGTGTGCACGGTCATGGCAATCTGGTCAATATCGTCGGCGGCACCATGGCCTGGATCAAGGCCGGCTACCCCGTCGAGCAGGCCTGAGTATGAACAACCTCGGCAGACTTGATAAATCCGTCCGTGTCTGGTTGGGAGCATCCATGATCGTCGGCAGTATCCGGAACGTAGATCTGCTGCCATGGAGCCTGCTGGGCATGATGATGATTGCCACCGCCTGGCAGGGCTTCTGCCCGCTGTATGCCATGGCCGGTTATCGCACAGGCATCAGGCTGCGCTGAGCACCACAAGATTACAGGCGCCCGGCAGTAACCGGACGCCTGCAAGTTTCCACCCAGCCGCGTTTTGACATCAAAACACCCGGACGGCTGTGTGGGGAAGGGGGGCCGGAGCATGCCGGCCCCCCGCCTTCCTGCCAGCAAGGACAGGCACTTTGGGTAACACGCAGACGTGGCCCCGTAGAGGAGAGGAACACTATGATAGCGGATACGATTGTCCAAACAGGATATCGAAAAGTCTTTCGCGCGCGGGATGAAAATCATCGTGTGCGGAACGTGCGACAGGAAGGCATTTCAGGAGCTCATGGCATCGGGCCCGTCAAATAAGATAGACAACAGGCGGCTGCCCCGGCGGTATCCGCCCTTTTTTTACCCATATATATAAGAATATCGTTATATAATATTTTAATTGCTTCGAGGAGATCCTATGCAATCCAAACTGGCGAAAGAATTGAGCGTGATCATCGCACTGAAGGTGATCGCCATTGCTGTGATCTGGAAGTTGTTCTTCTCCGCAGCCAACCCGGTCGTTGAACCGGTCAAAAACCTTTTTTAACCCTCAAAACCCTACCCACAAGGAGAAAAAACATGGAAGCACTGGTTGATGTATCACGATTACAATTCGCTTTTACGGCACTGACGCATTTCCTGTTCGTACCGTTGACCCTGGGCCTATCCCTGCTGCTGGTCACGATGGAAAGTCTTTATGTCATCACCGGCAAGGAGATCTATAAGGACATGACCCGTTTCTGGGGCAAGTTGTTCGCCATCAATTTCGCCATGGGGGTGGTCACCGGCCTGACCATGGAATTCCAGTTCGGCACCAACTGGGCCTACTACTCGCATTATGTCGGTGACATCTTCGGCGTGCCGCTGGCCATCGAGGGCATGATGGCCTTTTTCCTGGAATCCACCTTTGTCGGTCTGTTCTTCTTCGGCTGGGACCGGTTGAGCAAGGGCAAGCATCTGATGGTCACAGCCCTGGTGGCCTTCGGATCCAATCTCTCCGCCCTGTGGATACTGATCGCTAACGGCTGGATGCAGCATCCGGTCGGCATGGAATTCAATCCGGATACCATGCGCACCGAGCTGGCAAGCTTCACTGAACTGCTGTTCAACCCTGTGGCACAGGTGAAATTCCTGCACACCCTGTCCGCCGGCTACCTGACCGGCGCCGTGTTCGTGCTGGCCATCAGCGCCTTCTACCTGCTGCGCGGCCGGGATATCGAATTCGCGCGTCGTTCGTTTGCCGTGGCTGCCGGTTTCGGCCTGGTGGTATCCGTCTCGGCTATCATGCTGGGCGATGAATCCGGTTTCCATGTAGCCGAGTACCAGCCGGAAAAGATGGCTGCCATCGAGGCCGAATGGGAAACCGAAGCGGCACCGGCTGCGTTCACCCTGATCGGTTTGCCGGATGAATCATCGGCCAGCACTCATATGGCCATCAAGATCCCGGGCGCACTCGGCATGATCGCCACCCGTTCGCTGGATAAGCAGGTTCCCGGCAT
Organism: Zetaproteobacteria bacterium CG06_land_8_20_14_3_00_59_53; assembly: GCA_002779605.1. GTDB lineage: Bacteria > Pseudomonadota > Zetaproteobacteria > Mariprofundales > Mariprofundaceae > UBA1543. The sequence continues at coordinate 9,983 of PEWE01000027.1, read as the reverse complement.
CGCCAACCTGATCGAGGCCAACGATGCGCGCATCCGCGACGGTATGATCGCCTGGAGTGCGCTGCGCGCCATACGCGAAGGCGATCAATCGGAGACGACCAGAGCGCAGTTCGAAGCGCATCAGGACAATCTCGGCTACGGGCTATTGCTGAAGAAATACACCGAGGATGTTGCCGGTGCCAGTGATGAGCAGATTCATCAGGCAGCGCGCGACACCGTGCCGGCAGTGGCTCCGATGTTCTGGACCTTCCGCATCATGGTGGGTATCGGCATGGCGCTGTTTGTGCTAATGCTGTGGTCCTTCATCGCGTCCCGCAAAGCCGGCATCGAACAACGTCGCAGCCTGCTGTGGATGGCGCTTCTCGCCCTTCCCCTGCCATGGGTGGCTGCCGAGTTCGGCTGGTTCGTTGCCGAATTCGGACGTCAGCCCTGGACCATCTACGGTATTCTTCCGACTCACCTGAGCATCTCCTCGCTAAGCTTCGATCAGGTGCGTAACAGCCTGGCCGCCTTCGCGCTGATGTACATCTCACTTTTCGCAGTGGAGATGTTCCTGATGATCAAATACGCGCGGCTCGGGCCCAGCAGCCTGCATACCGGCCGCTATCACTACGAAACCACGGAGGCTTAAATGGAATTCCTTGATTACGAAGCATTGCGGTTTATCTGGTGGGCACTGGTCGGCGTGTTGTTGATCGGCTTTGCCGTGATGGACGGTTTCGATCTGGGCGTGGCAACGCTGCACCCCTTCGTCGGACGCACGGATGAAGAACGCAGGGTTCTGCTCAACAGCATCGGCCCGACCTGGGACGGCAATCAGGTGTGGTTGATCCTCGGTGCCGGCGCTGTGCTCGCCGCATGGCCCACTGTGTACGCCGTGGCCTTCTCGGGTCTGTATGCCGCGCTGCTGATCGTGCTGTTCGCGCTGTTCCTGCGTCCAGTCGCCATCGATTATCGCAGCAAGCTGCACAGCCCTGCGTGGCGTTCGCTCTGGGACTGGAGCCTGTTCGTGTCCGGCCTGGTTCCGGCGCTGATCTTCGGCGTGACCTTCGGCAATCTGTTGCAGGGCGTTCCGTTCCACTTCGACGACACCATGCGCAGCTTCTATACCGGCGGGCTGCCCGACTTGCTCAACCCGTTCGCGCTGCTCGCAGGGCTTGTGTCGGTGTCCATGCTGGTCATGCAGGGAGCATCCTTCCTGAGCGTGAAAACCGATCACGATGTGTACGCAAGATCGCATAAGGTGGCCAGAGCATCGGCTCTGCTCACCGCGCTGCTGTTCGTGGTGGCCGGCATCTGGGTGGCTTTCGGGCTGGATGGTTTCCAGCTTGCCTCCGCTCTCTCGCATAGCGGACCGTCCAATCCGCTGCTCAAGGATGTGAGCATGCAAAGCGGCGCATGGATGGGGAATTTCCATCAGGCACCGGTCCTATGGGTCGTCCCTGCGATCGGCATTCTCGGCTCGCTGGCGGTATTCGTGCTGCAGCGTGACGGCATCCGCTTCATCGCTTCAAGTCTCGGCGTGGCAGGCATCATCGCCACCGCAGGTGTCGCGATGTTCCCCTTCGTGCTTCCATCCTCGACCCATCCCGCGCACAGCCTGACTATGTGGGATGCGACATCCAGCGAGCAGACCCTGTTCCTGATGCTGGTTGCCGCTGTGATTTTTGTTCCGCTGATTCTGGCTTACACATCCTGGGTCTTCCACGTGTTGCGCGGCAGGGTCACGGTCAGCCATATTCGCAACACCGAACACACCTCGTACTAAAGGAGACTGACATGTGGTATCTGATCTGGTTGTGTGTAGCGGCGCTGGCCGTCTATATGGGCGTGAAGAGCGCCCGCAACATCGCCTGAGGCATCGGGCATGACACAAAGCATCATGCTGCGCTGCGCTAAATGCGGCACGCGGAACAGGGTCCCTGCGGCAAGTGCAGGCAAGCAACTGCGCTGCGGCAAATGCGCTGCGGAGCTTGACGCAGGCTCCGTCGGCACCTGCACGCAGGGGGATTTTGCTGCCACCGTGCTGCAATCGCCGCTGCCGGTGCTGGTGGACTTCTGGGCACCGTGGTGCGCGCCGTGCCGCTCACTCGGCCCGGAGCTTGAAAAGCTGGCGTCAGTGCATGCCGGCAGGCTCAGGGTGGTGAAGGTGAATATCGACGAGAATCCGCAGCTTGCCGGGCGGTTCAATATCCGCTCGGTGCCCACCATGCTGCTCTTCAAGGACGGCAGGCAGGTCGAGATGCTCAGTGGTGCGATGCCTGCCGGCATCATTGCACAGCGTCTGCAGCCCTGGTTGAACGCTGCGGCATAAGGAGAGGAAAATGTTGAACTGGTTGAGATGTCCATCACTACCGATGCTGATCATGGCGGCGGTGTTGCTGGGGCTTGCGCCCTTCTATCCCGAGCCCCATCTGCTGGAAAAGGCGCGCATGTTGCTCAATGGCGAGACCCTGCGGCCGGTCGATATGTTCGATATCTTCTGGCATTCGTGGCCGATTCTATGGTTGCTGCTGCGCTATTTCGTGCCGGCATCGGCCGCCTGCAACATTCCGCAGCGTAAGGGCGGATGAGGGCATGCTGATCGCACTCGATATCGCCTTTCTGGTTGCCATCGCCGTGGCCTGCTGGCGCGGATACCAGGGGCGGAGCATGTGGATGCCGCTGCTGACGCAGATGCTTTATCGTCTGTTGCACGGCAAGGGCTTCTGGGGACAGCTGCTGCGCTTTGCGCCGCTGGCGATCATCTGGCTGATGCTCTGCCATCGGGTGAACAATCTGGGCTGGCATGCCACGGCCGCGGGCGGCATCCTGATCGCCATGACCATCGGACTGGATGCGATGCGGCGATTCGAAGAACAACAAAAAACGGAGAGATCATCATGCGAAAAATAATCAGTCTGGCCGCTTTACTGCCCATCACCGCCACTGCCGATCCGCTCGACAAGGGAGAGGCCTACACCACCCGGCAGGGTCCGCCGCCATGGATGGACGGTGTTGATGTCACCTGGCTGATCGTGGATTACGGCATCTTTGCACTGATGGTCATCGCCATCGGCTGGTTACTGACCAAACGCATCACTGCCTTCGAGCGTTTCGAGGCCGTCATCAGCTGGCCGTTCCGCAAGATGCTCAAGCTGGCCTCGCGCCTGCCCGTCATCCTGCGCGAACTGGCTCAGGGTATCACCGGACTTGCCGTGCTGTTTCTGATCGTAGCCTGGGTGATGTTCTGCCAGTGGCTGAAGCATGAAGGACTGGGCGCGATTTCGATGGCAGGCCTTGCCCTTGAGGCGGTAGTATTGGTGCGGTTGATCAAGCAGGGCGAGAAGGCCCCGCTGGTTTCCCGGCCCTGACCGCCCGAAAGCACAAACCCGACCCGAACAGATAAGGAGACAGCATGAGTGATGCATATCAGAAACTGACAAAGGAACTTTCCGCCACCATCGGCGGCATCCGCAAGGATATCCCCGATGTGATGAAAGGCTTTTCGGCCATGGCCGGCGCGGCACTGGAAGACGGTGCTCTAACAAAGAAGAACAAGGAAATGATCGCTCTGGCCATCGGCGTTGCCACCCACTGCAAGGGTTGTATCGGCTTCCACATCAAGTCGCTGATCGCGCTCGGTATCACCCGCGAAGAGCTCGTCGAGGTGCTGGGTATGTCCATCTACATGGGCGGCGGTCCGTCCCTGATGTATGCCGCCGAGGCCATGCAGGCCTTCGAGGAATTTTCAGGCGGAAATAAGTGAAGCACTGGCTCATGCTTGCCTGCATCGGTCTTGCTGCTGGTTCGCTGCCGGCACAAGCCGGAGAATCTGCACACGCCGCCATGCCGGCAGCTCACATGATGCATGCCGATGGAATGCATCCGGCTTCGAACAGCAGCGATGATACGAGGATCTCCCTCGGCCTCGGCCCGATGCAGAAACAGCATCAACTGAGCAATATGCGTTCACATTTAAAAGCCGTGCAGGATATCGCAGGCCTGATCGCTGACAAACGCTTCGACGAGGCCTCGACTGTTGCGCACCAGAAACTCGGCCTGACACCGGAAATGCAGCAGATGTGCAATATGTTCGAGAATCAGGACTTCAGAGCCATGGGACTGGCCTTCCACCAGAGTGCCGATGAACTTGGCGAGACCCTGAAAAGCAAAGACCCTGAGCAATCTCTGCGGGCTCTGCATCGAACCATGAACTATTGCATCGAGTGTCATGCGAGTTACCGCCAGTAGTCACAGGTACACAGAGGTGGAAGAAATATGAACGATTGGGAATCGCGCTATCAGAACGGAGAAACCGGCTGGGACCGGGGTGCTTCCAGCCCGGCGCTTTCTGTCTGGCTGAAAACAGCAAACCTGGATAGCCATGCCAGCATCCTCGTTCCGGGGTGCGGACGCGGGCACGAAGTGGTGCATCTGGCCGAAGTCGGCTTTGATGTCACCGGCATCGATATCGCGCCTTCCGCCGTCAGCCACTTGCAACAGGAGCTTACCGGAAAGGGCCTGAATGCGGAGGTGCTGCTCGCCGATCTGTTCGCATTCAAACCTGACGTCCCTTTCGATGCGGTTTACGAGCAGACCTGTCTGTGCGCCATCCAACCGGGGCAACGTGAAGCCTATGAGGCATTGCTGCATGACTGGATCAAGCCGGGCGGCACCTTGTTCGCCCTGTTCATGCAAACCGGAGCCGAGAGCGGACCTCCCTTTCACTGCGATCTTCTGGCCATGCGCCGCCTGTTCCCCGAATCGCGCTGGCAATGGCCGGTGATCGAGCCTGTATTCACACCGCACCGCAACGGACGCTTCGAACTCGGGTATCAACTGACCCGGATCTGATGGCGCTATACCAGCACTTTCAGGATGGTGTGCCGTGGTATCTGGCGCGGCATTACTGGTGGGCCTATCTGTGGAAGCGGAGCATCTGGTTCTTCGATCACCAGCCGATCATCAATGCCATCCTGTTCGGCCACTACCGCAAGCTGCAGGCCATGACCCTGCCGCATGTGACCACCGAGCCGACACACCGCGTGCTGCAGCTAACCTGCGTGTACGGAGAACTCACCGGTAAATTACTGCAACGCCTTCCGCAGGGGATGTTCATTGTCGATGCATGCACAGCCCAGATGCAGCTCGCGCAGACCAGGACCGCAAGCATCGGACACCCGCTGCACTGTGTTCGCCTGAACGCCGAAAGCCTGTCCTTTGCCGACAACAGCTTCGATCAGATCATCGTCTTCTTCCTGTTCCACGAAATGCCGCACGATGCCAGAGAGCGCAGCATCGCAGAGATCGCCCGCGTGCTTCGCCCCGGCGGCAGCATCATCCTCAGCGAATATGCGCCACTGCCCGAACAACACCTGCTCTACCGCTTCCCCCTCACCCGCTGGATCCTCGGCAGGCTCGAACCCTTCCTACCCGACTTCTGGCGGCACGATATCAAGGTTTCGTTTGATGAGTCGCTACACATACACGGAAAATCCATTGCAGCCGAATCCCGTGCCTACTGCTTCAACAGCTTTTACCGCGTCACAAGCTTTCAGATCAAATAAAACGGGCCGCAGCTTGCGCTACGGCCCGTTTTGACACACGCAGTGTCAGCAATGATCAGCCTTGCTGCAAATTACTCCTCGCAGACAAACCAGTCGTAGGCATGACTGGTATCCCAGACGCAGCTCTTGTTGCCGTAGGCCTCCGGATCGCCCAGCGAGCAGCCCCACTTGCGGAAACCGGCAAAACCTGCGGTTGAACCCGCAACGCATGTCGGGGAATCCACCGTTACTGCAAACCCGTCAATGATCGCGGGATTTCCGGTAGCAGTGGTCACGCCGTTCACCTGAATCCAGGTGTGGTAGTTGTCCAGTGCATAGGCATTCGTCACCAGCAACTGTGCATCGGCGGCATCCTTCGGCTTCCACCACTTCAGACCACGCGACTCACAGAAGGTCTGGTTCTCGGGCAGACTGAGATCGGCGCACTGTGTGGTCTTGAAGATGTGCACATTGCGACCGGCCGAGGCATAGGTCGAAACCACGCCGGACAGATTGATGGGAGAAATAAATGCGGCGCAAATCAGATTGCCACTGCCATCGAAGCCGGTAACAGCCTGCCCTGTCGGACAGCTTTGACCGACACCCGGCATGGGACCTGCCGGACCCTGTGCACCATCCGCACCCGGCAATCCCAGAGGACCCTGGATGCCTTGCGGACCTGCCGGACCCTGTGGGCCGGTTGCACCGGTTGCACCGGTCGCGCCGGTTGCACCATCTGCGCCTGCCGGACCCACTGGCCCCATCGGACCGATAGCACCGTCAGCACCCGCCGGACCCTGTGGGCCGATCGGGCCGGTCGCACCGACTGGACCTTGCTGTCCCTGAGGACCCATCGGGCCGGTTGCACCATCAACGCCTGCCGGACCCTGTGGGCCTGTCGCACCATCCAAACCGTTTGCACCATCAGCGCCTGCCGGACCCTGTGGACCGGTCTGGCCGATCGGCCCCTGCGGTCCCGTTGCACCATCAGCGCCTGCTGGGCCAGCCGGACCCTGCGGACCGGTTGATCCGGTCGCGCCCGTTGCACCCGTTAAGCCGATCGGTCCCTGCGGACCGGCGGGACCGACAAGCTTGATGACCTTGGTTTCATGGCCTTCTTTCTTGTTTTTGTCACGGTCGTTATCTGCAACCGACGGCTGGGCAAATGCCGCCACTGCGAACAGCAGTCCCGTACACAGGGCTATCCCCTTGATCGATATGGATGTCATAAGCGTCCCCTCGCGATGCTGATTGGAATAAACAGATGAACGTTTCCCCGTTCAAAACGTCATTCTTTATCGCATCGTCGAATCTGCACCCGTGAAAATTTTTCACCATCGTCCGAAAGGACTAGGTGGACTCCATCCGAAAACTTGCCGACACTGGAGTACGTTACTTTGATTTGGCATCGTTCATCCATGCAGCTGATCGACTCCCATTGCCATCTGGCCGACCCGCGCATCGCGGGCGATGCGGAGACCATCATCCTGCGCTCCCGCACTGCCGGGGTGGTCGGCTGGGTTGTGCCGTCCGCGGCGTCCTCCGAATGGCAGCCGCTTGCCGATCTGGCCCGTCGTAACGACGGCATTTATGCCGCCTTCGGCATCCATCCATGGTATTGCGATCAGCATACGGAAACCGATTTCGCACAGCTACGAACCTATCTGCGCGAGGCTATCGCGCTCGGTGAATGCGGTCTGGATTTCGCTCCGGACCGGCCGGATGAAGCCACACAAGTCCGCTGGCTGCATCGCCAACTGCAGCTTGCGAAAGAGATAAACCTTCCTGTGATCCTGCATGCGCACAAATCACTGGATCGGCTGATGCATGAACTGAAACCCTTCCCCGGCCTGCGCGGTGTGGTGCACGGTTTTGCAGGGAGCGGACAACAGGCCGGGCAGCTGGTCGCCATGGGCTATCACCTGGGCATCGGCACGCGTATCGCCCGACCTGAAGCCCGTCGGCTCCGCGAGATCGTGCGCGAACTGCCCATCGAGCGCATCTGCCTTGAAACCGATGCGCCGGACCAACCCTTGCCCGGAGTCCTACACGGACACAATGAACCGGCTGCACTGCTCGGGGTACTTGATGCGCTGGCCGGGATTCGCAGACTTCCGGCCAGCCAGCTGGCAGAGCGATGCAATGCCAATGTACGGGAGTTGTTCCGCTTATGAGCCATGCATACGACGCGCGCATCGCGCATGAACGCACCGAGATCCTGCTCGGCCGTGCAGGCCTCGAATTTCTTGCGGGCAGGCATGTGGCCGTGATCGGTCTGGGCGGTGTGGGTGGCGCTGCAGCCGAAGCCATTGCACGCGCCGGTGTCGGACACATGACCATCGTGGACTACGATAAGGCCGGACTATCGAATCTGAACCGGCAACTGGTCTGCACCCTCGATGCGCTCGGCTGCCCGAAGGCGGTGATCATGGGCCAGCGGATTCAAAACATTAATCCGGAACTCAAACTGGATATGTGGAGCGAGTTCCTCAATCCTGAAAACATCCGCGACAGGCTGTCCACGGCACGATTCGATTATGTGCTGGATTGTATCGACTCGGTGTCCTGCAAGGCTGATCTGGTGGCAAGCTGCCAGAGGCTCGGCATCCCGGTCGCCTCCAGCCTCGGTGCAGGTGGCAGGCTGGATGTCACGCAGGCCTGCATCACCCGCCTGAAGGACACACATACCTGCGGTCTGGCCTTCAACCTGCGCAGGCGGCTGCGCCGCATGGGCTGCTCGCTCGACTATCCGGTGGTGTTCTCCCCCGAGCCTGCGATCAAGCCACTCCCGCAGCAGCCGATTCCCGGTGATCCGGATGCCCAGCCGCGCGCTGTGAACGGCACCATCTCCTACATGCCGAATATCTTCGGCTTCATGCTCGCCGGTTTTGTGATCCGTGACATGCTGCTGGAGGCAGGCTTCACGAAGAAGGATTCATAACCCAGCTCAGCTGAGTGACCTCCCAAGCAAAGAAAAGGGCCGCAGCTTGCGCTGCAAGCCATACCGACCGACTCACCCGTGCTTGTTCCTTCCGCATAAAAGAAGAGCCACCTCTTTGGGAGGTGGCTCTTGTTCCGAAACGTTACAACCGGCTTATTGCAACTTGGGACCAATCGGCAGCACTGGATTCTGGACGTATGATGGATCGACATTCAATGCCGGGCCTACACCGGACACCGGCGTGACGAAGTAACTATTGGCAGCCACGTTCCATACCGGGTTTGTGCACATAACTGTTGAAGTACCAAGCGAATGTAAGCTTGCAAACGGCGTGGTATTAAGCGCCCGCGCAGGAAGATTGTAAACCGGGGAAGCACCATAAGTCCCGATGGAATTATTCATGACATGTGCACCCGCTACCGAGGTGTTCCCCGTGTAATAATATGCCGTGCCGGTACAGCCGGTTCCGGTATACATGATGTGTGTGATTGTCCCAACCAGAGCACCTGTATATGGAGTGAACGCACCTCCGTCGGCCTGACTAACAGCATAGGAAGCCTGATTATACACCACATAGTATACCAATCCATTGAACCCGTAGATCTGACCCATATTCGTTCCGGCAGCATCCACAAGCGTGACTCCGCCAGTTCCAATGGGACCCTGCGGACCTGCGGGACCAACCGGACCCTGCGGACCAACAATGCTGGCACCAGCAACACCCTGTGGACCCTGCGGACCGGTTAGGCCAATCGGACCCTGCGGACCAACAGCACCCATCGGACCAACAGCGCCATCAACTCCGTTTGTACCATTAATGCCTGCAACACCCTGTGGGCCGGTTGCGCCAGTAGCACCAGTCAAGCCAATCGGACCCTGAGGACCAGTAGCACCAGTCAAGCCAATCGGACCCTGTGGGCCAGCAGCACCGGTGAGACCAATCGGACCCTGCGGACCGACTGCTCCGTCAACACCGTTCACACCATCGATACCAGCCGGACCCTGCGGGCCAACAGCACCGGTAGCACCAGTTGTGCCGGTCAAACCAATCGGGCCCTGCGGACCAACGGCGCCGGTTGCACCAGTCGCGCCGGTGTCACCCTTCGGACCCTGCGGGCCAACAGCACCGGTAGCACCAGTCGCGCCGGTCAAACCGATCGGGCCCTGCGGACCAACCGCTCCGGTTGCACCAGTCGCTCCGGTCAGACCAATCGGACCCTGCGGGCCAACTGCTCCGTCAACACCGTTCACACCATCGATACCAGCCGGACCCTGTGGGCCAACTGCACCGGTAGCACCGGTAGCACCGGTAGCACCAGTCGCGCCGGTCAAACCAATCGGGCCCTGCGGGCCAACTGCTCCGTCAACACCGTTCACACCATCGATACCAGCCGGACCCTGCGGACCGGTTGCGCCGGTATCACCCTTCAGGCCCTGCGGTCCCTGAGCGCCGGTCAGACCGATCGGACCCTGAGGGCCAACGGCACCATCAGCACCGGTCAGACCGATTGGAC
>PEWE01000029.1 GCA_002779605.1 Zetaproteobacteria bacterium CG06_land_8_20_14_3_00_59_53 | reverse complement strand
GGTTCTAATGTAACATAAAACATAAATAAAATCAGCTAATTACAAAAGAAGAAACAGAAAATTACCAATGTAAACTCACTGATTCAGGACGCAGCCTGTTCATATTGGTGAAATCCCAGCGGATCACATCGAAGGTAACGCGGCCGAGCGCGGTATCCACCTCGCCGAGCCGGCGGCGCAAATAGTCCATATTGTCGGCCTGTTCCTGCGGTGTGACATCATCGATGATGCGCACATCGATGCGCTCGAAATCCTTGAGCAACAGCTTCAGCAGCAAGGGCAAGGATCCCACCCAGCCGGTGATCACCAGGCGTAATTCTTTGCTTCGCCGGCTGGCGGCTGCGAATCCGGCGATATGCATCGCTCCCCCGGTCTTTTCCGTTTGCATATCCTCGCGTTCCCCGCGGGCGAACAGATAGGCCATTTCGCCACTCACATCGCGTGGCTGAATCGCCAGTGCCAACGCCGCGCGGGTAGTGAAGGGGGCGTGTGCGGCCAAGCTGTACAGCGGGAATGACTTTCCGTTCTCATCAGCCAGCGCAACCAGTGTGACACCGCGTGTCTGCAGGCGGGCAGCCAGATGAACGACATCCAGACGGACGCTTCCATCCCTGTTGCCGAGCCAGGCGCGACCGCTCTCGACCATGACCTCGCCGCTCCACTCACTGATCTGCAGGGCGGATTCCTCGGTACGACCCGGGATCATCAGGCGCTCCATCACCTGATCGAAATCCTGATAGATGAGGATATTGCGCATCATATTGGCGCGCACATCGGCATGCGACATCACCACGGTGGGTTTGTTGTACATCTGAAGATTGTCCCAGCCGATCTGCAGGATGTGGTGATGACTGGAGAGTTGCGGGCGGGCCAAGCCCGGCGAGGCATAGTTCAGGTAGATATTGGGATTGACCTTGCGGATGGCCAGCAGCGAAAACATGCTGTGGGAAAGCTGGATAGCCTGCGGCACATTGTCCGGCACATTGATGATGGCCTGTCGCGCGTGTCCGAGATTCACCCTTTTCAGGGAGCGCACCTGCTGCATATCGCCCCAGCGGTAGGACACCCAGCGCTGTTGCGCGAGCCCTGCGGGGGCGTGTTCGCTCTCGCCCAGCATGACCAGTTTCAGACGCGAGAAATGCCGTTCGGAAATGTTTTTCAGCTTTTCGATGATATAGGGCGCGGTTTCCGACCAGCCGAGCATGACCATGTGGTTGGTGACGTTCAGGCGCTCGTTGCGCAGTTTCTGCATCAGACCCGACACCACCTGTGCGCCGATGCCGATGAAGAAGGCGAAAATGAACACGCCCGTGATAACCGCCACGACCGATACAACGGCCATGCTGGTGCTGGGCGGGTAGAGAATGGCATTGCCCGGGTCGGTGAACAGGCGGAACGAGAACCAGATCTGTGCAAACAGGGTGCTGTCGATGTCCCCGATCACCCCGTCCTGTGTGTAATCGAAAGGCGGCAGCATGAAGTGTCCGGCCACACCACCGGCGATGGCCAGCACGCCGAGCAGCAGTACGATCAGATTCACCTCCTGCATGAACTGTCCTTCGCGGATCACATCCCTGAGGTTGCGCAGGATGATGCTCCACGGCCTGAGCAGGCGGATCAGACGCAGCGCTCGCAGCGCACTGCCGTGAGGCACCACGGCCAGAGCGGGAATCATCACCACCGTGGCCACCAGATCGACCCACCAGTAACCCCATTCGCTGAGCCGCTCTTTTTTCGTTTCAAATTCCATATGCCGCATGATCAGCGCGCGCACGGCCAGTTCCACGCTGAAGAAGATGATGACCACCCACAGAATGGTGTCCTGTGCGAAGAAGGACAGCAGGATGACCAGCGAGATGAACATGCCGTAGGTGGGCGAATACATGGTGCTTTGCAGGTCGATATAACGGAAGGCCCTGAGTGTGCGCATCAGGTAGAAGGCGCGCAGCAGGCGAGCGACAGCCGCACTTTCGGCATCCAGCGGGATATTCAGTACGGTGATCAGCAGCGATGCGATACCGATGAAATCGAGTACCAGAAACAGCGCATCCAGCTTGGAGTTCAACGAGGAACGGTAGGGGTTGGTGCGTATTTTGTAGCGCATGATGGCCACACGCATGGAAAGCTCGATGCAGAAGACCACGAACAGGATGGTGGCCAGCATCTGGTTATGGGTGAAGGACATGGCGATGAGCAGCAGCATCAGGATGCCGAAGCGCGGATGCATCAGAATCCATTCAAGATGATGGAAGAGCAGGGGACGGTCTTTGAGCACGGATGTCATGGCGAGTCCTTTCATCGTGGCACCTCGGGCTATGCTGCTAGCCGGTTATTTGAAGCCGGATTGTTTGAACGAAAATGATTGCAAAGCAGGGCGGATATAAGCCGCAGGAAGCGGCGTGGTTCGGGAAGTGCGGCGGGTCGCCGGTGGATACAGGCGACCTGCATGCTTATTGCACTTCGCTGATCCGTTCGGTCAGCGCCTGACTGATCTTCACGGCCTTTTCGGGCGGCAGGAAGGACAGAATCTTGCCCACCTGCTTTTCATCCATGCGCGAGAACATCTGCACCACGGTCTGCAGATCCATCTGGGCGAGCACCGGGGCGGCCTTGTCGGCCTTCATGCCTTCATATACGGCGGTCAGGCGTTTGATCTTCTTGTTATTGATGCTCTGTTCCTGAGCCAGCATATCCTTGATGCGTGCTTCGAGCTCTTCCAGATCGGCAATACGTTCCGACACCTTCTTCTCGCCTTCCGCAATGGCTTTCTCGCGTTCATCGATGGCCTTCTGGCGGGCATCGAGTTCATCGCGTTGCTTGCGTAGTGCCAGTAGCGTCTCCCGCTCGGCCTGGCTGATGGCGACATCATCCGGGGTGTAGGGCAGAGCCTCGGCCTCCGGGATCGCTTGCATGGACATGCCCTGTTTTCCGGAACTATCGCCGGCAGCCGCTTCGTTCACGGCCTGTTCGGTTGCAGCCTGTGCCAAGCCGATGACCTCATCGGCCGGCTGCTCGGCCCATAACGACAGCCCTGCACGGGCCAGCACCAGAACGCTCAGCACGCTGAGCAGCAGCAGTACGCGGCCGGCGCCCAGCATGATCAGACTCCCGCAGCCAGCGGGCCGGTCAACCGGCCGGCAACGCGGTCATCGTCGATCTGTTGCAGTTTACGGTCCAGCACCCGGTTGGCCTCGGTGATGAACTTTTTATCGATTCGGTCAAAGGCCTTGCCGCGGCTGTCGTGCGAAAGCCACTGACGAAGCAGTGCCTGTTCCTGCCCGTGCAGCACATCAATGGCTGCATCAAGCCTTGCAATCAAGGTGTTCTGCTCGCTGATCAGTTCGTCGTACATCATCAGCGTGCCGGCCTGCACGGTCATGCGTATGGCCTTTTCCTTCTGCTCGCGGACCTGCCGGATGTGGGCGACCGCCTGTTCGCGTTGTTTGCGCAGTTCCTGACGCTGGTGGCTCAGGGCGGCCAGTTCGTATTGCGCCTTGTTGCGCTCGTTCTCGGCCAGCTTCTTCAATACCTGATGCGGCAGCAGTTTCATTTCCAGCCCTCCCCGTGCGTTCTCATCAGTTCGAGGAGTTTGCGTCCGGCATCGTCCAGGCTGACGGTTTCGGTCTGACGCTGTTGCAGAAAGGCACGGATGGCAGGCATGCGGTCGATCACCCGATCGAGTTCCGGATTGCTGCCGCGTTCGTAAGCACCCATATTCACCATATCCTCCATTCGCTCGTATAGTGACAATTCACTACGCAAGGAGCGTGCCGCTTTGAGGATATCCTCGGAACAAAGACTGGTGCTCAGACGGCTGACGCTGCGCAGCACATCGATGGCCGGGAAATGACCCTTCTCGGCCAGCTCACGGGACAGCACGATATGCCCGTCGAGGATGCTCATCGCGGTATCCGCCACAGGGTCGCCGCTGATGTCGTCGCCCTCGACGAGCACGGTGTACAGGCCGCTGATGTTGCCATGCCCGACGCCGGGGCCTGCGCGCTCCAGCACCTCGGCCATGGCGGCGAAACACGACGGGGTATAACCCTTGCTGGCGGGCGGCTCTCCCAGCATCAGGCCGATCTCGCGCTGTGCCTGTGCGAAGCGGGTGAGGCTGTCCATCATCAACAGCACCTGCTGATCCTGGTCGCGGAAATATTCGGCGATCGTTGAAGCCAGCAGGGCGGCGCGGATACGCAGCACCGGCGGCGCATCGGAGGTGGAAACCACCACCACACTGCGCTTTAACGCCTCTTCGCCAAGGCTGTCGCGGATGAACTCGCGGACTTCTCTGCTGCGCTCGCCGACCATGGCGATGACATTCACATCCGCATTGGAATTGCGCGCCATCATGCCCATCAGGGAGCTCTTGCCCACGCCGGAACCGGAAAACAGGCCGACACGCTGGCCGCTGCCCACCGTCAGGCAGGCATCGATGCTGCGCACCCCGAGTTGCAGGGGTTTGTCAATAATATGACGATGGCATGGATTCAGGCGTTCGCCGAACAAGGGACGGAACGGACCTGACGGTTTCAGCGGCTTGTCGTCCATCGGCTCGCCCAGTCCGTCGAGTACCCGGCCGAGTAGTTCATGCCCCATGTGCATGCCGGGAAGCTCGGCGCGCAGGCGCACGGCGTTGCCCGGCGCGATGCCGCGGATATGGCCTACCGGCATCAGGATCGTATTGTCGTTGCGGAAACCCACCACCTCGGCCTGGATGTTTTCTCCGTCCACGGCGTGGATGTCGCAGGCGCGGCCGATGCTGGCATGCAGCCCGTCCACCTCGACCATGGGGCCGAGCACCTTGCGGACCCGGCCGAGCGAGGGGAAGGGGCGGATATGCTTCAGGCTGCCCAGCACCTTCTGCCGGGATTCGTTGTTCCACAAGGCGCTATGCGCGGGCATCAGGATTCCGGCTGGTCGGTCGTGCCGCTGTTGTTGCCGTGGTCGGCGGCTTCGTCCGGCGAGGGCTGACCTTTCTGCAGCAGCCTGCCCCGGATATGGTGCATGCATTCGCTGATCGCGGCCTGCGGATCGATCAGGATATCGTGATCGCTGGCCATGATGCGGCAGGTGCCGGGGGTGATATTGTCATCGGCGATCAGTTTGTTCGGGGTGTCGCCCAGCAGACGCTCGAACATGGCCATATCCGGTACCGAGACAGCCAGACTCAGGGATTTGTGCTCCGGCAGATAGCGGGTGGCCTGCGAGATCATCTGCTTCAGGTATTCGGGATGCTCGTCGATCATGGTGTCAATAATATGGCGGATGACGGCGTCGGCGATGTCCAAAACTACCTCATCCATGCGTTCATGCAGCCGTCTGGCGCTCTTCTCGCATTGCAACAGCAGTCCGGCGATGTTCCTGGTCATCTGCTCGGCGCGTTTGCGGCCCAGCTCCATGCCAGCCTGTTCACCGGCGGCATAAGCCTTGTCGTAGGTTTCGCGTTCGAGATCCTTGTTGCGCTCCTGCGCTTCGCTGAGCATCTGTTCCAGTTCGCGCATGCGGTCGGTTTCCGGGTGCGCTGCCGTCTTCTGTGCCGGCTTGTCGAAATCGCGAAGCGGCGAGCTTACCACCGTGCCTTCGATGGTTTTCAGGGACAACGGTGTGAAACCGGGTGCGCTCATACCATGTCCTCACTGCCGCTGAGCGAGATCGATCCTTCGTCATCGAGCTTGCGCACCGTCTTCAGCACATTCATCTGCGCCTCTTCCACATCGGCAAGCTTCATCGCGCCCATCACTTCCATGTCCTCGCGCATGATTTCGGCGGCGCGCGACGACATGTTGCCGAAGAATCGTTCGGCGATCTCATCCGAGGCTCCCTTGAGCGCCTTGACCAGATCGTCGGAGGATATGTGCTTCAGAATGGTCTGGATATCGCGGTCGGACAGGTCGATCAGGTCGTCGAAGATGAGCAGCAGGCGATCCACCTGCTTGAACAACTCCTCGTCCCTCTCCTCCAGCTTGTTCAGGATCGGGGTGGCCACGGCCTTATCCAGTTTCTTGAGGATCTCCACGACGTTGAGCATGCCGTCGAAACTCATACCGGACTGACCTTCCGAGCCCGACAGCTCGACCTCCAGGGTTTCCTCGATGTCCTGCACCAGATCCTTGGGCACCGATTCGATCTTCGACATGCGCATCACCACGCTCATCTGCAGATCCTCCGGCAGCAGGGCGATCACACGGCTGGCTACAGAGGTGTCGATATTGCCGAGGATCAGGGCGATGGTCTGCGGGTGCTCGGTCTCGATGTAGGTTTTGATCATCTCCGGTTTCATGCGGGTCAGTTTGTCCCAGATGGTCATTTTCTTGGGCTCGTCGAGATTGGACAGCACAAGCTGCTCGCGCGGCTCGTCCACGGCATGGCGCAGCAGTTCGACGACATCCCTGCGCGAGGCATGGAACATCGGGTCGTCCGAGTTGTGCATCTCGATATATTCCCTGAGTACGCTGTTCAGGGTTTCGGATTCGATCTTGCCGAGATCCGACATGCGCTGGCTGATGCGAATCAGCGTGGCATCATCCAGATCGCGCACCAGCGGTGCGGCTAGTTCCGGACCGAGTGCATAAAGCAGGATCGCGGTCTTGTCGATGCCGCTCAGCTTTTTTTTTGCGCTCATACCTGTTCCACCCACTCGCGGACGATCTTGCCTGCGCGTTCCGGCTGGTGCTGGATGGCGTGACGGGCCTGCTGCATGCTTTCAAGGTGGGCGAAGGCGGCCGGGCTGAGGGTTTGCAGGGACGCATTCGCCGCCTTCTCTTCCGCTTCCTTCTTTTTACTCTCGGGGTCGGAGCCGATCAGCCTGGCCAGCGGCCTGAGGATGAAGAAGGCCAGCAGCAGCATGGCCAGTCCGGCCAGTCCGTAGCGGGCCAGCTCAAGATAGAAGGCCTTGTTCTCCTGTGCGGATAGCGCTTCCTCATCCTGGGTGCTGGTGATATCGAGCAAGGGCAGGCTCTGGATCTCCACCGAGTCGCCGCGATCCTCATCGAAGCCGATGGCCTTTTCGATCAGTCCCTGCAGGGTTTTCAGTTCGGTCTTGCTGCGCGGCTGGAAGCTGGCTGCATCACCGGGGGTGGCGAAGCTGCCGCCGACAATCGCTGCAACCGAGATCTTGGTGATGCCGCCGGACGGGATCACCTTGTGCTCGGTGATCGAGCTGATCTCGTAGTTGACGGTGCTCTCGTTGCGGCTGGCGGAATCCTTAGGGCTGGCCGCAGCCTGCGCCGTGGCCGGGTTTGCTCCGGGGGTATTGGATGCGGTTCCGGGCACGCCCTGAGCTGTGGAGTCGGTGCTGCTGCGGTTTTCACTGGCTTCCTTCTGGCTGCGCACCACCTGCCCGTCCGGATTGAACTGTTTGCTGTTCTGCTCGCTCATCTGGCGGTTCAGCATCGCGGTGACGCGCACCACGGCCTGTCCTTCGCCGACCACCTGTTCCAGCATGCCGGTGATACGGGTTTCCAGACGCTGCTCGATGCGGCTCTGGGTCTCCTGCAGGCTCTGGCCGGCACCGAGTGCAGCCTGTTCCTCGTCGCGCGACAGCAGGTTGCCACCGGCATCGACGATGGTGACGGCCGCCGGATCAAGTCCGGGCACGCTTGCGGCGACCAGATTCTGGATGGCCGAGACATTCTCGCGGTTCATTTTCTGACTGCCGGTAAGCTTCAGCATCACCGAGGCGGAGGACTCGCGCTTGCGGTCGGCAAAGGCCGATTCTCTGGCCAGCACGATGTGCACGCGGGCGGTGCTGACCATCGGCAACACCTCGATGGTACGCGCCAACTCGCCCTGCATGGCGCGCTGGTAGTTCACCTGCTGGGCGAAATCGCTGATACCGAACTCGGCCTTTTTATCAAACAGTTCGAATCCGCTGTCGCCACCCGGAGCGATATCCTGACCGGCCAGCTTGAGCCTTGCGGCGTACACCTGATCGGCGGGCACCATCACCGTCCCCTCGCCCTGCAACTGATAGGGGATGCGCTCCTTCTGCAGATACTCGACAACGCTTGCGGCCGACTTGGCATCCATGCCTGCATAAAGTGTCTGGTAGGGGGTCTTGGCCGACCACAGCACCATGCTGAGGAATCCGGCCAGCATCAGGCCCGAGGCTGCGAACAACAACAGCTTGCGGTTCTGGCTGAGCAACGTACCGAAGGATGCCTTGTTGAAGCCCGCGGGCATCGCCTGCTCGCCCGAGTCGGTCACTTCCGGCATGGGGGTGAGAGTGCCGTTCTGACCGGAGCGGGATGCCGGAAGCATGTCGTTTGCCATGGTTTACTCCTTTACACCTGCATGCGCATGACTTCGCGATAGGCCTCGACGAGTTTGTTGCGCACACTGAGCATCATCTGGAAGGACACATCGGCCTTCTGCAGGGCGAGCATGGTGTCCGAGATGTTCTGGTTCTTGCCGGTGGCCAGTTCCACTGCGGCGCGGCTGGCATCCAGCTGCTGGGTATTGGTGTCGTTCACATACTGCTTCATCAGCGAGGCGAACTGGCCCTGCGGTGCAGCCTGCGGGCCGGCATCGGGGCGGGCGATATTTGGCAGGCTTCCTAATCCGTTGATTTGCATTGCAATACCTCCTAGCGCAGCAGTTCGAGCGATTTCTGGAACATGCGTTTGGCCGCTTCCATGGTGGTCACATTGGCCTCGAAACTGCGGGCGGCCGATTGCATATCCACCATTTCCTCGACCGAATTGACGTTCGGCATCTTCACCATACCCCTGGCGTCGGCATCCGGGTGTCCCGGGTTGTAGACCTCGCGGAACGGCCGCTGGTCATCGATGATCGAGGTGACTTTCACGCCCTTCGGGCCCTTGCCTTCAAAGGAGGACTGGAACACTGAATCGAAGCCCGGCTTGATCTCGGTGGATTTGAAAACCACCTGACGGCGGCGATAGGGGCCGCCCTGCTCGGTACGAGTGGATTCGGCGTTGGCGATATTCTCGGCCACGATATCCAGCCTCGAGCGCTGAGCCGACATGCCGGCGGCGCTGATATTCATCGCGTTGAACAGGGTGTCGGCCATCAGCGTCCAGCCTCACGAACCACAGTGGCCACCATATCCAGGCGCTTCTTCAGCAGACGCATGGTCATGTCATGCATCAGCTGGTTCTGCGCCATGCCGGCCATTTCTTTCTGGATATCGACGCTATTGCCGTCCATGCGTTGTGCGGTGTTCCGCTGGGTGGCCAGCAGCCCCTGCCATGACGTCGATTCGGCGATCGGGATATGCCCGGGCTGCGTGGCGGCCAGACGCGTGGACCTGTTTGTTACATTCTGCTTTTCGGCAAGAAAATCGGCAAAACGACGGGTATCGGCGTGATAATTCGGGGTGTCTGCATTGGCGATGTTGGCGGCATGCACGCTCTGCATGCGTTCACGGGCTGAAAGTGCGCTGGACAGGGTCTTGAACTCCTGATCAAACAGACCTGTTAACGGTTGTCCCATGGCTTCCTCCTACACGTTGCACAGGCCTGCCGGGGAGTGGTTTCGGGCACCTGCCTGTTGCTTACTTTCTTGAGCAAGGGGCGTGCCAGAGTCGAACTCGTTAAGCTTGTTGCGCAGGGTTCGGATGCTGATGCCGAGCAGCCTGGCTGCTTCGGTGCGGTTGCCGCGCACATGTTGCAGCGTTTCCTGGATCAGTGCGCGTTCCATGTCGCGGATGCTCATGCCTGCGGCTATGGAAGCGGCGGCGGAGGATACCGGGGCAGCGCTCGGAGCTGCATCAGGCAGGGCGAGGTGTTCGGGGCTGATTTCCCCGTTGGCGCACATCAGGAAGGCGCGATGCATGCAGTTCTCCAGTTCGCGTACATTGCCCGGCCAGTCGTGCGTCTGCATGCTGCGCATCGCGGCTTCACCGATATGCGGTACCGGTCGGTTGTACATGCGCGAGAAGCCTTCGAGGAAATGCCGGGTCAGCGGTTCGATGTCGCTGGTCCGGTCGCGCAGCGCCGGCAGCCGCACGGTGACGACATTCAGCCGGTAATACAGATCCTGCCGGAATGTTCCTTCGGCCACGGCTTTGTCGATATCCCGGTTGCTGGTGGCGATCACGCGCACGTCGATACTCACCGGGGCGCGACCGCCGAGCCGGTCCACCTCGCCCTCCTGCAGCACGCGCAGCAGCTTGGCCTGCAGGTGCAGCGGCATTTCGGTGATCTCGTCGAGCAGCAGGGTTCCCTGATGGGCCAGTTCGAACTTGCCTGGACGGGATGCGGTGGCGCCGGTGAAGGCACCCTTTTCATGGCCGAACAGTTCGGATTCCAGAATGCCCTCCGGAATCGCGGCGCAATTGATGGCGATGAAGGCACGGTCGCGGCGGTTGGAGCACTGATGCACAAAGCGGCTTAAGCGCTCCTTGCCGGTGCCGGATTCGCCGACCACCAGTACCGAGGCATTGCTCGGTGCCACCAGTGCCACCTGATCGAGCAGGCGACGGGTTTCGGTATTCTCGGTGATAAAGGTGTCCGCATCCTTTTGATTACTGCTCGCCTGCTTGCTCAGCTCGGCCAGATGGCCGGCCTTGCGGGCATAGATGCTGAGCACCTCGTCGGTGCAGGGCAGGAATCGGTAATCCATGACCCCCATATGCATCAGATCGGCAGCCCGGTCCTGATCCCCGGTGGCGGCGAGAATCACCACGATAGCCTGAGGGCAGATCGAGAACAGCCGTGTGACGGTGGCTTCCGTGGTCAGCGAGTCATACATGAAGACCAGCGAATCGGCATCGAGCTGAACATCGTCCGGCAGGATACTGTCCGCTTCGATGCGGGTGTCGGGAAGCACGCGTCCGAGCTGCACACGCAGATCGGCCTCGTTATCAGCCGGAAAGCCGACCAAGCGGGTGCAAGCGGCGGCCATCAGTATTTCTCCATCAGGTTGATGGCTTCCCGATCGGCCAGCAGCAGGCGGGCACGCGTGGCGTATTCGGCGGCATCCGGGTTTTGCGTCAGGCCGGTTAGTCGTTCCTCGGCCTGCGTCCACTGACCGGTGCGAACCTCACAAACCGCCATGCGGAACTGCCAGCGATTATCGTGCATTTCCCCGGGAAGGTTGCTGTAGATGCTTCCGGCTTCGGCGAATTCCCCTGCCATGTACAGGCTGTCGGCCCGGCGCAGCAGGGTGTCTGCGGGAACCTTCCCGCCCAGTAACGCGATATGACTGGCCCATGCAGCTGCCGCCGGATGCCATTGACCGAGAGCTTCGGCAATCTCAGCGCGGGTACGCCAGTACGCGGTGCGCATCTCCGGTGCAATGTCCTGCTCTGCGACCTGCCGGATTGTTTGCGAGGCCTGGCTTGGCTGGCCGTTCTGTAACTGGATGCCGGCTGCAATGATCAGCATCTCCGGCCGGTACAGGGTGAAATTGTGCGTATCCAGCCAGCGCATGATGCGTGCGTAACCGTCCGGATCATGCCGGTCCTGCCAGAGCTCGGCCCTCTCCAGCATCACCCGGTCGCTCTCGACACTGGAACTGGTGTCTTTATACAGCGCTGCGAGAATCTCCTCGGCGGCATCGAAGTCCATCAGCCGGCGCATGGCTCCCGCCACACCCAGCAGCATGTTGCGCTGTGCCTTGAGTTCGTTTCCCTGAAGTGCTTGCGGTGGCTCGCGCAGCTGCGCATAACGCCGCCACAGCACGATAGATTCCAGCCATGCCTGCTTCTGCAGTGTGGCATCGAGATGCCTGACAAACAGGCCATAGCCTTCCTTTCTGGCCAGCGCGGCATATTCAGCAAAGGTGCCGACACTCACCTGGGTGTAGAGGTCCAGTGCTTTTTCCTCGGCCTTGTCCACCTGTCCGGCCAGACGGGTCCACAGACGGGCCTGATCGAGCATGGCTTCGTCCTCGATGTCGGAGATCTGATTCTCCACGGCCAGTTTCTGCAGGGAGGCGAGCACGGGTTTGAGGCTCTGAAGGTCATTCACGCCGGTATTCTGCAACATCAGCTTGCGCATGAAGGCCTTCATGCCGACGGATGTTTCCGGCGCCACCTCGGAGAGCCTCTCATAGGATTGTTGCGCCTCCTTTGTCCTGCCCTGCTCAGCCAGTACATTGGCATGCAGCAGACGGATCAGCATGGCCTGCGGTTGGTCCAGGTAGAGGCTGAAGAAACGGTCGGCCTGACGCTGGAAGACATCCGGATTGTGATTCGCGTAAAGCAACTGAACATAGGTCGAAAGCAGGGTGACGTCAGAGGAAACAAAGCCCGGTGCCAGATTGATGGCCTTGATCATATTCTGCATCGCTGTGTCGGGACGTTGCTCCATGAAGTCGACCACACCCATCCATGCAAGGCCCTGTGCCTGATCGCTATCCGAAGACGAATCCAGCATGTATTTCATCAGATTCTTGCGGGCGGCATGCAGCTTGCCGTTGCCGATATTGATGCGGGCCAGAAGCATGTGCGCCTCGCGGGCCTGATCGCTGGAGGGATTCTCCTTGAGCAGTTCTTCAGCTGCCCGGCTGGCCCCTTCCCGATCGCCCTTCTTCCAGTAGAGCCAGCAGATCTTCCAGCGGATTCCGGCGGCATCATCGGGGGATACGAACTCCTTGAGCAGATTCTGCCAGGCGGCGATGGCCTGATCGGCATCGCTGTATTCATGCAGCGAGGTCTGCATCTCCTCGGCGACGGCGATGATGCGCAGCAGGCTACGGCGTTCACGATCATCCACGTGGCCGGTCTTCAGCAGATTGTAGGCTTTGATTCTGGCGACTTCCGGCTTGCCATTGTGCAGCAGCGAGCGGATGCCATTGATGCTGGTGGTGTTGCTGTCAGCGACTTTTTCCGCTGCTGCGGCAGGCATCGGAGCCATGGCGAGCGTTGCCGGCAGCCATGCGGCGAGCAGTGCGATGGATAGCAGCAACGGGGAAAGGTCAGGCACACGCATGCCTGTTACTCGCAAGAGGCATGCCGATTGTCCGGGCGGGCGGAACAGGACAGGGCGGATGATGCGGACTGATCCGGACGGATCGCAAACCTTTGCCCGGAAAGGCCTGCGATATAAAGGGTTACACAGCTCAGACCGGCGGGTTCAGGCCTTTCTTTTTGATTTTTTCGACCAGTGTGGTGCGGTTCAGTGTCAAAAATCCGGCAGCCTTGTTCTTGTTCCAGTCGAAGCGTTCCAGTGCGGAGACGATGAGGTGGTTTTCGAACTCATCCACCATGGCATTGAAATCAACCTGTTCTTCGTCGTCCACATCCAGACGGAAGCCCTGCTGGATGCGTTCGGCTCCGCCGAGCATGCGTGAGGGCAGGTCGGCGGGTTCGATCACGCCGTTACGCTTCAGTGTGGCGATGCGCTCCATCAGATTCTGCAACTCGCGCACATTTCCCGGCCAGCGGTAGTCGAGCATGATCTGCCGCGCCGCGTCGTTGAAACCCTCGATGCCGGCCTGCTTCTGGGCATTGAAATAGTTGATGAAATGCTCGGCGATGAGCAATACATCATCCTCGCGCTGGCGCAGCGATGGAATCTCGATGGGGATGATATTCAGGCGGTAATAGAGGTCCTCGCGGAAGCGGTTGTGACGGATCTCCTCTTCAAGTTCACGGTGCGTGGCAGCGATGATGCGTACATCGACATCCATGCTCTGTGTGCTGCCGACCGGCTCGAATTTACGCTCCTGCAGCACGCGCAGCAGCTTCACCTGAAGGTTCGGACTCATATCGCCGATCTCATCCAGAAAGATCGTTCCGCCGTTGGCAACCTCGAAACGCCCCGGCCTTGCCTTAATGGCACCGGTGAAGGCGCCTTTCACATGACCGAAAAGCTCGGATTCGAGGAGCTCTTCGGGAATGGCCCCGCAGTTCATGGAGACCATCGGCTTTTTGGCGCGATTGCCGGCATTGTGCAGCATGCGGGCCACCACTTCCTTGCCGGTGCCGGATTCTCCGGTGATCAGTACGGTGCTGTCCGAATCGCTGAGCAAGCTGACCATGTTGCGGATCTTGACGATGGCGGGTGACTGTCCGATCAGGGTGTGCTTGGCCTGATTGGCCTGAACCTGCCGGGTCAATTCCTTGTTGCTGTTTTTCATCTCGCGTTTTTTCAGCAACTCGTCGATCCGTACCAGCAGTTCATCGAGATCAAACGGTTTTTTGAGGAAGTCATCGGCACCCAGGCGGATAGCGTCAACAGCGGTATCAACCTCGGCATAGCCAGTCATCATGATGACGCCCATGTCCGGGTCCACGCTGCGGAACTCGCGCAGCAGTTCCAGACCATCGCCGTCCGGGAGCCGGATATCCAGTAGTGAAATGTCGAATTTGCCGTTGTGGACCGCCTCTTTGGCGCGTACGGCGGTGCCGCAGGATGTGACATGATGGCGCGAATGCTCCAGCAGTTCCTGTAGCGTTGTGCGTAGTTCCTCTTCGTCGTCAACCAGTAGAATATAGGCCATTTTGCTCCCCACACATGTTCCCTCAGCGTGTTAAGTCAAAATAATGACATATGGATGGAGAGAATAGCAAGCCCCGATATTCGCAGGCTCTCCGGCATGGGCAGGAAAGCGGCATTTTTTTGCGTTCATTTGCGAACGTACAGCATTCCGAAACTGGTTCTGCCGGGTGAAAAAATAATTCCTAAAGTCCACTTGAATGGTGCCGATAGGATGTAGTGAACAGATGTGCAATCGCCACCTGTTCAGGATGAAAAGGAGGTTGAGATGGCAATTTCGGTGCTTCCCGTTGATGGGCTGATCAACCGTCTGATTCAGCAGAATCAGCGCCCGACCTCCCGCCCGGCAAACGCTTCGGCCGACAGTGCAACACTTCAGGATAAGGTCAATATTTCCAGCCAGGCCAAGGCTCATGCTGCGGGCAGCGGGGAACATGCTCCCTCGCAACTGGAAAGCAAACTTCTGGAGATGTACAAGGCCCATTCCGGTAGCCATTCATGACGATGGCTCGTTTGCTGCTGGTCGAGGATGACGAAGCACTTGCCGCCCTTCTTGAGGAGTACCTGCAGGAGGCCGGCTATGATGTGGAAACCCATCTGCGTGGCGATACCGCCCTGCAGGCACTTGAACAGAAGAAGTTCGATCTGGTGCTCACCGATCTGGTACTTCCCGGTGCTGGTGGCATGAGCATTCTGCGCGCAGCCAGCGGCAGGCCGGATAAGACGCTGGTCATCCTCATGACAGGTTATTCCGGCATTCAGGACGCTCTGGAAGCAGTACAGCAGGGCGCCTACGACTTTGTAAGCAAACCGTTCCAGTTGCCTGAAATCCATGTGCGATTAAATAATGCCGCGCGCTATCAGGCACTGTTGCGCAAAATACTGAGTGCATCAGCCGATACTCCCGTACCGATCGTCCGCATGGCCGGGCACAATGCGCTGCGGGCCTACGACAACCATAAGGATCATCTGTGACCCGGCATATCCTGATTGTCGAGGACCAGGTGGCGGTCCGCGAAGTGATGGTTGAAAGCATCGCTGAAATTCCTCTGGCAATTGAAATCAGCGAGGCCTCATCTCTGGCCGAAGCGCGGGTGCTGTATCATTCGCGCGTCTGGGATCTGCTGCTGACCGATTACAATCTGGGCGATGGAAAGGGGCTCGACCTTGTCGAGGAGATCCGGATGGATAATCCCGGTCTCCCGATCGTTCTGGTCAGCGGGTTTCTCTCGCCGACACGCGTCAAGCGCTCCGAAGAGCTGGGGGTGGCACGCGTCATCGCCAAACCGTTCAGGCCCAATGAACTCGAGTCAGCTGTGAAGGCCCTGCTGGAGAATACCGGCACAGGCGTTGAACATGTTGAAAGAGCTCCGCCGGCCGAACATGCCACGCCCTACCGGACCGACCGGACCCTGCTGCCCAAGCTGTTCGATATGGACAGGAATCAGAGCCTGCTGTTCCGCATCATCAACGAACTGCCGCGGCACCGCGAGGTGGCGAACATCTGCAACGATGCCTTGCACATCGCGCTTGATATCAGTCGCGCCGGGCGCGGATTTGTCTGCCTGTATGATCGCGGCAACAGGCGGCTGGTCATGATTTCGCAACATAGCAGCGATAAGGCGATGCGTGATATCGATGACGCCCCCGCATCCTGTGCTGTGGACGATACCCCGTTTGCGCCGCTGCTGTTGTGGGGCAAAGAGGCTGTCGAGTCTTCGCGCACGGATGCAGGGATGCATATGTGCTGGCCGACAGTGCACGCCGAAGAGTTCATCGCTGTGCCGATGCGCTTGCAGGAAACCAATATGGGTGTGTTGTGCCTGATGGACCGGCATGCCGATGACGAGATCAGCGCAGGCGACAGGCATCTGCTCGGTATGTTGATCCGTCAACTCGACACCCTGTTGGATAATCGTGCGGTGCACGCGGCACTCGCTGACAGCGCCACGGAAACCCTGATCGCACTGGTGCATACGCTTGAAGCCCGTGACCGTTATACCAAGGATCATTCAGAGCGCGTCGGCAAGCTGGCAGCCATGCTGGCCCACGGCATGGGTCTGCCCGATGATGAAGTGGCCGTGATCAGGATGGGCGGAAGACTGCATGATATCGGCAAGTCCGGCATTCCGGATTCGGTGTTGCTTAAGCCCGGACGTTACAGTGAGCGCGAGTACGCCATCATGAAGGCGCATCCGGGCATCGGTGATGCCATCCTGCGGCATATGGATATGCTGACCATGGAGCGTCAAATTGTCCGGCATCATCATGAGCGGATTGACGGCAATGGTTATCCCGATCGGTTAAAAGGCCGCGAAATCCCCCTCAGCGCGCGGATCGTGTGCGTGGCGGATTCTATTGATGCCATGACCACGCACCGTGTTTACCGTATGGCACAGCAGATGTCGTTCTGTGTTGAGCAGCTACAACGCAATTCTGGCACGCAATTTGATGCAGACGTGGTTGAGGTGGCGTTGAAGATCATCGCCAGCGGCTATGTCACGACCCAGGCAACACGGGACGATGACGAACATGGAGACTTGCCGCTGTCGGTTGCCGCCTGATTCGGGATACCGAGGAGCAATGCCATGGCTGATACTGATGACGGCAACCGCCGGCAGGATTTCCGCGTTGACGACCTGCTGCCTATGCAGGACAAACCGATGGATGACGCCACCTTCGAGTTTGAAAAACGCCATATCGGCATCCGCTCCAGGCAGAGCCGGCTGCTGCGCAATATGGTCGGCAACGACATCTTTTCCAGTCTGGTGCCCAGTCACTCGGATGGCAGTGAGACTTCCCGGGCTCTGGAGGCCCTTGATGCCAAGCTGAATTATCTGATCGGCGTGAATATGCTCAACGATGCCAATCGCAACGATCTGGATGAACGTCCCGTCAATATCAGTGCAACCGGCATGAGTTTCGCCACCAGTCAGGTTTATGCGCTCGGCGACCATCTGGAGGTCACCGTGATGCTTCCGGCTCTGCCTCCTGTGGTGATGGAACTGCTCGGCACGGTGCGCCGCATCGAGCCTGCACCGCGCGGTCAGGTGTATCTCGGTGTGAATTTTGTCTTCCGCTGCGATGACGAGCAGGAACAGATTGCCAGCTATGTGTTCAGGCGGCACCGCGAAATGATCCGGCTGGAACTCAGGCAGAAGGAATTGGACGCGCAACAGTCAGGCTAGACATCCACCCGAGGACTATCCCACTGTAATGATCCACCCCGCGGCATGCATCCGATGCAGCCACATGAGGGCCTAATACATTCCTGACTTATATTCGTGGTGGCTTCCCGGGCTGTCATCCGGCTCGGAAGCGAATCGGATTCAATCCAGCGAAACCTCTGTTCTGTTGCGGCCGTTGCTCTTGGCCTGATACAGGGCCACGTCGCCGCGACCGATCCAGTGGCTGACCGGTTCGTCCGGTTTGCGCGAGGCCAGCCCGATGCTGGTTGTGACCTGAATCTCTCCCTTACGGGTCTTGAAGCTTCCTGCCTCGATGGCGCCGCGCAGGGTTTCCGCGATGGTGAAGGCATTGTCTGCACTTACCTCCGGCAGGACTGCGGCAAACTCTTCACCACCGAGCCGCACGACCATATCTGTCGCGCGTACATTGCCGGTAAGAATCCGAGCCATTCCGACCAGCACATCGTCACCGGCATCATGTCCGTAGCGGTCGTTGATTTTCTTGAAATGATCGACATCGATGATCAGAAAAGCGGCTGAGCGGTTCCCCAGCGATTTGAACATCTCTCCCAGCTTGCGGCGGTTACCAAGGCCGGTGAGCGGGTCATGCAGTGCGTCGAATTCCGCACGATTCAGGTTCTCGCTCATCTCCTGCATCTGCGCCTGCTGACTTTTCAGCGCCTGCGATATGGCTTTGCCCGCCTGACCGACTTTCTGACCTGCGCGAAGAATATTGGCGCGAGCCTTCAGCAGCAGGGCCTGGGCCATTTTCGGGTCGGCGGGGAGCTCTGCATTCAGGATGTTCTGGGTTTCGGCGAGCTCGGGGATTTGGCCGCCCATATCACCTAGAGATGACGATATCTTCTCCAGTGATTGCTGCATGGCGCTGATGAAAGCCTGCAAGGCCTTGTGAAGCTTTTCGTCTTCACGCAGATGATTGTTCAGGGTTTTGGCCAACTGTCGTGCCTGCTTTTCGATGCTGCCGGATGCCTCGCTGTCGCTAGCGGCGTTCAGTGTCATCAGGCATGTGCCGATGACCGTGTGCAGCAGAGGCACATCATTTTCGGCCTGCAGCAGCAGTTGTCTGCGCTGATTGATATGTTCGATCAGGGCATCCCGTTCGCTATCGCCCAATTGCTGGTATTGGCGCAGGTTCATGCCGAAATCGGCTTGCAGGAACATGCTCAGCCAGCTGATGAATTGACGGAACTCCTCGGATGAAACCGGGTTGAGCTGCCGGATGCTTTCCAGATGGTGTGATATTTCGCGGAATGAGCTGCGCAGCTCGGCGTTTTTCGGATCGGTTCGCAACATACGTGTGCGCAGCAGGCTGAGGGTTTCGATGGCCTCATGCAGCTGTGTTTCGAGCATGGCGGATTGCTTTACCATGGCGGGTTTGTTCCTATGAGTGATTTTCGCACGGCTGATATTAACATGACGGATATTACCACGATTTCAGGCGTTCGGTTTCCACACTCAGGATGATGCCCGCTTCTTTCAAGTCGTGTTCACCCTGACCCAGATGACTTAACTCGTTCCTCAACAGCTGCAGTGATTCGATAGTTTTATCGTTCGGCGTGTCGCTGCTTTCAATCTGCGCGATCGCATCGTCCAGCAGGCGGGTCGCGTCGCCGATCAGGCGATACGGATGTTCTTTGTCGCCGCGGCCTGATGGCGTGCTGTCGGATTGTTTTTCGACAGCATCCTTGAGTTCGTGGTCCAGAAGCACCTGAAAGCGGCCATCGGTGCTGCTCACCCGGCTTGTGCTGGCACCTTGCTGCGGCCCCGTCAGTTGTCCGGTACGGATTTTCATGCGGCCTCCTTGCTTGATCGCCGATGTGTGCCTGAAGCGGGCAATCGCAACTCGCAAGAAACAGGCCAATCTCGGCTAACGGAAGTCATGCATGGGCGTATCGGATACAAACAAAAAGCCCCGGCGCAATGCCGGGGCTTTTTTCGAACGCTCGACGCCAAGGGGAGGGAGGGGAAGAGGAGGGCGGCGCCGAGCCAGACCGAAACATATGGGGGCGGCTCTTAAATCGATGTTAAACGCTAATTAAGATTTATTTACCATGTCCGAGTGTCGCAAAGGGTTAATATTTCAACGCTGAACCACGCCAATCTTAAGCAGAAGATGCCGCTTTCGGGAAGACTTTTCCCAGCAGCTTCACAACGGCTGATTTGCAGTCCATGGCGATACCCAGCGCTGCCGGCACGGAGAACAGCGTAATCACCGTGGAGAACATCAGACCCCAGGAAAGGGCAAGAGCCATCGGAGCAACAAACGGATCGTGACCGCCCCAGCCGTAGGCCGTGGGTAGCAGGCCGACAACTGTGGTGATGGCTGTGAGCAGCACCGCGCGCAAGCGACGCTTGCCGCTTTCGATGATCGCTTCGCGCCATGCCACGCCATCGGCGATCTGCCGCTGGATGAACACAGCCATTACCAGAGAGGCATTGACCACCACGCCGGTGAGGGCGACAAAGCCCATCATCGCCATAAAGGAGATCGGCTGCCCGTGCAGGAAAAAGCCGACGACGATACCGATGGCGCCGAACGGGATGGCCAGCATCACCAGAATCGGGTAGCTGACGCGATTGAACTGGATCGCCAGAATCACAAAGATACCGGCCAGCGCGAACAGAAAGCTGAAGGCCAGACCGCGGACCGATTCCTGACTTTTCTCCTGCTCGCCGCCAAGATGGAAATGCAGCTTGCCGGCATCATCTCCCAGCCACTGCTGCTGCATGGCTGCCACCTTGTCATTCAATTCCTTGGATGTGATCTGTCCGTTTGTCACTTCAGCCGAGACATTGATCACCCTGTCGCCATCCTTGTGGCGGATACTGGTGGTACCGGGTTTTTCCTCGACATGGGCTATGCGGGAAAGCGGAACCAGGCCGCCACGCAGGTTGGGGACCTCCAGCTGCATCAATGTGGCCGGATCGTGTCGCGCTGCTTCAGCGTAGCGGATGGTCACATCCACCTCTTCCTTGCCTTTTTTCAGGGTGGATACCCGCAGGCCATCGAAGGCGGCACGAACCTGCGTGGTGACTGTGGCGAGATCCACACCGGCATAGGCGGCCAGCCTGCGATCAAGCACGATATGCAGTTCTTTATCGCCCGGCTCAAGGTCGCTTTCTATGGCCGTGGCACCGGGGATGCCCTCCAGTACCTTTATCAGCCGCTTGGCTGTGCGCACCATGGCATCTTCATCGCTGCCGGTCAGCTCCACCTGCAGGGCGCGGCCGACAGGGGGGCCTGCGCGCTCCATGGCGAAGCTGATATCAAGATCGGGGAACAGGGCCGGAATATCCTTTTCGATCTTGCTCATCACCTCGAAGGCGGATACCGAGCGTTCGGTGAACGGGATCAGGATGATGCGCTCGAAACCGAAGCGGTCGCCAATCTGCTTGAGAGCCTCGCGCTGGTCGGCGCTGTTTTCGCCTGCCACCATCGTGGTGGTTTCCAGCAGGGCAGGGTCGATGCGCTTGCGCACCTCGACATCAAGTTTTTTCAGAGTGGCCTGCACGGTTTCCAGTGTGGTGCCGATGGGCATGGTGACGCGCAGATAGAAGGTGGATTCCGCACCGTTGGGGAACAACTGGAATTTCATCGTCGAGGCCAGCATGCCTGCGCCAAGCAGGCCGACGATGGTCAGCAGGATGGTCAGGTAGCGGAGTTTCACAGCCCTCTGGAGCCACCATACATAGACATTCGTGATCCAGACAAAAAACGCCCTTTCCTGCGGATGCTTCTTCGCATTGGCCACATCGCGGATGTGATTCGGCAGGATGAAGACCGCCTCCAGCCATGAGAACAGCAACAGCGTGACGACGACCACGGGGATGGAATAGATGAATTTGCCGATGATGCCGTCCATATGCATCAGCGGCAGGAAGGCGACGATGGTGGTCAGCACGGTGGCGGAAACCGGGCCGAGCAGTTCATAGGTTCCCTTGATGACCGCATCTTCCGGCGGCAGGCCCTGTTCCATATGCCAGGTGGCGTTTTCACCGATGATGATGGCATCGTCCACCATCAGACCGAGCACCATGATAAAGCCGAACATGGTCAGCAGATTCAGCGTCACCCCCGACATATAGAGCACCAGCAGGCCGGAGAAGAAGATGATGGGCAGGCCCCAGGCCGTGGTCAGCGCCACGGCAGGGCGCAGGAACAGCATCAGGGTGAGCATGACCAGAGCAAGGCCGATGGCACCGTTCTGCGTGAGCACGCCAAGACGCAGACGGGTGATGGTGGACATATCGTTGTACACGCGGACATTCACGCCAGCACCGTATTTCTGCGGCACGGTTTTCAGGTAGGCACGCACAGTATCCACAAGCTCGATGATGTCGGCATCGCCTTTTTTCAGCACGATCATGTTCAGCGCGGGATCGCCCTGCGCGCCGACATACCGGTCCGGCCGCTCCAGGGTCTGCGTCACCTCGGCGATATCGCCCAGCCGCACAGCCTCGCCGCGCTCATTGGCACGGATGACCAGATTCGCCGCATCCTCAGCCGAGGAAAACTCGCCGGTGATGCGGATGATGCGCTGGCCGTCAGGGGCCTTTAAGCGACCACCCGGGGCATTGATGTTCCAGCCGCGGATCAGGGCGACCAGGTCACTGGTGGAGACACGCTGCTGGCGCATCTTTTCCGGGTCCGGGACGATGCGGATCTCTTCCTTGCGGTCGCCCTGCACCAGGATCTTCGCCACACCCTTCAGCCCGAGCACATCATCTTCGATATCGTCGCCCAGACGTTTCAGGGTGAGCGGGTCGAAATCGCCGAAGATGGAGAAGGTGAGCACCGGCGCCTGCTCGGATTTGATTTCAGAGATCACCGGATCGGCAGGCAGATCGACCGGCAGGTCGGCGCGGTTGATAGCCTGCTGGATATCGGAAACCAGCCGCGAGCGATCCTTGTAGTTCGGGTCCACTTCCACGGTGATCTGCATCGAGCCGCTATAGGCCGTGGAACGGATCACATGGATGCCGTCGATACCCTTGAGTTCCCGCTCGATGGGGGTGAGCAGCAATTGCTCCACCTCGCGGGGTGCGGCTCCCGGATACACTGCGGCGACCACCACGATATCGAAATTCACACTGGGGAATGCCTCGCGTTGGATATTGGCGCCGGCATAGATGCCGCCTGCCAGCAGCATCAGGGAGATCAGGTTGACCAGCAGACCACGGCGAACAAAAAAAGCGATGAGGTTTTTCATGGTTGTGCCCTGCCTGCCGCTGTATCGCCGGATGGCAATGCAACGCCGAGATTCTCCAGCAGGCTGCCCGTGGCCCATGCCATCTGGAAACGGGCCAGTTGCAGGGTCTGCATCTGCAGTCGCTCCTGTAACTGGGCATTGCGCAACTCGCCTTCAAACTGCACCAGCGTCGCCGTATCCGAGCGACCGTTACGATAGCGGTCGAGCTCTGCCTGGTATTTGTTCTGTTCAGCCAGCGCTTGCAGACGGGCCATGCGCAAGTTCGGCAGACCGCCGCGGATGGCCGAGATGGCAACCGCCAGATCGTCTCGTATCTGTTCCATCGCAAGATCACGCTGCTCGGCGATGCGCTGGCGTGCCAGCTCCGCCTTGCGTATGGCGGCTCTTGCCGTATTCCTGCCCACATTGTCCTGCATCTCCACCGACAGGGCGGCGTAGCGGTCGTTCAGCGAAAAGGCTCTGCCGGCAGCATGATCGGGGCGTGCATCCAGCGAACGTGAACCGAGTTGTGCCACCATATCGACCTGTGCGGCGTCAAAACCGCGCGCGGCATCGAGATCGGATTCGGCAGCCTTCAGGCCGGCATCGAGTGCACGCAGGTCCGGGCGTTTCCGGATGGCCAGTTTCTCGGCGGCGTCGAAATCAGGAACGGAAGCGCTGGCCGAAAGCGGAGGCTGATAAAGCGAGATGGATTGATGCGATGTGCCGCGCATCAATCTGCGCAGATTCGTTTCGTCCGCCAGCCGTGCGGACTGCGCGCGTTGCAAATCAGTCTGGCGTGCGGCAAGCAGGGCTTCTGCCTGCAGGGCATCGGCTTGCTCGATCAGGCCGAAGGACTGACGCACCTTTTGATAGCGCAGCAGGTCGCGCGCGCGCTTCACAGCCTGCTTTGAAATATCCACGTTGATATCGTCGGCGCTCAGACGGTAAAACGCATTGAGTGCCGACAGGGCCAGATTTCTGGCAAGGATGTGTTCGTTCAGTTCGGCGGCCCGGGTTTTCGCTTCGATCGACTGCATGCCCATGGCGTAGTCGGGGCGGTTTGAGCCGCGCTGCAGAGCGATGCGGTAGGTGAGGTCGATCTGCGAACGATAGGCCGGATTGAAGCGTGCCAGCTGGGCTGCCAGAGGTGAATTGAAGCCCTGCGCGCTGCGCGAATAACTGGCCGATACACCCAGCGTATCGCCATTCTTCAGAGGCTGGCTGATGCCGCCGGAGACCTGCATTTTGCGGTTTTTTGCGGCCTGAAAATCACTGACCGTCGGTACCCGCTCATCGCTGCCGGTCACCGTCGCGTTGATGCCGGTATCCAGCAGTCCTTCGATGCGCTGCGCATCGGCGGCGGCAAGCTCGGAATCGGTCCGGCTGATGGCAAGCTGCGGATTGTTTTCCAGCACGCCCTGAATCACCTGTTTCAGGGTCATCTCTGCGGCTGCGGCGGGAGGCATGGCCGCTAGCGTGGCGAATGCGAGTGAAACAATGCTGGCAAACAGACGATGCATGATACTCCCTACCTGATTCGGAAAGCCCGGATGATGACCAAAGCTGAATGGTTCTTCAGAAGGTTGATGGTGTCAACTATTGATGCGGTCAATCATGCCGACTAGGCTTCGGTCATGGAAAATCCGCAGCAACAGCCGGTCAGCGGCGAGCTTGGCGCAATCATGCCCCTGATCGGCTTCATGTCGAGTCATGTCCGCTTTCACATCAGCAGGATATGCAGCGATGCCGGTCATCCACTGACCCCGGAAGAGGCGGGAACCCTGATGATCATCCGGCATTTCAAGGGTCTGCCGCAAACCCGGCTTGCCGTCATACTCGGCAAAGATAAAGCGGCGGTGACGCGGTTGATGAATGCGCTGGTGAAAAGCGGTCTGGTCGGGCGGATACCGGATGAACAGGACAGGCGTGTGGTCCGGGCGCAGATCACCGGACTCGGTGAGCAGGCATTCATCAAGCTTTGGCCCGAACTGACAAAACTGAGCGATGAAGCACTAAAGGATATTCCGAAGCAGGATCTGGAACAGTTGAGCAATGTGTTGCGCCTGATCAACGCCAACCTCGCCGCGCTCACCGGGAAGTATCAGAGTTGTCCGTAATCGAGACTCAGGCGCGTTCCATGAATTCGCCGGTCTCGGTGTTCACCCGGACCCTAGTGCCTGATTCCAGATAGGGCGGCACCATGATGCTTGCGCCGGTTTCCAGCTTGCCGGGTTTATACGAGCCGGTAGCCGACTGACTTTTGATGGCCGCATCGCATTCCACTACTTCGAGCACCACGGTCTGCGGCATGCGCACGTTCAGCGGGCGCTCATCATGGAATTCGACAATGACCTCGGTTTCCGGCAGCAGATAGGGAATGGCGTCTTCAAGAAAATCGGCACCGAGCGCCATCTGCTCGTAGCTTTCCATGTCCATCAGATGATAGGTGTCGCCATCGGCATAGAGAAACTGCATGTTGCGCGACGTCAGTGTGACCTGTTCGACGCGCTCGGTGGAATTGAAACGCTTGTTGGTTTTGGTGCCTGTTTCGATGTTGCGCATCTCCACCTGCATGCAGGCCACGCCCTTGCCGGGGGTCACATGCTGGATTTTCATCACCCGCCACAGGGCGGTGTCAACTTCGAGTATCATTCCCTTGCGGATGGCCGGGGCATTGATTTGCATGGATGGGCTCCTTAGTGTCGGTGACTTGCCGACGAAAAAGTTCATAACATGCCTCGTCAGGCGAGGTCGCGACCATAGCCAGTGCGCCCATTTCGGGCAAGTGGAGGCTTGATGTTATTACAGGATGCCGTGGATGGCTTTGTGCGCACCCAGGCCGTGCGCAGTTCCGATCGCGGTCAGGTGGTCGAGGCATGCATGGAATACCTGTCGCATTATCTGGTGGCCTATTCCGACCTGTTCGACGAAGAAAACGTCGAAATGGAGGATGCGCAGCTGGATGAATGGGAGCAGCAGCTTGATTCCCATATGAGCGAGCTGATGCAGGGTGATGTCGAGCCGCCGCTCTCTGTTTACGATCTGAAACTCGAGCAGCTTGAAGCTTCCCATATCCGCGAATTCTTCGGCTGGTATCTGCCGCGTGAACTCAGCGGCGATGTCGCAGGAATCGTCGAATTCGCCTCGGTGATGCGTGACTGGTGGCAGTTCCTGAACAAGGCCGGGCGTCTGGATAAGGCGCATCATCTGGAATTCCTCTCGGCTCTCGCCGACATCGAGCCGGAAGCCGTGCGCGTGGTCAAGGCCGCACAACTGCTGTATCACTTTGTGCGTCTGGCGCATGGATTGCCCGAGCATGCACGGGGAAGCGAATTCTCGCGTTTCGCCGAAGGGCATGCGCGCGTCGGCAGGCTTGACGGCAACAGCTTATGGCTGAATTTCGATTCGCAGGAGGAGCAGATCGGGCCGGTCGTGCTGTCCTCCGAGATCGCCAAGCTGATGCGCGACGGCGATGTGCTCGATGTCGAGCTCGGCCAGCGCGGCGGGGTGTGGATCATGGTGGATATCGGGCCGATCTACCCGTCCTCGATCTATGTCGAAGCCGAAGAGTTCGATCAGTTCTCCATGCTCAGCTGAGTATATCCGGCGAGTTTCAAGCGCCGGTCGGATTACAGAATTCTGTTGAGCCAGCTGCCGATGGCGACGATCTCCTTCGGGCACACCTGATGCGCCATCGGGTAGCTGTGCCATTCCACATCCATACCCAGTTTCTGCAACCGGTCCTGCGCCATCTCGCCCAGATCATAAGGCACCACCGGATCATTGATGCCGTGCGCCATGAACAG
Organism: Zetaproteobacteria bacterium CG06_land_8_20_14_3_00_59_53; assembly: GCA_002779605.1. Taxonomy (GTDB): domain Bacteria; phylum Pseudomonadota; class Zetaproteobacteria; order Mariprofundales; family Mariprofundaceae; genus UBA1543. The sequence continues at coordinate 30,908 of PEWE01000029.1, read as the reverse complement.
CGATGACGTCAGCGATTCGGGTTTCAGATGCGTTTTCAACTGACCGGGAAGCAACAGATAGCCGGACAGGGCCATGATGCCGGCCAGTGGCTCGCTCTGCGCCAGCCCCACATGCAGCGACATCGCGGCTCCTTGCGAGAAGCCGGCCAGCACGATGCGGTCGGCCGGGATGCCGTGCATCTGCTGCTGCTCGATGAGCAGTTGAATCGCCCTGGCGGAGGCGGCAATACCGGCCTCGTCGTGCCTGATGCCGAGGTCGGTTTCGATGATGTCGTACCAGGCCGGCATCACATAGCCGCCGTTGATGGTCACGGGCATGGCCGGGGCATGCGGGAAGATGAAGCGGATGCGGGCTTCAGGCTTCAATCGCAGTTCGGGAACGATAGGTTCGAAATCATGCCCGTCGGCACCCAGACCGTGCAGCCAGATGACGGCGGCATCGGGTTCGGGTGCGGTATCTACTACAAGGTGCGGCAGGGTATTCATCGGCGAAGCATGGCTGAAAATTCACTTTCTGTCTTTCGGCCTTTGTGGTTCAATCCTGCCGCATGTCGAAACACATCCACATCCTCGGTATTTGCGGCACCGCCATGGCGGCAATTGCCGTGCTGGCCAGAGAGCAGGGGTATAAGGTCAGCGGTTCCGATGCCGGTATCTATCCGCCGATGTCCGATTATTTGCGCCATCAGGGCATAGCTATCGCCCCGTTCGATGCCGCCAACCTTGATCCCGCCCCCGACCTTGTGGTGATCGGCAACGCGCTCTCGCGCGGCAACGTGGAAGTCGAGGCCGTGCTTAATTCAGGGATCGCATACACCTCCGGCGCGCAGTTCATCGGCGACCATATCCTGCCCGGCCGGCATGGTGTGGTGGTGGCAGGCACCCACGGCAAGACCACCAGTTCCAGCCTGATGGCGCATGTGCTGCAGGTCGCGGGGAAAGAGCCCGGTTTCATGATCGGCGGCATTCCCGAGGATTTCGGAGGCGGCGCGCGGCTTGGGGAAGGTGAGCATGTGGTGCTCGAAGGCGATGAATACGACACCGCCTTCTTCGACAAGCGCAGCAAGTTCCTGCACTACCACGCGCGCACCCTGATTCTGAACAACCTGGAATACGACCACGCCGATATCTTCCCGGATCTGGAGGCCATCAAGCTTCAGTTCCATCACCTGCTTCGCACCGTGCCCGCCTGCGGCCATATCATCGCCAATGCCGATGATGACAACATCGCCGATGTATTGCGCCGCGGCTGCTGGACGCCCTGCATCTCTTTTGCCCGGCTTGGGCATGCATCCGCCGCATGGCAATGGGAAGCGTTGAAGAACGATGGTTCGGGATTCCGTCTGTATCGCGACGGCACGATGGTTCTGGAAACCGCATGGGGCATGCTCGGTGTACATAATGTCACCAATGCCTGCGCTGTGGCTGCTGCTGCCACGGAGTTGGGCGTTTCCCTCTCGGATATCGAAACCGCCTTCGCATCCTTCTCCGGTGTGCGCCGCCGCATGACGCTGACCGGTACAGCCAACGGCATTCGCATCTTCGACGATTTCGCGCATCACCCGACCGCCATAAGCGGCATCGTGTCGGCGGCGAAAGCATCGATGAAGTCCGCCGGTAAGTTGCGGGTGATCGTCGAGCCGCGTTCCAACACCATGCGCACCCGCATTCATCAGGATCGCTTACCCCTGTGTTTCGGTGATGCCGACGAGGTGATCTTCGCGCAGCCGTCCAGCCGCAACCTGAGGCCGGACGAGGTGCTCGATGTGCAGGCTGTTTGCAAGACCATCGGTCCGCATGCCAGTGTGCTGCCCGATGCCGCCGCGATCATCGAACATCTCTCTGCCCATGCCGCATGCGGCGATGACATCCTGATCCTCTCCAACGGCGGCTTCGACGGCATTCACAAGCGCTTGCTCGAACGACTCGGAACAGCTGTATGAGTATGAGCGGGGCGGTGATCCAGCTGCCGGCCGCCATTCATGCCCTCGATCTGTTCGGCACGGCGGTGTTCGCGCTGACCGGCGCCTTGCGTGCGCTGACCAAGAAGCTGGATCTGATGGGGGCGGTGGTGCTGGCCATCGTCACGGCCATGGGCGGCGGCATGATGCGCGACGCGCTGATCGGCCGGCATCCACCCGCGGCCTTTGCCGATCAGACCTATTTGCTGATCGCCATCATCGTCGGCATTCTGGCGTTCTTCTGGGGCAGACATTTGCATGAGCAGGAGAACTGGCTGATCACCTTCGATGCCATCGGGCTGGGTGTATTCACGCTGGTCGGTGCCACCGTCGCGGATCAGGCAGGTCTCGGTCCCGTCGGGGTGATCTTCATCGCCATGCTCACCTCCACCGGCGGCGGCGCACTGCGCGCCATGCTGGTGGCCGAGATCCCCTTCATCCTGAAAAAAGAGATCTACGCTTCCGCCAGCCTGTTCGGCGCGCTGGCCTATCTCGGTCTTACCCAGCTTGCCCTGCCCGATACCCTGGTGGTGTGGGGTGTCATCCTCATCACTACCGGTACCCGCCTGCTAGCCTGGCGCCTGAATCTCAGCCTCCCCTCCGCCGAGGCTTGAACGGCAATATCCGGCCGAGTCCTGCCGGTTGGTTTTGATGTGCTGAGCTATATCACCGCCACTACCTGAACGGGGTTTGCGCCGCTAGGCTACGCTCCCATGAAATATTCCCAGTTCTTTGCTCCCACCCTGCGTGACGATCCGGCCGATGCCGAGGTGATCTCGCATAAGCTCCTGTTGCGCGCCGGTTATATCCGCCGTGTGACTTCCGGGGTGTACGATTTCCTGCCGCTCGGTCTGCTGGTGATGCGCCGCATCGAGGCTGTGGTGCGCGAGGAGATGAATGCCGCCGGTGCGCAGGAATTGCTGATGCCGATGGTGCAGCCGTCCGAGCTGTGGCAGTCCTCCGGGCGCTGGGAGAAGTACGGCCCCGAACTGTTGCGCTTCACCGACCGGCACGAGCATGAATCCTGCTTAGGGCCCACGCATGAAGAGGTCATTTGCGATCTGGTGGCGCGCGAGTTGCGCTCCTACAAGCAGATGCCGCTGAATCTGTATCAGATCCAGGCCAAGTTCCGCGACGAGATCCGTCCGCGCTTCGGTCTGCTCAGAGGCCGCGAGTTCATCATGAAGGATGCCTATTCCTTCCACGCGACCGAAGAAGATCTGACGCGCGAATATCAGAATATGTTCGCCACCTATCAGCGCATCTTCACGCGCCTCGGCCTGACTTTCCGTGCGGTGGAGGCCGATACCGGTTCCATCGGCGGCAACGATTCGCATGAGTTCCATGTGCTGGCCGATTCCGGTGAAGACCTGATCGCGCATTGCGACGGTTGTGAATATGCGGCCAATGTCGAAAAGGCGGTGTCCGTGCGCGGGAATCCCGACGGCGAGGCTGGGGCTTTGTCCGAGGTGAGCACCCCGAACGCATCCTCTGTCGAGGATGTCACCGCTTTCCTGAAGGTGGATGCCGCTGTGCTGGTCAAAACGCTGGTGTATCGTGTCACCGGCGGCGAGCTGGACGAGCAGATCGTGGCCGCCTGTGTGCGCGGCGACGACCAGTTGCAGGAAGTGAAGCTGATCCATGCCATCGACGCGGATGCGGTCGAGATGGCGGACGAGGCCGGCATTGCTTCCGTCGGCGGTATCGGCGGATTCGTCGGGCCTGCGGGCATCTCCTGCAAGGTACTGGTGGATGAATCGCTGCGCGGTGCAACAGGCCTGGTGGCCGGTGGAAACAAGCACGATGTGCATGTCACAGGCATGGATGTGGCGCGTGATGTGCCCACTGCAATCTTCGCCGATCTGCGTGAAACCCGTGCCGGTGACAAGTGCGGCAGGTGCGGCGGCTCGATGGGCCTGTCGCGAGGTATCGAGGTCGGTCAGGTGTTCGCGCTCGGCAAACGCTACACCGAGCCGATGAAGGTGCGTTTCCACAGTCAGGAAGGCCGTGAGGAAACCGCCACGATGGGGTGTTACGGCATCGGTGTTTCGCGCCTGATGGCGGCGATCGTCGAGCAGTGCAACGACGAGAATGGCATCGCATGGCCGCTGGATATGGCGCCGTTCCATGTGGCACTGATCGGCATGGGCAAGGGTGATGAAGTGGAGCAGGCATGTGCCGGGCTCTACAAGGATTTGCAGGCTGCCGGATTCGATGTGCTGTGGGATGAGCGCAACGAGCGTCCGGGTGTGAAGTTCAAGGATGCGGAGTTGCTTGGATTACCTTTGCAACTGGTGGTCGGCGACCGCGGGCTGAAGGAAGGCGTGGTGGAACTGGGTGCCCGCGGCGGTGATCGCAGGGCGGTGCCGCTGAATGAAACCGTGGCCGGGATCGTTGCGTTGGCCGAAACCTTGCGCGGGGTCGGTTCAGGGCACGGAGCGGGCCACTGAACGCAGACGAACTCCGCGCACGTCTCGGAGGCATGCCTCCGAAGGCGATTCTGGCGGGTATCATGATCGCAGGCTTTGTGGCCACACTGCCGCTGTGGCTGGCCGGAACACCCGAACAGAAACAGCGCATGGCGCAGAACACGGCGACCATCGAGATGGTGCAGCAGAGCGTCGGCAATCTGGAACTCGAACCGGAAGAGGAAGACCGTCTGCGTCGCGATCTGCAGACCCGTCAGGAAGAGCCTCCGAGCTTCGAGGAAACCGTCTGGCTGACCGATATGAAGCAGTTGATCCTGCCGCAGGTGCCGGATGAGCGTGAGGCCGAGACCATTGCCCGCTGGGTGTATATCTACAGCCAGCGTTTCGATCTTTCCCCGGAGCTGGTGCTGGCGGTGATCGCCGTGGAATCGCAGTTCGATCATTTCGCGGTGAGTAATGTGGGGGCGCGCGGACTGATGCAGGTGATGCCGTTCTGGAAGGAAGAGCTGGGCAGCAAGAGCGATAATCTCTTCGAGATCGAGACGAATATCCGCTACGGCTGTGCTATCCTGCATATGTACAAAGACCGCTATCACGGGTTGGAGCGGGCCCTGGCCGCCTACAACGGCTCGCTCGGCAGCCGGCGTTATCCGAACAAGATCTTCGCGGTGATGAAGAAGTTCAAGGCCAGCGCCGACGATCTTTAGTCTGTAACCGAGCGTAGTTCGAATCATTCATGTATGAATTTCTTCTTTGCGTGCTCACAATTCGACCGACTGTCGAATTGGACGCCCAGGGGGCGCCCGTAGGGTGAGGGGCCGGGATGCCCCGAATCAAATAGAAGCAAGAAAGGGCACCCACGGGTATCTGTGAACTTCCGGTCCGTGCACTTGCCCGGCGGGCGCAAACCGCGAGTAAAGCCCGCTTTTTTTGCGCAATTCCCGCCGGACAAGTACCCGGACCGGCACAGCTACAGCGGGGCCCGGAATCAATACAAGATGGTCAAAGGCAAAAGACGGTGAGGTTTATTGCAGTCCTGCGGCTTGTTTGAGGACGGAGTGGAACATCTCCGGGGTCAGGCGGCGGGTCTGGGTGTTATAGCGCGAGCAGTGGTAGGAGTCGGTCAGGGTACGCCCGTCGGGCAGGGGATGGCTGGCAGCGTGCGCGAACTTCAGGGCGGACATCTTCAGGCCATAGGCGCGCAGCACGGCATCGTGGGCGATCTTGCCAAGGGCCAGCAGATTGCAGCCGGACGGCAGGTGCTCGATCTCATGCTTGATGAAGCGGTTGCACTCGATGATCTCGGAGGTCTCCGGTTTGTTCTGCGGCGGCAGGCATTTCACGGCATTGCTGATGCGTACACCATGCAGCTCAAGCCCGTCGTTTGCATGCTCCGAAACAGGGGCGGATGACAGTCCGAGATCGAACAGGGCCTGATACAGCAGGATACCGGCATAATCGCCGGTGAACGGGCGGCCAGAGCGGTTGGCTCCATGCATGCCGGGGGCCAGTCCCACGATCAGCAGCCTGGGATGCGCATCCCCGAAGGCCGGGACGGGTGCTGCAAAATAGTCCGGATGTCTGGCTTTGACCTCATCGAGAAAACCGGCCAGCCGGGGGCAGGCACGGCAGTGAATATCGAAATCAGTCAAGGCTGGCGAGCTTGCCGGCGAGCATTCTCAGCGCCCGACCGCGATGCGACACCGAGGCCTTTTCCTCTGCGCTGGTCTCGGCGAACACCTTGCCGAGCTCGGGACAGAAGAACAGCGGGTCGTAGCCGAAGCCACCATGACCCTCGGGGGAGCGGCGGATGACACCCTCCACGCGGCCCTCGGCTGTCAGTGCGCGGCCATCGGGCAGACTGAGGTGCAGAGCGCAGGCGAAATGCGCATGCCTGTTCTCTTTGCCCTGCAGATCGCGCAGCAGCTTTTTGTTGTTGTCGGCATCGCTGGCATTGGCACCGGCATAGCGGCTGGAATAGACGCCCGGAGCCCCGTTCAATGCATCCACACACAGGCCGGAATCATCGGCAAGCGCCGCACATTGATTGGCTTCGGCAAAGGCATCAGCTTTGAGTTTCGCATTGTCGGCAAAGCTGTCGGCATTTTCTTCGACATCCACCAAGGTCGTATCCTCGGGGGCGACGATCTCGATGCCGAGTGCGCCGAGAATGGATGCGATCTCCTTCCGTTTTTTGACGTTGTTACTGGCGATGACCAGGCGCATCAGGCGCTCGCAACCGCCTTAAGCTGCATGGCAGCCAGTTCGCCGATGCCTTGTTCCGCCAGCGATTTGAGCTTCAGCACATCGTTCCAGTGCATGGGCTTGTCTTCGGCGGTGGCCTGAATCTCGATGATGCCGCCATCCGGGGTCATGATGAAGTTGGCATCCATCCGGGCGCGGGAATCTTCGCTGTACTCAAGATCGAGCAGTGCTTCATCATCCACAAAGCCGCAGGAAACGGCTGCCACCTGTGCGATGATCGGGTCTTCAGTCAGCAGGCCGTCGGCCAGCAATTTGTTCACCGCGATGCGCAGCGCCACCCAGCAACCGGTGATGGCGGCGGTGCGTGTGCCGCCGTCGGCCTGCAAGACATCGCAATCCAGCACGATCTGGCGTTCGCCCAGTTTTTCCAGATCAATGACGGCACGCAGGCTTCGTCCGATCAGGCGCTGGATCTCCACGGTGCGTCCGCCCTGTTTGCCGCGTGCCGCTTCACGGTCGCTGCGTGTATGCGTGGAGCGCGGCAGCATGCCGTATTCAGCGGTCACCCAGCCCTTGCCGCTGTTGCGCAGGAACGGGGGGACACGCTCCTCCACCGAGGCGGTGCAGTGCACGCGCGTCTGTCCGAAGGAAATCAGTGCAGAGCCTTCGGCATGGCGATTGAAGCGGGTATCGATGTCCACCGGACGCAGGGCGTCCGCAGTTCTGTTGCTGCGCATGGGGTCTCCTTGGAACGGACGGGGTTTTGATGTCGGTAAAAAAGACGGGCCGGCATTGCCGGCCCGGAATTGCGGATTACTGGCTGACCCAGGCTTCCAGCTGTTCGGCAGTGAAGCTGCCTGCATGTTTGCGGCCGTCGCCGGCGATCAGTGTCGGGGTGCCGTTGATGCCGAGCGATTCGGCCAGTGCGATGTTCTCATCGATCGGGGTCTTGCAGTCCCTGGACTTCAGGTCGGCGGCCTGCTTGTCGTCCAGCATCACGGACTGCAGGGCCTTGTGTTTGTCCCTGGCGCACCAGATGGCCTCGGCCTTGCCGCGCGCATGCTTGTGAATGCTCTCCAGCGGCATCAGGAAGGTATATACCTTCACACCTTTCACGTTCGGCATCTCCTTTTCCAGGTGGCGGCAGAAGGGGCAGTCGGGGTCGGTGAACACGGCAACCGGCTTGCCCTTCGGGTCTCCGGATACGATGGCGTTCTTCAGCGGCAGGGTTTTCCAGTCCACGCGGTTCAGATCCTCGATGCGTGCCTGGGTGATATCGGAACGGGCAGCGGTGTCGAAGATGTGGCCGGAGATCATGTGATCGCCGCTGGCATCGGTATAGAAGATATTGTCGCCGATGCGCACTTCATACAGGCCGGGAAAGGCATCCAGCGGGCGTACATCCCGCACCACAAGCTGCGGGGAAAGGCGCTGCAGATTTTTGGCAATCGTCGCCTTGACCTGATCGTTGTCCATCGGTGCGCCGGCCAGCGATGACGTGGAAAAGGCCAGCATGGCAAGGGTGAAAAGGGTGCTGCGGAACATAATGAACTCCTGTGGCGGTGGGGTTGCTTGCGGCGGGCTATGATGGATGAATCCCCGCCGAGGGCAAGGGGAAAGCTTGCGCTTGCAGGGCAGGGCTTACGGTTGGATATCCTTGAGCAGTGCCTGATTGAAGGCTGCGTCCGTCCATGCCTGGCTACCGGACATGCGTCGCTTCACTTCGCCGTTGCCTGCAAACACAAGCGTGGAAGGGAGTACGCGGATACCGAGCGACGAAGCTTCCCGCCCATCGGTCAGCAGCAGGGGGGCATCGATATTCTTGTGCTTCAGGAAATCCGCTGCATCTTTCTGTGATTCGTCCACCGAAACCACCAGCAGCGGGACATCGGGATGTTCAAGTATCCATCGGGACAATTCCGGCATTTCGTTTCGACATGGTCCGCACCAGCTCGCCCAGACATGCAGGATTACCGGTTTGCCGCGATATTCCTCCAGCGTGTGCATCTGGCCATCGGCATCCAGCCAGCGGAACGCCTCCGCGGCGTTTGCCGGAAGCGACAGGAGCAGCAGGGCGGCAAGCAGCAGGGGGGTGATCGCAAGGTGTTTCGATGTTGGCAATTCGATCCTCCTCTGGCCGGTCGGCAAGCCTTGTTGGATTGATAGCGGCAAAATATTGCACGTCAAGATGCCGCTGGCTATTGTTGTCGCCCATGCGGAAATTTTTCTCCCTGATGATGGCGCTGAGCATTGTGGTGGTCTCCAGTATTCCTCTGGTGCCACTGGCATCGGCCTGTCCGCCTGCACACGCCTCGGCGATGCAGTCCATGGACGATATGCAGGGGACGGCCAAGCATCAGGATGATCAGCATTCCGCCATGCAAGCCGCTGCCGGGCATATCGATGTGCCTGCCGGAGAGGCGTGCGTCGAGTGCGGCTGCGGTTGCCATGACAGCATCGATTCACTGCCGCATATGCTGGCTCCGCACAGCCCGGATACCGCTTCGCTGTCGTGCGCTCAGTCATCCGTGCTACTCGATGTTGCAACCGAACTGGCTCCCGAAGCCCGCGTTCTGCCCGTTTTTTCTCCTCCTCCCCAAACCATCTGACGATTCACCTTACTAAAAAAAAGCCGGTCGGTTTTGCCGACCTGATACGGTGTTGCGGCCATGTGTTGTGTTTGCGCGCACCTGTTCCGTTGAATGCGAGGCATTCGACCCATGAATCGGAGGGTTTGTTTAGATGAATAAATGTCAGAATTCCGGCCGCAACTTATTTGCCGTGGCCATGCTTATCCTGCTGGGGGCAACACAGGCCGATGCCAGCGAGTGCGGGCTGTCCTGCTGCATCGCCGCAGGTGTCGAGGGGGTGGGTAACTCAACCGGCTTCAGTCTCACCGCCCAGTATGAGTTGATGGATATGAAAACCATCCGTCAGGGATCCACCAAGCTGTCACCACAGCAGGCCCGCACCATTACAGGAACCAACCTGTCGGTGCCGACCAAAATGACCATGCAGAAGTTCAGCACCAATATTTCCTACAGGGTGGATGAAGATCAGGCGGTCGTGCTGACCATCCCGTATCTGATCAACGATATGGAGATGCTCAGTGCCATGGGTATGAATATGACCATGGATACCATCAGCGGTCTCGGTGATGTCTCCATGGTGTATCTGCGCAATGTCTATACCGACACACCGATCCGTACCAGAAAGCGCTTCAGCCTCGGTGCCGGCATCATCGCACCGACCGGTAAGCACGATCATCGCAACCGTAGCGGCCAGCTGATCCATATGATGATGCAGACCGGAACCGGTGCATGGGGGGGCGTGCTCATCGCCAATGGTACGCTGGCCTTCGGCGAGCATGAGGATAGAGGTGCTCAGTGGCTGATTTCCCCCTCACTGACCTACCAGACGAATACCACCAATAATCTGGGTTACCGTGTGGGTGACCGGCTGAACGCCGATATTTCCGCTCGCTACCGGCTGACCTCGATGTTCAATCTCAAGCTGGATGTGAACGGCATCTGGGCCGGCAAAGACAAGACCGATGGTACGATCGATTCATCCGGTCTGGTGGCCTACCAGAATCCGACCTCGATGATCGACAATGTGGTGAACACCGGCATCAAGTCGTTGTTCATCTCGCCCGGCTTCCAGTGGGTGGCATCGCCGTCCATCGTCATCAGCGGTGAATACCGCCAGCCGGTTTATCAGAAGACCAACGGTATCCAGCAGGTGACCGATCACTGGTATTTCCTGCGCGCATCCTATCGCTTCTGATCGGCGTGTTGTCGGGCCGGGACAAGCAGTCCCGGTCCTCTATCGTGTGCTAGTATCGCGAACAGTATCGATTCAAGGGAGAAAGCAATGAAACGGATAACCTGGATGCTGACGATGTGCGTCGGCGTATTGCTGGCCGCGTGCAGCGGTGGACAGGAGCATGCTGCCGGGCATCCGCCCGCCATGCCGCAGGCGGCCTCGCAGGACAGTGCGCAGATGCAGCAGCTGCAATTGCTGATCGTGCAGGCGGTGAGTCTGGCTGTGCTGCCGGGTGATGTCCCGGTGCACCAGTCCGCCGACATATTGCGTCGCGCCATGTCCGGACCGGAAATGAATACCATGCACCATGGCGGATCTGCGTCCGGTGAAGCGAAAGCTTCCTCCGGCATGGACATGCATGCGGGTATGGTCATGCCGGCAAGTACCGGGGATTCGATGCCCGGCGGAACCATGATGCAGCAGACGCACGATCTCGGCGATGCCGCCTTCGAGCTGCTTGCCGCAAATCCGCAGGGTGAAAACGACATGCAATGGCGCGGAAGAGTAGCGCTTGCCGCACTTGCCGCTGCGATGCGTCTGGAGGGCGTGCTGCTGGGCGGTCCTGCCGGTGAATTCGAGTCCACACAGGGAAGGTTGCTGGCTGAGGGTCTGGTGGCAGGAAGTGCGGCGCAGCCATTGCCCGTCGAATCAGACTATGCGAAGGCTGCCAGCCTGCTGATTCCCGCTCTGCAGATCCTGTAAGCGTGGTTTGACCCCTGCGCCTGTTGGCTCCAGCATCCGCAACGATTTCGAATCAAGGAGAGAGCTGTGAGTTCATTCTTCGGGCGGTTGAAAAAGGGTCTGGCTCGCAGCCGGGAAGGTCTGGCGCAGTTGTTGCCCGGGCGCGATACGGTGAAGCTGAGCGAGGCCGAATGGGCTGATGTCGAGGACGGCCTGATTCTGGCCGATTGCGGTGCGGAAACGGCACTGGCACTGGTCGGCAAGGCACGCAAAAGCAGTCAGCCGCTGGATGGTCTGAAAGAGGCCATGCTGCGCATGTTCCCCGAGCACAAGCCGGTGAACCAGCCTCTGCAGGGGCCGTTCGTGTTGCTCGTGGTCGGTGTGAACGGCACCGGCAAGACCACCACCATCGGCAAGCTGGCGACCATGTTCCGTGCGCAGGGCAAACGTGTGGTGGTCGGTGCCTGCGATACCTTCCGTGCGGCGGCCATCGAGCAACTGGCGGTGTGGGTGGAGCGTGCCGGAGCCGATATGGTGCGCCAGCAGGACGGCGCCGATCCGGCAGCTGTGGCATACGATGCTGTGCAGCGCGGTATCTCGCGCGCATACGATGTGGTGATTATCGATACGGCCGGCCGCGTGCAGACCGATAAGGGGTTGATGGACGAGCTCGGCAAGGTGAAGCGCGTGATCGGCAAGGCGCTCGATGGCGCACCGCACGAGGTATGGCAGGTGGTTGATGCGGGAACCGGACAGAATGCCGTGGCGCAGGTGGATAAGTTCCGCGAGGTGGCCGGGACCAGCGGCCTGATCGTCACCAAGCTCGATGGAACCGGCAAGGGCGGGATCGTGCTGCAACTGGTGCATCGTTTCGGTCTGCCGGTGCGCTATGTCGGCGTCGGGGAGGCGCTTGAGGACATGATGCCTTTCGATGCGGCTGATTTTGTCGTTGGCCTGATTCCCGATGTGGGCTCGACAGGTGGTGATCAGGAATCTCTCGGGCAGCCGGTCTAGTCGCTCTTCTCTGCCGGGGTTCGGTTCTTAGCCGGAGGCGGCGGTTGTCTGCTTGCTTGTCTTTTGCGTATCAAAAGCCGGTGGCAGATGGATGACTACGGCTGTTCCCCTGCCGGGTTTTGAGGTGATGTCGATGGCGCCGTGATGCCAGTCGACGATGCGTTTGACCATAGTCAGGCCGAGACCTGCGGCGTTCTGTTCCTTGCGCGTCGTCCAGAAGGATTCGAACACATGCGGCAGATCCTCCGCGCTGATGCCGCAGCCGCTATCGGTGATCCGGATGCGCAATGCCGGTAGCGGTTTTCGAGCCAGCACATGTCCGGCATCTTTTTCCACAAATACCTCGATCCGTCCGCTGCCGCGGATGGCGTGCGCGGCATTGTCGATGAGCAGCAAGACCATCTGATCGATCTGCGTCGCATGACCGGAAACCGGGGGGAGATCGTCGTCGATACTGCAAATCAGGCTGATATGGTGCGGCAGGCGCAGGCGGACGAGATTGATGGCTGCATACAGCGAATCCTGTAGATTGATCAGGCCTCGCTTGGTTTTGCGGCCGCGCATCAGATGGTGCAGATGATTGATCATTTCCGATCCCTGCTCTCCGGATTCGATGATGATGTCGAGCTTGTCATCCGCTGAGTGGTCGGCAGCTGTCATCTTCATCACCTCGGCGGTGCCGATGATATTGGTCAGGGTGTTGCGGAAATCGTGTGCCATGCCGCCCAGCACCGAATTGAGGTATTCCTGCCGATGTATGCTCTCCAGTTGGTCGTGCAGTCGTTCGCTTTCGGTGACGTCGGTCATCAGGCAGAGTCCCAGTAACTGTCCGCGCCAGCGTATGCTGCTGCCCTGACACATCTGGTTTCTCATGTCGCCATTTGCCATGCGGCTGCGTATATCGAAGCTGTGGATGATTTCCGGCCGGAGCTGTAACAACACCTTGGCACAACCCTCGCGCAGCGCATCGACATCCTCGGGGATGCAGATGCGTGCGATACTTAAGCCGCGCAGTTCTTCGTGCTGCACGCCGCAAAAGCGTTCCATGGCGGGATTGGCATAGCGGATCTGCATATCCCCGTCTCTGGCGGCTTCGAAGGTGAAAGCCGGGATCGGGCTGGCATCCAGCAGGCCGACCGAGTCCTGCTCCGCCTGTGCACGGGCAGACTGGGCTTTGTCCAACCGCATGCCGAGAATATAGGTGTAGCCGGGGACGATGATGATCCCTGTCAATTGCAGCATCAGGTAGAGCCAGTCTATCGTCTGCGTCTGACCGTAGATATTCAGCAGGCTGACGATAGCCAGTCCGATAAGGCTGAGCGACAGGGAATACAGCAGCATGACATTGCCGAAACGCAGGCCGTTGCCGACAATGATGATGAAAAACATGATGTACATCGGGCTGCTTGGGCCACCATCCAGCCACATACCCAGACAGGTGAAGGCGATGTCGAACAGAGGTGAGGCCAGCAGTCGGGGCAGGTGGTAGGGCTGCCGGGATATCCAGCGCAGGCTCAGCAGATTGAACAGGCAATAGACCGTTGTTGATACGATTGCGAGCTGTAGATAATCCATCAGCGCGGGCGCGTGAGCGGCGAGATAGCCGAGCACCAGAGCCGACAGGACGATGCGAACCCAGACCTGTTGCTTCTGGGCGGAGATCAGATCCTGCTCATTCCCCCCCGGCCCCATGATGTGCAGCGGATCAAGCATGCGAAACAGCTCTTGCGCCCGCATCCCCCGGATGAATGGTGGTCTGCCTACAGAGGTTTGGCAATATCTTCAGGATACATGCACCGTTCGACCAGCAGCGTGGTTTGCACCTGCAGGTCGATTTCGCGCGGGGCGATGGGATGGCCGGCCTTGTTCATGCACAGCCGCACAGTCGGACGTAACGGAAGCCGTGGATGGATATGAATCACCTGTCCGATATCGCCGGAATTGAGCTGCACATAGGTGCCGATCGGATACAGCGAGGCCGCATCGATCAGTGCCTTCAGCAGGCTGGTATCAAAAGCACTCTTGTGGTGCAGGATGATGTCGCGGATGGCATCCCTGGGCAGCATGCGCTGGCGGTACGGACGGTAATGGATCAGCGCTTCGAAAAACGAAAGCAGACCGACGATGCGGGCCATATAGGAAATCTCGTCGCCGGACAGCCCGAGCGGGCCGGAGCCGTCGATGCGTTCCTGCGACTGTTCGATGGCCAGCAGGGTGTCCTTATCATCAATGCCGCATGCATGCAGATATTCCACGCCTTCGCGTGTGGCATTGCGGATGGACAGGCGTTCCTCGCGTGTCAGTGCGCTGGATTTCTGCCGGATGGCCATGGGCACGCGGGCAAGTCCTGCGTGATGCAGCATGCCGGCAAGCAGCAGCGACAGGATGGCCTGCTCACCCATGCGTAATTGCATGCCGACCTTGATACACAGCAGCAGCATGTTCATGGATTTCTCGAGCATGCCGCCGAATTCGGCGCTCATCTCGCGGATTTTCCGCGTATCCCCGCTGACCTTTAATTCAAGTGCGCTGAGTCGTTTCTGATCCGACATGATGGCGGCGACTTGCGGCTTCAAGTGTTTCCAAAGCTTGTCGATCTGCACAACCTTGCGATTCGAGGCGGCCTTCAAAAAGGACATCATGATGCGGATGCACTGGGACAGCCAGACATCTGTATCACTCATGTCCTGCTTTGCTTCATCCGCTTGCTCAGTTGTAAGGCTCTTGCTCTTCACCTTGCGGGGTGCGGGTTGCGCGGCAGCGGGATGTGTGGAATCTGCCTTTGTCCGCTTGGTCGGGGCCTTGTTCAGGGGTTCTTCCTCAAACATTGTTTTTCCGTCCGGCGAGGGTGCGGCGGGTGAGCCTGATTTGTGGGCGCGCAGCAGATCGATGTATTTCGGCATGCTCAGCAGCTGTAATGCTTCATGGTTTCGTTGACCAGCCGGCTGTCCAGCAGGGTGACGTTCAGCCGTTTGCCTTCCATCAGGCAGCGATCGGCCAGATGGTTGATGCGTCGCGGCACACCACGTGTATGGCGGTACACCGAATCGACAGCCTGGCGGGTCAGGATACAGCGTGTACTGCCGGCCGCATCGAGCCGGTGCAGCATGTATTCGGTGGCATCCTGTTCGGAAAGCGGGCCCAGATGCAGATGAAGGGCGATGCGTTGCTTGAGCTGCGGCAGTTTGTTGATCTTCTTCTGCAACTCGGGCTGGCCGACGAACATCAGGGTTAGCAGAAAGCGGTCGGGAAGCTTGAAGTTGAGCAGCAGGCGTAGTTCCTCGAAGGTGGTGATGGACGGAATGCTTTGCGCCTCATCAATGCAGATCAGCGTGTCACGGCCGTTTGCCGCATTGTTGGCCAGATGCTGTTGCAGGGCATGCAGCATGGCATTTCGGTCGCTGCCATCCGCATCGAGTCCCAGTTGCAGGTTGATCTCGCGCAGCATTTCCAGCGGCTCAAGGCATGGGTAGGTGATCAGGGCGATGTCGTAACGGGCCTCGTCGAGGGCCAGGAGAAAGTGCTCGATGAGCGTGGTTTTGCCGCAACCGATCTCCCCGGTAAGCATCACTGCACCCTTGCGCCTTTCGATGGCATCCTGCAGATCGTCCAGCATGGTGCGAACGACTTCGCTCTCGAAGAAGTAAGCCGGGTTGCCGACATTTTCAAAAGGAAAATGCTTAAGCTGCCAGTGGTCTAGATACATCGCTTATCACCTTGCCCGTATTGTTTGTTTATCCGCCGCTGCAAGTCAAGTTCAGTGCGTTTGTAAAAGCATTGATTTTCAATATTTTCTCTGCCTTGCAGGCCGCCTTGACCGGCTAGAGGGAATGTGGATGATTTGACTATGTGTAAATGCCTGACATGGTATTTCCGGACCCTTGGTGTGGCCTGCCTGCTGATGCTCACGGCATGTCCGACCACCGTTCCTCCGCCATCTTCGAGAATTGACAATAAACCAGAGCCGGTGAGTGCTGCACAGCTCGGGAACATTGCTCCTGAACAGGAATTCGAGACGTTTACACCCTGCTTCGCGGATATCGACGGCGACGGGAACACCGACCTGCTGGTCGGTTCGAAAAAGCCCGGCATGGGATTTCAGGTGCAATTGGGCGATGGCAAAGGGCACTGGCGCATGCAGCCCGGTCCGGTGAGCAATATTCAGCCGCGCGCGATCGCTGTGGCCGATGTGGATCGGGACGGTCGCATGGAGGTGCTGATCGGCGGAGAGGGTATTCAGCATGGTTTGCAGGTCTGGAAGATGGACGGGAAGGGTGCCTGGGAGCTATATGGCAACCTGACCGGCGAGGGTGTGTTCCACGGGGTGGCCTTGCAGGATGTGAACGGGGACGGTTGGCCTGATGTGGTTGCAGCCAGCCTCGGAGAAGAGACAGGCGGTGGTGTCCATGTCTGGTTGAATAATCAGAAGGGCGGCTGGCTGGAAGGATACGGTCCGACCGGAGAAGGCCATTACACGGGCCTGGCTGTGGCTGATGTGAATGGTGACGGCTATCAGGACATCATCGCATCGGCACGTGGCGGTTTCGGTTCGATGCGTATTCGCAGCAATCGCTATCAGCAGGTCGGTGGTGTGCAGATATGGCTGGGAGATGGCGGTGCGCATTGGGATTCGCGTTTGCTGCCTGTCGAGGGCGATGCCGAATCGGTGAGTGTGGCGGATGTGGATGGTGACGGGCGTCCCGATATCGTTGCCGGTCTGTTCCGTATCGGTGTCCGCTTGTGGCTGAATATGGTTGACGACTGGGATATGCAGAGCATTACCGATGTCGGTACATGGGGGATGCTGCGCATCGCCGATATCGACGGTGATGGCGCGATGAACATCCTTGCCGCCTCGCGCGATGGCGAGGGCATTGCTGTATGGCGCTGGAGTGGCGGCCACGGTTTTTTCAGGTTGGGTGGTGCACAGAGGGTGAAGGGCATGCTTCCGGAGCATGGCGTCTATTTCGGGATTGATGTCGCTGATGTGTACGCCGACGGACATAAGCAGGTTGCTTCAGCAAGGGCCGATGGAAGGGTGGAGGTGTGGTCCAGGCGGCTGCCCGGGTTGTCGGAAAATGACATGGCCGGGCCGCATTCTTCCGCAGAGGCTGACAACAACCTGATGGCCCCGAGCGAAAACAAAGTGTTTAAAACAATCAACGGGGTGGTGGAGTACCGTATCGGTCCTGGCGATGAGGTATCCATCACCATGTGGCAGAGCGGTAAGCCCAGCGAATATAAACTGCTCGTCAGGGCGGACGGAACCGTTTCTCTGCCGTATTTCGAGGCTGCCAACATCGAGGGTATGACGGCTCCAGAAGTGGATGACTACATGACGGATTTTCTGTCGCGTTATCTGCGGCATCCACGGTTGGATGTTCGGGTGTTAAGTATGCACAGCAAACGGGTCAGGGTGTTCGGAACTGGAGCCGGTTCGCAGGCAAATCCTTCCGGTGGCACATTCTATCTTGAGGGCAGGGAGACTCTTGTTGATCTGCTGTCGCGCATGGGTTCGCCAGCCAAAGATGCGGATTTCAGCCGCATCAGGCTGGTGCGCGGTGGTAAAACCACGGTACTTGATGTGCAACGGGCCATCCGTCAATCCGATGAGACCCAGAACGCGATTCTGGACGATGGCGACACCATTGTTATTCCTTCGGTTGATGAATCGGCCCGCCAGATCTATGTGCTGGGTGAGGTGAAGAGCCCGGGGGTCGTGTCCTTCCAGGGCGAATACCGCTTCCTTGATGCCATTTCCAAGAGCGGCGGATTCACCAATGATGCCTATTATCCGGATATCCGCATTGTGCGTGCGGACCGGGAGGTTCCCGAAGTGTATGCCATCGCCTTCGACCGGCTCCTCAAGCAGGGCGATCTGAGCCAGAACATGCTGCTGCAGGACAAGGATATCATTATTATTCCTGCTGATCCGATCACCAACTGGAACCGTTTCATCCGCAAGTTGCTGCCAACTGTCAGCACGATCACTTCCTCGATTACCCAGATGAACACCCTGCGCAGTCTGTTGCGTAACACCGGCAACAATAGTGTGCTGATCAATACCGGAGCGGCATTCTAGCGATGGCAGCCGACGAGCGCAGCGAAGGTTACGAGTTCAATCTCGAGGAATACTGGCATGTTATTCTTCGCCGGCGCTGGCTCATCCTGTTCAGCGCATTTTCTCTCGGCCTGTTCAGCTGGTTGTTCACGGGATTGCATCAGCCTCCGCCGATTTTTTCATCCACCACCCAGGTCAAGGTTGAGCAGTCTTCTGATCTGACCGGGCTGCTGATGCAAGGTCTGATGGTTAACACTGTCGATCACATCGGTACTCAGCTTGAATTGATTCGTTCCTATGCCCTGCTTGAGCGCGTAGCCAAACGGCTGGGCCTGATAGCACCGCGTTTTAGCAGCGAAGAAATTCGGAATCATCCCGGAATGATGGGGAAGATTCTTGAATTAAGGCGCGATGTGCAGGCTTTCCAGGAGGGTGCGAGCGGAGTTATTACGATTACCACCACTTCAGACAGAGCCGATTTCGCGCGTGATCTGGCGCGTGCTGTCGCGGAAGAATTCCGTCTCTATAATATTGAAGAAAAGAACAAACGCATTTATGAGGCCAAGGCATTTGTTCAGGATCAGCTGACCGTGGTCGGCAAGCGGCTGGAAGAAGCTGAAGATGCTGTGCGCAATTACCAGCAGGATCACCGTTCAGCCATGGATCCATCCGAAGCCGGGCTTATCTCCGGGAAGGTGCATTTGCTCGAGGAATCCCTGGTGAAGCAGCAGGGACGGTTGCGTGAGCTTTCCGGCCTCCGGGATAAATTACAGGCGCGCGCATCCAGTGGTGATTGGGATTTCAATGGTGTCTCGGTCAATATCGAGGTTAGCGCGCTTTTCTCGCAACTAACCAAAAACCTGTCCGAGATGGCATTCAGGCATGCCCAGTTGTCGGCGGACTACACCGATATGCATCCGGAGATGCAGGACCTGCGTAACCAGGGGAACAGGATCATTGCTGCGATGCTCGATGAGTTATCCCGTCAGATACGGCTTGAAAATAGCAATATGGAAGAGGCCCGGTCTCAATTGGAGTCGGCGAACAAGGCCTACCTGGAGCTTCCGCAACAGACGATCGAGTTGAATCGCCTGCAACGGGATGTGGCGACCAATGCAAATCTGTTTAATGAGCTGAAAAGCAAATATCAGGAGGCGCTGATCAAGGAGGCCGAGAAGGTCGAGGAAGTGACCATCCTAAGGCCGGCGCTCATTTCATATTCCCGCATCAATCCCGTGAGCACGAGGAAAAGTGCGATTGCCGGTTTCATCCTCGGTCTCGTGCTCGGGTTGATTATATCTCTGGTACTTGAGGCGCTGGATACCTCCGTTGGTTCCATCGAGGAAGTGGAGAGCTTCCTTGATGTGCCGGTGGTCGGGTTCATTCCTCAGGTGACCCATGACGTCGCTCTGGAGCTGTTTTCCTCCGGGGACGGAAGAGAACCGGAGGGAGGGATGCTGCAGCGGCAGCTTCGTCTGATCAGTCATTTTGCACCCTCTTCGACCTTCGCCGAGGCTTACCGGGCCATGCGGGCCAATGTGATGTTTTCTCAAAGCGGCGAGCATCGTGTCATTCTGGTGACCAGTTCCACCATCAAAGAAGGAAAAAGTACGGTTTCCGCCAATCTGGCTGCGATTGTCGCCCAGCAGGGAGCCCGTGTGCTGCTGATTGATGCCGATTTGCGCAAGCCCATGCAGCACAAAACCTTCGGAGTGAAGCGCGAGCCCGGACTGAGCACCTATCTGATGGGTCAGATGCCGTGGCGCGATTGTGTGCAAGGGATTTCCGATATGATGCTCGGCGAGTTCGGTGTGGACGAGGTGCTGAAAACTCCGGGTCTGGATCAACTCGATCTCATGGTCTGTGGTCCTAGAAGCGGCAACCCGGCGGACCTTTTGACCTCGGCGGCGATGGCCCAGCTAATCTCAGAGGCGCGTGAAGAATACGATATGGTGGTGATCGATATGCCTCCTCTGTTGCATACCGCCGATGCATCGATGGTGGCCAGCAAGGTGGATGGGATTGTGCTTGTCTACCACATCGGTGCTGTGGCCCGGGCTGTTCTGCGTCGCGTGAAGAGCAATATCGAGGCGGTGGGCGGTAAGGTGATCGGAACGGTGATCAACGGTGTTCGCGGAGAGGTGTCGCTCGACTATGCCAAGTTCAAGATGAACCGTTATTATGCCTATGCGTATGGCGATGAGGGGGCCGAACAGGAGTCCTGGGTGGATGGTCTGAATGCCCGTCTGACCGATGCGCTGGCCGCTACGCGGCGCTGGGTCCGGGCAAGCTGGCAGCGTCGGGTGATGGTGATTATTGTCGTCTCACTGTTGGCTGCGTTGCTATTGGTCGGGGTGCGTAGTCTGATGAGTTCTCAGGAGAAAGCTTACTATCAGAACGACCGATCCGAGATTTCTATCGTGGTGGCGAAAACTTAGTGGCGCGAGTGGTCCGTTTGCCGATGCCGCCGGCCATGCTCCTTACCATCCTGCTTACCACACTGTTGCTGTTTGCCGCCTATCTGGTGGCCCCGGATGTGGTGATGTTGCCCATGGTGCTGTGTCTTGGCGTGATGGTCATGCTGATTGCCTTCACCAATACCGAATTGACGCTCTATCTGGTGATCATGTCCACGCTTCTGTCGCCGGAAATCGGTATCGGTGGAGGTTCCTCGGAAGCTGGAACCACCTCCTCGCGCGGTGTGACCATTCGCGTGGATGACATCCTGCTGACTCTGGTTTGTCTGACCTGGCTGTTTCGCATGGCTGTCAGTAAGCAATTGAACCTTCTGCGCAGCACGCCGATCAATCAGCCCATCCTGTGGTATTGGGGGGCATCCGTACTGGCTACGACGATCGGTTTTTATGCCGGCTATGTGAAGAGTGTCTACGGCTTTTTCTTCGTGCTGAAATATCTTGAATATTTTGTAATGTTTTATGTTATCGTGAATGACATCCAGGATCGGGCAACCTTGCGGCGTTATGTCACTGTTCTGATGTTCACCTGTTTTGTGGTGAGTCTTGTCGGCTGGAGTCAGATTGCGTCGGGTGACCGTGTTTCTGCTCCATTCGAAGGTAGAGAAGGCGAGCCGAATACCTTCGGCGGCTATCTGGTACTGCTCTTTGCCGTTGCTCTCGGCATGTTCTTCGAAGACATGGATCAGAAGGCGAAAACAAGATGGTTGATTATGCTGGGCATTATCCTGCCACCGCTGGCCTTCACCCAGTCACGCAGTTCCTATCTGGCCTTCATTGTGGTGATTACCTGTTTCATTATCTATTCCTCACAGAAAAAAGTCCTGATTGCCTGCTGTGCGCTCGGCATCGTACTGGCGCCTTTCATAGCACCTAAGGCAGTGGTGGATCGCATCATGTTCACCTTCACCCAGAAGCAGGAAGAGGGACAGATTGCTGTAGGCTCGATGCATGTCGACACATCGACAAGTGACCGCCTGAACCAGTGGAAGAGCGCTCTGACGGTGATTTTTCCCAATCACCCGATTATCGGCCGCGGCGTGACCGGGGTGGGATTCATGGATGCGCAATATGCGAGAGTACTGGCGGAGACAGGGCTTATCGGGTTGTTTGCCTTTTTATGGCTGATTTCACGTATGCTACAGGTATTCAAGGAGGGTAGCCGGGAGCTTGAGGACGGGCGATTGCGCGGCGTGGCCCTCGGCGGACTATGCGGTCTTTGGGGCTTGCTGGTGCATGCGCTGGGTTCCAATACCTTCATCATTGTGCGTATCATGGAGCCATTGATGATTCTGCTCGGGCTTGTCATGGCTGCGTTGCTGATTCAGCGGCGGGAGAAAGAATCCATCGCAAAACCCCTGGAGTCTGCCTGTTCATGAAAGATAAAATCGTAACACGCCTGTCCGGGTTTCTGATTGTCCTGTGTCTGTTCGCCGGGAGTCTTAGCGAGGCCTATGCGGCAGCACCGCAGATCAGGGAAGCGCGCTTCTGGACAGCGCCGGATCACACACGCGCTGTTCTCGACCTGAGTGCCGCGGTGGAATACCGGGCCTACAGTCTGCACAGCCCGGAACGGGTGGTGGTGGACATCAAGGGTGCCGAATTGC
This sequence comes from Zetaproteobacteria bacterium CG06_land_8_20_14_3_00_59_53, assembly GCA_002779605.1. Classification (GTDB taxonomy): domain Bacteria; phylum Pseudomonadota; class Zetaproteobacteria; order Mariprofundales; family Mariprofundaceae; genus UBA1543. The sequence goes on along the minus strand of PEWE01000029.1, from coordinate 8,651 downwards.
GCACCACGCTGGATAACTTCGAGAAAAACGACCCCGTGCTGATCGATGTGCGCTACGGCAAGCCCAAGCCTGGAACCTTGCGTCTGGTGATGGATATGCGCGAGAAAGTGCAGATACGCACCTTCCTGCTCAAACCGATGCAGGGTAAGCCGTACCGTCTGGTCATCGATCTGCTGCGTGCCGAGGATGCGGATGCCAAGGTGGTTGCCAAGGCCTCCGACCATGCCAGCAAGCCTATTGTCATTGCCGTGGATGCCGGGCATGGTGGCGAGGATCCGGGAGCTTCAGGGCCTCACCGGCTGCGCGAAAAGGATATCACGCTCGCCGTGGCCAAACGCTTTGCCGAAGAGATCAATAACACCCCGGGCCTGCAGGCTGTGCTTACCCGTAAAGGCGATTATTTCGTCGGCCTGAAAAAGCGCGTGATCATCGCCCGCAAGGCCAACGCCGATCTGATGATCAGCATCCATGCCGATGCGGTGAAGCAACGGGATGTTTCCGGGGCCAGTGTCTATACCCTGTCCGATAAGGGAGCTTCAGACCGCGTGGCCGCACTGCTGGCACAGAAGGAGAACAGCTCCGATGCCGTGGGCGGGGTGATGCCCGGCGAGGTCGAGGACCCGCTGGTGCAGAGTATTCTGGCCGATCTGATCAAGCGCGACAGCCTGAACAGCGCCGAGATGCTGGCCGAGCAGATATTGAAACATATCGGCCAGGTCGGGCCGGTGAAATACGGTGCCCCCAAGCACGCGCGCTTTGTCGTGCTCACCGCTGCCGAGATTCCGAGCGTGCTGGTGGAGCTTGATTACATCTCCAATCCCGAGCGCGAACGCTTGCTGCGCAGCAGCGAACATCAGGACAGGCTGGCGACAGCGCTGCTCGAAGCCAGTCGCACCTTCCTCAAAGAGCAGGGCAGGTTGCCGCCCACACAACTCGGCCGGGATGAACAGCATATGCCATCGGGTCAGAAGCGATCAACAAGCGGACAGCCACAGACATGAGCAAACCCACATCCTTTCAGCTGTATCTTCGCCTGCTCGATTTTCTCAAGCCTTATCGCGGTCGCGTGGCCATTGCCATGGGTTGCATGGTGGTGCTCGCGGCCTGTACTGCCGCCACCGCATGGGCGCTGCAGCCGGCTCTGGATGAGGCGCTTTCCGGCAAGAATCCCGAACTGATCTACCTGATTCCACTGCTGGTGATCGTTCTCTACATCATCAAGGGGGCGGCCTACTACGGGCAGGCCACGCTGATGGGACATGTCGGGCAGAAGGTGATCTTCGATCTGCGCAACACCATCTACGATCAACTCACCCGCCAGTCGCTGGAGTTTTTCGCGCACCGCAAGGTCGGCGAGATGCTGGGTCGTATCTCCTACGATGTGACGCTGGTGCAGTCGGCGGTGAGTACCTCGGTGACGGCGCTGATGCGCGATTCGGTGAGTATCGTGTTCCTGCTCGGTGTGGTGTTTTATCAGGAATGGATGCTGGCTGTGATCGCCATGCTGGTGTTCCCGCTGGTGATTTATCCGATCGCGCGTTTCGGCCGGAAGATGCGGCATGCCAGTTTCGACGGGCAGGTGTCGATGGGCGAGATGTCCAGTCTGGTCGAGGAAACGGTGGGTGGTATCCGTGTGGTCAAGGCCTTCGGCATGGAGAACTACGAACGCGGCCGTTTCCGCAGGTTGACCGGCGACTTCCTGTTCCACCAGCTTCGCATGATCAAGGTTCAAGCCCTGTCCTTCCCCATCATGGAGCTGCTGGCCGGTTTCGGAATCTCCGGTGTGCTGCTGTACGGCGGCATGCGCGTGGCTTCAGGACAGACCACGGCCGGTACGCTGGTGTCCTTTCTGGCCGCGCTGATCATGTTGTATGAGCCGGTGAAGCGTCTGTCGCGAGCCAATAACGAGATCCAGCAGGGTCTGGCCGCCGCCGAGCGCCTGTTCGAGATCCTCGACGAACGTGTGGCGGTGACCGATGCGCCGGATGCGCAGACGTTGAAGGAATTCAAAAGCAGCATCTGTTTCGACAAGGTCACCCTGCAGTATCCCAAGACGGATTCCCCGGTGCTGAGCGGGGTGAGTTTCGAGGTGCAGCGCGGCGAGGTGGTGGCGCTGGTCGGGCGTAGCGGCGCGGGTAAAACCACACTGGTGAATCTGGTGCCGCGCTTCATGGATGTGACCGATGGGTCGGTACTGATCGACGGCCACGATGTGCGCAGCCTGACACAGGCGTCGCTGCGCAGTCAGATGGCGATGGTCACGCAGGAGATCGTGTTGTTCAACGATACGGTGCGCAGCAATATCGCCTACGGTCTGGATGCCTCGCGGCAGGATGATATCGAGGCGGTGGCCAGGGCCGCCAATGCACACGAGTTCATCATCAATCTGCCGGACGGCTACGACACGCTGGTCGGTGAACGCGGCGTGATCCTGTCCGGTGGTCAACGCCAGCGTCTGTCGCTGGCCCGTGCTCTGCTGAAAGATGCCCCCATCCTGATTCTCGATGAGGCGACCAGCGCGCTGGATACCGAATCCGAACGTCTGGTGCAGCAGGCTATCGATCGCCTGATGCACGGGCGCACAGTGATCGTGATAGCGCATCGCCTTTCCACCATCCGGCATGCCAGCCGGATTGTTGTGCTCGAGGGCGGTCATGTGGCGCAGATCGGGACGCATGACGAACTGATCAAACAGGGCGGTTTGTACGGCGAGCTGTATCACATGCAATTCGAATCGCAGCTTGAGGCGGCCCGTCCCCAGCTTACCGGTACGCCCGATGCGACAGACGGGGCCGGGACCGGCGAGGCCTGAATCATCGTGCCCCGGCATGAGCGTTTCGTGATCTGGCTGGTGCCGCGCCTGATTCGCATCGCCTACTATATTCTGCTTTACAGCATCCGCTGGCAGGACATCGGCGGCCCGGCATTCAGGCCCGAAGTGCCGCAGCGCTATATCCATGCCTTCTGGCATGCGCGCATTCTGATGTTGCTGCGCGCCACGCAAAACTGGCACGGCTATATGCTGATCTCCGAACATCGGGATGGGGGATTCATCTCCGATACCCTGAACCTGTGCGGCGTGGAAACGATGCGCGGCTCTACCACTCGTGGCGGGGCGCGTGCCATGCTCAAGATGCTGCGTGCGGTAAAGAATGAAGGGCGGCATCTCGGCATCACCCCCGACGGGCCGAAAGGACCGGCCGAGAAGGTGCAGAAGGGCACCATTCAACTGGCGATGAAATCCGGCCTGCCGGTGATGCCGATCTGCTGGGCCACCAGCCGGTTCTGGCGGGCAGGTTCATGGGACCGTTTTTACGTACCGCTACCGTTTTCGCGCGGGGTGTTTGTGTATGGAGAGCCGATTTTCGTTGCTCCCGATGATGATCTGGAAGAAGCGCTGTCACGGGTTCAGCAGGCTATGGACGAAGTGCAGAAGCGGGCCGACAACTTTTTTCTTGCTGAATCAGCTTCCTGAAGCGCAGTTCAGCCAGGCGCCTTCCAGCAGGCCTGCATCCACCACGATCATTTCCCGGTATCCCCAGCGGCGGTACACCGCCTCGATGATGGCCAGTCCCGCCACCAGCAGATCGGCACGCCCCTGCTCGATGGTGCGCAGCGCCTGACGCTGCTGCAGATCCATAGCCAGCAGGCGGTCGCGCAGCGCGATGAATGCATCCAGCGTGATCACATGGTTGTTGATCTTCTCCACCACATACGGACACAGATCGAGGTGCACAGCGGCCAGCGTGGTGACAGTGCCTGCAGTGCCGACCAGATGCGCCGGTGCACGAGCGTCCCCCCAGTGAGACTCTACTTCAGTGAGATGCGCATCGGCTGCCTGTAGCATGGCGCGGTAGTCGCCGGGTATGGGCGGGTCGCTGTGCAGATGTGCTTCCACCAGCCGGACCACGCCGAGCTTGCGGCTGATGGCATCCTGTATCTTCCCGTCGCAGGCGCGCACGAACTCGGTGCTGCCGCCGCCGATATCGAACAACAGCATGTCGCGGCGGGTCTGTGCATGCAGCACCGCGCTGGCACCGGCCAGTGACATGCAGGCTTCGCTATCACCGTCGATGATGCGTACGTCGATGCCGGTCTCGTCCAGCATTCGTTGGCGCAGTTCGCTGCCGTTGGCCGCTTCGCGCATGGCGGCTGTGGCCACGGCATGCACATCACCCGTTGCAAGCCCGTGCTCGCGGATGATGGCGGCGAATTCACCCATGGCGGTAAGCGCGCGCTGCATGCCAGTGTCGGACAAGCGCCCGGTGAGATGCATGCCTTCGCCGAGGCGCACGATGCGATGCGTGTAGTACACCGTTTCCCACGGTTGCTGCTCAGCCGGACGGGCGATCAGCATTCGGAAGGTGTTGGAGCCGATATCGATGGCTGCTTTGAGCATGCTTTACGGTTTGCGGATGTGGGATTTGGACAGGGCGACGTAGTGTGTGGCCGAGGCCTTCAGAAAGGCTTTTTCCTCGTCCTTGAGCTCGCGCAGTTCGCGCGCCGGGGAGCCGGCATACAGGTAGCCGCCCCTTAATACCTTGCCTTCGGTGACCAGCGAGCCAGCGGCCAGCAGGCAGCCGGGCTCCATGCGCGAGCGGTCCATCAGGATCGATCCCATGCCGACCAGACAGCCGTCGCCGATCTCGCAGCCGTGCAGCAGCACACGGTGTCCGACGGTTACATCGTCGCCGACGATACACGGGGCCACATTGCGGCTGGTGTGCAGCGTCGAATGATCCTGGATATTACTGCGAGCGCCGATGCGGATGTCGTGCACGTCGCCGCGCAGTACGCATTGATACCAGATATTTGAATCAGGCCCGATAGTCACCCGTCCCATGATCTCCGCGGAATCGGCCACGAAGGCCGAGGTATCGATCTCGGGGGTCCAGTCGAGGTAGCTGGTGATCACGCAGTCTGGCCGAGCTTCCCGCCGACCGGCATTTTGCCCGCATCGGAGATGGGGGATGCCTGTTTTTCTTCGATACGGTTGCAACGCCCGTTGATCGAGGCACCCTCGCTGAGCGAGATGACACGGTATTCGACATCACCCTTGAGCTTGCCCGTGGTAGTCATTTTCAGGCTTTCGCTGGCGCGCACATTGCCGCTGATGGTGCCGTGCAGTACCAGATTCGGCACATCCACCTCGCCGGTGATCATGGCCACTTCGCTGACGATCAGCGTGGCGCCGTTGGTCGCACGGATATTGCCCTCGAAGCTGCCGTCGATACGCACCGCGCCCTCGAAAGCGAGCTCGCCCTTGAAGCTGGCGTGCTGACCGATGATCGTCTGAATATTATTGTTATCCACTGCCGCTGATCTCATACCCCACCATCCTTTCATAAAGCTTCCTGCTTACTGTGGTTTTGTTCCGTCCACATCGATTTCCACCTGGTCGCGTTCCGCGCCCTGATAGTTCATGCGGGTAATCTGCAATTTGACCGGTTGCCAGTCCTGTGCCCAGATCACATTTCCTTCGAGAAATGCGTGCGTATCCATGCTGTATGGCAGATCGGCATGCTTTTCATCCAGTTGCAGGTCGGCCCGTTGTCCATCAGCACCAAAGGCATCGATGTGCACGGTGCCCGTCACGCTGCGCGGATAGTTCCCCCCCTTCACCAGAATGATGGAATAGCTCAGCTGTCGTGTGCCGTTCGCATCAACATCCCCCAGACTAGCCGAGGCGCGCAGGATACGCACGCCGGCCGATTTTCTGGCTTCAAGGATACTTTCATATACCGTTTTAGCCTGCTGCAGTTCCTCGATCTGCTGCTGACTGTTCATTAACTCGTCCTTCAGTCCGGCGATCTGTTCCTTTGCCACGGCCAACTCGCCTTCGCCTGCGGCCAGTTTGTCACGCTGGTCGTGGTTCTGCTGCTGCAGCTGGTAATAGCGCGCCGACAGATCCTCGGTTTCCCGCGGGGCGTAATGCCAGACCAGTGCTCCCGAGCCGATGCACAGCAGCAGCACGATACCCAGAATGGTGGCCCGGTTGATGCGCATGTTGCGTACGGTCTGGCCACCTTGCGGTTCGAGCACCATCAACTGGTAGCTCTTGAACAGAAACGTAAGAAGCCTTCGCCACATATTAAGGCCGAACCTTCATGGCCAGACCGCCTGAGTGCTCAGGCCGAGACCTTCATCCAGTCCCAGCATGATGTTGGCATTCTGCAGGGCCTGACCGGAAGCGCCCTTGAGCAGGTTGTCGATGCAGCTGATCACCACGCCGCTGTTCGGGCCGGTCACGACCACGCCGATATCGCAGCGGTTGCTGCCGCACACACCCTTGGTGGTCGGCAGGGCGCCCTTTGGCAGCACACGGACAAACGGCTCGTCGGCATAGGCGCCGCTGAGCAGGCCATGCCAGCCATCCGGGTTGTCGCCGCGCAGATGCAGGGTGGCCAGCATGCCGCGTGTCATCGGCAGGATATGCGGCACGAAATCCACATGCACTTCCTGCCCGGCATAGGCCCTGGCCCATTCTTCCATTTCCCACGCATGCCTGTGGCGCGGCAGACCGTAGGCCCGCACGCCTTCATTGGCTTCGCAGTAAAGCAGTTCTGTTTTCGGGCTGCGCCCGGCGCCCGATGTGCCGGATTTGGCATCCACGATGATCACCGAGGTATCCAGTGCGCCGGCCCTCAAAAGAGGCAGCAGCGGCAGCAGGGTGCAGGTCGGGTAGCAGCCGGGGTTGGCCACCAGCTTCGTGCCGCAGACCGCATCCCTTGCCCATTCCGACAGACCGAACACGGCCTGCTCGAACAACTCCGGATACGGATGATCCGCGCCATACGCCGCCCGATAGGTATCGGCATCCTGATGCCTGAAATCAGCCGAAAGATCGACCACCCGGCAACCCGTATCCAGCGCCTTCTTCACGCTTTCCGCAGCAGCGCCGTGCGGCAATGCAGTGAACACCAGCTCAACATCGGAGGGCAGGGGAGTATCAGCAGAGGCAAGCTGCATGGCGGACACTTCACCGCTCACCCCGGGCAGCACTTCCGCCACAAGTTTCCCCGCCTGCGAATGCGCTGCCAGATGCGCAATGCGCAGATTCGGATGCGCATCGATCAGGCGGATGAGTTCGGCACCGGTATATCCGGTGGCACCGAGAATGGCGGTGGAGATTTGTTTCATGCAGCCATGTTACGCATCATGCGCCGCGCGGCAAGATGAGGTGATTTTTCGAACCGCATCTGTCGTGCAGTTGTAGGCCCAGACATTGCCGGATTCGACATGCGGCATTAGTCTCGTTTCAGAAAATCGTTAAGGGGGGCAGGGGGATGGGTAACAATCCATGTGGAGAAGCGCAATATTCACAACTCCAGCCTGAGATTGATTTGCTTTGGGGTCGGGTTTATGATTCGGGGCATCAACACCCGCCTCGCCTCTCACTGAAGCGCATTTTTGGCGGGTTTTTTTATGCCTGAATTACAACCCTACGACAAACCCCCTCTTACCATTGATGAACAAATCGCCCTGTATATCAGGCGTGGCATGGCTGTGCCCGATGTGCAGCGCGCGCGGCATTATCTGAGCTTTATCAGCTACTATCGCCTGAGTATTTATGCCCGTACCTTGCAGGTGGAACATTCGCCCGACCATCATTATCGCTCCGGCACCTGTTTCGACGACATGCTTGGCTTATATACCTTTGATCGGGAACTTCGGCTGCTGGTGATGGATGCGATTGAGCGGATCGAAGTCGCTTTGCGTGCTGCCATTGCCTATGAGTTTTCCATTGCGGCCGGGCCGAACTGGTATGCGGATGCGAGTTTGTTCAATGATAGCGGGCGTTTCAGTTATGGCGCGGAGATGCTGCGGATTGAAAGGCTCTGCCGCGAGTCTCAGGAAGAGTTCATGAAGCATCATCGGGAGCACTATCTGGGGGATCCGCCGAGTTGGAAGTTGCTTGAAGCTCTAACGGTGGGGGAGTTGGAGCGCATCTTCCTGAGCATGGATGCCGACAAGCAACTTGTGAAAGATACGCGCTACCGTATCGCAAGCCGCTTCGGCATTTCCGTCTCGCTGCTTCGCTCATGGTTCAAGCCTGTATGTCTGTTGCGCAATATCTGCGCTCACCATGGGCGAATGTGGAATCGCAAACTGATTTACCGGCCCGATGTTCCGCGCAATCCGCGCATCGCGTGGGTGCGGCATGAAGTGGGCACTCGCCAGAAGCTCTACACCTATCTCTGTATGGTTCAGTGCATGATGCTGCGCATCAATCCGCACTCAAGCTGGAAGGACCGCCTGCTTGCCCTGCTCGAAGAGCATGCCGATGTGCCGCAAGCGCAGATGGGGTTCCCCGAAAGCTGGCAGCAAGACCCTTTCTGGCATCCCCGGAGTGAGAATGGCGAACATTCCTGAGTGCTTCAGGCCATGCGGCTTTGCGTTACCCTCTGGTGGGTCAGATTGATCAGGAAGGGGAACCAAATTCGCGAAACATTACATCCCTTCACGCAATCCGCCATTCAAGGCCTGATCTCGATTGTTCACCAGCCACGCCAGCAGGGAAATGACAGCCCCATAATCATTTTCTTCATCGCCCCCGACGTCACCCCCAATTTGAGTAGCACAACGATTTAGAGTCCAATCCCAAATTGAAAGGAGATTGGACATGAAGAAGCGATTTACGGAAGAGAAGA
>PEWE01000026.1 GCA_002779605.1 Zetaproteobacteria bacterium CG06_land_8_20_14_3_00_59_53 | reverse complement strand
TTCTAATGTAACATAAAACATAAATAAAATCAGCTAATTACAAAAGAAGAAACAGAAAATTACCAATGTAAACTCACTGATTCAGGATTAAAGAAAGAAGTCTCCTTCAGAACCGTCTGCCGGCCTCCTGAAAAAAGGCCGTTTCGACTATGCTTAAGGTATGAGCGCCCCCATATCGCCACACACATCCCCGGACATCACGATTGCCGCACTGGCTGTCCACTTCGTCGTTTCCCTCGGGCTGATGGGGATTTGCCTTTTCGGCACGGCAGGCACGCTGCTGTGGCTCGAGGCATGGGCCTGGCTGGCCATGCAGTTCGCAAGCTCCATGCTGATGACGGTCTGGATGTGGCGTCACGATCCAGCCCTGCTGAAAAGCCGCACACAGCTTTTCACACCCGGCATACAGGGTCGCGATCAGCTTTTCATGGTGATCCTCGGCCTGCTGTTCATTCCCTACCTGCTGATTCCGGGGCTGGATGCCGTGCGTTACGGCTGGTCGGAGATTCCAATACCGCTGGAAGTCGCGGGGCTACTTGGCGCAGCCTGCTCGATGGGGCTGATTCTGAGGGTCATGCAGGTGAACAGCTTCGCGTCGCCGACCATCGAGGTGCAAAAGGAGCGCGGCCATGCCGTGGTTGATACCGGCCCCTATGCCATCGTCCGCCACCCGATGTACAGCGGCTGCGCCATCTACCTGTGCTGCGTGCCGCTGGCCTGGGATCATGGTGGATGCTGCTGCCCGGATTGCTGATCTGCATTTCCCTGCTCTTCCGCATCCCCCTCCCTGCATGCCGGACTGGATGGCTACACCGACTACTGCAAGCGCGTGCACTACCGCCTGATCCCCGGTCTGTGGTAGGCCTTCGGAGATGAAGCAACAGCATTGCATCCTAGAATCAACCATCACCTGCCCGAAGTGCGGAAACCGGAAAACAGAACCCATGCCCACCGATGCCTGCCAGTGGTTCTACGAATGCGAGTCCCGCCACGCCCTGCTCATGCCCCTACCCGGCGACTGCTGTGTGTTCTGTTCCTACGACGACATCCCCTGCCCGCCCATCCAGCAAAACCACGCCTGCTGCACCAAGCCTTGAGCGCCCCGTTTGACCTTGGAAACAAGCAATAAAGCCCGATACCGACACTGTTCAGATCATTCATGCATACCTATCAATCACTTGTCCTGATCCGACCCGGCAGATGCCTACAACTCTGAAATGACCCGATCTGCGGGAAGCCGCGACTTTGGCAGCGAGGCATTGAAATCATCTTTCCCCCTGTATCCCAGGGCAGCCAGCACGACACTCTTCAGTCCCTGAGCGGGCAGGCCCAGCACCTCATCGAGCTTGAGCGGATCGAAGCCCTCGATCGGTGTGGCATCGATATCGAGTGCAGCGGCTCCGAACAGCAGGGTGCCGAGCGCAAGATAGACCTGCTTCTCCATCCAGCAGCGGGTATCCCCGGCTTCCCGGTGAAGATTGGCGTAGTAGTTCCGGCCCCTGTTCTGTGCTTCTCTGGCCTCGGTGGTAGGCAGGCGGCCATCGGCTGCTTCCTGTGCGAGCAACTCGGCGATATAGGCATCATCCAGGCTTGTGCGGGCACACAACACGACCACATGCGAGGCATTCAGGATCTTCGCGCCATTATTGGCATACGCGCCCTCGCTCGCCGCCCTGGCGATTCGCTCTTTTCCTTCCTTACCTGCAGCAATAATGAAGTGCCATGGCTGGGAATTGACCGAAGAAGGTGCAAATCTCAATAGCGTCTTGAGCTGATCGATCTGCCCGGAGGGAATCTTGCGGTCGGGATCATAAGCCTTGCAGGTGTGGCGGGACAGCGCGATACGGGAAAGATTCATCAACAACTCCATGGGGATTCATCCGGCAGCCGTCATCTTCCGGAAAACACCTTCGCATAGTCAACTGGCGGGTTCAGACAAAACGACGCTGGAGTGACCGGCTACGGGAGAGCGCGTGGCGTTCTCTATCCGTTAAGCGGCAAGCCTTTCGGCATGAAGCGCTTCCAGCGCCAGACGGGGCTTGGCACTGACAATACGGAGCAAAGCACGGGCCGGACCGGTCGGTTGCCTGCGTCCCTGCTCCCAGTTTTTCAGCGTGGCCGGGCTGACTTCCAGCAAGGCGGCAAACTGCGACTGTGACAGTCCCGTCTTGGCCCGAATCGCCAGCACATCGACGTCCGCAAACTCGAAGCTGCGCGATGCGCGCTTTGCTCCGCGCTTGATCGCACCTGCTTCACGAATGCTGGCGCTCAATTCGCTAAAAAGCTTCTCATCCATCTCCGAACTCCTCTTCGACCAGTGCTTTCAATACCTTGAGCTGATCCTTGGTCAGGTCTTCCTGTTCATTCTTGGCATAGGCCAGCAGCATGAATATCCGGCTATCCGACATGGCCCAATAGTAAATCACCCGTGCACCACCGCGTTTACCGTGGCCTTTGGCTGTAACACGCACCTTGCGAAGCCCGCCGCTGCCGGGAATGCGTACGCCCATGTCCGGACGTTCGGCCAATTCGCCCTGAAATTCCGCATACTCATCATCATCCATCAGCGTCGTGATCTGGCGCGTAAAGATGGAAGTTTCAAATATAATCACGGCTGAAGGTACGCCATTGGCGTATGGTAGTAAAGAGTCTCATCGGAATATCCCCCGTCCCTGAATGAGGAACCAAGGGTACGCGCCTGTCCGGCACGAGGCAATTCGCTAGTCCAGCGCCCCGCCACAGCTGGAGCCCTGGCCGGCGGTGCAGCCGTAGCAATGATCCATGACGACGATGGAACGACCTGTAAGGTCATGCTCCGTCAGGTCGCGCAGGTGCTGACGGGTATTGCTTGCATCAACGATGGGCAGGCCGAGCATCTGGTTGAAATCGCAGTCGTACACATGGCCCTGCCAGTCCACGCTGACCAGGCTGCGGCACATCACCCCTTCGAGATTCGCCTCGCTGTAGGCGGATTTGAGCAACTGCATGTAGGAGGCGAATTCCCCTTTGGAGATCAATGTGCTGCCGAAGCGTTGAATGGGCATATTGGTGATGGTGAACAGGCGGGTGAACTCGATGCCGTAGCGGATGCGCAGCTCGCGTTTGTAGGCAGCTTGCAGTTCGGTCTGGGATGGCGGCAGACTCGGTCCCTGCGGGTTGTACACCAGCGTCAGGTTCAAATCTGAACCCTCGATGCCGTGGCCCAGCGCGTTCAGGCGGCGCAGTGCCCTGATGCTGGTATCGAAGGTGCCCTTGCCGCGCTGCGCATCCACATTATCGCTCAGGTAACAGGGTAGAGAAGCCACCACCTCGACGCCGTTCTCGGCGAGAAATGCGGCCATATCTTCGTATCCGGATTCTTCGAGGATGGTCAGGTTGCAGCGGTCGATGACGCGCACGCCCAGCTTGCGGGCTTCACTCACCAGATGGCGGAAATGCGGATTCATCTCCGGTGCGCCGCCGGTCAGATCGAGCGTCCGGATACCGCCGTTTCTGAGGAATGCGAGCACGGTGTCGATGGTATCCGCCGCCATGACCTCCTTGCGGCGCGGACCGGCATTCACATGGCAATGCAGGCAGGTCTGGTTGCACAGATAGCCGAGATTGACCTGCAGGGTCTCCAGCCTGCCCCGCGTTACGGGCGGGAAATCACTGGTTCGCAATAATGGCAGTGTGGCATGCATGGATTTCATTTCCCTCCGGGCGATGGACTATGCTGCCGTAGTCGAACGCTGCATCAACTTCTTACAGCTTCTTCCTGTTCCCCGGAACGTTTGCCCATCTCCTGCTCGGCCAGCACCTTGGCTCCCAGCCATGCCATATCGAAATCCCTGAGGCTGGCGAAACCGCGCTCGATGCCGGCAAAGCACACCATCGGCCGCTCATCGTAATAGCTACCCCAGACAACACGCTGCTCTTCGCTCAGACGATTCGGATCGGCGGCGACGATCTCGATCGGCTCGATACCCAGTCGCTTGAAGGCATTGAGCAATTGCGGAACGGCGGTGAACACCACCCAGCGGAAACCCAGCGTGTAGAGATACATGGTGGCGGCGATGATGCTGAGTCTGGCGTCGCCCGGCTTTGATTCGGCCAGATTGCCGATCTCCAGGATACAGGTGCGATCCACCGGCTCGCCGACGCGCGCCTCGATGGCCTGCTCGATCGGCTCATCGAGATACACGCCCAGAAAAAGCTGCTCTTCGGCGGCAAGACGCATGCCGACCAGTGCCCTGAACTCGCCATCGTCGCCGCTGACACGCAGGAGACGCGGCATGAAAGAGCTCAGGCGTGCGCCGTACGCCCGGCGGTAAACCATGGCGATACTCGATGTGGCCGCGGCCCAATCGGGATGATCCGGTGTGAGGATATCAACGTTCACGTCAACTCCATGTCCTTGGTCAGGAAGCGTCAGGATAAGACGTGCGCCGCGTGCTGGCGAGCGGGAAAATCAAATCTCCGGGCGCATGAAGCGGACCCGGGAAACAGCCAAAGCACTTGCGCTATGTCACCGGCACCGTACCATCCGTGACATCGAAAATGATACAGGGCATGGCGTGCCTTGAAGCGCCCGCCGCCCGCAAGGAGGGTATATGGATGCGAAGGATGTCGTTCTGGCCATCAGGGAGGGCCGCAGCCTGGAGGGACACAATCTTTCCGGCCTCGATCTTTCATGTCAGAACCTGAGCAAGGCGCAGTTGAAAAACGCCAACCTGTCCGGCTGCGATTTCCGCAAGTCCGACCTGCGCGGCGCCGATCTTTCGGGTTCCAATCTGTACAATGCCGACCTGCGTGCGGCACGCCTGCGCGGGGCTAATCTCGCCGGCACCAACCGTATCGAGGCCAAGATCCTTAAATGGGGCCTGAAAGGCGCCTACATCACCGGCCCGACGGCCTATCAGGATTAATCAGACACCCTATGACAGCACAACTGAAATCCCTTCCCGGCACCTTCCCGCTGCACGAGGACAAGCCTTTCACCTCCGAGAGCGAATGGGTGATTCTCAAGCTGCTGTGCCGGCCGCTGGACAGCCTGGCGGATGCCGATGCCGAAGAGCTGGTGCAAGCCAGCGGCAATCAGTTCACCGTGCAGCGTTGCCGCGAGTTGATCGCCATTGTGCGCATCTCCCGGCTGCACGGTCTGGGAAGCTGGATGGCCCGGCTGCTGGTCGAGGCTGGCTTGAACGAACACGACGTGCTGCACCTTGAGGCCGCAGAACTGTGCCGTCGTGTCAACGAACACATGGGCTACAGCATCTGCAATACCGCCACCAGCCGGGCGCTGGAGGGTCTGCAGACCGTCTGGCGCAGTACTGCAACGCAAGCCATGAAACAGGAAGAGCAATGAACGAACGAATTCTGATTACCGGCGGTGCCGGCTTTATCGGCGCCAATCTGGCTGCCGCCCTCGTCAAACGTCCGGGCACCGATGTGGTGGTACTGGACGATTTCAGCTTCGGCGACTGGAAGAACCTGCTGCATGTGGATTGCGAGGTACGCGCAGGCTGCATCAGCGACCCGTCGTTGCACGACGAGATCGCCGACGGCGGCTTCTCCGCCATCCTGCATCAGGGTGCGATTTCCGACACCACGGTACTCGATCAGCGCCGCATGCTGGAGATCAACACCAATGCCTTCGCCGCCATGCTGGAGGCCAGCAGCTTTTCCGGAACACGCCTGATCTACGCATCATCGGCCGCCACCTACGGCAATGCCGCCTCCCCCAACACCGTCGGCGGCGAAGAAGAGGCAGCCAATGTGTACGGCTTCTCCAAGCTTTCCATGGATCGCATCGCACGCCGCTGGTACGACCGTCACCCTTCGTCCGTCATCGGGCTGCGCTATTTCAATGTGTACGGTCCCGGCGAAGCCCACAAGGGGCGCACCGCTTCGATGATTTTGCAGATGTACAACCAGATCAAGGCGGGCAAACAGCCTCGCCTGTTCAAGTTCGGCGAGCAGCAGCGCGATTTCGTCTATATCCGCGATGTCATCGCCGCCAATCTGGCAGCGCTGGATGCGCCGCGTTCCGGCGTGTGCAATGTCGGCTCTGGCAAGGCGCGCTGTTTCAACGATATCGTCGAGAACCTCGGACTGCTGCTGAACCGCGAGCTGGAAGTGGAATATATCGACAACCCTTACGACTTCTACCAGAACCACACCGAGGCCGAGATGGGCGCCACGCGCGATCTGCTCGGCTGGCAACCGCAATGGTCGCTGGAAGACGGCATGGGCGAATATATCGGCCTGCTGGAAAAGAACCTGAACGAACCTGTCGAGGCCATCGCATGAAACAGCTTTACTGCAAACATCTTCTGCTGATCACAGGCCTCAGCATGCTGCTGCCGCTATCCGCCTGCATGAAGGTCGTCAGCCAGCAGGGCAATGTGCTCAAGCCGGAAAAGGTGTCCCAGATTCGTGAGCAGGACAGCCGCTATGAGGTCGAATCATTGATCGGCACCCCGGTGCTGAAGGACGATCTGCATCCCAACCGGGCCATCTATATGGAACAATACGATAATCCCAAAACCGGCGAGAAATTTCAGCGCCGCGTGGAAATCCTCTACAACGAGTCGGGCCGGGTGAAGAGCATCCGGCGCTTCGGTTTCGACAACAAAGACGGGGCTACGGAGTAACCAACGCGCAACGCTGCGTCACAGCATCTTTACTGCGCTTCACTTCAAAGGTTTTTCTTCCACCTCACCGGCTGTCTGAGCCGGTTGGGCTTCGGCCTGCGGCAGGCTCGAAGTACCGCCCGCAAGCACACCCCGCACCTTTCCCCATACCAGCTTGATGCCGCGCCACAAGCGCGGCATCAGCCAGATCATCATCAGGATGAACAGGCCGAGCAGCACCAGATAAAGCACCGGATGGTTCAGCGCCGTCCACAGGCCGACGATCACAGCGATATCCTCGCTGACCGATGCCGTCCAGTTGCTGAAAGGCTCCGGCGAGGTGTTGATCAGGGCGCGCGTACCGGCCTTGGTGGCATGCGTGGAAGCGGCAAGGCCACCGCCCATCAGGGCCGCGGAGAGTTCGATCACAGGATTCAGATCGCCCACGGCACCTGCGGCCAGCATGGCACCGGCCGGAATGCGGATAAAGGTGTGCAGGCCGTCCCACGCCGTATCCACACCGGGAATCTTGTCGGCGAAGAACTCGACGAAATACATCAGGCCGGCTGCCATCAGCACCATCGGATCGGACAGTATCTCCAGTCCAGGCGGCAGGGTGATATTGCCCGTCGCCCCCATCAGACCGAGGGTCAGGATCGCGGCATACAGATTGATGCCGCTGGCCCATGCAGCACCCATGGTCAGCGCCAGCGTGTTGGTGATGTTGTTCAACTGTTCCATCTCGGTCTCCTCGAATCAGTTCGGGACATGGTGCAACACCGGATGCTACGGGACATGTGACGAAACGCACCCCTGATGTGCATCACCGCAAGCAGGCGTTCAATCGTCTGACTGCACCGGTCTTTTCCCGGCATATCCACCCAGAAACAGAAATAGCAAAGCCGAAACAAGATAGCCGACGGTGAACGGCCATGCAGCCATGGGGCCATATGCGTTAACGATAGCCTGCGGCGTGATGCTGTAGCCATGGATGATGCCGGTCGCACTGCATAGCGCGGCAAAACCGGCCCAGCCGGCGGCAGCGCGGTAATGCCGATCGATCAGGCAGGCGGTCATGGCGCCCAGCAGCATCGAGGTGAAGATGAAGCCGCGTTCAAGGGAAAGCATGCCGCTGATCGGCAGGATCGTCGCAAAGGCCTGCTCGCCGATACTGCCGATGCTCTGCCCCGCAGCACGCAGGCCGTTCTCCAGCATCATCAGGCCCCATGCCGCCATGGCAGGAATCAGGCCGATGACCACCGCCGGCGCATGCGTGCGATCGGTATCCTCGAAAGCCTGCGCCGCAATCACCATACCGATCCATAGCAGGATCGCCGCCCCTGCCTCGATGGGAATCAACGCGCTGACCAAGCCGACAAGACCCAGACAGCACAGCAGCGTCACCGCGATGCCGTTGGCCACCGAATAGCCGCTGCCCGCTCCCATGCGCTTCCATGCCGGGTGGCCGATATAGATGGTGGTCGGAAAGCAGCTGCCGAAGCATGCGGCGGCAATGGTGCCGATACCGTTGACCGCCAGAGAGGATTTGACCGGGTATTCGTCCCCCGCCGCTTCCGCACTTTCCAGATTCTGCAGGGAGCCGACCAGATTGAACAAACCCATCGGCAGGATCACCGACAGAAAGGCCAGCCACTGGGTGGAACTGAAGGCGCCGAGCATATCGCCGATGGCCGGAACTGGCGGATGCAGGGAAATCGATGCGGCAGCCGCCAGCGCCTCGCCATCCATGCGTCCCAGCCCCCAGGCCAGCAGGGTGCCGAGCAATACAGCAGCCAGCCCCGCAGGCATATCGAAGGGCAGCCGCATGCCGCCGACATAGCGCATCAGGATCAGGGCCAGCGGCGCGAATCCGATCAACGGGTCGGCAAAGATGCGGAAGGCGAAATCCATCGAGATAAAGGTCAGCGCGATACCGGCCAGGGTGGCCAGCAGGGCCGCGCGCGGCGTGATGCGTTTGACCCGTGCCGCGATCCATGCGCCGCCCAGTTCGATCAAACCGGAGCCCAGACAGGCGGCCAGCCCCATCTGCCAGGCCAGCGCCGCATCGCCGGTGGTCTTCACCACCGGCAGCATCACGAACAGCACGAAGGCGAACAGGGAAATGGTATTCACACCGTACGGCAGAGCCGTGGCCGGCCTTCCCGTTCGCTCATGCAGGCGCCTGGCCTGCCATGCGTAGAACAGATTGCCGAGCAGCAGGCTGACCGCCACACCCGGCAGGATGCGCCCGTACACCAGATCCGCCGGCATGCCGAGCACGAAGGTGCACAACTGCACGATCAGGATCAGCTGAATGAGATTATCGACGAACAGCCCGAAGAAACCGTCCAGATCGCCGCGATGCCACCAGCGGAAGGCCTGTGCCTCTGCCATACCGGTCCCCGTCCGGAAGGCCTGCGTTACTCGATCACCTCGACGCTTTCAATGATGACCGGCTCAAGCGGCACATCTCCCATGCCGGCACGGTAACCGGTCGCCACACCCTCGATGCCGCGCACCACATCCATGCCACTGGTGACCTTGCCGAATATCGCATAGCCCCATTCGGAGCGGGTCTTCCCCTTGAAGTTCAGGAATCCGTTGTCATGCGTATTGATGAAAAACTGCGAGGTGGCCGAATGCGGATCGGAGGTGCGTGCCATGGCGATGGTTCCGGTCGTGTTGCGCAGATCGTTGTCCGCCTCGTTGACGATCGAGGCATGCGTCGCCTTCTGGCTCAGGTTCGGCGTGAAGCCGCCGCCCTGGATCATAAAATTGGGGATCACCCGATGAAAAACAGTGCCATTGTAAAAGCCCTCTTTCGCATAACGCACGAAGTTCGCCACAGTCTCCGGTGCACGCTCTGCATCCAGCTGTAGTTCGATGACGCCCATTGATGTGGTCATCTTCACGTTTACCTTATCCCCGGCCTGGGCCGGTGTGCCGCTCAGCAGCAGTCCGGCGCACAAGGCCAGCGTGGCAATGATTCTCTTCATGTTGATCCCCTTGATTGAACGATTGATGGTCCGCTATTTGTCCGGGGAGTTTAACAGAGCTGTGCTGCATGCATCAAATGAAAGAAGCGCCTGCCTAGCTGCGCGTCATGCGCCTGATCAGCGGCTGATATTGCGGAAAAAGGGATATCAGCTGCTTGCGGCTGCCCATCTCGAAATCGGTAAAATCAAAGCCCGGAGATACCGTACAGCCGACCAGCGCGAAACCGCCCCGGTCCGCCACCTCGGAGGCGAACCAGCATCCGGCAGGCACCACGGCCTGCGGTGATTGTCCGATGGAAACATCCAGACCGAGATGCAGGCAGCGATAGGCACCACCCGGTTCGATGACATGGATATCCAGACCGTCACCGTCGTAGTAATGCCATAGTTCGTCGGATCTTATGCGATGGAAGGCCGAGAAGTTCCCTTGTTCCAGCAGGAAATAGATGGCGGTGGAATGGCTTCGGCCAGCGGGAAAAACATCATCCGCCATGCCCGTAAAGCAGGCATCGGCACGGTAGGTTTCGCGAAAAAAACCGCCTTCAGGATGAGCTTCAAGTCCCAGCCGGCGTTTCCAGTCGGCAGACGAATTCACCGGGACAGCAACTCCACCATGCGCCTGCCGAGCAGGGTCGGATTATGCTCGACAGCCACACCGGCTGCTGCAAGCGCCGCGAATTTGGCCTCGGCCGTGCCCTTGCCACCGGAGATGATGGCGCCTGCATGCCCCATGCGCTTGCCGGATGGCGCGGTGGCTCCCGCGATGAAGGCCACCACGGGCTTGCTCACATGGCTTCGGATGTATTCCGCGGCATGCTCTTCATCGGAGCCGCCGATCTCGCCGATCATCACCACGCCCTCGGTCTGCTCATCGGCTTCAAAAAGCTTCAGCGCATCGATGAAATCCATGCCGTGCACCGGGTCGCCGCCCATGCCGATACAGGTGCTCTGGCCGAGCCCTGTCGCGGTCAATTGGGCTACGGCCTCATAGGTCAGGGTACCGGAACGGGAAATCACACCGACCCGGCCGGGCAGATGGATGTGACCGGGCATGATGCCGATCTTGGCCTTGCCCGGCGTGATGATGCCGGGGCAGTTCGGGCCGATCAGCGTGCAATCAATACCGGCGATACGCTGCTTCACATCCAGCATATCGCGAACCGGAATGCCCTCGGTGATGCAGATGATCAGTTCGATGCCGGCAACGGCTGCCTCGACGATGGCATCGGCCGCAAAGCGCGGCGGCACGAAGATGACCGTCGCCTGAGCACCCTCGGCATCCACAGCCTGCTGCACGGAGTCGAATACCGGCCTGTCCAGATGAGTCTGGCCGCCCTTGCCGGGGGTCACGCCGCCGACAAACAACGTGCCGTAGGCGATCATCTGTTCGGAATGGAAGGTGCCCTGTTTGCCGGTATAGCCCTGGCAGATCACCCGTGTATGTTGATCCAGAAGTACGCTCATCCGGCAACTCCAAAGAAAATGAGACGGCCCGTTACGGGCCGTCCCTTGATTTCACAACACATCAACCGACCTGAAACACCGGATACCGGCGCCGCAAGCAGGTTGGAATCAGGCAGCTGTGTTGAAGAACAGCGCCTGATTGATATCGCTGATGGTGATCACGCCGAGCAGCTTGCCGTCTTCGGCAACCGGGATGTGACGCAGATTCTTCAGACCCATGTAAGAGGCGGCCTTGAGGATCGGCTCGTCGGGAGCGACGGTGAACGGGTTGGCGGTCATCACCTCTTCAGCGGTCATCTCCAGCACCTTCGTGTAGCCGTCCTGCATCTCCTCGAAATCGCGGGCATGCACGTTGTCGTGGATGTACTCACCGTAATTCGGATACAGGGGCAGCAGCACGTCGCGCAGTGTCACAATGCCGATCAGCGCACCCGCATCGTCCACAACCGGCACCGAACCGCAATGGCGCTGGATCATACCGACAACAACCTGGCGCAGCGTATCCTCTTTTTTCACGGCCTTCACGCCGCTTGTCATCACATCACGTACAAGCATTTCCCTCTCCTGAATTTGTAGGTTTCCCTATGGTTTTTTCCCTAACTGACGCCCTTGCGCCGGAACTCGAAGCGGCATCGTAGCACAGCAATCCGGCCGGGCAAAGCATGCACAAGCCCGAAATGCAGGCTCTCAGGCCGCCGCCTGTGCGGCCAGAGTAGCCGCCTCGTCCAGATCGTTCGCCCAGCGCACATCAAGCCCGGCGTCCTGCACCAGCCGCCGTCCCTCGGCCTCGTTGGTGCCGACCAGACGCATAATCACGGGGACGCGCATCGGATGCGTTTTGATCGCCTCAAGCAGCCCGTTGGCAATAATATCGCAGCGCACGATGCCGCCGAAGATGTTCACCAGCACAGCTTTTACATGATCGTCGGAGAACAACAGCTTGAATGCCTCGGTGACCGCCGCGACCGTCACTCCGCCACCCACATCGAGAAAGTTGGCGGGCCTGGCACCCTTGAGCTGAATAATATCCATGGTCGCCATGGCCAGCCCTGCACCATTGACCATACAGCCGATGGATCCGTCCAGCGCGATATAATTCAGGCCCGATGCGGCTGCCTCGGTTTCCCGCGGGTCTTCTTCGAGGGGATCGCGCATCGCGGCCAGTTCCGGCTGGCGGAACAGGGCGTTGTCGTCCACGGAGATCTTGGCATCCAGCGCCAGCAGTTCGCCATCACCGGTCAGAATCAACGGATTGAGCTCCAGCAGGCTGCAATCGCTGGCCATGAACACGACATACAGCTCTGCTGCCAGCGCCGCGAACTTCGTCGCCTGCCCGCCCTGCAAGCCGAGCATCTCCGCCATGGCCTTGCACTGCGCCGCATCCGGCCCACCCGGAGCCACGGACACGGAAAGGATCTTCTCAGGTGTTTCGGCGGCCACGCCCTCGATATCCATGCCGCCGGCCGGACTCACCACAAAGGACACCGCCTCGGCCTCGCGATCCACCAGCAGACTGAGATAGAACTCGCGGACGATATCCAGCCCCTGCTCGATATACAGCCGGTGCACGAGCTTGCCGGAAGGCCCTGTCTGTTTGGTGACCAGCGTGCTGCCAAGCAGAGCAGTCGCCGCATCCCGCACCTCATCCATCGAACGGCACAGGCGCACGCCACCGGCCTTGCCGCGCCCGCCGGCATGGATCTGCGCCTTCACCACCCAGATCCTGCCGCCAAGCTTCGCTGCCGCACTGACGGCATCCCCGACACTGGTGGCCGCATAGCCTTCAGGGACCGCAATACCGCCTGCCTTAAGCACGCTCTTGGCCTGATATTCGTGAATATTCAAAGCTTCCTCCGCTTAAGGATGCTCTGGTTATTCAGAGCATCCTTGCGGCCCATGGACGGGCCGCCAAAATTGAGCACAAAAGTGCTTGATTTTGTGAGCCAGTGCGAAACCGCGCTTTTGCACTGGCGCACTGCATAAGTGCATGGACGCACTTATGCAGATCTAATCAGAAATGCTGCATGGCATCGACATCAGCCACCAGTTTTTTCACCTCATCCAGCGATCGTATCAGAGAAGCCATTTCATCCGCACTCAGATCCAGCTCCATCACTCCTTCCATACCACCACCGCCCAGCTTGCAGGGTACACCGAGGAAATAGCCATGCACTCCGTACTCGCCCTCCAGCAGGGCCGCGCACGGCAGGATGCGATTCTGGTCCTTGAGGATCGCCTCCGCCATTTCCACCACCGCAGCGCCCGGCGCATAGAAGGCCGAACCGGTCTTCAGCAACTTCACAATCTCCGCCCCTCCCTGGGCTGTACGCTCCACGATGGCATCCACCTCTTCTTCGCTCATCAACTCGGTGATCGGAATACCGGCCACCGTGGAGTAGCGCGGCAGCGGCACCATCGCATCGCCATGCCCGCCAAGCACAAACGCAGTGACATCGTGGATCGACACATCCAAAGCGCCGGCGATGAACGAACGCATGCGTGCCGAATCCAGCACGCCGGCCATACCGATCACCCGGGATCGCGGAAACCCGGATACCTTCATCGCGGTATATACCATGGCATCCAGCGGGTTGGTCACCACCAGCAGGATGCAGTCCGGCGAATGCTCGACGATCTTGCGCGTGACTTCGGCCACGATCTTCACATTGGTGGAGAGCAGGTCGTCGCGGCTCATGCCCGGCTTGCGCGCGATACCTGCGGTAATGATCACCAAATCGGAGCCCGCGGTGTCGGCATAATCGTTGCTGCCGAACACATTGGCGTTATAGCCCTGGATCGGGGCCGCCTCGAACATATCCAGCGCCTTGCCCTGCGGCACGCCTTCGATGACATCGAGCAGCACGATATCGGCCAGCTCTTTCTGCGCGGCCAGGAAGGCGGCTGTCGCCCCGACATTGCCGGAACCGACCACGGTCACCTTTTTCCGCTTGAAATAACGGTTGTCTCCCCTCTGCATTCCCGACCAACGCATGATGAACTCCTGTGTTGAAAATCGCAGCCAAACATAGACTTGCCAAGCCTGCTTGTCGAACGTGGAATGACACCATGCAACAGCCCGATATCCGTCTCCTCCCGTCCGCCCTCGGCGTGGTCTGCCAACGCATCGCCGCACATGGTGGACGTGCATGGCTGGTCGGCGGTTCGGTACGCGACATGATGCTGGGCCTTGCCCCGAAGGATTTCGACATCGAGGTGTACGGGCTGGATAGCGCAGCACTGGTGACGGCTATCCAGACGCTCGGCCGCACGGAAACGGTGGGCCGCCAGTTCGGTGTGCTCAAGCTGTGGAGCGAAGGTCTGGAGATGGATCTGGCCCTGCCCCGCAGCGAACGCAAGCAGGGTGCCGGGCATAAGGCCTTCGAGGTACAGACTGATCCCGGGCTGGATGCACAGACCGCCTCCTCGCGCCGTGATTTCACCATCAACGCCATGATGCTCGATCCCTTGACCGGGGAGCTGCTGGATTTGCATGGCGGACAAAACGATCTGCAAAACCGCATCCTGCGGCATGTATCGACTGCCTTCGCCGAGGACCCGCTGCGTCCGCTGCGCGGCATGCAGTTCGCCGCCCGCTTCCGTCTGACACTCGATAGCGGCACGGCAGCACTGTGCCGCTCGCTGCTGGCGGAAGCCGCCACCCTGCCTGCTGCCCGCATCTGGGAGGAATGGCGCAAATGGGCGCATGCCGATGCGCCCTCGTTCGGCTTGCAGGTGCTGCGCGCCTCCGGCTGGCTTGCGCTGTATCCGCAACTTGAAGCACTGATCGGCTGCGAGCAGGAAGAGGACTGGCATCCGGAGGGCGATGTATGGACACACACAGCCCTTGTGCTCGATCAATCATCCGCCATTGCCCTGCGATACAACTGGAATGACAAGCAACGCGAGCAACTGGTTTTTGCTTCCCTGTGCCACGATCTTGGTAAACCTTCCACCACGTTCCGGCATGAAAACGGTCGTATTCGGGCAACCGGACATGCCGAAGCCGGCATTGAGCCGTCGAAAGCATTTCTTGAAAGCATTGCAGCACCACAATCCCTGACCGCACATGTACTCTCGCTGGTCGCGGAACATCTGGTACATCTGCACGGTAATCCATCGCCGCGCGCTGTACGCAGGCTCGCACACCGTCTGCAACCATCGAATATCCACATGTGGGAGGCACTGGTCGAAGCGGATGCATCGGGTCGACCGCCGCTTCCAGCGGATCGCCCCGCTTTATCATGGCTTGAAGAAGCCGTGAAATTGGCCGTGGAGAAAACCGCCCCCGAAGCCCTGGCGAATGGTGAAATGCTGATTGAATTGGGTATTCAACCCGGGCCCGCCATGGGTGAAATACTGACCACCGCCTATCAGGCACAACTGGACGGCGAGTTTACCGATTCTGTCGGGGCACGCCTCTGGCTTTCGCAACGTCTGGGGAAACATTAGGGTTCGTGCCCCACAGGAGAGCCTACGCATGACGCAGCAGCTGCATACAGACGAACTGTTCAACCTTGATCTGATTCACAAATACGACAAGGCCGGTCCACGTTACACCTCGTACCCCACAGCGCCGATGTTTCACACCGGCATCAACGGTACGTCCTATGCAGCCAGTCTGGCGCGCGCTTCGCAGGTCGAAGGACCTTTGTCGATATACCTGCACGTGCCCTTCTGCGACACCGTCTGCTACTACTGCGGCTGCAACAAGGTGGTCACCAAGCAGCGCGAACGTGCGGTGCCGTATGTGGAGGCACTGCTCAAGGAGATCGACATGCTGGCCGATACGGTCGGTCGCAAGCGGCTGGTCACGCAGTTGCACTGGGGCGGCGGCACACCGACCTTCCTGAACGAGAGCCAGATCCGCAGCATCATGGGAAGGCTGCGCGAGCGCTTCGAGTTCGCCAGTGACGCCGAGGGTGAATTCGGCATCGAGATCGACCCGCGCGAATGTGAAGACGACACCGTGCGCATCCTGCGCGAGGTCGGCTTCAACCGCATGAGCATGGGCGTGCAGGATTTCGAGCCGGACGTGCAGAAGGCGGTGAACCGCATCCAGTCCGAAGAGGAGACCCTGAACGTGCTGCAACAGGCGCGAGCGCACGGCTTCCAGTCGATCAATATCGACCTGATGTACGGCCTGCCGCACCAGAGCGTGGAAAGCTTCGACCGCACGCTGTCCACCATCATCGATTTCTCGCCGGACCGCATCGCGCTGTTCAACTATGCCCACCTGCCGCGCATGTTCATGCCGCAGCGCCGCATCAACGAAGCCGACCTACCGAGCCCCGGCGAAAAGCTGAATATCCTGAAGCTGTCCATCGACCGCCTGCTGTCGGCCGGCTATGTGTTCATCGGCATGGACCATTTCGCCAAGCCGGACGACGAACTGACCGTCGCGCAGCGCGAGGGCAAGCTGTATCGCAATTTTCAGGGGTATTCCACGCAGGCCGATGCCGAACTGCTGGGCCTGGGCATCACCTCCATCGGCTATGTGGACGGTGCCTTCTTCCAGAACCTGAAAACTCTGGAGGAGTATTACGCCAGCATCGAAGCCGGCGAGTTCCCGGTGTTCCGCGGTTATCAGCTGTCCGACGAAGACCACCTGCGCCGGCATGTCATCATGCGTCTGATGTGCGATTTCGCGCTCGACTTCAAGGCCGTGGAAAAGAAATTCGGCATCGATTTCGCCGCACACTTCGCCGTCGAGACGGCTGAATTGCACGATCTGGCCGCCGACGGGCTGCTCAGCCTCGATACCAACGGCCTGCAGGTGCTGCCCGGCGGTCGCCTGCTGATCCGCAACATCGCCATGGTGTTCGACGAATACCTGCGCAACCGGAAAGAGGAAGTGAAATTCTCCAAGGTGATCTGATGCCGACAGGCAGGGGGTTCGGCGTGGCCATGCCTGTTTCATCCCTGCTTGTATCCCTGCTGCTCTCAGCTTGCGCGGGCATACAGGGAAAGACCGCCGGGATGCAGGCGGACCCGCCCGTGTGCCGTGACATCCCGGGCTTTGCCAGCCCCGCGCAACTGTGCGTTTCGATCGATGCCGGGCGTGAGGAGACATGGTTCACCCGCGACAGCGGGTCGCCAGGCCCGCGACATACCATCACGGGACTGTCTTTCACCGGAAACGGACAGGCCTCGTTCGGGGATTTCAGCATCTCGCCACAGGGCAGCTGGCTGGCTGTCACCATCGCCGAGGAAGGCCATCCGAGTCTACTGTTCAGGCAGCTGATGCCGGCCCTGCGGGGAGAGGCCGATGCGATGCAATTACCGGTCGTCGCGATCTATCCGGGCGGCGTGAGTCTTGACGAGTGGCAGGATGACCATACGCTGATCATCGTCAGCGATCAGTACCTGCTGCACCCGCATGAACATGTACTGCTGGATCGTGAGCGACGCTACGCCGTGCATCTGCCCGACGGTGCACTCACGCTTAAAGCTGATTAATCTCCGAATCCCTCGTCGGAGAATTCGTCCGCAGACACCGGCAGCTTGCCGTCGAAGATCAGATAGTTGCGATGTTGTACCCATGCCTCGCGGGTGAACACATAGGGGTCGATGGCCGTCTCGTTGACGAAACGGATGGCATTGTCCGACCGGCTGCGCAGATCCGCAGCACTGAGCACACTCACCGGTATGGTCACATACGGGGTCAGAAAGAAGCCTGACCAGAACACCGCGCTGGTCAATGCGCTGGTGGCCAGATCGGGAAGGTCGCGGGCCGTGTTCGGGCCGTACACAGGCACCACGACATAAGCACCGGGACCGAAGCCCCATACGCCGAGGGTCTGGCCGAAATCCTCGTCATGCTTCGCAAGCCCCAGCGATGTCGCCGCATCGAACAGGCCGACCACACCGACCGTGGTGTTCACGGCGAGGCGTCCGATATCGGAAAAGCCCTGCTTGCCCTTGCCCTGCAGAAAGTCGTTGACGATCGTATCAACGTAGGTGGCATTGTCGAAGAAGTTGGACACCATGGTGCGCCCTTCTTTCGGCGTCACGGCGATATATCCCTCGCTTAACGGCTTGAGCACGATGCGGTCGAAATAATCGTTGAAGGTGAAGGTGGCGCGATTGACCTTCTCGATGGGGTCGTAGGCCTGACCCTTGGGTGCGGAGGCGCAGCCCGCAAGCAGCAGGCCTGCCAGCAGAGCCGTGCAAAGCCTCGGCACTCCATATCGCAGGTGATTCCGCATCTCGCCCATCCGCATTACCAACTCCTGCCCCATGTACAATTTGCGGCCCGGGAAGTCCGCCTTCCAAGAGCGAGTTCGCTGCAACCCTGCTTCGTCAAGATGAAGCAAAACTGAACGTGAAAACGACCCGGAACGGTGCGGACTCTAAGGCATATTTCCGGCTTTGGCTGCATCGTTTTTTCTATGCTTGCAAGCCGCAGGGCAATTCGGTGTATACTGCTTTTCGTTGCTATGTTCGGGATACAAGCCAAAACTATTATAAAACTTGAAACAAATATCGTAACTTATTATTATCTCGCACAATATGCTCCTTTCTACCATCCGGAAATGCGCATCCTCCAGATGGAGACGAGTCGGGATTATGAAAAGGAGAGGCACATGAAATTTATCATGCTTGTTGCTCTGGCAGTGCTGCTCTTCCCGGTATCCCATGCCTGTGCCGCTGAGGGTAAAATAACCAAGATGGCGCGAGAGGCGGGTTTCACCTCATGCATTTCAACTGTTGCCAGGCTAGAAGGATTTCTCAGCGGCAAGCAAAACTACGGCTCATGGTCTTTCTGGTCGAATCAGGAAACAGATCGACAGCCTTTCAATGCGAGCATGGAAGTCAGTTATTCCGACGGCGGCATTCTGGTGGATTTTACTGTCATACCATCCCCTGACGGAACCTGCGCATACACCTATACCAAATCCTGGTACACGCCGAACTCCTGTCAAAAAACGCTCAAACAGAAATTCATGCAGAAGGCCGTACTCAAGGGGAAACTGAACGTGCACGTTCAGGCCTATAGTCTGGAAACGGCTGAAGTCCTGCTGCAAAAGGCAGGTAGCGGCTGCATGGTTCAGAAGAAAGAAGTCGGTTTCCAGTTCACCAGACAACAACCCTGATCCCCTTTGCATAACATCGCCGATCCGTGGTCAGGCGATAGGTTCCGCTCCGGAAATTCCCGCCCCGTCCACGGGATCCAGTTCGGATTGGAAAGTTTCCATCGTTTCAGTGGCCGATGCATTGTCGCGGAAACGCGCCAGATGCACCATGGCATCGCCTTCATGCACCAGCGGCAGATTGGTCCGTCCGATGATGATGCCGGAATCCGGTGCCGTGATATGCACTTCATTGCCGCCATACGGATCAGCAACGAAGCCCAGCGTATCTCCCTTGCGCACAGATGCGCCGAGAGCGGAGGTTAGCCGCAGAATCCCGCTCTGCGGGGAACGAATCCAGAAATTGGATTTGACGATGCGCGGCACAAAGCTTTTCTTGCGTGTCGATACCGGCAGCATCCCGACCTCGCGCATCACATTGACGACACCGCGGACACCGGCCCGGATGCTCACCTCGTCAAAGCGCAGTGCCTCCCCTGCTTCATAGACCAGCCATGGAATATCCATCCTGATCGCCGTTTCACGGATAGTGCCGGGGCGCAGCGCGGCATCGATCACCAGCGGCGCATGAAAAGCCTCGGCGATCCGCCTGGTTTCAGGATCATCGAGCGTGGCGCGAACTTGAGGAAAATTGTCCCGATGAATGGCAGCCGTATGCAGGTCGATTCCGTAGGTCGCTTTCGAGACCACTTCCTTGACGAACAGATTGGCCAGACGACCGGCCAGCGAACCGGTCTCGGAACCCGGGAACGAACGGTTCAGGTCACGCCTGTCAGGCAGATAGCGGCTCATATGGATAAAACCATACACATTGACAATGGGAATGGCGATCAGCGTGCCGCGGATCTTGCCGAGCTGCTTCAGACCGACCAGGCGCCTGATAATCTCGATACCGTTGATCTCGTCGCCGTGCAGAGCAGCACACACCAGCAGGCACGGACCTTCCTTCCTGCCGCGAATGACATGTACCGGCATATGCGTGGCCGAATGCGTGGAAAGCGGAGGCAGGGGGAATTCGATGATCTCCCTGCTACCCGCCGCGACCTGCCGGTCGCAGATGGAAAAAAGCTTTTTCAATTCAACCCTTACCCCGCGTGCCGGTCCGCCCTGCCTTGGCATTCTTCTCGATGCACTGGATGATCATACCGGCGACATCCTTGCCGGTGGCCTTCTCGATGCCCTCCAGACCGGGCGAGGAATTCACTTCCATCACCACCGGGCCGTGATTCGAGCGCAGCAGATCCACACCGGCCACATTCAATCCCATGATGCTTGCCGCGCGCACAGCCGTGGAGCGCTCTTCGGGCGTGATGCGCACAACCTGTGCTGAACCGCCGCGGTGAAGATTGGAGCGGAATTCGCCCTCCTTACCCTGACGCTTCATCGCGGCCACAACCTTGCCGTCAACCACAAAACAGCGGATATCGGCACCACCTGCCTCCTTGATGAACTCCTGCACAAGGATATTGGCATTCAGGCCGAAGAAGGCCTCGATCACACTTTCTGCTGCCTTCTTGTTCTCCGCCAGCACCACGCCGATACCCTGCGTGCCCTCAAGCAGCTTGATGACGAACTGCTCACCGCCGACCGAATTCAGCAGATCGCCGATATCGTCAGGATTGCGGGCGAAGCCGGTCACCGGCAGTCCCACGCCCTTGCGTGCCAGCAGCTGCACCGAACGCAACTTGTCGCGCGAGCGTGAAATGGCCACCGACTCGTTGAGCGGATACACCCCCATCATCTCGAACTGGCGCAGCACGGCTGTGCCGTAAAAGGTCACCGATGCGCCAATACGCGGGATGACGGCATCAAAACCTTCCAGCTTCATCCCCTTGTAGTGAATGGAGGGACGCATGGATGTGATGTTCATATAGCATCGAAGATGGTCGAACACCTGCACGTCGTGCCCCCGCTGCTGCGCAGCCTCAACGAGGCGTCTGGTCGAATAGAGCCTGGGATTGCGCGAAAGAACTGCGATTTTCATACCTGATCTTCCTTGTTGAACTGATTGACAACATGTGCGCCGGGAACAGGCCTGCCGAGCAGAAACGATGCGCCGGTGTCCACCATGCACAGACCGCTCATCGCCGTCCTGCCCAGCAGCATCCTGAATTTCATGGTCTCGCGGTTGGCGAGGGTCATTTCGATCTTCCTGAGTTCACTGCCGATACGCAGCGTGGTGCAGATTACCGGACGCAACTCGCGGTGCCCGCCGGAGTCGGAAACATAGCGTTCGTCCAGTAAATCGGCAACGCAGTAGCGGATGGTCGATGTATCGTTCTGCAACGGATGGATGGCGAAGCGCACCCTGGCGATCCCGTCCTCACTGAAGCTGCTCAACTCGAAGGTATGCAGTGCCGATGAGCGCGCACCGGTGTCCACCTTGGCCTTGATATGCTCGATGCCGAGATCGGGAAGCGACACCCATTCGCGCCAACCGAGCACCACCTTCGGCTGATCCTTATCCATCGTATTCACCACCATTTGCGCAGTTTGAAATAAATCGCCAGCCCCAGCCCCAGCCCGAGCATCCCCAGCAGCGACAACATGAAGCCATCGGGCATGCTCAGCACATCCATATGCGTGAAGTTCATGCCGAAAATGCCGGCGATCACCCCCATCGGGGTCATCACCACGGTGATCACCGCAAGAAACTTCATCACATCGTTCAGACGCTGGGAAAGCAGGGATTGAACCACCTGCATCACATTCAGTGCATGTTCCGCCTTGGCATCGGCCAGCATGGCAGCGCGCTGCATATGTTCATGGGCATCGGCCAGCCGGACGTTGCCGGCGAAATTCGGGTCGCGCATCAGCATCTCGATGGCCGTGGCACTGCTCAGCGCCATACGGGCCAGCGCCGAAATGTCCTTGCGCAGATCGAGCAGACGGTTGAGATCCGCCTTGCCGACGTCCTCCAGACACTCGTCCTCGAATTCGTCCATCGCATCACGGATCTCATAGACCCGGTGCAGCAGACGGTTCACCAGAATATGGATGATCTTGCAGACACACTCATCGACCTCCAGCCCCTCCAGTTCACCCTTGGCCAGCTTGTGATGACGCTCGCCCGGCCAGATCAGGGCGCACATGCGCGCATCCGCCAAAATGGAGATACTTGTGCTGTGCGCCAGACTCTCCCCTGCACGGTGATCGAGCGGAAAGCGCAGAATGATATGCAGCACAGCGTTCTCCAGACGGGTGAAATGCGGCGGATGGTTCGGGTTGCGGATGTCCTTGATATGCAGTTCGTCCAGCCCGAAGCGCTGCTGCAGGGCTTGCAGCAACTCGTCATCCGGATTGCTCAGTCGCAGAATCGTTCCCTCGCCGTTCAGTGCCTGCTGCCAGCTCAGATACGCCATATCCTTCAGGCTGTTACCCAGATTGGGGGTGTTTATATTCTGATGTTCGTCAGCTACATCCATATGCATCCTGAATCGCCACCGTTTTTCTAGACACTCTTAAGCTCTTCGTAGTATCGCCTTTCAAACTCGACTGGCGACAGATTGCCATTATAGCCATGTTTCCTGACCGGGTTGTAGAACATTTCGATGTAATCGAAGATGTCCAGCCTTGCAGCCTCCCTTGTCGGATAGGTTTTGCGTTTGATTCTTTCCCGTTTGAGTAGCTGAAAGAAGCTTTCAGCTACAGCATTATCATGGCAGTTGCCCCGACGGCTCATGCTTGCATCAAGATTGTGAGCTTTGAGAAAATCCTGCCACTCATAGCTGCTGTACTGGCTGCCCTGATCGGAGTGAACGATTACCTTGTCAGCCAGCCCTCATGGGTGCGGATATAGGTGATGTCGGTTACCCACACCTGATTGGGTTCCTGCTGATCAAACTGCCGCTGAAGCTGGTTCGGAGCCACAACCGAAGGCTTCCCACCCTTGGGGCCTGGCCTTCTGCCGTAGCCAACCTGTGCCTTAATGCTTTCCTTTTGCATCAGCCGTCCGACCCGATTTACACCACAGGATTCTCCATGATCCATCAGGTCATGATAAACCTTGCGATAACCGTAAACGCAACCACTCTCCAGCCAGAATTGTTTGATGATCCCTGTCAGGCGCTGGTTCTCCTTATGCCTGCGAGAGTGAGGTTGCTTCAGCCATGCATAGTAACCACTTGGATGCACTCGCATCACGCGGCAGAGCATCCGAACCGGGTATTCCGGCTGATACTCCCTGATGAATGCGTACCTTACCGGGACTCCTTGGCAAAGTACGCTGCGGCCTTTTTTAGGATGTCACGCTCATCAGTAACCCGCTTCAGCTCCGATTTGAGCTTGCGGATCTCCTTCTCCTGTTCTGTAAGTTTGCTGTGTTGTGAATCAGGCTTTCCAAACCTGCTGATCCAGTCATAAAGACTCTTCGTTGTGACCCCTAACCGCCTTGCTACCGATGAAACCGAGTGCCCTCGATCCACCACCTGCCTGACTGCCTCAATCTTGAACTCATCTGAATATCTCTTGCCACTCATC
>PEWE01000030.1 GCA_002779605.1 Zetaproteobacteria bacterium CG06_land_8_20_14_3_00_59_53 | reverse complement strand
AACGCATGGCCTATGGGTTCCGCGATAACGAATACTTCTTCCTCAAAATCAAAGCCGCCTTTCCCGGACTTCCGCGATGAACCTTTCTTTTTCACCCATCTGCGGACATCGTGATGCGCTGCTATACTGCATTCAGCCCTGATTGAAGGATTCAAAGGGGGGATCTATGACAGAAGCAGAGATTTTTGAATTGATACGCCGCTCCATGGAGCAGGGTGTTCCGCTGAACGAAACACAGAAAGAGATCGTCCGGCAATGGATCAAGCAACGGCTGTCAGCCGAAACCGCTGCCGGCTTCAAACCCTTGCCGCCGGAGCCGCCACCCACGCTGCCATGGTGGCGGAACCTCAGGATCCTCGGCCGCCTCGGCCTGTATGGCGCGCTGGCCTATCTGCTGATCGCGGCTCTCTATGACTCGACCGTCACGCAACCGCCGATCATCAGCGGCAGCGGCCCGTGCAATGTGGCGGCGGGTTCGGTGGTGGTCCAAGCCGATCCGTCTGCTGTCGGACCGAATGCAGCGCTCAAGGCAGCCATGGAGGAGATCAACAGCAAGTGCGCCTCATCGGGCCTTGCCTGCTCCACAGGGGGCACCTGTCCGACATGCGCGCCCGATCCGGCAGTGCAGAATGCCGAGATCAAAACCCGGGTGTTCTGGTACACCGCCGAGGTGAGTGCCACCTGCCAGTGCTGGTGCAAGTAAGGCAGGCCCGCTGATGCCTGCGTATTCCGGCCCCTGTGAAAGCAGGGACTTTTTTTGCTGTCAGGGACTTTGATCATGGCCTGTATCTTGCTGCGCATTCATACCGGGGTTTCCTAATTTACTTCAGGGGTTGCCATCATGTCCGAGTATCAGTTGTCCGATCTGATCGATATAGCCGCCATGCAGCGCCTGATGGATCACTTCTACAAGGCGACAGCCATCCCCGTCGGCATCATCGATCTGGATAACAACATTCTGGTGGCTACAGGCTGGCAGCCCATCTGCACCAAGTATCATCGTCAGAATCCTGTCACCTGTGCGCGCTGTCATGAAAGCGACCGCTTTATCACCCGGCATCTGCAGGACGAGGATGGCTATGTCGAATACAAATGTCTGAATGGCTTGTGGGATGTTGCCGTGCCGATCCGCATCAACGGCAAGCATCTGGCCTCGCTGTTTGTCGGGCAGTTATTTACGATGACGAGGAACCGGATCGCGAGGTGTTCATGAAGCAGGCGGCAGAATTCGGCTTCGACGAGACCGGATACATGCAGGCCTTCGAGAAGGTGCCAAGGTTTTCCCGGAAGAACATGAAGGACATCATCGCCTACTATGTCGGATTCAGCAGTCTGATCGCCGAACTCGGCTTCAAGAACTACCAGCTTGGCAAGCAGGTGGATGTGTTAAGCGGTCTGGTTCCGATCTGTTCCCATTGCAAGAAGGTCCGGGACGATCAGGGCTACTGGGAGCATATCGAGGACTATCTCACCGAGCACTCCGGTGCGGTGGTCAGCCATGGTCTATGTCCGGATTGTGCCCATGAGCTCTATCCCAATCTTGAATGCACCCAAAAACATAAGCATTAGCCCGGGCAGCTTGCCCGTGTCTCCCCCGGATGACGATTGATGCTCCGATGTCGGGGGCTGATCGTCGCGTAGTCATTTCACCTCTTATCCAAGCGTCATCCCCGCGATACACTGGAGCATCTTAGGGGGGTGGACATGGCGAGGCGCAAATCCAGAAAAGACTCATCGTTGGGTGATCTGATATCACTTCCTTGGTGGTTTAGTACCAGCCTTGCCGTACTCGTCTTTGTCGCTTTCCGGGTCGTTGTCCCATCCATGGAGATGCAAAGCTTTGTTGGCAAGGTTTTGCAAGCAGCGCTTCCAAATCTGGCTTGGCTCATCTGTTCTGTGTTACTGCTCGCTGCTACGTTTTCTGCAATCAGATCAAGGAGAGAAGGCACGTTTGTGGTCAACAAGCAAGCGGACTTGGCAGCTAGCCCAAAAATCAAACCCGCTCAGAAAATTCATAACAATCAGGAAGCGTCAGCAAGCAAAGCTGCGCAAGCTGATTCCAAGAATGCTGCCCACATTACGGCCACTGAAAAGCCATCTACCTGGACTCAAGACCTCCTGTGTGATCTTGAATGGAAGCGTTACGAAGAATTATGCCGGGCTTATTTTGAGGCCAAGGGATTTATCTCCAAGCTCAGCAGAGTGGGTGCGGATGGTGGTGTGGATATCCATCTTTTCAAAGGAGGTTCCGAGAAGCCTATCGTCCTCGTTCAATGCAAAGCCTGGAACACATACAAGGTTGGCGTGAAGCCGGTCAGGGAGCTCTTTGGTGTCATGGCTGCTGAAGGCGTTCCTCAAGGTGTGTTTATGACTACGGGTGAGTTCACCGATGAAGCAAAGGAATTTGCCAAAGGGAAAAAGCTTGTTCTGGTTACTGGCTCCGCCCTAATCCAATCAATCAAAGCCATGCCTGAAGAAGTTCAAGCCAAGCTCTTGGCGGTTGCCACCCAAGGCGATTACACCATCCCAACTTGCGCGAAGTGCGATACCAAAATGGTTCTAAGGACGAGTAAGAAAGCCGAGGGCGATGGGAAAGATTTTTGGGGGTGCACTAATTATCCTCGATGCAGGATGACACTAAAGATGCGTGCGGCGTAACAAGTAGAGCTAATGCCCCGAGTTTAGGAGTGGGGCGGACCAAGGTAAGTGTCGGGAATTAAGAGTAAGCAAGCCGAGCTGCTGGGATTTCAGGGATTAGAAGCCCCTTTTTTGGGGGTGAAAACAACCTCTAAGAATTAGAACGAATATCGCTACCAATTTACAGGAGGCGCTTTGTGCGGCTCCTTTTTTATTTTCTAGATCGCAATAGGAGCGCGGATACCGGGGTGGGACTGGTAGTCGCGGAGTTCGAAGTCTTCGAAGGTGAAATCGAAGATCGAGGTGATGGCCGGATTCAGGTGCATCGTCGGGAGCGGGAAGGGTTCGCGGGCCAGCTGGGTTTCGACCTGCCCGGAATGATTGGAGTACAGATGCGCATCGCCGAAGGTGTGCACGAAGTCGCCGGGTTGAAGATTGCAGACCTGCGCCAGCATCATCGTTAGCAGGGCATAGGACGCTATATTGAAGGGCACTCCCAGGAAGATATCCGCGCTGCGTTGATACAGCTGGCAGGAGAGTTTGCCGTCGGCCACGTAGAACTGGAAGAAGGCATGGCAGGGTGCCAGCGCCATCTTGCCCTGTTCAACATTGGCCTGAGGGCTGATGGATTCATCGGGTAGATCGGAGACATTCCATGCGGAGATGATCAGGCGGCGGGAATTCGGGCGGGTCTTGATCTGCTCGACCAGTTCGGAGATCTGATCCACACGCCGACCGTCCGGGGTCGGCCAGTTGCGCCACTGGTAGCCATAGACGGGGCCCAGATCGCCGGTTTCCGTGGCCCATTCGTCCCAGATCTTCACGCCGTTGTCGCGCAGGTAGGCGGTGTTGGTGTCGCCTTTGATGAACCACAGAAGCTCATGGATGATGGATTTCAGGTGGCATTTCTTGGTGGTGACCAGCGGGAAACCCTCACTCAGGTCGAAGCGCATCTGATGGCCGAACACCGATTTGGTGCCGGTGCCGGTGCGGTCGCCTTTCTGCACGCCGTTGTCGCGCACATGGCGCATCAGATCGAGATATGCATTCACCGGTTTCCTCCCGCGGATCGTTCGTCGTAAGCCGGCTCATGCTGCCGCCCGCAGCGCAAGCAAACAACAGCGGGCGATGAACAAAGCAGTTGGCAAACGCAGCGATGCGTGCAACATGTGGCGACAACTGTCGATTGGAGAAGCCCGATGCATGACTGGAAAACCTCAACCCTGATTTTTGCCGTGATGCTCGGCGGCATGGCGATCACTGCTGTGGCCGAAGATATGCCGCTCGCGCCGACGCAAGCAGCCCCGGCACAGCAGGCCCCTGTGCAGATCGACCCGGTGACGGGCCAGCCGGTTCCGCCTGTGTTCCCGACCATTACCATGCCCGGCGCGCCGGGGGCACCCGTGGCACCTGTAGCTGCCGCGCCGAATGCACCCGCGCAGAGTGATGCGATGGCTATCGAGGATGAAGAGGCTCCCGCCGCCGATGCACCGCTGGCCGACCCGTTCGGCACGCCGGAACCGCAGGCAGTCGGTGGACCGAAGACCGCTACCGACAAGATCGTCGAAAAGTTTATGCTGCTGGATACCGACGAATCCAAGTCCGTCTCCATGCAGGAATATCTGGTGATGGTGCAGCAGCGCGTGCAGGCTCGTTTCGAGGCGATGGATGCCAACCATAACGGCGAGATCAGCGAGGATGAATACCGCACCTTCTGGAAGACCCGCATGACCAAGTGGTACCGCTTGCAGCGCTGATCGCTGAAGATCAATCAAACTGCCAGGCGAAAAGCTGGGTTACATGCCGGCTTTGGTGATGGTCAGGGTGATGAGCAGATCGTTGCGCTTGTTGAATTCGTTGACGCTGAGCAGGGCGGTGGAGAAATCGGCTGCGGCGCTGCCGGAGGAGGCGAGGGTGATGTTTTCGCCGAGATTCACCGTCACCTCGGTATCCGCTTCTGCAACCATGAAGCGCTGACCGGCGGCGGCCTGCCCGACTCTGGGCTGGGCATTGATGCGGATCGGCACATTGCTCGTGGCGGGCGGCTGGCCGACGGACAGCGTGCTGCCGGCATCGATCAGCATCTCGGTTTTGGCTTCCATACCGCTGTCCGCAGCATCGTTCCTGAGCCAGGGGTGGATGTTCACACGCACGCGGTCTCCCGGCAGCAGTGTGGCCTGCACATCGAAGCCGCCGGTGACATCAAGCATCTCCACATTGTTTTCGGACACGATGCCGTGCGCCGTCAGATACTGGCGCACGCCTGTATCCACGGCGCGGATCTCGCCCGCCTCGATATGGCCGGAGGCGCCGGAAGAGGTGCGCAACATGAAATCGCGACGGTTATCGCCATGCCGTGATGCGGCTCCGGCATCGATCTGCACCCAGCCGCCGGGCAGGGCGGCGGAAACCCTGCTGCCGCTGCTGGAGTATTGCTCGGCAAGCTGCACCCGCACGGCAAGCTGCACGGGTGCTGTATCCAGCTTGCGCAGGAATGCGCGTGCCTGTTCGATATGTGCCGCATCGTCGGTGATGATCAGCAGACGGCGCGAAGGCATCTGCGCGATGCGCGCATCATTGGACAGCTGGGTCTGCACGGCGGCTGCCGCTTCATCCAGCGGCAGGTGCATCACCTCGATGGTTTCAGTGTCGGCAAGCGCAGGGGCAGTGAAGGAAACAAGAGGCAGCAGGGCTGCCAGCATCAGGCGAACAACACGCATATTCATACTGCCCCCTTGTCCGCGAATACCGCGATCCGTTCGTCGATGCTGGCGGGGTCCTCATGGATGATGACCTCGGCATCCGGGAAAGCGGCCATGATATTGGCCTCCACCTCATCGGAGATGCGATGCGCCTCGATGAGCTTAAGGTTGTCGTCCAGCTCCAGATGCAGCTGAATGAACTGGGTGGTGCCCGATTTGCGGGTGCGCAGGTCGTGCATACCGCGGGTTTCCGGATGGCTGTGCACAATCTCTTTCACCATGGCCCGGTCTTCCGGTGGAAGCTCCCGATCCATCAGGTGATCCAGCGATTCACGCATGATTTCGATGGCGCTGTAGAAGATGTAGGCGGCGATAGCGAGGGCGAAAACCGGGTCGGAACCGTTCCATCCGTATACCGTCAACAGCAGGGCGACAATCACACTGCCGTTGATCAGAAGGTCAGTCTTGTAGTGCAGGTGATCGGCCTTGATGGCTGTGGACCCGCTTTTTCTGATGACATGGCTCTGGAAAATGACCAGACCGAGAGTTGTTACAATGGAGAAAATCATCACCGCGATGCCGAGGGTGGCTGAGCCAAGTGTTTGCGGGTGAATCATGCGATTGATGCCTTCGAGCACCAGAAACAGGGCGGAGCCGCAAATGAACGTGGACTGACCGAGGCCGGCGAGGGATTCCGCCTTGCCGTGCCCGAATCGGTGCGTCTTGTCGGCCGGTTCCAGCGCATGGCGCACGGCCAGCAGATTGATGATGGAGGCCAGTGCATCGAGGCAGGAATCGATCAGTGTGGCGAACAGGCTGACCGAATCGGTCATCAGCCAGGCAATCAGTTTGGCGGTGATCAGTGTGCAGGCAACGCCGGTGGAGGCGTAGGTGGCCAGGCGCATCAGGCGCGCGGACTCCGGGGTGCTTTTTGCCTCGGGGTTTTGCGGGCTCGCTACTGTGGAATTCATGCGGCCTATTGTGAATCAGCGGGGCTGCGGAAGAAAGACCCGATGGGCAGAAAAGCGGATACGCGACGGCGGTACCCGGCGTAGTGCGGATGTGCGGCCAGCATGCGGCGCTCCTCGAAGATGCTGCCGATGATGAAGTAGGTGCTTACGGCCAGCGCGACATGCAGGCTGTTGATGCTGTGCACGGGGCTGGCCAGCATCAACAGCACGAAACCGGTGTACATCGGGTGGCGCATGTGCCGATAGATGCCGCTCTCGACGAAGGATTCACCGCCTTCCGGCAGCGGTTTCAGGCCGAGGAACACGGCGGCATCGAAGGCGCGGAAGCTGAGCAGGATGACCATCAGTCCGGCTGCCTGCAGGGCATATAGCGGTACGGCGGGCATCCCTGTAAAGGCATACAGCGGGGCATCCGGCAGGGAGTGAACAAGCCACAGCCACAGGGCGGTGAGCACCGTGGCGAGGATGGAGTAGAGCAGGCGGTAGGTGGAGGGCATGACTCCGCGGGCGGCGGCCCATGCCTTGCACGGGTTTCCGGCCAGCAGGGAGTGGGACAGGCCGAAGGTGAAGGCGGTCAACCAGATGATGGCGGCGGATGGGATCATGCGCAGGGTTCTAGCATATCCGTGCAGTGTTTTCTTCCTCCGTGCATTTTTTGACTTTGGGCCCCGCTTGCAGTTGTGCCGGCCCATCCACAAGCGCGAGTCAAAAACCGAAAGACCCCCAGAACTCGACTTCTGCTTTTTTGTGTCTCTGTGCCTTTGTGGTGAAGATTCTAGAACGCCTGATTGGTGCCGAAGTAAAAGCGGAAGCGGCTGGTGGCAAGACCGTAGGCGACGTCGGTACGGAAGGTGCCTTTGACCAGCCAGCGCAGGGTCAGGCGGGCACCGGCGCCGACACCGACGATCACGTTCTTGCCGAGTGCCGGTCTGCCCTGATTCCATATCTGTCCGATATCGGTGAAGCCGACAAGGTGGAAATTACTCTCCGGCTTGATCGGTACACGCGCTTCGATATTGCTGTATGTGTAATAGGTGCCCTGCAATTCACCTGGCAGGTAGCCGCGCAGGCCGCTGTTGTTACCGATATCGAACAGCCCGTCCTGCGCCACGCTACCGGTGGCCCCTCCGCCGCTGATGCGGAAGTCGAAGGTGCTGCCGCCGTCGGTCAGCGGAATATGGCTGCTCAGCGAGGAACTCTGGCGATAGACATTGATGTTCGAGCCGAGGCTCTTGTGTGCGATATCCCAGTTGTAGTCGAACTGCGTGCCGGTCAGCCAGGTGATGCGGTCGTCGACGAACTGGTAAGCGATGCCTGCCTGAATGGCATTGCGATGTTTATCGATGACGGTGGGCGAAGCCGGGCCGGCGATCAGCGTGAAGTTGGAAATCGAGCTGGAAAAGCCCAGAGAGCTGCTCCACCCCTCGCCGGGTACAGGGCCATGCGCCATGGATAGTTTCGCAGCCCAGCCGACGTTCTTTTCCCTGTACTCGCTGGCCAGCAGTGCATTCTGGAAGGTGTCGAACACCCTGCGGCCGGCGTTGGCCGACACGCCCATGTCCACCGAGCCGTCGCCGATGCGTCGCCACAGATAGCTGCCCGAAACCGTGGTGCCCTTGAGTGCAGAGAAGTTTTTGCCGGTTTCCTCGCGCGTGGCCAGCCGCAGGTTGTGGTTCAGGCCCCACAGATTGTGCTCGGTGAAGGTGATGCCTGCAGTGGTCTTGCCGATGTCGGAGCGCGAGCCTTCAGGCAGCAGGAACAACGACCAGCGGTCGCGCACCCGGATGTGTACCACGCCCAGATCGTCCGGAGGGGTGACCGTCACCTCGGCGAACAGGCCGGTGTTGCGCAGGCGGCGTTCAGCGGTGGGTTGGAATCCGTCCCGCCAGGTATCGCCGGTAGTGAAGGGGAGTTCTCGCAGCACGGTGACCGGTCGGGTCTTTTGCAGGCCGCTGATGGCGATGTCCTGAATGACACGGGGCAGGGTCGGGGCTTCATCCTCATTGGCGTAATGCGTGTAGGAGTCGGCGGCCAATAAAGCGGAGGGACCTGCAAACAGCAGGCAGGAGATGGCAATCATGATCAAGCCGGGTCTCACCATAGTCCCTCGCTCCCGTATCGGGCTGCTCAATATAGCGCGCTTATCGCGAGGATGCACTTTCGGCTTGTGATGGCTACCATCGGCGCCGCGGAGCGGTCCGGATGGTCGCGGTATCGGCAACGGTATCGAGGAAAGTCCGGGCTGCATTGGGCAGGATGCCGGATAACGTCCGGCGGGGGTGACCCCGGGAAAGTGCCACAGAGAGCAGACCGCCCTGTACGTGTACAGGGTAAGGGTGAAAGGGTGCGGTAAGAGCGCACCGCCTGAACCGGCAACGGATCAGGGCATGGTAAACCCCATCCGCAGCAAGGCCAAATAGGGAAGCAACAGGCGTGGCCCGCGCTGCTTCCGGGTAGGCTGCTTGAGGACGTCGGCAACGGCGCTCCCAGATGAATGACCGTCAAAGGCTCAGGCCTGAACAGAACCCGGCTTACAGGATCGCTCCGCAGTTTTCCTGTCGCAGCCCCCTCCGGGGCTTTCTGCCGCCGCTCAGCTTCGCCGCTTGGTTTTGTGCGGCTTGCAAGGTTAAGATACGTCGAACGGAGGTGCCTATGAGCATCGAATTTGCCGGAGCCGCCAAGGCGCGGGAGTTGCGCGGGTATTTTTCGCGGCACGGGCGGATTTACATCGTGGTGAACACCACCGGCGACGATGTGCTCGTGCCTGAGCATCTGCGCGGCGACCCGGCCCTCAGGCTGGTGCTCAACGTGCGCATGCCGCAGCACATACACATTGCCGACGACTTTCTTGAATCGGATTTCACCTTTTCGGGCAGTCCTTTTCATTGCGTGATCCCGATGCATGCCATCTGGGCGGCCTATATGCCCGAGCAGCAGCTGGAGAACGGCATTCTCTGGGAAGAGGACGTGCCTGAAACCATCCGTGCCGTGGTCAGCGCCGTGCGCGGCATGCGCGATGATGATGCTGAAGGGTCAACGCAGGCCGCCGTGGCTCCTTCCGGACATGGACAGGCAGGCACAGCCGCCGCCGATGCAGACACCCCGGCTCCGGCAGGCCACCGCGTGGGTCATTTGAGGGTAGTCAAATAACATATTCACAAGTCATGACTGGAAGTTTGTTGAGCGCCAGCTGTCGCGCCGTGCTCGGCCTGGCAATGATGCTTTACTGCATCGTTCCGTTTGCCGCGATGGCACAGGAAGCGGATGCACGGCTCAGTGTCGAGGTGACTGCCGATGCCGCGATGCAGGGCGCGCCGGATACCAACGCCCTGCTGGCCGGCGCCTTGCCGCTATTGTGGGACAGGATCGTGCCGCTGGCCCAGCGGGCGCGCGCCGATGCACTGGGAAAGAACAGTCGCATGGTGGCCCGCATCGTGCCCGGGCGCGATAGCACGCTGGTCGAATTCGACGGCGAACGGGTGTTCGCGGCGCTTCGCGAGGCACATATTGCCGCCCTCGTCGCTCCGCCGCGAATTCATCTGCTGATCAGTGTGCGCAATGTTCCCGGACAGGAGATGCAGCAGACAAGCCAGCTATTGATGCAAGAGGCCGCACGTACGGCAGCTCTGCGCGGGATCGAGTTGAACGACAGCGGGGCGGGCCTGGTGCTGGGCTGGCAGTGGCTGGATGCGCTGCATGCCGAGCTTTCGGT
The DNA here is from genome assembly GCA_002779605.1 of Zetaproteobacteria bacterium CG06_land_8_20_14_3_00_59_53. Lineage (GTDB taxonomy): Bacteria > Pseudomonadota > Zetaproteobacteria > Mariprofundales > Mariprofundaceae > UBA1543. Next base: position 194,743 of record PEWE01000030.1, on the reverse strand, counting down.
GCGCGGCCAGACCAGACTCGCCGAATTTGCCGAGACCCGCGAGATCACCGATGCCGATTCCCTGCCTGCTTTGCAGGCCTGGCTGGATGAGGTGCTGCTGAAGGCGCGCGATGCCTATGCCTTCGACCCTGATGCGGCTTCCGGGGAGGCGATGGAAGGACGGTCTGCGGATCAAGCCACCATCGAGATCAGCGTGCAGCGTGACGGAAGCCTGCTGGAACAGGTGGCGCTGGAGGATGCGCTGGCTCGCGACCCGCGCGTGAGCCGGCTGTTGCCGCTCTCCCTGAGCAGCGGTATGCAGCGCTATGCCCTGCGGCTTGAGAGCGGCGATGCCACCTGGTTGAGTGAATGGTTCGCAAGACGCGGATACCGGCTGGACCGGCAGGCCGACGGCAGCCTGCTGGCACGATAGGGGTGATACATTGAGCGCAGGCGACTGATGGGTCAGGTCATCAACATCCCCAATACGCTGACCCTCGGGCGCATTCTGCTGACTCCCGTCATTGTGTATTTCATCCTTGATGACCAGCCGATCAATGCGCTGATCTTCATGGCCGTCGCCGGATTCACCGATATGCTCGACGGGGCCATCGCCAAGCACTTCAATATGAGAACCACGGTCGGGGCCTATCTCGATCCTCTGGCCGACAAGCTGATGCTGGTCAGTACCATCGTCTGTCTGTTCTACATGGACGAGGTGCCGCTGTTCGTATTTCTTGCCGTGGTGTTCCGCGATGCGATCATCATCGGCGGGGCCGCACTCTATGAACTGGTGACCCGGCGCCTGCGCATGGAGCCGACACTGCTTTCCAAGGCCACGACCACGGTGCAGATCTTCTATGTGCTGATTGCGCTGCTGCATATGGCCTATGGATTTCCCGAGGGCCTGATGCAGTTTGTCGTCTGGCTGACCTTTGTCATCACGGTGGTTTCGGGTGTGCAATACATGGTGCTGTGGACGCTCAAGGCAGTGCATATGGAGGATAGACAATGATGCTGGCAAATCGGTCCTGGCAGTGGTGGTTGAGTGTCGGTCTTTTCCTGCTCGCTGTGAGCGGCATCCTGTGGCTGCTCTCCGGCGTGGCGGGTCCGCTGCTGGTGGCCTGGCTGATGGCCTATCTGCTGGTGCCGCTGGTCGACTGGCTGCACGGCAAGGGCATCGCGCGCAACATCGCCGTACCGCTGGTGTTCGTGTTTGGTCTTGGAGCATTTGTGTTGAGCGTGGCGCTGCTTGTGCCGCCGCTGATCACGCAGACCATCCATGTGGTGCAGGCCTTGCCGGATATCGTGCTGCGCCTGAAGGATCAATGGGCACCCTGGGTGCTCTCCAATCTCGGTGTGGATATCGGTGGCGACCTGGAGCGCTGGAGCCAGTGGCTGCATGAAGAGGTGCGGGCACTGAAGATGGAGAACCTGTCACCGTGGGCGCATTGGGGATTAAGTGCCGTAACAAGCATGCTCGGCACGGTGCTGAACCTGTTCAAAGTGATTCTGGTGCCGCTGTTCTCCTTCTATCTGCTGTACGACTGGGAGAAGATCGGCAACATGGTGCGCGACCGCCTGCCTCACGGCAGCCGCGAGATGATCCTGCGCCTGACCGGCGAGATCGATACCATGATCAGTGCCTTCCTGCGCGGCCAGTTCTCCGTCTGTCTGATCCTTTCCGTGCTGTACAGCATCGGCCTGTATATCGCCGGCATCCCGTTCGCACTGGCCATCGGCCTGATCTCGGGCCTGCTGGCATTTATCCCTTATGTCGGGCTGATCGGCGGTTTCTGTGCGGCCAGTATGATGTCTCTGTGGACCTTCGGCGGTGATTCTCATCTGCTCGCTGTGCTGCTGGTGTTCACCGTGGTGCATATCATCGAGGCCTTCTATCTTGCCCCCAAGGTGCTGGGCGACAAACTTGGCCTGCATCCGTTGGTGATCCTGCTGGCCCTGACCATCGCCGCCGAACGTTTCGGCTTTGCCGGCCTGTTGATCGCGGTGCCGGTGACTGCGGCAGCCACGGTGCTGCTGCGTGAGATCGACCGGCGATATCGGGAAAGCCAGAAGCTTGATTCAGTTTGATGCCTAGTCCGAAGGAGTGTCCCGGCCTGATGGGACCGGTCTGATGCGCCAGCAACTGCTCGATATCCATCTACCTCCGAGTTATGCATGGGCCGAATGGGTGCGCCATGCAGGTGTCGAGGCCGCGCACAACCGCCTGGCTCTCTGGCTGGTGCATGGCGGCAGACTCTGGTTGAGCTCTGATGCCCCGGCGGGCAAGACCCATCTTTCCCATGTGTTGAGTGTCGAGCATCCGCAGACAGGGCTGCTGCAGGTGCAGGCGGCCAACGGGCAGTCATCCACAAGACAGGTGGCAGGCTGGCTGGAAAGCTTGAATCATGCCGCATGGTGGCTGATCGATGTGCCATCGGTGCCTTTATCAACGGCAACGGCCCTTGCGTTGTTCCATCTGCTGGAGCGCAGCCGCGAGATGCAGCGCCCTCTGGCCCTGATGTGGCGCAACGCGGATACCAGCGGCCTGCCGCCGGAACTTGTCACCCGTCTGGCGACGCTGGAAAGGATCGAGATGCGCCCGCCGCACAGCGATGCGGAGCTGCATGTCGTGCTGCAGGCGGTGGCGGCCTCCCGGCAGTGGAATATCGACGATGCGGTGATCCGCCTGATGCTGACTTATCTGCCGCGCGATCTTGCATCATTGATCGATGCCATGGGACAGATGGAGAAGGCCTCGCTGTCCGAGCGCAAACGCCTGACCTCCCGCTGGGCCAGCCGCCAGATCCGCGATATCGGCGACGACCTCGCCGCAGCAAGGCAATCCTCATTGTTTTCCGGGGAATAATTTTCAGTCCCATCTGAACCCCTCTGGGTTCAAGCCTTTTGCCTGTTATATCCGCTTTTGATTCCGGGTCCCACTTGTAGCTGTGCCGGCCTAAGAGCATGCCCGGCGGGGCCTTGCGCAAAAAAGCGGCCTTATTGCCGGTTTGCGCCCGTCGGGCGTGTGCTTGGGCCGGGAGTTCACAGCTACCCATGGGTGCTTTTTCTTGCTTCTTCTTTGAGCACGCAAAGAAGAAGGAAAGCACCACTCATCTTCCAAGTTGAATCCGTAGTTCCCTGAAGCCCTTTGCTCACAGTCTTCTTCTTTCTTGTGTGGCCAAGAAAGAAGCAAAGAAGGCCACAAGCAGCTGTGAACCGGCACAGCTAGAAGTGGGACCCGGAGTCAAAAGCGGAACCAGAAGTCAAAGCGGACATGACGGGCAAAGGCGGGCAGGCATAAAAGAAGCGGCCTCCGGAGAGGCCGCTTTCGGTTTAGCCCGGACGGGGGCTGATTACATCATGCCGCCCATGCCACCCATGCCGCCCATGTCGCCGCCGCCAGCCGGGGCTTCCTTCTTCGGAAGCTCGGCCACCATGGCTTCGGTGGTGATCAGAAGGCCAGCGATGGATGCTGCGTTCTGCAGCGCAGTGCGTACCACCTTGGTCGGATCGATGACGCCTTGTTCAACCAGGTTGCCGTAGGTTTCGGTTGCAGCGTTGTAACCGAACTCTGGATCCTTGCTGTTGGAGACTTCATTGACCACAACCGAGGCTTCATCGCCGCAGTTGACCACGATCTGGCGAAGCGGGGCTTCAACGGCACGACGCACGGTAGCAATACCGACATCCTGATCGTGGTTGGAGCCCTTCATGCCGTCGAGTGCCTTGCGGGCACGGATCAGGGCAACACCGCCACCGGCAACCACGCCTTCTTCAACAGCAGCGCGGGTAGCATGCAGAGCATCGTCCACGCGATCCTTCTTCTCTTTCATTGCGACTTCGGTAGCAGCACCGACCTTGATGACAGCAACACCGCCGGCAAGCTTAGCCAGACGTTCCTGCAGCTTCTCCTTGTCGTAGTCCGAGGTGGTTTCCTCGATCTGCTTGCGGATCTGGGAAACACGGCCTTCGATGTCTACCTTGCCACCGGCACCATCAACGATGGTGGTGGAGTCTTTGGTGATCTTCACATTGGCAGCGGAGCCGAGATCATCAAGTGTAGTGTTCTCAAGCTTCAGACCCAGCTCTTCGGAGATCACCTTGCCGCCGGTCAGGATGGCCATGTCTTCCAGCATCGCCTTGCGACGGTCGCCGAAGCCCGGGGCCTTGACGGCTGCAACATTGACTACGCCGCGCACCTTGTTGACCACCAGCGTTGCCAGAGCCTCGCCTTCGATGTCTTCAGCGATGATCACCAGCGGACGGCCCGAACGTGCCACGGCCTCAAGTACCGGCAGCATGTCGCGCATATTGGAGATCTTCTTCTCGTGCAGCAGGATGTACGGATTCTCGATGTTGGCTTCCATGCGCTCGGCATCGGTTACGAAGTACGGGGACAGATAACCACGGTCGATCTGCATGCCTTCAACAACATCCAGTTCGGTTTCCAGACCCTTGGCTTCTTCAACAGTAATCACGCCTTCCTTGCCGACCTTTTCCATGGCATCGGCGATGATCTGACCGATCTCGCTGTCGCCATTTGCCGAGATCGTGCCGACCTGAGCGATCTCCGACTGATTCTTCACCGGCTTGGACAGCTTGCCCAACTCGGCGACGACAGCAGCCACGGCCTTGTCGATCCCGCGTTTGATGTCCATCGGGTTCATGCCTGCTGCCACGGATTTGATACCTTCCTTGGCGATGGCCTGAGCCAGTACTGTGGCGGTGGTGGTACCGTCACCGGCGATGTCGGCGGTCTTGGAAGCGACTTCCTTGACCATCTGTGCGCCCATGTTTTCAAACTTGCCTTCCAGTTCGATTTCCTTGGCGACGGACACGCCGTCCTTGGTGATGCTCGGTGCACCCCAGGACTTTTCGATCACAACATTACGGCCTTTCGGTCCGAGGGTAACCTTTACTGCGTCTGCCAGCTGGTTTACACCGTGCATCATCTGTGCGCGGGCATCTTCGCCGAAACGGATTTCTTTTGCTGCCATTCTATAGTCTCCTATGTCTTGTTTGGGTTCTGTTCAGGATTTGATTCGAGTACGCAGGCGAGTGCTCAGGACTCGATCACGCCGAGGATGTCATCCTCGCGCATCATCAGGAATTCCTTGCCGTCGAGCTTGATTTCGGTTCCGGCATACTTGGAGAAGATGACCTTATCGCCGGCCTTCACATCCAGCTGGCGGACATCGCCGTTCTCCAGAATCTTGCCCTTGCCTACGGCAATGACTTCACCTTCAACCGGCTTTTCCTTGGCGGTATCCGGGATGATGATGCCACCGGCGGATTTTTCGACTTCGTCCAGGCGGCGGACAATGACACGATCATGTAAAGGACGAACCTTTGTAGACATCGTTGTAGCTCCTTCGTTTGGTAAATGATGGGTGGCGCAGCCACCGTGAGTATCTATGTGGGGACCGGCGTGAGCCGATTCAAGCCCCCCCGGCGGAAGTTTTTAGCACTCCCGTCGAGCGAGTGCCAATGATGGGACGAGCGGGCCGACTGTCAACCGCCCGCATCGCGGGGCTGCTTGTGAGCAAGGGACAATGCGCTAGGCTGATTCGCATGCATGCCACGAATCTTCTCGACGCTATCCCCGCACACTTGCCGGAAGAAATCACGCAGACCCTGCTGACGGCGGACGGCCTGCGCATCGAGCGCATCGTGTCCACCGGACAGTGCTCGCCCGAGGGATTCTGGTACGATCAGGACGAACATGAATGGGTGGTATTGCTCAGTGGCACTGCCGGGCTGGAGATTCAGGGTGAGGGTGTGCACAGGCTGAAGGCCGGGAATTTTATGCTGCTGCCCGCCCGTCGAAGGCATCGCGTGGCATGGACGGATAGCGATCAGCCCACGGTCTGGCTGGCGGTTTTCTATCGCTGAACGGGCACTGCTCAGCCCTTGATCAGTCCGCCGCCGCCCAGCTTGGAGATGTCGGCGGCACCGGGCAGTACGATGCCGGAGGCCGCTTCGCGGCGCATCTCTTCCAGTTCGCGCATGGTATCTTCAACGGCCTGTTCGGCTGCGGGACCGAAACCGGCTGCCGCTTCACCGAGGGTCGCCGCCACGATCTCGAAACTCAGCGGTAAGGCACCGCCCGGTGTCATGATGTGCGCCCGACCGGAGAAGCGCACCTCGCGGGTGTCGTCGTCCGAACCGTCCGGCTTGATCGGGATCAGCTTGCGGATGCTGCCCATGCGCAGGTCGGTGAACATCTCCTCGCGGTAGAGATCCTCCGCATGCATTGTCATATCCAGTTTCTTTTCGCTCATGGCCGCGTCCCCTTGCGTGATGGCGGCAGGATAGCAGGGGATGCCGGACGCGTCTTGCCGGGGGCTTGAAAGCTGTTTTCGACATCCATACAAACATCTTACCGGGGGATGAATCCCGGAATACAGACATTGATTGGAGGTGTTGTTATGACCCTGACGCGTTGGACTCCATGGCATGAACTGGAATCCATGAACCGGCAGCTGAGCAGATTGCTTGAGGATGGCGGTAGCCATTCAAGCAGCGAAGGTCTGGTGCACTGGGCGCCGACGGTGGATATCCGCGAGACCGAGGATGCGCTCATCGTGCAGGCGGAACTGCCCGGCATAGACAAGAAAGACGTGAAGGTGGAGGTGCATGAAGGTGTGCTGGCCATTTCCGGCGAGCGTCGCTACGAGAAGGACGTGAAGGAAAAGAATGTGCACCGGGTGGAGCGTTCCTACGGTGGTTTTGCCAGAAGCTTCAGCCTGCCGGCCAATATCGATAGCGGGAACGTGCAGGCCGAAATGAAGGACGGTGTGCTGGAGGTGCGGCTGCACAAACGCGAAAGCGCCAAACCGAAGTCCATCGAGGTTCATTGAACCCTCACGGCATCACTGACAAACAATCGGGCTCGCCCGTGTAAAGGGCCGCATATGCGGCCCTTTTTTATGCCATACTAGACCCGCTCGGAGGTGAACGATGGGTGAATCGACAAGGATCGGTCTGGCGCTGGGAAGCGGGGCTGCGCGTGGCTGGGGGCATATCGGTGTGATCCGGGCGCTGGCCCGGCACGGTATCCGGCCGCATATCGTCTGCGGCTGTTCCATGGGTGCACTGATCGGAGCTGCCTATGCCGCGAGAAATCTTGACGGGCTGGCGCAGTGGGCGGCGAAGCTGAGCAACCGGCAGGTGCTGCGTCTGATGGATTTTTCACTTTCCAGTGGTGGCCTGATCCAGGGCGAGCGGCTGATGGATGAGCTCGCTTCGTTCGTGGCCGACGAGTCGATCGAATCGCTGGCCATTCCGTTTGCGGCGGTGGCCACCGATCTGGATAGCGGGGCGGAGATATGCATGCGCGAGGGCTCGCTGTCGCAGGCGGTGCGTGCATCAACCGCCCTGCCCGGCCTGTTTGCGCCGGTGTGTCGCGACGGGGTATGGCTGGTGGACGGTGGACTGGTCAATCCGGTGCCGGTGTCCGTGTGCCGTGAACTGGGGGCGGATGTGGTGATCGGGGTGAATCTGAATACCGGCATCGCCGGAACCAGAGCCCGTTTTGCCGGACGTGAAACCCGCCTGTCGCTGAGCCTGCCGGAGAATGAATTCTTCCAGCGTATCAGCGAGGGGCTGGCACCGTTCAGGGAGCGCATGCAGGAATGGCTGCCCGACGAGGATGACGGGCCGCGCCGCCCGGGTCTGTTCGAGGTCGTGGCTGGCTCGATTGATATCATGCAGGACCGCATCACGCAGCAGCGCCTGAGGGAGGATAAGCCGGATGTGCTGATCGAGCCGCATCTCGGGCATATGGGTATCATGGAATTCGACCGTGCAGGCGAGGCGATGGAGGAAGGTGAGGCTGCTGTCGAAGCGCTTGCGAAAGCAGGCGGTTTGAAGCTCTTCGGCTGACACTGACATGGATGTCCGGAAACCGGACATCCATGCTGCGTTACCCCTCCGGGGAATCGGTTGCATCTGGAGCGTTGAGCTACTCCGTCGGCGTAAAGGCTGAAGGCTCCTGCGTGGCCATGTGCTCGTAGGTGTTCCAGCGCCGCTCCAGCGTGGCCTGTGCCTGTACCATCAGGCGTTCGGCCTCTTCCGGATTGCTGCGCAGGATCTGTTTGTAGCGCATCTCGTTGTAGGCGTATTCCTTCAGTTTGATGCGCGGACGCGGCGAATCCAGCACGAAGGGCTTCTTGCCCGCGCGTCTCAAGGCCGGGTTGTAGCGGATCAGCGGCCAGTAGCCGCTGGCCACAGCCAGATCCTGCTGGGTCAGGCCCTGGGTCATATCAATGCCGTGCGCGATGCAATGGCTGTAGGCGAGAATCAGCGAGGGGCCGTCGTATTCCTCGGCCTCGCGCATGGCCAGCAGGGTCTGCTGCGGGTTGGCACCCATGGCGACGCGCGCCACATACACATTGCCGTAGGAGATGGCCTGCAGGGCCAGATCCTTTTTGCCGACACGCTTGCCGGCAGCCGCGAACTTGGCGGTGGCAGCGGTCGGCGTGGACTTCGAGGCCTGACCGCCGGTGTTGGAATACACCTCGGTATCCAGCACCAGCACATTGATATTGCGTCCGGAGGCCAGTGCATGATCCAGTCCCGATGAACCGATGTCGTAGGCCCAGCCATCACCACCCACCAGCCAGACGCTGCGGCGCAGCAACTGGTCGGCGATGGTCAGCAGTTCGCGGGAGGCGGGGGTGTCGATCTCGGCCAGCTTCTTTTTCAGGGCTTTGACGCGCAGGGCCTGCTTGTGCATCTCCGAACCGATGTGCCGCTCGGTGTTGCACAGCGCTTCGATGAATTCGATATCCAGATAATCCGCACCCAGTTCGTGCAGGCGTTGCTTGGCCATGCGCAACTGATGATCGGCGGAGATGCGCATGCCCAGACCGAATTCGGCATTGTCCTCGAACAGGGAATTGGACCATGCGGGGCCCTTGCCGTCGGCATTCTTGCTCCACGGGGTGGCCGGCAGGTTGCCGCCGAAGATGGATGAGCAGCCGGTGGCATTGGCCACCAGCAAGCGTGGCCCGAACAGTTGGGTGAGCAGGCGGATGTAGGGTGTCTCGCCGCAGCCGGCGCAGGCGCCGGAGAACTCGAACAGAGGCTCGAGGAACTGCGCGCCGCGCACCGAAGAGAAATCGATATTGGCGCGCTCGTTATATGGCAGGGTCTCGAAGAATTCGATGTTCTTCTTTTCCTGCTCCAGCAGCGGGGCCTTGTCACTCATATTGATGGCCTTGAGCGTCGGGTCGGCCGGATCCAGCGCCGGGCAGGCATGTACGCACAGCTCGCAGCCGGTGCAGTCCTCGACATAGATCTGCAAGGTGTAGCGGGTCTCGGGGAAGCCGCGCGCGCTGACCGGTGCGGAATGGAATCCGGCATCGGCCTTTTCCAGATGATCCTCATGGTAGAACTTGGCACGGATCACGCTGTGCGGACAGACATAGCTGCAATTGCCGCACTGGATGCACACATCCGGCTCCCACTTGGGCACGAAGTCGGAGATGTTGCGCTTCTCCCATTTGGCGGTGCCGGAAGGATAGGTGCCGTCCACCGGCAGCATGCTCACCGGCAGGGCATCGCCGTGTCCGGCCAGCATGGGACCTGTCACCTGCTGTACGAATTCCGGTGCGGCGGCAGGGACGGCAGGATGCATGGAGCGTACGCTGTCGGCAGTGGCCGGCACCTGAACCTGATGCAGATGATCCAGTGCCGCATCTACAGCTACGAAATTCTGTTTGACCACATCAGCCCCTTTGCGGGCATAGGTCTTTTCAATGGCGGTTTTGATCTTGGCGATCGCCTCGTCGCGCGGCAGCACGCCGGAGAGTGCGAAGAAGCAGGTCTGCATGATGGTGTTGATGCGGCCGCGCATGCCGGTTTCCCGCGCCACGCTGGAGGCATCGATCACATAGAAACGCACCTTGCGGGCGATGATCTGCTGCTGCACGGGCAGCGGCAGCGTGGCCCAGACTTCATCGGCGCTGTGCGGTGTATTGAGCAGGAACACCGCGCCTTCGGCCGCCTTGTCCAGCATATCCACCTCGTCGATGAAGGTGGCCTTGTGGCAGGCGATGAAATTGGCCGACTCGATCAGGTAGGGGGCGTGGATCGGATGCGGCCCGAAGCGCAGATGGGAGATGGTGTGCGAGCCGGCCTTCTTCGAGTCGTACACAAAATAGCCCTGGCAATACAGCTCGGTGCTTTCGCCGATGATCTTGATGCTGTTCTTGTTGGCCGATACGGTGCCGTCCGAGCCCAGTCCGAAGAATAGCGCGCGGGTGACATCCGACGGCTCGATGCTGAACGAAGGGTCATAGCTCAGGCTGCTGTGCGTGACGTCATCGTTGATGCCGATGGTGAAATGGTTCTTCGGCTTGTCCCTGCCCAGTTCGGCATAGATCGCCCTGACCATCGCCGGGGTGAATTCCTTGGAGGACAGGCCGTAGCGTCCGCCGATGATGGCCGGCATGTGCGGGAAGCTGCCGTCGGCCACGCTTTCCACCATGGCGGTGACCACATCCAGATACAGCGGTTCGCCGCCGGAGCCCGGTTCCTTGGTGCGGTCCAGCACAGCGATACGCTTCGTCGATGCCGGAAGGGCAGTCACCATATGTTTCGCGCTGAACGGACGATACAGACGCACGATGAGCACGCCGTACTTCGCGCCTCGGGTATTGAGCACGTCGATGGTCTCGCAGACGGTCTCCGCCCCCGAGCCCATGATGACGATCACCTCTACGGCATCCGGTGCGCCGTGGTAGTCGAACAGCCGATACTGCCGGCCTGTCAGCTTGGCAAGCCGGTCCATGCAGCCCTGCACGATCTCCGGTGTCGCGGCATAGAAACGGTTGACGCTTTCGCGACCCTGGAAATACACATCGGGATTCTGTGCAGTGCCGCGGATGAACGGATTGCTCGGATTCAGTCCCCGGTCGCGGTGCGCGAACACCAGCTCATCGTCGATCATGGCGCGGATGTGCTCATCCGGGATCAGTCTGATCTTGTTGATCTCGTGCGAGGTACGGAAGCCGTCGAAGAAATTGATGAAGGGGATGCGTGCCTCAAGGGTGGCTGCATGGGTGATCAGCGCGGCATCATGCGCTTCCTGTACGGAAGATGAGGCCAGCATGGCAAAACCGGTGGTGCGCGCCGCCATCACATCCTGATGGTCGCCGAAAATGGACAGGCCCTGCGCGGCCAGCGAACGGGCGGCGACATGGAACACCGCGGCGGTTAGCTCGCCGGCGATCTTGTACATATTGGGCAGCATCAGCATCAGACCCTGCGAGGCGGTGAAGGTGGTGGTCAGGGCACCGGTCTGCAGCGCACCGTGTGCGGTACCTGCGGCACCGCCCTCGCTCTGCATCTCGATCACGTCCGGTACCTGTCCCCAGATGTTCGGCTTGCCCTGCGAGGACCAGTTGTCGGACAACTCGGCCATATCGGTGGACGGGGTGATCGGGTAGATGGAAATGACTTCGCTGACACGGTAGGCGACATGTGCCACTGCCGTGCCGCCATCCATAGCGACTTGTTGTGCGGGTTTGATGTTCCGGCTCATGCCTTGCCTCCCTGAGAGGAAGTGTCCATGACCATCTCGATGGCATGGCAGGGGCATTGTTCGAAGCAGGTGGCACAGCCTGTACAGCGGTCGTAGTCGTACTGATAGCGGTTGCCTTTGCCGAGCTTGATGATGGCATCCTCCGGGCAGGAACCGTAGCAGCCGTCGCATTCAAAGCAGTTGCCGCAGGACAGGCAGCGGCGCGCTTCGAACAGAGCTTCAGATTCGGACAGTCCCTGCATGATCTCCTCGAAACCGCCGAGGCGCTGTTCCGGGGCCAGTTCCCCCTGCTTTTTCTTCGGCGCTTCGGTGCGGTACCACAGGTGCAGGTTCTCGTGACCGACGATGGGGTGTTTATCGGGCGCGGTGTAGCTGGTGCCGCGCAGCCAGGCATCGATGTGGCGTGCCGCCTTCTTGCCGTGCCCGGTGGCGATGGTCACGGAGCGCTCGCTGGGCACCATATCGCCGCCGGCGAAGATGCCTTCCGCGCCGGTCATCATGCCGGGATTCACGATCACCGTGTCATCGCGGTTGAACTCGATGCCCGGTACCTGACGCAGGAAGCCGGTATCGGTGTCCTGCCCGACGGCCATGATCAGCGAATCGGCCTCCAGGGTTTCAAAGCGACCGGTCGGCTGCGGGCGGCCCGCATCGTCCAGTTCCATGACCTCGACCTTGAAGGTGGTGGCGTCGATCTCCTTGATGGTTCTCAACCAGTTGATCTTCACGCCCTCTTCGATGGCCTCGTCGGCCTCGAAATCATGCGCCGGCATACTGGCCCGGTCGCGGCGGTAGATAATCACCGCTTCGGTGGCGCCGAGTCTTTTCGCGGTACGCGCCGCATCCATCGCGGTGTTGCCGCCGCCGTAGATGGCGACGCGGCGGCCCAGATACAGCTCCTCGCCGTTTTCCACACTTTTCAGGAAACTCACCGCATCCATGATCTTGGCCGCGTCACGGCCGGGGATGTCGATGTTCTTGGAGAGGTGCGCGCCGACGGCCACAAACACGGCATCGAATCCGCCCGCCTGTTTTTCCGCCGCGACATTCTCGACACGATGATTGAGCACGATCTTCACGCCCATGTCCTCGACGCGCTTGATCTCGGCATTGAGTTCCTTGCGCGGCATGCGGTAGGCGGGGATGCCGAAGTGGATCATGCCGCCGGCGAACGGGCCTGCCTCATGGATCTCCACCTCATGGCCGAGGCGCCTGAGATGGAAGGCGCAGGACAGACCGCTGGGTCCGGCGCCGATGATCAGTACCTTCTTGCCACTGGCTGGGGCATTGAAGCTCGGTGTCCAGCCTTTTTCCAGCGCCAGATCGCCCAGAAAACGCTCGACGGCATGGATGCTGACCTCCTGATCGGTGAAGGCGCGGTTGCAGGATGTTTCGCAGGGGTGATAACAGACGCGGCCGTGGATGGCGGGGAAGGGGTTGTTCTCGATCAGTTTCTGCCAAGCCGCTTCATATTTCCCTTCCTGAGCCAGGGCCAGCCAGGCCTGGATGTCCTCGCCCGCCGGACATGCATGATTGCACGGTGGCAGGAAATCCATATACACCGGGATGCGGCTGCGCTGGGCGCCTGTTCCGGCATCGTGTTTGGTGAGGTCTGGTTGAGCGGTCAGGTCCATCTTGGGCATCGGCAGGGCTCTCTTCGGGGTGGTTTGATACGCCAAAAGCAGCAGACATCTTACTACCGCGTGTGTGGCATGACCATCCCCGCTTCAGGGATTTGTTGCCAGCCGTTCAGCCGCCCGCGGCTCTGGCCTTGATGCCCTCGGATTCCAGCAGGGCAAGCAGCTTGTCGCGATGATCGCCCTGGATCTCGATGCAGTCGTCCTTGAGAGCACCGCCAGTGCCGAGTTTTGTCTTCAGGCGCTTGAGTAATTCCTTGAGCGGCTCCGCCGGGAGGTTCAGGCCGCTGATCACACATACGGTTTTGCCACCGCGCCCCTTGCTTTCGCGACTGATGCGCACGCCCTGCCTGGCGGGGTTCTTGATGGATGCCGCAGCGGGTGCCGCCTTGCCTGGCTTGTTCTTTTTGCTCTGTTTGTCCATTGCTTTACCGATCTGTCCGTGCTCGGTGGAATACACCAGTCGTGCTTTCTCAGTCATGTGTGCTCTCCATCATGTTTTGTGCTGCCCGGTGAGTGAGACGATAAGACACCCGCAGGATGATGGCAAAGCGCCGGTATGTTCCGGTGAGAAGGCCTGCCCGGGAGGTGTATGATGTTGCAAGCTGTATTTTCTTATATTCTGGATGTGATCGTGCAGGCGGTGCGTATGTCGCTTGCCGTGTTGTTCGCAGCACTGCTCAATCTGCTGTTGTTTTCGGCGGACACGATGTCACTGGCGATGTTCAGGGATACAGGTATGGGCGGGCAGTTCTCGCAGCAGCATCCGGCATTGTTCGGGATGTTGAACAGAGTCGTCGAGTTGGTCCCGTATTGGCAGAGCTCGCTGCAACTGGCATTTGTGGCTGTTTGCGGCACGCTGGCCGTCGCCGTTCTGGCCCAGTTTCTGGGGCTGCGCCGTCTGTTGTTCGATCCGCTTCCCGTGTTGCTTAAGGCATTGTGTGCCTTGCTCCTGGCTGTGCTGATGGCCGCTCCGCTTGCTCACTACGACGGGCGTCTGGCCTATCTGGATTATGTCTGGCTGCTGTTTCCCGGAACGGCCTGCGTGTTGTTGCCGGTGGTGACCGCATCGCGCGAACTGGTGCCGGATATGTCCGAGTTTGTTGCCTGAGGATGCTCAAAGCCCCCTTCCAGGTGGAAGGGAGCTCAATGCAATGGAATCAAAACTGAATGGAATCGAAACTGCAGAAACTGCAGGGAACTCAGACAGCGTGAGCTCAGGCTGCGGGAACTTCGATGGCGAAGATAAACGGCTCGCCCATCTGGCCGAAGGTGATCTCATGCCGGCCCGGCGTGAGGCGGATGGTGTCGGGTGTGCTGCCGTAGCCGATACGCTCTTCATCAAGCATGCAATAGTCGCCGTGATTGATCACACGCAGTTGCAGGCCGCCCTCGCGACAGGCTTCGATGACCAGATGCTTCTCGCGCAGCTTGCGGCTTTCGTCGGGCAGGCGGACATCGGGCATGGTGCGGCTGCTGAACAGCTCGGTGACACTCACTGGATTGATATAGGCGCCGAATATCCATGGCAACTGGCTCACGCAGCAGGAGCTGTTGCAAAGCGTGCGCTTGGCCTTGTTGTTGACGCCGTGCAGCACGGCGTAATGCGGGGTTGCGGCTTCGACCTTCTTGTCGGCATCGATCAGGGTGGATTGCAGGCGGGAGAACAGTGCGCCGAGCAGCGGCATCAGGCGGTTGCCCGGACCGTTGACCAGACGGATCAGGCTGCCGCGGTCGATGATCTCGGCACTGCCATCGGTCAGTGCACGCACCGTGGCCGTGCGCTTGTTGGATGCACCGGTCAGGGCCAGTTCGCCGGCGATCTCGCCGGGCCCCAGCCGCGAGGTCAGCTGACGCTTACCCATGTGATTACGGCACACCTGCAGCCATCCTTCCTGAATCAGGTAGGCAGCTTCGCCGACATCGCCCTGTTGCATCAGGATGTCGCCTTTGTGGAATCGTAATGTGCGCGCCATGGTGCTCTCCTCGCTGTGTATGCTCCGGCTATACTTGCGGTTGCTTGAAATCTGCCACCCGGCGGTATGCCGACGGAAGGGGATGGCAGCAAGGCCGCCGGGTGGGAAGGCTCAATATGTCCATGGAGCGGCCAAAAACTGTGATCCTTGTCGCAATTATGGATATTCCTTTTTTCAACTCAGGTTGCCGCTGTGATTCCGGTGAGGCATGATGCGCCCCCAAAGCTTACAGGGAGTGTTCATGTCCGCGAAACAAAGCAAGACATCCAAGGCCGCTCCGGGCCTGACCCACGAAGGTCGCGACTACAGCGCCGAAACCCTGCACGCCATGCACGATTCCATGCTGTTCATCCGCCGTTTCGAAGAGAAGGCGGGGCAGCTCTACGGCCTGAAAAAAATCGGTGGCTTCTGCCATCTTTGCAACGGCCAGGAAGCTGTGTGTGTGGGTGTGGAACATGCCGCGCAGCCGACCGACTACATGATGACCGGCTATCGCGATCACGGCCATATTCTGGCGCGTGGTGCCGATCCGACAGCCATCATGGCCGAGCTGCTCGGTCGCGCAGGCGGCATCGTGAAGGGCAAGGGTGGTTCGATGCATATGTTCGACTCCAACCTGAACTTCGCGGGCGGTAACGGTATCGTCGGCGAGCAGGTGCCGATCGGGCTGGGCTTCGGCTTCGCCTCCCGCTACCGCGACGACGGGCGCGTCACCCTGTGTTTCATGGGCGACGGCGCCATCAATCAGGGCGCGGTGTACGAATCGTTGAACATGGCCTCGCTGTGGAAGTTGCCGGTCGTGTTCGTGGTGGAAAACAATCAGTACGCCATGGGCACCTCGCTTTCCCGCGCCTCGGCGGAAACCCATCTGTTCAAGCGCGGTATCTCCTTCAAGGTGCCGGGCATGCATATCGACGGTATGGATGTGCTGGAAGTGGAGCGCAAGATGAGCGAAGCCATCGAGCATGCCCGTTCCGGTGAAGGTCCGATCATTGTCGAGGCCATCACCTATCGTTACCGTGGCCATTCGATGTCCGATCCGGCGACCTACCGTTCGCGTCAGGAAGTGGACGAATGGCGTACCGGGCGCGACCCGATCGCCCGTCTGCAGGTGCAGATGATCGAAGCAGGTCTGGCTACAGAAGCCGATTTCAAAGACAAGGACCGCGACATCAAGAAGCAGGTCGCCGAAATTGCCAAGGCTGCCGAGGATATGCCGGAGCCCGACGCCGCAGAAATCTGGACGGATGTGTATACCGATCCGATTGAGGGTGCGTATCCCTATCCCGGACAGGTGGGTTGAGCATGTCGAAAATCACATACCGTGAAGCATTGAATCAGGCCATGTGCGAGGAAATGGCGCGCGACGAGCGCGTCTTCCTGATGGGTGAAGAGGTGGCCGAATACAACGGCGCCTACAAGGTCAGTCAGGGCATGCTGGAGAAGTTCGGTCCGAAGCGTGTGATCGATACGCCGATCACCGAGCTTGGCTTTGCCGGTCTCGGCGTGGGTGCCGCGATGGCAGGACTTCGTCCGATCATCGAATTCATGACCTGGAACTTTGCGATTCTGGCACTCGACCAGATCGTCAACGCAGCTGCCAAGATGAAGTATATGTCGGCCGGTCAGTACAGCGTGCCGATGGTGTTTCGCGGCGCGGGCGGCTCTGCCGCGCGCGTGGGTTCGCAGCATTCGCAGTCGCTGGAGAACTGGCTGGCCAACGTGCCGGGCCTGAAGGTCGTGATGCCTTCCAATCCGGCCGATGCCAAGGGTCTGCTGAAAGCGGCGATCCGTGACAACGATACCGTCTGCTTCATCGAGAACGAGATCAATTACGGTGATATCGGCGAAGTGCCGGATGAGGAATACATCATTCCGCTGGGCAAGGCCGACATCAAACGCGCCGGCTCGGATGTGACCATCGTGGCGCATTCGCGCATGACCGGCTTTGCATTGCAGGCGGCCGAAGAACTGGCCAGGCAGGGTATTCAGGCCGAGATCATCGATCCGCGCACCATCAAGCCGCTGGATGAGAACACCATCCTGACCTCGGTGGCCAAGACCAATCGTTGCGTGGTGGCCGAAGAAGGCTGGCGTTTTGCCGGTATCGGCGCCGAGATCTCGGCACGCATCATGGAGAAGGGTTTCGATCATCTGGATGCCCCGGTGGCGCGCGTCACCGGCAAGGATGTGCCGATGGCCTATGCCGCCAATCTTGAGCGCATGACGCTGCCCAGTGTGGCCGACATCGTTGAAGCCGCCCGCGTGGTCTGCCACCGCGCCTGATAACAGACATTCTGTTCACCACCAGGGATATGAAGTCCGGTAAACCGCTTCGCTCCCTTCGTGGTCAAAGGGACCGAGGATAAATTATGCCGATTGATGTATTTATGACCCAGCTGTCGCCGACCATGACCGAGGGCAAGATTGCCCGCTGGTTGAAGAAGGAAGGCGACACGCTGACCTCCGGCGATGTGATGGCCGAGGTGGAAACCGACAAGGCGACCATGGAGATGGAGGTCGTTGATGAAGGCGTGCTGCACGCCATCCTTGCTCCGGAAGGCTCGCTGGTTCCGGTCGGACAGCCGATCGCGGTGATCGCCGATGACGGCGAAGAGATTCCTGCCGATTACAAGCCGGATGCCGGCAAGCAGCAAGCTGAGGCACCTGCCGCACAGCCGGCCCCTGCAGCTGTTGCAGCCGCAGCTGCCCCCGCTCCTGCAGCAGCGCCTGCACCTGTGGCTGCATCAGATCCTGTGGCTCCGGCCCCCGCGCCCCGTGGCGGTCGCATCAAGGCAAGCCCGCTGGCCCGCAGGCTGGCCAAACAGAAGGGTATCAATCTGGCAGCCATCACCGGCACCGGCCCCGGCGGACGCATCACCAAGGCCGATGTGGATATGGCCGGTAAGCGCGGCATCAGCCTCGGCGCCGGCGCGGCCGGCTTTGTCGCTCCTCCGGTTCGTCCGTTGCCGGCAGGCCCCATGCCCTATCATGAGGACGAGTACGAGCGCGTCGAGAATTCCATGATGCGCAAAGCCATTGCCCGTCGTCTGACCGAATCCAAGCAGCATGTGCCGCATTTCTATCTGACCATCGATGCCGCCATGGATCGCCTGATGGACCTGCGTGCGCAGCTCAATGAGGCGGCCAACGGTTCGTTCAAGCTTTCGGTGAACGATTTCATCATCAAGGCCGTTTCCAAGGCGCTGGTCGATGTGCCGGCGGCCAATGCCTCGTGGACCGATACGCATACCCTGCAGCACAAGCACACGCATATCTCGGTGGCCGTGGCCATCAACGGCGGGCTGATCACGCCGGTAGTGCGTTTCGCCGAGCAGAAGGGCATCGTGGAGATTTCCAACGAAGTGAAGGAGCTGGCTACCAAGGCACGCCAAGGCGCACTCAAGCCCGAGGAATATACCGGCGGCACCTTCTCAATCTCCAATCTGGGGATGTACGGCATTAAGAAGTTCTCGGCCATCGTCAATCCGCCCGAGGGTGCGATTCTGGCCGTGGGCGGCACTGAAGACCGCGCCGTGGTGGAGAACGGCCAGGTGGTGGTGAAGAAGATGATGAGCCTGACACTGTCCTGCGACCACCGTGTGGTGGACGGGGCCGTGGGTGCCGAATTCCTTGCCGCGCTGAAGAAGCACATCGAAACCCCCGCCAGCGTGCTGATCTAACACAACACTGCGGACGCATGGGCTCGGCCCGTGCGATTTCGCGGACAAGCTATTGAGGATTCATTATGCCGATTGACGTTTACATGACCCAGCTTTCACCGACCATGACCGAGGGCAAGATTGTCCGCTGGCTGAAGAAGGAAGGCGATGAGCTTTCCTCCGGCGAGGTGATGGCTGAGGTAGAGACCGACAAGGCCACCATGGAGATGGAGGTCGTCGATGAAGGTGTGCTGCACAAGATCCTCGCGCCGGAAGGCTCGCTGGTCACGGTGGGTGCACCGATCGCGGTGATCGCCGAAGACGGAGAGGATATCCCCGCGGACTACATGCCGGATGGCAGCGCCATGGCTGCCGCGCCTGCCGCGGCACCGGCCGCAGAAGCGCCCGTATCGCCGCAGCAGGTCGTGGAAACACTGGCTGCCGCTCCTGCGCATGAGGATGACGAACACGAACTGAATCTGAAGCCTGCAGGCGTGTTCAATGCCGATGGCGAATACGATGTGGTGGTGATCGGCGCAGGCCCCGGCGGTTATGTGGCCGCCATCCGCGCCGCGCAGCTCGGCCTGAAGGTCGCCTGCATCGAGTCCACCCATCTGGGCGGCATCTGCCTGAACTGGGGTTGTATCCCGACCAAGGCCCTGCTGCGCACCGCCGAGATCATCAATGTCATCGAGCACCACGGCGACGAGCTGGGCATCGGCGTGAACAAGACCAAGCCGGATCTGGATGCGGCAATCGCGCGCAGCCGTGGCATCGCCAACAAGCTCTCCGGCGGTATCAGCTTCCTGTTCAAGAAGAATAAGATCACCCATATCGAGGGCTTCGCATCCTTCGCCGCCGGCAACAAGCTGATGGTCAAGGGCGCAGACGGTGCCGAAAAACAGGTCACCGCGAAACATGTGATCGTGGCGACCGGCGCGCGCGCACGTGCCTTCCCCGGCATGGAAGTGGACGGCGAAACCGTCATCACCTACAAGAAAGCCCTTTCCATGGAGAAGCTGCCGAAGAAGCTGCTGGTCATCGGTTCCGGTGCCATCGGCATGGAGTTCGCCTATTTCTACAATGCCATGGGTTCCGAGGTGACAGTCATCGAGGCCGCCCCGCAGATCCTGCCGCTGGAGGATCATGAGATATCCAGGGTGGTGGACCGTTCGTTTAAAAAGAACGGCATCAAGATCATCACCGGCGCGATGGTGAAGTCCGCCAAAAAGGTGAAGACCAAGGGTGTCGTCGAATACGAGGCCAAGGGTAAGGTTGAAACCATCGAGGGAGATTGCGTGCTGGTCGCAGTCGGCGTGATCGGCAATACGGAAAATATCGGCGCCGAGAACACCTCCATGCAGATCGAGCGCAACACCATCGCCGTGGATGACTGGTATCGTACCGATCATCCTGGCGTGTATGCCATCGGGGACGTGGTCGGTGCGCCGGCTCTGGCGCATGTGGCATCGCATGAAGGCATCGTTTGCGTCGAGGCCATCGCCGGCGGTCATCCGCACAAGGTGGATTACGGTAATGTGCCGGGTTGCACCTACTGCCAGCCGCAGGTCGGTTCATGCGGCAAGACCGAGAACCAGTGCAAGGAAGAGGGCATCCCTGTGAAGATCGGCCGCATGTCCTATGCCCCGAACGGCAAGGCCATGGGTCTGGCTGAGACCGAGGGCATGGTGAAGACCATCTTCCACGCCGAGACCGGTGAACTTCTGGGGGCGCATATTGTGGGTGCCGAAGCCACGGAGCTTATCGTCTCCCTGCAACTGGCCCGTACCTTCGAAACCACAGAAGCGGAAATCGCACATCATATGTTCCCGCATCCGACGCTCTCCGAGATGATCCACGAATCAGTGCTTGATTCCGAAGGTCGCGCGATTCACATCTGAGTGATTTAGAATCACGTTTAACAGGGGAGCTTCGGCTCCCCTTTTTTACTTTCTTCACTGGATCGCGGTACGTCGTATTGATTGCCTTCGTCACTGGATGAATGGTTGCCGGAAGATCATCTGGTAATCAGAAGTGACATAAGTATATGGCGCGAATCAAGTCCGACGGACTGCTAGCTACTTTTCATAACCTGAAATGAATCCAGTGCTGGTGCAATATGCAGAAACCGGAAAGCATAACTTGCTCCTATTTCTCTTTTGGCGGCAGGATAGTCATTCGACTCTAAGGACGGTAAGCAGATGATGCATCAGCGCGCGGTTTTGGCAGGGGGATGTTTCTGGGGTATGCAGGATCTGATCCGCAAAATACCCGGTGTGATTTCTACCAGGGTGGGGTATACGGGTGGTGATGTTCCCCATGCCACCTATCGCAATCATGGCACCCATGCCGAGGGCATTGAGATCATCTTTGATGCTGAAGTGTTATCGTATCGCAAGCTGCTGGAGTTCTTTTTCCGGATTCACGACCCGACCACGGTGAACCGGCAGGGCAATGATGTCGGCTTGTCCTATCGCTCTGCTATTTATTATACCAATGAACAACAGAAGCAGGTGGCCGAAGAGACCATTGCCGATGTGAATGCCAGCGGCCTGTGGCCGGGCAAGGTGGTGACGCAGGTTGAACCCGTGGGGGATTTCTGGGAAGCCGAGCCTGAGCATCAGGATTATCTGCAGCTGACTCCCGGCGGCTATACCTGCCACTACCCGCGCCCGGATTGGGTTTTGCCCGAGCGTAGTCAAACCTAGACCGCAGTGATTGCAGCATTCATGGCTTGTCCGTTACAACCCACCTTGGGCCTTACCATTTCTCCTTGCCATTCCTAAGGCGCAAGGAAATTTTCATTCCCATCCATGAACGAAAGGAACATCACTGAATAGGGCACTACCCTTTTAAGCAAGGTCACCGGATGGGTATCAGCGCAGCAGCAGGCGGTGCATGGTGGCGATACACAGGTCCATGATGCAGGTCAGGTTGCCTGCGGTGGCGACTTTGTATGCATCCTCGTTGACGATACCCTGTTGCAGCCACAGGGCTTTGGCGTGGATGGAGACGGCGGCTTCGGCGACGGGCGGAGTGGACTCCGGCTTGCGGAACACGTTCACGATGTCCACCGCTTCGGGGATGTCGGCCAGTGCGGGGTACACCTTGCAGCCCAGGATGGTGTCCGCTTGCGGATGCACGGGGATGACGTTGTAACCCTGCTCGATCAGGAAGGCCGCGATGCGGTGGCTGGCGCGGTCCGGATCGGGATGGCAGCCGACCACGGCGATGGTTCTGGACGTTTGCAATAACGCGCGCAATTCATCGTCGTCCGGATTTTTCCATGTTCGCATTGCAAGCTCCTGTTCAGCCCTTGGTCGGCTGTCGAGTGTACGGACTTACAGGCAATGATGGCTATGGGCGGTTTTGTATATCACCCGTCGGACCATACATGGTGGCGGGACTTGCCGGCATGCTTGGCGGCATACATCGCCTCGTCAGCATGTTTCAGCAGGCCTTCCGGTGTGCTGTTATCTGCGGGATACAGGGTGACGCCGATACTGGCGGAAACATGAGCCTCATCGGGCCCGATCGGGATGGGTTGTTCGATCGTGTTCAAGATCCTGCCGAGCAGGGGTTCAATATCTTCTTTGCTGACCAGATCGCCGAGCAGGATGACGAATTCGTCTCCGCCCAGTCTGGCGACAGTGTCTTCCGACCGCAGCAGGTCGGATAACCGACGGGAAACAACACGCAGCAATTCGTCGCCGGCATCGTGGCCCAGTGTGTCGTTCACCGCCTTGAATCCGTCCAGATCGATGAAGCAGACAGCCAGAAGTCGTTTGTTCCGCGCATGGTGGGCGATGGCGAGCTTCAGGCGGTCTTCAAGCAGACGCCGGTTGGGAAGGCCGGTGAGCCTGTCGTGGTTCACTTCCAGCTCCAGAACATGCTGCCGCTGGATCAGTTGCGAGATGGAGGTGAGTACGCCGGCGAAGTTCTCGATATTTTCCTGCGCATCCCTGACGGTGGATAAGGTCAGCCACACGGCCTCCGAATCCCCCTGTCCGTTGATCAGCACGACTTCACCGCCCCAGTGGCCATTATCTCTGGCCAGGGACCATGTGTCGGTTCCATCCTCACGGCTGTTAAATAACGATGGCTTGATGCTTCGGATGTCACGGCCTGCGAGTTGTGCGGGATCGATGGCCACATCGCTGCAAAAGGCCGGGTTGGCATCGATGATCAGCCCATCGGCATCGGTGATGAAAATGGCCTCCATGCTGCTGTCGATGACGTTCTTCGAGAGTTGCAGCTTTTGCTCGGCGCGCTGTCGTTGCGCGATCTCGCGGATCAGATCCAGCGTACGAGAGGAGAGCGAGTCGTACATCTTGAGGATGGCCTCGACCAGCAGTCGTGTTCCGCCACTCATCTCATCCGCCGCATGCGACTTGGCCTGCTCTGCAGTCATGCCCTGTTGCACGGCCATGATGATCTTTGCCATATGTCTGTCCGTATCGAGGATATGAAAGGCCAGCCAGTGGGTGAGGAAGGAAAGCACGTCATCAATGATCTCGATATTGCTGAGATTGCCGAGTTCTCCCTTGGCCTTGCTGATCTCATCCACGAAGTCCCGATGGGTTTCCTGGTGCGTCGTGGTCAATGTGTCGACGGGCAGATACTGCAGCCAGATTTTCTCTTCCGAGTCAAAATGGTAGATGGTGTAGTCGGTCAGTTCATCGAGTACCTGGTTGATGGTCAGCTCGCCCGAGTCGGTGGCGATCTTCATGGCGAGCTTGTTGACCAGCATGACCAGCTTCTTGTGCTGTTCATCGATGATCTCAATCCCGGTTCCGAAGTTGTCGTCCCACGGGAATATCTCGGATATCTGGATCATGCTTGCGACTCCTTGCCATGAGCTGCACCAGTATGCACTGGTTGATTATCATTAAGAAAGAACGATGCCACACCATGAGCCCGTAGATGTTTTGTGTGAATGTTGAAGAATTCCGTTTGCGTTCATTTTTCAGGCATGTACACTCTCGCCATGCAGGAAGACAGTATTCGAATCCGGATTCTCGATGCCGCAGCGCGGCGCTTCACCGACTATGGTTACGGCAAGACCACCATCGCCGAGATTGCGGGCGATTGCGGCATGAGCAGCGGCAATGTGTACCGCTATTTCGAAAGCAAGGAAGCCATCGCCATCGCCGGTGTGCAGCAGAAGCTGGAGGAAAAATCCATCGCCTGCGAAACAGCCACCGATACCTTGCTTCCTGCCATCGAGCAGTTGCGCCAGTACCTTTTCGCCCGGCTGCGTTTTACGCATGCCTTCAGTTGCGGCGGTTCGCATCTGCATGAACTGGTGCAGCTGATCACCGAGCGTCACCGCGATGTGCTGAATCGCTACGACGAGCGCGCCATCGACTGGCTGGAGGCCATCGTGCAGCGCGGCATCGAGCGCGGCGAATTCCGCGGTCAGCCCGCCAGGCGCTCTGCGGCCTCCATCTTCATGGCCAGCATCATGTTCTGCGTGCCGATCTTCATGCATGAGCCGCTGGATGTGCTTGAGGAAAGGCTGCAGGCTGTCATCGATTTGTTGCATGAGGGGTTGAGGGTATGACGATGCTACGCCCGATTGGATTGCTGACCGCTTTCATCCTGTCCGCCTGCGTGATGGGCCCGGATTTCAAATCCCCGGATACCCCGAAAACCGATAGTTATTCGTCTGCCGATCTGAAGGCGGAGAGTGAATCCGGGCAGAAATTTGTTGCGGGGGCCGCCGTATCCGCCGACTGGTGGACGATGTTCAAGTCGAAAAAACTGAATGCGCTGATAGCGCGCGGTCTGGACAACAGTCTGACAGTGGTGGCAGCCAAGGCACGCCTGCGCGAGGTGCAGGAAAACCTCAATTCGCAGGTCGGCGCGGTATTGGTGCCGAGTGTGGATGCCAATGCCTCGAGCTCGCGCAAGAAGATTTCCGGCACATCGTTCGGCGGAACCTCGCGCACCTACACCCTGCACAACGCCTCGGTATCGGTGAGTTACGGCATCGACTTGTTCGGGGCCAGCACGCGCTATCTCGAAACGCTCGAAGCGCAGGTGGACTACGAGAAATACCAGATACAGGCGGCACGCATGACACTGGCGGCCAATATCGTTACCGCCGCTGTGCAGGAAGCCTCGTTGCGTGAGCAGATTGCCGCGACAGACAGCATCATTGCAGATTCCCGGGCGCAGCTGGAAATGATCGAGCAGCGCTTTGCGCTTGGCGCTGTGGCGCAATCCTCTGTGCTGGCCCAGCGCAGCCGGCTTGCGCAGGTGCGCACGGCTCTGCCGTCGTTGCGTAAGCAATTGCAGCAGAACCGGCATCTGTTGAATGTTCTGGTCGGCGATCTGCCTTCGGAAAGCAGCCTGCCCGAGTTCACCCTCGCCGAATTAACTCTGCCCGCCGAACTGCCGCTGTCCCTGCCTTCCGAGCTGGTGCGCCAGCGGCCCGATATCCTGGCCTCCGAGGCGATGCTGCATCAGGCCAATGCCAATGTCGGCGTGGCCACGGCCAACCTTTATCCGCGCATCACCCTGACCGGCAGCTTCGGCAGTGAGTCGCGCACCGTGGCCAATCTGTTCAAGGGTGGCAGCACGGTGTGGGATGCCGGAGCGGGGCTGGTGCAGCCATTGTTCCATGGTGGCGAATTGCGTGCCAGGAAGCGCGGTGCCGAGGCGGCTTTCGAGCAGGCCGGAGCGAACTACCGCAATACGGTGCTGGGCGCCTTCCGTGATGTCGCCGACACCCTGCTGGCGCTGGAGATGGACGGGCAGAGCCTGCGCCTGCAACAGGATGCGGAGAACGCTGCGCAGGAATCGCTTGAACTGTTGCGCCGGCAGTATGCGGCCGGTGCCGCCAGTCAGCTTGAATTGCTCAATGCCAGCCAGGATTACCAGCAGGCGCGCATCGCCCGGACACTGGCATCGGCTGCACGTTTTGCCGACTCCGCAGCGCTGATTCATGCGCTGGGCGGTGGCTGGTGGAATGAAGTTTCGACAGAAAAAACAGATAACCAAACCCATGCAATGACGGAGAACAGACCATGAAAAAGCGCATGTTGATCATGCTGGCGATTGTCGGCACCTGCTTTGCATTGCTGGTCGGCTACAGGATGTTCGGGGCCTACATGATGGGCAAATGGCTGGCCGGCAACGGCCTGCCGCCCGCCACGGTGACCACGATGGTGGCGGGTGTGCAGGATTGGCAGCCGGAGATTCGTTCGGTCGGCACGCTGCGCGCCAGAAATGGCGTGGAGGTCGTCGCAGAGATAGCCGGAACGGTACAGGCGCTGCACTTCAAATCCGGTGATGCGGTCAAGGCCGGAGAGCTGTTGATCGAACTGGATGCCGATGAAGAGCAGGCACAGCTGGATGCAGCCGTGGCCGCAGCGGAGCTTGCAAAGAGTATCTTCGAGCGCGACAAGGCGCAGTTCAAGGTGCAGGCGGTCAGTCAGGCTCAGCTGGATCTGGATGCGGCCGATGTAAAAGTGAAACAGGCCGAGGCTGCGCGTCTGCGTGCCGTGCTGGGCAAGATGCATATCCGTGCCCCGTTTGCCGGTCGCCTGGGAGTCAGCGCGCTCAGTCCCGGTCAGTATGTCCGGCAGGGTGAGGTGCTGGTCAGTCTGCAGGCCAACAATCCGGTTCTGGTGGATTTCAGTGTGCCGCAGCGGCAGGTCGCCGAGTTGAAGGTGGGACAGCGTGTGCTGCTGGGTAGCGACGCTTTCAAAGGTCGCGATTTCATCGGGGAAATCAGTGCGATTGATAGCCGGGTGAATGCAAGTACCCGCAATGTGCGCATCGAAGCGAAGGTGGATAACCCGAAGGACGAACTGCTGCCCGGCATGTATGCCGAGGTGCGCGTGCAGGTCGGCGAAAGTCGCAGCCTGTTGACCTTGCCGCAGACTGCGATTTCGTTTAATGCCTATGGTTCGACCGTGTTTCTGGCGCGTCCGGCCAAGCCCGCTGAAGGGAAGGCTGCTGCTGAGCCGTCGGCTGATGGCAAGCCGGCCATGCCGTTGGCCGAACAGGTGTTCGTCAAAACCGGACTGACACGCGGCGACCAGATCGTTGTGGAGAGCGGTATCAACGAAGGTGATCTTGTGGTGACCAGCGGGCAGATGAAGCTGAAGAACGGCACGCCGCTGATCGTGAATAATAGCGTGCAGCCTGCCTTCGAGTCCGATCCGGCTCCGCAGGAACAATAAGGCTATTTTGTGAAGAACTTCACCGATCTGTTTATCCGCCGGCCCGTGCTGGCCACCACCATCAGTCTGCTGATCCTGGTGCTCGGTCTGCAGGCCATCAAATTGCTGCCGGTGCGCCAGTTCCCCGAAACGCAGAATGCAGTGATCACCGTGAATACTGCTTACTACGGCGCGGATGCGAAGACCGTGGCCGGCTTTATCACCCAGCCGCTGGAAACAGCCATCGCACAGGCCGGCGGTATCGATTACCTGTCCTCGGTGAGTGTGAGCGGCAGTTCGACGATTACCGCCACACTTCGTCTGAACTACGACGCCAATAAAGCGCTCACCGATATCAGCAGCAAGGTGAATGCTGTGCGCAACCAGTTGCCCGCCGAGGCTCAGCAGCCGGTGATCTCGGTGCAGGTCGGCGAAACCGTGGCTTCGATGTATATGGGCTTCTTCAGCAAGGATTTGCCCAATAACAACCTGACCGATTATATGCTGCGGGTGGTCAAGCCGCAGCTGGATGGGATCGAGGGCGTGCAACGTGCCGATATTATCGGCGCCCGTCAGTTCGCACTGCGTGCATGGCTCGATCCGGAGCGTATGGCGTCACTGAACATCACGGCAGCGGATGTGTATGCGGCGCTGGCCGGCAATAACTACCTGACCGCACTCGGCACCAGCAAGGGGCAGATGGTCAGTGTGGAACTGACCGCAGCCACCAGCCTGCACTCGGTGGACGAGTTCAAGCAACTGGTGATCCGTCAGCAGGACGGCACCATCGTGCGCCTTGAGGATGTAGCCAATGTGGTGCTGGGAGCGGAGGACTATAACCTGACCACGGCCTTCGGCGGGCGCGATTCGGTGTTTATCGGTGTGAAAGTCGCACCCGATGCCAATGTGCTGGAGGTGATCGACCGCGTACGCGCCGCCTTCCCGGATATTCAGGCCCAGATGCCGACGGGACTGACCGGCGAGATCGTCTATGACGGTACGAAGTTCATCCACAGCTCGATTGACGAGGTGATGAAAACCCTGATCGAGGCGCTGCTGATCGTGACGGCGGTGGTGTTCCTGTTCCTCGGCAACTTCCGCGCCGTGGTGGTGCCTGTGATTGCCATTCCGTTGTCCATGATCGGGGCGTTTGAGATCATGCAGGCACTGGATTACACCATCAATCTGCTCACCCTGCTGTCTCTGGTGCTGGCCATCGGACTGGTGGTGGACGATGCGATCATCGTGGTCGAGAACGTTGACCGGCATATGAGGGAAGAGCATAAAACACCGTTTGAATCCGCGCTGCTGGCCGCGCGCGAACTGGGCGGCCCGATCATTGCCATGACCGTGGTGCTGATCGCGGTTTATGTTCCAATCGGATATCAGGGGGGGCTGACCGGTGCTCTGTTCGGCGAGTTCGCCTTCACTTTGGCCGGGGCCGTGACCATCTCGGGCATTATCGCGCTGACCCTCTCGCCGATGATGGCCTCGCGGATATTTAGAAAAGAGCAGGAAGACACCTGGCTGGTACACAAGATCGATGCCGTGTTCAGCCGGTTGCACCAAGGCTATCAGCGCCGCCTGCATGGCTCGCTGGATACCTGGGTGGTGCAGGTGGTGATGGGCGTGCTGCTGCTTTTCATCACGGTGTACCTGTTTTCCACCGCCAAGTCCGAGCTCGCGCCGCAGGAGGATCAGGGGCTGGTGGCGGCACATATGCAGGGAGCACCGAACGCCACGGCGCAGCAGATGCAGCTGTATGCCAGGCAGGTGTTCGATCTGTCCAAGGAACTGCCGGAGTATGACCAGATGTTCCAGCTGACCGGCATGCCGACCATCAATCAGGGTATCGGCGGCGTGTTGTTCAAGCCGTGGGATCAGCGTGAACGCTCGGCTGCCGAATTGATGGGGATACTGCAGCAGAAGTGGAGCACCATTGCCGGTGCGCATATCGCCGCCTTCCAGTTTCCCTCGCTGCCGGGAGCCGGTGGTCTGCCGCTACAGTTTGTGATCAAGACCACCGAGAATTTCGAAAGCCTCAACGAGGTGGCCAGTCAGGTTGTGGGCAAGGCGCAGGCATCGGGTATGTTCTTCTTTATCGATTCCGATCTGAAGATCGACAAGCCGCAGGCCACACTGCAGGTGGATCGCGATCTGGTCAGCACGCTCGGACTTACCCAGCGCGATGTGGGCAATGCGCTGGGCGCGGCGCTCGGCGGCGGTTATGTGAATTATTTCTCGATTGAAGGGCGCTCCTACCGCGTGATTCCGCAGGTGTTGCAGGCGCACCGGCAGAATCCGGAACAGGTGCTGGATTACTATATCCGTGCTGCCGACGGGACGGTGATTCCTGCCTCTACCGTGGCGACGATTTCGCACGAGGTGGTGCCGGAATCCATCAATCGCTTCCAACAGTTGAATTCGGCGACCATTCAGGGCGTGTATGCGCCGGGTGTGTCGCAGGAGCAGGTGCTGAATTTCATGCGCAATGCAGTCAAAGAGGTCGCACCGTCGGGTTATTCGGTGGATTATTCCGGCCAGTCGCGGCAGTTCATGCAGGAATCCGGCGGCTTTGTGTTCACCATGATGTTCGCCATTGTCATTGTGTTTCTGGCGCTCTCTATTCAGTTCAACAGCTTCCGGGATCCGATCGTGATTCTGGTGTCGGTGCCGATGGCGCTGATGGGTGCGCTGCTATTCATCAATCTGGGTGTGACAACCATCAATATCTACACGCAGGTGGGTCTGGTGACGCTGATGGGGCTGATCAGCAAGCACGGCATCCTCATCGTGCAGTTCGCCAACGATCTTCAGCTGACCGGCAAGAGCAAGCGCGAAGCCATTGAGGAGGCGGCGGCGATCCGCCTGCGTCCGATCCTGATGACCACGGCCGCGATGGTGCTCGGTGTGCTGCCGTTGGTGATGGCCAGCGGTGCGGGTGCGGCAGGGCGGCAGGCGATGGGAATCGTGATCTTCACCGGACTTTCCATCGGCACGCTGTTCACGCTGTTCGTGGTGCCTGCGGTGTACATGTTGCTGGCCACAGACCGAGCGAAGCTGAAGGAGCTGCCAGTCTAGCCCCTGTTGTTTTCGCCCGCCCGCGTTGTATGCTCAAACAGGTTTTCAGACTGTTCACGCCAAGGGAGAGGGAAATGAGTGCGTTGCAAGCGTTGAATAAGCAGTTCGGTATCAAGGGTGGTCTGGTGTTTGTGGACGGTCCCGGGGGTATGCCGGTCGCCGAGATTCACAACGACCTCGGTGAGGCTGCCATCGCATTGCAGGGCGCACATGTGCTCAGCTTCCGCACCCGCGGCCAGAAGCCGATCATCTGGATGTCGGATGCGGCCAAATATGCACCGGGTAAATCGCTGCGCGGCGGCGTGCCGATCTGCTGGCCGTGGTTCGGGCCGCATATCTCCGATGCTTCCCTGCCGGGGCATGGTCCGGCGCGCACCGTGGACTGGAAGCCGGTGGCCTCCAGGGCACTGGATGATGGCGCGACCAGCATCAGCTTCGAGATGGTGGAGAGCGAAAAGACCCGTCAGCAGTGCGCTCATGCACTGCGCGTTCAGCTGCATGTGACGGTCGGGTGCAGTATCTCCATCGACATGGAAACCACCAACCTCGGCAGCACTCCGTTCACGCTGGGTGAAGCCCTGCATACCTATTTTCAGGTCGGCGATGTGAGCCATGTGCATGTCGAAGGACTGCACGATTGCGAATACATCGATAAGATGGATGGCGGCAATCGCAAGCGTCAGTCCGGCAATCTGGCTCTTACCGAAGAGACCGACCGCATCTATCTGGGAACGGGCGATCAGGCCGAGATCATCGATCCGGACATGGATCGCAGGATCGTCATCAAGAGCTCCGGAAGCGCATCCATGGTGGTATGGAATCCGTGGGACAAGACCGCCGAAAAGATGGGTGATCTGGGTCCATCCGGCTATCTGAAGATGCTCTGTGTGGAAACCACCAATGCCGCCGACGATGTCGTGCAGCTGGCAGCAGGGGCCACGCATCGCTTGCGGGCCGAATATTCCAGCCAGCCTCTGTAAAGCTCCGATATGACCGGTGCTGCGACGGGCTGCTGCCCCTGCGGTTCGGGGCGTCCGGAAGATGCCTGCTGCGCGCGCTATTTTGCTGATTGTTCCGCGCCCGATGCAGAATCCCTGATGCGTTCGCGCTACACCGCCTACGTGCTGGGGCGGCACGACTACCTTTATGCCACATGGCATGCCTCCACGCGCCCGCAGGCAGGCTCGCTGGGCGGCACGCAGTTGCACTGGATCGGCCTGCAGATCGTGCGTGCGCAATCAGGGGGTGGTGGCGGCGAGGTTGAGTTCATCGCCGGCTTTATGGATCGCGGCAAGGCGAAGATGCTGCATGAAACCAGCCGCTTCGTGCGCGAAGGCGGGCGCTGGTGCTATGTGGATGGCGATTGCAGGGTGAGCGATATCGGGCGCAACGATGCCTGCCCGTGCGGCAGTGGCAGGAAGTTCAAGCAGTGTTGCGCGGCGAAGGCCGGCGCATGAAGGGAGGCAGGATGTTGTTGACGGGACTCGCGGTGGTTGCAGTGGTATTGATCGGTTTGTTTGCCGTGCGTGGCTGGCAGTCGCAGACACCGCCGGCGCTCGGGCCGGTTGACGGGCATCTGCGCGCCTGTCCCGACAAGCCGAACTGTGTGAACAGCGAGGCTCCGGCAAGCGATGGCGGTCATGCCATCGCGCCTTTGACTGAAAGCGATTGGCAGGCTGTCCGGCGGGCCGTTGAATCGGCGGGTGGAACAGTCATGCAGGCGGATGATGATTACCTGCATGCCACCTTCGCCTCGCGACTGTTCCGTTTCGTGGACGATGTCGAATTGCGCAGGGATGCGGCAAGCGGCTTTGTTCATATCCGCTCGGCCTCGCGCGTCGGGCATTCGGATTTCGGGGTGAACCGCAAGCGGGTGGAAGCCATCCGCGAAAGACTCAAGCCCTAAGCGAGCACCACCGCGGTGCCGCAGATACTGACCATCATCATGCTGCCGTCCTTGCCGACCACCTCGTAATCGATATCGATGCCGATCACGGCGTTGGCACCCAGTTCGACGGCGCGCTGCTCGATCTCTGTGAAGGCGATCTGCCTGGCCTTGGCCAGTTCCTTTTCGTAGGCACCGGAGCGTCCGCCGACGATGTCGCGGATGCCGGCGAACATGTCGCGGAAGATATTGGTGCCGAGGATCGCCTCGCCGACCACGATGCCCTTGTATTCGCTGATTGCTCTGCCTTCGATCGAAGGCGTGGTGCTGAAGATCATCTGAACCTCCCGGACTGATGTTGCGGGCAGGCTGTCAATCGGCGTGGTAATCGTAAAGGCTGTTTACAGGGTCGTTGTTGGCACCGGCCAGTATGTCGTGGCTCAGGTCGAGCATGAATGCCAGGTCGGCAAGCGGTACGTGCACATTGCGCTCGCTGACCCATTTGAGCATCGCCATCCGGTCGTTCTGAAGCAGATCGTGCAAAGCCATTTTATACCCCCTTGTGGGCTTGCATGCCGCGAACGGCATCGCCTGGGTGGCGAACAATAGGGCGGTGCTGTTACATCTGAATGACACCGGTTTCCCCCCGAAATCCCCGGAATTCGCTCCGTATAGACGCTCCGGACACTTATTACCCACTATCAACCACCCATCGGCAGCCCAGTCTGCATATGGAAAAACCTTGCTTATTACTCGGTTTGGCAGCCCATCTCTTTGAATTATTGGCGGAATGCGGTTGACAATAAGTCTTATATGGGCAATATTGGCGCGAAGTGGGTAATAGTGGGTTAATGCCCCAACAGGTACCTGCAAGCATCCCCTAGCGCGAAGCGTTAGCGGGGGAGGGTAGAGCCAGAATGTTCCAGGGTGAGTTCAAAAATTCGATGGATGCCAAGGGGCGGGTGAATATCCCCGCCTCCTTCCGCGACACCCTGCGCAACCGTTACGGCGACGAGACCATCATCATCACCCGCGATTACGACGGTTGTCTGCATGCCTATCCGCCCAAGGAATGGGAGCGCGATGTGCTCAGTGTGGTGCGCAATCTTCCCGCTACTGATGCATGGCGTCGCGGTTATGAGCGCTTTGTGGTGTCGCCTGCCGTCACCTGCCTGCCCGACAAGCAGGGGCGGATTCTTCTGCCGCCGACCCTGCGGGAGTATGCCGGTCTGGATAAGACCGTGTTGTTCGCCGGTGGCGCCGGACACTTCGAAATCTGGGACGTCACGCGCCGCGATGCGCAACTGGAGCTGGATCTGGCCATGCTGAGAAATGGCCCTCCACAGCCCTGATGTGGGCCGCCATGCGCCGGTTCTGCTCGAACCTTTCGTTGATGCCTACTGTGCAGATCCCGATGGCTGTTATGTCGATGCCACCTTTGGTCGTGGCGGGCATGCCCGCGCCGTGCTTGAACGCCTGTCGCCAAAAGGCCGGCTGCTGGGGCTCGATCGTGATCCCGAGGCGGTTCGCGAAGGTGAGCGGCTGGCTGCGCAGGATGGCCGATTTTGTATCCGCCACGCCGCGTTCGCCGATCTGGATGCGGCGCTGGATGCGGCCGGCTGGGGGCAGGTGCACGGTGTCGGTTTCGATCTCGGTGTTTCCTCCCCGCAGCTGGATGATGCCGGGCGCGGATTCTCGTTTTCCAATGACGGCCCGCTCGATATGCGCATGGACAGCAGCAGCGGCAAACCGGTGTGTGAACGCTTGCAGCGCATCAGCGAGCGCGAGCTGGCCGATATTATCCGTCGCTTCGGTGACGAGCGGTTTGCCGGGCGTATCGCCCGCGCCATTCTCAAGGCTGTGCAGGAGGGTGCCATGACGCGCACCTCCCAGCTGGAGAATGTGGTGTTTCACGCCGTACCCAAACAGGGGCGGTTCGGCGGCGCGCATCCCGCCACGCGCACCTTTCAGGCCCTGCGCATCTGGGTAAACGATGAGATGGGCCAGATCGACAGCGGCATCAAGGCAGCTATGCGTCGTCTGCTTCCGGGCGGGCGGCTGGCCGTGATCTCTTTCCATTCCGGCGAGGACCGCAGGGTTCGCGATCTGATCGAGGCCGAGGTGCATCCCTGCATCTGCCCGCCGGATTTTCCGATCTGCGCCTGCGGTCGTGTGGCCTCCATGCGCTGGGTGCAGAAGAAACCGATTCGCGCAACAGACGACGAGGTGGCTGTGAACCCGCGCAGTCGTTCCGCCTTGTTGCGTATCGCCGAGCGTCTGTCATGACCGCCGCACCGCGTCTTGTCCGTCCCTGGCTGCTGCTCTGCCTAGCTGTGGTGATGCTTGCCACGGCCCAGGTGGCTGTGGCGCATCAGCGTTTGACGGTGGCCGGCGAGGCCAACCTTTTGCAGCGCGCTGTGCAGCAGGCCGGCGATGAGGTGAATCGCCTGAATATCGAGCTGGCCATGCTGACCCGTCCCGAGCGCCTGCGCGAGCTGGCGATCAATGAGCTTGGCATGCGTCCGCCGACAGCAGCCCAGGTGGTGAACCCGTGAGTAAGCCGGATATCTTCCTGCGTCGCCGCATCGATGCGCTGACCGGCATGATCGTGCTCGGTCTGGTGTTGCTGCTGGTGCGCGTGGTGGATCTGCAATGGGTGCAGGCCGACCGCCTGCAGGATCTGGCCGACAAGCAGCGTGAACGTCAGTACACGGTGCAGGCGCCGCGCGGGCCGGTGCTCGATGTGCAGGGGCGCGTGCTGGCCGAGAGTATTCAGGTGCCGTCCATCGCCGCAGTCGGTCGGGATGTGCCGAAAGACAGGATTCCGGAGCTGGCTAGGGCACTGGGTCTTCCCGAGACGCGTGTGGTTGCAAGCCTGAAGCGTCCGGGCTTTGTCTGGCTGGCCCGGCAGATCGATCCGGCCAGGGCGCGTGCCGTCGATGCGCTGGATATTCCCGGTGTTCGTGAAGAAACCGAATGGCGCCGGTTCAACCCGCTTGGCCCGGCCACCGGGCATCTGCTGGGTTTTGTCGGTATGGACGGGCACGGTCTGGAAGGTCTGG
The DNA here is from genome assembly GCA_002779605.1 of Zetaproteobacteria bacterium CG06_land_8_20_14_3_00_59_53. GTDB lineage: Bacteria > Pseudomonadota > Zetaproteobacteria > Mariprofundales > Mariprofundaceae > UBA1543. The sequence continues at coordinate 159,739 of PEWE01000030.1, read as the reverse complement.
AACACAGTCAGGACGATCAACTGGTCGGTGTGGAGGGTCGCAAGCATGTGCAGCGCGATGCGCGAGGCCATTACCTGCCGGGAGCGCGCTGGCTGAACGAACCGAAGATGGGTGGCAAGGTTCAGTTGTATATCGATGCCACCATACAGAGCATGAGTTATGCGGCGCTCGCCGAGGGAATCGAGGCGCAGGATGCCAAGGGTGGTTCGGTGGTGGTGATGCGGCCATCCGACGGTGCAGTGCTGGCCATGGTGAGCTGGCCGGGCTTCAACCCGAACGACTACCGCAATTATCGTCCGAAGGACTGGCGCAACCGCGCGGTCACCGACATGTTCGAACCGGGCTCGGTGCTCAAGCCGTTCGCCGCTGCCGCCGCTTTGCAAACCGATCACTGGAAGCGAGATTCGCTGATCTACTGCGAGAACGGCAGTTATCGGGTGGCCGATTATGTGATCCACGATGTGCATCCCGAAGGCTGGCTGGATATGACCGGTATGCTGGTGCGCTCCAGTAATATCTGTGCTGCCAAGATCGCGCTGGATATCGGCTCGCAGAAATTGGGAACGATGCTTGAATCTGTCGGTTTCGGGCAGCGGCCCGGGATCGGTTTAAGCGGTGAATCTCCGGGTATACTGCCGCCTTTCGATGGTTGGGGGCCAGTAGAAACCGCCACCATTGCCTTCGGTCAGGGGATTGCCGTGACGCCGTTGCAGCTTGCAGCGGCATTTTCCGTTTTAGCCAATGGCGGTATGCATGTGTCTCCGAAGTTGATTCATGGCGATGAAGTCGAGCCGCCTTATCGCGTGATGAGCGAGCAGGTGGCGCGCGTGGTGATGCGCATGATGGAGCACGCCACGGGGCCGGACGGAACAGGTATGAATGCCGTGCCGGTGGGATATCGCGTGGCCGGCAAGACCGGTACGGCGCAGAAGCCGTCGCCGAGGGGCGGATATTCCAAGGGTAAGTTCACAGCCGTGTTCGCAGGGGCTGTGCCGGCCGATGATCCGCAGCTGGTCATCGCCGTGATGGTGGATGAGCCGCAGGGCAGTATCTACGGCGGCACCGTGGCGGCACCGATCTTCCGGCGCATCGCATCGGCTGCGCTACCCTATCTGGGTGTGCCCCCCGAGAAGGAATCGCAATGGCAGGGCATGCTGGCTTCGGTCGAGCAGCCGAAGTCCGAACCGGGCAATCAGGGCGAGGTGCCGTCGCTGTACGGCAAATCGCTGCGCGAGGTGCGCCGGCTGGCGGTGCAGAACGGCTATCAGTTGCAGGTGCACGGCAGGGGTTGGGTGGTGCGTCAGAAGCCGGTGGCCCTGAGTCATCTGGATGGCAACGGTGCGTTGGAGGTGTGGCTCAATGAGTGACACGAAGCGCGCCCCGCTGCTTGAGCTCAAAGAAATGATCGGCGATCTGCCGGCCCGCATGCTCTCCGAGCTGGCGGCAGGTGCCGGTGAGTTGAGCGGCGATGCACTGGTCTGCGGCATGTGTGACGACTCGCGCAGCATCAGGTCGGGCGAAGCTTTTCTGTGCATGCCGAGGGCGGTCAAGGATGCGGCTGTTTATGCGAAGGCTGCGGCAGAACATGGCGCGTCCTGCATGATCGTTGTGGGTGTTCATGAGATCGACAGTTCATTGCCGCAGCTGTTGTTTCCGGACATGGAGAGTCTCGGTGCCTTGTTGCGTCGCTGGTTTGCCACGCAGAAGACCAAGGTCCGTTTGTTCGGAATCACCGGCACCGACGGCAAGACCAGCGTGGCGTGGATGTTGCGCGAGGCCTGCCAACGCCACTTCGGCAGGAGCTGGGCGGTGGGTACGCTGGGTTGGGTGCGTGAAGATGGCAGCTTTGCCGATATCGGCAATACCACACCGTCGCTTCTGACCCTGCATGGATTGCTGGCTGCGGCGACACGGCAGGGAGTGGCGGCGATGTGCTGCGAGGTGTCATCGCATGGTATCGCGCAGGGGCGTATTGCCGGTCTGCCGTTCAGCGGTGCTGCATGGACGACGCTGGGCCACGATCACCTGCAGGATCACGGCGGATTCGAGGCCTATGCCGCGATCAAGCAATCGTTCATCGCATCCGTGATTGAAAGCGGGGCCTGTGCTGTGGGCAATGCCGACCAGCCAGGCGTGCTTGAGCGTCTGCCGCGCGGCGCAACGCGTTTCGGGCATGGTCTGTTCCGTGACGATGTGGAACTGGCCTGGGAACAGGAGCTGCCGGGTATGCTGCGCTTGAAGCGCAAGCATGCAGAGCTGGTCATCGACGAGATCCCGCTGGGCGAATTCCATGCGGTGAACATAGCCTGTGTGGCCCTGATACTGATGCAGGCCGGGGTGGGTTTCAGTGAACTTCCGGAACTGCTGACCGGCATCAGTGCACCACCGGGGCGCATGCAGGCGATGAATATCGGTCGCTGGCAGGTGTATGTGGATTATGCACATACCCCGGAGGCTCTGCAGGCATGTCTGCAATCGGCCCGTCGGCTGGCCGAAAAGCATCTGATCGTGGTGTTCGGATGCGGTGGCGAGCGGGACCGCGAAAAACGTCCGCAGATGGGGCGCATCGCCGTGCAACTGGCCGATGTGGTGTGGTTGACCTCGGACAATCCGCGCGGCGAGCTGCCAGAATTGATCGCCTCGGAGGTCGAATCCGGCATGCCGCACCCGTATCCGGCCGAGGTGCATCTGGAATTGAATCGCGAATCAGCTATCCAGTCGGCGGTCGCGGCGATGCAGCCCGGTGATGTGCTGGTGATCGCCGGCAAGGGTCATGAGGACTACATGGAGATCGGCGGCAGGCGGCTGGCGTGGAGCGATGCGGGTATCGCATCGGATGCGCTGCACGAAAAATCCGGTATGACGGAATTCAGGGCATGCGCATGAGCGGCCTCGACCTGCAAACCTGCACCGCCGGGCGCTGGCACGGTGCGCCGCCCGTGATGCTCACCGGTGTGACGACCGATACCCGCAGGCTCAACCCCGGAGATGCGTTTGTGGCCCTGAGCGGTCCGAACTTCGACGGCCATGCCTTTGCCGCCGAAGCGGTGCAGCGGGGTGCCTCGGCATTGATCGGCGATTCGGCCGGTATGCGCGTCTGGCAGGGGATGCATGTGCCGCAGCTTGAGGTTGGCGATTCTCTGCTGGCTTTCGGCGATATCGCGGGCGGCTGGCGCAAGAAGCTTTCCCTGCCGGTGGTTGCCATCACCGGCTCCTACGGCAAGACAACGCTGCGCTCGATGCTTGAACATATGCTGCAGCACAAGGGGCTGCGTCTGACGGCCACGCGCAGCAACGACAACAATCTGATCGGTGTGCCGCAGACCCTGTTGCGTGTCAGCACGGAGGATGATGCCGCCATCATCGAATGCGGCATCAGTGAGCCCGGCGAGATGCAGCGCCTGGCCGGTATGGTCCGCCCCGATGTGGCAGTGATCACCGGAATCGCAGCGGCGCATGCCGAAGGGTTGGGAAGTCTGGCCGGTGTGGCTGCGGAAAAGGCCTTGCTGCTGGATGCGGTTGCAGCCGGTGGTTGTGCTGTGCTCGGGCATGGTGTGAAAGCACTGCTCGGCAACAGGACACTGCCTGATGGTGTGATGCTGCTTGATATGGACAGCGACGATGATGCCGTTGTGCGCTGGGAGATGAACGGTTGCGCCGTGCGTCTGCAGCGCGGCACAGAACAGGCGGCACTCGAGCTTGCCCTGCCGGCCAGGCACTGGGCTGCAGATGCCGCACTGGCTGCCAGTATCGTTATCCGCCTCGGTCTCGCCACGTTGTGCGAATCGGCCGATGCCATGCAGAACTGGCAGCCGGTGGGCGGTCGCTTGAAGAGCCTGAAGGGAACGGGCGGTTGCACCGTGCTGGACGACAGTTACAACGCCAACCCCGTTTCGATGCAGGCAGCGCTCGATACCCTGCGCAGCCTTTCCGGACGGCGCATCGCCGTGCTCGGCGATATGGCCGAGCTGGGCAGGGATTCGGCAGCACTGCATGCCGGCCTGCGCGTGGATGGCCTGGATGCGGTGCTGCTGCTCGGCGCGCAGATGCGGTATCTGGCGGCAAGCCATGCCGGTGCGCGGCACATGGATGATGTCGGGTCGGTTGAAAAGGCTCTGCGGGGGATGGGATTGAACGAAAACGATACGCTGCTGGTCAAGGGAAGTCGCTGCATGCGTATGGAGCGGGTGATTGATGCTCTGAAGGAGGGTGGTGATGCTGTTTAATCTGCTGTATCCGCTGCACGAGCAGTATCCGATCTTCAACCTCTTCCAGTACATCACCTTCCGCACGGTGTATGCGCTGATCACTGCGCTGGTGTTGTGCTGGATCATGGGGCCGGGATTCATCCGCCGCATGAAGACCTATCAGGTCAAGGGGCAGCCGATCCGCTCCGACGGTCCGTCCACGCATCTGGCCAAGGCCGGGACGCCGACCATGGGCGGCGCCCTGATCCTGCTGGTGCTGACCATCTCCACGCTGCTGTGGGCGGATATGGGAAACGGATTTATCTGGCTGGCACTGTTCGTCACCCTGGGTTACGGGTTGATCGGTTGGTACGACGACTACCTGAAGATCATCCGCGCCAATCCGAAGGGTCTGGCCGGTCGCTGGAAATTGTTCATGCAGGTGTTGATCGGTGGTATCGCCGCCTATCTGCTCGTGCAATTCACCTCCCCGGTGGTGGATATCCCATTCTTCAAGACGCAGTGGGATATGGGCATCTGGTACGTCCCGTTCGTCGTGCTGGTGCTGGTCGGTTCATCCAATGCAGTGAACCTGACCGATGGTCTGGATGGTCTGGCCGTTGCGCCGACCTTCATGGTGGCCATCGCGTTGGCCGTGATCGTATATGTGACAGGGCATGCGACATTCGCCGATTACCTGCTGATCCCGTATGTGCCGGGTGCTGGCGAACTGACCATTTTCTGCGGGGCGATGGTCGGGGCATGCCTCGGTTTCCTGTGGTTCAACACCTATCCGGCGCAGGTGTTCATGGGTGATGTCGGCGCGCTGGCGCTGGGCGGTGCGCTCGGTTTCGTGGCATGCGCAGTGCATCAGCAGCTGCTGCTGGCCATTGCCGGCGGCCTGTTCGTGCTGGAGGCCGTCAGCGTGATGGTGCAGGTGGCCTCATTCAAACTGACCGGCAAGCGGGTGTTCCGCATGGCACCGATCCACCACCACTTCGAACTCAAGGGCTGGGCCGAGCCCAAGGTCATTGTCCGCTTCTGGATCATCGCATTTCTTCTGGCACTCGTGGCCCTGTCCACGTTGAAGCTGCGATGAGCGACGTTATGAACACCTCCTCCCCCGACGTGGCGATCATCGGCATGGGCCGCACCGGTTGCTCGGTGGCCCGCTTCCTCGATGCGCGGCACATTGCCTACATCGCTTTTGACGAGAAAATGACAGTGCTGCCCGGGGATATCGCCGGCACCCTGCGCAGCGGCGCCTTGCAGGGCAGTGTTCTGAAACAGTTCGGGCGCTTGATTGTCAGTCCGGGCATCCCATGGCATCACCCGGCACTGGAAGAGGCGAAGGCTGCCGGTGTGGAGCTGCTCGGTGATCTCGATTTCTTTCACGAGAACTTCCACGGAAGCCTGATGGCGGTGACCGGAACCAACGGCAAGAGCACCGTGGCGCATCTGATGGGCCAGATTCTGGAGGTGTTACCGGGCGGGGTGGAGATTGGCGGCAACATCGGCGTTCCGATGCTGGATATGCTGTCCAAACCGGAGCTTTCACCGCGTGCGGTGTTGGAGCTGTCCAGTTTTCAGCTGGAGCGTTGCCGCGGTATTCACCCCAGCTGGGCGGTGTTGTTGAATATCCAGCCGGATCATGCAGATATGCATAGCAGTATGGTCGAATATGAGGCCGCCAAGCTGCGCTTGTTCGAGCAGCAGTGTCAGGGCGATATCGCGATGCTGCCGGTTGATCAGCACTGGAACGACACAGCCTGGCATCTGGGCGAGAAGGGCGTGGAGGTGCGGCGTTTCGGAGCGGTACAGCACAGTGGCGAGGCCTATGCCGGTCTGCTCGGTGAACCTGGTAACCGCCGTATCTTCTGGCGCTGCGGGGATAAGGTGCATGAGATCGCCATCGATCAGGTGAAGGTGCGCGGCGAGCATCAGCAGATCAATCTGGCCGTGGCCGCGCAGGGCGCTGCCGATGCCGGGGTCTCAGCCGCAGTGATATCCGAGGCCCTGACGGCATTCCGCGGGCTGGATCATCGCCTGCGCTATGTCGGCAAGGTGTCCGGCAAGGCCTGGTATGACGATTCCAAGGCCACCAATCCGGATGCCGCTGTGGCCGCTCTCAACTCCTTCGACAAGGTCATCTGGGTGTGCGGCGGCCTGACCAAAGGGCTGGATCTGATGCCCATGATGCCGGAGGTGCAGAAGCATGTGGCGCTGGCTTTTGTCATCGGTGCCGATCCGCGTCCATTTGCCGCCATGCTTGAAGATGCGGATGTGAACTACCGCGTGGTGACGCATATCGACGAGGCTGTGGTGCAGGCCGGTCGCAGCAGTCTGGACCTGCCGGTGCTGCTCAGTCCGGCGGCTGCCAGTATGGACCAGTTCAAGGATTACGCCGACCGCGGGCGCAGTTTCTGTGCCGCCGTGGCTTCGCTGGAGAAGAAGCCGTGAGGCGCCTTGCTCCTTTCGATCCGGTGCTGCTGACCTGCGTGCTTGCCATGCTGGCTTCCAGTCTGTTGATGGTGGCCAGTTCCAGCATGAGCATTTCGGCAGTGCGCTATGGTGATGCCTATCGGATCATCGGGCATTGGGCGGTGTATGTGCCCATAGGCCTGCTACTGATGTGGGGCGTATCGCGTATCGAGGCGGACTGGTGGAAGGCCATGATCATGCCGCTGCTCGGATTTGCACTGTTGTTGATGGCGCTGGTGCTGATCCCCGGGATCGGCATGGAGATCAACGGCGCACGCCGCTGGTTCTCGCTGCTCGGACTGACCCTGCAACCGGTGGAACTGCTCAAGCCGGTGGTGGTGATCTACATGGCCTACTACATGACCGCCTTTCCCGAGCGTATGAAATATTTCTCGACCGGACTTGCCCCGATGCTGGTGGTGCTGCTGGTCGCAGTCGTATTGCTGCTGGTGCAGCCGGATTTCGGCAGCTCCGTGCTGCTGGTGGCCCTGTGCGTGAGCATGTGGTTCGTCGGTGGCGTACCGCTAAGGCATCTGAGTCTGATGGTCGGCAGTGTGGTACCGGTTGGTATCATCATCATGCTGGCCGAGCCGTATCGCGTGAAACGCTTCCTGAGCTTTGTCGATCCTTGGGCCGATCCGCTGGGCAGCGGCTATCAGTTGCTGCAGTCGATGGTCGCCTTCGGGGTGGGCGGGGTGCATGGCGCAGGTCTTGGTCAGGGTGTGCAGAAGCTGTTCTACCTGCCGGAGCCGTTCACCGATTTCATTTCCGCTGTCATCGGCGAAGAACTCGGCATGCCTGGCATGTTCGCGCTGATCCTGCTGTTCGGCGTGATGTTGATGCGCGGTATGCAGTTGGCCCGCAAGACCCCGGATGTGTTCCAGCGGCTGATCGTGGTCGGCTGTGTGACGCTGTTGGCTACCACCTTCTTTATCAACCTCGGTGCCGCCATGGGCGTGATGCCGACCAAGGGCATGCCGATGCCGCTGATGTCCTACGGCGGCAGCGCGCTGTTCGGTGCCTGCATTCTGCTCGGCCTGATCTTTTCCGTGCAGCGGCATCAGGCGCAGAACATGCAGCGCGACGGCGGCAGGGCACATGAAGCCCGCAAGCCGTTATCCGGGGCGAAGGCATGAACGGCATGCAGCATCCTTCCTCTTCCCGGCAGCTGTGCATCGCCGGTGGCGGCACCGGCGGGCATGTGTTCCCGGCGCTGGCGCTGGCGGACGCGGTGCGTCGCCGCTGGCCGGATATGAAGGTGTCCTTTATCGGTGCAGAGCGCGGCATTGAGGCGAAGCTGCTGCCCGAGCGCGGCGAAGAGGTGTTCCTGTTGACCATGCACAGCGTGCAGGGCGCAGGTCTGGCTCAGAAGTTGCGCGTGCTGGCTTGGGAGTTGCCGCGTGCGGTGCTGGCCATCATCCGTCAGTGGCGCGGCAACAAGCCGCAGTTGCTGGTCGGCGTGGGCGGGTATGCCAGCGTGGCCGGCGTGCTGGCCGCCTTTGTGGCGCGCATCCCTGTGGTGCTCTACGAACAGAATGCCGTACCGGGGCTGGTGAACCGCAAGCTGGCGAAGTTCAGCCGGCGGATCATGCTGGGCTTTGCCGATGCATCCGGACTGCTACCAAAGGATAAAACCGAATTCACCGGTAATCTGGTCAGTGCGGCGATCCGCGCCGTGCGCCGTTCGCTAAAGCAACCGCCGCATCTGATCGTGCTGGGCGGTTCGCAGGGCGCCACCGTGTTGAATGAAAATCTTCCCGATGCCTGCCGCCTGCTGCTTGAAAGCGGGCGCGAATTCCGGGTCACGCATGTGGCCGGTGCCGCCGGGCGTGTGCCGCAACTGGTGGCTGCGTATGCCGGGGCAGGGGTGGATGCCGAGGTGCTGGATTTCTGCCGCGATATGCCGGCCTTGTATGCCACAGCCGATCTGATGCTGGCCCGCTCCGGTGCGATGACGGTGTGCGAAGCGGCGGCTGTCGGCCTGCCTTGTATCTTCGTGCCGCTGCCGCATGCCGCCGACAATCATCAGTTCCATAATGCCGCCTCGCTGGTGGCAGCAGGTGGAGCACTGCTCATCGAGCAGCAGGGCATCATCCCCGGACGTCTGGCAGGCGTGCTCGGCGAGTTGCTGTTCGATCCCCGCCGGCTTGAGACGATGAGCAAGGCGGCGCGCAGCGCACAACCCGCCGATAGCGAGGCGCGCATGCTCGGTGTGCTCGGCACATGGCTGGAGGTGGCAGTATGAAAGGTCGCGTGCAATGCATCCATTTCACCGGCATCGGCGGTATCGGCATGAGCGGCATCGCCGAAGTGCTGCATAATCAGGGATACTCGGTGCAGGGCTCGGATGCGGCGGAAAGCCCGAATGTCGAGCGCCTGCGTGCACTGGGTATCGCCGTGTTTGTCGGGCATGCTGCCGGGCAGCTTGGCAAAGCCCAGGTGGTGGTCGCATCTTCGGCCATCAAGCCGGACAATGCGGAAATCGTCGAGGCGCAGGCCCGGGGCATCCCGGTGATCCCGCGCGCCGAGATGCTGGCCGAACTGATGCGCATGAAACAGGGCATCGCGGTGGCCGGAAGCCATGGCAAGACCACCATCACCTCGCTGATCGCCCACGGTATGGAAGTCGCAGGACTGGACCCGACCTATGTAATCGGCGGACGTCTGATCGCCAGCGGGGATAATTCGCGGCTGGGCGAAAGCCCCTATCTGGTGGCCGAGGCCGATGAAAGCGATGGCTCTTTCCTGCGTCTGTCGCCGACCATCGCCGTGGTCAGCAATATCGATCCCGAGCATCTGGATCACTATGGCGATTTCGATCACCTGCTGGCCGCGTTCCGCCAGTTCGTCAATTCCGTGCCGTTCTACGGGCGGGCGGTGCTGCATCATGAGCATCCCAATGTGGCACTGCTGCGCGACGACCTGCATAAGGCCGTGAGCACCTACGGGCGCAGTCCGCAGGCCGATTACCATATTCTGGATATTGAGACACGCGCCGGCGGTCAGCGCATCACCTTCGGTTATGCCGATGGCGGCGAGCAGGTCAGTTTCGAGCTGCCGATGCCGGGATATCACAATGCCGAGAACGCGCTGGCAGCCGTGGCCGTGTTGCGCGAACTGGGTATGGATATGCCGACCATCTGCAAGGGCATGCAATCTTTCTCCGGAATCCAGCGTCGTTTCCAGACCATAAAGCTGGGTAGCGGCACGCTGGTGGACGATTACGGCCATCATCCGGCCGAGGTCATGGCAACCCTGGCGACGGCACGGCTGAGCTGGCCGGATGAGCAAGTGCTGGTGCTGTTCCAGCCGCATCGCTACACCCGCAGCCGCGATCTGATGAACGAGTTCCTCGGTGCCTTCGACGATGCCGCCGAGGTGGTGCTGCTGCCTGTTTATGCAGCCGGCGAGAAGGAAATCGACGGGGTGAACAGCGAGATCATGGCAAGCGGCATGCAGCAGCGCGGTCATCGCAATGTGCGCAGCTGTGCCGATCTGAACGAAGCGCGCGAGATCGCAATCAAAGGACTGGCCGAAGGGCGGGTTGTGCTGCTGATGGGGGCAGGCTCGATCGGCGGTCTGGCGGCATCGCTGCGCAAAGACCTGGGTAGTCCGGCGGGCGGTCAACGGTCATGAACGACTGGGTGAATATCCTGCAGGGCTACGGCAGCGTGCTGCAAGACGAGCCGCTGGCCAGCCACACCACGCTCGGCGTGGGCGGGCCGGCGCGCTGGTTCTTCCGTCCGGAAAATCAGGATGCCCTGTGCGCCGCGATGCTTTGTATTCCCACGGGGATCGCGCTGCTGCCGCTGGGTCGTGGCAGCAACCTGCTGCCGCCGGATACCGGCTTTGACGGTGTGGTGCTGGATCTGAGCAATCTGAATCATATCCAGGTGTATGAGAGCACGTTGACTGCCGAATGCGGTGTGCGCATGAGCCGGGTGTCGCGTATCTGTGCCGATCACGGGCTGACAGGTCTGGAGTTCATGGCCACGGTACCCGGTGATGTGGGTGGCGGTGTGGTGATGAATGCCGGTGCCTTCGGGCAGCAGGTGGCCGATTGTCTGACCCGCATCCGCGTGGTGCGGCGTGACGGCGAAGTGCAGGAATTGCAGGCCTCGCAGCTGGAGATGTCCTATCGGCACACCAGGTTGCCGCACGGTTCGCTGGTGGTATCGGCTGAGTTCACGCTGCAACAGGGCGACGGCGAGGCGGTGCGCGAAAATATCCGCCAGATGAGAAGCCGGCGCAGCCTCACACAGCCGCTGGAGTTGCCGAATTGCGGTTCGGTGTTCAAGAACCCGCCGGGCGATCATGCCGCGCGTCTGATCGAGGCCGCAGGGCTGAAAGGGCATCGTATCGGCGGGGCGAGTATTTCCGCCAAGCATGCGAATTTTATTGTCAACGATAACGAGGCATCGAGCGGCGATGTGCTGGCCCTGATCCGGTTGGCACAGAGTACTGTGAAAAAACAGTTCGGGGTGAATCTCGAGCCCGAAGTACGCATGCTGGGAGAGTCGGCATGAATGCCGCAGTGTTGAACTCCACTGCCGCCGGACGTGTCGGTGTGCTGATGGGCGGCGTGTCCAGTGAGCGCGAGGTTTCTTTGCGCTCCGGCAAGGCCGTGCTGGCTGCGCTTACACGGGGCGGCGTGGATGCAGTCGGCATCGATCTGACCAGCGACTGGGTCGCACAGATCCGTGACGCAGGCATCAATACCGCCTTCATCGCCCTGCATGGCACCTGGGGCGAGGATGGCTGTGTGCAGGGTCTGCTGGAGATACTGCGCATCCCTTATACCGGCTCCGGTGTCACCGCCTCCTCGCTGTGCATGGATAAGGCTTTGACCAAGGCCGTGCTGCAGCGCGCCGGGGTCAAGGTGCCGGTGGATATTCCATTGAGCGTGTCGGGGCCCTTGCGCTATCCGGTGTTCGTTAAACCTGTGGCCGAGGGGTCCAGCGTGGGCCTGCACAGGGTGAACAATCAGGCCGAATGGCAGGCGCTGGGGATCGCGGATGTGCACGGCTGGATGGCCGAGATGCCGGTCGCCGGTGTGGAGATCGCCGTGGCGGTACTGGGCGGCGATGCGCTGCCGCCTGTCGAGGTGGCGCCGAAATCCGGCGTGTACGACTACGCCTCGAAATACACCGCCGGAGCCACGCAATATTTCTGTCCGGCGCGGCTGCCTGCCGAAACCATGGGCCTGTGCATGCAGCGCGCAGAAGAGGCTGTGCGCGCCACCGGATGCGAGGGTGCGCCGCGCGTGGACATCATCGTGTCCGATGGCGGTGAACCGGTGGTGCTTGAAGTGAATACGATTCCCGGCATGACCGAAACCAGCCTGCTGCCCAAGTCGGCTGCCGCTGCCGGTATGGATTTCGATGCCCTGTGCATGAAGCTGCTGCAGACAGCCTCTCTGAAATCGCCGCTGGATGGCGGCGGGGAGGGGAGGTCATGAGTCAGACGAATCGTCGTCGCGCTCCGACCCGTTCCGTCGTTTCGCCCAGACGCGTGCTCTTCGGGCTGCTGCGCGGGATGGCGCTGGCCTCGGTTGCCTGCCTGCTGCTGGCTGCGGGCTGGTGGCTGAATCAGGCGCTGGCGGTGCAGTCATGGCAGGTGCATGGCGTTCCCGAGGCACTGGAAACCGCCATCGACAAGCAATTGAACGATATGCAGCCGCTTGATCTGGCGCATGCATGGCCCTCGCTGTTGCGCTCCCGTTTGCTGGACAGCCTGCCGGATCTGGCAGAGGTGAATATCTCCCGACACCTGCCCGACAGGCTGGAGATCTCGGCCAGCATGCGCATGCCGGTGGCGCTGTGGAGCGATACGTCGGGCACGGTGCAGCTGGTGGATGGTCATGGTCTGGCATACCGCCCGCTGAAACCCGGCGAGGGACTGGATCTGCCTGTGTTGCGCGTTCCCGCCGATGAGGTGAAGCAAAGCGTGGCGCTAATGCTGCGCCTGAAACAGATGGACGATGCACGCTACGCGACCCTCAGTGAATGGATCGCTGAACCGGATGGCTGGAAACTGAATTTCGACCGAGGGCGCTGCTGGTTGTTACCCAAGGGTGATGGCGCTGCCGAACGTATCGGGCAGGTGATGGCCCTGATGCAGGATCATCGCTGGAAAGATGGCGACTGGCGGGTGGATGTACGCGCATCGACACGCTGGTTCATACGCAAATCAAAACTTGGAGGCATGGTATAATGTCCAAGCACGATCAGATATATGTCGGACTGGATATCGGCACCAGCAAGATCGCCTGCGTGGTCGCCGAGGCGGGCCCTGACGGCAGACTGGACGTGATCGGTATCGGTACACACCCGTCGCACGGTCTGCGCAAGGGCGTGGTGGTGAATATCGAGAGTACGGTGGAGTCCATCAAACTGGCGGTCGAGGAAGCCGAGCTGATGGCCGGCATCGAGATCAAATCCGTATTCACCGGTATCGCCGGCTCGCATATCCGCGGCTACAACAGTCACGGCGTGGTCGCCACCAAGGGTGGCGAAGTGACCGCCGAGGATGTTGATCGCGTGGTGGATGCGGCGCGCGCCATGAAGATCCCGGCAGATCAGAAGATCCTCCACATCCTGCCGCAGGAATACATCATCGATGCGCAGGACGGTATACGCGAGCCCATCGGCATGAGCGGTGTCCGCCTCGAGGTGAAGGTGCATATCGTCACCGGTGCGGTGTCCTCGGCACAGAACATCATCAAATGCTGTAACCGTTGCGGCCTTGATGTGGCCGATATGGTGCTCGAACAGGTGGCTTCCAGCGAGGCTGTGCTGAATCAGGACGAAAAGGATATCGGCGTGGCGCTGGTGGATATCGGCGGTGGCACCTCCGATATAGCGGTGTTCCTCGACGGAGCCATCCGCCACACGGCGGTGATTCCTATCGGCGGTGATCATCTGACCAACGATCTTGTGGTCGGTCTGCGCACCAGTGCCCGGGAGGCGGATCAACTGAAACGCAAATACGGCGCATGCATGGTCTCCATGGTGTCTCCGGAAGAGCAGATCGAAATTCCGAGCGTTGGCGGACGGCCACCTCGGCCGATGCCCAGACAGGTTATGGCGCAGATTCTCGAGCCGCGAGTCGAGGAATTGTACGAACTGGTGAAGGCCGAGCTGACGCGCTCCGGTTATCAGGAATTGCTGGCCGCGGGGCTGGTGATCACAGGCGGCAGCAGCTTGCTGGAAGGTATGGTGGATCTGGCCGAGGAAATTTTCGATATGCCTGTACGTTTGGGTCGTCCCGATGGCGTGGGCGGGTTGGTGGATGTTGTCTCCAGTCCGATGTATGCCACCGGAGTCGGCCTGATTCGTTATGGCTTCAACTATCGGCAGACATCGTCGGTCGCTGTGGGTCGCGGCGGTCCGTCGGTGCTTAGCCGGTTCTTTGCAAGGGTGCGGCAGTGGTTCGGGGATGATGGTTGATGCATGGGTGATTGAGCGACGGGTGGCGGAATACAAGGCAATGGATTTGGCAGAATGAACAGGAACAGGGCAGCCGGTGGCTGATACAAATAACGAAAGGGAAAATCAGGAGGAGATTATGGATACACTATTTACTTTGGATGACACGCTGGGCCAGTCGGCCCGATTGAAGGTGGTCGGTGTCGGTGGCGGCGGCGGCAATGCACTGAACAATATGATCAGCCAGAACCTGCGCGGGGTGGACTTTATCGTCGCCAACACCGACTCGCAGGCTATTCAGATGAGCCGGGCGGATATCAAGATCCAGCTGGGTACGGACATCACGCGCGGGCTGGGCGCGGGTGCCGATCCGCAGACCGGTAAAACCGCAGCGGAGGCCGAGAAGAACCGCCTGCGCGAGGTGCTGGCCGATACCGACATGGTGTTCATCACCGCAGGCATGGGCGGCGGCACGGGGACCGGTGGTGCGCCGGTGATTGCAGAGGTTGCCAAGGAACTGGGCATCCTGACCGTCGCCGTGGTCACCAAGCCGTTCAATTTCGAGGGCAAGCGTCGTCTACGTCAGGCCGAGGCCGGCATCGCCGAGCTGTCGCGCAATGTGGATACGCTGATCATCATCCCGAACCAGAAGCTGATCGGGGCGGTCGGCAAGCACACGACCATGCTGGAGGCATTCCGCAAGGCCGATGATGTGCTGTTGCAGGCTGTGAAGGGCATCGCCGAGCTGATCACCCATACAGGCTACATGAACGTCGACTTTGCCGATGTGAAGGCCGTGATGAGCGACACCGCCGGTATGGCCATGATGGGCAGCGGTGTGGCAAGCGGCGAGAACCGTGCATGCGAAGCGGCTGAGCGCGCCATCTCCTCTCCTCTGCTGGAGGATGTCGATATCCACGGTGCCCGCGGCATCCTGGTCAATGTCACTGGCAACGAAGATATGACGCTGGCCGAGTACGATGAAGCCGTGAGCATCATCCATAACATGGCCGATGAAGATGCCAATATCATCTGCGGTATGGTGTACGACCAGTCCGCCGGCGATGAGATGCGCGTGACCGTGGTGGCAACAGGGCTGGCCGGCGAGGCCGGTGTGCGTCTGACCAGTGTCACCAGCCACAAGGAACCGGTGAAGGCACCGGTATCCAGCATCATGATGGGCGGCGGTTTCGAGGCCGCTCCGATGGGTGGCGCTCATGAGTCCATGCCGATGGGTGCGCGCAGTGCAGTTGCCGCTGTCTCCGGTCAGAATCTGGCCTATGACGAGGAAACCCTGCAGGTGCCGACATGGATTCGCAGGCAGGCGGATTGAGGTAGAGCAAAGGCAAACCATTCGTCAAACAAGGCTTTGCGGGCAGCGTGCAATATGGCACCATGCGCGGGGTTTGTGGTATGCGTCACGTATACCCTTCCCGACACGGGTAGTCTGAGCACGCCTGTTAAGCCGGATACGATTGTTTAAACAGACCCGGAGGTATCCATGATTCCGCAGAGAACCCTGAAGCATCCGATTCGATGCAGTGGCATCGGCCTGCACTCCGGGCATAAGGTCGGACTTTGGCTTCGCCCTGCGCCGGTGGATGCCGGCATCGTGTTCCATCGCCTGCATGACGATAAGGTTACCGAGATTCCTGCACGTTCCGAGTTCGTCACCGATACCCGCATGTGCACGACGCTGGGCCGCGATGATGTGTATATCGGCACCGTCGAGCATCTGCTTTCAGCCCTTGCCGGTCTGGGTATCGACAATGCTATTATCGAAGTGGACGGTCCTGAAGTGCCGATCATGGATGGTTCTTCGGCACCCTTCGTGTTCCTCATCCAGTGCGCAGGTATCCGCGAGCAGTCGGCTGCCAAGAAAGTGATCCGCGTGCTGAAGAAGGTGACGGTGCAGGACGGCAACCGCGAATGCAGTCTGCATCCGGCGCGCGGCTTCAAGATCAGCTACCTGCTGGATTACGATCATCCGCTGCTGCGTCATCGTGAAGCGCATATCGATTTCTCCACCCAGGCTTACACCCGCGAAGTGGCGCGTGCGCGCACCTTCGGGTTCCTGCACGAGATCGAAGCCCTGCAGAAGGCCGGTCTTGCGCTGGGCGGTTCGCTGGAGAACGCCATCGTGCTGGATGCCTTCCGCGTGGTGAACGAAGGCGGCCTGCGTTACGAGGATGAATGCGTGCGCCACAAGATTCTGGATACCGTCGGCGATCTGTCGCTGGCCGGTCTTCCGGTGGTCGGTGCCTTTGAAGGCGAGCGTACCGGTCATGACATGAACCACCGTCTGGTTTCGGCCCTGCTGGCCGATGCCTCGGCATGGTGCATCGAAGAGCTCAAAGCCGAGGATTCGGCCGTGCAGTCCATGCAGGAGCAGACGGCCGCTCAACCGGTTTAACCCGCAGCTGTCTTCATACGATCAAATAAAAACGGGCTGGATAATCCGGCCCGTTTTTATTTAGAACTGCCAACTCCGGCAGTAATCAGTATTTGGTCAGTGAGCCGTCGATGTCGTCGATCCAGCGGATGATGCCGCCCGACAGATTCATGACATTGTCGTAGCCCCTGGAGCGCAGGAACTCGACCGCCTGCGCGGAACGGCCGCCGAGCTTGCAGTGCACCACCACCGGCATATCGCTGGGGACTTCGGCATAGCGTTCGGCGATCTGGCCGAGCGGAATCTTCGAGGTTCCATCGATGGCGCAGATCTCGATTTCGTGCGGCTCGCGCACATCCAGTACAAACAGCTTGTCGCTGTCGTCCAGCATGGTTTTCAGTTCCTTCGGGGTGATGTCGTAGTCAGCCAAGGCTTCCTCCTGTCGTTGTGTCTCGGTGGGCGGCAGGCCGCAAAATTGTTCGTACTCGACGACCTCGTGGATGACGGGATGGTCACCGCAGGCCGGGCACGAAGGGTCACGGCGCAGCTTAACCTCGCGGAATTTCATGTCCATGGCATCGTACAACAACAATCGTCCGGACAGGCTGCTGCCCTTGCCGAGGATGATCTTGATGGCTTCGGTGGCCTGTATGACCCCGATCACACCCGGCAACACACCCAGTACACCGCCCTCGGCACAGGAGGGCACCAGGCCCGGCGGAGGCGGCTCGGGATACAGGCAGCGATAGCAGGGGCCGTCCTGATGGTTGAATACTGTGGCCTGCCCTTCGAACTGGAAGATCGAGGCATAGATCAGCGGTTTGCCCTCCAGCACACAGGCATCGTTGACCAGATAGCGTGTCGGGAAGTTATCGGTGCCGTCCACTACCAGATCGTATGAGCGCACGATGGCGCGTACATTGTCTCGACGGATGCCCTCGCCATGCAGGTTCACCTTAAGATGCGGGTTGATGCCGATCAGTTTGTCGCGGGCGCTCTCCACCTTCGGGCGACCGATATCGGCTGTGGAGTGGGCGATCTGGCGTTGCAGATTGGAATCGTCCACCACGTCGAAATCCACCAGGCCCAGTGTACCCACGCCGGCAGCGGATAGATAAAGCGCGATCGGGCTGCCCAGTCCGCCGGTACCGATACACAGCACCTTCGCTTGCTTGAGCTTTTCCTGACCTTCAAGGCCGACCTGCGGCAGGATGATGTGGCGGTTGAAGCGTGCAAGTTCTTCGGGGGAAAGGATGCTGTTCATCAGCCGATTATGGCGGCAGGGGATGGCCTGTTCAATGCGTCCTTGTTCAATTCGTCGGGCCGGGTGTATAAATGCGGCATGGGAACGGTGGACGAATCGGTCAGGGGGCATCGCGAACGACTCAGGGCGCGCTTCGCCGGGCACGGTTTTGAAGGTTTTCGCGATGACGAGGTTGTCGAGTTGCTGCTTACCTACGCCATACCGAGAATCGACGTAAAGCCGGTGGCCAAACGCCTGATTGAAACCTTTCACACCCTGGCCGGGATATTTGATGCTCCGGTGGTGGAGTTGGCGCAGGTGCCGGGCGTGGGGGAGAAAGCGGCGGTGTTCCTGAGTATCATCAAACAGGCCGAGATGCGATATCTGGCTTCTGATTTGCCGGGGCGTTCAGTGTTCGACAGGCCGGAGAAGGTCAAAGCACATCTGCGCTTTTTGCTGCAGTCGCGCGGCATGGAATGCTTCGGCGCGGTGTTTACCGATCAGCAGCATCGCCTGCTGGCCACACAGATCATGTTCGAAGGCACGGTGGACCGCACTGCGGTGTATCCGCGCAACCTGATGAAGCGGGCGCTGGAACTCGATGCCAAGGGCCTGATCCTGTTTCACAATCATCCCGGTGGCACAGCGCGCGCCAGTGAAGAGGATATGGCGCTGACCCGGCGTATGATTGAGGCCTGTGCCCCGCTGGATATCAAGCTGCTGGATCATTTTCTGGTGGCGGGAACGCAGGTGCTGTCTTTCAAGGAAGAGGGGTGGCTCTAGCCAAAGCCGGATATTTTTTATTCTGGGAGCGATCTTGGCGATATTAATTGTTGTTTCCCTAAAAAAGCCGACTTATAGTCAGTGCTCGTTGTTGGGTTTGATTTCTGGGGCGGGGGATCGGTATGCTTGAATTTGCATGTCTCATGGGCGGGGCGCTGTTGCGGAGAATGCTAAGCGGCCTCGCGTGTCTATTATTGTTGCTCCCATTTTTTATGTCGGGTAATCAAGCTGTTGCCGGTGATGGTCATCGAAAGGACAAGTCGAAAGACCATGCCTATACCGCACATGTTGAAACCGATGACGAAGACAGAATGGATTCAGGGAAGTCCAATAGAAGGCGTGAATGGCATGAAGCTGATGATGTCCTGCCTACGGCAAACATTAGCGGTGGCAGCGTTGTTGAAGGACTGTCGGGTAAAACCCGTCTGATCTTTGCTGTTACCCTGAGCGGTCTGGCTGACGGCCATGTGGATGTGAGGTATGCAACAGTAGACGGCACGGCACGTGCCGGTGCGGATTACAGCCCGGTCAGCGGCACACTGACGATACCTGCAGGGAGTACCACTGCGATTATCAAGGTGGATGTGAAGGGGGAGTCCGTACCCGAATCGGATGAAACCCTGATCATGACGCTTTTCTCACCGTCCGGAAACCTTTTGCTGGGCTCAGCAACCGCAACCGGTACCATTATCAACGATGATGTCTCCCGCATGAATGATACCGGCATCACAATATTGGCGGATGCAGTGAGTCTTTCGCCTGCTGTTGCAACTTCTGTGTTGCTAGGCCAGGACGCAGCATATGGGCGGGATGCTGATCCGTTTCTAAACAGTAATGCGGATGGCCGGGCCGGATTCACTTTTACCAAATTGGATAGCACAGGTGCCCCTTTAGCCGACCAGACAGCGATTTACAGCATCACCCCATGGGACTGTGTACAGGATAATGTCACCGGCCTGATGTGGGAGGTGAAAACACCGGCAGGCGCAGGTGGCCTGCGGGACTCCACCTACGAATACTCCTGGTACAATTCCGATCCAACCTCGAACGGGGGATTTGCGGGAGGTTCAAACCTTGGAATCTGCGCGGACACTGTGAATTGTGATACTGAGAAATTCGTTGCTGCAGTGAATGCAGTGGCTTTGTGCGGTTATACCGATTGGCGGATGCCTGGTAAGGAAGAGCTGAATTCAATCAAGGATTACGGGGTCTCGACAACCGGCTTTTCCATTGACTTGAACTATTTCCCCAACACGTTCAAGGCATGGTACTGGTCTGCAACATCAGCCTATCATCCGGTTCTTGTATGGGGCGTAGGTTTCAGTTATCCCGATAATACTGGTCTGGGCAAGAAAGACTGGATAGATCATGTCCGTCTCGTTCGCGATGGGGGTGTCAGATGAAACGGGAGAACGATATGAGCGAGTGTCGGTTTGAAGATTGTGACGGGCGCAAGGGAGGCCGTCGCTTGCTGCAAGTCAGTGGTGTTTTTTATGCGTTTGTTGCCATGTTTTTATGGAGTTGCCCGGCCGTGGCCGCACAGACATGTCAATCGACGATTGTTGCCAGTACGCCCACTTCAGATTTCACAGACAACGGAGATGGAACTGTGACGGACTCGGATACCGGGTTGATGTGGAAACGTTGTTCGGAAGGCAAGGTATGGGACTGGGCAGGTTGTGCCGGTGCTGCCTCGCCATTAACCTGGCTGGGAGCTTTGGAATGGGTCGCACAGGTGAACAGCACTGGCGGGTTTGCAGGATACACGGATTGGCGTGTTCCCAATGTCAAAGAGCTGAATTCAATCATGGAAGAGCAGTGCAACTATCCGGCGTTGAATACGCAGGTTTTTCCATCTCCGGGGGATTGGTACTGGTCGTCTTCCCCCTTTGTCGCCGATGCGAATCAGGCTTGGGCCACCCAATTTTATAACGTCGGTTTTATCGAGGTCAGGCCAAAACTATTGTATGCAAATATCCGTCTTGTGCGCGGCCAATAGGAAAGCAGTGCTCCTGGCCGAATCGGATCGGCTGATTTTCGTAGCTGGGTTACTGAGTGAGAAAAGGCAGCCCGCAGGCCGCCTTTCCATTTTGACATAAAGGGCTTAACCCTTCAGCTTTGCCAGCACCTCGTTCTGTGCGGCCGGATCACAGACCTTCTGTGGTGGCATCTTGGTCTTGGCCTTGTCGTCGCCGGTGAACTTCTTCACGGCGTCTTTAGAGTTGCACATCCACTCGCGCAGCTTGGCTTCATCCCAGTTCCAGTTGGCATCCGATAGGCCGGGGCCGTACTTGAATCCCTCGAGCTTGCCGGCCGGGCGTCCGATGATTCCGCCAAGTCCTGGGCCGACTTTGTTGCTGCTATCGAAATTATGGCAGGTCGCACATTTTTGTTCCGCACCTGCGTGGGACGTGCCGGTTATGCCGACAGTGGCAAGCAGTGCGATTGCTGCAATGGTCATTGTATGTTTCATGCATTTCTCCCTAGGGTGAATGTGATCGATGATGCTGATCGGCAAACTGTCTGAGGATGGAGATCAGGCATGTAAAATCCCCTCCATGAACGTTTCCCGCAAGATACCATATAGACCCGATGCATGCCTGTCACTATGGATGCGAAACAGCTTGAAATGCATGCCGCGTAAGGAATTCGGATGCAGCACTAATTTTTCGTGCTGTCAGAGGGAGTAACAGTATCAGATATGCGGTAGACAGCGATGCCTCCCAGCTTGGGTTGTAACAGGTACTGGCCGACAAAGCCGCCGATATTCCAGCCGAACAGTTCGTAGCCGGGATGATATTCCAAGGGCCTATCCCACAAACGATGACCAATGACATGTCGTTGCTCCCATTTTTCGGTATCCAGGTTGAGAGACTTGTGCAATTTGCCAGAGGCCACAGCCTCTTTGTAACGCTGACGACTCCAATCGGCAGGGAGTAGTGAAAGGTAGGGTTGGAATTCCCAGTGGCTCAGTCGCGGACGAAACGGAATGCTGCAATCGTAGATGCGTATGCCGCCCCAGTAATCGCTGACATAGAGTTTGCCATCGTGAATCACCATGTCGTTGAGCATGTCTCCCTGATGCAGTAAACGCTCATCAAACCAGTCATCCTGAAAGGCGGGAGGGGTATCGGCGGTGTTATGCACCCGGCGCATATGCTTTGTGTCGGATACGTCGATGACGGCAATGTGTGGAGAATCCATATCTTCAGCGCCCTGTATGACATACAGGTAATCGCCGTTCAATGCAGTGCGCCGCCCCGAACCCTGCCATGTGTATGGTGCTCGCGCGCCGATACCCTGCTCAGAGTAGATGCCGGTGATTTGCATGCGAGCCGGATCAGATATATCCACGGAAACAATGCCGTTGTCGGCCACGGCGAACATGCGCTGTCCATCCGTGGCAGAGCTACCGAAGGCTAAGGATAGTTCTTCGGGTAGAATCATGTTGCCAATCTGGCGTGGATGGAGCGGATTGCCCATGTCGAAGGCTAGCAGGCTGATCTGTTGTTTCCCTGTTCGCAGCCATTCATAGAAAAGATGCCTCCATTTCTGCGGTGGCATAAGCGGTTGCCCCGGGAGTTTCCATTCACCCGCCTCGGTGGGATTTGCTGGATCGTGTATGTCGATGATGCGCCGTGATGCATGTTTGCCATAGTAGAAATAAGACCCACTGATGCCCACGGCATAGTCGTCGAAACGCCCCGGACGGTAATACCCCTTGATTCCGATGTGCAGGGGATCTGAAGCGTCGAGGATCCCTACCGTCCCTCCCCACTCCAGATTGAGAAGTCCGATATTTTTTTCAATGAGAAGTTGCTGGTTTTCACCGGCGCTCATGAATAGTGCGCCGCGCTGCGGCAGGTCCGGCTGGCTGATATCGAATCGCCAGAGCCCGTAATACTGGTCGGTTACATAGGCCGCATTACCGGCCAGAGTAATACGCTGCATATTGCTGCGCCCCCACGTCGCGTGCCTGATGTGTTGCAATTGCCCATCGTGCCAATGGAAGACATGCATGCCGCCATCCGGACCGTCGTAACCGATTCCGGACTCGAGCACATAGGCCCAATCGCCTTGTGCAGCCAGAGACGTCGCATGTCGCATGTCCCCTTCGTTGCTTTGGGCCAGAAGTCTGGGTGCGTAAGCCTCGTTCACATCAATCAATTCCAGAGAACTCCCCTGAACGGTTAGCCAGGCATGCCCCTGCTCAATGCTCAAGCCGGTGATGTTGCCTGTCGCCTGGTAGCCGCTGATTCGACGCGGGCTGGTGGGTCGATCCAGCGCATAGATATCAAGTCGGCTGCCCTGGATGATATAGCCGTAGCCTTCAGCGATTGTGCTGAACATTGGTTGTTTGCCAAGGTGATACACCTGAATGTCTTTTGCATCGGTCACATCAAGCATATACAGCCCCGGTTCGGGTATGGCGGGGTTTACAGGCCAATCTTTCCAGTTGCCTTCCGGTTTGATGGATAGGTACAGGTATTGCCTGCCATCACGCTGCAGGCCAACCATCATCCTCCCGTGATCGGCAGGCGGTGGCAGCCTCCAGCGACCGATCCGGGTCAGTTTTCCGTCCGCATCCATATCGAACATCGTGATACCGTGATAATTGGCAAGAACATAGACCCGGTTACCCAGCATCACCATCGCCGCATTGGTGTTCCCGGTGTCGAAGGTCTGTTCGATGTGTGGCGCGGAGACATCGCGCCAGTTGATGTTTTGTAGGCCGCGCCAGGTTTCGCCGTTGCTTAGCAGCACATGGTTGCCGCTTGTCGCCACGGAAACCGGCCAGCCGTGAGGTGTCGGCAGAAAGGCAAGTCGTTTGACTCCCTGAATGTCCAGGCTTCGGATTTCGGGTATCTGGCCGGTTGACGGGAAGAATGCCAGCAGCAGGCCGCAGCTCAGCAGCGCAAGCATCAGGCAAGCACGGCGAAGAAGTGAGCCAAGGTATCGCATTTATTGAGCCTACGGCAAGGCAAATCGCCTGGCCAGTGCAAAAAAGCACGGTGCGATGTCGCGCCCCCGGGGGTTGAAAGGTTGTCGTATAATCAGGCGGCGATATTGGATTCCTGTGTATCGTCGTCTTGTCTGCGGCTTAGCCACCATGTGGTGAAACCCATGAGGGTAATCAGCAGCGCCAGGTTTGCGGTTCTGGCAGGCCTGGCACACCGGGCGCCATTATCGTTGACGTGTCGGTCACGCCATTGATGGTGACGCTCGAGATCACCGGGGCTGCCGTACTGCTCCACCATAAACCGACCGCATCGCCCACCGGGCCATTGGTAGTTAGCGTGGCACTCAGAGCGCTTGCAGAGGTTGCTCCGCTCGGGGTTTGGGACGTAACGAGTAGATTGGGTGCGTCGGCGAACATGGCCCCGGTGATGGGAACCGAGGCTCCGAGCAAGGCTGAGAAATTATACGTCCCTGCACTTCCATTCCCGGATGCCAGTGAGTATTGATAGACATAGCCGGCTCCCAATCCTGCGAGTCCACCCGGCGCGGTGGCTGTAGAAGCGTACACAGACCAGTTAACGCTCATCGAGTCCGAACCGCCGTTCAAAGCAAACAGGCTTGTGCCGGAATACAGCGGGGCTGCCTGCGCTTGGGACGGGGTGAACAGCAGCGGCATCAGCAGCAGTGCGGCAAGCGTGAGAGTCTTTTTCATTGAGGTTCGTGCGGATCCTAATGGCAAGTCCCGAATGTAGGAACGCGGGAGATTTTGGTCAATAACCATAACAGGTGACAGGGAAAGGCAGGATTCAGCGTGGTGGCGTGGGCTTTTCACAGGGCAATGCGGGCGCATACCGCATGTGGGGGCAATCCATGCAAACAAAAAAAGGGGCGCGGTAACGCGCCCCTTGGGGTTCTCGTTGCTGTCGTGCGATCAGGCGGCGATGCTTGCTTGCAGCTGTTCGTCATCCTGACGACGGCGCAACCAGAAGGTGGCGAAGCCCATTAGGGTAATCAGCAGCGCCCAAGTCTGCGGCTCCGGTGCGCCAGGGGTGGCGGCACCAGCACCGGCAGCACCGGATGGGCCGATGCCGCTAATGGTGACGTTATTAATGGTGACCGAACCTGACGTGACCGGGGTGACGTTGCTGTCCCAGAATAAATTAACAGCCCATGTGGATGCGGTGGCAGTGGCCGGGGTTACAAAAGTCGACTGCAGGGATGACAATCCGGTTACTGGAACTCCACTGCTCGGTGTCTGGGTGAAATTTGTTATACCGGGGGTCCTGCTCGAGCCACCCTGTGTAATTGAAGTGACACCGGTCAATGCGGTAAAGTCGAAGGTTTGCGCGGAGTTATTGCTGGTGCCAATTAATTGGTATCTGTACCTATAGGCCGCCCCGTTGGTTCCTGGGTTGTCAATAGCCCAGTTCATGGTAACGAGGGTGGAATTCGGCAGGGTATAGATAGCGGTGCCTTCATAGAGAGGTGCGGCCTCGGCTTTAGTGGCCAGCAGCAGCGGCATGAGCAGCAGGGCTGCGATCATCATTGGTTTTTTCATAGGTTCATTCCTATTAGACAAATTTTGCGAAATGTGACGATGGCGAGGGGGGGGGTGTCAAGAAAAGCTTTGTTATTGTAAGGGCATGGTTTGCCAGATGGCTGCAAGGCGCTCCCGGGCCATGCGGATTTCATTCTCCCGGTGGCCGCTTTGCCCGAGCGGGGTGGAGATATGCACCACGGCGATGCTGTCCAGGCGGCGCATGGCGCGGGCCAGCATCTGGTGCAGACGGAATTCCATATAGCCGTGCACCCAGCGACCATCGACCCGATAGGCGAACCAGTCCAGCCGTGTGGTATGCATGCGCGGTAATTCTTCAAGGATTTCATTCACTACCGGTACCTGGGGGGCTGTGGTTGAGTCAATGCTATGCAGTTGCTCAGCCAGCATGCGCCAGCCTTTGCTGCGATAGCAGAAGCGCGGGTCGTCCACATCACGTCCGGGGCCGCCCAGGCTGATGATCATCTGTCCGTCAACAATATCACCCGGATTGCTCAGCGATTGCATGCGCACCACACGTACGATGGCGCCGGCTTGCATGGCGTCCTGTATCTCTTTCGATGAGGCATCGACCACGCCCGATTCTATGCTCTGCCAGTCGGCCGGGGTTTTCCATTCGGGTAAAACCACGCTCGACTTCTCGCCCGGAATGGCGAAGGACAGGATGCCGACAAGCAGCAGGGCAAGTCCGCCGAGGTGCAGCGATCCCGGGGGCGAAGCCGTGAATGCAACTGCACTGTCCTGCCAGAGTTCTTTCAGGATGCACGGGATCCCGGCCAGGGGCACAGCTTTGGTCCTGAAGCTATGCGCAGGCTTATCAAGCCATGTCAGCAAAAGCGCCGCCTCGAACACAATCAATAGAAAGGGTGAAATATCTTCCACCCATATCATCGCCCATTCATGGCTCCAGTAGTGACCTATGCCAAGAGCGGTTACCAGCCTGATGCCATTGCCGCAAAGAATGATGATGAGAACGACCAGCGGATGCAGCCAGCGCTGGGTGATGCTGCCCCAGCCCATGCCCATGAAATAAATGGCGACGGTGAGCACGGCGACAAAGGAGCGCATGCCGGAACAGCCTTCCTCGACAACCAGCTTGAATCGCCCCGAATCCAGCGTAACGCCTTCCTGCCAGACAGGCAGGCCCAGAGTGTCGAGGATGAAACGGGCCATCGTTGACGATACCTCCTGCAGCGGCAGCGCCATGTATTGCACGATGCTCCACGGCCAGGGGATGGACAGCAGGGTGAAATAAAGCGGTGCGGCAACATATCCGAACCGTTTTGCGCCGAGACGCCAATGCAACAGGCCGAAGATGGAAAACATCCAGCCAAGCGCTTTCAGGGTGGCAATATCAAGGCTCAGTCCCAGCATAAGTATGAAAGCACCGGTTGGGAGCATCAGCGGCTCCAGGGTTGTCAGGAAAACAGGCCTCAATGTGTTTCGCCGGACTCCTGCGCTTGTTACTTCCTGCTCTTGTTCGGATGCAGAGAGTCGCCAGATCGCCAGCCCCACCCCCCAGAGCATGACCATCCATCCGTGGCTGAAATAGGGGTCGGTGGCCCATGATTGGAGAAACCACGGGGCTATGTAGTATGCGGGGGCGCTAAGCAGGGCCGCACTCAACCACCAGGCTGCAGGATTGAGTCGTTGAATCAGTGCATCTAACATCGGCGGGAGTGTATCCAAGTGCTTAAGAAACAGAAACACAGATCAAGAAAGACAAATAAGTTAACACAGAAACGAAAGCAGAAACGCCTATTGGTAGGTATAAAGCTGCTGGTTCTGGTTTCGCTGGCTGTTGGTCTGGTAGGTGTTCTGGGCTGGTCTGCCTGGCAGATGACACCTGGAAAGAAACAGCAGAATCTGATCGAGCATGCACGCGAAATGATGGAGCAGAAGGCATGGGGTGAGGGTGTGGTTGCTCTGCGCAAGGCTCTGGACATTTATCCGGATGACAAGGGTGTGCGCTACATGCTGATGTCCAGTTTGTTCGCAGACGGGAAGGTGGAGCAGGGCCTGTCTGAGATGGAAACTATCCTGTTGATGCAGCCCTATGGCGACGATGCTCACCGTCAGCGATTTTCGGAATATTACGGTTTTGCGCGTTCGGCCATGAAGCCGGAGAGATTGCTGGCGATGGCCGGGCGGATACGCCAGTCGCTGCCAAAGGATGTGCAATGGATGGCCGAGATGCTGGAGGCCCGCGCTGCCTATCAGGCAGCCGACTATGAGCAATCCGCCAGCTTGTTTGCCCGGCTTGTCGATGCTGATGCTCAGAATTATCTGGCAAAGCTGGATTGGGCGCAGAGCCTGCTTGCTGCCGGCAAGGCGGCTGAGGCCGGCGCCTTGTTCGCTGTGCTGCTCGAAGCGGATCCCGACGCCATCGATGCCCTCAACTGTTATGCCGCCGCGCTGACCCAGCAGGGCAAGTCGGATGCCGCACTGGATGTGTTCATTCGCGCTTCGCTGGTCGGCCAGCCTCCGGCGCTGCAATCGCTGCTCAATGGCGGAATGTTCGCGATGAAAATGGGTAAAACGGCCGAGGCGAAAAAATACTTCATCGACCGTCTGTCCAAGTTCTACCCGGAGGACCGGCAGGGCCTGATCGTGCGCATGTATTTCGAGGTGCTGAGCGGTGACAAAGGAGTCTTTCTCGGTCTGCTCGACGGCATGCAGCCTGTGAGCAGTGCATCCGAGTTCAATGCCCTGGTGCAGTGGTGTATCGCCCGCGGCCAGCCTGTGTGGGGTCTGGAGTTGCTGGATGAGCGCAAGCCGGTGGATCTGGACAGCGACGACGCTATCACCAATCGTATCATGGCCATGTTTGCCCTGCGGCGTTACGGCGAGGCCGCGAAAATGGTCGATGGTATCGCGGACAAGGACAGGAAGTCGCTGGTCGAAGCGGAACTGGATGTACGTGCCGGCCGGCTGCAGGAGGCGGAGAAGCGGCTCGTCACCCTGATCGAGGCGGGCAAGGTGCATCCCGGTCCTTTCACCGCGCAGGCGGAGCAGGGGCTGATGCGGATCCGGGCCATGCAGAAGGCGCTGGATAGTGCCGATCTGCTGCCGCGCGCCAGAGTCCTGCTGGGCCAGGGGCGCGGTGCCGAGGTGCTGGCGCTGCTCGATGGGGTGAAAAAACCGGATGCCGATCTGCAATTGCTCGGTGTGATTGCCCTGATGCAGTTGAACCGCAAGCCGCAAGCGTTGACGCAGCTCGAAGCCTTGCGCAAGCTCTATCCTGAGCACGGTGATGTCTGGCTGGTCTGGGCTCGCGCCAAGGCCGAAAGCGATCCGCAGCAGGCGCTTTCCGGCTTGCTGGGGGCGAGGACGAGTCAGGCGGACGGCCCCGGGCTGGAGAGCCTGATCGGCGAGCTGCAGTACAAGCTCGGCCAGCAGGCGGAGGCTATCGAGACATGGGCGAATGTGTCAGCGCACTGGCCGGGTACACTGCAGAGCAATGTGTCGATGTTGTTCCGTGCGCAGGCTTACATGGTTCAGAAAGATTGGGCCAGGGCCATCGATCTCTGGCAGCAGTTGATGAAGGTCGCGCCGGATGATCCGGCCACATTGAACAATTTTGCCTACAGTCTGTTGCAGGGTGGCGGTGATCTCGGGAAGGCCGAACAACTTGCTGCTCGGCCTCTGACCATCATGCCGGGCGATGCGGCGATTGCCGATACGCTGACCGAGGTAAGAAAGGCAAGAGCATCGGATGCGAAAAAGGCAGGTGGTTGATGTCCGCTAGAATTAAATTCTAATGATCAGTTCTCAGGAGGGATGTTTTGATATTGGCAGGTATTCATGCGGTGAAGCATGCTCTGGAATCCGACGAACCGGTCAGCGAGCTGGTTATCGAGCGCGGCAAAGGCGAACGCGGTAAAGGGCATCCGCGTCTCAATGAACTGATTCACCTTGCGAAAGTTCGCGGCATCCGTATTTCATTCCAGCCGAGACAGGCCTTGGAGCGACTTGGCGAGGGTGTGGCGCATCAGGGGGTTGTGGCGCGCGTCGCGACTGCCCGTAAACTTGATTTCAGCGTATGGCTCGAATCCCCCGGAGCATCGGAAGCTCGGCTTGTGCTGTTGCTCGATGGTGTGACAGATCCTCACAATCTCGGGGCCTGCGTGCGCAGCGCCGAGGCTGCAGGTTGTTCGGCGGTCATTGTTCCCAGAGATCATGCGGCGGATGTGGAATCGCCTGTCGCCGCCAAGGCGGCATGCGGTGCGATTTCCCGTCTTCCTGTGATGACCGTAACCAATCTTGTGCGAGCCATGCAGCAGTTGCAGGAAAAGGGATTGTGGCTGATAGGTCTGGCAGGCGAGGCCGAGGCTTCGATATATCAGTCGGACCTGAGCGGACGCATCGGTGTGGTGATGGGAGCAGAAGGCAAGGGTATGCGCAGGCTGGTTCGCGAGCAATGCGACTCCGTGCTCAGTATTCCTATGCCGGGCAATGTCGAATCGCTTAATGTGTCGGTAGCTACAGGGGTGACCTTGTTCGAGGTGGTACGTCAGCGCTTGCAGGCGGTCAGAAACACGGCTGAGCCGGCCTGAGCAATGTGATATCAGGCAGCTTTTTTATCGTCTCTGGCGGTTTCGGTGCCGACGCGGACAAAGCTCTTGCCGCAGTACTGGCAACGGCCGCTGCCGTTCTTCAGGTTGATGTAAACCAGAGGGTGCTGCCCGTTGTCTGAACATGAAACGATGGGTTCTGTTACTTTGATTGTGGCTGTCACTTATACCTCCCGAATACTTGTGCCGGCTACGAATGAAGGCGCGCATTGTGTCGGGCGGGGCCGCGATGTCAAGTTCGGGGCCGGAAAATTATCTTATCGCAGGGAGTGCAGGTATGCAGAAATTGGACAGGATTCTGATCGAAGGGCTGGAAGTGCGCACCGTGATCGGCATCTATGACTGGGAGCGGGAGATCCGCCAGACGGTGCGTCTGGATATGGAAATGGCCTGGGATGTCAGCCGCGCGGGAAAGAGCGACGACATTGCCGATACGCTGGACTACAAGGCGGTATCCAAGCGCCTGATCGCCTTTATCGAGGCCTCCAGTTTCGGCCTGATCGAGGCGCTGGCCGAGGCCTGTGCACGTATTCTGATCGATGAGTTCCATGTGCCCTGGATGCGCCTGAAGCTTTCCAAGCCCGGAGCTGTGCGTGGCAGCGAGAATGTCGCCGTGCTGATCGAGCGCGGTAGCCTGCAAGCTGAGTGAAGCAGACCTACCTCATCGGCATGGGCTCGAATATCGAGCCGGAACGCTACCTGTGCTCTGCGGCAGCAGCCATCCGCGAGCGCTTTCCCGGGGTGCGTTTTTCAGCCGTGTACCGCTCGGCAGCCGTGGGTATGCAGGATGCGGCGGACTTTCTGAATGCCTGTTGTCTGCTGAGCAGCAACAGCTCACCTGCCCAGATGCAGGTGTGGCTGAAGCAGCTGGAGGATGCACACGGGCGTGACCGCTCGCACGGTTCCTGGCGGCCGCGCACCCTCGATCTGGATCTGCTGATGGCAGGGGACGAGGTGCTGGACGACGAGCTGTTCTGTTATGCCCATGCTTATGTTCCGGCGTGCGAATTGAGCATTATTCCGCATGCCGAAGTGGATTCGGAAGGTCTATTGCGAACCTCCCTGATGCTTTGATCATGCGGCGGCTTTCCAATGTTTGCTTGTAAAACCAACGCTGCTGTTTACACTTCCCCAACCCGTTTTTTCACCCTTTAGGAGATACGCATGCTGCTGGTGGTGCCCGCCGAAATACGCGACAACGAGGCTCGCGTTGCGGCAACTCCCGAGACTGTCAAAAAATTCATCGCGCAGGGCTTTGCCGTGCAGGTGCAGGCCGGTGCCGGTCATGGCGCTCTGATTGCCGATGCCGACTACGAGGCCGCCGGTGCGAGCATCGTCAAGGATGCCAAGACGCTGCTTAAAGCCGCCGATGTGGTGCTCAAGGTGCGCCCGCCGGAGAAGTTCGAGATCAAACTGCTGCCTGCCAGGGCCGCGGTGATCAGCCTGTTCGCGCCGTTCACCAATCCGCTGCTCAGCGATTATGCCGCGCACGGCCTAACCTGTTTCGCGCTGGAGATGGTGCCGCGCATTTCGCGTGCGCAGAGCATGGATGTGCTGTCCAGCCAGGCCAATATTGCCGGCTACAAGGCCGTGCTGATGGCGGCCGAACACTACCGCCGTTTCTTCCCGATGATGATGACCGCTGCCGGTACCGTGCAGCCGGCGCGTGTGCTGGTGATGGGCGCCGGCGTGGCCGGTCTGCAGGCGATCGCCACGGCCAGAAGGCTGGGCGCGATGGTCGAGGCCTTCGATGTGCGTGCCGCGGCGCGCGAACAGGTGGAAAGCCTGGGTGCGAAGTTCGTCGAGGTGCCGGTGGAAGAGGATGCCGAGGATGCCGGCGGCTATGCCAAAGAGGTGAGTGCAGAATACAAGCAGAAGCAGGCCGAACTGATCGCCGAACATGCCGCGAAATCCGATATCGTGATCACCACTGCACTGATTCCCGGCAGGCCTGCTCCGGTGCTGGTCACCGAGGATGTGGTCAAGGTGATGAAGTCCGGTTCGGTGATCGTCGATATGGCCGCGGGTATGG
Source organism: Zetaproteobacteria bacterium CG06_land_8_20_14_3_00_59_53 (assembly GCA_002779605.1). GTDB lineage: Bacteria > Pseudomonadota > Zetaproteobacteria > Mariprofundales > Mariprofundaceae > UBA1543. Next base: position 128,103 of record PEWE01000030.1, on the reverse strand, counting down.
GTGCAAACGGGGTGGGCGGCAATTGCCCGCTTACCGAGCTGGACAAGACCGTGATCAAACACGGTGTCACCCTGCTCGGCGAGAGCAATATCCCCTCGCTGGTGGCCGCCGATGCCAGCCAGCTGTACGCGCGCAATCTGCTCAACTTTCTGATGCTGATGAGCGATGGCGAGGGCGGGCTGAATACCGTGCAGGAGGATGAAATCATCGAGGCTGCGGTGCTCTGTCGCGGCGGCGAATTCCTCAAGCCGCAGTTCCTCAAGGGAGGCAAGGCATGAATGCCGAGATGAGTCAGGCCGCTGCCGCGGTTGCAGAGAGCGGCGCACATGGCGCAGCCGTCGATCCTTTTGTGTTCGGTTTCACAGTGTTTGTGCTGGCCGTGTTCATCGGTTATCACGTGGTCTGGAATGTGACCCCGGCACTGCATACCCCGCTGATGAGTGTCACCAATGCCATCTCCGGCATCATCATCGTCGGTGCGATTCTTGCCGCCGGACCATCGGAGATGAACACCGGCAGCATCCTTGGCCTGATCGCCGTGGCGCTGGTGGCTGTGAACATCTTCGGTGGTTTTCTGGTCACGCAGCGTATGCTGGCCATGTTCAGAAAGCGCAAATAATGTGCGCATCAGTTAGGGGTTAAACATGTCTGCAAATATGGTGGCAATGGCCTATCTGGTCGCTGCGGTTCTTTTCATCCTCGCGCTCAAGGGGCTGTCCAGCCCGGTGTCGGCACGACGCGGCAATCTGTTCGGCATGATCGGCATGGCGCTGGCTGTCGCTGTGACCCTGAACATGCCGGGCGTGCACAGCTACGGCTGGATATTCCTCGCCATGCTCATCGGCGGTGGTGCCGGTACGTTGATCGCGCGCAGCATTCCGATGACCCATATGCCGCAGCTGGTGGCCGCCATGCATTCGCTGGTCGGTCTGGCCGCGGTACTGATCGCCACCTCCGCGCTGTATAATCCGGGCGCTTACGGTATCGCCGCAGCCGATGGCAGTCTGCATATGGCCAGCCGCATCGAGCTTTTCCTCGGCACCTTCATCGGGGCCATCACTTTCACCGCTTCCGTGGTCGCCTTCGCCAAGCTGCAGGGTCTGGTGTCCGGTCGTCCGCTGGTCTTCGCAGGGCAGCACTGGGTGAACCTGTTGCTGGGTATCGTGATGATCGGCTCTGGTATCGTCTTCTGCGTGAATGGTGAGTGGACGCCGTTTTTGATCATGACCGGCATCGCGCTGGTGCTCGGTGTGCTGTTGATCGTACCCATCGGCGGTGCGGATATGCCGGTGGTGGTCTCCATGCTGAACTCCTATTCCGGTTGGGCTGCCGCAGGAATCGGCTTCACACTGGGTAATAATATGCTGATCGTGGCTGGCGCGCTGGTCGGTTCCTCCGGTGCGATCCTTTCCTACATCATGTGCAAGGCGATGAACCGCTCGCTGTTCAATGTGCTGCTCGGCGGGTTCGGCGGTGCTACGGCCGCTGCCGGTGGCGAAGAGCGTGAGCAGCGCCCGTACAAATCGGGAGCCGCCGAGGATGCCGCCTTCCTGCTGCAGAATGCCGATTCCGTGATCATCGTGCCCGGTTATGGTCTGGCCGTGGCGCGTGCGCAGCATGCGCTGAAAGAGGTTGTGGATGTGCTGACCGCCAAGGGTGTGAAGGTGCGTTTCGCCATCCATCCGGTGGCAGGCCGTATGCCGGGGCATATGAATGTGCTGCTGGCCGAAGCGGATGTGTCCTATGATCTGGTGCAGGAGATGGACGAGATCAATCCGGAATTCGTCGATGCCGATGTGGCGCTGGTGATCGGCGCCAACGATGTGACCAACCCGTCGGCCAAGACCGATCCGACCAGTCCGATCTACGGCATGCCGATTCTGGATGTGGACAAGGCCAAGCATGTGGTGTTCGTGAAGCGCTCGATGGCTGCCGGTTATGCCGGTCTGGACAACGATCTGTTCTACATGGACAAAACCATGATGCTGTTCTCCGATGCCAAAAAGGCCTGCGAATCCATCCTGCACGCTTTGAAGTAGAGATAAGTCCTGCGTTCACCCGATGGCTTGATAATACCTATCCCTATCTGGAAATACGGTGAAAAAGGGAGATGTAATGTCAGAAAAGCCCCGCTATCCAGACGAATCAGAAGTTAAGGTTGAGCGGACATCCTTTTCCATTTCAATTCTTGTTTTGTCGACGTTGGCGATTTGGTCTTTCTATTGTTATGTCACAGGTTTTTCTGACATTCTCAATAGCTAAACCCGCTCTGTGAAGATAAGCAATCCGGTGGTGACCGTAGAGCAGTAGGTTAGGTTGGCGCGACGCACCCGGCAACCATCCTGCGCGTTTTATAATGAAGTCCCTCCGGGTGGTTTATAACCTTTAGGGGTTGGTGTCTGCAGGCTCCCTGTTAAGGACCAGAGAATCTTCGGCGGCAACCTGCTCGGCAGTCCGATCCGGTTTCGATGCGTCGGGCTGCATCTGTAGCTGCTGCATCAGGCTTGCATGTTGCTGGTTTCCCCGCCATTGATAAACAATCGTATAGGCCATGACCTGCTGCACATAGCGGCGGGTTTCGTTGAACGGGATGGCTTCCACCCATATGTCCGGCAACTCGAACGGCGTGCTCTTCAGCCACTGCCCGACCCGGTATGGCCCGGCATTGTAGGCGGCGGCGGCAAGCGCCAGATTGTCGTTGAAACGCGACTTCATATCGGCCAGATAACGTGAACCGAGCTGGATATTCGTCTGAGGCGTGAACAGCTGGCGGTGCGCGCCCGAAAGTCCCATTTGTTTTGCCACCATCTTTGCCGTTCGCGGCATCAGCTGCATCAGGCCGCGCGCGCCGGCGTTGGAGGTGGCCTGCGAATTGAAGATCGACTCCTGCCGGATGATGCTCCAGATGGATGATGGTTGCAGTCCGGTCTGGCTGGCAGCCAGCATGACCTCTCCCTGGAATTGCAGCGGAAAGCGCTCGGTCAGGGCGTTTTCGGCCCTGCCTCTGTAAGCGGCAAGGATCGCCTGATCTGGCCAGTCCCAGCTTGCAGCCAGACTGGCTGCAACCCGCCATGTCTGTTCGTCAGCACCTGCAAGCGCGCTGTTCCATTCACGCCCGGCCTTGTTGTTGCTGCCCAGAGCCAGCCACTCCCGGGCCCGCAGCATGCCGGGCCTGTCTGCAAGCTCTTGCAGCGCATGCTGCGAGGTTTCGAGGGACTCATGGTTGAATCGATAGGGCAGGCCGGCCCGTTCGGCGGCAAGGAAGCTGTAATAGCCACGCCCGAGAGCCAGCTCTGCATAGATGGACTGGGCTTCAGTCTGCGTTCCCATGGCGTCCAGCGCACGTGCCTTCCAGTATTGCCAGACATCCAGTTGTTGTTCGTCCGGAGGCATGCGGGCAATCATCCTGCTGACATTCTCCCAGTCCTGCTGCAGCAGATACAGACGGGTCTGCCACGATCTGGTTTCCTCATCGCTGCTGTCTTCAGGGAGCTCCGCCAGCCATTTGCTGGCGATCAGCAAGTGTTGCTTTGCCGCGCGCAGGGCAATTTGTTTATGCAAAGAGGCAAACAGGGATGGATCGATGCCGGCGATGTTCAGATGCTTCATCTGGTGCAGCGTGGCATGAGCCTTGATCGGGTCCTGTCTTGCCAGTCGCTGCATGCCATCGCTGAAGATCGCGCGCGGCAGATCGGCGGACATGCGGGCCGGGTGGGAGAGCGAGGCGGGCCAGTGCTCGAACTGTTTCTGCGGCTTGCTCTGCAGCTTCCTCCAGTAGCTCAACCACTGCTTCTGCTGCTTTTCCAGCCCGCCGCTGATGGCCTCGACCACCTTCCACTGGCGGGAACGGGCCAGCCGAATGATGTGCTCCCACTGCTCCTCGGTTGTCGGGTGGCCGCTCGCCAGCCAGGCCTGATGCAGGGGCATCGTCATGTCCGGTTGCTTGCGCAGTCGCGGCCAGATGCGGCTGTATTCACGCAGGGCTTCATCCTGTCTGCCTGTGTACCAGTCGCTCATCATGGCCAGTTCGGGTCTGGCTTTGCGGAGTCCGGGGTGCTGCTCAAGCAGATCCCCCAGCATCGCCCACTGTTGGCGGGCAGCCAGGCTTTCGGCCCATGCTTTGCGCAGGTCTCCGGCTTCGGGGATGTCCGCACGGCTTTGCAGTACTCCGGCTACGGCCTTGTCGGTGCCTTCGTCTGCGCTATCGAGCTGCTTCCAGACTTGCCAGATTTCGAGGTAAGGGGTGAGCGGATATGTGACGAGTTGTTGCTTCAGGGTGTTGAATTCATGCAGTTGCCCGGCATCAAGCGCTTGCCGCGCCTGCATGAACAGTTCGCGTTGTTGCTGCAGGTCGGCTGCCTGTGCGACGGGGGCGCAGGCAAACGACAGGAGGATCATCAATAATACAAAACGCATGGCCACCCCTTGCTTCCGCTGCACGCAGCATAGGGTGCTTTGAGAAAAGATGCCAGATAGCCTGACTCCGTCGCTTCGCTGCTGGAGTGCGGCGGCGCGGGGGGTTATGCTTTGCCATCCCATTTTCAGAACATGAATGACAACCGACGAGGCTTGAACCATGGACATTGACGTACACAAGGTGGCGATGCTGTCACGCATCCGTCTGACCGATAAAGAGGCGGCGCATCTCGGCCCGCAGCTGGGTAATATTCTCGGATATATCGAGCAGCTCTCGGAGGTGGACACCACAGGTGTCAAGCCGACTGCGCATCCGCACGATGTGGCCATGCCGCAGCGGGTCGATGCCGTGAGCAATGCCAACCGCCGCGATACCCTGCAGAAGCCCGCCCCCAATACTGAATCCGGACTGTATGTCGTCCCGAAGGTGATCGAGTAACCATGCCATTTTCCACCCTATCCGACCTGAAAGCCCGGCTTGATGCCGGCGAAACCACAGCTGTCGAGCTGGCGAAGCTCTATCTGGCCCGTATCGATGCATATAACGGCGAACTCAATGCCTTCGTGGATGTGGATCATCAGCACATCCTCGATCAGGCGAAGGCTTCCGATGCCCACCGCGCCAAGCACGGTGCACGCGAGCTCGAGGGCCTGCCGATCGCCATCAAGGACATCTTCTGCACGCAGGATGGTCCGACCACCTGCTGTTCGAACATCCTCAAGGGCTTTCATGCACCCTACGATGCGCATGTCATCACTCGCCTGAAGAACGCCGGCGCCGTGCTGCTCGGCAAAACCAATATGGACGAGTTCGCCATGGGCTCATCCACCGAGACCAGTGCCTTCGGCCCGTGCCGCAATCCCTGGGACACCGCGCGCATTCCGGGCGGTTCCTCCGGTGGTTCGGCTTCCGCCGTGGCCGGCGGTCTGGCACCGGCAGCGCTGGGCACCGATACCGGTGGCTCCATCCGTCAGCCGGCTGCGGTCTGCGGCATCACGGGTTTGAAACCGACCTATGGACGCGTATCGCGTCGCGGCATCATCGCCTTTGCCTCCTCGCTGGATCAGGCAGGCCCGATGACCCGTACCGTGAAGGATACGGCGATGATCTCGGCAGTGCTGTGCGGGCATGATTCCGGCGATTCCACCTCGGTGGTGGATGCACCGGCAGTCGATTGGCTGAAGGCCTGCGAAGGCCGCGACATGAAAGGCCTGAAGATCGGCAAGCCCAAGGAATATTTCGTCGATGGCATGGATGCCGCTGTACGCAAGTCTGTTGAGGATGCGCTGGCAAAGTGCGTGGAACTCGGTGCCGAGATCGTCGATATCTCGCTGCCTCATACCAAATACGCAGTCGCCGCCTATTATGTGATCGCCCCGTCCGAGGCCTCGGCCAATCTGTCGCGCTACGACGGTGTACGTTTCGGGCATCGCTGCGAGAATCCGGATGATCTGCTGGATATGTACACGCGCAGCCGTGACGAGGGCTTCGGCGATGAGGTCAAACGCCGCATCCTGACCGGCACCTTCGCGCTGTCCTCCGGTTACTACGATGCCTATTACCTGAAGGCGCAGCAGGTGCGCACCCTGATCCGTCAGGACTTCCTCGATGCCTTTGACAAGGTGGACATCATCGCCACCCCGACCAGCCCGATCCCGGCCTTCAAGATCGGCGAAAAGGCTGACGATCCGATCACCATGTATCTGTCCGATATCTTTACCATCGCACTGAACCTCGCGGGACTTCCCGGCATGAGCCAGCCTTGCGGTTTCGTGGGCGGCCTGCCTGTCGGTCTGCAGTGGATCGCGCCGGCATGGCGCGAGGACGTGCTGCTGGCAGCCGGCAGTGCATATGAGGCAGCGACGGACTGGACGACAAAAGCCCCCGCTTCCTTCGGAGGTGCAGCATGAGTTGGGAAACAGTCATCGGACTTGAGGTCCATGTACAGGTCAACACCAATACCAAGGCATTCTGCGGCTGCTCCACGTCCTTCGGGGCCGAGCCGAACACGCAGACCTGCCCGGTCTGCCTCGGCATGCCGGGCCAGTTGCCGGTGCTGAATATGGAGGTGGCGCGCAAGACCGCACTGACAGGTCTGGCCATTAACGCCACCATCAATCTGGAATCGAAGTTCGACCGCAAGAACTACTTCTATCCGGATCTGCCCAAGGGCTACCAGATCAGCCAGTTCTCCATCCCCATCGTCGAGCACGGTTATCTGGATATCCCCGTGGCCGATGGCGAGAAGCGTATCGGCGTCACCCGCATCCATATCGAGGAGGATGCCGGTAAGTCCATGCACGAGGGACTCGAGGGCGTATCGCATATCGATCTGAACCGCAGCGGCGTGCCGCTGATGGAGATCGTTTCCGAGCCGGATATGCGTTCGGCCGATGAGGCCGTGGCCTATCTCAAGCAGCTGCACCAGCTGGTGCGCTTCCTGGATGTGTCGGGCGCAGATATGGAGAAAGGGCAGTTCCGCTGCGATGCCAACGTGTCGGTGCGTCGCCCGGGCGAGCCGTTCGGCACGCGTGCCGAGCTGAAGAACCTGAACTCCTTCCGCTTCATCAAGCAGGCCATCGAATACGAGGTGGCACGCCAGATCGAGCTGATCGAGGACGGGGGAAGCGTGGTGCAGGAAACCCGCCTGTACGATTCGACCAAGGGCGAGAGCCGTTCGATGCGCGGCAAGGAAGAGGCGCACGATTACCGCTATTTCCCCGATCCGGACCTTCCGCCGCTGCGTATCTCGCAGCAGGAAGTGGACGGAATCAAGGCCGGCATGCCGGAGCTTCCCGGTCAGCTGCGCGCCCGTTTCGAGTCCGAGTTCGGGCTGTCCAGCTACGATGCCGATGTGCTTTCCCAGACACGCGAACTGGCAGGCTGGTACGAGGCACTGGTCGCAGCCCATCCGGCCGATCCGAAGCGCTGTGCGAACTGGATGGCCAATGAACTGCTCGGCCGTCTCAAGGAGCAGGGCTCGGATATCGTGGATTCGCCGGTCTCGCCGCAGCAGCTGGCAGGACTGCTCGATCGCATCGCCGACAACACCATCTCCGGCAAGATCGCCAAGGATGTGCTCGATGCCATGATGCAGGGCGAAGGGGATGCCGATACGGTCATCGAGGCCAGGGGGCTGAAACAGGTGACCGATACCGGTTCCATCGACGCCATCATCCTGCAGGTTATGGCAGCCAACCCCGAGCATGTCGAGGGCTTCCGCAGCGGTAAGGACAAGCTGTTCGGTTTCTTTGTCGGTCAGGTCATGAAGGCATCGAAGGGACAGGCCAGTCCCGGACTGGTCAACGAACGGTTGAAAGAGCTTCTCAAGGGTTGATGTCTTGAAGCGGCGGTGGCTGCGCAGGGGCTTGTTCGGCGCACTGCTGCTGGTGGGTGTTGCGTTCATCGTGGCATTCATTCGTCTGGATGATGCCGCCTTGCATGCGCAGGTCGAGGCCCAGCTCGAGCAGGTGACCGGCAGGACGGTCCATGGCGGCAAGACCCGCCTGAGCCTGCAGCATGGCGTCAGCCTGAAAATCAGCAATCTGAAGCTGGACGGGCCGGGTGGCGACTGGGAGCTGCAAGCGGATGTGGTACGCTTCGATCTCTCCATCGGCTCGCTGCTGATCGGCGATCTGCGGGTTTCCGGGGTGGATATGGTACATCCGGTACTGCGACTGTCCGGGACTATCCCACCTGCCGAGTTGTTTTCCGGGCCGCTGGTTGCACGGCTGATGCAGCAGACACCGTTGCTGAGCTTCCGTCAGGGCCGGATCGAGCTTCGCGACGAGGTTCTGGCTGACGAGGTGGCGGCCACATTGCGACGCATCGATCGCGAGCAGCAGACCACCTGGGAAGTACAAAGCCGCTATGCAGGCGGTGATTTTTCATCACAGGGATATATCCGTTCCGGAAACGGTGCCGGGGACAGGGTTTTCGGCCGTATTTCCGCGACGCAATTGCAGCTGGCGAATATTGCCGGGTTACCGCTTCCATCGTTGCACTACGATGTCCTTGATGCCTCGCTGACGTTTAGCCTTGATGCAGCAGGTCAATGGTCCTGGTTCGGAAACATGTTGACCCGGGACGAACATGCCGAGTTGCCGGAGTTGTCATGGCGAGGCAAGGTGAGCGGCAGCAGTCTGGAAGATTTTCGCTTGCACGATGCCTTTGTTCAATTCGGTGAGAAGACACGGCTTGTTCTGCTCGGTGGTTGCGAGTCGGGACATCCCTGCGGACTTGAAATTGAAACCCGTGCTGCCAATCCCGGACTGATTCTCAAGGCGGGGGGGATTGATATTCCGTTGCAGGGCAAGCTGGATGGAAGGGTTGAACTCAGCGAGATGGGCGATGGTTGGAACCTGAACGGCAAGGTGGCACTGCGCTCGATGAAGTGGGGGAAAACCCATCTGCCGGATTCGCAGATGGAGCTCTCCGGGCTGCATATGGAGTCGCCGGAGCGATTCCTGCTCGGACATGCCGTGATTCAGCCCGTCGATACATCCCTTGGATCGATCGAGATAACACGGCTGCAACAGAAGGATGACGCATTCAGTGTTTCCGCCCGATTGCTTGAACTCAATGGCATATGGTCCTCCATCGGCGGCGTCCTGTTACAGCGTTCCGGTTTGACGGCTGCCACGGGTGAGCCAGTGCCGATTTCCGGTTCCGGCATCATGAATGGTTCTGTGGATTGGATGGCGAAGGACGGGGATAGCAGTTTGCACTTTGACCTGACTGCGGCTGATGCCGCCATTGCTTTCGGAAAGGCTTTCGCCAAGCCGGCGGGGGTGGCTGCCGGCTTGAGCGGTACATACCGGTGTGAGCCGGAGTCCAGCCGCTTGGAACTGGTCGGGGTCCGGTTGGGGGAAAGCAAGCTGGGTAAGTTGCAACTGGCCTTCTCCGATGCGCCCCTGCAATTGTCTGTGGCCGGTGCACAGCTTGATTTGGATAAGCTGAAGGCTCAGGGCGTGCTGCTTCCCGGGGTGCTGGCAGGATGGCGGGGGGCGATCAGGGGTGATGTGGCAGATGTCGTGGCCGGTGCCGGGATGGACATGCGGACCCGGCTTGCAGCAGCCAGCGGCCATCTGCAGCTGGATCGCTTCGGTTTTGAAGACCAGTCGTTCAGCGGCCCGCTCGGTCTGAAAGCAGGGCATCTGAAAGCGGAGAAACTGAACTGGCAGCGGGGCACGGATTTTGCCGAGCTTACAGCCGATCTTGATCTGGGGAGATTGCGCGGCAGCGTGAATATCCTGCGTGCCGGATTCAAATGGAGCCCCGAGGCATCCTTGCCGGACTGGCTGCGCGAGGCCGATATCCGCGGGCGCTTCAAACAAACCGATATGCTGTGGAACGATAATGTCTGGAAGGGGATGAAGGGGGGCTTCGTCGCCCGCAAGGCTTCCCTGAAGCTGGATCATGTGAGCGGGGGGCTTGAAGGCGGTCTTGTGCAGAGCCGCAGCATGGAGATCAAGGGCGTGCCCGGCGGCATCCATTTTTCAGGTCTGCTGGGGATGAGTGCAGTGCGTCTGAATCAGTTGCAGGGGATGTCCGATGCAACGGGAGCGACGATGAACGGCTACATCTTCGCCAATGCCCGGCTTGCCGGTTCCCTGCCTGTGGGTAGCGGGCCGTGGAGAGGCAATGGAGATATCGAGATCCATCGGGGGCTGTGGAAGGAAGCCAGGGCTGCGCACCATATTCTGTGGCTTGACGATGCGGCAGCGAAGCTGGTCGATGGAGACCGGTTCGACAGGTTGAATGTGCGTTTCCGTTTCACCGACGATGCACTGCAATTCCGCAGGCTGGTTTTCAACAGGGACAGCATGACGGCAAAAGGCGAGGCGACCCTCAGTGCACAGGGTGATGTGAGCGGTGCACTGGATGTGCGGCAGGGTGATGTATCACTGCGAACCGGACTCGGTGGTCGCTGGCCTTCGCTGAACGGCTTTCTGCAATCCGCGGCCGGGCGATAAAGCGGACAGGTCGGGTAGAGGATCCGGCTTACTTGCTCTTCAGGGTTTTCAGGTAGGCGATGACATCGCGGCGATTCTGCGCTTCCTGCATCTCGGGGATGGTCGGCATGGTAAGTCCGTAAGGGTCGCTTTCGACCAGAGCCTTTGCCGTTTCATCCGTTTTGGCGAATTCCGCAGGACTTTGAAGCCATGTAAACACCCATGCCTCATCATGCCGGTCCATGACATCGAGCAGTCCGGGTGCGCCGACAGCGCTGTCTTTGAAGCTTATGTGATGGCAGTGGCTGCAGATGTTCTCGAAGATGACCCGGCCATGTTCTGTGTCGGCAGGGGTGGCATCTTCAGCGGAATGTACGGGCGGGGACGACATCAACAGGCACGATGTCAGTACCGCTACCGCTGCATATTTCCCGGATGTCCTCATGGTTCCCCTCTTCATCGAGGTCACTTTAGGCGAGAGTCGGCTCTCCGGCAAGTCCCGCATTGTGCACCCCTGCTGCGCGAGGCTTTTGACACTGCTTCCGGCAGGTCTATTTGCCACCAATGACGGCATGGGTCATCATGCGCCGCCTGATGATCCATGCTTCCGGAGTAAAGCCATGAGTGTTTCGAGTTTGACTGCCCTGTCCCCGCTGGACGGCCGCTATGCGGGAAAAATCAATGCGCTGCGTCCGTTCTTCAGCGAATACGGCCTGATCCGTTCGCGCGTCATTGTCGAGGTACGCTGGCTGGAGATGCTTTCCGACCATCCGGGCGTCCCTGAAGTGCCGACGTTTTCCGCCGAAGCGCGCAAGGCACTGCATGCCATTGTCGATGACTTCAATGAAAAAGACGCGGCGCGCATCAAGAGCATCGAGATCAATACCAACCACGATGTGAAGGCGGTGGAATATTTCCTGAAAGAGAAGGTGGCGGATGTCGGGGAGCTCGAAGCGGTTTCCGAATTCATCCATTTCTCCTGCACCTCAGAGGATATCAACAACCTGTCCTATGCGCTGATGCTGGATGGCGCGCGCCGCGAGGTGCTGCTGCCGGCCATGGACAAGGCCATCGCCTCGATGCGCAGCGGAGCACACGATATGGCCGCTGTCCCCATGTTGTCGCGCACCCACGGACAGACCGCCAGCCCGACGACCATGGGCAAGGAATGGGCCAATGTGGCGTATCGTCTGCAGCGCCAGCGCGACCAGTTCGCCGCCGTTCCGGTGATGGGCAAGATCAACGGTGCGGTGGGCAACTACAATGCGCATCTGGTCAGCTATCCGGATGTGAACTGGGCGGAGACTGCAGAAAACTTCGTCACATCGCTCGGTCTGGCGTTCAATCCCTACACCACGCAGATCGAGCCGCACGACTACATCGCCGAATTCAATGATGCCGTATGCCGTTTCAATACGATTGTGCTCGATTTCGCCCGCGATATCTGGTCCTACATCTCCATCGGCTATTTCCGTCAGATCACCATCCCTGGCGAGGTCGGCTCCTCGACCATGCCGCACAAGGTCAATCCCATCGATTTCGAGAATGCCGAGGGCAATCTGGGCCTGGCCAATGCGGTGCTGGAACACCTGTCCTCCAAGCTGATGGTCTCGCGCTGGCAGCGCGATCTGTCGGACTCCACCGCGCTGCGCAATCTCGGTTCCGGCTATGGCTATACCCTGCTGGCCCTGCAGTCGCTGCAGCGTGGTATCGGCAAGCTGGATCTCGCAGAAGAGGCGCTGGCCGCCGATCTTGATGCCTCATGGGAGGTGCTCGGCGAGGCTGTGCAGACGGTGATGCGCCGCTACGGCCTGCCCAACCCTTATGAGCAGATAAAGGAACTCACCCGTGGCAAGGGCATCACCCCGGAGGCCATGCATGCCTTCGTGCAGCAGCTGGAGATTCCCGATGATGCCAAGGCACGCCTGCTGGCGCTGACCCCCGGCACCTACACAGGCAATGCCGCCGATCAGGCCAAGGCCGTCTGACGCAGGGACATCCCCTGCTTTTAATGCAATCAAAACGGGCCGCTTGCGGTCCGTTTTTCATTTAAGGTGACGTTGATTCCGACCGGTCCAGGTCCGCCGGGAACGGCCGGTCAGGGTGAATCGAGGTGGCGGACCGACTGTCAGGCCGTGGCGGGTTGGGCTTCAGGATTGCAGGGGACCAGAAGGGATTCGAAGGTGCGGGAGGCGGCTTCCCAGGTGTAGTTCAGGGCATAGGCGCGGCAGTCGGCGCGCTTGAGCTTCAGGGCGGCGAGCGCGGCGGCCTTCAGGTCGTTGTCGAGGCAGCCGACTTTTTTGCTGGTGATGACATCGATCGGGCCGGTCACCGGATAGGCGGCGACGGGCACGCCGCAGGCCAGCGCCTCCAGCAGTACCAGACCGAAGGTGTCGGTGCGGCTGGGGAAGATGAAGACATCAGCACAGGCGATGTGTGCGGCCAGATCCTCGCCGGTCTTGAAGCCGACGAAGCAGACCTCCGGATGCTGCTTCTTCAGCTTTTCCAGATCGGGGCCGTCACCGATGACCAGCTTGCTGCCGGGCAGATCGAGATCGAGAAAATCCCCGATATTCTTTTCCACGGCCACGCGGCCAACGTACATATTGATCGGGCGCGGCAGGCCGAGATCCACCCCCTGCTGCGGGCGGAACAGCTTCGTGTCCACGCCGCGCGACCAGAGCTTCACCCTGTCGCCGAAGCCCTGTTCCTCAAGCTCCTTTTTCACCGTGGCGGTGGGCACCATGATTGCCTGCGAGTGGCCATGGAACCAGCGCATCACACCATAACCCCAGGACAGCGGAACCGGGATGCGCAGGCTGACATATTGCGGAAACTGCGTGTGGTAGGCGGAGGTGAAGCGAAGCTTGCGCTTTTTGCACCAGCGGCGCGCCGCCATGCCCAGCGGGCCTTCGGTGGCGATGTGCAGGGTATCAGGGGCATAGGCATCAAGCATGCGAGTTAGCCTGCCGCCCGGCATCACGGAGAGCCGGATGGAGGGGTAGGTCGGGCAGGGAACTGTTCTGAATTGCTGCGGTGTGAACATCTCGACCTGATGGCCGGATTTTTCCAGTTCGTCGCGGGTGTACAGGATCGAGTTGACCACGCCGTTGATCTGCGGGTGCCAGGCATCGCTAACGATGGCGATCTTCATGCGTTTTCTCCAAGGGGCGCGCTGACGCCGCTTCTGCCTGGGATATGCTTATCCGCAACGCAGGGAATGCCTGCCCAGTCAGCCGGCGCGAATTGCAGCAGCAGCTTGCGTTCGCTGCTCCATTTCAGCAGGGATAGCGTGCCGTCCGTTGTTTCCACCAGCGCCGTGCAGCTTTCCACCCAGTCGCCGCAATTGCCGTACAGCAGGCCGTTCAGCGGCGCGATCTCGGCATGATGGATATGTCCGCAGATCACGCCGTCCACCTGATGCCGGATGGCCTGGCGGGTCACGGCCTCCTCGTAGCTGCTGATGAATTTGACGGCGTTCTTCACCTTCAGCTTCAGATAGGCGGAGAGCGACCAGTGGCCGAAACCGAGATGCCGGCGGAACCAGTTCAGCACAAGATTCATGCTGAGCAGCACATCGTAGGCGGCGCTGCCCAGCTTGCCGATAAAGCGGCTGGCGCCGATCACGCCGTCGAACTCGTCGCCGTGCAGCATCAATAGCTTTTTACCGTTGGCCAGCGTGTGCTCGGCCTGTTTCTGGATGCTGATATTGCCGAATTCCAGTCCGCAGTATTCGCGCAGCTTCTCGTCGTGGTTACCGGGCACGAACACCACCCTGGTTTTATGCTTGGCTTTGCCGAGGAAGGCGCGAATCGCATTGTTGTGCTTCTGCGGCCAGTACAGCCGGCGCTGCATGCTCCACATGTCGATGATGTCGCCGACCAGATACAGGTGTCTGGTTTCGGTGCAGCGCAGGAACTCAAGCAGGTAGTCCACCTGACAACCGTTGTGTCCGAGATGGATGTCGGAAAGCCAGATGGAGCGGAGTTTCAGCGGGTTGTCGGGAGTGATGTCTCCCAAGTCGGCATGCAGCATAGCCGGCAGGCTGTGCATGTATGATGTCAGGCTTGTGTCAGGCCGGTGTCATCCCTGTGTCAGTTGAGCAGAATCACCAGCCATGAGCAGGCGGCCAGCAGGATGGCGCAGAACACCGCCGCCGAACCGATGTCCTTGGCACGTCCGGAGAGCTTGTGGTGCTCGATACCAATGCGGTCCACGGTGGCCTCCACGGCCGAGTTGAGCAGCTCGACGATGATCACCACCCCCCAGCTTCCCAGCAGCAGCAGACGCTCCAGCGGGGATACATCCAGCCACAGTGCGACCGGGATGAGCACAAGCAGAACGATCATTTCCTGCCGTATGGCCTGCTCGTATTTCCAGGCCCAGCGCAGGCCCTGCATCGAGAACCCCGTGGCCTTGATGACGCGCTGCACGGGATGGGGCCGTCTGTTCTTCGGGTAGCTTTGCTGCTGTTCCGGCACGGGCGGCTCCAACCCTGGAATTATTTGCGTTTGATAAAGTGCAGCAGGGATAATTGCGGCGAGCGCGGTGCCTCGATGGGCACCGGGTAATTACCCGAGAAGCAGGCATCGCAATGCGCCTCGCGCGGCTTGCCGACCGCCCGGTACAGGCCTTCGTAGGACACGAAGGCCAGCGAGTCGGCACCCAGCGCCTTGCACATCTCCTCGATGTTCATCTTGTTGGCCATCAGCTGGTCTTCATCCGGTGTATCGATGCCGTAGTAACAGGAATGTTTGGTCGGGGGGCTGGAGATGCGCATATGCACCTCTTTGGCACCGGCCTTGCGCACCATTTCCACCAGCTTGCGACTGGTGGTACCGCGCACGATGGAATCGTCCACCAGCACGACGCGCTTGCCCTCGATCAGTTCGCGGTTCGGGTTGAGCTTGAGCTTCACGCCGAAATTGCGGATCGACTGTTTCGGCTCGATGAAGGTGCGGCCGATATAATGGTTGCGGATCAGGCCCATCTGGAAAGGCAGGCCGGCAGCGTGGGCGAAGCCCATGGCCGGCGGGGTGCCGGAATCGGGAACCGGAATGACGATATCGGCGTCGGCCGGCGATTCTTTGGCCAGTTCTTCACCGATGCGGTAGCGCGCCTGATAGACGTTCACGCCTTCCAGATTGGAGTCCGGACGGGCGAAATACACATATTCGAACACGCAGAAGCGGGGCTCGGGGTGCTCGAAGAGCATGTAGCTTTCGATGCTGTTTTCCTCGATGACCACCATTTCGCCGGGTTTGACATCGCGCACATAGGTCGCGCCGATCAGATCGAAGGCACAGGTCTCGGAGGACAGTACCCAGGAGTCGTCAAGCTTGCCGAGCACCAGCGGGCGCAGACCATGGCGGTCGCGCACGCCGACCAGACGCTTCTCGACCAGCACCAGCAGCGAAAAGCCGCCCTGCAGACGCAGCACGGCCTCGGCCAGACGTTCGCGCATGATCTTGGCCTTGCTTCTGGCCACCAGATGAATCAATACCTCGGTGTCGGAGGTGGACTGGAAGATGGAGCCCATGGCCTCCAGCTCGTGGCGCAATTCGTGTGCATTGACGATATTGCCGTTGTGGCACATGGCGATGCCGCCGTGTGCGTATTCATACGAGAAGGGCTGGGCGTTGCGCAGGCCGGAATCGCCGGAGGTGGAGTAGCGTACATGGCCGATGGCGCGGTGACCCTTGAGTTTCTTGAGCGCGGATTTGCTGAACACATCGGCTACCAGACCCATGCCGCGATGCGAATTGAACTGCTGCCCGTCGGTACACACGATACCCGCCGATTCCTGACCGCGATGCTGCTGGGCGTAAAGGCCCAGATAGGTCAGATTGGCTGCTTCCGGGTGGTCGAACACGCCGAATACGCCGCACTCGTCGTGGAAATGATCGTCCAGTGGATCAAACTGCGTGTCGCTCACTGCATACTCTTCCTGATGATGGATTCCAGTTGCTGCTGGTCGGGCAAGGGGATGTCGAGCGCCTTGCCGGGTTCTGCCTTGTCTGCCGGTTTACTCTGCGTAGCGGCCGGCGTCTTCGCGCCGTCCTTGCCCTGACGGGAGAACGGATAGCCTTCGGGAATGGCCTTGCCGAGCATATTGCCCATCTGCACGGCATACGGGGTGAGCACGCTGTTCTTCATCCAGACGGTGTCGGGTTTGGCATAGGTGGTGTAAACGAGGAAAAACAGGCTGATCAGCAGCAGGCCGCGGGCCAGTCCGAACACCATGCCCAGGGTGCGATCCGAAGCGGTCAGGTCGGCCATATCCACCAGCTTGCGGATCAGTGCGCCGATCAGGGCCACGACCAGCATCACGCAGACGAACACCAGGCCGAAGCCGGCGAGGCTTGCCGCCGTGGCGTTGGGTATCCAGTCCTGCACCATTTCGGTAGCCACACCGGATGCACGGCCGGCCACGATAAAGGCGGCCACCAGGCCGATCAATGAGATGATCTCGCGCACGAAGCCCCGCCACAGGGACAGCACCATGGAAAAGCCGGCGATAGCCAGCAATAGATAGTCGAATAAGTTCAAGCTAGCCCCGCTTGTGCAGCCTCGGCCATGTTGCGCACGGCTCGATACTGTACCTTGGCATTCGAATCAGGCGGCAGTGTAGCAGCGAGTTTTGTTTCCTGCACCCTTGCATGGTTGTGTCTCGGCAGCAGCAACTGGGTGAAACCCATGCCGACGGCCTCGCGCACCCTTGCCTCGGGCTGCCCGACCGGACGGATCTCGCCGGTGAGTCCCACCTCGCCGAAGGCCGCCATATTCGCCGGCATCGGGCGCTCCTGATAGGCGGAGATGATGGCCAGCATCACGGCCAGATCGGCGGCTGGCTCCATGATGCGCGCCCCGCCGACCACATTCACATACACATCCTGTTGCCCGAGCGGCAGTCCGATACGGCGCTCCAGCACGGCGGTCAGCATCGAAACCCGTGCATTATCCAGCCCGACAGAGCTGCGTTTGGGTGTGGAGTACACACTCGGGGCCACCAGTGCCTGCACCTCGACGAGCAGCGGGCGCGTGCCCTCCATGCAGGCAAGGATCACCGAACCGGGCACATCCACGGCACGCTCGGCCAGAAAGATGCGCGAGGCGTTCTGGATGCCGATCAGGCCTGCATCGCCCATCTCGAAGATGCCGATCTCGCCCGACGGGCCGAAGCGGTTCTTCACCGCACGCAGGATACGATGCGCATGTCCACGGTCGCCCTCGAAATACAGCACGGCATCCACCATATGCTCCAGCACTCTGGGGCCTGCCAGCGAGCCGTCCTTGGTGACATGCCCGACCAGCACCATCGCATGGCCCATCAGCTTGGCGCTGCGGATCAGCGCTGCCGCGCAGTCGCGTACCTGCGCCACCGTGCCCGGTGCACTGCTCAGTCGGGAGGATACGGTGGTCTGGATGGAATCGATGATCACGC
Source organism: Zetaproteobacteria bacterium CG06_land_8_20_14_3_00_59_53 (assembly GCA_002779605.1). Taxonomy (GTDB): domain Bacteria; phylum Pseudomonadota; class Zetaproteobacteria; order Mariprofundales; family Mariprofundaceae; genus UBA1543. Next base: position 110,288 of record PEWE01000030.1, on the reverse strand, counting down.
TATCGGGTCGGGTCTTCTCGATGGTGGCGAGGATCGACTCCAGATCGCAGCTGGCGGCAAGCACGATGTTTTCGTGGATCGCCTTCAGGCGTTCGCCGCGCATGCGCACCTGCCGGGCGGATTCCTCACCGGTCACATAAAGCACGCGACCGGCCTGCGCGAGATGATGCGAGGCCTGCAACAGGAGTGTCGATTTGCCGATGCCGGGGTCGCCGCCGATCAGGATGGCCGAACCGGGGACCAGGCCTCCGCCCAGCACGCGGTCCAGCTCCGGCATGCCGCAGCTGCGGCGCGGGGTATCTGTGGTGCTGATATCGGTGATGGGGGTGGTGCTCAGGATCCCCGAGCTGGAAGATGAAGATGCGGCGAAATCCTGCCGGACCTCTTCGCTGATGGTGTTCCATTCCTGACAATCCGGGCACTGGCCCATCCATTTGCCGTGCTCCGCCCCGCAGGACTGGCAGACAAACACATTTCTGATTTTTGCGGATTTGGCCATGAGCCGCATGCTAGACCATTTTCGCGCGATTAAGGAATGTCTGCCGGAGGGTCGGACGGCGGTCATGCATGCAGTTTTTGGCTTGATAATTGCTGGATATACAAACCTTCTAGCGACAAAGCCGAGGATAAGAGTACGAGGAGAGTCTATGCTGGATCACATCGTCATCGGACGACAGCCGATATTCAATCGCGATTTCCGGGTTGTCGCCTACGAAATCCTGTACCGCAATGTTGATGCCTCCCTGCATGAGAACAAAACAGCCCAGGTTGCGGTCAATGCCCTGATCGATATCGGTGTGCACCGCATCGGCGGCGCGCTGCCGCTGTATCTGAACGTGGAAGAGGACATGTTGCTGCATGGTGGCGATCTGTTGCGCGCCTTCTCTCCGCAGCAGGTCTATATCGAGATCCTTGAAACCGTCCGTCCGGATGCTGCGGTGCTTGAGGCCTGTCGTCAGTTGAAAGCGGAGGGTTATCGATTGCTGCTCGATGATGTGCTGTCTGTGCAGCAGGCACAGCCTTTCATCGATCTGGTGGATATCATCAAGGTGGACTGGCTGGATGCGGACGATCCTGCCGGAATCGTGCGCAGCCTCAGGCGTGAGGGGCTGCAGTTTCTGGCCGAAAAGATCGAGGACTACGATATGGCCCAGGCGGCAGAAGATGCCGGCTTCGATCTTTATCAGGGGTACTTTTTCTGCCGCCCGGATCTGGTGCGTGGCGTCCGGCCGGAGGGTTATCGCTTGTCCTTGTTGCGTGCCATGCAGCATGCCATGTCGGCGGAGTCCGTTAACGAGATATTCGCTGTGATCCGCGAGGATGTGTCGCTGTCCTACCGCCTGCTTAAATACATCAATTCCGCCGCATTCTCGCTGCGCTGCGAGGTGCGTTCGATCGAGCAGGCGCTCAGCCTGCTGGGATTGAACCATATCCGCCGCTGGCTGATGCTGCTGACCATGAGCGCGCTGGGCAACCACAAGCCCAGGGAGTTGTTCCGTCAGGCGTTGTTCCGCTCGCGTTTCCTTGAAAGCATGGCGCAGTGTCTCGGCGAGGATGAGATCAGTGACGATTTCATGCTGGGGCTGCTATCGATTCTGGATGCCCTGCTGGATTGCACGATGCAGCAGTCACTGGATGAGATCCGCATTGCTCCGGAGGTGCACGACGGCTTGCTCGATCCGCAGTCGCCGATGGGAAGAAAGCTGGCGGTATGCCTTGCCATCGAGCGCGGTGACTGGGACGTGATTCACAGCTTCAAGCAGAATGGCACCAGACTCGATGGCCGGGAACTCAATCTGATCTGTACCGGGGCCATCGAATGGGCTGATGAACACATGGCTGCGCTGGAGGCTTTCTAGCTGGTTTCAGGCCTTTGCAGCAGTCGTATCGGGCAGTTGACAAGAAAAAGGGATTGCGTACATTTCGCGACCCGAATAAAGGGCAGTGCCGCATGAGAGCAGTGCTGCGCAAGGAGTAAGAATTGGCTAATCATGTTTCCTCAGCAAAGCGTGCCAAGCAGAGCGAGAAGCGCCGCTTGAACAACCGCAATCGCAAGGGTGCGATGCGCACCGCCATCAAGGGCGTGCTTGCCGCTGTCGCTTCCGGTGATGCCGAAGCCGCTGCAAATGCACTGCGCAAGGCCACCTCGCTGATCGACAGCGCCGGTCGCCGCGGCACGATTCACAAGAATCAGGCCTCGCGCCGCGTGTCCCGTCTGAGCGCCAAGGTCAAGGGCATCGCTGCCTGAGGCTTCTGCCGACCCGATTGAAAAAGCCCGCCGATCGGCGGGCTTTTTTTGTCTGTCAGGAGCAGTGTTCAATCCTTTGTTTCTCCCCCGGTGGTCAGTTCGCCGCCGATCTTCTCCAGGGTTTTCTTGCCGATACCCTTCACATGTTCAAGATCATCCACACTCTTGAACGGGCCATGATCGTTTCTATAGGCCACGATCAGTTCGGCTGTTTTCTCACCGATGCCATGCACCTTCTGCAATTCACTGGCCGATGCGGTGTTGATGTTCACTGCATCACCTGCCCATGCGGAACCGATGGCCATGCACAGCGCCAAGGCAAATACCCATATCATATATCTCATGATTTCTCTCCCTGATGGTTGAAGTATGCGGGCGGCCCCCAGCCGTATCCGCTGGAAAAAATTACGACCGAAGGAGAAAAATATCATTCCCATGAATATGGGAGGCGATGCCGGGCGATCTGACGAAGTGTTGCGGTTGGTGCCGGTGAATTATTTCAGTTCGTCATCCGGAACAATGCGCAGCGGTACGATATCGCTGCTGCCGACAATGATGGGGGAGGCATCGGCGCGAACGCATGCTCCGGCGTATCGTCCCTCCACCATGAAGGTACTGATCTGCATGTGGCGACCCTCGAGCTGCGGCAGGCCGAAGAACTCCTGATACATCGTTTCGCGCTTGTCGAATCGCCCGCCGGTTTCATCGAGCACTTCATCGCCATGTCCGACAATGCTGATATTCGCTCCGCAGCGGCCCACGATGGGTTTGGCGACATAACCCTTGCGGCGCAGGTCGTCCGTCAGGGCGAATTGTGCATCCAGCAGGTTCGGATGACCGGGAAAAAGCTCCCAGAGGATCGGAAGAATGGCTTTATTACTGGGCACCAGTGTCCATAACGGCTCGAAGACCTTGACCTCACGGCGCAACAGCACATCGACCAGTCGCGGTTTCGGGTGACGTTCGATGAGTTGCTCGGGAAGCAGGGGTTCGTCGTCCTCGGCACATTCATCGCGCAACTGATCCAGTGCGGTTTCCCAGGCCCAGGTTTTCCATGCCCGGCGGATCGGCAGCCCGTCGCGGTCCACCACGCTGCCGTCAGGGCCCCAGCCGAGTTCGCTTAAGCCGCGGATCACCTTGCAGGGTATGCCGGCCTCTTCGATGGCCGCTTTCATGAACAGCGCGTGGTAGGTCTCTTCCGGATCTTTATCCAGCATGATGTGCAGCACATCGCCGATGGCGCTTTTTTTCCAGGCGTGTACCAGCATTTCATGCAGATGACTGCCGGGGTCGCGACCGTCCGTGCAGTCGTTGAGTCCGGCCCATGTCCCCTGCGCCCGGCCGCACTCCATGTAGCAGGATGCCGAGTCCGCGTTGTATTCGTAAACCTTCAGGCCGCGTTCCGATACTGAAAAGTCCAGACGACCGGTGATCATATGGTTGCGCCGGTTGTTCCATGATGTGCGCAGCCGCGGCCACAGTACGCGTGGAAAACCGAAGCGCTCCAGTATGGCATCGTTGTCCAGCACATGATCGGTGGCCTGCATGAACATCGCATGCATCTCGTTGCTGGCATGGCGGATTTCTTTGAAGGCTGATTCGGAGATGCGGCAGTAGTCGTGCTGCAGAGCCGGATCGCGCGACAGCACATAGCCGCCCATGAAAGCGACAAAGGCCTTGTCTTCAGCATGCATGGCAGTATCCGGGATGCTTCTGGCCGGCTGCTGAGGCGCAAGTTTTGCAACCTGTAGATTCAGCATCGCAGGGTTGATGTCGCTGAATATCTCCGCATGTGTGTCATCGTCTGTCTGGATCACCCAGCCGAGAATAGCGGCATCGTGGTAGGTGCAGTCGATCCAATAGCTGCCATCGGCAGCAACGCTTGCAGGAAGCTCGCGGGAATAATGCTGTCCGTCGGCCCAGATCTGATGGCCGACATTCTGCTCTGCAATGCGGATGCGATCCGGAAAAACCTCGGTGACGATGGCGACATGTCCCGTATCCTCGAATTCGCCGCCTTCCTCCCAGATCAGCATGCAGCCGGGTTCGGGCGGGCGCTTTGCACCGTTCCTGAAGGAGCGCAGCGGCAGCATGGTATGATCGCGCAGCGAGCGCAGGCTGCGCAGGTGGAAGATGTCGTAGGCCATCGGGATATTGTCGAAGATGCAGCCCGTGTTCAGGTACAGCCAGCGACGGGCGAACTCCACACACTGCCATTTGTATCCCATGAATATGCCGTCCACATAGCTGCGGTAGGACTTGCGGTCGGGGAAACTATCCTCGCTGGCGGAGGCATAATCCGAGGAGTACACCGGCACGTTGCCGGGGGCATGGCCCAGCAGGGTGTTGAATGCGGCGGGTTGCTGCGCGTTGTGCTCCGGGAGTTTACTCATGGTCATTGCGATTATAGTTACCGCAGGAAGGAAAACCATGCCTCGCGTATTGCGGTTGTTCTGTTCAGACGATCACAATCTGGTGACCCAAACGCCCACATCGAGGTCCACCCCCGGCAGGCCGATGAACGAGCCGGAGACCGGTGGTACCCATTCGGGCGATCTGGCAACCGCCACGGCAAAGTGTCCATGACCTGCGAGGTCGCCCCCGGTCGGATCGAACCCCGTCCATCCGGCACCCGGCAGATAGACCTCGGCCCAGGCGTGCGTGGAGCCGTAGTTGAATGCGGAGGGTTCGGTATGCAGGTATCCGCTGACAAAGCGTGCCGCCATCTCCAGATTGCGCGAGGCCGCCATGAACAGGTTGGCGAAGTCGCGGCAGGAGCCGGTGCCGCGCGACAGGGTTTCTTCGGGGCCCTGCACCCCCGGCTCCTCCCTCAACTGGTAGTGCAGGGTTTGATGGATATGGCTGCAAAGGCGCTGCAACAGGGCGAAGCTTTGAATCTTTTCGCCCGGCTGCCACAGTCCGGCAAGCCAACCGGTCAGCAGCGGGTTTTCGTGCGCTGATGGGGCATGCATATAGGGCGAAAGTACCAGCCAGTCCTCGTTGCTGTAGGCGAAGGGATAATGCATGGCGTAATCGGCGACCAGAAAGTCAAAGGGGTTCTCATTGAACTGCTGAATGATCACCTCGCTTTCGATCAGCAACTGGCTGGCGGGCGAGGCAAAGCTGGCGATGGCCACGGAATTACCCTCCACATCGCGCAGCCAGCGCAGCGAGGCGGCAGGGGTGATATTCAGACGGGATGATTCGATGCGCAGCTCATGATTCTCACGCGGGCGAAGCCGCAGGGTGTGCGGTTCAAGGGCCACGGGGCCGGTGAAATTGTAATAGGTGCGGTGCAGGATCCTATAGCGCTGCATATATCATACCTTGCGCTGTCTGATCCGGGCCGGAGGTTTTTCTTTTGTAGCCGATGTGTCGCTGCTCATGTGCTCGCAACGTAACACCCGGGGCGATTTTTAGATATGAGCTGAATGGCCGTTTGCGATAGGGTGGGGCGTATGGGTGATGCTATCAGACATGTATTGATTCTCGGTTGCGGCTATGTCGGCGAAAGACTGGCAGTCGCCTGTATCCGGCAGGGCATGCAGGTGAGCGGTACAACGCGCTCGGCAGAACGCGCCGCAGAATTGCGGGCCATGGGTGTGCAGGCGGTCTTCGCTGCAAACCCACTGGATATTGCCGATGCCGTGCTGGCAGACGTGGATGCCGTGGTCGATTCGATCCCGTTAAACCGCTCCGCATCCGCTGCGCATGCCCCTCAATGCGAATGGTTGCCGCTGCTCGCTCCGAAGCTCACAGGGCTGCGCTGGGCCGGTTATCTCTCCACCACCGGGGTGTACGGGGATGCGGGCGGAGCATGGGTGGATGAATCGTGGCCGTGCGATCCGCAAAGTCCGCGCGGGCTGGAGCGTCTGGTGGCCGAAGAATGCTGGCTGGGGGCTGTCGCCTGTGCAGAGGTGTTCCGCATCGCCGGCATCTACGGACCGGGGCGCAATATACTCGACCGGCTGCGCGCCGGTGGTTTCCGGGCTGTGAACTGGCAACCGCCGCGCTATTCCAATCGCATCCATGTGGACGATATCGTAGGGGCTCTGATGGCGGCCATGCAGGCACCGCGTGCCGGGCGCATCGTCAATCTGGCCGACGATGAGCCTATGCCGCATGCCGAATATGTGACGCAACTGGCACGCTTGATTGACGCACCGCAACCCATCCTGCTCACTCCCGAAGAAGGCGAGGCGCAGCTGCCGCCATCCGTGCTGGAGTTCTTCCGGGACAACAAGCGGGTGAGCAATCGGCTGCTGCATGCCGAACTATTGCCTGAACTTGCGTATCCGGGGTTTCGTGCGGGTCTTGCGAGCCTCCACTAAGCCCCGCTCCTGTGGTGATCGGAATCCTGGAAGCAGGATTAATGGGCCGAGCGACGTGTCCAGTTGCGGGTCTGGATGGCCTGCATGCAACTGCTCGCGTCCGGGAAGAACTCCAGAGACAGGCGCTTCACATGCCCCAGAATCCAGTGGCCGATGAAGTATCCGCGACGGTTATGCATGATGCCGTATTCCACGTTCATGTCGGCACCTCCTTTCAAAATTCTCTCCTGCCTGTGCTTCGCATATTTCATGCCCAAATCAGCAGCCAGGTCATGAACATCAGCATCAGCCCGGTAGCGATATACAACAGCCACGGGGCTTGTTGCGGCGCTTGGGAAAGCTTCATTTCATGCGTCTTCATGGGCCTATCTATCGCCGCATCGCAAGCCGACTTGAGCCGGTTGTTCATATACACCGGCGGCGGCTAGCCTGACGGCATGCATGCAGATGAATTCCAGGCGCTGGCAGAGGCAGCATTTGCCGCCATGCCGGCACAATTTGTCGAAGCCATCGATAATGTGGTGGTGCTGACCGACGATTATCCGGACCTTGCGATCCAGCAGGAGATGCAGCTTGAATCTCCGCTCGATCTGCTCGGTCTGTATCAGGGCTGGCCCCTGCCCGAACGCGGCAGCGGCTATGGCGGGCATCCGCCGGATGTGATCCACCTCTATCGCCTGCCCATCCTCGATTATTGCCGCGAGCACGGTGAAGATATTGCACACTGTATCCGGCATGTGCTGATCCACGAGATCGGGCATTACTTCGGATTCAGCGACGACGACATGCAGGCGATCGAGCGGTCTTGAACACGTGTTTAGCGCGAAGGCTGTGTCGAACAGGCGGACGTGCGCTTTACTCTGAGGCCTGATAGATTTTCGCCACATTATTTGATGGAGGGACCCTGTGGGTATTCTTACCGGTAAAAAAGGACTGATTCTTGGTGTGGCCAACGATAAGTCGATTGCCTGGGGTGTGGCGCAGGCCTGCAAACGCGAAGGTGCGGAGATCGGCTTCAACTATCTGGGTGACATGATGGAAAAGCGGGTGCGTCCGCTGGCAGAGGAGGCCGGAGCGACATTCATCGAGCCGCTGGATGTGTCTGACGATGCGCAGATGGATGCTTTCTTCGCCAAGGTTGAGCAGCACTGGGGCATGCTCGATTTCATGGTGCATTCGATTGCGTTCGCCAACAAGGATGCCCTGCGTTCGCGTTTTTCCGAGACCACACGTGCAGATTTCCAGTTTGCACTTGATGTGTCCGCCTATTCCTTTATCGCCTGTGCACAGCGTGCAGCCAGGCTGATGTCCCCCGGCGGCAGCATGGTGACGATGTCCTATCTCGGCGCTGTCCGCGCAGTGCCGAACTACAATGTGATGGGTGTCGCCAAGGCTGCGCTGGAGGCTTCGACCCGTTATCTGGCGCAAGATCTCGGCCGCGACGGCATCCGCGTCAATGCCCTGTCGGCGGGCCCGATCCGCACGCTGGCGGCTTCCGCTGTCGGCGATTTTTGCAAGCTGATGGACAAGAGTGCGCGCGGCTCGATGCTGGGCCGCAATGTCAGTCAGGATGAGGTGGGTAATGCCACTGCATTCCTGCTCTCCGATATGGCCTCTGGCATTTCCGGCGAGGTGCATTATGTCGATGCCGGCTTCCATGTCGGTGCCGGCGATCCGGGTGTCGAGTAAGGCGTGTCAGGTTCCAGCTTCGGCCAGATATTCCGTGTCAGCACGGCAGGTGAATCGCATGGGCCTGCCCTTGTCGCTATCGTCGAGGGTTGCCCTGCGGGTCTGAGCCTGAGCGAGGCCGATATCCAGCCGGATCTGGATCGCAGAAAACCCGGGCAGAGCAAGTACACCACGCAGCGCCGCGAGGATGATGTGGTGGAGATCCTTTCCGGCGTGTTCGAGGGCAGGACCACGGGTTGCCCGATCGCTCTGCAGATCCGCAACACCGATCAACGCAGCAAGGACTACGGGGATATCAAGGACAAGTTCCGTCCGGGGCATGCCGATATCACCTATTTCGAAAAATACGGCATGCGCGATTATCGCGGCGGCGGGCGTTCCTCGGCTCGCGAAACGGCCATGCGTGTGGCAGCCGGTGCTGTTGCCCGCAAGCTGCTGGCCGACAGCGATGTGTTCATCACCGGTTGGGTGGACCAGATCGGTACGGTGCGCGCCGACCCCGCCCGCTTCGATGCCCGGGAGATACTGCGTAACCCGTTCTTCTGCCCGGATGCCGTGGCAGCCGGCGAGATGGCGGCGTTCATGGACGCCCTGCGCAAGGAAGGCGATTCCATCGGTGCGGGTGTCGTCGTCGAGGCGCACGGCATGCCGACAGGGCTCGGCGAGCCGGTGTTCGACAAGCTCGATGCCGATATCGCCAAGGCGATGATGTCCATTCAGGCGGTGAAGGGTGTGGAGATCGGCGATGGTTTCGCCTGCATCGAGGCCAGAGGCTCGGAATTCGGCGATGCCATCCGCAAGGAAGGTTTCGTGACCAACCATGCCGGCGGCATCCTGGGTGGCATCTCCGATGGTGATACCGTACGCGCCCGACTGGCCCTGAAGCCGACGTCCTCGATCCTCAAGTCGCGTCCGACCATCGATATCCACGGCAACGAAACCGATATCATCACCAAGGGCCGGCACGACCCCTGTGTCGGCATCCGTGCCGTGCCGATCGCCGAGGCCATGCTGGCGCTGGTGCTGGCCGATCACCTGCTGCGCCAGCGTGCCAGCCGGCTGTAGGCTGCCGGCTTTTTTTTCCAATCCGCACTGTGACAGGATCCGAACTGGCAAGCCGGCTGGATGCTTTTCTGACGGGGCTTCCCGTACAGGATATTGCAGCCCGTGCCGCTGTTTCGACAGGGCGTGATGCAGCTGGCATCGCACAGATTCTTGAAACCTTCCGTAATGAAGCGCGCGCCACACTGGCGCTGGTCGAGGATTACCTGCGGCCTGAGCTCCGCCTGCTGGAAGTAGGGGCGGGGCTGTGCCTGTTCAGTGTGTTTCTATGTCGCGAGGGTTATCAGATTACGGCACTGGAGCCGGCCATGGGCGGCTATTCGCTGTTCGATACCCTGCGCCGCCTGATTCTGGAGTTGCATCATGAGGTGACCCTGCCGATGCTGACCTGCCCGGCAGGGGAGTTGCATGAGGAGCGCCATGGTCACTTCGATCTGGTGTTCAGCAATAATGTGGTCGAGCACATTCCCGACTGGCAGGGCGCACTGACGGCCATGGCCGGTGTGTTATCGCCGAAGGGCTTCATGCTGCATGCCTGCCCGAACTACTCCGTGCCCTACGAGCCGCACTACGCTGTGCCGGTGTTGCGCCGTTTGCCGGGCCTGAGCCGGAGTCTGTTTCTGCCACGTGATGCCGATGCGGAGATCTGGGATTCGCTGAATTTCATTTCTCACCGGCAGGTGCGTCGCTTCGCCGCGCGGTCCGGGCTTGCAGTGCACTTCGAACGCGGTCTGATCTATCGCGCATTGGCCCGTGTGCAGTCCGATCCTTTGTTCCGCGAGCGGCATCAGGGCTTGATCGCCGGTACTGCCGACATGCTGGCGAAGACCGGATTGTTGAAGATATTACAGTATCTGCCGCCGGCCATGTCCACGCCGATGGTGTTCAGTTTGCGTAAAGCAGAGGGGGCTGCCTGATGGCCCAGATCACCACCGGATTCCGGGCTATCTTCTCGCATCCTGCCGTTTACAACCTGGCGCAGCGGGCGGTGGGTGCCGAGCGCGCCAGACGCATGCTGGTGCGCGACTACTTTCCGCCGATGCAGGGTAAATCCATACTGGATATCGGTTGCGGTACGGCCGAGATCCTGCGTCATCTGCCCGAAGAGATGCGCTATTCCGGGTTCGATGCCTCCGAGGCATATATCGACAAGGCGCGTCTTGAGTTCGGTCAGCGCGGCGATTTCCGTGCCGAACTGGTCAGCGAAGCCACGCTGGACGGCATGGCGCAGTTCGATGTCGTGCTGGCATTCGGCCTGCTGCACCATCTGGACGACGATGATGCAGTCAGCCTGTTCCGCCTTGCAGCGCATGCGCTCAAGCCCGATGGCATGCTGATCACCATGGATCCGGTGTTTGCACCCGGTCAGAACCCGTTGGGCCGCTGGTTGATCAGCCGTGACCGCGGACGCTCGGTGCGCAGCCCCGAGGCTTATCATGCGCTGGCCCGTTCAAGCTTTCCGCTGGTGAATCATCATCTGCGTCACGACATGCTGAATATTCCCTACAGCCACAGCATCATGCAGTGCACCCTGAGATGATGCGTCTTTCCGGCGTGTCCGACGGGGCTTCTGTTATGCTCGCTTCATGTGATAACGTCCACCTATGCCGCTGATCTCCGTCATCATCCCCGTTTATAAGGCCGAAGACTGCCTGCACGAACTGTACCGGCGACTTGTTCCGGCGCTGGAAGGCGTCAGCAAGGACTTCGAAATCGTCATGGTCGAGGACTGTGGCGGGGACCGTTCCTGGGACATCATCGGAGAACTGGCCAAGGCTGACACGCGCGTGCGCGGTATCCAGTTCTCGCGCAACTTCGGGCAGCACTATGGCATCACCGCCGGTCTTGATTATTGCACCGGCGACTGGGCGGTGGTGATGGACTGCGATCTGCAGGATGCGCCGGAGGCTATCCCCGAGCTGTATGCCAAGGCGCAGGAAGGCTTCGATGTGGTGCTGGCCCGGCGCATCATGCGCAAGGACGGTCTGCGCAAGACCCTGGGTTCACGACTGTTCTACAAGTTGTTCGCCTATCTGGCCGATATGGATTACGACCCCGAGGTGGGCAATTTCCGCATCATCTCACGCAAGGTGATCGACGGATGCTGCAGCATGCGTGAAAACCTGCGCTTCTTCGGCGGCATGATCGACTGGCTGGGATTTCCGACTGCCAAGATCGACAGCGAACATGGTGAACGCTTTGCCGGCGAAACCTCCTATACCTTCGCCAGCCTGCTGAAGCTGGCCAGCAATACCATCATCGCTTATTCAGACAAGCCGCTTCGCCTGTCCGTTCAGTTCGGTTTTGCGCTGGCGGGGCTTGCTTTTGTCGCCGGTATCGGCCTGCTGATCTATGCCAGCATCTACCATGTGCCTATCATGGGCTGGAGCAGTCTGATCGTGTCGCTGTATTTCATCGGCGGCGTGATCATCGCCAACCTCGGCATCATCGGCATCTATCTCGGCAAGACCTTCGATGAGTCCAAGAAACGTCCGCTGTATGTCGTGATGCATGATACCGCCGGCACCGATGCCTGATTTTCTCCGCCCTTCGCCGTGGGATACGGCGGTGTTCGGTATGCCGTGTTTTGACATCACCGATGTGTGCGAAGACGCGCTGGCATATGCCGCGTCCACGCCCGGGCATTACACCATCAAGATCGATCCTCTTGCCGATAAGGGGTTGCTGCAGCGCCATGGCTTTTACTACACCGACACCCTGCTGGAGCCGGTATGCGATGCGGGCCGGTTCATCGGGCATGAGCATCCGGATGTCAGCGTGGGCCTGACAGCCGATGCAAAGAGCCTGTTGCCGATGTGTGCGGACAGCTTTGTTTACGGGCGCTTTCATCGTGACTTCAATCTGCAGGCCGGGGCGGCCGACCGGCGCTATATGCGATGGCTGGAGCAGTTGTGCCGTGAGGATACGGTTCTCGCACTGCATTATCAGGGACAGCTTGCCGGCTTCATCGCCGAACGTGACGGGGCGCTGGTTCTGCATGCGCTGGACGCACGCTTCCGCGGTCGCGGTCTGGCCAGATACCTGTGGTCGGCGGCCTGTCGGCATCTTTTCGATGCGGGGGCAACCGAGTTGCGCAGTTCGATATCGGCTGCCAACCTCGCTGTGCTGAATCTGTATGCCTCGATGGGTTTCCGGTTCAGGCATGCGGTGGATATCTATCACCGGCTGAGCGTGTAGATCGTGCCGATGAAGGCAAGGCTCACCCCCGAGCATTATAAGTGGCTGGTACTTGTTGCCGGGCTTTTGATGCTGCTTCCCCTGCCGCTGATGCAATATGTCGGCGAGGAAGGCCTGATGGCCATGAAGTCCTACGAGATGCATGTGCGCGGTGACTGGCTGCATCCGTCCATCCTGGGTTTTGTCTGGCCGCATTCGCCGCTCTGGCACTGGCCGGTGATGCTTATCTGCGGCCTGATCGGCTGGGAGCATGTCGATATCGCTATCCGTCTGGTTTCGGTGATGGCAACATGGCTGACCGTCGGCATGGTCGGATGGTCGGCAACGTGGTTGATGCAGGGGCGCCATACACAGATCGGCTGGCTGGCTGCGCTGGTCTATCTGAGCATGGGCGAAATCTGCTTCTGGTACGGCTGGCTGGGTTATCTGGATGCCACCTTCGGTTGCTTCACCTTTTCCGCCATCGTCACCCTGTGGCGGGCGCTGCGCGATGAGCATGTCGGCTGGCTGCTGCTTTCCCTGCTGTTTATTTCGCTGGCCTTCATGACCAAAAATATCACCGCCTATGCCCTGTTCGGCATTGCGGGGCTGGTGCTGATGTGGCGCTTGGATCGCTGGAAGCTGTTGCTCAACCCCCTGTTTGTGCTGCCGGTGCTGGCCGCATTCAGTGTGCCCCTGTTATGGCAGGAGTTCGTGGTTCTCAAGGGAGCCAGCACAGCGACCACCACGGTAAATGATGCTTTGAGGAATTTCGCCGGCTTCGGCATCGCAGCCTACCTGAGCCACTGGTTAAGCTATCCGGCGGTATTCATGCTGCGCGCCATGCCGCTCACGCTGTTTTTTGCAGGTCTTTGGTTGCTGCGCAGGGAACGTTTCAGCTCCGATGAGCAGTTGATGAGTCTTCTGATGGTGATTGTCGCGTGCCTTTTCCCCTTCTGGTTGTCGGCGGGCGGTTCGCCGCGCTATCTGGTGCCGCTGTACGGACTGGTGGCGCTGTTGCTCACCGGTGTGTTGTTGCAGCTCGATGCCCGGCGCATCCGGCAGGGCTTGATGCTGATGCTGCTGGTTGTGGTATTGAAGGTGCCATACAGCCTGTTCGTCCTGCCGTATATCAAGGACGGTATGCCGGAGCGGGATGTGAAGCAGGTAGCGCGTGAAGTCATGCAGATGACCAGCGATGATGTCCCTCTGTATAGCGAGAATGATGTCTCCACCGGACTGGCGATTGCCGCTTATATCGATGTCTGGCGGCAGGACCGCCCGCCGGTCACATGGAATCTTGATCGTAAGCTCAGAGCATATGTGCTGGCCGAGGTGGAAACACCGGCACTGGGTCGTCTGGTGAAAACCTGGCGCTTGCGTGGCGACCATGTTTACCTCTATTCGCAGGGGGAGGAATGAACATGACGGGAAAGTCTGATGCGATGATTCCGTTCAACCGGCCATATCTGACCGGGCAGGAAACCGAGTACATGCTACAGGCGCATGCCGGGGGGCAACTGGCCGGCAACGGTCCGTTCACCAAACGCTGCCATGCCTGGCTTGAAGCGCATACAGGTTGTCACAAGGCACTGCTGACGCACTCCTGCACTGCGGCACTGGAAATGGCTGCTCTGCTGCTGGAACTGAAGCCGGGCGATGAAGTGATCATGCCTTCATATACGTTTGTTTCCACGGCCAATGCCTTTGTTTTGCGTGGAGCTGTTCCGGTGTTTGTCGATATCCGCGAGGATACCCTGAATATCGACGAAGCATTGATAGAGGCTGCCATTACGCAGCGCACCCGTGCCATCTGCGCGGTGCACTATGCCGGCGTGGCCTGCGAGATGGATACCATCATGGAGATTGCTCGCAGGCATGATCTGTTTGTGATCGAGGATGCGGCTCAGGGCGTGATGGCCGGTTACAAGGGGCGCGCTCTGGGCAGCATCGGTCATCTGGCCGCATACAGTTTTCATGAAACCAAGAACATCATCTCCGGCGAGGGTGGTGCGCTACTGATCAACGATGCCAGATTTGCCGATCGTGCCGAGATCCTCTGGGAGAAGGGCACCAACCGCAGCAGTTTTTTTCGTGGCGAGGTGGATAAATATACCTGGGTGGATGTCGGCTCGTCCTTCCTGCCCGGTGAATTGATCGCAGCTTTTCTATGGGCGCAACTGGAGCATGGCGAGGAGATCACCGGACGCCGGCTGGCTATCTGGCAGCGCTACCATGAGGCTTATGCAGGTCTGCAAGCTGCAGGTTTGCTGCGGCGACCATGTGTGCCCTGCGGGTGTGAACACAATGCCCATATGTATTACCTGCTCCTGCCGGATGTGGAACAGCGCAGCGCTCTGATCGAGGCATTGAAGTCCGAAGGTATCCACAGCGTGTTTCATTATGTGCCGCTGCATCAGGCACCCGCAGGCAGACGTTTCGGGCGTGCGTGCGGTGAGTTGGAAGTGACCGTTGATCTGGCTGAACGGCTGCTGAGGCTGCCCTTGTGGGTGGGGCTCGAGTCGCAGCAGGATCGCGTCATCGAGGCAGTTCAGCGCAGGCTTGGCGCATGACTGTCCGCTTGCGGACCGGTGCCCTATACTCAGCCCGGCCGGATATTTCCGATGGAGAGACAGCATGATACTGGTGGTCGGTGACATTATTGTGGACGAATTCGTCATGGGGGATGTGTCGCGCATCTCGCCCGAAGCCCCGGTGCCCGTGGTGCATGTCGATAGCATCGAGCGTCGTCTGGGCGGTTCGGCCAATGTGGTGCGCAACCTGCATGCCGTGGATGCGCACTCGGCCATGTTCGGGCTGATCGGCGACGATGAGCCGGGACGCTGGGTGATGCAGCAACTGGGCGAGATGGATTCGGAATCCGCTGGTGTCGTGGTCAAGAAAAACAACCGCCCTACCGCCATCAAAACGCGGGTGATCGCAAGGCACCAGCAGGTGGTGCGTTACGACCGCGAATGGATCCAGCCTGCCTCCGAGGAGAGCCGCAAGGCCATCATCGGGCGTGTGCAGGCAAGTCTCGGGAACGCGGATGCGGTGATATTGTCCGACTACGGCAAGGGTGTGCTCTCGCCCGACACCATGCGCGAGCTGATGCCGCTTTTGGCCGGACACATCGTGTGTATCGACCCCAAGCCCGTGCATACCGATTCGTATCGCGGGGCGACCGCCATCACCCCGAATCTTTCCGAGGCGGCAGCGATGTCCGGCATGGCGGCTGTGAACGAAGACGCGCATGTCGAGCAGATGGCACGCAAGCTCTATGAGCAACTGCAACTGACCTATGTGTTGATCACCCGCTCCGAGAAGGGCATGACCCTGTTCGACGGCGGTGTCTGTCACCATATCCCGACAGCGGCACGCGATGTGTTCGATGTGACCGGTGCGGGCGATACGGTGATCGCCGTGTTCACAGCCTGTCTGGCGCGCGGCGATGATGCGCTGACGGCGGCGAAGAACGCCAATCTTGCGGCCGGTGTGGTGGTCGGCAAGGTCGGTACGGCCACGGCCACCTGGGCCGAGATCAACGCTCACCTATGAAGATCGCTATCGGCATTCCCGCCCGCATGGGTTCCACACGCTTCCCCGGAAAGCCGTTGGCCCTGCTGGCCGGTTGTCCGATGATAGAGCACGTGATCGAGAAAGCACTGGCCTCGGGTCTGGGCGAGGTGTTCGTCGCCACCGACGATGCGCGCATCGCCGAAGTCGCAAAGCAGGCCGGAGTTCGGGCTTGCATCACACGGCCCGATCATCCCAATGGCAGCAACCGGCTGGCCGAGGCTGTAGCGGACATGGACTGCGATATCGTGGTCAATGTGCAGGGCGATGAGCCGTTGATCGACCCGGCTGCCATCCGTGCCGTGGTCGAGCCGTTCCGCAATGATGCCTTTCTTCCCATGGCCACACTGGCGCACCCGCTGCGTAACCCGGAAGACCTGCACGATCCCAATGTCGTCAAGCTGGTGAGCAATGCCAAGGGACGTGCGATGTATTTCAGCCGAGCGCCGATCCCTTACCCGCGTTCGGGCACGGTAACGGCCCTGCAACATGTCGGGCTGTATGCCTATCGCAAGGAATTCCTGTTGATCTATCCGCAGCTTACCCCTTGCGAGAGCGAGCAGGTCGAACAACTCGAGCAGCTGCGCGTGCTGCATCACGGCTACGATATCGCCGTGAGCGTCGGCGATTTTCACTGCATCGGTGTCGATACCCAGGCCGATCTGGCCCGCGCCGAAACTCTGTTAGCGGCATCATCGTGATGGATTCTGTTGCCGTTCTGCGCTTCTGGTTCGATGAGCTTGAATCGATGCAGTGGTGGAAGAAGGACGAGGTGCTGGACCGGCAGATCGAGTCCAGTTTTGGAGAGGTTCACCGCGCTGCCACGCAGGGAGAGCTGGAAACATGGCGCGATACGCCGGAAGGGCGATTGGCGGAGATCATCGTGCTCGACCAGTTCTCGCGCAATATCCACCGCGATACCCCGCTGGCTTTCGCCTTTGACGGCATGGCGCTGCTGCTGGCTCAGGAAGCAGTGCGATGCGCTGCCGATCAGCAGGTGGCCTTCGAAAGACGCGCCTTCTTCTATATGCCCTACATGCACAGCGAATCCGCCGCCATCCACGAACGCGCGGTCGAGTTATTCGGTCAGCCCGGCGCCGAGTACAACTACGAGTTCGAGTTAAAACATAAAGCCATCATCGACCGCTTCGGTCGCTTCCCGCACCGCAACGCCATTCTCGGGCGCACTTCCACACCCGAAGAACTCGACTTTCTCAAACAGCCCGGCTCATCCTTCTGAGCTTCTTCGCTCGTCCGGGTTGTTTGCAGGCTTCTTGCAGCGCTTTTTCATTGGGTTTTAATCGGTTCTGCACACCATAGCCTGAGCAACTCAGGAGGGATCATGGTTTCAGCCATCAAAGCATTTCTAAAGCTCGAATCAGCGGGCGGTATTCTGCTGATCTTTGCTGCATTTCTTGCTGTTGCGCTGGCCAATTCCCCGCTGTCGGCTTATTACGATCTATTGCTTGATACCCCCGTCGAGCTTCGCATCGGTGCGCTGCAGATCGCCAAGCCGCTCTTATTGTGGGTCAATGATGGATTGATGGCGATGTTCTTTTTTGTCGTTGGTCTGGAGTTGAAACGGGAGATGCTTGAAGGGGAGCTTGCCAGTGTCCGGGCCATTGCCCTTCCTGCCTTCGCGGCACTTGGCGGTATGCTTGTGCCGGCGTTGATCTATGTGTTGTTCAATGGCCACGACCCTGTTGTCCTGGAGGGTTGGGCGATCCCTACAGCGACCGATATAGCATTCGCCCTTGCCGTGCTGACCCTGCTGGGAAACCGTGTTCCTGTGGCACTGAAAACATTTCTGGTGTCGCTGGCTATTTTCGATGATGTGGGCGCGATCATCATCATCGCCATCTTCTATACCAGCAACATCTCGGCGCTGAGCCTGATCATCGGGGCGGTCTGTATCGCAGCACTGACACTGCTGAACAGAATGAATGTGTACAGACTCATGCCCTATCTTCTGGTCGGTCTGGTGATGTGGGTGGCGGTGCTCAAATCGGGCGTGCATGCCACACTGGCCGGTGTGCTGCTGGCGATGTTTATCCCCCTTGCCCGTGATCCTGAATCCGGTCGCTCACCACTCAAGGCGATGGAGCATGATCTGCGCGGCATCGTTGCATTTGCCATTCTTCCCATCTTCGCCTTCTCCAATTCAGGCCTGAATGTAAGCGCCATGGGAATGGATGAGATATTGCATCCGGTGACCATCGGCATCGCACTCGGCCTGTTTCTCGGCAAACAGCTCGGCGTATTCAGCTTTGCCTGGCTGGCGGTGAAAACAGGGCTGGCCAAGCTGCCTGAGAGTGTGAACTGGACGCAGATTTACGGCGTTTCCCTGCTTTGCGGTATCGGCTTCACGATGAGTCTGTTCATCGGTTCGCTCGCTTTTGAAAACACCGGAGGCAACCGTATGTTTGATGAGCGTCTGGGCATCATCGTGGCCTCCACCCTCTCAGCCCTCTGCGGCTACTTCTGGCTCAAGCATGCCTTGAGGAAAGAAACATAGCGCCCGGCTGTTTGATCAGCAGGTGGCCTTCGAAAAGCGCGCCTTCTTCTACATGCACAGCGAATTCGCCACTATCCAGGCCACCTGCTGATCAAATGAACGCGCGGTCGAGCTTTTCGGCCAGCCGGGTGCGGAGTACAACTACGAGTTCGAACTGAAACACAAGGCCATCATCGACCACTTCGGTCGCTACCCGCACCGCAATGCTATTCTGGGTCGGGAATACACCTCTGAGGAGCTCGAATTCCTCCAACAGCCCGGTTCGTCCTTCTGACCGCTGGAGCCCGGGGCCAATATAAGGCATCGGGTTGATTCCGGATCATGGACGAAAGTGGGTTCGAGAAATCCGGTGAAGTTTGGTGTTTCTCGCGCTTTCGGGATGCGCATTGCAGAAACCTGATGATCAGGCTGCATAAGACCCGTCGGCAGAAACCGGGCGGCACAACGGTCCGGGGCATCTCGGTGGTCATTTGTATCGGTATGCTCGCCATATACCTCAACATCCGGCGCTCGAGCAGCCGGAAACTCCGAAAGAGGAGAACAGGGAGTGACCAATCCGCAATGAGCGGATCCGGCGCCCGCCTGAAGCGGCATCAGAACTTGAGTTCGAGAACCAGCTTGAACATTCCGTTAACACTTCCCTGGGTAAGGCCGAAGAGGTACCCCAGTTGATATTCGAATCGGTGTGCCACCTCTCCGAAGAGCACAGGCCCGAGTTGATGCGACTGCTGTCTGGGCGAATTGAGGTTGCCGACAGGTCCCATACTGCCGTAGGCCTCGAAGCCGGGACGGAATTCCTCTGTATACTTCCATTTGCTCTGCCATGCATAACTCAGCGCCGTTGCCTGCGTCGCCAGTGCGCCAAGTTCCTTTTTCACGGTGACATTAAAGGTGTGTTTCATGGACGGGATATATCCCTGTGAGCCCAGAGATTTCTGCAACAGGATTTTTATCTCGGCCACATCCGGAGCATTTTTCTTCGCATCCGGAATCTGATATTCGAAGTACAGACCGGCATCCAGCCAGCGTTCACCATGCTCGAACAACTGGTAGATGTTCTCCCATTTCAGACGGTCATAGGCGAAACCGCTTGTCGCCGGGTCCAGATAGACGGCATTGATGGCTGATTTCCATTCCTCGGTCACGCCGTAAGCGATCTCAATCTGATGCTTGCTGCTATTGTTCACGGCAGGATCGCCATCGCGGTTAACATCCACCTGATATTCTATCTCCACTTCGCCCTTCTGCACCAAAGGCGAATACACCGTAACCGCATGGGCCACTTCGCTCATTGATAGTGTCAGCAATGTGATTGCTATGGCACTCCGGCAGTGTGTCGTCTGACGACTATTCAATCCTTCCTCCTTGTGTATGTCTAACGATAATCATTATCATTATACGTCGTAAGTCAAGGAATAAGAAAGGCTCGGGTAATCAATCGAACGTCCGGGTGATAAGCAGTGGTCGGTGGCAGGTGATGTTTGTGTGACGAGAAGCTGAAATACGCTGTCAATAGGACATTCCGTCAAACGCGTGTCATCGTTGTCCACTGTGGCGGATTCCATCCTTGCTTCAGGCTTGATCGTCTATTCACCAAGGCATAGCCGTCATATTTTCAGAAGCGATGTTTCCGGGAATCGCTAATGATCGCAGGCGCAAAGCCCCTGCGGGCGCCGCATGGATGACAGCATCAAGGGTTGGTATCTGACCCTGCTTCTTTGCCGCGCCCGTCATCCGGGTGCAGTTGGCGGTGATGATGCGTGGCAACGGCAATGTAGCGATTGCTGCTGACAGCTTCATGGTTCTGGATGTTTTGCTCCATCTTGCCAGGTATCATCAACATGGGCGTGCGCAGCAAGACATATTGCGGAGTGTCGGGCGTCGGTCCGACACCTGAATGAGCCTGTGAAGTTGAGGAGAGAGGGGGGTTAGCTGACGCCGGGGAGAAGCATGGCGACGGAGGTTTCGCGGCCTTCTTCCACAAGGATGTTGTAGGTGCGCGCGGCAGCCCTGGAATCCATGAATTCGTAGCCGATGTGGGCATCGTCCAGCGCCTGCATCACGGCAGGGTCGGGGAAGGTGGTTCGGCGGCCTGTGCCGATGAGTAGAACTTCAGGCGGGTGTGAGAAAATCGCCGCCAGATGCTCAGGTGTCAGTTCGGAGAGTTTTTCCGGGCCCCACGGTGCGGTGATTTCGTTGCGGTGCAGCACCAGACTGCTGGTGATGCGGCGCTCGTCGAGTTGCAGGTAGTTATCATCGTAGCCGCGGAACATGAGTACCCCGCGACCGCCGCCACCGAGTTGGACATCGCCGCCGATGTTCAGGCTCAGGGGCGTGCCTCGAGCCGCTTGGCTTCGTCCTCATCCATCTTGAAGGTGCCGTGCATGGCCAGCATGACGGGGCTGGCGATATAGATGGAGGAATAGGTACCGACAAGGATGCCGGCGATCAGCGCGAAGGCGAAATCGTGGATCACTTCGCCGCCCAGGAAGAATAACGCGAATACCACCAGCACGGTGGTGAACGAGGTCATGATGGTGCGGGAAAGGGTCTGGTTGACCGAGGTGTTGACCACCAGCGATTCATCATCCGGATGCTTCTTCTTGCGGTTGGCCGCGAAGTTTTCACGGATGCGGTCGAACACCACGATGGTGTCGTTCAGCGAGTAACCGATCACGGTCAGCAGGGCGGCGACCACGGGGAGGGTGAATTCCTTGCCGGTCAGCGCGAACAGGCCGAGCACGATAGTCACGTCGTGCAGCAGGGCGGCATCGGCACCGAGCGCAAAGCGCAGCTCGAAGCGCACCGTCACATAAACCAGAATCGCCAGCATGGCGATCAGCACGGCCATGATGCCGGCGCGGGTCAGTTCATCACCCACCTGCGGACCGACGAACTCCACGCGGCGCATCTCCACGGCATCGGCACCGAAGCCCTTGCCAAGCGCATCGAGAATGGCGGTGCTGATGGCAGCGGATTCCTGACCGTCCTGATTCTGCACGCGGATCATGATTTCTTCCGGTGAGCCGAACTCCTGAATGATGGCCTGGCTGTAGCCCGCGGGGGTCAGGCTTTCACGGATTTCAGAGATCTGCGGTGCCTTGCTGAACTGCACCTCGACCAGCGTTCCGCCGGTGAAGTCGATGCCGAAGTTCAGGCCCTTGAAGATCAACAGGCCGATAGAGAGCGCGATGAGCAGGCCGGAAGCAGCCATGGCGATCTTGCGGCGACCGATAAAGTCGATGTGGGTGTTCGGATTGATCAGTTGCATGGTATTTACCTGCTTCCTAAATGCTCAGTTTTTCGATGCGGCCGCGATTCTCCAGCGACAGGGCGACGATGGCGCGCGTCACCATGATGGCGGTGAACATCGAGGCGATGATGCCGACAGACAGGGTTACGGCGAAGCCCTTGACCGGTCCGGTGCCGAACTGGAACAGCACGATGGCGGCGATCAGGGTGGTGATATTGGCATCGACGATGGTGGATAGCGCCTTGTCGTAGCCGCCGTCGATGGCTGCGAGCGGAGTTTTGCCAAGTGCGAGTTCCTCACGGATGCGCTCGAAAATAAGCACGTTGGCATCCACCGCCATACCGATGGTCAGCACGATGCCGGCCATGCCGGGCAGGGTGAGTGTGGAGCCGATCATGCTCATGGCGGCAACAATCAGCAGCATATTGAACAGCAGCGCGACGTTAGCCACGATACCGAAGGCGCGGTAGTACACGCCCATGAAGATCAGCACGAAAATGCTGCCGATGATGATGGAGTTCAGGCCCTGATCGACGGAGTCCTTGCCGAGGCTCGGTCCGATAGAGCGCTCCTCGACCACCTTGACCGGGGCGGGAAGCGCTCCGGCACGCAGTACAATGGCCAGATCATGTGCCTCGGCAGGTGAGAAGCTTCCGGTAATCTGCGCCGAACCACCGGAGATACGTTCGCGAATCACCGGTGCAGACATCACCGAGCCTTCGAGAATGATGGCGAAACGCTCACCGACGTGGGCTGCGGTAAGGCGGTCGAACTTGCGTGCGCCCTTGCCGTTGAATTTCAGGGTGACCGCATATTCATTGAAGCGTGAGTCAATGGAAACGCGCGCATCGGAAACCTCGGTGCCGGAGAGTTCGGTGCGCTTCATCAACAGGTAAGGCTGTTTGTAGGTTTCGCCGGCGCGTGTTTCGGTGGCGCCATACATGATAATATCGCCGGCCGGGATATTACCCTGCAGGGCCTTGTCCAGATCGCCTTTCTCATCCACCAGCTTGAACTCCAGCTGGGCGGTACGACCGATCAGGCTCTTGGCGTGGGCCGTATCCTCATAGCCGGGGATTTGCACCAGAATGCGGGTGTCTCCCTGCTTGACGATAACCGGTTCGGTGGTACCCAGCGCATCAATACGGGTGCGTATTACCTCGATGGCCTGATCAATGGCGAATTTCTTGATTTCAGTGGCATTGGCCTTGATAATGGTCAGCAGGAAATGACCTTCCCCCTGATCGACCTGCACATACCCCGGCAGAGCATCACTCAGCAGCTTGGCGGCCTGTACGGATTCTGCGGCATCCTTGATCCGGATGTTCAGGGTCGTGCCCTTGGCCTCTAGCGAGTTGTAGCGGATTTTTCCGCCGCGCAGGGCCTGACGGGCCGAGTCCACATCCTCTTCAACACTACGCTCGACAGCTTTATCGACATCCACATCCAGCACCAGATGTACGCCGCCCTTCAGATCAAGGCCGAGATTCAGCGATTTGCTCAGGCCGGCCGGCCACCATGACGGAGGCGAAGTCAGATTAGGCAGGCTGCCCATGGTCGATACAATCAGTACGGCAAGTATCAGCCAGAGTTTCCAACGTGGATATGCGTGCATGGTACTTCCTTTGATTCTGTTTTCGCGGACCTTTAAAGCAGTCCGATCAGTCGGCCAGAGAGGTGATGGTGTCGCGTTTGACAGTCACACGCACGTTTTCAGCGATATCGATGCGCACGGTATCTTCCTTGACGTCCTGCACGGTGCCGAGTATGCCGCCGGAGGTGACGACCTTGTCGCCCTTCTTCAGCTCGTTGATCATCGCCTGATGTGCCTTCAAACGCTTCTGCTGCGGACGGATGAGCAGGAAGTAGAAGATGACGATGATCAGGATCAGCGGGACCAGCTGGGCGATGCCGCCGCCTGCCGATTCGCCTGCCGCCAGTGCGTTCGGCGACAGGGCCAGCAGAATGCCGGCTGCCGCAGCGCTCCGGGTGATCGTGCGACCAAGAAAACGGTTGATGTGGTTCATAGGTTTAATTCTCCCGAATGTGCATGCAGTCTGCCCTCATTTATGCGGCACCTGCATGGTAGGTGGACAGGAACTGATCGCGGAAACCTGCCCATCGATTCTCCTCGATGGCCATCCGCGCCCGTCGCATGAGCGCGCAATAGTAGTGAAGATTGTGCATGGTGTTCAACCTCGAACTTAACAGCTCGCGGCTGATGTACAAGTGGCGCAGATAGGCACGTGAAAAATGGCGGCAGGTATAGCATTCGCAGCCTTCCATGATCGGTGCCGCATCCTCCCTGAAACGCGATGCCTTGATGTTGAAGGTGCCATGGTCGGTGAACAGGGTGCCGTTGCGCGCATTGCGGGTCGGCATGACGCAATCGAACATGTCGATGCCGCGATCGATACCCTCGATCAGATCGGCCGGTGTACCCACGCCCATCAGATAGTGCGGTTGAGCCTGCGGCAGGTGGGCTGCCAGCGCATCGAGCATGCCCATCATCTCGTCCTTCGGCTCGCCGACCGAAAGCCCGCCGATGGCGATGCCCTCAAAGCCGATATCGAGCAGTTCCTGCAACGATTCCAGACGCAGATCGCCGTACATGCCGCCCTGCACGATGCCGAACAGCGCCTGCGTATCGTTCACCGGCAGGTGCTCGCGGCATTCGCGCGCCCAGCGCATGGACATCAGCATCGAGGCACGCGCTTGCTCTTTTTCCGCCGGGTAAGGGGTGCATTCGTCGAAACTCATGACGATATCGCTGCCCAGCTGGCGCTGGATATGCATGCTCTCTTTGGGGCCGAGGAAGAATTCCGAGCCGTCGATATGCGAGCGGAAGCGCACGCCGTGCTCCTCGATCTTGCGCAGATCGCCCAGCGACCAGACCTGGAAACCGCCGGAGTCGGTGAGGATCGGCCCGTTCCAGCCCATGAAGCCGTGCAGGCCGCCGAATTTCTCGATCAGATCGCCGCCGGGACGCAGCATCAGGTGGTAGGTGTTGCCGAGGATGATCTGCGCACCGAGCCCGGTCAGATCGTGCGGCGTCATGCTCTTCACCGTGGCCTGTGTGCCGACCGGCATGAAGGTCGGGGTTTCAATGCTGCCGTGCGCAAGATGCATGCGGCCTCGACGGGCAAAGCTGCCCTCTGCGCGGGCCAGAATCTCGAATTGAAGGGCGGACATGGCGGCGCAGCCTGACATGCACTGGGTGCGGTGCAAGTGTTGATGGTTCAGGCCTGCCCCGCCGTGGGCGCCGACCTGCCGGCTTTGTGAGCGCTGTCACGCCTATGCAGCATAATACGGCTACGTTACGGCGATGACTTTGTCTGAAGTGCGCGATACCATCCCGAATCGAAGGGAAAAGGACATGCTTGGTCAGGGATGGGAACACCCCGAGATGCATGAGCTTGCAATAGAATCCTCCCCGAAGGTTTTGCCGCGAACGGCAAAATACATCTCGCTGCTCAGCGGTTTCATGTCGATTTCAGCTTGGCGTAATCGGGGTATAGGAAGCAGGATGAAAATCGAGCTTGTTGATATCGGGCATGAGCAACGCCGGGCGGTGGAAGGATTCATCCACGAGCGGTTTGCTGATAAATACGGTGCCGATGTAAGTCATTTCATGCCGCATTTGCTGCGTCTGTACACCGATGCAGGCGAAACCATCGCGGCTGCCGGTTATCGTCCGGCCAGTGACGGCCGCCTGTTTCTTGAAACCTATCTCGACAAGCCTGTCGATCAGGTGCTTTCCGATATGTATGGCCATCCGGTTTCCCGCGATGCGATTGTCGAGGTCGGCAATATGGCCGATTCCCATCCCGGAACCGGTCGCGCCGGCATCACAGCCTGGACCGCCTATCTCTCCGGTATGGGTTATACCTGGTGCGTGTTCACCGGCGTGAAGATGCTGCGCAACGGTTTCCGCCGTCTCGGTATCGAAACCCAGATCATCTGCCCCGCCGATGCCTCCAGACTGGATGCCGAACAGCGCAAACGCTGGGGCACTTACTATGAGACCGATCCGGTGGTGATGAGCGGCAATATCATGAAGGGATACTGGGCGCTGCGCTTTGCCCGCGAGGTGTTGCAACCCTTGTGGCGCGTGGGCCTGCAGGAAGGCAAACGACATTTGCGAGAGCAGCGGGGTAGATGATGGCTTTGAAGGTATTGCAGTCCGTCCGGCATTTTGCACAAACCGAGCCGCACAAGGCAGCGCTTTCCGACGGCGCGGGCAACGATACGGGCTATGCCGCCCTGCATGCGGAGATCGAGCGTGCGGCAGGAATCCTGCAACAGGGCTCACCTGCTGCGGTCGGCCTACTGATGGACAACACCCCGGCATGGGTGGTTGCCGATCTGGCGGTGCTGCATGCCTCGATTCCCTGTGTGCCCCTTCCGTTGTTCTTCTCACCGCGTCAGATCGCCCATCTGATCGCCTCCGCCGGCATCGAATTGATCATCACCGACCAGCCCGAATCACTGCGCTATATGCTGGCAGCCATCGCTGTGGCGGTTGAGGACGAACAACAGGCGGAACTGGCTGGGCGCAGCGTTAGTCTGTTCCGGCTTCCGCCGGCCAAAGCAGGGCTGATTCCGGAGGGCGTGGCCAAGGTGACCTTCACATCCGGCACCACGGGCGACCCCAAGGGGGTCTGTCTGAGCCTGCAGTCCATGGAAACCGTGGCGGCTTCGCTTCAGCAGGCTTGTGCCGCCGAGGCTGCCGACCGGCATCTTTGTGCCCTGCCGCTGGCCACGTTGCTGGAGAATATCGGCGGTGTTTACGTACCCTTGCTGACCGGATCGACCTGTGTGTTGCCGGGGCTTGCGGGGGTCGGTCTGAAGGGTTCCTCAGGTCTTGATCCTGCAGTGTTTCTGGGTGCGCTGATCAAGCATGAGATTGCCACGATCATTCTGATTCCTCAGATGCTGCTGGCCCTGGTCGCCGCAGTCCACGCCTCCGGTAAGCGCCCGGTGAAGCTTCGTTATGCGGCGGTCGGCGGTGCGCCGGTTTCCCTGCAGCAGTTGCAGCAGGCGGAAGCGCTCGGCCTGCCGGTATTCGAGGGTTATGGCTTGTCTGAGGCCGGTAGTGTGGTGGCGGTGAATTCGCCGGGCGCGGTACAGGCCGGAGCCGTCGGTAAGCCCCTGCCGCATGTGCGTCTGAAATTCGCCGATGACGGCGAGATCATGGTCGGCGGTGCGCTGTTCTCGGGCTATCTGGGACAGCCCGGCACGGCCCCGCAGGACGGCTGGTATGCCAGCGGGGATATCGGCCATCTGGATGATGACGGATTTTTGCATATCACCGGTCGGAAGAAACATATTTTTATCACGGCATTCGGGCGCAATGTGTCGCCCGAATGGGTTGAAAGCGAACTGACTATCCAGCCGGGTATTGCTCAGGCCGTTGTGTTCGGTGAGTCACGGCCATTCAATGTGGCGGTCTTGACTCCTCGGGATGGCGTCGATAAAAACCGTGTGCAACAATGCGTCGACGCTGCCAATGCCCAATTGCCGGATTATGCGCGTATCAGTCGCTGGCTGCTTGCCGATGCACCGTTCTCAGTTGCGAACGGCCTGTTTACGGGCACAGGCAGACCTCGTCGCGAAGCCATTTTGAAGGTTTATGGCGAACGAATGAATTCCATTTACGGAGAATGATATGAGTCAACAACAATTCTATGACGAATTGCTGGCAGCAACCGAGGATGCTCGCAGGGAACTGCTGTCGATTCCGTTTATCCAGAATGGTGCGGCAGGTGATATTACACTGGAAAGCTACATTGCTTTTCTCGGTCAGGCTTACCATCACGTCAAGCATACCATCCCGTTGCTGATGGCGTGCGGCGGTGCGTTGCCGGGTCGTCTGGAATGGTTGCGTACAGCCATCGGTGAATACATCGAAGAGGAAATGGGCCATCAGGAGTGGATTCTGAACGACATTGCAGCCTGTGGCGGCGATAAAGAGGCTGTACGGCATGGTATGCCGCATGCCGAAACCGAAATGATGGTCGCTTATGCCTACGATATTATCCATCGCCGCAACCCTGTGGGTTTCTTCGGCATGGTGCTTGTGCTTGAAGGAACCAGCGTGTCGCTGGCTACTCAGGCTGCCGAGCGTATCGAAACCTCGCTGGGTCTTCCCGAGAAGGCGTTCTCCTATTTGACCTCGCACGGTTCTCTGGATGTCAGCCATGTGGATTTCTACGAAAAGCTGATGAATCAGCTGGTGGAAGAGGACGATAAGCAGTCGGTAATCCACTGTGCCCGCATGATGTACAAGCTTTACGGTGATGTATTTCGCAGTTTGCCCCTGACTACATTGTCGGGAGTACAGTGATGGAGTTGCGTGACAAGAATATCGTCCTGACCGGGGCAGCCGGTGGTATCGGAAGTTTGCTGGCAGCGCGTCTTGCTGAACGAGGTGCGCGGGTCGTGCTGGTGGATGCCAATGAAGAGGCCCTCAAGAAGGTTTCTGTCGGCATCAAGCACAGCAAGACCATTGCAGGAGACCTGTCTTCCGCCGAAGGGTGTCTGGCTGTTGCCGATGCTGCGAAGCAGGCATTCGGCAGGATCGATGTGCTGATCAATCTGGCCGGCATGATGAGTTTTCGTTGTTTTGAGGATGAAGATGTCGATTTGATGGATCGTATTATTGAGGTCAACCTGCTTGGTGCGATGCGACTGACGCGGCATCTGCTGTCCGGCATGGTGGAGCGCAACGACGGGCGGATTATCAATGTCGGTTCGGTGTTCGGTTCCATTGGATTTGCCTATTTCTCGGCTTATTCGGCCAGTAAATTCGGCCTGCGCGGTTTCTCCGAGGCACTGCGCCGTGAATTGTATGATACCGATGTAAAGGTAATGTATGTGGCGCCCAGAGCAGTGAAGACCCCGCTCAACACGGGCCGCATCATGCGCATGGGTGCCGAAACCGGCATGAATATGGACGATCCCGAACATGTGGTAGGCAAGATTCTTAAAGCTGTTGAAAATGATCGTAAGGAGGTCTACATCGGATTTCCCGAATCGATGTTCGTGGGGATCAATATGCTTTTTCCCCGACTGGTCGATAAGGTGCTTGCCGGGCAGAATCGTATTGCGAGAAAATTCGCCAAGGAAAAAGGTAACTAGGGAGTTACAGATGAAATGCTTTGCTTCGCCGTCCGGCTGTCTGTTGGCTGTTTTGATGCTGTCCGCGCAGGTTTTTCCTGCACATGCCGATGAGGTCAATGATGCAGTGCTCGATCTGCAGCACAAATGGGCTACAGCCAACTATGGAACGGCTGATGCCGAGAAAGAGGCCGTATTCAAGTCGCTGGTGGATAGCGCATCTGCACTGAATGACAGATACCCGCTTCGTGCCGAGCCGAAGATATGGGAAGCCATAATTCGTGCCGGTTATGCCGGAGCCATGGGCGGTGTGTCCTCACTGTTCAAAGCGATGCCGCAGATGGAACAGGGACGTGACCTGCTGCTGGTAGCAGAGAAAATCGATCCGCTGGCCATGCACGGTTCGATCTACACCACGCTGGGTAGTTTCTACTACATGGTGCCGGGCGGTTTTGTAGGCTTCGGAGATGACGACAAGGCGCTGGAATACCTGAACAAGGCGATCGCTCTGGCTCCCGATGATATGGATGCCAACTACTTCATGGGCGATTACTGGCTGGAAAAGAAGAAATACAAGAAAGCCCTGCCGTATTTCGAGAAGGTGATCGGCCTGCCCGATGTGGCTGACCGACCGGTTTACTCGAAGGGAAGAAAAGCCGAGGCCGTGGAAAAGCTGGCCAGAGTGAAAAAGAAGTTGAACATCAAGTAGGCGCCGGCAGGCGGCTTCAGATTTCGCGCCCCCGGCCTGACCGGGGGTGTTTTGTTTTGCAGCACGGTAAGCGGCGATTTTACCCCGGCCCTGCCTGATGTAGGGTGAGCGCGCAGCAGAGGGAGCCATGGCCAAAGCGAAGAACAAACAGCTGAAGGAACTGACAACGCAGGACGCGCTGCTTCTGGCCGCGGAGCGTCCGCGTGCCCTGCGTAATTATCTGCGCAAGCTGCACGCCAGCGAGCTATGCACCCTTCTGCTGGGTTGTCGTGACGACGATGAGCGTCTGGTTCTGCTTGAGCGTATCCCGCAGATGCAGCGCGGCGATGTGTTGCTTGAGCTGCCCGAGGGTATGCAGGAAGACCTGCTGGCGCGATTGGCACCGAGCGAGATCGAGGATGTGCTGGAGCATCTGGATTCCGACGATGCTGCCGACATTCTGCAGGCCGTGGACAAAGAGGTCGCCGATGAGGTGATCGAGCGGCTGGAGCCGGAAGACCGTCGCGGTATCGAGGCCCTGATGGGCCATGATGAGGAAACCGCCGGCGGCCTGATGCAGGCCGAGCTGTTCAAGGTGCGTTCCGACTGGACCGTGGAAAAGGTACTGGTGGTGTTGCGCCGTTTCGGTCATGAGATCGAGAACCTCAACTATGTTTATATCGTGGATGACAACGGCAGATTCGTCGGCGTGGTTCCTTTGCACAAGCTGTTGTTCAGCGAGCCGGAGTATCCGATTGCCCAGATGGTGAAGGGTGATTTTCCTGTGGCGCATGCCGGGCAGGATCAGGAAGCAGTGGCGCAGTTGTTTGAAAAATACGATGTGCTGGCCGTTCCGGTGGTGGATGACGACGGCATGCTGGTCGGACGCATCACCGCCGATGACATCCTCGATGTGATGCAGGAAGAGGCCACCGAGGATATGTACCGTCTGGCAGGTCTGTCCGGCGATGACGATATATCCGAGCCTGTCGGTATCACCGCTTACCGGCGGGGTGTCTGGCTGACCGTGAATCTGGGGACTGCGGTGCTTGCTTCGGCCGTGGTAGCCATATTCGAGGGAACCATCTCGCAGATCGTGGCGCTGGCCGTGCTGATGCCGATCGTGGCCAGCATGGGGGGCATCGCCGGCACCCAGACCCTGACCGTGATCGTGCGCGGTATAGCGCTGGGGCGCGTGACGTTCGCCAACGCCCGGCGCTCCCTGATCAAAGAGGTGTCGGTGAGCATACTTACCGGCGCGGGTTTCGCACTGCTGATGGGTGTGGTCGCCACCTTCTGGTTCCCTGACCTCGGCATCAAGCTGGGTCTGGTCATCGGTGCGGCGCTGTTTATCAATCTGATCATGGCAGGGCTGTCAGGAGCCATGATTCCGCTGACGCTGCAACGCATGAATATCGATCCGGCGCTGGCATCCGGCACCATCCTGACCACGGTCACCGATGTGGTCGGATTCTTCGCATTCCTCGGTCTGGCGACCGTTTTCCTGCTTTAACAAACCCTGCTCTTAACAGGGCAGGCGATCAGAATTCGTATTTCACAGTGGCAGTCATGCTGCTGACATTCAGTCCCTGGAACTGCGTGGCGCGGCGTGTGGCGTCGGCCTCGCGGGCATAACTCACCCATTCGGCGCCCACTGTCAGGTTGTTGCCTATATCGGCCTGCACACCTGCACCGAAACTCAGCGAGATGTTGGTTTTCTTCAGCTTGCTGGCCGTGCCTATCTGCAGGGAGGAATGGTTGACCGTGAAGCCGGCCAGTCCATACAGGGAAAAATCGCCGGTCACATCGATATAGGGCCGGATGAAATGCGCCACCAGCCAGTCGAGCTGCATCTTCTCGTTGTTCCTGGTGGCCTGACCTGCAGTGCCGATGCGGATCTCGGCACTCAAATAAGGCATGAACTCGTGGCCCAGCTGCACATAACCGCCGACAGCGCTCTTCTTGCCTGCACCCGCATCCATGGAGAATGAGCCGATGCCGACACCGGTGTAGTGACCTTCGGCACTGGCAGGGGTGATACAGACAAACAGCGCGGCAGCGATTGTCGGCAGGCGAAGTGATTTGATCATGGGTTGTGTCTCCGGATTAAGGATTTCATTCAGTGTGCGCATGCTGTCGGTGAGTGGCAGGGGTGTAAAGGCAAAGCGGCGGGTGCCGGCTTTGACCGGGGGAGGGGGCGCGGATAGTCTGCGCAGCCAATCCGGAGGTAGCCCGCATGTCTGCAACTCAACATCATCATCTGATCATTCTCGGTTCGGGACCTGCCGGATATACCGCTGCGATCTATGCAGCACGCGCCAATATGAATCCGGTGATCATTCAGGGCAGCCAGCCCGGCGGTCAGCTGACCACCACCACCGATGTGGACAACTACCCCGGCTACAAGGACGGCGTGCAGGGTCAGGAGATGATGGAGGATTTCAAGGCACAGGCCGAGCGTTTCGGAACGGAAATCATCTGGGATCACATCGAATTCGCCGATTTGTCTTCGCGGCCATTCAGACTCAAGGGAGAGGATGGAGAATACAGCTGTGATGCCCTGATTATTGCTACCGGCGCTTCGGCTAAATATCTGGGCCTGCCGGGCGAGGAAGCTTTTGCCGGTCGCGGTGTGTCCGCCTGTGCAACCTGCGACGGATTCTTCTATCGCGGTAAGGAAGTAGCCGTAATCGGTGGTGGCGATACGGCTGTCGAGGAGGCCATTTATCTGGCCAATCTGTGCAGCAAGGTGACGGTTGTGCATCGTCGCGACGAATTGCGTGCCGAGAAGATCATGCAGGATAAATTGCTGGCCACCCCGAATGTCGAAATGGCCTGGAATTCCGTGCTTGATGAGATTGTCGGCGATGACTCGGGTGTAACCGGAGTGCGCCTGAAATCCACCGTCGACGGCTCAACGCGCGAGGTCGCTGTACACGGCGTGTTCATCGCCATCGGACACACCCCGAACACCGGATTCGTCGGGGAGCAGCTGGACAAGGATGCGGCCGGCTATCTGAAGGTGCAGGGACGCAGCACCATGACCAGTGTGGAAGGCGTGTTTGCGGCAGGCGACGTGGCCGATCCGGTGTACCGTCAGGCGATCACAAGTGCCGGAGAAGGATGCAAGGCGGCTCTGGATGCTGAGCGTTGGCTGGGCTCGCAGGGCTGAGTACCGCGCTTCAGGAAGGTAGCTCCAGCCGGACAACGTTGTTGTCCGCTTCTCCGCCATTGAAGGCAACCACCCGATTGCGTCCCTGATGTTTGGCCTGATACACGGCCTGGTCGGCGCACTGGATGGTATCCATCAGGCTGCTGCTGTCGTCCGGGAAGACCGCCACACCGATCGATACGGTTTTGGACAGGGTGCAGTTGGTGACCTTGAAGGTTTTCCGGCTCACACGGGTGCGCAGGCGTTCGGCGATCTCCACTGATTTTTCCCTGTCCGCATCCATCAGCAGCACGAGGATCTCCTCGCCCCCCAAGCGGATGACATAGTCGCTGTCGCGCATCTCCTTGCGGAAGACATCGGCGATGCCCTTGAGAACCATATCGCCGGTTTCATGCCCGTAGGTGTCGTTGACGTCTTTGAATAAGTCGATATCGCATAGCAGAACACCAAGCGAGGTGTTGCGCCGCCTGATCGCCGCAACCAGTCCCGGCTTGATCTCATCGAGGAAGCGGCGGTTGAACATGCCGGTCAGCGGGTCGTGGATGGAAATGTCCCTGAGGATCTTCAGCAGGCGCTTGGAGCGTAATTCCGGAGTGATGACGCGCAGGATGTAGCGCAGGGCGGGCGAGCACGTCATGCATCCGCTTTGCTTCGGCTTTCTCGTAGAGGATGGTGATGACAGTCCGGCTATCCTCTGAATCCACGATCGGGATACAGAAGTGCTGTAGCGCGGTGTCGTTGTTGATCTGCCCGCAGGTCCGGCAGCATGCATCGGGGTGCTTCGATACATCGACGATATGCCCGTCCGGCAACTTCCCGTCCAGCGCGGGGGGGCAGGCCGAATGCTCGACGCCGCTATCCGTGACGATCCAGTCTCCGGGAAGACCGAGCATGATCAGCGGTTTCAAGCCGGATGCATTATCCGTTGATTCGAAGATGCCGAAGCGGGTCAGGCCGAAATCGTTCTGCAACACATGCGCCAGCCTTGCAAAGGCCTCTTCAAGATTGCGATCCTCCTCCAGCGAACGTTTCAGCCGGTTGGAGAACAGCATCAGGTCCACACCGTGTTTGGCGCGGGCGATCATATTGTTGTGGGAGTCATCGGGCAGGTGACCGGTGATCATCTCGATCTCGCGGGCGATGCCGCCGATATGCCGTTCCAGTGTACTGAAAAAGGCGTTGCTGCTTTCGACGATCTGCCGCACCTCATCGGTGTCGGTGCGGATGTCATGCAGGCGGTGTGTGAAATCGCCGCGCTCGCCACGCTCCATGGTATCGGCGATCTGCCTTGCGGTATGGCTGACGGGGGCGGAGAACTGGCGCAGCGCATAGGCAAACATCACGCCGCCGATAGCGATGAACAGCAGGGCGAACATCGGCAGCAGCCTTGCCTCGCGCAACTCGTCGGTCAGATCGACCTGCACGGAAAAACCGCCCAATACTGTTCCCGCCGGCACATGATGGCACTGCAGGCAGTTGCTTCCCTGATAGTTTCTGGCCTTTAAAGGGCCATTGAAGTGCAGTACTTCATGGCTGCCGACCTGCTTGATGATTTCCGAGCGTGAGCCGCTGCGCAGCATGGATGTTTCGGAACCGTCGATCGGTTCGGAGTCGCTCTGGCCCCGGCCGAACTGGTTGCTGACCGCGGCTCCCCTGATCATGCGCACCTCCAACAGGCCGGGCATGGAGCGGAACTGCTGCATCATCGGGCTGGAATTCATCGAGTGGCCCTTGGCGGAGACATTGCTGAGCATGGCTGTTTTGACCATCTGCACGACCAGAAGGCCTTTCTGGTGTGCGTGCTCGGTCATCATGTTGTTAAGGTACAGGTAAGCACCCAGTGCGGAGGCGCTGAGCAAGAGGAATACAGGCAGAGTGACTGAAAGCTGGATTCTGCTCTGTAATCTCATCGGGAATTACAAGGCCGGGCGGTCTTCCGAGTGGAGCGAGATTCTGCGCACGCGGATGATAAAACTCAGACACATGGCCAGCATCAGGGTCAGGCGCGGATAGATCAGGCGTTCGTTCGCTACCAGCACCATGCCAGCCTCCTTATAGCCTTGCCGCAGTCTGGTCGGGACTGCGGCGTTTCGGTTTGGCTTTGGTTTATCTATCGCTGTATCGTTGAGCGACTTAAGCCTTGCCGCATGGCTGATGCGGAATTCCAGCATGCTTCATGCCACCAGAGCGATGGGATCGGTATCGATCTGTGATGCAAGTCTGCTGTTTGAATCAGGCGGTGTGGTGCCGGTGCAGCTTAGACGTTGAAGCGGAAATGCATCACATCGCCGTCTTTGACGATGTATTCCTTGCCTTCAAGGCGCATCTTGCCGGCTTCCTTGGCTCCCTGTTCGCCCTTGCCGGCGATGAAATCGGCATAGGCGATGGTTTCGGCACGGATGAAACCCTTTTCGAAATCGGTATGGATGACAGCTGCGGCCTTGGGAGCGGTGTCGCCGCGATGAATGGTCCAGGCGCGCACCTCTTTCACACCTGCGGTGAAATAGGTGATCAGATTAAGCAGCGTGTAGGCCTCGCGGATCACGGTGTTCAGGCCCGGCTCGGTGAGACCGAGGTCGGCAAGGAATTCGAGTTTGGATTCGGCATCCATTTCCGAGAGTTCGGATTCGATCTGCGCCGATACCACCGCCACGCGCGCCCCTTCTTCAGCGGCGTGCTTGCGTACTTCGTCCACCAGTTCATTGCCGTCGGGCAGCGAGCCGTCGTCCACATTGGCGATATACAGCACAGGCTTGCCGGTGAGCAGACAGAGATCGGCAATACTTGCCGATTCATCGGCGCTCAGGCCGTGGCGACGCACGGTATGGCCGTCTTCCAGAGCCTTCTTCACCTTTTCATACAGCGCCAACAGGGCGAGCGCATCCTTGTTGCCGCTCTTGGTCTGCTTGCTCACGCGCTCGATGGCCTTGTCCATGGTTTCCATGTCCTTGAGCATCAGTTCGGTATCGATCACTTCGATATCGGACAGCGGATCCACCTTGCCGGAGACATGTGTGACATTGTCATCGGCAAAGCAGCGCACCACATGCGCGATGGCGGCGCATTCGCGGATGTTGGCGAGGAATTTATTGCCCAGTCCTTCGCCGCTGGCCGCACCGGCCACCAGACCCGCGATGTCCACGAACTCGACCACGGCATGCTGCACGGCCTGCGGTTTGACGATGGCGGAGAGCGCATCGATACGCGCATCGGGCACCGGCACGATGCCGACATTCGGATCGATGGTGCAGAAGGGATAGTTGGCCGCCTCCGCGCCACCGCCGTTCAATGCGTTGAACAGCGTTGATTTGCCCACATTGGGGAGGCCGACGATGCCGATACTCAGAGCCATGATGTTGTGTCCTTTATTGGTCTTTCAAATGCAGATGCATATGGTTGCCGGCCAGCGCCAGATTGCCGTCCAGCACGGTGGGCATCTCCCTGAGCAGCGCGGCGAAGATGCGCGCTTCATGCTCGCGGTCTGTCGCATCGGCTTTGCCCAGCACCCAGGGGGTGACTTCCTGACCTGCAGGCGGGCGGCCGATGCCGATCTTCAGGCGATGGTATTCGGCATCCGGCAGATGCTGATTGATCGAGCGAAGGCCGTTGTGTCCGCCGTGCCCGCCGCCGGTGCGCATGCGGAACTTGCCGGCAGCCAGATCCAGATCGTCATACACCACGAAAATATCGCTGGTCGGCACATCGTAGTAGCGCGCCAGTTGACCGACGCACTCGCCGCTGTTGTTCATGAAGGTTTGCGGTTTGACCAGCAGCACGCGGTGTTTTCCGGTCTGCCACTCGGCAGTCTCGCCCTGAAAACGAGGGGCTGCGGCAAAGCGCAGCCCCTGATCCTCGGCCAACACATCGACAAACCGGAAACCGATATTGTGACGTGTTGCTTCGTACTTGTTGCCCGGATTTCCCAACCCGACGAGCAGTTGCATGCCCGGTCCGGTTATTCCTTCTCGGTCTTGGCTTCGGCCGGTGCAGCAGTCACTTCTTCTTCGTCAGAAGCCTTCTCGACCTTCGGTGCAGCAATGGTCAGCACGGTAAAGTTCACTTCATGCTGTGCGGTCACGCCGTCCGGCAGGGTCACATCTTCAATGTGGAGGGACTCGCCGATATCCAGAGCACTGATATCAATATCGATATGCTCGGGGATGCTGTCTGCACGGCAGGTGAGTTCCAGTGTGTGGCGGATGATTTCAACCAGGCCGCCCTTCTTCACACCGACACAGGTATCGGCATGGGTGACATGCACAGGAACTTCCATATGCACCTGGTCACTGGAGGATACCCGGAAAAAATCGATATGGATGGCTTCGTCGCGTACCGGATGCCACTGCACATCCTTGACCAGCGCCTTGTTGGAACCGCGCGAACCCTTCACATTGATCTCCACAATGGAGGTGTAGAAAGCTTCTTTGTCCAGCAGCTTGGCAGTGGACATGGCATTCAGGGTGATGGCCAGTTCAGGCTTGTCGCCACCGTAGATGACAGCAGGCATCAGGCCTGCGCGACGGATGCGGCGGGCTTCGCCGCGGCCGGTTGTTTCTCTCAGTTCAGCTTCAATCACAAAATCAGTCATGGGTATCTCTCCTTATTGATGCACCGACGGGTCGGCCCGTTACGGTGTGTCCGCCGATGAAGTTTCAAAGGCGAACGGGCGCGGGAGTATAGCCTGCAACTCTGCGAATACAACGCTTCGCGGTGTTCGGCTGGGTCGGGAGGAAATAGGATGTACATCCTGTTTCACAACAAATGTGCGTCGGGGTCGGGTCTTGTTTCGAGCATTATTTCCATCCCCTCCCTAATCATCTGCTCACCGTAGAGCGGGGCAGATTTGCATAGTCCGCAATGGCCTGCATGGTGCATGCCGTACCCCGCTCCACTCCGCACCGGGACCTTGCATGTGCCGCAGTGATTACATCGCGTCGAGAATCTCCTGCTTCTTCTTGTTGTACTCTTCCTGAGTGATGATCCCGCGATCTTTCAGACTCTTCAACTTTTCAAGTCGCGCGGCGTCATCACGCGAAGCTCCGTTCGTAGCAGGGGGTGCCGGAGCATTCGTCTTCACGGTCGCGGGCTTGTCGACCGTCGGCTGTTTGCTGTTGTCCGGCTGAGCGACCTTGGCAGCTTCCGCGAAGTCAGCGGGCAAAGGGAAGTCGGTTGGTTGGACCCAGACTTGCCCTCGAAAGGCGATATAGACCGCCTTTTGACCTGGTTTCAGCTGATAGCGATTGCTCGACGGCTGAACGATCGTGATCTTCTGACCGGTCTCGTCGAGAAAAGTAACTTTCCACCCCTTAGCTTCAACTGATGCGAAAGGCCCAACCCAGAATACCCCGGCCGAGTTATAGATGCTCTGGGGTTCGACAGATACCACGGTGACATCCCATTTTTTGGCCATGTTGGGGTCTTTGGCATAGTGATATCCGACGGTCATACAACCACTTAGAAGATAAGCTGTCAGTAGAACGGCGGCTAAGATCGGCTTCATGCTCTTGAAACCTCCGAGAAAAGTCGGCCACATAGGGCGGCAAGCAAACTCGAGGCCATCGAGGGAAATGAAAGAAATGGGGTCAGGCTTCCAGAAAGAAATGGGGTCAGGCTTCCATAACTTGATATTTCTCTGGGGTTCATCTAAAAAGTTCATCTCTCTTTGTTCGATTGGCTTATTTTCAAGGCAAGGATAGGCGATCTTCTACGAAACAGCAATTTTCATTTTTTTGCAAATAGACATCATCAGAATGCGCTCATCCTACCCTTTATAGATATCAAGTTATGGAAGCCTGACCCCGTTTGGCCTCCAAACGCTCGGTCGATCCGAGCTCCGGCAAGGAGCGTCGCCATCATCTTGACGAGAAGGTGTTGCAACGGGCTGTGAAACAGGCCGTGCGGCAGAGCGGGATCAGTAAACGTGCCAGCTGTCATACCTTCCGCCATTCCTTTGCCACACACTTGCTGGAGCGCGGTTACGATATCCGCGCCGTACAGGAATTACTCGGTCACTCGGATGTCAGTACGACGATGATTTACACGCATGTCTTGAACCAGGGCGGCAAAGGGGTCCAGAGTCCACTGGACTCGCTTTAGCGGGGATGCGCTGGTTGTGCTCAGTCGTAGAGGCTGGAAACCGACTGGGCGCTGTAGATGCGGCTGATGGCTTCGCCGAGCAGCGGGGCTGCGGTGAGCACGCGCACCTTGCCGGTGTCCATGATGCGCTTCGGCTGGGCGATGGTATCGGTGATCACCAGCTCATGGAGGCGCGAATTGGCGAGACGCTCCGCGGCGGGGCCGGAAAGCACGCCGTGGGTGGCATAGGCGGAAACCTTCGATGCACCGCGGTCCAGCAGGGCCTCGGTGGCGCCGCACAGGGTGCCGGCGGTATCCACCATGTCGTCGAGCAGGATGCAGTGACGGCCTTCGATATCGCCGATGATGTTCATGATCTCGGCCTGATTGGCCCTCGGCCGGCGTTTGTCCACGATGGCGATATCCACATGCAAGCGCTTGGCCAGCGCACGGGCACGCACCACGCCGCCGACGTCCGGCGAGACGATCACCACATCGTCCAGCGGCCGCGAGCGGATGTCCTTCTGGAAGATCGGGGCGGCGTAGATGTTGTCCACCGGGATGTTGAAAAAGCCCTGAATGGGGCCGGCATGCAGGTCCATGGTCAGCACGCGCGTGGCACCGGCTGCGGTGATCATGTCAGCGACCAGCTTGGCGGTGATCGGCGTGCGGCTCATGCTCTTGCGTTCCTGACGGGCATAGCCGAAGTAGGGGATGATGGCGCAGATCTGCCGGGCGGAGGCGCGCTTGGCGGCATCCATGAAAATCAGCAATTCCATCAGCATATCGTTGGCCGGCTGCGAGGTGCTCTGGATGATGAAGGCATCCAGACCGCGAATGGTTTCACCGATCTGGATGAAAATTTCAGCGTCGGAGAAGCGGGTGATATCCAGTTTTCCGGGGCTTATGTGCAGATAATCTGCAATATCGGCAGCCAGCATCGGATTGGATGTCCCCGAGAAAAGGCGCATATGCTTTTCCATCATGGTTCGCTCTCCTGTTTTG
This sequence comes from Zetaproteobacteria bacterium CG06_land_8_20_14_3_00_59_53, assembly GCA_002779605.1. Taxonomy (GTDB): domain Bacteria; phylum Pseudomonadota; class Zetaproteobacteria; order Mariprofundales; family Mariprofundaceae; genus UBA1543. Next base: position 70,378 of record PEWE01000030.1, on the reverse strand, counting down.
CGCGCATCTACCGCTGATTATTTCAATCAATCGGCATTGATCTGGTTGGGGCGGCAGGATTCGAACCTGCGCCTGACGGGATCAAAACCCGTTGCCTTACCGCTTGGCTACGCCCCAGTAGGTCTTTTCCAGTCTGCCAAACGCATATCGCTATGTGTTAGCGGGTGACAGTCCAGTAACTTGCCGGTATGAGTCCATGCGGCAAGTTGCTCCGCAGCCAGACGTTCAGCCAGCTTTTCGGATTGTGTACTGCTCTCGCAAAGCGCAACGCAGGCTGTTCCGCTGCCGCTCATCCAGCTTGTTTCCTGCTCCCTGCGCATGGCCGTCAGCATTTGGGCCATATCCGGGCACATTAGCGCTGATACGGCTTCCAGATCGTTTTCACCCACCGGAAGCTGTGTGCCGCAAAGCCTTTCAGCAGAACCTTTCAAACCGGCGCGCATGTTAGCTTTCACCCCCTGAGGGGTCAATTGACCCGGGAGGAGCCCGTGTGCGTTGTCAAAGCGGGTAAAAACCTCTTTGGTGGACAGCCCCACGCCCGGATGCGCCAGCACGATATGTGGCAGGTCGTGATGTAGCGACAGGGCGGTGAGCCTTTCTCCGATACCCGCCGCCATGCTTGCCCGCCCGAACAGGAAGCACGGGATATCGGCTCCGAACGGGGTGGCGAATGCAGCCAGTTCACTGCCTGTAAGGTGCAGCCCCCAAAGCCGGTTGGCGGCCAGCAGGGCGGTTGCGGCATCGGAAGAGCCGCCACCCAGACCCGCCTGCGCCGGCAGGTATTTCTCGACATACACATGCAGACCCTGCGCGACATTGTATTCCGAGCGCAGTGCCTGCAGCACACGGAACACCAGATTGTGTTCGCCGTTCAGTGATGCGTCGGAACAGCTGACATGCAGATCGCTTGCGGTATCGATATGCAGCGTGTCGCAGGCATCGACATACACGAAGCTGGTGTCGAGCAGGTGGTAGCCCTGCTCCGTCAGGCCGGTGATACGCAGGTGCAGGTTGATTTTGGCCGGTGCAGGAAGTTTAAACATCCGGCTGTTTCCCGGGAGTCACGGCGGCACCGGTTCTCTCGCCGTTGATAATCATCAGCGTCGCCCGACGGCCGTGCCGGATATCGCTGAGTTCCAGACGCTGTGTCTGCGGAAACCAATGGATGCGGACGATACCGCCCGACTGACGTCTTTCCCATGCATTTGGCCCGGACTGACGGAAACCGGCAGGGATCCGCCCGGCCAGGAAGCGGGACAGCACATAAGGCGACACGACTATGCCGTGTTCGGCGAGTTGTTGCATGCTGACCTTGCGCCAGTCGGGGGCATTGCTGTCGCGCAGTTGGATATCATTACGCTGCCAGCGCAGTTCCACGACCGTGCCGCTGGCCGCGTGCGTCAGACGGGCGTGCCCCGCTGATGCTGAATCGGCCTGCCAGTGCAGCATCACCTGCCAGCGCCGGGTCGGCTCGATGACCAGCAGTCTTGCATTGAGCGAACGATACGGGCCGATGCCCGCCGCCTCTTCGGATATCGGCAGCGATGCGCAGGATGAAAGCAGCAGCAGGGTAGCGAGAGCGGGAACGAAGAGGCCGCGCCTCATCACATGCCTTTATCGATCTTGTTCTGCATGCTCCGGCTGTCTTCGTGGCCGAGCTTGATGGCATCTCTCCAGGTGCTGCGCGCCTGCTCGGTCTGGCCGTTCTTCCACAGGATATCGCCCAGATGTTCGTGCATGACAGGGTCGTTGGGGACATGGTCGATGGCCTGACGCTGTACAGTCAGCGCTTTGTCGTATTCGGCGCGCTGGTAGTGCACCCAGGCCAGCGAGTCGAGGTAGTAGCCGTTGTCCGGACGCTCTTTCAGGGCGCGGCGGATCAGCTGCTCGGCTTCGTCGAGACGCACACCCTGTTCGGCATACAGATAGCCCAGAAAGTTCAGTGCCTCGATATTGTCCGGCTCAAGGGTGAACAGCTTTTTGATCTGGTTCGCGGCCTCGTTGTATTGCTTCAGGCCTTCGAATGCAGCGGCACGATTGAACAGCAACTGCACCTGCACATCATCCAGCGACAAGGCCGGCTCTGTTTCGCTGAGCAGCTCTTTGTATGCCTTCTGGCGCATCAGGGCTGCTGAAAGCACCGTGTAGGCACCGGCCATTTTCGGCTCGCTGCGGATCAACTGGCGCAGGGTGACCAATGCGGCATCGGTGCGATCGGCACGCAGATCCATCGCCGCCATGCGCAGTTGCGCCTCGGCAAAGTTTTCGTCGCTGGACTTGATGCGCTGGTAGATATCCTTTGCCTTTTCACCCTGTCCGAGGGACTCGAAACAGGCGGCCAGATAAAATCGGGCACGCGGATCATCGTGTTCCTTGAGCACCCTGCGGAAAGTATCGGCAGCCTTATCGTAATCCCCCTGCTGGTAGTGCAGCAGGCCGAGAGCGGTCAGTACATCGACGTTTCCACCCGTGCGTTCGGCGATATCCTCGTACACGGCGATCGCCTCGGCGCCGCGCTTCTGCTCGACCAGCATCCGGCCAAGCGCGTTGCTTACGCCCAGTGCATCCGGATGGCCGGCCAGATGGTGGCGCAACACATTCTCGGCCTTCACAGGTTTGCCCTGACGCAGGGCCAACTGACTGAGCATCAGCGCGGGGCCGGATTCGTCGGGCTCGAGTTTGATCAGGGTGTTGAGCGCTTGTTCGGCCTTGTCGAGCGCGCCCTCATGAATAAAAAGCTGCGCCTGTATATGATAAAGCTGCGGATGCTCGCCGCTTTGCAAGCCTTCGGCGATGGCCTGATGCGCATCCTCGTAGTGTTTGCCGGCGGTGAGCAGGCGGATCAGCATCAGCCGGGCCGGATAGGTGTCCGGAGCATCGTGCAGAATCGCCTGCAGGTTGTGAATCGCCTGCTCAGCCTTATTGTCGAGAATCAGAATCTGCACCTGGAACATGCGTACCGAATTGCGATCCTCGACGGAGAGCTCCGGCATGTCGAGGAGCTGTTGTACCGGCTCTCTGGCCTCTGCAGCCCGGCCGTTTTGCAACAGTATTTCAGCCAGTTGCAGGCGCGGCAGGACAGCCTCGGCGTCTTTTTCAGCGATGGCTTTCAGGAAGCCGATGGCAAGCGGTGCATTGTCATCTTCCATGGCGCGCGATGCGGCAAGATACAGAAAATCCACATCCATGCGCGAGATGGGTATGTCCTCTGCTCCGTCGGGTGCGATACCGCTGCGGCTGGTCTGCGCGGTGGCGGCACAACAGGTCAAAAAGAAAAAGGCCAGCAGGCTGATACTGCGTTTCATCATGGCTGTGCACCCGCGCTGTCTGCTTCGATGTCGATATGCACTGCGGCGAAGCGCTCGCCGGTGACATTCAGCGCCCAGCAGCGTGTGTCGGCAGGCTTACCCTCGCAGGTGCTGACGATGATGTAGGCAAAGCCTTCCCATGCCGCGGCCAGATCGGTCGGCGAGGGCCTGGCCGGGCAGTCCGGATGGCTGTGATAGATGCCGATGATCTCGCGGTCGCTGCCTGCCAGTTCGCGATCCACGGCCTGATAGCCCTGCGGATCGAGCATGAAGCGGTCGGCAGCGCGTTCGGTATTGAGATTCGCTACCTCGCGGGCCTCATCGATCCCCCAGCCCAGCGGGTTCACGCGACCGAGCAGCAGGCCGCATGCCTCCAGCGGATAATGCCGGGCAGCCGAATCGTGCATGCTGCGCATGGCGGCAGGCGAGATGCGGCAGGACTCTGTCGAAGGCATGTCGGCGAGTACATCCAGATAGGATCGCGAGCGGAATCGTTCCGGCTCGGGTATGGTTCGCACAACGGTGGGGGTTTCCTGCATTTTCTCTCCGGTTTATCTTGATCCAAGCCAACACTAGCGTGAGCAAACTGCTTGCCAAGTATGACGACAACACGAATGCTGCAAGCCACAAGATGCAAACATTCCCAGGAGGATCCCATGAAGTTTTCTAATCTGGCATTAACCGCCCTGTTGCTGGCGGCTTTCCCGCTGGCCACACAGGCTTCCGCGCATGAAGGGGTTGCCCGCGGCGGCGTTTCCTTTGCCGAACCGCTGGACGGCGCCGCAGTCCCGGGCGAATTCAAGGTCGTGATGCAGGCGGAAGGCATGGCCGTACAGCCTGCCGGCGAGATCGTGGATGGCACCGGTCATCATCATCTGATCGTGGACGGCGATTGCATCGCCGAGGGTGCCGCTGTGCCCAAGGACGACACGCATATGCATTTCGGCAAGGGACAGATAGAAACCACGCTCAAGCTTGCTCCGGGCGAGCACACCCTCACGCTGCAATTCGCCAATGGCAAACATCAGTCCTACGGCAAGGACTGGTGCCACACCATCCACGTGACCGTCGAATAAACGGTCGCATCCGTTGCACTGAGAGGGCTTCGGCCCTCTCTTTTTTTGCGCTGTTTTCGAGACAGTTTCGGGCTAGCCTCGCGGCATGCTGTTCCGCCTGATCCTTTACCGCCTGTTGCAGGCCCTTCCCACCCTGCTCGGTGTGGCAACGTTAGTGTTTCTCATGCTGCATCTGGTGCCGGGAGATCCGGTGGATGCGCTGCTCGGCGAGATGGCCCTGCCGGCGGATCGCGAGGCGCTGCGCCATGCGTTGAATCTGGATGCGCCGCTATGGACGCAATATCTGCATTTCATGACAGGACTGGCCGTCGGGGATTGGGGTTCAAGCCTGCTGGATCATCGCCCGGTACTCGAACTGATCGCCGAGCGTGTGCCTGCCACGGCAAAACTCGCCGGAGCCAGCCTGCTGCTGGCCGTGCTGATCGCCCTGCCGCTCGGTTTCTGGGCCGCGCGCCATGCGGGCAGGAAGCAAGACGTGGTCGCCATGGGATTTTCCCTGCTCGGCGTATCCATCCCCAACTTCTGGCTCGGTCCGATGCTGATGCTGCTGCTCTCCGTTGTCCTTGGTTGGCTGCCGGTGTCCGGTATGGATCAGCCGGGAAGCATCATCCTTCCGGCCATCACCCTGGGCACGGCACTTTCGGCCGTGCTCTCGCGCATGGCCCGCTCCAGCTGGCTGGAGGCGATGAGCAGCGATGCGATCCGCACCGCCCGGGCCATGGGGGTTGGCGATACATGGCTGTGGTGGCGGCATGCCGGACGCATGGCCGCGATCCCGGTGCTGACCATGTTCGCGCTGCAACTGGGCGCGGTGCTGGGCGGGGCGGTGATCACCGAGACGGTGTTCGACTGGCCGGGGCTCGGTCTGCTTACCATCGAGGCCATCCAGCAGCGCAACTATCCGCTGGTGCAGGGATGTGTGCTGCTGATCGCATCCTTCTATGTGCTGGCCAATCTGGCAGCCGATGTGCTCGCCATGCTGATCGATCCGAGGCAGCGGCGCGCATGACGCGGATGCATCCATGACCCCGATGATGTCGCGTCCTGCCATGCGGCTGGCGCTGCTCTGCCTGTTGATCCCGCTTGCCGTCTGGTTCTGGGCCTTGCTGCACGGTGCCGACGGGCATGCCGTCGATCTCGATGCGGTGCTTGCAGGCATCAGCGGGGCGCATCCGCTGGGCTGTGACGCGCTGGGTCGCGATGTGCTGGATCGTCTGGCCGAGGGTTTGCAGCTTTCCCTTGGCATCGGCTTGCTGGTGGTCGGGATCGGTGCAGTTCTGGGTATCTGCATCGGCATCATGGCCGGCTGGTTCGGCGGGCTGGTGGACAGTCTGCTGATGCGGCTGGCCGATATCGTGCTTTCCTTTCCCGGTATCCTGCTGGCCATTTCACTGGCGGCGATGCTCGGTCCGGGGGTGGATAAACTGGTGCTGGCGCTGGTCGCCGTCGGTTGGGTCGGATTCGCCCGTCTGTCCCGCGCGCAGGTGATGTCGCTGAAGAACACGCCGTTCGTCGATGCCGCCGTGTCCTGCGGCTCGGGCACCTTCTACATCGGTGTGCGGCATCTGCTGCCCAATATCGCAGCCCCCCTGCTGGTCGAGGCCAGCTTCGGTCTGGCGGCGGTGATCATCGGCGAGGCGGGGCTCTCCTTCCTCGGCATCGGCGTGCAGCCGCCGGATGCCTCGCTTGGTACGATGATCCGCGAGGGCACGAGTCTGATGCTGGTTTCCCCATTGCTGGTGGTATGGCCCGGTGTGGTGCTGTTCCTGCTGGTGATGGCGGTGAATCTGCTCGGCGATGCTCTGCGCGACAGTCTTGATGTTCGAGGGGATGTGAGATGAGTTCAGAGAGTTTGAAAGGACTCAACCGGCATCTGCTGATCGGCCTTGAAGGTCCTGAACTCGATGCACGGGAAGCAAAGATGCTGCGCGAGTTTCCGCCTGTCGGGGTGATCCTGTTTGCGCGCAATATCGAATCGCCGGAACAGGTGAAGGCGCTGCTGGATAGCGTGCGGCAATGCACAGGCGAGGCAAGCTGGGCGGCGATCGATGAAGAGGGGGGCAGGGTGCACCGCATGCCGTGGGCGCCGTTCCATCCGAGAAGGCCTGCCTGCGACTACGGCCGGATGCAGGACCGCAATGCGGCGATCCGGGCCGTGTACGATGATAATCTGTACGCTGGCAGGGCCTTGCAGCAACTCGGTTTCACCCACAACTGCGCCCCGGTACTCGATCTGTTCCATCCCGAGGGTCACGGCATCATCGGGGAACGAGCCTACGGTCCGGATGTTGATACGGTCGCAACCCTGGCCCGTGCCAGTATGCTCGGTCTGCGCGACGCGGGCATTGAAGCTGTCGGCAAGCATTTCCCCGGGCATGGCCGGGCCAATGCCGATTCACATGTGGCCGTGCCGCAGGTGGAGGCGTCGCTGGATGTCTTGCTGGCCGAGGCGCAGTCCTTTGCCCGTTTGATTCAGGCGGGGTTGCAGCATGTGATGACCGCGCATGTGATTTATTCGCAGGCGGATGAACGCATTGCCACTCTTTCCCCGTTCTGGCTTCGCGAGGTGCTGCGTGGACGCTTCGGATTCACAGGTCAGATCTGGAGCGACGATCTGAGTATGAAGGGCGCGGGTGATGATGTGCCCGCAGCGGCCCGGGCTGCGCTGGTTGCGGGATGCGATGTGCTGCCGGTCTGTCAGCCGGAAGGCGTGCGACAGGTATATCAGGATTTGAGTGAAGGCGTGATAGGATCGAGCACATGATTCTGGACCGCTATGTGCTCCGCCTGTGGTTCGCGCCGTTTGCCGCCGGGTTGATCCTTGCGACCGGCGTGCTGCTTTTCGGCCGGGCGCTGAAACTGCTCGCGCTGGTGACCGATAGCGGCGCACCATGGGGCCTGCTGGCCGAGCTGATGGTTTTCGTGATGCCTTATTTCATCCTGCTCACCGTGCCCATCGCCTTTTTCCTTTCCATGCAGAATCTGATCGCCGGACTGCAGCAGGGCAGCGAGATCGATGTGATGCGATCATCCGGCATGTCGTATATGCGCATCTGCCGGCCGGTGATCGTGATGGCGGGTGCCCTGTATCTGTTGTTGTTCTATCTCTCGATGTTTGTGCTGCCGCAGGGGCAGCTGGCATTCAACAATGTGCTGCGCGAGATCTACAGCCTGAAGGGGTCGCCCGAGTTCACGCCGCAGCGTTTCTCGCGCGATGTCGAGGACATCACCTTCTATGTGGACGGCAGGGATGCCGAGGGACGGTACCACGGCGTGCTGCTGGAAGACGGGCGGCCCGGCGGTCCGGTGTTTTATGTCTCCGAGAGTGCGGAACTTGTTTCCACCAACAGCGGTCTGCGCATGCATATGCATCAGGGGACGCGGCTGGAAGGCGAGGGTGATAGCCAGCGCATGCTGGCCTTCTCCAATTACGATGTGGATATCCCCATCGACAGCCTCGGGGCAGTGAAATATTCCCGTTCCGGCGATCATGTGATCATGATGACGCCGACTCAGTTATGGGACGACATCCAGCAGACCCATGCGCCGGAAGCGGTTGCCGAATGGCAGCGCCGGTTGATCCTTCCCACCACCATTCTGGTGCTGTGCGCCTTTGCCCTGCCCTTGTCGCTTGCCCCGAAGCGCTCGGGGCGCACAGGTTCCTTCCTGCTCGGCATCGGTTTGCTGATCCTGCTGTACAATGTGCAGCTCGTGCTGCACCGGCAGGTGAGCATGGGCTCGCTTTCCGGCTGGGCGATGTGGGCCGGGCAGATCGGTTTTCTTGTGCTGGGTCTGTTACTCTGGCGTCGAGCCGAGCAGGGGGCTTTGCCGATGTGGTTGGTTCAGGGCGGCGAGATGTTTTATCTGATGCACCAGCGTTTCATGCACTGGGTGGCTCACCGACTGGGCAAGAGCTGAGTGTTTTCCTTTGTCCCGGACATCCCGGGCGCATCACATGCCGCTTAAATCCTTGCCATGCGCAGGCGTTCTTCAAACTCGCGCCAGACCCATTCGGCCTGCATCTCCTTCAGGCACAGGCTGACGCTGTCCTGACGCTGCTCGCAACCCTCCAGCTGACACGGGACACAGCCCTGCCGTCCCTGCAACAGGGATATATGGCCCTGCCGCTGAATACCGTCGGGCGAGGATGCTTGCCACGGTGAATCGCCCGCAAAGCCGTTCGGCCAGGGGCCCCAGATGCGCGGGTCGGTCGGACCGAACAGGGCAATGACATTGGCGTTGCCTGCTGCGGCCAGATGTGTGTTGGCGGTATCCATGCCGATATAGGCTTCGGCATGATGCGACAGGCAGGCAAGCTGTCGCCAGTTGAAGCGACCGGCTGCGACATATGCATGGCTTTCAGAAAAACCTTCAATCAGTTCATGTGCCGTTGCCGCTTCGCTCGGGGAGCCGCTGATCACCACGCGCAGGCCGTTTTGTACTGCTGCATCGATGATTTCTCTCCAGGCTGCCTTTCTCCACCATTTATACGGCCAGCGGGCGAAGGGGTGAAGATGGATGAAGGCTTCGTCGCGCGTCCATGGAAGGGCGGCGAACACCCCGTTCGCATCTGCATCGGACCAGTCCATCTGCACATCGCGGCAGGCAGGCAGGCCGCTTGCCGCTGCCAGATCGCAGGCCAGAGCAACCATATGCGAGCCCGGTGTGTAATCCGACCAGACACGTGAGACGGCCCGCTTCCATGCCTCCTGCGGGCGGTCGGCGGCGATCAGCGCATGCGTGCGGCGCGATGCGGCAAGCGATAGCAGCATCGAGCGGTCGGTGGAGGGGAGGGCGAAGGCTATGTCGTATTGGCGCAACAGCTGCCTGCCCAGAGCGAGCTGTTCACGCCACGGGGTGCCGGCCCGGATGGTATAGACACGGTCGGCGCAGGACTGTGCTTCAAGGATGGATTCGGTTCCGCCGGCAACCACCCAGTCCACATCGTATCCGGCCTGCTTCAGCGATCCGGCCAGCGGTGTTGCCAGCAGGACATCGCCGAGATACCGGCAGACCACCAGCAGGGCGCGAATCTTACAGCCTCACGTAATAGATCAGGGCGAAAAGCAGGATGCCGGGAATGAAGGCCGCTGCATTCTTATGCTCGCGGTGCTGGATCACCAGCGCCCATGAGAAGGAGCCTTTGGGGTGCGGTGCAGGGGTCAGACGCGGGAAAAACAGCGGCACCTCCTGCGACCAGCGGCGGTAGTCCTCGCCGAACAGTTTATCCATATGTGCGGCTTCTTCGCGGATGACGGGGCGGTAGATCATGGCAAAGGCCAGCAGAGCAAGCACGCCCACCCAGAGATTGCCGCACATCACACAGAAACCGATCATCAGAAGCAGGTTGGCTACGTATAACGGATTGCGGGTATGGGCATAGGGGCCGGCCGTGGCCAGCTCGGCATTCTTGTCGATGTGGCCGCTCGACCACATGCGTCCGGCTTCGCCGAGTACGACCAGCAGGCCGCCGATCAGCAGCAGCATCGGGGTCGGTCTTGCCATGACGATCAGCAGAATGGCGACGGGGGCGGTGGCCACGATACGGTGGCTGGCGAACCATGCTTCAAGTTTATTGTACCAATCCGGAATCACAGTTCCTCCATCTTTCAAAAGCCGCATGTTACACGCAGTACAGGGTTTGTGTCTTGTTTATGACGCTTGTTGCTCCATCACCGGGCTTTTTCCCTTGCTCCGGCCTGTCCGGCGGCGAGGGCCAGCTTGGCGTAGCGGTAGTAGGTACCCTCGAAATTGCCCAGCGCGATGACAAAGCCGGGCCATCCGTCGAGGAAGCCGAGTTTGAGCACATAGATACGGAAGAAGGCCCACAGGCCGCGCAGCAGCGCCTTGCCCATGCCCGATGTTTTGCCCTGCTGCAGCATCTTCTGCATGCCGAGGGTCGAATAGCGGTTCATTTTATGGATGATCTGATCCAGATCGCGGAACGAGAAGTGCAGTACATCCGATTTCAGGTAGCCCAGGCGACCATGGATGTCGAAGCCTTCGTGCACCATGTCGTCGCGATAGATCAGCGCACCCTTTTTGAACAGCTTGGGCTGGCAGTAATCCGGATACCAGCCGCAGTGGCGGATCTCCCTACCCATGAAGTAGTTGCGCCGCGGGATGTAATACAGGTCGAACTCCGGCCCCCCTTCAAGCGCGGCAAGGATCTCGGTCTGCAGTGCGGGCGTGCAGCGCTCGTCTGCATCGATACTCAGCACCCAGTCGTGGGTGCACAGCGCAACCGCATCATTGCGCAGCTTCCCGAAACCTTCGAATGTGAGCGTCTCGATGCGGCAACCGAGTTCGCGGGCGATGGCAACGGTGTCGTCGGTGCAACCGGTGTCGATGACCACGATCTCATCCGCCCACGCCACGCTTTGTACGGCAGCCGCTATCTTGTCCGCCTCGTTAAGTACCGGGATGAACACGGAAACAGGGTGAAGTTTTACCGGTTTTGTACTGCTCATAGTTCGTCGAGCCCTTGAATGGCGCGGATGCGTTTCTCGGCAAGGCAGCGGCTCAGGATGTCGTTGTTCTCTCCCAGGCGGTCGCGCGAGGCCTCTTTGTGCCACAGGTGCAGCACCGGCATGCCATACAGGTTCTTGCGCTTCACTCCGGCATGGAAAAGCCGTGCGGCGAAATCCGAATCTTCGCGTCCCCAGCCTTCATAGGAGCTGTCGAAGCCGTTCACCTGTCTGGCATCGGACGTCCAGAAGGCGAAATGACAGCCGCGGATGCCGGGTAGTTTTTCACTTTCCGCCGAGGTGAACGCCGGCATCAGGATCGGGAACAGACGGTTGATATGTCCACGCATGCGCCATTGCAGCCATCGCATGAGGGATTGATCCGGATTCCATGCTGTGTCTTTGCCAAGCGTGGCGGCTTTGCCAAGCGCGGCGGTCTTGTCTTCGGAGATCAGCACGCGGCTGCCGCGGATGAGGATGCCCTGTTCGGCGATGGATTTATGCGTGGCCACCATATCGGGCAAGGGTACGCAGTCGGCATCGGTCAGCACGATGTACGGTTCTTCCACCACGTTGATGGCGCGGTTCAATGCCAGAGCACGGCGATATCCCTTGTCCTCGTGCCAAAGGTGACGGATGGCGATGTCGTGGCGTGCACGGAAGGCCTCGATCACGGCGGCCACCTCCGGCCCTGAACCGTCATCGGCGATGTAGATGCTGAAAGCCCGGTCGCTCTGCCGGGCATATCCTTCCAGCGTCATGGTAAGAAAGGGGGCGGCGTTGTAGGTAGAAACGATGATCGCGATGCGGTCGGGTACGGTCCGGCTCATCGTTGTTCCGCGCCGGTTTGCAGTTCCGTCAACCATTGCCAGTAGCCCCTGATGCCATCCTGCATGGTGATTTGCGGTTGCCAGCCGAACGTGGCTTCGGCCTTGTGGATATCGAGCACGACCTTGCGCACATCAAAGCTGCGAGCCGGCTGAAATTCGATCTGTGGGGTCAGACCACTGACCGTCGCGATGATGTCGAGCAGGCTGCGTATCGAACAACCTGTGCCGCTGCCGGCATTGAAGATGCCGGTATGTGTGCTTTCCCCTGCCAGCAAGCAAAGCCGGGCCAGATCCTCGACATGGAAAAAATCGCGGACAATGCTGCCGTCGCCCCATATCTGTACGGGTTGGTGATGCATGATGCGCGACATGAAGCTGGAAATGGCGCCCTGGATGCCTGTCGGATTCTGTCGCGGGCCGTAGGGGTTGGCTGGACGGATGACCACTGGCTGCAGGCCGTAGAGTTGCTGGTACATGAACAGGTATTTCTCGATGGCGAGTTTCACGATGCCGTAGGAGCACACCGGGTTCAACAGCTGTGTCTCGGGCGTAGGGGTCACATCCGTGTTGCCGTACACGGTGCCTCCGGAGGAAAGATAGACGATTCTTTTGACCTCGTGTGTCCGCATATGGTCCAGCAGATGCAGCATGTTGATCAGGTTGCCGCGGATATCGGCCTCAGGATCGCGATTCGATGTTTCAGGCACGCTGGTGCTGACGGTGTGGAACACGATATCCATGCCCAGAACCGCTGATCCGAGCGCTACTGAATCGGAGAGTTCCGCAATACGGTATTCGACTCCGTTCAGCGGCTTCCTGAATTTCTCACGGGAATGATCCAGCACGCGAACCTGATGCCCGGCTTTCAGCAGGGCATCCACCAGATGCGAGCCGATAAAGCCGCATCCTCCGAGCACGAGTACTTTCATTGAGGCAGCTTAGCGCGGTATGCGCGAAAAGTCAGAGGTCGGGGTGGATTCACCGGCTCACCGGGGTGTATTGCTCCAGATCGGCCACGATGCGGCCGATTTTCACCTTGGCAGTCATTTTCAGAGGAATGTGGCGCGCATCGTCGGTGAGCCACAGCTTGACCGTACCCATGCTGGAGAAGATGCCCTCGGTTTTCAGACGCGGAATGATGACCAGCACATCAACGGTCTCGCCCCAGGGCGCGAACATCTTTTCCCGCTTCAGCACATCCACGACCACCTCGTACTGCTTGCGTGAATCGAAGATCGGAATGCGGATCTGCATGCCGGGTTCAAGCTTCATTTTACGTACCGTGAAGAAGGCATCGATGGCATTGAGGTGGCCTGCCGGCACATCATAGCTATCGGTCGTTCCGCTCTGTGTGTGGGTCACCCGATTTTCCCGCCACAAAAAGTCCACCCGCTTGGTGGAATGATATTTTCCTTCGTTCTGCACCACATCGAACAGTGTGCTTTGCAGCTTGTCCTCGCGGCAGTCGCCTGCAGAGATGATGGTGTCGCGCACCTTGTGGAACACATCGAGGAAGCTGTTGCTGGTGCCGCGCGAGGTGATGCGGTAGCCCGCATCGTCGGACGCGATGCTCATGTCGGCGGTACCGGCCTTGACGAATTCCCAGCCGACGGAGAACTGCATGCTTTCGCCGTTGAACGGCAGGCATTGAGCCTGTGCCATGCCCGGAAACATCACCAGGAAAAGCAAAGCGGAAATGATCGGGCGCATGGGAACCTTAAGACGTGATTTCATGGATGGCCGCGATGATAGCGTCGGCGCGGATCATATCCATGCAGATAAATGCCCCGCACTGGCGCTTGAAGCAGGGGCCGCAGGCCGGATTGGATTCGATATGCAGGTGGCTTTCACCCAGTGGCGCCGAGCGCCAGGAGGCGGACGGGCCCCAGAAGCTGACCGTCGGGGTGCCCAGCGCCGCCGCCAGATGCACCACGCCGGTGTCCGGACCGACCACAGCCGAGGCCCGGCTCAGCACACCGCACAGCGCATCCATGCTCAGCCGGTGTTCCGGAATAAGCGCGTCCGGCACTTCTTTTCTGATGCTGAGGGCCACTGCCTTATCCGCCGTGCTGCCCCAGCCGAGAACAGGAATAAACCCCTCATCCAGCAGTTTGCCGGCGAGTTGCTGCCATGTGCTTACCGGCAGTTGCTTGGTTTCCCAGCCGCCGCCGGTGTGCAGCCAGATATGAGGCTTGCCGGCGATCTTCCAATGCTGCAGCAATGCCTCGCCGGTTTTCAGCATCAGCTCGCTGGGTATGGCCTGCGGCGGGCTGTAAAGCATGGCTGCCGCGCTGTCCCCGAATGGTGCTGCGGCGACCCGGCGATACTGCTGCACGACATGCCGTTCATCGGCATGGAAAGGAACCGGACGGAGAAACAGACGCGATACCTTCTCGCGCAGATGCTTCTCGTCCATGCCGTACACGGGGGAGCCGGCAAGGGCTGCCAGAATGGCCGACTTGCCGAGGCCCTGCAGATCCAGCACGGCGTTGAAATGTTCGTTCCTTAAAGCACGGACCGCCCGCCATGCGCTTCGTACGGGAGACTTACCGCGCAGTTCCACCTTATGCACCTTCACCTGCGGCGGGAAGATATCCGTGACGAACCCGTAGCGCGCATCCACCAGCCAGTGCACCTCCTGCACATCCGGTCGTGCCAGCAGGTCGTGCAGCGCGGGCAGGGAATGGATGATGTCGCCGAAGGCGGAGAGTTTGACGATAAGTATTTTCATTCGGAAAACGCCGCGGCGACTTCTTCCGGAGCGATATTGGCCATGCATGGTTGTCCTGCAACAACGCATTCGCGCTTCAGGCACGGACTGCATGCCGCAGGATGATAGATCAGGTGTACATGCGGCCCGGATGGTGCGGTGCGCACCGGATCGGTTGCGCCGAATACGGTGACCACCTGTTTACCCATGCCGGCGGCCACATGCATCAGGCCGGAATCGTTGCACAGCAGTCCGCGCGAGGCACTCAGCAGTTGCAGGCATTGCGCCAGCGTGGTGCTGCCGGCGCTGTTCATGCAAGGTCCCTGAATGCTGGACAGTACCTGAGCGGCGATCTCCCGTTCGGCGGGGGTGCCGAGAGCCAGTATGTGCAGGCCGCGCCCGGAGAGCAGCTGTGCCACCTTCGCCCAGCGTTCGGCAGGGTAGCGTTTGGCTCCGCCGAACTGGGCGCCGGGGGCGATGCAGACCGTATTACCGGCATCCAGCCCGTTCTGCTGCATCCATTGCCGGCCCGCCTGAATGTGTGCATCGGGGCAGGCAAGGTGTACTTCCGGTTGCTTGACCTCGATGCCGCAGAAGATGGCCAGATCGTTGAAGTAGGTGCGGTGGTGGCCGGTGAGCATGTCGATGCGCGGCGTCAGCGCATCGCTGAGCAGCAGGCTGCGCCATTGCCCACGATAGCCGATACGGCGCTTTGCCCCGCTTTGCACGGCGCGAACGGCCGAACGGAAGCTGTTGGGGAAGACGACGAAGGCATCGCCACCGTGGCTGCCTTCGGGGATGTACTCAGCGCCCGGCAGGTTCAGCCAGGGCAGGATATCGGCCAGCCATGGCTTGCCGGTCAGCTGAATCTTCTCTGCCTGTGCTCCGCTGGCGAAGGCATGCATGGCCGGCTGTGCCATGATCACATCGCCCAGCCAGTTGGGGGCGTGCAGGACCAGATGGTCGCACCTCAGGCCCGGATGATTGCCTGTGCCCTTGTTCATGGTGCTGCGTTTGTTTCCGCTTGAGTCTCTGCATCCTGCTTTTTCCTGCGGCACACCAAGGCATATTCTCTGGCCATGCTGCGTGTTTCCGCGCTGCATACCTCGTCGAGTTCCATGGACTTCTCGATGTCGAAATGTCTGGCGATAGAGCGCTCGATAGCGGACAGGGAATAGGAATAGGGGTGGGTCTCATCTCGCAACGGGCTGAAATAGTTTTCGAAAAAATAACGCAAACGGGCGATGGGCTTCGGAAACACCGCGATGCCGATGATCAGTGTGCCGGATGGCTTCAGCAGACGCTCCATTTCGTTGAGCGCCAGTTCGGGATTGAGCACATGATCCAGCCCGTTGATGCACAGGATGATGTCGAAGCTCGCTGAATCCTCCGGCACCTTTTCGGCGGCCAGTGCCATATGTCTTCCCTTGGGAAGCTTGCCCGGGTACATGCGCCGGTAGGCATCCAGCATCGGATCCAGATAGTTCTTTTCGCCTTTGTCGATCAGCCGTGCTGTGCAAACCGCGCCGCAGCACAGATCCAGGATGCGGGTTTTTGCATCGATCTGGGGACGGTGCCCGTCAAGCAGGGGAAGATAACAACGCTTCATGCGCTCCAGCTCGATAGCCAGCAGGTCCTCCTGCTGCCAGAGCTCGCTGAGCAGCTTCTGGGAATCCAGCCAGCGCGCCTTGCTTACGCCCTTATGGCGTGCCATAAACCACCCCGGTGATGTCTTTATTGTGCTCTTCCAGCAGTTTCCAGCGCTGATGGCTCCACAGCCACATCTCCGGCCGCAGGTTGATGGCCGGCTCGAAGCTCTTGCCGATATCGCGGGTCAGCTTGTAGACAAAGGCCTGCTCGCTGAGTGCCATATCGGGGCGTTCGATGGTCCAGATGTCGAGGCGGAACTTGAAGCCCCTGCCGATGCGGTGCAGTGCCACGCCGACCAGTGGCGCATCGTATTTGCGCACCATGGCGGCGGGCA
This sequence comes from Zetaproteobacteria bacterium CG06_land_8_20_14_3_00_59_53, assembly GCA_002779605.1. Taxonomy (GTDB): domain Bacteria; phylum Pseudomonadota; class Zetaproteobacteria; order Mariprofundales; family Mariprofundaceae; genus UBA1543. The sequence goes on along the minus strand of PEWE01000030.1, from coordinate 54,003 downwards.
GGGTGAGGGTGTTGGCCATATGTCCGAGGAAGGGAACGGGCATGCCGTCACCGATGTGCTGGTCGATCATCAGACCGATCAGGGTGCGTCCCTTCAGGGCGCGCACCAGCCAGCGCAGCGGATCCTGCCGGGCATGCAGGGTGGCGCCGAAGCGCTCGCGGCGCTCGCGTACAAAGGCCTCGGCGACCGGCTGGCGCAGCGGGCGATAGAAGAACTCGATATCGAAACCGAGCAGCGAAAACATCAGGGCGCCCAGTTCCCAGTTGCCGTGGTGGCAGGCGGCAAGAAACACCCCTTTGTTTTCGGCCAGCGCTGCGCGCATATGGTCTTCACCTTCGACGCTGACATGGGCAAGCAGGTATTCCCGGCTCTTCATGAACACATGCGGCAGCTCCAGCATGGTGCGGCCGAGCTCGGCGAAGGATTCGCGCGCGGTGCGGGTGCGCCAGGCGCGCGAACGGTCCGGATACACACGGGTGAGGTTGCGGATGCTGATGCGCCGGTGTCTGGCATCCAGATAGAAGGCAAGCCGGCCGAGGCCTGCTCCCAGACCACCGAGCAGTCGCACCGGCAGCAGGCTGGCCAGCCGGAAAGCGCCGCGCAGCAGCGCGGCCTTCAGGGCGTCCATCAAGCGGCCAGAGACTTGGCCTCGTCGATCAGCATGACCGGGATGTCGTCGCGGATCGGATATTCAAGGCTGCACTTGGCGCAGACCAGGCCGTCCTTGGCCTTGTTGTAGTCCACCTTGCCCTTGCATTGGGGACAGGCGAGGATATTCATCAGTTCTTTGTCCAGCATGGTTGCTCCGCGACGGGGATACGTCGCCTGTTATTTTTTTCGGTGGCTAAGCATGGTCCCGATGATGGCCTCCGGCAAGCCTTCGTCCCCGCGTCCGGCGAGCGGCAGTACGAATAAAGGTTTGTCTTTCGGCCACAAGGGGAGAAGTTTGACCGCATCTTTTTCCGTGGTCAGCACGGGGAGACCGGGGGCCAGAAGGTGTGCTACATCGCCTGCCGTGTAGCGGTGATGATCGGGAAAATGCATCGTGCTGCTCACAGGCACCTGCTTTGCAGCTGCCGAGAAAAAACGTCCGGCGCGCGCGATACCGGCCACAACCAGCCAGGAATCGGTATCCGGGAGCTCGCCGCCACTGAACGGGCGGATCGGCTGCGCTTCGGCCTGCCAGCGCCATTCGTGTTTGCTGCTCAAGGGTTCGGCCTGCCGGCTGCCGGTGCGCACCAGCAGATCGGCGCGTGCCAGCGCTGCGGGTGTTTCGCGCAGCGGGCCCGCAGGCAGCAGGTGGCCGTTCCCTGCACCCTCGTCGGGAATCAGCACGATATCGCAGCTGCGCCCGAGCTGGCGGTACTGGAAGCCGTCATCGAGCACGATCACATCACCCAGCTTCTCCGCCAGCCTGCATCCGGCTACCCGGTCCCTGCCGGCAATCACCGGAGCGTGGCAGCGCAGTGCCAGCAGCAGGGCTTCATCGCCGACCTGTCCGGCAGCGTCGCCCGGAAGGATGCGTCTGGGGTTTTGCAGATTGCCGCCATCGCCACGGCTGAGTACCACGGGGCGATAGCCGCGCCGGGTCAATTCTTCACACAGCCAGATGACGAACGGGGTTTTGCCGGATCCGCCGACCGTTATATTGCCGACCGAGATCAGCGGGATGGCGGGCCGGGTGGCGGCGCTTGCCCGCCGCGCCAGATTGCGCCGGTTGATGATGGCATAGATGCGGCTTGCCCAGCGCAACAGCAGCGGAGGCGGCGTGTCACGCCACCACATGGCTTCGACGCGCATGGCTGTTTCTCTGAAAAAGCCTCGCCTTGCAGGCGTTTGCGTCAAGGCTCCACCTCTGCAGTCAGCGATGTGTTTTCCAGCCATGGTTTGATGGCCTTGAGCATCTTGCGGGTGACATCCGCTCTGTCCTGCATGAAGACAGCAGCATGCGCGTGCAACTGACGCAATTCGTCCGGGTGCGAGATGAAGCGCTGCACGCTGGCTTCCACCTCTGCGGCATCGGCGCACTGCACGGCGGCACCTGCATGACGCATGTCCTGCATGATGGCCGTGAAGTTGTGCATGTGCGGTCCGGTGATCACACCCCTTCCACAAACCGCCGCTTCCAGCGGATTCTGCCCGCCGTGCGGGATCAGGCTGCCGCCGATGAACACGATATCGGCGATGCTGTACATGCCGCCCAGCACACCCATCTCGTCGATGACGATGGCATCATGATTCCTGCCTGCCGCGCCTTGCGACCAGCGTGCGGTACGCAGTCCTGTTGCCGTCATGCTGTCGATCACCGGGGTGAAACGCTGCGGGTGGCGTGGCACCAACACCAGCAGCAGGTTCGGGGCGGCCTGTTTCCATGCCGCGAACATGCGGCACAGGGTCTCTTCCTCGTTGTCGTGCGTGCTGCCGGCCAGCAGCAGCGGGCGCTTTCCGCTCGCATCCACTTTCAGGCGCAGGGCCTCGCTGTCCACCAGCGGCGGGCGCACGGCGTATTTCAGATGGCCGACACAACGGATGCGCTTCTTCTTCACACCCATGCTTTTCAGGCGTTCGGCATCGATATCGCTCTGTGCCAGAAACAGTTTCACACCCTTCAGCCAGTGCCGCCACAGCCAGCGGGTGGCACGGTAGCGAGGAAAAGAACGGTCCGAGATACGCGTATTGATGCCGACCACAGGAATATTGAATCTGCGGCAGCTGCGCAGCATGCCGGGCCAGAACTCGGTTTCGCAGAGCAGCAGCAGGCCGGGTTTCAGGTGGGCGATCATGCGCCGCATCAGGCCGGGGAAATCCCAAGGGAGATAAGCAAGGCTGACAGTCCCGCCGAACAGGCGTTGTGCATGTGCAAAACCGGTGTCGGTGACCATCGTAAGATGCACTGTATGCCCCATATCCAGCAGACCTTCGATCAGTGGTGCGACAGACGACACCTCGCCGACCGAACAGGCATGCACCCAGATCGGGCGCGCCGCTTTGCTCTCTGGCAGGTCAAGGGTGAGGTGCTGTCGCCAGCGGGAGGGTATGTTCAGATCATTACCGGTCATCGGCGGCATGCATGCGGCGGATGCGCAGCAGATCGACGAACATCTTCATCGGATCGAGCAGCATGCGCACCTTGGAATTCGGCTCGTTCACCCAGCGCACAGGGATCTCCACGGTGGTGAAGCCCAGCTTGTGTGCCAGAAACAGAATCTCCACATCGAAGCTGAAGCCTTCCAGCTTCTGCCGGCTGAACACCGCCTGTGCCGCTTTGGCAGTGAAGGCCTTGAAGCCGCATTGCGTGTCCTGCATGTCGAGTCCCACCATGCTGCGCATCAAAAGATTAAAGGTCTTGCCCATATGTTCGCGCAGCCACGACTGATGCTGGCTGATATCGGATTCCGGATGCTGACGGGACGCTGCCACCACATCGGCACCGGCATGGATGGCCGGCCATACCTTTGCCACCTCGCTGACATGCGTGGAATGGTCGGCATCGAGAAACACGCGAAGACCGCCCTCCGCCTCCAGCATGCCGCGGCGAACAGCAGCGCCCTTGCCGCGATTCTCCGGCTGGCGCAGCAGTTTCAGTTCGGGCATGGCCGCCTGCAGGATCAACACTTCATCACAGGTGGCATCGGTGCTGCCGTCGTCCACCACGAGGATCTCAAATGAGCCTCCTGCATGCGCCTTCAGCCAGGCACGCGCATCCTGCAGAGTGGCCGGCAGGCGCTCGGCCTCATTGAAGGCCGGGATGATGATGGAGAGCTTCATGGTGCCGATGATACCTCATTTTGCAGTATGAACAGCAGATAGCCGCCCTGATCGATCTGCGGTTGAATTCCGGCCAGCCATGGCAGCTCGGGCAGGGATTCGCTGCGCAGCATCAGGGCGAACGGGCGCGGGGTGGCGGCCAGTTGTGCGGAGCCCGGCTGGTTGAGTACAAGCTTGTAGTTGCGTCCCGCATAGAAGGATGCCGACGGCGCGTTCAGGTTATAGCTGTAGAAGGGCATCTCCGCCGGCAGGCTGGCCACGACTCCGGCGATCTTCATGGTCGGCGCCTGCATCAGGCGGCTGGCAAAGGTGCCCAGTCCGGAAAGCAGGGAAAACTGCATCACCATGCCGGTCACTGTCAGGGCGATGATCAGTCGCGAGTGGTGGCGGCTGGACATCAGCCAGATCAACACACCCAGCAGCAGGGCGCCGAAAATGGAGATGGTGTAGGGCGGGGTGATGCCCTGGCTCAGGATAGCCAGTGCCCGCGGGTGATGGGTGAAGCCTTCCAGCCATGGATAGAGCAGCGGAAAGGCAAGCAGCAGCACAGCCACCGGCAGCAGTACCAGCAGGGTTGCGCGAATCATGTTTCTTGCGCGCCAGGGTTCGGGGCTTGCTTGCATCCACACGGCGGCGATCAGCATGGCCACGCCCGGATAGATGCAGGAGATGTAGTGCGGCAGTTTGGTCTGCGCGAAGCTGAACAGGATGATGACCAGCAGCGTCCACAGGATGCCGAGACGGGCGATCAGCGCTGCCCCGTCGTTGCCGCGCCGCATGTCCCAGGCGCGCGAGAACACCCAAGGCAGGGTCGCCAGCCACGGCAGCACCGAGATGACGAACACCAGCAGGTAGTAATGCCAGCGGCCACCGTGCCCCTGCATCGGATTCATCGCGCGCCCGATGTTCTGCACCCAGATGAATTCATACAGGAAGGCCGGGCCGTGCATGGCGAGGATCATCAGATACCACGGTGTCGCCGCCAGCAGGAAGATGGGTATCGCGCTGAGCCACGGGATATCCCTGAGCAGTTTCAGCAGGTTTCCGGAGAGCAGCCGCTCGGCGAGGATGATGAGCAGCGGTACGACCACGCCGACCGGCCCCTTGATACTCACCGCAGCACCCATCATGGCTGCGCACCACAGCGCGTGCCTGCGTTCCCCGCCGGTCACCCACAATGCGAAATTCAGCAGGCAGGCTGCGATGAAGAAGTTGAGCACCGCATCGAGGATGGCGGCATGTGCCAGAAACCCGACCTCCAGCATGCTCAGGAAGATGCCAGCGGCGGCAAAGCCCATGCGACGGCTGTGCAGTCGGGTGCCGAAATGCAGCAATAGGAGTGCGGTGGCGAAGCTGAACAGGGCCGAGGGCAGGCGCGCGGCAAAGGCATTGTCGCCGAAGATGGAGAAGCACAGGTCCATCATGTAGTAGGTGAAAGGCGGCTTTTCGAAGAACTGCAGGCCGTTGGCCGTCGGCACGATCCATTCGTTGTGATGCATCATGTCGATGGCGGTCTGCGCATAGATCGTTTCGTCGTAGTCGAACAGCGGCGCCATGCCGATGGTCGCCAGCGTCAGAATGCCCCAGCCGAGAAGCAGCGCCCACATGATGCGGGGCGGAAGTCGGTCGGCGGATGGCAGCATCATCGAACTCTGCCCGAGTGTCAGTCAGCGTTCAAATACTCTGCACGCGCCGAATTGGCCGGGTTGGTTGGAGATTCAGGCCGCCTGACGGGGTTGGGGCATCCATTGATAGCGGATGGGCTGATCTTCCTCGACGCGGATGCATTGCATGCCGAGGCGGGCTTCCACATTCAGGGCCACCGGGGCCTGCAGGTTAGCGGTGACCCATTGCTTGTCGGCAAACGGATTGAGCACCAGCATCCAGAAGGGCGGCTCATCGCCGGTCAGTTGCAGGCATTCGCGACGCTCCTGGCTGATGGCGGGCGGCGGGCCGAGGCGCTCTTCATCCCACGGGGTCAGCAGGAAGGCGATCTCCGGGCAATCCAGCGACTGCATGCAGATGATGTCGCCGTGCCCGTCGTAGAGAAAGGCGAAACGGGTTTCGCCGGGAAAGCCGGCCATACCCTGCGGGAAATGGAAGGATTTACCGGCTTTATCTTCGTTGTTGGCGTCGGTTTCACTGGAAACCTTATGCAGATGTTTTTTCATGATTCGACCCCTTTGAGCCAGCAGAGCGCATCGCCGCTGCTCGACGAGCGGTTCTCCGCCTGAATGCGTTGATAGATTTCCAGCCTGTGTACCGGTATCTCCACCGGCGCCTCGATGCCGAAGCGCACATGCGAGCCCTGCTGCACCTCCAGCACGGTGATGCGCACGTGATCGCCGATGTGGAAGGATTGGCCGCACTTGCGGCGGATGACCATCATTTCAGGAAGTTCACTAGGCTCAGGCTGCGCAGTGTCGCGACCTGGGAATAGGATGCCTGCAATGCGATGCTGCTTTGCTGAAGTCTGGCCACAGTGGATGCGATATCGATGCCCTCGTGATCCGTCAGTCGGGTATCCAGCGACAGGCCGATATCGGCATACAGCTGCTGTTGCAGATCCATCGAGCGCACGCGCGCACCCACCTCGGCAATGATGTCGATGATACTGCCACCGGCCGTGTTGAGGTCTCCGAGCGCTGTCTGGATGCCCGTCTGGTTATCGGCGCGCAGGGCGTTCTCAAAACTCTTCATGGCTGCGAACATCCGGGTGAAGGCGGTGTTGTCGCCTCGGACATTGCTGCTCACCGTCTGCGTGGTGGTGATGGCGACGGTACGGTCCTCTGCATTGCCGTTGTAAACAATATTGCCGTCCACATCCTTGACGAAGGCATCGTTGGCCGTTGCCGTGCCGGAGAACAGCGATTGCCCGTCCAGCCGCTGATTGGCATAGGTGAACAGTGAATCCTGCAGATGCACGATCTCGGCCAGCGCCCCCTGCCTGTCGTTGGTGGATATCTGTCCCGAGGCCTGCTGTACGGCCAGAGTCTGCGCGCGCACGAGTATCTGCTGCATGCTGTTGAGCATGGACATGGAGTTATTCAGCCGGGCGCTTGCCGTATTGATGGCCTGCTGGCTGCTGGCCACGCCCTTCTGTCCGCGGCGCAGATCCAGCGAGGTCTTGTAATCCAGCGCCGCCTCGGCGGGACGGGTGAAGCGTTTGCCCGAGGATATCTGGGCATTACCCTGATTCTGCAGCTCAAGCTGATGCTTGATGCCGGCTAGCAGCCCGTCATAACTTTGCTGGATATTGACTATCATCCTCGCCTACCTTACCAGCGAGAGCAGCGAGTCCAGCATCGAATTGCTGGTGGTGATGACCTTGGCTGCCGCCTCGTATGCCCGCTGGAATTTAATCATATTGACCAGTTCTTCATCGGTGTTGACCCCGGAAAAGGCCATCAGTTGCGCACCGAGCGACTGCGATTCGGCATCGCGGAAGATGCGCTGCTGGGTGGCCGCCTGCACATGGCCGGCATAATCCATGGAGACCGTGGTGCTGCGTTCCTGCACGGTGGCGGCGGTGGTGCCGTCGACCGAAAGCGAGGTATTCTGGAAGGCGATGATCTGCAGGGCAACGCTGTTGCCGCCGGGATTGTTCACCGAGGTGGTCGCATCGATGGCTCCGGCCGCGATGTGATTGGCATCGGCCTTGATGCTCGCCGAGATATCAAGATTGGCGGCATTGTCGCCGTGAAAGAAGGTGCCGATCTCGTAGGCGGCGAGCACATTGCTCGTGTCATTGGAAAATCCGACGCTGCCGGTCCCCGCATCGATCACGATATGATTGGTCGCATCGAGGGTGGCGGTGATGCCGGCCACGGCGTTCAGGTCCGTCACCAGCTGGTTCACGGTGGTGACGCCGGCGGTGATGCTGATGGTCGTCCCGCCGGCCGGTTGCGGCGTGCCTGCGGCATCGTACACATGCACCTGAAAGCCGCCGCTGACGATCTGGCTGGCGAACGGAACATTCTGTCCTGCGGCATCCACGGCGCTGGCTGGTACGCTGGCCGCCATCTCGGAGGTGACGATGCCCGGCAGGGTGAGTCCCGCGCCGCTGGCATGCAGCTGGTTCACACCGAAGCTCAGATTCGCGGCCAGGCTGTCCAGCTGGGTGATGTAGGTGCCCAGACGGTTGTCGCGCAGCGTGATGAAGCCGCCGATCTCGCCACCCGTATCGAGTCCCGAAAGCTGGGCGGTAGAGCCCTCGATCACTACGCCGGTGAAGCCTGCGCCGGCTGTGCCGCCGCGCGCCAGATGGCGGGCGTCACTGTCCTGCACCAGCAGGTCGCCGCCCATGCTCTGCACCAGAATCTGGTCGCCGCTGCCGTTGACGATCTGCACCGGAATCAGGCCGGAGAGGGTACGTATGGCCAGATCCCGCTGGTCGCGCAGATCGTTGGCCAGATTGCCGGTACTGTTCTCGCGGGCGGCTATCTGGGTATTCAGCGAGGCGATCGAATCGAGTGCCTGGTTGACCTTGATGATGCTGTTGTCGATGGACTCATCCGCACTGGTCTGTGCCAATACCAGCTGGCTGCGCATGCTGCCGAGCTGATTGGCGATGTCCGTGCCGAAGGCGCGCACATTGTTGCGCTGGGCGGCATCCTGTGGATTGTTGGCCAGGAACTGATAGGCCTGAAAGAAGTCGTCGAGGCTGGAGGCAAGGCCCGGCGCATCCAGACTGCCGAAGATGTTCTCCACCGAGACCAGTCCCTGCTCCAGTGTCTGCGAATAGGACAGGTAGCTGCTGTTGGTATCCAGTGCCTGATTCAGGAAGGGATCAACCGCCCGCTGTATATCTGCCAGCTGTACGCCGCGGCCCAGATGGAAGGCACCCTGCGATTCCGGCAGGGCACTGGCCAGTGTGGCCGTCTGCCTGGAATAGCCGGGCGTGTTGACGTTGGCGATATTATGCGAGATGACATCGATGGCCTGCTGCTGCGCTTTCAGCGAGCTGGCTGCGACGTTCAGGGCTGCACTGATCATGGCCGTCTTGGTCCGTAGGTCTGTTTGGTTTCGATCGCGCCGATATGCTGCAGTACACCTACCGCCACATCGTGCGCCGCTTTCAGATACAGGCGGGATTCGTTGCCGGATGCATGCACGCTGAGCATGCGCTGATACAGATTACGACGCAGCGCCTGCAATTCGTTGATCGTGTCGTTATCGGCATCTTCCGGGGTATGCAGGTCGATGAAGGTGGACAGGCTCATCTCCGGCGGAGCACCGCAGCGTGCCAGCAGTTTGCGCGTCTGGGCCTCCATGGCCTGCATCGCCTGATGCGAGCGGGCGCGCAGGTCGGCCAGTTGGGAAAGGGTGTCGGCATCCAGATGCCGGGCGGCAAGCAGTTCGCGTTCGCCGATCTGTTCGAGATTGCGTGCGCAGGCATCCATATTACGCAGCAGGCTGCACAGTTCAGCGGCATGTTCGGGTTGCATTTTCATCAGCAGTTCACCATGACCTTTCCGACAGCGCATTGACGATGATATGCGCCGCCACCTTGGCGGAGTCGGCTTTGTAGGTACCCTTTTCGATGGAGGATCGGATCTCCTCGATGCGCTCCATGCGCACCTCCGGCATATCGGCCAGCATCACCCTGGCTTTTTCACGCAGGGCTGCGGCATCGGCCACCTGTACAGTGCCGGCCGAATCCGCTGAGGACGAGGCGGAGGAACGCGACTTTTTACCCGTGGACTTGGCCGTTGCGATACGTCCGGCCCGGTCCGCTCCGTTAATGCGTACCATGCTGGCCTCCTTCGATGGCTATCTGTGCTTCAACCTTTAACGGGTCTTCGACCTTTACCCGACTTCCGTTCAGGGAGATTCCCTGCTTATCGCCGTTTTGCGCGATCGCTTGAGTTTGTTCTCCTGCGACCTGCCGAGCGGCGGGATAGATGCTGCTCAGCTGGCGATACAGGCTGGTGGCGATACCCATGCGGCCCTGCTTGCCGATCGAGTCGGCGATCGCCTGATCCATCATGCTGGTCGAAACATCCTCGGCGAAGCCTTTCTTCAGCAGACCGGAATCGGGGATGGCCTTGCGCATGGAGCTGAGCATCTGCTCGACGAACAGGGCCTCGAACTGCCGGCTGGTCTTCCACAGGGGATCGTTATCCGGCGGCATGGCCCCGCGATTGCCGCCAGCCGGATTCAGCTGATGCACGCGTCGTGCGGGCGCATCCATGCGGGCGGGCGACGATGCGGACTTTCCCGCATAGGCGGTGTCCTGCCGCATCACCTGACCGATGACGGTCTCGACAAGATCTTTCACAGCACTCTCAATTCGGCATGCAGTGCGCCGGCCGCCTTGATGGCCTGCAGCACGGCGATCAGATCGCTCGGCGTGGCTCCCACCGAGTTCAGGGCCGCGACCAGATCGCTCAGCGATACCTTCTTGGGCAGCACGACCAGTTGCGCATCCTCTTCATTCACCTTCACATCGGTGCGGTCCACGGTGGTGGTGGAGCCGGCGGCAAAGGCCTTGGGCTGCGATACCTGCGGGCTTTCGGTGACCGACACACTGATATTGCCGTGCGCCACGGCGACGGTGTCGATGCGCACCTCGCTACCCATGACGATGGTGCCGGTCTTTTCATCCATGACCACCACGGCCGGATGGTCGGTGGTCACTTCGATGGCTTCGAGCATGGAGATCAGGCCGACGGCATCGCCGGAGGGATTGTTCACTTCCACCGAGCCCGAATTCAGAGCGCGCGCAGAACCATCGCCGAGCACGCTGTTGATCGAAGCAGCCATGCGTCCGGCCGTGGTGAAGTCAGGCTGGCGCAGGTTCAGCACGATCTTCGGCTGGTTCATCTGCAGGGTGTTGGGGGCCGCGATCTCGATGCGTGCGCCGTTGGGGATGCGTCCGGAGGTGGGATGGTTCTTGACCACATCCTTGCCCTTGCCGCTGGCCGAAAATCCGCCGACGGACATCGAGCCCTGCGCGTAGGCGTAGATCCTGCCGTCGCCGCCGAGCAACGGGGTGATCAACAGGGTGCCGCCGCGCAGGCTCTTGGAATCACCGATACTGGAGATGTTCACATCCAGTTCCTGACCGGGGCGCGCGAAGGGAAGAAGTTCGGCGGTGACCATGACCGCAGCGATGTTCTTCGGCTTCAGGCTGGCCACGCTGACCTTGTCGCGCAGGGAAACACCCATACGTTCCAGCATGGACATGATGCTGTACACCGAGAACGGGGCCGCGGTGGCCGAATCGCCGGTGCCGTTCAGGCCGACCACGATGCCGTAGCCGATCAGCGCGTTGCTGCGGATGCCTTCGACATCGGCGACATCCTTGATGCGCTCGGCTTGTGCCGTGCAGGGTAGCAGCAGCACCGCAAGCATCAGGATGCTGAAGATCTTCGGAAGCGGGATGTTGTTCATGTCATGCTCCTCTGTGCTCGCCTAGAAGGGCCAGATCTGGTCGAGCGTGCGCCCGGCCCAGCCTTCATGCGCCACGCTGGCCAGTTCGCCGCCGCCGCCGTAGCTGATGACGGCCTGCGCCACCTTGGACGAGGAAATCGTGTTGTCCGGGGCGATATCGTTCGGACGGACCACACCCTCGAAGGTCAGTTCCTGCGGTTGCTGGTTGATGGTCACCTGCCGCCTGCCACGCACCCTGATATTGCCGTTCGGATACACCTTGGTGACCACGGCGGTGACGCTGGCGGTCAGGGTGTCGGAATTATTAGTGCTGCCGGAGCCGTCGAAGGTCTTGTTGTTGGCCACATCGAGTGCTGCGCCGGGATTGAAGTTGACGTTTTTGTTGGACAGCGAGGTTTCATAGCCGAGCAGGGCATTGACCTGTGTGGTCTGTGCGGAGGCGCGGCTCTTCTTGGTGCCCAGTGAGCGCGTGGCGTTGGTGGATTCGGAAACCAGAATGGTCAGCAGGTCGCCCACCTGACCGGCCTTGGCGTCGGTGAACAGGCCGCGATTGCCGCTCCATAGTGAGCCGGTCTTGCTGGCATCGGGCAGTTCTTCGTTCAGTGCCTGCTCCACCTCGCCGGCATGTTTGTCGTGGGTGACGCTGTAGGCGGTCGGCATGCAGGCGGCCAGCATGCCGGAGCCCAGCAGCAGGCAGAGATGCAGGGCGGTTTTCGATGGTGCATTCATGATGCGCCTCCTGATTCGACGCGTGCGGTATTGGCATCAAGGATGGTGGCCTGGATGACCTCTTTGCTGCTCATGTTCTGCACCCGCACCCGGTCGCCGATGCCGGCGTTCCTGAGCATCTTGCCGGTGGCCGTGACCCGGATGCCGCCGATCTGGCGGATCAGTGTGATCTGGTCGCCGGACTTGAGCAGCGCGGGGCGCATGGTGTTGGTGGAGAGCAGCACCTGACCTGCACGCAGCGGACGCGTGGTTTTCGTACCCAGCAGGGCATCGGCACGGCTCCACCATGTACCGTTGATACCGGCCAGATCGCTGCGGCTGCGTTTCAGCATGGATGGTTCGATGCGGGCATGCGCAGGGATATCACGACCGGCCACCATGGCCTGAGTCCACCAGTGCACGCGCACCGGCACATACCAGCGGCGGGTTTTGGCTCCGTTACCCTGTTCGGCGATCAGCGACAGATTGGCAGGATAGTTGGCGATATGAGGCAGACGCCACGTGATGCGTCCGGTGGTGTCCGGCCAGCGGGTCACGCTCTGCAGTTCGGCTCTGGCTCCCTGATGCACGATGCCGCCGGCGAAAAAGGCGTTCAACGAGTCCTGCATCGCCTGATCGACGGCATGTGCCGGGGGGCTGCACAGCAGCAGTGCGAGCAGCAGGGGCAGGGTCCGGAGACGCAGAGTGTTCATCGCATTACCGCTTGATGTTGCTGACCATCTGCAGCATCTCGTTGGCGGCCTGAATGGACTTGGAGTTCATTTCATAGGCGCGCTGGGCGGCGATCATGTTGACCATCTCTTCGACGGTGTTGACATTGGACATCTCCAGCGTGCCCTGTGCCACCGAGCCCAGTCCGGAGAGGCCGGGGGTTCCAGTGGTGGGTGAGCCACTGGCCTGGCTTTCCTGAAAAAGGCTGTGGCCGATGGCGGTCAGACCGTCGGGATTGGCGAAGTCGGCCAGTTGCATCTGCCCGATGGTGGTCTGCACATTGCCGGGCTGCACCACGGACAGCGAGCCGTCCTGTGCGATATTGATGGACAGTGCGTCCGCCGGAATGGTCATGGCCGGTTGCACGATGTAGCCGTCCGGAGTGACCATCTGGCCCTGGCTGTCCACGCTGAACGAGCCTGTGCGGGTGTAGGCCAGAGAGCCGTCCGGCAGCTGTACCTGAAAGAAGCCGCGCCCTTCGACCGCCATATCCAGCGGGTTGCCGGTCTGCTGGAAGCTGCCTTCGGAGAAGATGCGGGAGATGCCTGCGGTACGCACACCCAGGCCCACCTGCACGCCGGTCGGCACCTGATTGCCGGCGCTGTTCTGGCTGCCCGGTGAAGTGATCTGCTGATACATCAGATCCTGAAAATTCGCCCGGCCGCGTTTGAAGCCGGCGGTGTTGACGTTGGCGAGGTTATTGGAAATCACATCCACATTCAGTGCCTGTGCCGTCATGCCGGTGGCCGCTGTCCAAAGTGATCGCATCATATCCGTTCTCCTGTACTACCGTATTCGTTCGTTGAATCTCTCATCACATACCCTGCACCTGTCCGACCTGCTGGGTGAGCTGGGAGGACTGGCGGTTGTATTCCTCGATCATTTTGACCGTGGCTTCATAGCTGCGCAGCGTGGCGATCATCTCCGCCATGGCGAGTACGCTGTTCACATTCGAGCTCTCCAGCGCGCCTTGGCGCACCGTGACATCGGTCGCCGGTGCGGTGTTTGTCACGGGTGTCCTGATCAGCGCATTGCCGATGCGCTCGATGCCGGCGGGGTCGGTGATGCTCACCAGTCCGAGCTGCGCGACCACGCTTCCGTTGACTATCAGTTCGCCCTGATCGGTGGCCTGCAGACGTCCGGCGGGCAGCTGGATCGGGGTGCCGCCGGCATCCAGCACATGCTTGCCGTCCTGGGTGAGCAGATTGCCTTCGGCGTCCTGCGTGAAATTGCCGGCGCGTGTATAGGCCTCTTCGCCGGGCGCGGCTTCCACGCGGAACCATGCCTTGCCGAGGATGGCGAAATCGAAATCGCTGCCGGTCTGCTCGATATTGCCGGAACTGGTATCGACGAACTGACTGCCCATGGACTGGAAGGCGGCGGGGGCGGTGTCCGGGTTGCCGGTCGGGGAGGCCTTGCTGGTGAACACGGTTTCAAACGAGGTGCGGCTGCCGAGGAAGCCGACCGTGTTGACGTTGGCGAGGTTGTGGCTGATATCGTCCATCTTCTGTTGTGCCATCTGGCCGCTGACGCCTGCTACGAAGAAACCGCTGCTCATGGTTCAACTCCCTGCTATACCGGTTTGGTCAATATCCTTACGCAAGACAGGTGCCAAGCGTGAAATGGCACAGGAGCTAGGGAAAATAAGGGATTCAATTCCCGCCACCGTAGCCGGGCGGCAAATGTTGCCGCTTCGCGGCTGCCAGTTTTTCCTCCAGTCGCCGGTCGGTGGCATAGAGAAACACCAGTAGTTCGGCGATCAACTGGTAGGCGTAGTGGGGGATGGATGAGCCGTTGGGTACGCGGGCCAGCAGGCCGGCCAGCGTGGTGTCCTGATGGATGTAGATATGCTCGCGGCGGGCCAGTTCGAGGATGCGGCGGGCCATTTCACCGATGCCGGCTGCCAGCACCTTCGGAGCGCCGGCTTTTTCCGGCTCGTAGCTGATGGCGACTGCCGCCGGCCGGCCGGCCGGCTTGTTGCCCTCAGTGGGTTCGGTTTTGTCGGCCATGGCTCTTGGCTACACCGTGCGCTCGGTCAGGCCACCGGGTCCGGAATCCGGCAGACCGGAGTTGATCTCGGCCTGCATGCCCGGAAATCCGGCGCGGTGCTCCGCGAGCCAGTCGGCGAAATCCCGGCGCAATTCATTCAGGCCGGTGTCCGCCACGGTGTGCAGGTTGAGATTCCAGCCTCTGGTGGAAACCTGCTGTGCTTGTTCCGGCGCCATGGCCTGCTCGGGCTGCTGATCGATCGTGCCCTTCAGGGTGAAGGTGATCCCGCCCAGATGATCAAGATCGACCCGCCCGGAAAGGCTGAAGGATTGCTCGTCGACCTTGCGGTGCAGCATGCCGCGCGGCTGTTCGTCCTGATCGTCGTACCACAGCAGGGTGTTGCCGTCGGCGGCGGCCTCGGCATTCCATGGCAGACCCTGCCTGCCGTCGCCGCGCTGCGCGGTGGCAAGATTCGGCCACTCGGAGGCAGCGCCGGCCAGCAGTGCAGCCGCAGTTCCGCCATGCCCCGCTTTCGCATGCCGCGTGGCGGCGCCTTTCACAGGCTGGTTCTGCTCGGCTTCCAGCATCCCCGCCAGCATCTGCAGCACCTGCACATCGGTGAGCAGGGCGAAGCGCGCCGGCATCTGCCGGTTGACCAGCATCAGCCAGACCTCGCCCATCGGCGTGGCAGGGGGAACCTGTGCAAGCAGCCGGTAGCTTCCCAGCATGAGCAGCGCGGTTCCCGGAGCATCGGTGGGCACGAGCCTGGCGGTGATGACACTGCCGTCGGGCCATGGCAGACGGGTCTGCGAACCGGCCTGCACCAGATCGGGCATATTCAGCATCACGGGCGTGATGATGGGGAACAACGCTTTCTACCTGCTATCCCTTTCGCCGGAACGCTGTTCGTGCAGACGCAGCAGAAGGTTGATACGGGCCAGAGGCATATCCAATTGTGATGCGATCTGTTCGGCGGGTTGACCGAGGCTATGCAGATGGATGATGCGCTGCACATCGCTCTGCCCGTCTTCTCTGCTATCTGTTGCCGCGGCAGCCGTCGCTACGGGCTGTTCAGCTGCAAGCAGCGGTTCAGCTGAGGCTGCCTGTGCAATGGCAGCTTCCCCGACCGGGCCTGCGGGCGTGGTCTGTGCCTGGCGGTAGGCAGCATGCATCGGATGCGACAGACCTTGCGGGGCTGGCACAGCGGATTCGACGGTTTTGTTGTCAGCGGATGGGGCTGTGCTTTTGTGTTCCCTGCGTCCGTCTTCCTGCACCGGCTTGCTCCGCTGCAGCCGCCTGATCTCCTGCAGGGCGTTTTCCAGATGCCGTGTCGCCTCTTCCAGCTGCCCGGAGGTGGCGGCCAGCATATCTTCGACATTTTTTTGACGATTCATGCTGCGCGCCCACATCAGCCACAATCCGCCAACGGCGGCGATGATCAGCAGATTGAACAGCATGCCGAACAGGCCGGCCGGGTCGGCGCTCAGGCTGGAGATGAGTTCGCTCATGCTCACCTGCTCCCCGGAAGTTCAAGTCCGAGCAGGCTGCGCATGCGCAGCACCATCTGCGAATGGATCTGCGAGACGCGCGATTCGGTGAGATCGAGCACCAGAGCGATCTCCTTCATATTTAGTTCCTCGTAGTAGTAGAGAGTCAGCAGGACGCGCTCGCGCGGCGGCAGCGACTCGATGCAATCGGCCAGCCTGTCGGCAAATTGACGCATGGCGGCCTGATGCTCCGGCATGTCGTCGGCTGAGCCTTCCAGCGACTCCATGATGTCCAGACTGTCGTCGTCCTCGCTGAACACCGGCATGTCGTCGAAATACACCACAGCCATGCCGCGGACCTGTTGCAGGCGGTTGCGGTATTCCTCGACGCCGATGCCGAGATGCTGGGCGATCTCGGCCTCCTCTGCCGGACGACCGTGGTTGTGTTCCAGTTCCATCATGGCGTGCTGCAACTGTTTGGAGGTATCGCGCAGGCCGCGCGGCAGCCAGTCGAATTCGCGGATGTAGTCGATCATCGCGCCGCGCACCCGGTAGGCCGCGAAGGTCTTGAACTGGATATCTCGCGTATGGTCGAAACGTTGTGCGCTGTCCAGCAGGCCGAGCACGCCGGCATCGATCAGATCGTCCATCTCCACCGAGTTCGGCACCCGGCGGATCAGCTGGCCGGCGTGATAGCGGATCATCGGCAGGTATTCCTCGAGCAACTGCTCGGGTGTCCGACTGCCGTCTTCCCTTGCGGTTGCATAGGCGGTCGCGGTGGTCATGACGACGGCCTTTTGTTCTGTTCTGCGCCTTTCTTCTGTGCAGCGGACAGCAGGGTGTTGAGCCAGGCCAGCAGCAGCCCCATCCATGCGCCGCACACCGTCAGCAGGCCGGTGCGGTATACCGAGTCGGCCATCTCAAGATTGAACAGCAGGGTGATGACGACGCCGGCCAGAAGTCCGAGGCACGCGCCATACAGGCTGGCAAGGTGCATGGGCATCAGCGCGTTCCTCCCTGTTGTGCGGCTTGCAGCTCACTGTCGAGCGCCGCGTGCAGGCTGTGCTCCCAGAAGAAGCGCAGGCCCCCGTTTCGCGAATTGTCGCGCGGCCTGTCAATGATGCGATCCAGTGCATTGAACAGGCCGGGAGGAAGCTTGTCGGGGCTGGAGAAGATCGACTGCGACTGGATGGCCCGGCGCACGACGGGGGAATTGTCCAGATGACCCATGAAGTCCAGATACACATCCAGATAACGGTCGGCGACGGAGAGCAGACGACGGAACACGATCTGGCTCTCCACCTCGTCGGCCTGATTGATGACCACCATGAAGCGATCGATATCGCGCTGTCTGGAGAGCACCTTGATCAGGGCATAGGCATCGGTCAGCGAGGTCGGGTCCGGGGTGAGCACGATCAGCACGGATTCGGAGGCGGAAGCGAAATACAGCACATTGTCGCCGATACCTGCACCCGTATCGATCACCACCATATCGTAAGCCCTGCCCAGCGAGGACATCTCATCGAGGATCAATTGCTGTTGGGTCGTCCCCAGCGTGGTCAGTTCGTGCAGACCGGAACCGCCGGGCAGGATGTCGAAGCCCCGGCCGGAGGGAAGCACGATATCCTGCAGGCCGCATGATCCCTGCAACACATCATCGATGCTGTGCGGCGCGGAAAGCCCCAGCATGACATCGGCGTTGGCCAGGCCGAGGTCGGCATCCATCAGCAGCACGCGCTTGCCGCGCGCAGCGGCACGTGCAGCCAGTTGCAGGGAGAAGAAGGTTTTGCCTACGCCGCCCTTGCCGCTGGCCACAGCGATCACCTGCGGTGCCGTCTGTGTCCGGTCAGCTGTGCTGTCTGTATCAAGACTCATGTCGACTCCTTTCGATGGTTTCGCTGCAACAGCGTGGCCAGGGTCTTCGGATTCAGCCATCCCATCTGATCGGGAACAGATGATCCGAAGCTGCAGTAGGACAGCGGCAGACCCGAGCGCGCGGCCCAGTTCACCACCTTGCCCGCCGTTGCCGTCTCATCGAGCTTGCCGGGCAAGAGATCGGTGAGATACAGACCTGCGGCGACCTCCAGTGTGGCCATGCCATCGGCCTCATCCAGATTCGCCGGCAGCAGCAGCATGCGTCTGGTCGGGGCCAGTGCCTGCCACGGCGGGCCTTGTCGCCGGCAGCTCTTGCGATTCGCCTGCGACCATCCTTCGCTATCGATTAGCAGCAAGCGTGCCGATTCTGTTTTTTGCAGGATTCCGGCTGCGTCTTCGCTGCGGCGCAGGGCATGCAGCTCGATGCCCAGCACCGATGCGTAGGCCGCTAATCCCTCCAGTCCGCCCATGCGTTCGGTATCCGTGCTGACTAGCGCGACCTCGATGCCCTGCATATGAAAATGCGTGGCAAGATTGGCGATCATGGTGGTTTTCCCGCCGCCGCAGGGGCCGGTGACGAGTACCGTTTCGCGCTGTTTCTGCGGTTGCAGACGCTTGCCCCAGCGCAGGCAGCGTGCGCGGGCCTCGCCCGTTGCAGCCATGGCCGGGGCGAGGTCGTGCGCATGGGTGGGAGCGACAGCGCAGCTTAATAAAGTGTCAAAGGCCCGACGTTCGTTCTCGTCATGCAGGCTGTTGCGCAGCGTGTCGGTCTCCATGCGGCCGAGTCCGCTGACGATGCGCTCCAGATGCTGCATCGAATGTTGCAGGCGGTGATCCAGATCGGGATGCGCGCTTGGCTGTGCGGCCGGTTTCATCTCTTTTTTTGCTTGTGAACCTGATTCCCCGTCGCGTGCGGCGCGCACCTGCCAGATGGCATTGCCCTCGTCGTCATGCCCGCGGTTTCGGTCCAGGATCATGGCCTCGGGACCGAATTCCTTGCGTACCTTGGACAGGGCCAGATGCAGCTTGGGGGCGGAGAAGGTGCGTATCTGCATGTTACAGGCCTATTTGATCGAGCGGATTGACGGTGATATTGGAAGGCACTTCGGCAATCGAAAGCACGGCGATGCGCGGCATGATGCGGCCCAGTGAGCGGGCCAGCGAGGAGCGCAGTTGCGGATTGGTGAGGATCACCGGGATATCCACATCGTGGCGCGCGACGGTGTTGGTGATCTGCGTGGCGAACCGCTGCCACTGGTGGATATCCATGGGCAGCGAGAAGCCGCTCTGATCACCGACGCGCTCGCTCATCGTTTGCTCCAGATGCGGGTCGATGGTGAACACCTTCAGTTCGCCCTGCTGGCTTAAATGCTGCTGCACGATGGAGCGGCCCAGCCGGGTGCGCACGCGCTCCACCACGGCATCGAGGCTTGCATTGGCGCTGCCGCCGTCGGACAGGGTTTCCAGAATGGCCATCAGATCGCGCACCGGAACCCATTCGGCCAGCAGGCGCTGCAACACATTCTGCAGCAGGCCGAGCGATACCTGCGAGGGAACCATGTCCTCGACCACCTTGGGATGGCGCGTGGAGAGCTGGTCGAGCATCTCGCGCACCTGTGCCCTATCCAGGATCTCATGGGCGTTCTGGCGCAGGATCTCGGTGATATGCGTGACGATCACCGTGGCCGGATCGACCACCGTGTATCCGGAAAGCTCGGCCTGCTGGCGCATATCGTTGCCGATCCATAATGCCGGCAGGCCGAAGGCCGGTTCCTGCGTGGCGATACCCTGGATCTCCGGGCCGGAATGCTGGCCCTTCAGAGCCAGCAGGTTGCGCGGACGGATCTCGCAGCGGCCGACTTCGGCACCGCGGATCAGCACGCGGTATTCGCCCACGCCGAGTTGCAGATTGTCCTTGATATGCACCGGCGGCAGCACGAAGCCGATATCGCGGGCGATCTGCCGGCGCACCGCCTGCAGGCGGTCGAGCAGGTTGCCGTCGCGGCCCGATTCCACCAGATCGATCAGACCGTAGCCCACCTCGAGACGGATCGGATCGAGCACCAGCAGGTCGGAAAGCGGTGTCTCGGTCCTGGTCTCGGCCGGTTTGATGCCGGTTTCCTCGATCACCTCTTCCTTGCCTGCCCCGGTATGCAGATACCAGGCAGTGAATCCGAGGGCTGCGGAGAGCAGCAGGAAGGGGAAGAAGGGCAGACCGGGCACCATGGCCATCAGCAGCAGGGCACCGGCGGCGACCATGTGCACGCGCGGATTCTGGGTGAACTGCTCCCCCAGATCCGAAGGCAGAGTGGCCGAGCCGCCTGCGCGGGTGATGATGATGCCTGCGGCGGTGGAGATGACCAGCGCGGGGATCTGCGAGACCAGACCGTCGCCGACGGTCAGGATACTGAACACGTTCACCGCATCGGCCATCTGCATGCCCTGCTGCATGGTGCCGATGATCAGGCCTGCGAAGATATTGATGGCGGTGATGATCAGGCCTGCGATGGCATCGCCGCGCACGAATTTCGAGGCGCCGTCCATGGCACCGTAGAACTCGGCCTCGCGGGCCACGTTCTCGCGTCTGGAACGTGCCTCGGAATCGTCGATGAGGCCGGAGTTCAGGTCGGCATCAATGGCCATCTGCTTGCCGGGCATGGCATCCAGTGTGAAGCGGGCGGCCACCTCGGCGATACGCGTGGAACCCTTGGTGATCACGATGAAATTGATCAGTACCAGGATCAGGAACAGGATCAGACCGACCACGGTGTTGCCGCCGACCACGAACTGACCGAAGCCCTCGATGACGTGTCCTGCGGCACTCGGGCCTTCCTGACCGTGCAGCAGGATCAGCCGGGTGGAGGCCACATTCAGGGCCAGCCGGAACAGGGTGGTGAGCAGCAGCAGGGAAGGAAACACCGAGAAGTCCATCGGCTTGAGTACATAGATGGATGTCAGAAGTATGACGATACCGAGGGTGATGTTAGCCGCCAGCATGACATCCATCAGCCAGGTCGGCATCGGCACCATCATGATGAGCAATACGCCCAGCACGCCGATAGCCAGCACCACGTCCGCATTGCGGCCCATGCGCTGGAAAGCGAGTACTGCGGTTGCCTGCATGGCTTCTCCCGTATCCTATGAATCCGTCATTCAGTAGTGAGCGGCTTTCATCCTGAAGATCTCCGCGAGGATCACGGCGACCGCTTCGTACAGATCTTCAGGGATCTCGTGGCCGATCTTGACACTCTTATACAAGGACCTTGCCAAAGGCCGGTTCTCGCGCATCGGGATGCCGTTCTCGCGGGCGATCTCCTTGATCTTCTGGGCGATCACCCCCTTGCCCTTGGCCAGCACGCGGGGTGCGCCGAGGCCCCCCGGCTCGTATTTCAGGGCCACGGCGAAGTGCGTCGGGTTGGTGATCACCACATCGGCCTTGGGCACATCGGACATCATGCGGCGGCGGGCCATTTCCTGTTGCAGCTGGCGGATCTTGGCCTTGATGAACGGGTCGCCTTCGGTGTCCTTGTTCTCGTCGCGCAACTCTTTCTTCGACATGCGCAGGCCCTTGGCATGCTCCCATCGCTGGTAGAGCACATCGGCCATGGCGATGAAGAAGAACACCAGCGCGGTGAGTGCTGACAGATGCAATACACTGTTGATGCCGAGCAGGGTGATCTCCTCCACCTGCAGGCGTCCCGCTCCGATAAAATGCGGCAGGATGTCGCTCATCACCAGCCAGCATGTCAGCGAAATGACGCAAAGCTTGATGAGCGATTTGAGGAACTCGGCCAGCCCCTTGGTGGAGAACATGCGCTTGAGGCCGCTCATCGGATTCACCTTGGAGAATTTGGGCTTCAGGGTTTCGAAGGTGAACACCGGGCCGGTGATCACATAGGTGGCGATCACTCCCAGAATCAGCATCGGCACGATGATCGGCAGGATGAGTGCCGCCATGTCCACACAGATGTCGGCCAGCAGGCTCTGCACGCCGGGACCGTCGGCGCGCAGCATCGACGGGGTGGCCGAGAGATAATGTTGTGTCATCTGCAGCATGCGATCGCCGGTGAAGGCGGCCACGCCGGTGATACCGATACCGGAAAACACTAAGAACGCGATGGCTGTGGATGGCTCCCTGCTGATTGGAACCTGACCCTTCTTGCGCGCATCCTCGATGCGCTTGGGACTCGCGTCCTCTGTTTGTTGGGATTTGTCCTGTTCTTCGGCCATGGTTCAGCCTCCGGCCAGCGCGTGCAGGAACAGCGGTATCTGCGTGGCGAAGGTTTTGAAGTTATCGCCGATCAGCGAGATGAAGGCAGGCAGCGACAGCGCGAAAACGATCAGCCCGAGCGAGATGGTCAGCGGGAAGCTGACAAAAAATATCTGGATCTGCGGCACGGCGCGAGACAGCAGGCCGAGCGCGGCATAGGTGAGCATCATCAGCAGCAGGATCGGTGCGCTCAGCCGGATGGACAGGCTGAACAGGTTGGCGGCAGCGGCGTTCAGTGTATCCCAGCCGTGGATGGACCATGCATGCCCCATCGGGAACAGCGTGAAGGAATCCGCCAGCGAAAGGATCATCGCATGATGTGCGCCCACCGCCAGCCACAGCAGCATGGCGAGCACCACGGCGATCTGCCCGACGATGGCGATCTGCGCGCTGGTCGAAGGGTCGAACACATTGGCGATGGCCATACCCATCTGGTAGCTCATCACCTGACCGGCCATCTGGATGGCGCCGAACATCAATTGCGCGAGCAGCGCGATCATGCCGCCGATGAGCAGTTCCTGACCGGCCATCAGGCCGAGCAGAAGCGGGCTCATATCCATCTCCGGCAGGGTGCCGCGCACCATCGGAAACATCAGCAGAGTAAGGATGGAGATCATGCCGATCTTGGCCTGCGTGGGCACCAGCTGGTGGCCGAGCACGGGCAGAAACAACACCATGCTGGAAACGCGCAGCAATACCAGCAGCCCGGCGACGATATCCGCTTCAGCCGGAACCGGAGGCAGCAGCACGCTGTGCTACCTCAACAGCCCGGGGATACTTTCGATCAGGTTGCGGGTGAATTCGACCATGGTCTTGGTCAGCCAGGGGGCCGCCAGCACCATGCTGCCGAACACGGCGATGATCTTCGGCACGAAGGTCAGGGTCATTTCCTGAATCTGCGTGACCGCCTGAAACAGCGAGATGGCCACGCCGACCACCAGCGCCACCAGCAGCATGGGAAGGGAAAGCAGCAGCACCATACGCAGTGCGTCGGTGCCGATATGAATAACAGTATCCGGGTTCATGGCCCTGTAGAGCAAACCACGGGCCAAAGCGGATATTCAGCCCAAATATTTATCCGGATGCCCGACCGACAGATTGCGGCCAGAAGCGGTCATTCGCCTTTGCCTGTCATGTTTGCTTTACCGGGCCCCGCCTGATCTGTGCCGTCCCGGGCGCTTGGTCGGCGGGAATGAGGCGGGTGGAGGCTGCCGGCCGCCTCCGCCGGGCGAGTGTCCGGGACGGAAGTTCACAGATCACTGTGGGTGCCCTTTCTTGCTTCTTCTTTGGGCATGCAAAGAAGAAGGACTTTAATCTCAGGCACTGCAACAAGAACCGCCGGTTCCACGGTACACAGCCTGCCCGATAACCCTTCTTTCTTGCTTGCCCAAGAAAGAAGCAAAGAAAGGCCCCCGCAAGCGACAGTGGAACTTCCGTGCCGCGCACCTGTTCATCGGAGGCGGGCCGGCAGACAAAACGCCTTTACCCGCCATGTCCCGATGAACAGGCACCCGGCACGGCACTGTCACGGCGGGACCCCGTAAGTCAGAATCGAACATAACAGGCAGGGTCAAAATCCAATGGATGTCTGAAACTGGCCGACTTTGGCCTGTCAACATCTTCGCTTCAGGAGCGCAGCACCTCGGGGAGGATGAAGATGACGTTTTCCTCGGCGGTTCTCAGGCGCTCAATATTTGTGTCGGCCCCCAGTTCGTGCAGGCGGGCCAGCAGGCCCTGCACCAGCTCTTCCGGTGCTGATGCGCCGGCGGTGACACCGATACACCTGGCTCCATCGAGCCATGCTTCATCGATATCATCGGCTGTATCCACCAGATAGGCGCGCGCGCCCTGGCGTTCGGCGACTTCACGCAGGCGGTTGCTGTTCGATGAATTTTTCGAGCCGATCACCAGCACCACATCGCACTTCTCCGACATGGCCTTCACGGCCTCCTGCCGGTTGGTGGTGGCATAGCAGATATCGTCGCGCTTCGGCCCCTGGATGGACGCGAATCGCTTCTGCAGGGCGGCCACGACATCGCGGGTATCGTCCACCGACAGCGTGGTCTGCGTGACATAGGCGAGTTTGGATTCATCCTGCACGACCAGCGTATCGACATCGGCAGGGGTGGCGACCAGCAGCACGGCACCTTCCGGGGCCTGACCCATCGTGCCCTCCACCTCGGGATGCCCGGCATGGCCGATGAGGATCACCTGATCGCCGGCGCGATAATGCCGGATCAGTTCCATGTGTACCTTGGTGACCAGCGGGCAGGTCGCGTCAATCACCTGCACATCGCGCTGTTTCGCCGCCTGCTGCACGGCCTTGCTCACGCCATGCGCCGAGAAGATCAGCAGCGCGCCGTCCGGAGCATCCTCCACCTCGTTGATGAACACCGCACCCTTGTTGCGCAGATTCTCGACGACGTATTTGTTGTGCACGATCTCATGGCGCACATACACCGGCGCACCGAAGCGCTCGATGGCCTGCTCGACCACCGCAATGGCCCGGTCCACACCGGCGCAGAAGCCGCGCGGTTCGGCCAGGATTACCCGCATAGTTGCGTCACCCGTCATGGCTGCACTCCAATAATAGCGATCTCATCGAACAATAGGGGGTGCTTGCGAGAATTGCGAGTACGGCGGCCGGCTCGCATTTCACCTGAACAGGCCCTATCATGCCCGGCCGCATGGACCGCAAACAAGGCTGCGGCAGACTTTGAACGAGGAGACTCTCATGTCCTACAGCATCAATCCGGGCGATTCCGCCCCCGATATTGAATTGCCTGTCTGGCCCCTGGGACAGATGAAGCTCTCCGATCTGCGCGGCCGCTGGGTGGTACTGTATTTCTATCCCAAGGATAGCACTTCGGGATGCACCACCGAATCATGTGGTTTCCGCGATGCCGAGGCCGACTTCTCCGGCGTGGATGCATCCATCGTCGGTGTAAGCCGCGATTCTGTCGCTTCGCACCGAAAGTTTTATGAAGCTCAGTCACTGAACTTCCCGCTGATCTCCGATGGCGATGAGATGCTGTGCAGGGCCTTCGATGTCATCCAGAAAAAGATGAACTACGGCAAGGAATATCTCGGTGTGGAGCGCTCCACCTTCCTGATCGGGCCGGATGGCGTGATCCGCGAGGCATGGCGCAAGGTCAAGGTGGACGGCCATGTGGATGCCGTGCTGGCGCGTCTGAAGGAACTGCGCGGCTAAGGGGCCGGATATGCTCAAGGGTATGCGCATCCTGCTCGGCATCAGCGGCGGCATCGCCGCCTACCGTGCGGCCGAACTGGCCCGCCTGATGATCAGGCAGGGGGCCGAGGTACGCTGCGTGATGACGCAGGGGGCTTGCGAATTCATCACCCCGCTCACCCTTGAGGCGCTGACCGGGCAGCAGGTGCATAGCGAGCTGTTTGATCTGACGCGAGAGCGCGAAATGGGGCACATCAATCTGGCACGCTGGGCGGATGTGCTGGTCGTGGCACCAGCCACGGCGGACATCATGGCGCGTTTCGCGCATGGCATCTGCGACAATCTGCTGAGCACACTGTATCAGGCGAGGCGCGGGCCTGTGCTGCTGGCCCCTGCGATGAATACCGTGATGTGGCAGGCACCGGCAACACAACGCAATGTGCAGGCATTGCAACAGGATGGCGTGCATATCGTCGGCCCTGCTGTGGGTGATCTGGCCTGCGGAGAGACAGGTGCCGGTCGCATGAGCGAGCCCATGGATATCGTCGCCGGCGTGTATGGGCTGCTGCTCGATCAGAGCCTTGCCGGGCAGCGCTGGGTGATCAATGCGGGACCTACGCGTGAAGCGTGGGATGATGTGCGCACGCTGAGCAACCGCGCCAGCGGGCTGCTCGGCTCGCTGATCGCCGAAGAAGCGACGATGCGGGGAGCGGTGGTGCAGTTGATCGCAGGGCCCGGAACGCCGGCCACGCCCGGAGTGCAGCAGCGCCGGGATGTTGAATCGGCAGAGGATATGCTGGCGGCCTGCGTTCGCGCGGCAGTCGGTGCGGACCTGTTCATTGCCAGTGCAGCAGTCAGCGACTACCGCTTTGCCGAACCGATCAATGGCAAGCTCAAGCGTGGTGCGGCTAATGACGGGAACGGATTAACCGTGCAGTTGCTGGAGAATACCGACATCGTGGCAACCATCGCCGGCATGGATAACCGGCCTGAAACGGTCGTGGCCTTTGCCGCCGAGGCGACGGATCATCTGGAGAATGCGCGCGGCAAGCTGCGCGCCAAGGGTGTGGATGCGATCTTCGCTAACGATATCAGCCGGATGGGCGGGTCGCGTGGCGGCGGCTGGTGGCTTACCGCTGATAGTGAGTGCAAGTCCGGTGAGATGGGCAAGGCGGAGCTGGCAGCATGGATCGTGCAACGCGTGATCGATATGCAGTCGGGTAAACAGTAAGGGGTTGAAAGATGGGTGAACAGGTAGTGAACATCGGTATCTGCAGGTTGTCGCATGGTGAGGGCATCGATTTGCCGCATTTTGCCAGCGCACTGGCTGCCGGTGCGGATATCCGCGCGGCGGTGCACGGCGAGGTGGTGCTGCATCCGGGAGAAAGAAAACTGATTCCCAGCGGTTTCGCGATGGCCCTGCCGGCCGGTTTCGAGGCGCAGATACGTCCGCGCTCCGGGCTGGCCTTGAAGCACGGCATCACGGTGCTCAACACGCCCGGCACCATCGATGCCGATTATCGCGGCGAGGTCGGGGTGATCCTGATCAATCACGGCGACAGCGATTTTCATATCCTGCGCGGCGATCGCATCGCGCAGATGGTGATCGCCGCACTGCCGGCGGTGAGTTTCGTCGAAGTGGATTCGCTGGATGATACCGAGCGCGGCAGCGGCGGTTTCGGCAGTTCGGGCAGGAAGTAGGGCCGATCGGACGCATATGCTTGCACTGCTTGATTCCAGACGTCTGCGCTATCTGCTGACCGCGCTGCTGCGCATCGCGGCATCTGCGAAGCCCGTATCGGGCAAGACACTGGCGGCCATGCTGCAATGCCCGGCGCGATATCTGGAGCCGGATATGCAGTCGCTGGTCGCAGGCGGGGTGCTGCTCTCCCGGCGCGGTGCAGGCGGCGGCTATACGCTGGGCAGGGCTGCCGCGCGCATCACGCTGCTGGATATCCTTGACTGTCTTGATGAAGCAGTACCCCCCGAAACCGAAGAGGAGGTTTGCCGCTTGCATGCCTCGGTGGTGATTCCGCTGCTGGGTCAGGCCGCTGACGGATGCAGGAAGGCATTGTCCGCCTGGACGCTTGCCTCGTTTCTGCAACAGGCGGAGCGCGAAGGCCTGCTGCGCGGGCTGGAACTGCCTGTCAACTTTTCCATTTAATCCGGCATATACGTGATCCATACAGCTGCCTCTCTCCTTTATGAACGCGGTGAGGAACTGCTCGCCCGTGTCGTTACCCAACAAGGGCGCAAACCGCGTGTCGCGGTGATCAACGGGATGGTGCATGCGCGTTTGAAGACTCTGGCGGAACTCGCAGAGGAATTGGTCGTGCAGCAGCACCGGCGCGACACATGCCTTGATCTGCAGCGTGCCGGGCACACCATCCGCCGCGAGATTACCGAAACAGGGTTCGATCTGGTGCTGGTGCTCGGCGGCAAGCAACGCGAGCAGACCATGGGCTGGCTGGCGGCTGCGGCACGCTTACTGGCCGGCAGTTCCGCGCCTCATGGCGGAACGCTGCTGTTCTGCGCGGCCAATGATATGGGTGCGAAGGGCTATGAGCGGCGGCTTGCAGAGCTGGGCGAGATCTGCGTGAGCAGCAAATCCAAGTGTCGCATATCCATGTTGCACGGCGAGTCTGTTGCTCATCCCGGATGCCTTGATGCATGGCGTGAGGCTGCCGAACCGCGAAGGCTTGAGGGTGGAATGATTTCCTGCCCCGGCGTGTTCAGCTGGGATCGTGCGGATACGGGTTCAAGACTGCTGCTGGAGCATCTGCCCGGAGACCTTGCCGGGCGCGGCATGGATCTCGGCTGTGGCAATGGCTACCTCTCGATGCATGTGCTGAGCTCATATACCGGGTTCCGTGAATGGCATGCGGTGGATGTGGATGCCGTGGCCGTGGAATGCGCGCAGCAGAATCTGGCTGCGCTGTCCCTTGCTAAGGGGGTGCATGTGCAGACCCACTGGCTGGACGCCACGCGCGAGAAGATGCCGGGGAATATGGATGTGGTGTTGCTCAATCCACCGTTCCACAAGGACAAGGCCGATCTTGTGTCGCTCGGGCAGTCCATGATCGAAGCAGCTGCGCGCAGTATGCAGCCGCAAGGCAGCCTGTTTCTCGTTGCCAACCGCCATCTTCCCTATGAGTTTCTGCTCTATGACACCTTCGAATCGGTACTCCCGCTATTTGAGGGTGAGGGTTATAAAATCATCCGCTGCGACGGGGTTTCAGGTTGATTACAAACAATAATCTTGAACCGCAGAGTACGCAGAGTTTCGCAAAGTAAAGATGATGGACTGAATGCTGCAATCATTCAGCTTGGTTGCTTGCCTGTTCTGATTTTCCTTTGCGAAACTCTGCGTACTCTGCGGTGAAAAGGTGTTGATTATTGCCTCAGGCGAAGTTGCCGGATTTGATGACGACCTCGTAGCATTTCACGGGTTCGTCGCGGTTTTTGACTTTGATGCTGCCTTTTTCGCGCATCAGGATGGCATGCTTGGTGTAGGCATGGGTCTGCTCGCCGACGATCACCTCCTGACCTTCGGCCATCTGTTCCAGTCGGGCTGCCACGTTCACCGTGTCGCCGATGACGGTGTAGTCCATGCGGTTCTTCGCACCGACGTTGCCCACCACCACACTGCCGGTGTTGATGCCGATGCCGACCTGGAACACCGGCAGGCCGCGTGCATTGCGCTCCTGCATCAGCTTGCCGAGATACTGCTGCATCTCGATGCCGGTGCGCACCGCGGCCAGCGGGGCGGCGGTTTTATCCGCCTGCGGGGAGAATACGGCCATCAGTTCATCGCCGACAAATTTATCCAGGATGCCGCCGTGCTTGAAGATGATGCCGACCATGGCATCGAAGTATTCGTTGAGCATGGCGATGATCTCTTCCGGCGTCATGTTCTCGGACATCGAGGTGAAGGAACGGATATCGGCGAACAGCAGGGTGGCCTCGCAACGCTCGTTCTTCAGCGGGTCTTCCTGTTGCGAAAGGATCATCTGTTCGATGACATCGTTGCCGACATATCGCGCCAGATAGGCGCGCACCACGCCTTCGCGTTTCAGTTTTTCCTTCAGTGCATCCATCTTGGCGGTGTGCTGACGTACCCGGCTGACCAGTTCGGCGAAGTTGCGTTTCCCCTTGTCCACCTCGGCGGCCAGGCTTCGTACATGCTGCTCGATCTGATGCAGTTCTTCGGGGGCGGACTTGTCCAGCTCTCCGGCTTCGCGGCGTTTGCCCGAGGCGATCAGGCCGGTGATGTCGGCCAGTTGGCGGCCGTGTTTTCCCTGTCCGAGCAGCAGAAACAGGCCGGCCAGGATGCAGATCGCGGCGGCACCAGCCAGTGCAAGGGTGGTCGGTTCGGGGGATACGCCATTCAGGATAAGGATGGAGGCGGCCATGACTGCGGGCACCAGTCCCAGCAGGGTGAAGATCAGTCCAGCGCGCATGTTCCGGACAACCGCGAATCGTTCATGTCCTCTCCCGTGATGCCCGCACTGTGATGCATGCCGGGCAGGCGTAATCATGCATGCAATCGCCTGATTATGTAAACCGGAGAGGATATTTTAAGCCCGCGTTATTTTCCCGTATGTGCCGGCATGGGAAACAGCTCGATACGGAAATCCGTGCCGCGGAAGGAGAGGGTCACCCCGTTGGGGGTGATGGACAGCAGATTCAGGCCCTGCGGCAGCATATCGCCCTCGCGCTGGATGTGACCGTTGATAAACACCATGCGCGAGGCAGGCCTTGCATCATAGATATGCCCCGAGATATCGATAGGAGGAAGCGATTCCTGCACAGCCACGGGAAGCTTGCTGAGCAGCGGTGGCAGCGTGGCCTCCGCATTCGGCGCGGGTCGTATGTCGGGCATGGGGATGGCGCCTGCGCTACCTGTCGGTGCAGGTTGTTGGTTGGCAGGTGGTTCGAGGGCAGGTGGGGAGGCGGGCTGCGGGGCTTCGGTTGCAGTTGCGCTCACGGGTTCCGGCGTTGCCGTGGAGGCTGGTTGCGCAGCCGGCACAGGGATTGCAGCGGCCTGTGACTGTGCAGCTTGCGGCGGAGATGTCACAGGCGGTCCGGGAAGCATCGTGGCCGGTGCGGGTGCCGGAACCGGATTCGGCGTTGGCATCGGCATTGCGGT
The DNA here is from genome assembly GCA_002779605.1 of Zetaproteobacteria bacterium CG06_land_8_20_14_3_00_59_53. Taxonomy (GTDB): domain Bacteria; phylum Pseudomonadota; class Zetaproteobacteria; order Mariprofundales; family Mariprofundaceae; genus UBA1543. The sequence goes on along the minus strand of PEWE01000030.1, from coordinate 23,440 downwards.
GGTTTGCGTAGCTGCCGGTTGCGTGTCTGTAAGCGGCGCGCCTGCATGCTGTGAGCTGGCCGGATCGGCGGGCATCAGCAGATAGAAGCCCCCGAACAGCACGGCGGCAGCGGCACCGCCGAACAGCGCGTACTGCCAGCCGGGACGATGCGTCTGCGTGCTGCCCAGCACATGGCTGCTGTGGATGTCGGGTAATTCGCCCTGCCGGGCCTGCATCTCGGATTTCTTCAGGGCATCGAGGATGTAGGACATCAGCGCACCGCCGCCGTCTGCGATGCCCGGATCAGTCGGGGCCCCGGTTCGTTCAGCTCGGTATTCAGCCGGATCAGGGTCTGCGCACCGGCCACGCCATCGGCCAGCAGGCCGGCATCGCGCTGGAAACGACGCAGGCGCGGCACCCATGTCCCGTCGTAGATACCGGAGATATCGCTTTCTGCGCTGCCATCCAGTCTGGCCAGACGCTGGTTCAGCCATTTGGCCGAAGGGCCGGCGGTGCCGGGCACGATGTCGCTGCGATAAGCCGGCGGTGTGCGCCACAGGATGGTGAAGCGATCCAGCCAGTGCTGGCGGAATTGTGTTAAAGGCAGGTCGAAGGTTTTTTCTCCAGCTACGACCCGCACCGAATCCCCGTCCAGCGCGATCACCGTGATATAAGACATGCCGCCATCGTCGCGGTGCCAGTCGATCACCGCCGGGCGGTCCAGCAAACGCAGCCTGCCCAGATCGCCGGAGATGCGCTGGCAGGCCAGCCCCTTTGAGGATGCGAAGTCGCAGGGTTCGATATCATCCGGAAGGCGTATATCCCAGGTGGAAAAAAGATCGCGGAATGCGCCATGGTAGTCGTGCAGGAAACCGCCTTCGACCGGAGCGGGCGGGGCACCGGTCGGTGTTTGCGGAACAGAGATGGGGGCGACGGGTTCAGCAGGAGCTGCCGCCTCCGCCTGTGCCGCCTCGGATGCGGCGGGGAGAGCCTCCGTTGTTGCCGCGCCGTCATCGGCTGTTGCCGGGGCTGGCGGCTCTTGCAGGGATGCAACGACCGTGACCGTGCCGGGCTGCGTCACGGGTTCAGCGGCCTGACGTTCGGGCAGGCTTGTGTCGCGGGTTGCGACCGGCACGTCTGCCGCTTCGTTCGCTGATGGGGCGCTGGTTGCAAGCGGGGCGATCGGGTCGGCCTGCGGTGTCATCCAGCGACCGAACGACCATGAAGCGACGGCCAGCAGCAGCATGCCGGCCACGGCCCAGGCCATGCCCGGCCTGAAGCCGGGGCTGCTTGTCGCTGTTTGTTCGCCGAGCACCTCGCGGGCAGCCTGCCGGATCATGCTGCGCTCGATGCGCGCGACACCCTGTGCAAAGGCGCCGAGCATGGCGCGGTCGCAGATCAGGTTGATCAGGCGCGGGATACCCTTGCTCTGGCGATGCAGAAAACGCAGCGCGGAAGGTGCGAAGATGGCCTGATCGCTACCGGCGACGGAAAGCCGGTGGCGGATGTAGGCCTGCATGTCGGCATAGTTCAGCGCCTGCAGGTGGTAGCGCGCGGTGACTCGTTGCGAAAGCTGACGCAGTTCGGGCGTGTTCAGCTTGTCCTGCAGTTCGGGCTGTCCCAGCAGGATGATCTGCAACAGCTTTTTCTCGTCGGTTTCCAGATTGGTCAGCAGGCGCAGCTGTTCCAGAACATCTGTGTCCAGATTCTGCGCCTCGTCGATCACCAGCACCGTGTGCCGGCCCGCCGCATGCCGCTCCAGCAGATAGTGGTTGATGGCATCCACCAGCAGGCGGTTGTTCAGCTTCTCCGCGTCATAAGAAATACCCAGCTCGTCGCAGATGTTGGCCAGCAGATCGACCACGGAGAGGCGCGGATTGATGATGAAGGCCACGTCCGTATCGCCCGGCACCTTCTCCAGCAGGCAGCGGCACAGCGTGGTTTTGCCCGTGCCCACCTCGCCGGTGAGCAGCACAAAGCCGCCGTCGTGCCCGATGCCGTAGAGCAGATGCGCCAGCGCCTCGCGGTGCTGATCGCTCATGAACAGAAAACGCGGATTCGGCGCAATCGAGAAGGGCGCTTCCTTCAGTCTGAAATGCCGGGCATACAAGGTGCTCATAGGGTCGCCAGCATGAGGCAAAAGCCCCTGTATGTCATGTCCCGGTCGGGGCTTTGCCGGCCTCCTGCTGAATCCACAGGCCGATGTCACGGAACAGTTGCAGGTGATCGAAGGGAGGTCTGCGCCTGAACGGATTGAGCCAGAAATGGCTGCCGATCAGTTCGTAATGATCGGCGGAGAGACTGGCGACATGCTCGCCCCATACCGCAGACGTCACGGATACCTGCGAATCGTTCGCCCCCTCCGCCGCCGTGAGCTGCCGGCCGTACGGGCGCACCCACCAAGGCTGGTCGCAAAGCGGTCTTGCCGCCGAATAGCTGCGGTAGATCACCCCCGGCATATCCGGCGTGGCTGCATTGAAACGATCCATGGCGGCAGGGGTGAGGTCGGCCACCGAGTGGATATGCCGCCACGGCGAAAAAGGCGAGGCCATGGCCTGAGCTGCAAGGATGGAGCCGCGATGCGGGCTGGAAAGCGTGGTCAGCGAGACAACCTTTTCATGCCCGCCCAGATGCGTGATATAGCGCCGCGCATCGATTCCGCCCATCGAATGCGCTACCAGATGCAGCGGCCCAGGAATGTCTTTCAGGTACCCCGCCAGAAACGCGCCGCGCACAGCCACCGGCTCCCCCCACGGTAATGCCGGAATGAGCACCGTAAAGCCCATGTCCTGCAGCATCTTCGGTGCTCCGTGGAAATACTCCCACCACAAGAACCGCGCCACCCCGAACATGCCGCGCAGCAGCACAATCGTCGGCTTCGCCATCAGTAACCCTTACCCCGATTCATGCATCAAGCATGCAACGCGCATGAAGTCCTGTCACTTGTGGGCGATGAGGATGCGGCTGAAATCGTCAGAGATTATGATGACTTTATGGAGCTTGTGAACGAGTTGGCATCCGAAGATCAAAAGCTCACTATCGGCTTCGGGAAGCCGGAGGTGGACGTCTGGTTTTCAAGCGGTTCAGTCGGGCTCGGCGAATCTGCAAAGGCCGGACTCGTCCGGATCATCCGCTGCCTGAAAAGTTCTGATATCGGCATATTGCATCTCAGAATCGAAGGGTAAGCCGATTTCGAGCGACGTCACCTGCATGGCGAAACCATGAATGAGACCACCGGGGAACCGGATCCATCGTGGCTGGATTTACAGGCCATCGAGCTGCGAAGCCAGCGCCTCAAATCCTTCCTTGATCAAATGTTCCTTCAGGGCCTCTAGGTATCTTGTTTCGGAAACCCGGAGCGCTTCCGGGCTGCCATCCCAGTAATCGATGTCCACAAAGCCTTCGGTAATATCGATGCCTTCCTGTTCCCTCATGTAATTGTCGATGTCGGAAGCGTAGGTCACGCCATAATAGTCATCGATACCATAGCCATGCCGGTCTCTGGCATATTCAACGAGCTTTTCCGGCTTCGGAGAGCCGCTGCTCATCGTGGAAAACAGGGCATGGAATACTCGCTCTCTGTCCTCGCATCCCCCTCGCATGCACGATAAATTTCGAACGTTCTTTCCTGCTGTCGATCTTCCCGACCATCCGACTATGGACGGGAACATGCAAACGACAAATGCCGGCGCGCCGCTGTTCGCCAGATCTCGGTGATGTTTCTGACAGGACGAGATCGAAAGGGGACGCTACCCTTTTTGAATGTCCGTTGTTCGCGGGGTCAGCTGTCGAGGACTTCGCGGATCTTGGAGCGCAGGGCTTCGGGGGTGTAGGGCTTCTGCAGGAAGCCGGACAGGCCCTGACCGGTGAACCGGGTGGTGGTCTCCTGTTCGTTGTAGCCGGAGGATAGCAGCACCTTTACATCCGGGTTGATGCGCTTGAGCTCGGCAAAGCAGGTCCGCCCGTCCATGTTCGGCATGGTCATATCCAGCAGCACGGCGACGATCTCCGCCTGGTGTTCGCGGTAGGCGGCCACACCCTCCACACCATCCGCGGCGGTCATGGTGGTAAAGCCGAAGTCCTCCAGCATCAGGCGTGCGGTTTCGCGCACCGGGAGCTCGTCATCGACGATCAGCACCATGCCGCAGGCGGGTGAAAGGGACTCCGCTGCCGCGGGGGCTGTTTCAGCCTCGCCATCGCCCGCGCTGGCCGGCAGCAGCACGCGGAATGTCGAGCCCTTACCCGGCTCGGAGATCAGGCGGATGGCGCCGTGATGGCCGCGCACAATGCCGAGTACGGCACTCATGCCCAGCCCTCTGCCGGTGAATTTGGTGGTGAAGAACGGATCGAACAGCTTCTCCTGCACGCTTTTATCCATGCCGCTGCCGTTATCCGTGACCTCGAGATAGACGAACTCTCCCGGCTGCACATCATCGGCCGCGTGCGCGCTGCGCAGCTCATTGGCATCCGCTTCGGTCAGGCCGGTGCTGATGGTGATGTCGCCGTTTCTTTCGCCGATGGCATCGCTGGCATTGATCAGCAGATTCATGATGACCTGCTGCATCTGTGCCAGATCGACCTGCACATCGGGAAGGTGATCCGTCAGCCGGAAGTGCAGTGTCACATTCTTGGCGATGGAAACATGCAGCAGGTTGCCGATCTCCTCGACCATATGCGACAGGTTGATATGCCGCACCACGAACCTTCCCTTGCCGGAGTAGGCCAGCATCTGGCGGCACAGGTCGGCGGCGGTTTCACTGGAGGTGACGATATTGACCAGATGCTGACCGACCTCCTCCGGTCGCTTGAGCAGCTTGCGTTCGGCCAGTGCGGCATTGCCGAGGATAGCGGTCAGCAGATTGTTGAAATCATGCGCGATGCCGCCGGCCAGTACGCCGAGGCTTTCCAGCCGCTGCGTGTGCTCCATTTTGGCCTGCTGTTCGCGCTCCATCGTCACATCGCGCGCCACGGCGACCACGCCGGAGAACTGGCCGTCTTCGAACATGCCGCGGGTGCGCACCTCCATGTCGTGCGCCTTGCCGGCATGATCGCGCATCATGATCTCGTAATGGGTTTGCTTGGCCTCGCCGCGCACCTTCTTCCCGAACATCTCCAGCGCCACGGCGAGTGATTCAGGCGGCAGGAATTCCTTGAACAGGTGACCCTGGATGTCTTCCATGGGAAGGCCGATAAACTCCAGTCCCGTGCGATTGACGGTTTGCACCCGGCCCTCTGCATCAAGGCTGAAGATGATGTCGCTGGCATGATTCACTGCTGTGATAAGCCTTGCCAGTTCGCTCATGCGGCGTTTTTCGCCGGTCAGATCGTGCATGATCACCTGAATCGCAGGCCTGCCGTTCCATCGCACCGGTACGGCACCCAGGCGGGCATCGAAGCTGCTGCCGTCGGGTCGGAGCAGGCGTTCCTTGCTGATCGGCGAGGCATACCCCGATTGCAGGACTTCATCCATCCACTGCCGGATACCCTCTCTCTTTTGCGGCGGGAAGAACTGCGACATCCGGCTTTCGAGCAGCGTCGGGCAACTCTGGCACATCAGATCCTGTGCGGCAGGGTTGGCGAATACGATCACATCATCGACAAGCACCACGATGCCATCGGGCAGGATGTTCAGCAGGTTGAGCAGGTTGGTTTCGTTGTCCTGTGATTTTTTCCATGCCTGTCGGGCTTCAGCGCGCTCGGCGAGGAATAGAATTCCCGTCTGCAGCAGCGCGCCTGCTGTGACCAGTGCGCCGATCAGCAGGGTGATGGACATCCCTGATTTGAGATCAACCGCGTTGCTGTTGCTCACGAACGTGGTCGCGGCCATGCCCATGTAGTGCATGCCGGAGACGGCGATACCCATGAATGCGGATACGCCGATCTTCAACCGGGTCCGCTCCAGGATAGGGATCGCCCGCAGCCGGTTGGCGATCCACAGGGCTGCGGTCGAAGCGGCGATGGCAATGAGCAGGGAGAGCGCGACCAGCCAGAGGTTGTAAACCATGCCGGCGGGCATGTGCATGGCCATCATGCCGCTGTAGTGCATGCCGGCAATACCGAGCCCCATGTACGTGCCGGTGAGTGCCAGCCTGACGCCGGAAAGGCTGCCACGCATACGGAAGGGAAGGATGCCGAGCGTGGAGAACGCGATGGCGATGATCAGGGACAGGGCGCTCAGCGGGATGTCGTAGTGCACCTGAAGAGGCAAACGCAGCGCAAGCATGGCGATGAAGTGCATGCACCATATGCCGCTGCCGAGACTCAGCCCGAAACCCAGCGACCACAGGTTGGCCGCGCGTCTGCCGGTGGAGAAATAGATACGCGGGACGGTGGACACCGCCACGAAGGCGGCGCCGCAGGCAGCCAGAATGGAAATGGCAACCAGTATCAGATTGTATTCACCTGTAACTTCCATCATCCCCCTTGTTGCGCTGCATTCATCCTAGAAGGCGAAGCTCTGTAGCAGCGAGGCGGTGATCAGGTGCCAGCCATCGACCAGTACGAACAGGATCAGTTTCAGCGGCAGCGAGATCATCACCGGCGGCAGCATCATCATACCCATGCTCATCAGCACGCTGGCCACCACCAGATCGAGCACCACGAAGGGGATGTAGATCAGAAAGCCGATCTCGAAAGCGGTGCGCAACTCGCTGATCACGAAGGAGGGAATCAGCACTGTCAGCGGGGTGTCCTCGGCATTCACCGGCTTCTCGGACTTGGCGGCATGCAGGAAGAGCAGCAGGTCGTCCTCGCGGGTCTGCTTGAGCATGAAGTCGCGCAACGGAGCCGTGGCCCGTTCCAGTGCCACCTGCTGGGTGATCTGCTCGTTCAGGTAGGGGGTGAGGGCGGTATCGTCAATTTTCTGCCATACCGGCATCATGATGAACATGGTCATGAACAGAGCAAGGCCGACCAGTATCTGATTGGGCGGGGTCTGCTGGGTGCCCATGGCCTGTCTGAGGAAGGCGAACACCACCAGGATGCGTGTGAACGAGGTGGTCATGATCAGGATGGACGGGGCCAGCGCCAGCACGGTGAGCACGGCGAGGATCTTGATGCCGTTGAACCAATCCTGCGGATTGTCGGCACCATCCAGACCGATGGAGAAGGTGGGGATATCGGCTGCATGAGCCGGGGAAGCCAGCAGCAGCGCCGCTACAGGCAGTACGAATAGCCAGGCGGACAGACGGTTTGTCAGGGGTTTCATGTCCCGTCTCCGGATTTCTTGCGCCATTGACGGATGGACCGGACTTGCGCGGTGCTTTTCTCTTCGCCAAGGCTGGCGATGGTGGTCATGCCGCCGGGGGACAGGCCGATCAGATAGCTCTTCCCGCCGTGTGCCAGCTCGATCACGCTGTGTTTGGCATCGATGCCGAAGCGCTGCACGATGCGCATCGAGCCTGCGCCTCCCTGTGCATGGCGCTGTTGCTGCAGGCGCTTCATTATCCACACCAGCAGGCCGAACAGGGCGAGTACGACGGCCAGTCCGGCGACGGATTGCAGCATCAGCGTCAATAAACTGTCTTGCATGACGAGGGGCCGGTTATCCGAGCGAACGGATGCGATCACCCGTGGAGGTCACCTCGAGGATACGTACGCCGAGCTTGCCGTCGGCCGATACTACCTCACCCTTGGCGAACACCTTGCCGTTGGCGCAGATATCCACACTGGCGCCTGCTTCCTTTTGCATATCCACCACGGTGCCGCGCGCCAGACGCGCCACCATGTGCAGCGGCATATTGATGCGACCCAGCTCCACGCTGACCTGCAGCGGAATATGCATGATGCTTTCGAGATTGGGGGATGCCCCATCATCGACCGGCCCGTTTTTCGCAGCAGTGTCTTGTTCGGAACTCATGATTTGCCTCCGGTTTTCTTGATTGCGACGATCTCGGCCGCCAGCGAGCCGTCGCGCTGTCCGGCCATGACCTGAAACATCGGTTCGGACTCGACCCACAGCGTCACCGGGTCTATTTCCCGTTTGTAGATGGGCAGATGATCGCCGGGCTTGAGGGTGAGGAAGTCGCGCACCAGCATCGGAACCGTGCCCATCTCAAGGCGGAGCTCCACAGGTGCATCCTGCAGACAGTTCAGCAGATCGCGGCTCCACGCCTCGTCCATGCTGGCCGGTGCCTCCTGCGCACTGTTGCGCAACTCATTGAGAATCGGTTCGAGGTAGGTGCGCGGGTAGCAGATGTTCAGATTTCCCTGCACATCCTTGCACAGTTTGATCTGGTAGGTGGTCTTGAAACAGGACTCCCTGACCGATGCCACGCCGAGGAAGTCCACATCGGTTTCCACCTTGATGAGCTTGAATTTGATCGGGTGGATAGGTTTCCAGGCTTCTTCCAGCATGCCTTTCAGGGCATTGGCGAAACGCACGGCAAGCCTTTCTTCGACCGGAGACAGCTCATCCATGCCGTTATGCGCCTCGCCATTGCCGCCCAGCAGCGCATCCACATAGGTGACCACCAGACGGGTATCCACGATCACCAGCATCAGGCCGAAGCCTTCGCAGTCGAACACCAGATATACACGGGAATCCTCGGAAGTGATCAGCTCTTCGTAGGGTGCTTGCGTCATACCATCGAGATCCAGCGTGATGGTGCGCTGGAAGGTGTCGTTCATGTGTTCGCGCAGGTGTTCGCAAAGATGCTGCTGGATCACCGCATACAGCGGATAACGCTCCGGCCCTTCCGGCCCTTCGCTTTCGTAGCTGAACGCCTCGACATGCTCCGGCTGGGGGATGGGGGGAAGGGTGGCGAAGATCGCCTGCGCCTGTTCGTTCGGCGCAATCTTCTCCATCAGTGCCGCAATCTCTTCCGGCTCCAGAACGGGCTGACGAGGGTTCTCACTCATTGTGACACGAAGTCCGTGAAGAAAAGTTTGCGCACAGGATTGCCGCCGACCGCCTTGTTGATGCGATGCACCAGCTCTTCTTTCAGCTCGTATTTGCCCAGCGGTGTGCTGATGTCATCGTAGTGTTTGCCGGACATGAGCGTAATCAGCAGGTCATTGATCTCGGATTTTTTCTCCTCGATCTTTATCTTGGCTTCTTCGTTACGCAGCGAAAGCTTGATGGTCACCTTCAGGTAGCGATTCGCATCAGCCAGATTGACGGTGACATCATCCAGCTCCATCTCCACTGCCGGACCATCACCCGGATCAACGGCTTCCGGAATCAGTGTGTCGGCAGTCGGTTTGACTGCTTCGGTGGGGGCGGGTTTATCCATCTGCATCAGCGTCCAGGTATTGAAACCGCCGATACCGAGCAGTAGTACGAGCAACACCAGATTGATGAGCGGCAGCAGGCCGCCTCCTCCGGATTTCCCGCCGCTTTCCTCGCCTTCTTTCTTATCGTCCTTGGCCATCGTCCACCTCCGTGTTTCCGCTGTTTCTGTTCTCTTCGCTGTAGAGGACAATATCCACGCGTCTGTTCTTGGCACGCCCATAGGGTGTTGCCTCGGTGGATACCGGTCGTGAAGAGCCGTATCCCGCCAGCGACAGGCGGTAGGTATTCACGCCCTCGCGCTCAAGCACACGCAAGACTGATGCCGCTCTTGCCAGTGACAGGCTCCAGGCATCCGGATACGGGCTGTCGTCGGGTAATTTTCCTGTGTCGCTATGGCCTTCCACGCGGATCATGCCCGGCGATGCGGAGAGCATGCGAGCCAGTCGCTTCAATGCTTCATCATGCGCCGCATTCAGATCGGCCCGGCCGGGTTCGAAGAGCACAGCATCGCTCATGCGCAAAATCAGCTGGTCGTTCAGGATGATGGCATTCACCTTGTGTTCCAGCGTGCTGTTCTGCAGCACCTTGCGGGAGTTCTGCCGCATGGCGAGCATCAATTCGCGCGGCTTGACGATGCGCTGCATTTCAAAGGGACTGATCATCTGCATCTCGGTTTTCTCGCCGGCATTGAGTACCGAGACTGCACGCTTGAAGTAGGTGGATATATCCGACAGGCCGGTCTTATCCAATGTGGACATCGACACCAGAAGAATGAAGAAAGTCAGCATCAGGCTGACCAGGTCGGCGAAGGTGCCCATCCACGATTCCGGATTCGGCAATACTTCCGGTTCCTGTTTCTTCTTGCGGGCCATGGCTTATAGTCCTTTCGGCGCGACAGCGGGGCGCGAAAACGGCTTGAAGTTCTTGTCGGTGATGGTGTCCTGTTGTTCATCGGTCACCGGTCTGAATTTCAGGGCGATTTCCACGCGGCGGCTCAAATCTTTGCCGTTCAGGATTAGCGGATGCTGGTCGCCCATACCGGCTACCACCATTCGTCCGTTAGCTACACCGCGGCGGGAAAGTTCTGTGAAAATGGCCATGGCACGAGCTGCGGAAAGCTCCCAGTTGGAGGCGTACAGCGAGCCGCGCGTCGGCGTTTCATCGGTATGCCCCTGAATCATGATTTCAATGACCTCCGGTCTGCTGAACAGTATGGCCAGTTCATCCATCAACGGAATGGCAGCCGGCGACAACGTCACCTTGCCGGGCTCGAAGGCGATGGCCTGTGTAAGCCGCACCTGCACATTCTCCTGATCGAGCTGCAAAACGTTGATGGCATCGCTGGCGCCAAGGGCCTTGGCCACATCTGTCAATGCTTTGGCGGTTCGCTTGGGTGCATGCTTGCCATCGACAATGTCCCGGCTGGGCATGCTTGGCCCTTCGCCTTCGCTGAGGTTGGCACCTCTGGGCAGAGGGCTGAAGGTGCCGGCCAGAGAACCGAGTGCAGCCAGGCGCTTCTCGTCGACAATCACAGCCATCGAGGTAAGCAGAATGAAAAAGGCCAGCATTTGCATCATCAATTCCAGAAACAGAGCCGCGCCCGGGTCTTTCGGTGCCGGGATAGGTTCGGGGCGCTTTTCGCGTGCCATATCGGGATTCGCGGGCGGGCGGCTTAATCGAATGCCGACTTACGATCTTTCGGCGGCAGATAGCCAAGCAGTTTCTGTTCCATAACGCGAGGGTTCTCGCCTGCTACCAGTGATTGAATACCGGTCAGGATGATCTCGTGCAGCATCACCTCATCCTTGCTGCGGCTCTTGAGCTTGGCGGACATCGGCAGGGCGATGATGTTGGCGATCAGCGCACCGTAGAATGTGGTCAGCAGGGCGATGGACATCGACGGACCGATGGATGACGGGTCGGACATGTTCTGCAGCATCAGCACCAGACCGACCAGTGTGCCGATCATGCCCATGGCCGGGGCCATGGTGCCTACCTGTGCCATGATGTCCGCACCCTTGGCATGGCGGGCACTGAGCTTGTCCATCTCCATGTAGAGAATTTCTTCTATCTCGCCGGGCTCCTGACCGTCAATGGCCATTTGCAGGCCCTTGGCCATGAACTGGTTGGAGATGTCGCCCATCTTGCTTTCCAGCGCGAGGATGCCTTCCTTGCGCACCACCTGGGAAAGCTCGACCAGCTCGGTGATGGTCTCGCTCGGGCTGTTCATCTTGTACATGAAGGTTTTCAGGGTCACGCCGATGAGTTTCAGCACATCGGCCAGCGGATAGCTGACCAGCACCACGCCGATGGTGCCGCCGATGACGATCATGATGGAGGGAGGGTCGATGAAGCTTGGCAGTCCGCCGCCGATGGCGAAGCCCACCAGACCGAAGGCCAATAGAATGCCGATGAGGGTTGCGATATCCACAGATCCGTCTCCTTGTCGCAATGTGGCTCAGCCATCGGGCCGGGTCCGACCACCATCAAGCAAGAAGCGTGCTAATTTGGCCTGCAAGCCGGAAAGCATGTTTTGAGGATATGTTTCACTTGCAATTGCACCACTCAGATTTGATTCGCGGCTCAATATCTTCCCGTCTTTGCCTGTTATGTCCGCTTTTGACTCTCGGGGCCCACTTGTAGCTGTGCCGGACCGGAAGTTCACAGAAACCCGTGGGTGGCCTTCTTTGCTTCTTTGCTTCTTTGCTTCTTTCTTGGCCACTCAAGAAAGAAGAAGGGTTTGGGCAGAGTTTCTGCAATTCACCGACCGGGTTCATAGGTCAGATGAGCCGTTCTTTCCTTCTTCTTTGCTTGCCCAAAGAAGAAGCAAGAAAAGGCACCCACAAGCAGCGGTGAATTTCCGGTTCGCTGGCTTGTTTTTCGGTCGCAAATCGCGAGTGAGGCCCGCTTTCTTTGCGTAATTCCCGAAAAACAAACCAGTGAACCGGCACCGCTACGGCAGGGCCCGTAGGCAAAACATGACGGTCAGATTCAAAGGCAGGATGGAGCAGGCAAAAACGGGAAGGTCAAAAAAGAAGGGGGCGGGAAGGAATCCGCCCCCTGCGCGTGCCTATCCAGGGCTTACCGCTTGACTTGCATCAGCGACTGCAACATCTGGTCGGTGGTCAGGATGGTCTTGGAGTTGGCCTCGTAACCACGCTGAACCACGATGAGTTTGACGAACTCGTTGGCCAGATCAACATTCGACTGCTCAAGACCGAACGGGGCGATGGTGCCCATGCCGCCGTTGCCGGGCTTCTCCAGCACCGGGGTGCCGGATGCGATGGTCTCCTGCAACAGGTTGTTACCGACATGGTTGAGCACATCCTCGTTGGGAAACTTGGCGAGGGCCACCTGATACAGCGAACGCCGCTGACCGTTGGTGAACACACCGAAGATGGTGCCGGAGGAGTCGGTTTCCAGTTTATCCAGGAAGCCCGAGGTGAAGCCGTCGCGCACCATCTGCCGGGTGGCGAAGCTACCGGCCATCTGCACGGTGCCGTCCAGACCGGTGCCGGTGACTGCCTGCGCATCGGTGGTGGTGGCATTACCGTAGTTCATGGCGACCAGGCTCGGCGTGGCATTGGTCCAAAGGAATGTCAGTGAGGGAGATGCCTCAGTGACCAGTTCACCATTTGCGCCGAAGACCAGCGATTGTGTGCCGACCGCTGTGACCACGCCGGATACATTCACCGTGGATGCGGTGGGCAGGGTCTGGCCTGCGCCGACGCCGATCTCCTTGGGTGTGCCTGCCGTGCCGCCGGTGACATCACCGCCGTCCACCGTGGCGTGCCAGTCCCACACGGCGTTGCCCGTGGCATCCAGGCCCATCTTGGTCATCTGGATACTGACCGCATGGGTCTTGCCCAGCGAGTCGAAGATGTTCACCTCGGCCTTGTAGTGATAGGTGGCCGGGTCGGCGGGATCAAATACCGTACCCGTGGCAAGCGGTACCGCGTTGGAGTCCAGAGAAAGACTCGGATCCACCGTCGTGGTGGCCTGAGCCTGGGCGGCCAGATTGGCGAAGGTGATGTCGCGGACATTGCCGACCGCGATGCCGGTCACCGGATCGGTGGCCCAGCCCTGCACCACATTGCCCTGACCGTCGATCAGATTGGAATCCTTATCGAGGATGAAGGCGCCTGCACGCGTGTAGGACAGCTGGCTGCTGGCCGGGTCGCGCAGCGCGAACAGGCCGTTGCCGTTGATGGCCATATCGGTCGGGTTGGTGGTGCTTTGCACCGAGCCCTGCGCGCCGTCGCGGGTGATGGCGCCGATGCGCACACCGTTACCGACCTGGTTGGCGATATTGGAACGCGTCACACCGAGGGTCTGAGAGAGCACATCGGAGAACACGATGTTCTGGCTCTTGAAACCCAGTGAATTGACGTTGGCGATATTGTCGCCGATGACGCGCACCGCTTCACCGAAGGATGAAAGTCCGCTGGCGCCCGTGAACAATGCATTATAAATACCCATGATAGCCTCCTGTTGCTATTCATTCGTCCGCTTACGGGCGGATTTCCGTGATATCTGCTGTGGCTGCGGCAATGCCGCCGACCACCAGTTCGTTGCCTGTGGTCGTAAAGCGCACGGCTTCCACAATGCCGCTGCGCGAAACTGTCGGGGTCATCGGAGTACCGGACATATCCGAGGCGCTCACAGTGATGCTGTAATCGCCGGCCGGGGCTGTGGCACCGTTGTCCATCGAGCCATCCCAGTTGAACGGATTGACGCCTGCCGTCATGCCGCCGATCTGTGCGGTGCGTACCGGGTTGCCGGTGGCATCCGAGATCGTCAGGAAGCCGATGCCTGCATCGGCCGGCAGGTTGACGTTGAAGCTCTGCGGTGCGACGCCGTCGAAATGCACCTTGCTCTGATTCACGGTGACTGTGTGACCGAGCCATGTGGCGCTCACATCATTATTGCTGCTGCCCGTGCTGCCGCCCCTGGCAACCAGTTCCTTGAGCAGGGTGTTGGTACTGGTCTGTTGTTCCACCATATTGAACTGGGCGAGCTGGCTGGCCATCTGGGTCGGGTCCTGCGGCTTCAGCGGATCCTGGAACTTCATCTGTGCGACCAGCAGCTTGAGGAAGATGTCCTTCTGACCGAGATCGGTGCGAGCCTGCTGATTGGCAGCGGTGGTTGCAGTTGTCGTAGTCTGATTTACACCTGAAATGGCCATCGCTGTCTCCCTTGCCTAGATGTGGATGCTCAGCCGTGAACCGGCGAAGGCCGGTGCATCGGGGGCATTGCCTTCGACCGTGTTGCCGGCCCAGTCATTGTTGTTGGCGCTGTCGGTGCGTGCGGCATATTCAAAACCCTGTTGCTGATGCCGTCCCTCAGAGCCGGTGTGCAGCGAGAAGTTGTCGAGGTTCAGGCCCTGCTGTTCGAGTGCGGCACGCAACTGCGGCATGTGCTGCTCGATGACCTGACGGGTAGCAGCGCTTTCCACGGTCAGATGCATCTGCAGATGTTTGGCTGCATCGGTTTGCAGCGAGATATGCACCTTGCCCAGATGCGCCGGCTCCAGTTGCAGTTCGAGTTTCGTGGTGCCGTTGGCTGCCGACAGGGCGATGTTCTGCATGGCCTCCATCGGGCGCATCGGATGGGCCATGCGTACAGCACTCTGCTGCTGCAGATCGAAGGCCTGCTGCGGCTTGCTGTCGCTGGATGCGGCGGCCATCAGGCGGTTGTCGGGGGCATCGTGTCTGGCGTCCTGCCCGCCGCTGTGCTGGCCGGCTTCGGCAGCTACCGCTGCGGCTGTCTGTGCGGCTTGTGCTGTGACCCCTTGAGTCGCTGCTGCGCTGTTGCCTTGCTGTGTCTGTGCATGATGGGTCTGCACTGTGAACTGTCCTGCGGTCTTCGCATCCTTGCCGTTGAGTTTGGCATGGTTGTCCTGAGCTGACTTGTCGGTTATAGCGGCAAGCTCGTCGCGGATGCGCTGGATGGCATCGGCATCGAGTTGCGGGGTCTCATTGTCAATGACGGTGGTTTGCGTTGCAGCTTTGGTATGATGATCCTGAGCAACCGGCTGAGCTGGGCCGCGGCGGGTGGTTGCGCGTGCGGCAGACTGTGTGTCCCCGGATTCCGGGCGGACAGGCTCGCTGCCGTCATTCGCCTGCTTCACCGTTGCAGCTTTTTCCCCTGCGGCCAGAGGATTGATTCTATCCGGGGTCTTGTCGGCAGCCCGGTCTGATGACTGCACGCTGTTGGGTGCTGCAGCCTGAGTCCGGGCAATGCCGATCTGGGGATTCGAATCGTTCAGGTGTTCCGCCGGAGTCCTGGTCTGTGCCGTTTGCGACCGACCTTTGATGTTCCTGGTCTCGATTTGCAGGGGTTCTTCTGCGCTCTTCCGGCCGTTATTGCCGCTCGACAGCTTACCCTGACGCGATGCTTCCTGATGTTCTCCGTCTTCATCTCCCGTGGCGGCAGGCTTGTCGGCATGTGCAGCCAGCGGGCGGGTGGCAACGTCAACAGCTACAACCTGCGGGGTTGTTGTCTGAGTATCGGCCTTGGCGGTCTTCTTGCCGGAGGCAGCCTTCAGTGCTGCGGCTTCATCTTCCAGTCCCTCGCCCTTGTGTCCCTTGAGAGCATTGGCGGCGGCTTTGGCCTTCAGGTTGATGAGCTGCGGATGAGTGATGGAGGCCGCACCGAACTTGCCGGCTTTCACCTGAGCTGCGCCTGCGATGCCTTTGCCGGCCAGTGCCTTGAACAGATTTGCAAACACATCCTGTTTGCCGGTCTTACCCTTGGCGGCGGTGAGCATGACGCTCTCAGTGGAGGATTGGATTTGTTCTAACATGCCGACCCTGTTGCACGAATCGGGCCAATGTACTATGTCATATAAATCAATGACTTAAGCTTGATGAAGGTGGCATAATGGGAAGAAGTTGCCGCCCTCCGGGGTAAGTTTTTCCTCCCCTGCTGCGGCAATATCTGCCGCTTTTGCATGCGGCGGTTCAGATGCTCAGGCTATGCGCTTAAGATGTTTTTTATTGTTCTGCTGAGTTCTTCGATGCCGTAAGGTTTATGCAGTACAGCTTCGTCTGATTGCATATCGGCCAGTCGTTCCTCTTCCCTGTTGTAGCCGGTGGTGAAAATGACTTTGATGTCCGGACGGATCTCCCTGATCCGCTCGACCGCCTTCATACCGCCCATGCGGGGCATCATGATATCGGAGAGCACCAGGGAGATGTCATCCCTGTGTGCCTTGAACATCTCGACCGCCTCCAGACCGTCCAGCGCCGAGATGACCCTGTAACCCAGCGATTCAAGCACTTGCCTGCCCACATCCAGCATATGTGCATCATCATCGGCGAGCAGGATAAGTTCCCCGTTCCCATGTTCCGGGCTTTCCTGAAGCTGTTGGGATACTGCTGTCTCATGTTTCTGAAGAGGCAGGTAGAGCCGGAAGGCACTGCCTATGCCTTCGATGCTGTCCACCTCGATGCAGCCCTGATGAGTTTGTACGGCACCAAGCACCATGGACAGACCGAGCCCTGTTCCCTGTCCGATCTCCTTGGTGGTATAAAAGGGTTCGAAAACATGCGGTAACCTTTCAGCAGAGATGCCGATGCCGTTATCATTGATGGCGAGGCAGGCGAACTCGCCGGCTTCGAGTTCGGGATGCCTGGCAAGGAATGCCGCATCCGGCGAAAAACCATGCAGGCGCACCGTGATCGTCGGATTCGGTGTATCGCGGCAGGCATCGCGTGCATTGTTGAGCAGGTTCATCACCACCTGTTGCAGAAGGTTGGCATCCCAGTTGACCGGCAGTGTGGTTTCTTCGATTTCCACGTCGAGGGTGATGTCCTCCGGCAGCGAGATCTTGTGCATTTTGAGGGACTCTTTTGTGTGGTCAGACAGGTCGAAGGAGGTTTTCTGGACGATGCCTTTGCGCGCGAAGGAAAGCAGGTTCCTGATCAGTTCCGCAGATCTGAAGGCGAGCTTCTCGATGGTATCCAGTTTGGCCGTGACCTCAGGCATGTCGGCGACCTTCGAGCGTGCCAGATACAGGTTGCCGGTCATGCCGGCCAGGGCATTGTTGAATTCATGCGCGATACCGCCGACCAGTGTCCCGAGCGCTTCCATCTTCTGCGCCTGATAGAATTTGGTCTCAAGCTCTTCATTCTCGCTCAAGTCCTGTTGCAGGCCGACGAAATGGGTGATCTCGCCCGATTCGTTGCGGATCGGTGAAATGGTCATCATGGCTGGATAGAAGGAGCCATCTTTTCTGCGGTCGATGATTTTCACGTGCCAGACCCTGCCGCTTGATATGGTGGACCACATCGTTTCATAGAACTCTGCGGATTGCTGACCGCTGTTGAGTATCTTCGGGTTTTTCCCGATCACCTCTTCGGCGCTGTAGCCGGTGATGGTGGTGAAGGAGGGGTTCACATATTCGATGATGCCATCCCGGTCGGTGATGAGGATGGATTCGCCGGCCTGCTCGACCACCTGCGCCAGCTTGCGGGATGCCTCTTCCGACTGCTTGCGTTCGGTCAGATCGAGCCCGAAGGCGTAGTTCTTTTCCCCGAGGGTGACGAAGCCCCATAGGATATTCTTCTTCGAGCCGTCCTTGCAGGTGACCACGGTTTCCATGGGTTCGATCTCGCTCTGTGTCTGAATCGCGAGTTCGACTCTGGCCTGCCATTCCGTCTCAAGCTGCTTGCGATAGACCTCGTCGGGATAAGCCTTCGGCCACCATTCAGAAACCGATGGGATTTCCTCAAGGGTATAGCCGAACAAACGGATGAAGGTGGGGTTCAGGTAATCGGCGGTTTGCTCCTGACCCGTGGAAACATAAATGGCCAAAGGTATGGTTTCCGCCATAGCTCTGAAGGTGGATTCGCTCTCCTGAAGGGCCTTTTCAGCCTGTTTGCGTTCGGTGATGTCGGTGAACACAGTGGCGAATTGATGCGGTCCGGGTGAGAAAACCGAGATGTCGAAGTGGCGATCAAGCGGCGGGAAGTAGGTATCGAAATGGTAAGGATCGCCGCTTTCGGCCACAGCTCCGAACTCTTCCAGATAGGGCGCGGGCGTGACGCCGTACACCTTGCTGCCCAATTGTCCTTCGACTTGCGAGGCAACAAGACCTGTGTGGTGCTCGTAGGCGGCATTGATATCAAGGATGCGGTAATCGATCGCGCGGCCCTCCGCATCGTAGACCATTTCATGCAGTGCCAGACCCTCGTTCATATTACTGATCAGGGATTCGAACTTTTCTTCCTTCTCGCGCAACGAAGATGTCAGATGATTGGCCAGTTCTACCGCCCGGCGCTGGGTGTTGACCAGGCTCCAGATCAATACGATCAGCAGCAGGCCGATCAGGCCGATGCCGCCCATTTCACGATTCAGCGAAGCGGTTTCGGCAGGTTTCGCAAAGCCGGGCAGTGCTACAAAATCCAGCAACCAGGAACGCCCGGCGATGACAAGCATTTTGTCGGTATGGGCCAGATAAGGTCCTTCCTGCGAGTCTGCGCTGCCGGTAGGCAGGCTGTCGTAGAGCAGGGCATCCGGATCCTCGGATCCGGGCGAACCGGCCCTCTGCTGATCGTAGATGCGCAGTCGTAAGCCCTGATCGCGATTCCTCAGCATGCCCTGCAACAGGTCGCTCATGCGGTAGGGGCTGTACACCCAGCCGAGCAGGGCCTGTTGCCGCTGCACGACGCTGTCGAGCGGCACGCCTTTCCGGTAGAACGGAACATACAGCAGCGTGCCGGCCTGCGGTGCTTCGTCGGTTTCCTGCACCAGCAGCACCTTGCCGCTCAAGGCCGGAATGCCGGTATCGCGGGCGCGTGCCATGGCCTCGTGGCGGGTGGCCTCGGCGAACATGTCGTAGCCGAAGGCGCGCTGATTGCGCCAGTCGAAGGGTTCCAGAAAGATGATGCCGGTGTATGTGTCGCGTTTGCCTTCCGGCCAGATGCGGTAATCGGGGAAGCCCTTGCTGCGGATCTGCTGCTCGTGTGCGGCCAGCTCCGCAGCTGGAACCAGAGCGGCGTAGCCGACACCCTGGATGCCGGGGTATTTCAGGTTCAGTTGCAGGTTCTCGACGTAGGTATGCCATGCATCCCGCGATACATGCTCCGAGGCCATGAAAAAGCTGCGGCCGCCTTTGAGTACCTGCTCATAGGCATCCATGTGGCTGGCAATGGCGGTGGTGAGTTCCGTGACCTCGATCTGGAAGTCTTCGTTCAGCTGCCGCTGCTCGATTTCATGCAGCAGATTCCACAGATAGATGATTACCCCGGAGACCAGCAGCAGGGTCAGCAGCAGGGTGGCAACCAGAACGAGTTGATTACCGGAATTTTTTAACGACGGGTCGCTTGGCAAATAAATTCCTTTATTCGTTGATAGCCGTTGTCATGTCTTCACAATACGCCTTTTAACGCGATGCTTCAAACGGGTTTTTCCGCTTGTGTTCTACGGTATATCGCGGCTGGAGCGGTATGGTTTAGCGCGGTCAAGTTTGTGCCGCCGGTGCCGATATGCATTGAATGCACTGCATGAGCGAAGGAGCGGAGATCAAGTGATGAGTTCACCCCTCGTAGATGGATTGTTCGAGCTGCGCGCACTGCTGAAGAACGGTGATCTTGATGAGGCGCAACGCAAGCTGCGGCTGTTGATCATGGAGGCGGAAAAGGGCGGCGGCGATAAGCCGGCCGGGCCCGACCCGCTGGCCGGGAGCATCCGCGACTGGCTGTGCGGCTTTCTCGACGATGAGCATGCCGTCGAGCTGGCCAGACCCGACAAGCGGCAGCGCGACGACAATGCCTTCGCGCGGCATGTGGCGGAGCGGCGGAAGGTGCTCGAACAGGGTTTAACGGCTGGCGAATCGGTCGCCGGGATTGTGCGGCTGTGCGAACTTCTGGGTCACGACAGCGAGGCGGATAATCTCACAGACGGCCTCAGGCAGTTACAGCATTTCCTGCGGCATCACCTGATCATGGATGAGAAACTGCGCGTCGAGGTTTCCGTGCTGGGCCAGTTCCTGGCAGATTCGCTCGGCCATCTGGAGGAGATGACCAGTCATCTCGGGGATGAGGATTCGGAGTTGAATCAGGCCCGCAGCATCCTTTCCCAGCCATTGGCCGAAGACCCGAAGACGGCCTACGAGCAGTTGAGCAAGGCATGCGAATTCCTCACGTCCGCCGGGAGTAAACTGGACAGTGCGGTGCAGAGCGTGACCGAGCAGATGAAGAGCCATGTGCAGGAAGTGGACAGCCTGAGAAGCCGCCTGAGTGAATCCGAGAGAGAGGCCAGAAGCGACCCGCTGACCGGATTATCCAACCGCCGCGAACTGGAGGCCTGTTTTGCGAAGCTGGGCGATGAATCCGCCACGCTGCTGATGCTGGATCTGGATCACTTCAAGAAGATCAACGACACCCACGGGCATGATGTGGGGGATGAGGTGCTCACGGAGACCGGCCTGCGGCTGGCGAACACCATCCGCGGGGACGATATCGTGGCGCGTATCGGCGGCGAGGAATTCGTCACGGTGCTCAAAGGTGTAGGCGGTGCCGCTGCCGGCAAGATCGCCGAGCAGATCAGGCTGGCCGTGTCCGCGAAGCCGATCGCCACCGCCGCTGGCGAACTTCCCGTCACCGCCAGCGCCGGAGTCGCCACGCGCCAGGCCGGCGAGAGCATCGAATCCTGCCTGAAACGCGCCGATCAGGCGCTGTATGCCGCCAAACAGCATGGCCGCAATCGCACCAATCTGGCTGACTGAACCCCGGTCTTCGCCGGAGAGCCTCGCGGACGAATGGCCGCTACCGCCCGAGCCCCGACGGTCAGTGAATTCTATTCCAGGCCGAAGGCTTATGCGTGCTGCCGATAAACCTGAAGTACATTCCGTAACTGCATGATTTTGTCGGTGGCCTTTTGCAGTTGTTCGAGGTCTTTTATCTCCATCGAGATGTGCATATCCGCCATATGCGTATCTTTATTGGATAAGGTCTGAATACTCAGTACGTTGACCTTCAGGTCGGAAAGGATGCTTGTGATATCTTTTAACAGCCCTGTGCGATCGATGGCCTGTATGGCAAGGCTGATCTCGAATGTCTGCTGCTCATGGTCTGCCCACTCGACAGAAACGAGTCGCTTTTGTTTATCATGTTCCAGATTGAGTATGTTTGTGCAATCCGGGCGATGAACCGACACCCCGTGGCCCCGGGTGATAAAGCCGATGATCTCATCACCGGGAACGGGTTTACAGCAGTTGGCCATATAGGTTAACAGCTTGCCTGCGCCGCAAACATTGATCGATGGGTCCGCACTGCCTGCTTTTTTGGGTTTGGGCTTAAAGGGAAGTGCCTTTAATGATTCGTTGGCATAAATCTGGTTCAATCCCTGCGTTAAATGAGCGGATGTGATATCGCCGCGCCCGACCCTGGCATGCCACTCTTTTTCACTGTTCACTCTAAAGTGGTTGAGGGCTTTTTTGATATCAGGATTGGAAATGTGCATGCGTTTGAGTTCGCGATCGATCGCGGTCTTACCATCCATCACATGTTGCTCATAATCCTGATGCCGGAACCAGGCTTTGATTTTCGCACGTGCCTTGTTGCTGGTGATGTAACCCAGATTCGGATTCAGCCAGTCTCTGCTCGGAGCCGCCTGATTGGTGGTTAAGATCTCCACCTGGACACCATTTTGCAGTGGCGTGGTCAGCGGTACGATCTGCCCGTTCACTTTTGCGCCCCGGCATCTGTGCCCGACTTCCGTGTGGATGCCGTAGGCAAAATCAACAGGGGTTGCACCTTGCGGCAAGTCAATGATCTTGCCGTCAGGACTCAACACGAATACCCGGTCGGAGAACAGCTCTGTTTTAAAACTGTCCAGGAACTCCTCATCATCACTACCGGTTGTTTCCAACAACTTGCGGATCGAATGAATCGTTTTTTCCAGCACATCGTCCTGTTTGGAGCGTTCTTTATAACGCCAGTGCGCTGCCACACCGAATTCCGCAAACTCGTGCATGGCTTTGGTTCTGATCTGGATCTCGACCGGTTTTCCCTCAGGCCCGTAAACGGCTGTATGCAGACTTTGATAGCCATTCGGCTTTGTGTTGGCGATATAATCATCAAACTCTTTGGGAACATGATGCCAACGCCCATGGATCAGTCCCAGTGCGGTATAACACTCTGCGATGGTGCTGACCGTGATTCTCAGGGCCTGGACATCAAACAATTCAGAGAACTGTTTGTCTTTATGCGTCATCTTCGACCAGATACTATAGATATGCTTCGGCCTGCCATAAACTCTGGCGTCGACCCCGGAACTTTTCAGCAGGGTATCAATTTCAGTGACAACCTTTTTGATGTAGGTCTCGCGTCCGCCCCGTTTTTCTTCCAGCATGGTTGCAATGCGCTTATAGGTGTCAGGCTGCAGGTAGCGGAATGACAGATCTTCGAGTTCCCATTTCAGTTGTCCGATACCCAGGCGGTTGGCAATGGGGGAAAAGATCTCAAGTGATTCTGAGGCAATGGCTTGCTGTGTCTCTTCATCTGCTTTGGATAGCTCTCTGAGCCGCTGTACCCTGTATGCAAGCTTGATGAGCACCACGCGCACGTCATCAACCATGGCTAACAACATTCTTCTCAGGCGCTCGGATTGCTCATGACCCTCGGATGGACTTGCTTTGAACCCATGCAGTTTTTGCAGGCCGTGAACCATGTGAAGCACTTCGTCAGGAAACTCATGTTGAATGCGCTTGTAGAATTCGGGGGAGCGCAGGCGGCTGTCACTGAGCAGGCATACAATGATCGTCGTTTCATCAGCACTTAACCGACTGAGCAACATGGCGACATCGAGACTGCTCGGCATGGGAGAATCGACATTCTGCGCATGCCGCACATACTGACATGCCTTTTCAAGCAAGGCGGAGCTATGGTTCAGATGAGCTGAATTTGAAATGAGAAGGTCGATATACTCTGAGACAGAGTATTGCGCTGTGATATTCTGCTGTTGCTTTGCATCTTTCATAACTGTGGATTGATTCGCTCTACCTGCCGGTGATCAGATATTCCTCACTCTACTTGCATATCACAGGCAGGAACATATTTTAAAAGCAGTGAAGTGCATGTGATCCATCGTCCTGCAACATTTGCACTTGGTCATCCATGGCTCCGACGTCACCCCATCTTGAGTAGCAGTCCCGTTTAGAGTCCGGACCTCACTGTAGCCGATTTTGCAGCTAATTGCTTTGCATAGGCGGCAGGTGTCAG
>PEWE01000008.1 GCA_002779605.1 Zetaproteobacteria bacterium CG06_land_8_20_14_3_00_59_53 | reverse complement strand
TGCGGTTCTAATGTAACATAAAACATAAATAAAATCAGCTAATTACAAAAGAAGAAACAGAAAATTACCAATGTAAACTCACTGATTCAGGTGATAGACCACCTCGTGGCCTGCAAAACCCTGCTCTGATCAGACATCGAGAAGAACGGAGCGCATGAAAGCATCCCCCCAGATTTCTGCCATGAGCGATGATATGCATTGTCACCGATGGCATTCATCGGATTGCCGTGCCAGACGAACCAAGCAGTCATCCGAAATCCGCTTTCAGATAACATAGGCTCTGTCATACGTGATCGAATTCCTCAATGAGCAAGTTGTTCGTATCGCTCTTCTTCACCCTGTCACCAGATCATCTGCAAACTGCAAAGCCCGCACAGTGCTGATACCCTGGTTCTCGATGACCGCCGCGCCGATACTGAAGCCAATCGGACATGCATCGGTATACGCTTTGTCGCTCAGCCCACTGAAATGATCACTATCAAAAAATCGGGGACTTCGGTGAACGATTGCGACTGGCCAGCGGAAACAGAATGTCACAATGCTCTTTGAAGGCCAGCTTGATCGGTACTCCGGTAAGTGCACCTTCGCGGTCCAGAGACTTTTCGATTATTAGGTGCATGCGAACCGATGAAACCGGTTGCGCGATCAGGAAAAAAATGTCAGACCCGCAGCACCAGTTGGGATAACAGTCCTGAGCGTGGGGATGACCATTGATCAGACCGACCGTCAGCCAGTCAATGCCGGAGACAATGGAGATCGCCCAACCCATATTGCGGCTGCCATACCATGAGGCAATCGAAACCGGCAGGATATAAATAGGTCATCTCGTAACCGGTCAGGTAATCAATCACACAGTCAAAGGCTACGAGCAGCGGCTCGGAAGGATTGCTTTAAACAGGAAATTCAGGATTTGCGCCATCAAATGCCGAACCTGATTACCTTAAAGGATGCGACATAAGAAGAGGGGGCAGAATCACCCGCCGGATGTCGGATTCAGCCTACCCCGCCATGCGCCCCTGCACCTCACGCCAGAGAGAGATGTAGGCCTCGGCCCCCCTTCCCTGAGGAGCATACCCGAATACCGGTTCGCGGCGCTCGGCGAGTTGCTCAAGCTCGCTAACATAGGGAATATAGCTTTCCAGCATCCACGGTCGCATACGACCACGGGAACCCATCACCTCGTTATGCAGTTTTTTTCGCCTGTCCACCATGGTCAGAAATGCAAACAGGCGCATATCCTTCAGCTTGTTCTCCTTGCGGAAATCCAGCAGCATTTTCAGGGTACGCAGCGAAAGAATGGATGGCAGGGTCGGTACAAGCAACGCATCTGCGGCACGAAACATCGCCTCGGAAAGCAGGGACAAGCCCGGTGGGCAATCGAGAACAACCACATCATAATCGTCGTGCAATGGCTTGAGCACCTTTTGCAAACGCTTCAGAGGATTTTTGTCTTCATGTAACAGCACATCGACATGGCGATAGGAAAAATCCGAGGGCAACAGATCGAGGTTTTCATAATCTGTGCTGCGAATAACATCCCCTGCATCCGACTTACCCCTGAGAAGTTTACTGCCATGACCTTTGCTCTTCACCCTCAGGCAGTAACCCGCGGCACTCTGCGGGTCAAGATCCCACAACAGGGTGCGCTTGCCCTCATTTGCCGCAAGCCATGCCACATTCACAGCAGTTGTCGTTTTGCCGACCCCTCCCTTGATATTGTAGGAAGCGATCACCTGCATTCAGGCATCCCCGTCACCTTCGGAAGTATCCTCGATACCGGCAGCCTCTGTCAGATGCTTCGGAAGTTCCTTCTGGGTTTTGCCGGCCAGCCTGCCCAGCGTCGCAATCTGGCTGATCACATTGCCGGGGCCGGTCTTAATGCGGCCCAGAGACGTATCGAAGGCATTTTTCGCCTGATCGATGCGGTTACCGATCTCCTCGAAGGATTCGACAAAGCTCACCATTTTGTCGTGCAGCTTGCCGGCCCGGTCGATCAGCTTCACAACGTTCTCGCTCTGCCGCTCGTAGCGCCACAGCTGCTCGATGAGCTTCAGCGTGGCATACAGGGTGGATGGCGTGACCACGGCAACACGCTGATTGAAGGCATCCTCGAAGATGCCTGCATCGGCCTCGATAGCCATCAGGTAGGCACCTTCGATGGGCACGAACATCAGTACGTAATCCGGTGTATGCACATTCGGCAAGTGGTCGTAACGCTTACCCGCCAGGCCCTGGATATGGCTCTTCAGGCTCTTCAGGTGGGCGGCCAGCGCGGCCTTGCGGGTTACCTCATCGGCGGAAGACACGATGCGTTCGTAATCCGTCAGCGATACCTTGGAATCGATGATCACCTGCTTGTCGCCCGGCATGTAGATCACCACGTCGGGGCGCAAACGTCTGCCATCCTCGCCGGTGAAAGACTGCTCGCGTGCGAATTCATGCCCCTCGCGCAGTCCGGAGGATTCCAGAATGCGCTCGAGGATCATCTCGCCCCAGTTGCCCTGTGCCTTGCTCTCGCCCTTCAATGCCTGCGTCAGGCCCACGGCATCCTCGGACATCTGCCGGTTCAGCTTCTCAAGTTGTTCGAGATGTCTGGCAAGCGATGCACGACCCTCGGCATCCTTGACGTGCACTTCGTCCACCCGCTTTCTGAATTCGCCGAGCTGCTCGCGCACCGGCTTGAGGATGTCATCCAGCCCGCTCCTGTTCTGTTCGGCGAACGCCTTGCCACGTTCTTCAAAGATGCGGTTGGCCAGCAAGTGGAATTCGTTACCGAGTTTCTGCTTGGCTTCGTCGAGCAATGCCAGTTTTTCAACCGCCGCCTTGCGTTCTTCGGCAAGTCTGGTTTCCAGCCCGCTGATGTTGGATCTGCAATCGGAGAGCTCGCGCCGCAGAGCTTCGCTTGCAGTCTCGCGTTCGGCCAGTGCCTGACGGAGTTCGACGGTCTGTCGCTCCGCAGCATGCACACGCTCCGCCAGCTGTGCTTCAGCCACCTTGTATGTGATGATGTCCTGTGATTTTTCTTCGATCTGCCTGTTCAGCCCTGCGATCGTTTCATCCAGCGAAGACATTGAACGTCGCGCATGGGCCGCACTGACCAGCCAGCCGATACCGGCCACGGAGGCCGCCGCCAGCAGAATGAGCCCTGCAGGTTCGGCGAACATCTCCCAGCCCATGTCTTAACCCTTCAGCAGACTCGGAACAGCCGCCAGAGCCTCTTTGAGTTTGTCCGGTTCACTGCCGCCGGCCATCGCCATATCCGGCTTGCCGCCGCCCTTGCCGCCGCACATCGCGGCAACCTCGCGCACGATATTGCCGGCATGGAACTTCCCGAGCAGATCGGGGGTGACACCGGCGATCAACTGCACCTTGTCGCCGTTCTTCATGCCGAACACGATCACGCCCGATTTCAGCTTGCCCTTGGCCTTGTCCATGAAATCGCGGAAATCGGCCACACCGGACACTTCTGCGGTCAGCAGCTTCACACCGTGCACCTCGACGGCGCCTGCGATCAGTTCATCGAGGATGCCGGTGTACTGTTTGGCCTTGAGGCTGGCCAGCTCTTTCTCGGCTTCCTTGAGGCGGGCCTGAAGAGTCGCCACGGCATCGGATGCCTCGAACGGACGCACCTTCACCTGCCCCGCCACCTCGTTCAGCTGTGCCACATCGGCCACAAAACTCTCATACGCAGCCTCGCCTGTGGCACCTTCGATACGGCGCACACCGGCTGCGATGCCGGACTCGGAGATGATGCGGAACGGGCCGATATCACCGGTGCGTGACACATGCGTGCCGCCGCATAATTCAGTGGAGAAGCCGGCCGACACCACGCGCACCTCATCACCGTATTTCTCCCCGAACAGCGCCATCGCTCCGGAAGCAATGGCCTCGTCCTGCGTCATCAGCTTGGTGTTCACGGCATCGTTGGCCCAGATGGCGGCATTCACCTTCGCCTCGATCTGTGCCTTTTCCTCTGCACTCACCGGCTGGTGATGCGAGAAATCGAAGCGCAGGCGCTCGGCATTGACCAGAGAGCCTGCCTGCTTCACATGCGTGCCCAGCACCTCGCGCAGCACCGCATGCATCAGATGGGTCGCGGTATGGTTACGGCGGATGGCCGCGCGACGGGCACCGTCCACTGCGAAACGCGCCGTGCCGCCGGATTTGATCGCACCTTTGCTCACCTTGCCGACATGTACAAACAGGTCGGACAGCAATTTTTTGGTGTCGCTGACCACGAACTCGGCATCACCGGAAACGATCACGCCGGTATCGCCCACCTGACCGCCCGACTCGCCATAGAACGGTGTCTGATTGGCAATAAGCCATCCTTCTTCACCCGCAGTCAGAGTATCCGCAGCAACCCCGCCCCTGATCAGGCCGGAAATCACACCCTCGGCGTTGAGTATGTTATATCCCAGAAACTCCGTCGGGCCATGCTTTTCGCGCAAATCGAACAAGGCCTTGGGAATCGCCGATTCTCCGCTACCGCCCCATGCCGCGCGGGCGCGTTCGCGCTGCTCCTGCATGCATGCCTCGAATCCGGGCATATCCAGCGCGACGTTCCGGTTCCTCAGGATGTCGGCAGTCAGATCGGTGGGGAAGCCGAAGGTGTCGTACAGGGTGAAAAGGGTCCTGCCCGGAATCGTGCCGCCCTCGCCTGCATCGTCCACAGCCTGCTCGACCAGCTTCAGGCCCTTGTCGAGGGTCTTGATGAAGCGCTCTTCCTCGATGCGGATCATCTGCTCGATATTCGCCTTTGCCGCAGCAAGCTCCACGAAGTGGCTGCCCATCTCTCGCACCAGTGCATCCACCAGCTTGTAGATAAATGCCTCATCCATACCCAGCAGGCGGCCGTGACGGCATGCCCGGCGCAGAATGCGACGCAGCACGAAGCCGCGGCCTTCATTGGACGGCAGCACGCCGTCGGCCATCAAAAAGGATACCGAACGCAGATGATCGGCCAGCACGCGCAAGGACACATCCTGCTCGGCGCTCTCGCCGAAGGTCACGCCGGTCACCTTGCAGGCGGCGGCGATCAGCTTCTTGAACAGGTCGATGCCGTAGTTGTCGTTGGTGCCCTGCATGACGGCGGCCATGCGCTCCAGGCCCATGCCGGTATCCACCGAGGGCTTGGGCAGCGGGGTCAGCGTGCCGTCCGTATCGCGGTCGTATTGCATGAACACCAGGTTCCAGATCTCGACGAAGCGGTCGCCGTCCTCATCCTTCGTGCCCGGAGGGCCGCCCCAGATATGGTCGCCGTGATCGTAGAATATCTCGGAGCACGGGCCGCACGGGCCGGTATCGCCCATCGACCAGAAGTTGTCCTTGGCGCCGATGCGCGCAATGCGATCGGTGGGAACACCGATCTCCTTCGCCCAGATATCGTAGGCCTCGTCATCCTCCTCGAACACGGTGACGAACAGGCGGTTCTTATCGAGCTTCATCTCGACGGTGAGGAACTCCCAGGCATAGGCGATGGCATCGTGCTTGAAGTAATCGCCGAAGGAGAAGTTGCCCAACATCTCGAAGAAGGTGTGGTGCCGGGCGGTGTGCCCCACGTTCTCCAGATCGTTGTGTTTGCCTCCGGCACGTACACACTTCTGACTGCTGGTCGCAGTTACATATGGCCGGGTTTCATTTCCGAGGAAGACATGCTTGAACTGCACCATGCCGGCATTGGTAAACATCAGTGTGGGGTCGCCATGCGGCACCAGTGAACTGGACGTCACCACCGCATGCCCTTTGCCTGCAAAATAATCCAGAAATCTGGAACGAATTTCCGACGTATTCACCTGATCCTCCGCTGGCTGCAAACCTTTTGATACGCAAACATCACTGGTCCATGCCTTGTTCCTGTTGGTTTTCCTTCAGGGCGCGCACAATCGTAGCAGCATCAAACCCTTTGTTCCGCAAAAATCGCGCCTGCCGCTGCCACTGATTTTCATCCGCATGCCGCAAACCCAGCGGGTCGCGCCGGGCGATCAGACGGCGGCATGCCTCCAGACCGTCATAATCATCCTGCATTGCCTGCAAGGCATCCTGCAAAGCAACCTCTTCCACACCGCGCTGGCGCGCCTTCTGCGCCGCCAGCCACGGGGTTTCACCGGCCTTGAGACGCATACGCAGAAATGCCTCGGCAAAGCGGGATTCGCTGAGATGGCCATCCTCCCGCAATCGGGCCAGCACCGCAGCGATCACCTCGTCCGGGTAGTCGCGTTGACCCAGCTTGAGGCGCAACTCGGCAGCACAATGCTCGCGCCTGCCCAAAGCCCGGACAGCGGCCGTATAAGCCGCCAGTTCCTGCTTGTCCATGATGATGCTCCGGTAGACTTACTCTTACTCTGCGTCGGGTTTGGCAGCTTCAGTCTTGGCTGCGGCAGACCGGGCCGACGGATTGGCGGATGCGCGGGCAGCCTGCTCGGCGGCAGCGATCAGCCCCAGCTTGGCGCGCACCCCGGTCTCGACTTCGGCCAGCATCTCCGGATGGTCTTTCAGGAACTGCACGGCATTCTCGCGACCCTGGCCGATGCGCTCGTTACCCTTGGCATACCAGGCACCGCTCTTGTTCACCAGGCCGTGCTCCACGCCCATATCGAGCACCTCGCCGGCATGCGAAATGCCCTCGCCGTACATGATGGTGAAATTCGCCTGCCGGAACGGCGGGCTGACTTTATTCTTCACCACCTTCACGCGGGTCTCGTTGCCCAGCACATCCTCGCCCTTTTTGATCGAACCGGTGCGGCGCACATCCAGACGAACCGAGGCGTAGAACTTGAGTGCATTACCGCCGGTAGTGGTTTCCGGATTGCCGAACATCACACCGATCTTCATGCGAATTTGGTTGATAAAGATCACCATGGTGCGCGAACGCGAGATCGATGAGGTGAGCTTGCGCAAAGCCTGCGACATCAAGCGTGCCTGCAGGCCCATATGCGAGTCGCCCATTTCGCCCTCGATTTCAGCCTTCGGGGTAAGTGCTGCCACCGAATCGACAACGATAATATCCAGTGCCCCGGAGCGGGTCAGCATATCCACAATTTCCAATGCCTGTTCGCCGGAATCCGGCTGGGAGATAAGAAGTTCATCCACATTGATGCCGAGATTGGCTGCATAGACCGGATCGAGCGCGTGCTCGGCATCAATGAAGGCGCAAGTACCCCCCTTCTTCTGGGCTTCAGCTATGGCATGCAGGGCCAGCGTGGTTTTTCCGGAGGATTCCGGGCCGTAGATTTCAATCACTCGACCACGCGGATAGCCACCTACGCCGAGTGCCGCATCCAGCGCAAGCGAACCGCTGGGGATCACATCCACGGAAACATGCGCCTGCTCGCCGAGCCGCATCACGGTTCCCTTGCCGAACTGGCGTTCAATCTGGCTTAAGGCACTATCCAGAGCCTTGGTTTTTTCGGACATGATTATTTCCCCTTGAATTCAAAAGCTTCAACCAGCCGGTAGATCGGACCCTGCGACTTCAGTTGCGAGGCATACAGGTTGAGCGAGTCGACCCGCCATGTCAGCACAGGTATTTCCGGAAGCGCCTGCCAGAAAAAGACTTCAAGCGGCGAGGCGTCCGGAGCGGCGCGGGCCAATGTGATATGACCACGAAACGGTTCCGATTTGGCGGTATGTTTGCGAAGCGTAACATGCCCCGCCTGACGGCAACAACGGGCAAGATACCGCAATGGCCTCCCAGCCCCTGTCTCTTCCCCGTGCATTCCTGCACCTACCCAGAAAACGCGTGGTCGATCAGCTCGCGGAAACACGCCGCAACCGTCGGTTCGCAGCAAAAGCGGGGATGTATCAGCTGCAACATCGGCCAGAGCCTCGCCCAGATCATCCAGATCATCGCCGCAAATATCGCCGTAAAAAGCCAGCGTCAGATGCCAGTTGATTTTGCGCACATCGCGCCATTGATCTGCCGGCAGATACAGACAGGCCGATGACCACCACACGGAGATTTCTTCACGCACTTCATCGGATATCTCAAGGGCGGAGAACAGGCGCATGCCTTGAGACTATGCAGTCCGAACAGACAAAAAAAGGGTTCATCGCGGATTGGCGGGAAATAGGGGTTAAAGCGAGCGGTGCCCCTGGTTAGGTTGTTTGTACCACCAAGCAACTTTTCCGGAGGACACCGCTGC
>PEWE01000019.1:1898-25117 GCA_002779605.1 Zetaproteobacteria bacterium CG06_land_8_20_14_3_00_59_53 | reverse complement strand
CACCTGCCGCCTATGCAAAGCAATTAGCTGCAAAATCGGCTACAGTGAGGTCCGGACTCTAAACGGGACTGCTACTCAAGATGGGGTGACGTCGAGGGGACTATGAATACTTTCTTTTTTTCGAGAACCAGAAGCTGCGCAGCTTTTCTACTCATTGCCTGTATGATTGCGTTTACCGGAACTTACAACACACCATACGCTCAAACCTTCAATCAACAGATCATTGCCAAGCCTCTACTGCGAACGCCCCCGGCTCTTCTGATCAGGCCGACCGCTCATCCGAGCGCTCCCATTCCGCCACTGGATCACGATAAATTCCTGCAGTTTGCGGAAAGCAATCTGGCGGACACCGAGGAGAGCGCCAAAGCCTATTACGCGGCCGTCGACCCGAGCGGCCAACGCACAACGATCGAAGCATGGAGGGTGCTGAACGGGCTCGACGACTCGGTCCTCAAGGATGCTGAGGGCCATGTGCTCGATGACGATGCGCTCAGGAACATCGGCGTGGAACATGCACTGTATCGCAATGCCACCGACCTCGGTTTTGTTCGCAACATCTACATGCGCAACTTCAATGGCAAAGTCGTTGCGCTCCTGGAAAATTACGCGGATTTCGCGAGTGGCATCGCCGCTTTTCAGCAAAGAGACACATCCGCCATGTTGGCAGCCGTTGTGATGGAATACGGCGCAGTGAAACTCAATGGACCGCTTTTCACCCAGTTTTACGGCTATCAGAACCAAGACGGCAAGCCCACATTCACCAATGGCGACTTGCCGCGCGTGGAAAAACTGGATTTGACAGGTCGCGGCAAACAGGAGGCCTTTCCCGGCCTATGCGCCACCTGTCATGGCGGCTATCCGGGAGGAGTTGATATCGCCGGGGTCTTCAAGCCGCATGATCCTGCCTATCGCGGTGCCGGGGAGGGAAACTTCGGCGGCGGATTCTTGCCCTGGGACCCGGACCTCTACAAATTTCACGACCCCAATGTCGCCGCATCGGACGGAGCCGAGTCCAGCCTGGGCTCCGGAACATTCAGTCGCGCGAACCAGGAGGATAATTTCAAAGAACTCAACCGACTGATGCTCCTCACCGACCCGACCCGGGCCGCACGCGAGCTTGTCGAGGGCTGGTACGGAGGGAGCGAGCTACCCCGGGACTTTAACGGCGCCTATGTACCGGATGGATGGAAAACCGGAGATACCAATGCCGAAAAGGCGACAAACAAGTCCTTTTATAAAACTGTTATCGCGAAATATTGTCGAGCCTGCCATATTCAAAGAGCTTTCCCTGAAAGCGATTTCACTGCGAGCTTTCGGAACAGCGACCCTATCGTGGGCTCCTACGGCACCTTTCCACCTGAGTCTTTCGATTCGCAAATGGATCTAGACTCCACACT
This sequence comes from Zetaproteobacteria bacterium CG06_land_8_20_14_3_00_59_53, assembly GCA_002779605.1. Classification (GTDB taxonomy): domain Bacteria; phylum Pseudomonadota; class Zetaproteobacteria; order Mariprofundales; family Mariprofundaceae; genus UBA1543. The sequence continues at coordinate 23,720 of PEWE01000019.1, read as the reverse complement.
GGACCTGCACGGGCTCTACAAGCAAACGGCAAAAACCGTTTTCGAGCACACCACCATGCCGATGGCACTGGTGACGTATAACAAATTCTGGAGTGACAACGCAGCTGTTCAGTCTTTTGTCGATTATATCAACCAGTATGACCCGTTTATCCAGACCGCCCCTGACGCCTCCGGAAACCCCGTTGCCGTCAGACCGGGCAGGCCCATTGCCATCCCGGGCGCATACAGCAGCCAGATCACGGGAAGGCCCTTGCAACTGGATGGTAGCGGCAGCTTCTCACCGTCCGAAGTTCTTGCCTCGGATTTCCTCTGGTCACTGACGCCCACATCCGGCGCCAGTCTGTCCGCCACATCATCTGCCACGCCGACATTCACAGCATCGCGCGCCGGAAGATATACAGTCTCGCTCACCGTTACCGGCCGTCGGATACAGGGAGGGGGACTCACCTCGGAGACATCCGCCGTGGCATCGACCACGATCACGGTTGTCAGCGACCCGTTTGCCAGGGTGACCTACGAATCATCGATTCGGAATTCACCTACGAACGCCCGATGCATGGCATGTCACAAACTTCCGGACTCGGCCGGTTACCAGCCATTCGACGACCCCCCTGAAGTGCTGGACATGACGCTTCTTAAAAAATACGCCATCGATGAAAACGGAAATTTCGTCGCACGTCTTTTATCTAAACCATCCGGCCTGCTGGCGGACTACCATAACTTCAAGCAAAGGCATCAGGTGGGCAAAGTCCTTGGTCAGGACGATGCATACTATACCCTGCTGAAGGACTGGATCGAAGACGGCGCCTGCATCACTGAGCTCGCCTGCAAGCGTTTGAGCGTAACCAACGAAAATACGCCATTGATCATCAAACCGCTGTCACCGTTTATCGACAAGACACTGAGCGTATCGCTGTCTGCAAGACGCCCGGCGCATGGCCGACTTTCGCTGAACCGGGGCGGGCAACTTTTGTATACCCCGAATGCCGGCTACAAGGGTATGGACTCGTACAGCTACAAGCTAAGAGATAGAACCGGGAGGATCAGGGAAATAACCGATTCCATCTATATCTTTCCAGACCTTGGTCTGATTCCAGCGGACTTATCTAAAACCTTTAGCAGCCAGTTTCCTGGAACTCCTATTCCAGCCCTGTCCTCAAGCAATGAGTTTGAGAAGGTGAATTCGGATGGCGATAGCCTACCCAACTATCTGGACCAGTTCCCGAATGATCCCAAGCGAACCAGCTTCCTGAAGCTTCCCAACAAAATCAGGACATTGCCCGCTCCCGCAGTCAAGTTACCGTTCCCCCGATAAAAGTTGGTGCGGAAATAAAAAGGGCGGGCCGATGGCCCGCCCGGAACAAACAGGGACAATGGATCTCAGGGAAGCTCGGGCCGGTGAATGCGATTCAACCTGTCGTCCGTAAGGGTTTCCATGAAGACGACCAGGTCGGCCACTTCCGCCTTGCTTAGCTTGAGCGGTTCGATCAGCGAGGACTGGTTTTTGTTCTTCGCATCGCCGCCCTTGTTGTAGTGCTCGATCACCTGTTGCATGGTGGACATCGCGCCATCATGCATGAAGAAGGCCAGAGACGCCGAATTGTACAGGGTCGGGGTCTTGAAGGCGCCCATATCGTCCTTGTCCCTGGTGACGGCATAACGACCCTCGTCTTCTGCAAGAGGCCCGACCTGCGGCACGCCGATGTTGTGGAAATCGTTATCGGTCATCAATGGCGCGGTGTGGCACTCGATGCACAGCGCCTTGCCGCGGAACAGATCGAAACCGCGCTTGGCGGCCTTTGATATGGCCTTGTCGTCACCGTTCACATAACGCTGGAACGGCGAATCGGTGGCCACCAGCGTACGCTCGTAGGCGGCAATCGCCTTGGCGATGTTCCCGGGCGTGGCATCCTCGCCGAAGGCCTTGTTGAAGGCCTTCCTGTATGCAGGTATGGCGTTCAGCTTGTTCACCACGGTCGGCACATCGCCAGCCATCTCGGGTGGCGCACTGATCGGCCCCATGTGATTGCCCCTGGCATCGATCAGGGCGCCGGTCTGCTCTTCAAGCGAGGCTGCACGACCATCCCAGAACAACGAAGTGGAGTAAGCCGAATTCACCCATGTCGGGGCCCAGCGACCCAACTCGCCGCCATGCCCGAAGGCGCGCGGGGTATGACCGCCGCCACCTGCAAACGGCAGATGACAGCCGGCGCAGCTGATGGAATCGTTCTTGGAAAGGCGGGTGTCGAAGGCGAGTTGATGACCGAGGGCGATCTTGGCTTCGGACTGCGGGTTGTCAGCCGGCACAGGAACCGCTGGCAGCTTCCATGCGGACAGGTCCTCGGCACCGGCAGGTGCTGCGATCACCAAACATGAAGCCGCGATGATGGCGGGGCTGATATGACGAAGGAAATTAAATGACATGGTCATCTCCCTTATATTGATTTTGTCGTGTGATAGTAGGCAAGGCCGATGACATTTCAACCATCGCGCTTCTCCGGCTTGCCTGATGGAAATTCACGCTATGCCGACGGAAACAGCCCTTTATATGGCACGCCCTGTCTCGCTTCCGCCATCATATCGGCAACCGTATCGCGCCATGCCAGATAATGCGCCGTCTGTTTGTGGGATGCGGCATCGGCGGCAGCAGCATAGGCCTCGTAGAGTACGAAACGGGTCGGATCTTCAGCCGACTGCAGCACATCGAAACGGCGGTTGCCCGGCTCCAGAATCGATGCCTCGTGATTGAGCCTGCAAGACGCAATGAATGCCTCGATGCAATCGGGCTTCACGTGGACATGGACAATGGTGATATGCATGGCTTCCTCCTGATTACGCGCCGGATTCGAACTGCCGGATCTCGTTCAGAAAATCCTCGCCGTAGCGCTCCCGCTTGACCTCGCCGACACCGGATACATCCAGCATCTGCGCCTGCGTGGCAGGCCTGCTGACGGCCAGTTCATTCAAAGTCCTGTCCGGGAAGATCACATACGGCGGCACATTCTGTTCCTTTGCCAACCGGCTGCGCAGCGCACGCAGTGCCTCGAACAAAGCCTGATCCTGATCCGACAGAGACTGTCGCGCAGCAGAGCCGGAACGTTTCTTTCCGACCTTTTCCCTCGGCGGTTTGCGCAACCTGCGCAGCATCACCGGCTGCGGATTGCTGCTTTTCTTAAGCAGGCCCCATGCCTTCGGGGTGAGTCGCAGGACCCCGAAGCCCTCGGCATCGGCAGCCAGATAGCCATGCGCGATCAACTGCCGGAAGATGCCGCGCCATTCCGCGCCGCTGTGCTCGCCACCGATATTGAAGGTGCTGAGCATGTCGTGGCCGTTGCGTGAGATGCGCTCATCCTCCTTGCCGAGCAGCACATGGATGACGTATTGCGCGCCGAAACCCTCTCCCGTGCGATACACACATGAAAGCGCCTTCTGCGCGGCAATGGTGGCATCCCAGGTCTCCGGCGGATTGATACAGTTGTCGCAGTTGCCGCAGGGCTCTGCCAGCTGCTCGTCGAAATAGGCCAGCAGGGCCTGACGGCGGCAACTGGTCAGCTCGCAAAGCCCGAGCATGGCATCGGTTTTCTGATGCATCACGCGCTTGAACTGCTCTTCCGCATCGCTGTTGTCGGTGAACAGGCGTAGGTTGATCACATCCTTCAGGCCATAACTCATCCATGCATCGGCAGGCAGGCCGTCGCGTCCGGCTCGCCCGGTTTCCTGATAGTAGGCCTCGATGTTCTTCGGCAGGTTCATATGCGCCACGAAACGCACATCCGGCTTGTCGATACCCATGCCGAAGGCGATGGTGGCCACCATGATCAGCCCCTCCTCGCGCAGAAAGCGCTGCTGATGCCTCTGCCTCACGTCCTGCGGCAGCCCGGCATGGTAGGGCAGAGCCTCGCGCCCCTTGTCGTTCAGCCACTGGCTGGTGCCATCCACGCCGTTGCGGCTCAGGCAATAGACGATGCCGGCATCCGCAGGATGCTGTTCGCAAAGGAACTTCCACAGGGCATCGCGACCTCCGCCGCTCTCGGCGATGGCGTAATGGATATTCGGCCGGTCGAAGCTGTTGATGAACACCTGCGCCTGCTGCAGGGCCAGTTGCGAGACGATCTCGCCGCGCGTACGGACATCGGCTGTGGCGGTCAGCGCGATGCGCGGCACCTTCGGATATCGCTCGTGCAACATGCTCAGCTGCTGGTATTCCTTGCGGAAATCATGCCCCCACTGCGATACGCAATGCGCCTCATCAATGGCGAACAGCGCAATGTCGCAGCGCGCCAGCAGATCGAGCGTCCAATCGTTGAGCAGACGCTCCGGTGCCATGTACAGGATATCCAGCTCACCGGCCAGCAGCTGCTGCTCCACCTGCCTTTGCGCTTTCGCATCCAGCGAGGAATTGAGCAGCGCCGCACGCACGCCGAGCTGCCTGAGCGCATCCGCCTGGTCCTGCATCAGCGCGATCAGCGGGGAGATGACGATGCCGGTGCCGGGACGCAGCAGAGCGGGAATCTGGTAACAGATGGATTTGCCGCCACCGGTGGGCATCAGGGTGAGCACATCGCGGCCGGCCAGCAGGGCATCGATGATCTCCGCCTGATGATGCCGGAAGGCATCGTAGCCGAAGAGGGTCTTAAGCATATGGTGAGGCGTTTGCATGGCCGGAGTATCCATCATCGGCCTGTCACTGTCATACCCCGGCTGCCCGATCAGGGCGAGGAGCCGGTGAGTATTTACTGACCGAAATCCTCTTCGGGGATGCGCGGATCGTCGATGGCGAATTCGGTTTCGCCGGTCTCGAACACCAGCTTCAGGTAAGGAACGCAACCGCTGCATTCCACGCCTGCGCCGGCTGCCTGCGCAGCCTCCAGGCTGCCGAGCTTTTTCAACTCGGCAAAAGACCTGTTCAGACAGGCGCACATGTTTACCGGCTTTTCGTCTTCCATCGCCATCTCATCCATGTGCGCCTCCTGAAAGGGGTTGTCTTACTGGCCGGCCGGTACCGCCGCAGCTGCGGATGGTAACGGCAACGTCCAGATGTGGAAGCCCTGTTCGGCGCGTTTGATGTCACGGGCCTGGGCCTGCTCCTGGCTTACCTTGCGGTCGGAATGGAAATACACACGACCATCCGTGCCCACCCTTGCCCCGCCGTCGCGGGCATCATCCATGCTCAGCCGGGTCAGGTTGCGCCCGGTCGGGTCGATCGCCCATACATCCCAGTTATTGCCTTTTTTGTGGCGCAGATCGGCCTCTTCGCGATTGGAGGTGAACACGATCCATTTGCCGTCCGGGCTCCACGACGGCTGCACATCCACAGCGCGCGCATCGGTGATCTGAATCAGATCAGAGCCATCCGGGTGCATGCGGAACAGGTGATAGCTGCGCCCCATCGGCATGGAGAAAACCACCCACTGACCGTCCGGCGAAAGCGCCGGATTGATGCCTTCAGTCAGAGTGTGCATATCCCCCTCGGGATTGATCAGCACCAGCCCGGTTACAAAACCTTCCATGCTCCAGTTGTCAAAATCATCAGACTTGCTGCGGCTGCCGGCATGCGAAGCGCCAGCCGGCGCGCTTGTGCTCAGGTGAACCGCAAGCACGGAGCCATCCGGCAACAGCACCGGCTCGGTGAAATTGCCGCGCATGGTCATCAGACGGCGCTGCATACCCTCGCCATCGGAGATCTTCTCCCACAGACCGAGCCCGCCGGCACGATCGGAGAAGAAATACACATGGCCGGCATCCTTCCAGTTCACGGAATCGAATGCATGGCCGTCCTCGGTAATCACATTGGCCGGGTCACCGTTTTCGACGAAGCGGCGCGACACCCAGGTCTGCTTGCCCTTGCTGCTGATGCTCATCAGATATTTGCCGTCCGGTGAGGGCTTGGCATACATCTCGTTCTCGCCGGGCTCCAGCGTGAGCAGGGCAGCCGCATCGGCAGGTGCCTCTTTCTCGCCCGGTGCACTCACGCCGGCCTTGTCCAGCCAGCCGAGCAGATCCTCGGCCTGTGCCGGAACACTCCAGGCAAGCATGATGGTGGTAATAGCCAACAATGATTTACGCATGTTCTTTCTCCATGATTTGGTGTTCATATATTAAAACGAGACCTGCCACAGGCCCCAGGTGGAAACGGTATCGTTCCCGGAACCCTTCGGGTCACGATTCGAATGGAAGATGATGGTGTGGTCGTCCTTCCATGCCGGCGCGCCGTCGCTGACGCTGCCGTTGGTCAGGCGGGTCACCCGGCCGCTCTTCACATCCACCACATAGATCGAGGTTTCGCGCACCTCACCCTTGCTGTCGCGGTTGGAGGCGAAAGCCACGCGGGTTCCATCCGGACTCCATGCCGGCTCGAATTCGCCGTACTGGGTGTCGCTGAGCTGCAGCAGATTGCTACCATCGACATCCTGCATCCAGATATCGTAGTTACCACCGTTGTTGCGCACAAAGGCGATGTGCTTGCCATCCGGCGAAACGGCGCCGTCCATGGCGTTGGGGATCATGCTCAGTTCGGCGTTGGCGCGCTTCAGAATAAACAGAGCCGGGCTGTCGAACTTGCTGAGCACACCGGTCTCGGTCGCCTTGTAACCCATCTTGTGCTCGAAGAAATTGGAATCATAGAAACGCCATGTCTGGGCAAGCAGCTCAGGGTGCTTGGCTGTGTCTTCAAACTGGGTGATGGCACGCGACTGCAGCACCTTTTCCATCGGCGTGTCGAAACACCAGACCTGGCCGTCATGGGAGGCGTGCAGGTTCATCGGCACCATCGCACCAAGGTAGCTGCCCATATTTCCGATAAGCACATGGCCGTCACCTTGACCCTGTCGCATCCACGCGGACACCGGACCCATGCGATTGCTGACATAACCGATTTTTCCGTTATCAAGGGCGACGCCGAACCGCAGCGCCTCTTTCAGCCAGCGCGGCTTGATGCGGCTGATCTCGCTGGCCGGATTGGACACCTCGGCCTGCACGACACGGAATTCCGTCAGGGATCTCGTGCTGTACACGATATGATTTCCGGCAATCGAGGGATTCACGACATCGGTTCCCTTGAGATGCACGACGCTGCTCACCGGATAAAGCGGCTCCTCGGCCTGTACCCGTGCGGCCAGCGCCGGTGTCGCGGTAAAGGCAATGGTCAGTACCGCACTGCAAATGCGAAGCAATGAAAACATGATTAGACTCCTTTGATCGGCCACAGGCCTTGATCCAGACGCGAGCCTGGGCGGGAAAACTGAAAGCAAACTGAAAACAATCATGCTTTCAGCCTCGAATCTCCGATTTTTGGTGATCCGCATCACAAATCGAAACATAACATATCGCATGGCTCGATCCTGCCGCCAAAGTCATCCGAATGGCCGCAATGCAGCAGTGTGTTACTTCCCCGCGCATCCGGCTAGCATGCCGCAGATGACCCAGAGCAATTCCGACACAGCCATCCCCCGCCCCGAGCAACTGGCCGAACTTGTCCGCATGCATATTCCTGATGCACAGGTCGAGGTCGGACTGTTCTCGGGCGACGACCATTTCGAAATGACGGTGATATCGGCCGCCTTCACAGGCAAGAGCCGCGTGGCACAGCACAAGATGGTGTATGCAGCGCTCGGCGAGCATATGCGCCAGCGCGTTCATGCACTGGCCCTGATAACCCGTACACCCTAACCACAGGAGATAGCATGACCACCGAATCAACCCATACCGACCCGATCCAGCAGGGTATCGACAATCTGGTAAAAACCCACGACGTGGTGCTGTTCATAAAGGGTACACCCGAATTTCCGCAGTGCGGATTTTCGCAGCGGGTCGTCGCGATCATGAACGCCACCGGCATCCCGTATGCCGCAGTGAATGTGCTGCTTGATCCCGCCGTGCGCGAAGGCATCAAGATCTATGCGGAATGGCCGACCATCCCGCAGATCTATATCAAGGGCGAGTTCATCGGCGGTTGCGACATCGTCACCGAGATGTCCGGCAATGGCGAGCTTGAGGCCCTGATCGCTCCGTTGCGCGCGGCCAGCAAAAACTGAGATCTGCTTACGGCAGCAGAGAACGCTATCGCAACAGGAAGAAATGCTTGTGCATCCCCTGCCGCTGGTCTATAAATATGCCAGCGATGACGTTCTCCGTTGAAAATGCCCATGCGGCTCCCCCAGACACACTGATCGAGATCAGACAGGCACATGCAAACTAAGCTGTCGCAAAAGCTCGGGCAGCGTCTGGCGCTGACCCCGCAACTGACCCAGAGCCTGAAGGTGCTGGCCATGAATGCCATGGACCTCGATGCCTACATCGAGGAATGTCTGGAGTGCAACCCGGTTCTCGAGGTCGAGGAACGCCCTGCCGATCCGGCAAAATCCCAGCACGAGGCATCAGCCCAGGAGGCCCGCGAACAGGATGAATGGCGGGAATCCGGCGACAACCGCTGGGAATCGATGTACAGCCAGTCATCTGCGGCCGAAGGCCCGGACATGCGCGACCAGCAGTGGCAGGACGAACAGACCGTCGCGCAATCACTGCACGAACAGGTTGACCGGCAACCCATGCCCGATGATCTGCGCGCCATGTCGCATGCGCTGATCGACATGCTCGACGACGATGGCTATCTGCGCACCGACCTCGGCGAAGCCGCCCGCGATCTGGGCTGCGATGCGGATGTGCTGGAGAAGGCGCTTCACGAGGTCATCCATGAGCTCGACCCGCCGGGTATCGGCGCCCGCGATCTGACCGAATGTCTGGTGCTGCAACTGGAGGACGACAATGCCCGCGATGCGCTTGCCCGCCAATTGCTGCTGCACTTCCCGGATGCCCTGTTTGAAAGCGATAGCGAGCTGGCCAAACAGGCCGAATGCGATGTTCAGGATGTCGCGGAAGCCCGCGCCCGGCTGCGCCGGCTCGACCCGTTTCCCGGTCACGGCCTGCGGGGACAGGAAAGCATCTATATCAGACCGGAAATCGTTTTTCACCGCACCGCCCAGGGCGACATTCAGATCGAGGTGCCGGGCTACGGCTGGCAGGGTGTGCGCATGAGCGACCAATGGCAGGGGCGCAGCTGGCAGGGCTCCGACCGAGAGTTCATCGACAACGCCACGCGCGAGGCAAAATGGCTGCTGCACGCGCTGGATCAGCGCCGCGAGACCCTGCACAAGGTCGCCACCTGTCTGGCCAAACGGCAGCGAGCCTTTCTTGAATACGGCGCACTTGGCCTCAAGCCGCTTACCTTGCAGGATGTGGCCGAGGATGTCGGACTGCACGAATCTACGATCTCCCGCGTCACCAATGGAAAGTATGCCGAAACGCCTCTCGGCCTGATCGAGATGCGCCGCTTCTTTTCCGCCGGTCTGCCGACGCGGGGCGGCGGCACGATTTCGGTTTACAGGGTGCAGCTGAGGGTCAAGACACTGATCGAGTCGGAACCTGCGGGCCGACCGGTTTCGGATCAGGCGATTGCAGATCGCCTGTGTGCGGAAGGTATAGAAATCGCCAGACGGACTGTGGCGAAGTACAGGGAAAGTATGGGCATCCCGCCCACCAGCCAACGCCGCAGGCAGGCTGGAACATCACGACACACCAGGAGGTAGCATATGCAAGTATCGATCACGGGAAGGCATATCGAATTAACCGAGCCGCTGAAGGCCTACACGAAGGAAAAGCTGATGCATCTGAAGCACTCCTTCGACCAGGTCGTGGACGTGCATGTGGTACTGGGCGTCGAGAAATTCCGCCAGTGCTGCGAGGTTACGATTCAGGCCAACCGTTTGACCATTCACGGCAGCCATGTCACCGAGGATATGTATGCCTCGATCGATGGCGTGGTGGACAAGCTGAACCGCCAGCTCAAGCGCTACCGCGCCAAGATGCGCAAGCATGAGGCTGTGCCGCTGAACGAATCATCGATCGCCGTCTCGCACAAGGTGCTGGAGCTGGCCGATCACGAGGATGAGATCCCGGCCGATCACATGCCGGGCGTGCTGGAGCTGGAACACATGTCGGTGAAGCCGATGAGCGTGGACGAGGCTGTGATGCAGCTGGAGCTTTCCGACCGCCAGCCGCTGCTGGTATTCACCAATGAGGAAACCAACAGCATGAACGTTCTTTACCGCCGTCAGGACGGCAAACTGGGCTGGATCGCCCCCGAGCAGGCGTGACCGCACCTGTTGTATCTCTGATCCCCGCTGATGCCGTCCTGCTGCACTCCGAATCGGGCAGCAAGGCGGCCATCATCGCGGAGGTGCTTGAGGCGCTGCCGTCGATCGATCCCGATCAGGCGATGGCCGTGATCATGGAGCGAGAGAAGCTTGGAAGCACGGGAATCGGCCATGGCATCGCCATCCCGCATGGCCGACTGCCCGATCTCGAAACGCCCATCACTGCACTGGTTCGTCATAGCGGCGGTATCGATTTCGATGCCATCGACGGCAAGCCGGTGCATATCGTCGTTGTGCTGCTGGCTCCGAAGGACGAGGACCGTTCGCACCTTGAGCTGCTGGCCGGTCTGGCCCGCGCCCTGCAAAAGGAGTCGGTGCGCACGGCGGTGATGCAGGCAGGCACGGCCGAGGAGATTTCGGCCCTTTTTGCCATTCACCCGGCAAGAAACTAGGCAGGCGGAAGAAGCGATGCAGGAGGATAATAGTCGCGTCTCTGTCAGTCAGGTCATCAAGGATCAGGGCGAAGTCCTGAAAATGACGGTGCTGACCGGCGAGGCCGGTCTGGGGCGTTACATCGATCATCCACGCGTCGAAAAACCCTCACTGGCGTTTGCCGGCTATCTTGAAAAGCTCAACGACTACCGTCTGCAGGTCGTCGGCAAATCCGAACTGGGCTATCTGGCCACCCGCCCGGAAGCGGAACGGAAAAAGGCTGTGGATGCAGTTTTCGAGTTGCGCCTTGCCTGTGTGGTCGTCACCTACGACATGCATGTGCCGGAGATCATGATCGAGGCCGCAAAGAGGACCGACACGCCGCTGATCTCCACTCCGCTGGAATCGCAGAACTTCATGACCAATATGATGCTGTATCTGAGCCGCAGGCTTGCGCCGCGGACCTATCAGCACGGCGTGTATCTGGACATTTTCGGTCTCGGCGTGCTGGTCACCGGTCCGTCCGGCATCGGCAAGAGTGAGATCGCGCTGGAGCTGGTATCGCGCGGGCACCGCCTGATCGCCGACGATATGGTCGAGCTGTCGCGCGTGGGCACCGATGTGCTGGTCGGGCGCAGTCCCGAGGCCCTGAAATATCACATGGAGATCCGCGGTATCGGCATCCTCAATATCCGCGACCTGTTCGGTGCGGCCGCCATCACCGATGCCAAGCGCGTCGGCTTGATCCTCGAAGTGGTGCACTGGGACGATATGTCCGAACAGATCCGCCTGCTGGGTGACGATGCCAGCGTCGTACTGCACGAGGTTCGCCTGCCCAAGGCGCTGCTGCCGGTGAGGCCGGGCCGTTCGCTTGCCGTGCTGGTCGAGGTGGCGGCGCGCAATCAGCTGCTCAAACAGCGCGGCATTGAAAGCGGCAAGGCCTTCATGCAGGAGCTGGAGCACCGCATCCAGCACGGCGGGGGCATATGAACCCCGTGCCGGTAAAGGACACCTGATGGGCATCATCATCACCGGACTTTCCGGTTCAGGGAAAAGTACCGCCCTGCACGCACTGGAGGATCTCGGCTGCTTCTGCACCGATAACCTTCCCCTCCCGCTGCTTGCCGGCTGGGCCGAGGATGTGCTGCAGCGCGGCCGCGAGATGGCGGTGTGCGTCGATATCCGCAGCGCTTCCCCGCAGGATCTGCATCGCGAACTGGAGCTGCTGCGCAGCAGCAATCACGGCTGGCGTCTTATTTTTCTGGAGGCGGATGATGCAGCTCTGCAACGCCGCTTCTCCACGGTACGCCGCCGCCATCCCTTCGCCCCGAACGAAGACCTGCCGAATGCCATCCGCATGGAAAGGAAGTGCATGGCCAAACTACGCGACAGCGCCGATCAGGTGCTCAACACCTCCGGCCTGAATCCCTATGAACTGGCTGATAATGTCGAGGCCTTCTGGCGCAGACAGCATATACGCAATCATGAAAGCTGTGCCGCTCTCACCCTCACCCTGATGTCGTTCAGCTATCGCTTCGGCCTGCCGGCGGATGCCGATATGGTGATTGATATGCGCTTTCTTCCCAATCCGCATTATGCACCGGGCATGGCCGCTCTGACCGGCCGGGATGCTCCGGTGATCGAATTCCTGCAAGGACATGGGGAGGTCGAAGAAACCGCGCGCAGACTGCAGGAATGGCTGGGATTCATCTGGCCGCAGATGATCCGTGAGAGAAAACGCTATTTCACGCTGGCCTTCGGATGCAGCGGCGGACGGCACCGCTCGGTGTACATGACCGAACGTATGGCGGCATTTGCCAGAGACATCATGGGCGTGGAGCCGCTTGTCCGACACCGCGAACTGCCATCGCTCAAGGAGACTGCACGGTGATCGGCCTCGTCGTCGTGGCGCATCAGGATATCGGCGAGGCCATGCTCGCTGCCCTTGATCATGTGCTCGGACCGCAATCCCTGACTGCTTCGCTGAGCATCGGTGTGGATGCCGATATCGATGCGGACATGAGCGAGCTGCGCCAGCGTCTCGATCGCCTGATCAAACGCTGTGAAGCAGGCAACGGGGTGCTGGTGTTTGCCGATATGTTCGGTGGAACCCCGTGCAATCTGGCGCTGGCCAGCATGCAGAAGCATCATATCGAGGTCGTTTCAGGCTTCAATCTTCCCATGCTGGTCAAAGCCGCCAGTCTGCGGCAATCGATCACCGACCTGAAGCGTCTGGCCATCGAGGCACGCGAATCCGGCAGGCAGCACATGCATATCGCCTCAGAACTGATGCAGAACAAGGATGGCGAACATGGCTGAACAAACGATTGTCATCTGCAACAAGCTCGGCCTGCATGCGCGCGCCTCGGCCAAACTGGCCGTCACGGCCGCCGCGTATCCCTGCGAGGTGTTCATCTCACAGGGCAATGTGGAGGTGAACGGCAAGAGTATCATGGGCATCATGATGCTGGCCGCCGCCAAGGGCACGAGCATCACCATCCGCACCGAGGGCAAGCGCGACGAGGCAGCCCTCAATGCCATTGTGCAATTGATCGAAGAACGCTTCGGCGAGGCGGAATGACCAGCCCCGGCAAGATGCTGAAGGGAAAGGCTGCGGCATGCAGTCCGGGTATCGTGATCGGGCGTGTGCAGAAGGTGAACGGCGGTGAATTCCCGATTCCCGAGATACGCATCGGGGCGGAGCGCATATCGGCCGAAATAGCCCGCTTTGAACAGGCTCTGACCGATGCAGTATCCGATTTCGACCACGAGCGCCGCCACCTGATGGATCTGGAGAGTCAGGAACCGCTGCACATCCTTGATGCCCAGCGGCTGATGCTGCTGGATGCTGAACTCTCCCGGAAGGTGATTCACTGCATCAGGGATGAGGGCATCAATGCCGAGTGGGCGGTGCACCGGCAGATCCAGGACATCGCCAATGTGTTCGACGGCATCAATGATGCCTACCTGCGTGCCCGCAAGAGCGACATCCAGCACATCGGGCAGCGCATCCTCAGTCACCTCTCGGGCGCGGGACACGAAGCCTTACAGGCAAGCGGCGATGAGCCGCTGGTGGTCGCCGGTACCGATTTCACACCTATCGGCGTATTGCGCCTGTGGCGTCAGGGTGTTGCCGCATTCATCGCCGAAAAGGGCGGCCCCAGCGCGCACAGCATCATCATCGCCCGAGGCATCGGTATCACGGCCCTGATGGGCGCCGAGGATGCCCTGCAACTCATCAATGACGGCGACCGCATTGTCATCGATGGCGAACAAGGTGTCTGGCTGAGCAATCCGACGCCCGACGTGGAGAACGAGTACCGCGTACTGGCTCGCGGGGTCGAGAATGTGGAGCGAGACCTGCAGGCCTTTGCAGGACAGGCATCACGCAGTCGCGACGGGCATGCGCTTCGCCTGATGGCCAATCTGGAGCTGGAGGAAGAGCTCCCTCAGGCTCTGGAGCTCGGCACCGAAGGCGTAGGCCTGTACCGAACGGAATTCCTGCTCAGCACATCCGATCAGATGCCCGACGAAGAAGCCCAGTATCAGCACTACGCCAAGGTCATGCGTACCATGCGGGGCCTTCCCGTCACCTTCCGGCTGATGGACATCGGCGGCGAGAAGCCGTTGCTGTTCGAGCAGTTCACCGGCCACCGGGTGATCGCGGCCAATCCCGCTCTCGGCCTGCGCGGCGTCCGTCTGCTGCTGCATGCCGGCAGCACGCTGTTGCATGACCAGTTGCGTGCCCTGCTGCGCGCCTCGAATAAAGGCGACTTGCAGATTCTCGTCCCGATGGTCAGTCAGGTGGAGGAGATGCAGGAGGTACGCAGACTGCTTGTCGAGGCCGCAGCAGAACTGGGCATCGAAAAGATCCCGCCGCTGGGCACCATGATCGAAGTTCCAGCTGCAGTGATCATTGCCGATGCGCTTGCAGAGATCAGCGATTTCTTTTCTGTCGGCACCAACGACCTGATCCAATACACACTGGCAGCCGACCGCGCCGATGAAGAGGTCACTTATCTTTACAGCGCAGCGCATCCGGCCCTGGAGCCGATGCTGCGCATGAGTGTGCAGGCGGCACACAAGGCCGGCATCCCGATCGCCATGTGCGGCGAACTGGCTGCCGACCTGAAATGGACCGAGCGCCTGATGAATATGGGCTTCGATTCCCTGTCCATGTCGCTACACCATATCCTGCCGACCCGCAAACATCTGGCCTCTCTGAACTACCATCCCGAAAGCTGACACCTCGCCGGCTTTGCGCTTCGCCGACCGTACGTTTACTCTTCGCGCCCAAGCGGTTAACGAGAGGTAAAAGCCATGCGATACGACTGGACTGTGGAAGACATCGAGGCGCTGTTCGCGCTGCCCTTCAACGACCTGATCTTCCGTGCGCAACAGGCGCACCGGGCGCATTTCGATGCCAACGAGGTGCAACTCTCCACGCTTCTCTCCATCAAGACCGGCGGCTGCCCGGAGGACTGCAAGTATTGCCCGCAGTCATCGCGCTACACCACCGAGGTGGAATCCGAACTGCTGATGAAGAAAGACGAGGTGATGAAGGCTGCACGCATCGCCAAGGAAAAGGGCGCCACCCGCTTCTGCATGGGTGCCGCATGGCGCGAACCCAAGGGGCGTGCGTTCGATCTGGTGCTGGACATGATCCGCGAGGTCAAAGCCATGGACATGGAAGCCTGCGCCACCCTCGGCATGCTCAGCGAAGAACAGGCCAAAAAGCTCAGTGAAGCCGGACTGGATTACTACAACCACAATCTCGATACCGATCCGGAATACTACAAAGAGATCATCTCCACGCGCACCTACGAGGAGCGTCTGGATACCCTGAAGAATGTGCGTGCAGAAGGCATGAGCGTTTGCTGCGGCGGCATCGTGGGCATGGGCGAAACCATCAGGAACCGCGCCGGCATGATCGCGCAGCTGGCACGCATGAATCCGCATCCGGAATCCGTGCCCATCAATATGCTGGTGAAAGTGGAGGGAACACCGATGCAGGATCTCGATGATCTCGACCCGTTCGATTTCATCCGCACCATCGCTGTCGCCAAGATCACCATGCCGGCCAGTCACATCCGCCTGTCCGCAGGCCGCGAAGCGATGTCCGACGAGATGCAGGCACTGTGCTTCCTCGCCGGTGCGAATTCGATTTTCTACGGCGAGAAGCTGCTCACCACCGGCAACAAGGACGCCGAAAACGACCAGACCCTGTTCGCCCGTCTGGGCATCCGCCCCGAGGGCAGCCCCACTCCGTCCTCCCGCCGCGTGGCGAATGCATAGACGCAAATCCCGACGTACGGTTTATAGTCACTTCATCTCCACGCACTGATGCGGAGCACCAGCTTCAGATAGCGGGCTGCAGCATACTGTTGCGATTGCCCTCGGTATCCATAAACGAGACATAAAGACCGATGCCGGGAATCTGCATCGGTTCGCCGAGCACCTGGCCACCGGCGGCTATCACCTTGGCCATGGATTCATCCACATCCTCAACGCCGATCACTATGGATGGATACTGTGCCGGCCAATCCGGCTTCTTCGGATAAAGTCCGCCGTTGATGGCACCTGCCGGCTCTCCCGGCCTGGCATCCGCCACTGCGGTGGTCAGCAGTACGTAGTTACCCATCTCCTCCCCCAGCATTTCGACCTGCCAGCCGAAGGCCTGCGTGTAGAATCGCGCCGCGCGATCGCGGTCATCGCAGGGCATTTCGAAATGCACAACCGGATTCACTGCTCTTCCCCCCATGCGGCGAGGAACTCGCCTAGATGCGGGCGGGTCTCGCTCTCGGATTCGAGGTAGTGGCGCAGGCCGAGGATGCTGCGGGCGTAGGCACCGGAGCCCAGGGCACCAGTGAAGAGTTGCCAGCGCAGAAAGAGCAGTAGCGTGGTGCAGACATCGGTTTCGCAGTAATTACGGATGGCCTCGATCTGACCTGCTTCGAACATACCGCGCACATCGTCACCGGCGGTTTCCAGCTTGCCGGGGATGCCGAAGGCACAGGCCACCTCGTGCATCGAGCAGCGGGCCGAGGCGCCGTGGTCGGACAGCACCTCCAGCAGATCGACATGGTATTCGGTGGAGTATCGGGAATCGTAGCTGTTCCATTTATCCCCCTCGTTGAACCAGCGCGGACAGCTCAGGCCGTGCGCCATGGCGCGATACTTCAGCACGGGGATATCGAAGCCGCGTCCGTTGAAGCTGACCAGACGCGGGGCGCGCTTGTCGATCAGGCCGAAGAAGCCCTCCAGCAAATCGCGTTCAGAGCTCCTTGCATCGCCACCACTGGCCACACGGCGGATGACCAGTTCAGGCCCCTCCTCGCCCGGCTCGAACACCAGTTGCGCATAGCTGATGGCCGCCACCTGATGAAAGGGCTGGCGAGGGAAATCGTTCTTCCCCTCGGTTTTCTCCAGAAAGTAGTCGCTTAAGGCATCGCGCGCCTCGGCAACGCGCAGGTCGTGCAGACCGAGCAGGCGGCGCGCAGCATCGGCATCCGGCACGGTTTCAATATCGAACACAATCACATCGCGACGCATTTCTCCCCCTCTTCGGCACTTTCGCCCTGCAAGAAAATACTGTTACACTCGCGCCATGAAGATTCTCGTGGTCGAAGACGAACAGCGCGTCGCCCAGTTTATCCAAAAAGGCCTGAAGGAAGAAGGGCATGCGGTGGACTGCGCCTACGACGGCGAGGAAGGCGGATTTCTCGCCGAAGTCAACGAATACGATCTGATCATTCTCGACCTCATGCTGCCCAAGAAAAACGGCCTGACGGTTTGTTCCGAGATCCGCGAGCGCGGCGTGAGCACCCCGGTGCTGATGTTGACCGCTCGCGATGCTGTGCAGGATAAAGTGCGCGGATTGGATGCCGGAGCCGATGATTACCTGACCAAGCCTTTCGTATTCGATGAGTTGCTGGCCCGTGTGCGCGCCCTGTTGCGTCGCGGCTCGGAAAGCAAGGCCCCGATTCTGAAGATCATCGATCTTGAACTGGACCCGATGAGCCGACGCGTCACGCGCGGCGGCAAGCCGATCCGCCTGACCACCAAGGAATATGCCCTGCTGGAATACATGATGCGCAACCCCGACCGGGTGCTGTCGCGCACCCGCATCGGCGAGCATGTCTGGGATATGAACTTCGATCCTGAAAGCAATGTCATCGATGTCTATGTCAGCCATCTGCGCAACAAGGTGGACAAGGGATTCGATGTCTCGCTGATTCACACCCTGCGCGGTCAGGGCTATATGCTGACCGAGGATGCTCCTCCGGCGTGAGCCACTCACTCAGCCTGTCATCGCTGTTGCGCCTGAGCGGCAACGCTTTGACCAGGCCGTTCATTCAACTTGTAGCTACCTTCCGCGGTCGTCTTGCCCTGCTTTATATGGCCGTGGAACTCGCTCTGCTGCTGATTGCCGCCGTGCTGCTGTATTTCGTCCTTACCCGTCAGGTTTACGATACCGTCGATCAGGAACTGACCCAGCAGGCCACCACCATCGTGGAAGAGCTTGAGAACACGCGCTACCCGTACTGGAATCAGGAAATCATCAGCTTTTCGACCCATTTCATCGGCTCGGTCACGCTGGTCGGTGCCAACGGTGTGTTGCTTTTCGCCTCCGATCAGGAGCTGATCGGTCGCGGCGGCAGCGAGGTGACCATGGCGCTGCAAAAAGCCATGGAGGGTGAAACCGCCATCCTCTCCACCGGCACACTGCTGCGCAAAAGCAATCTGCGTGTGATCGCCATGCCGGTGCATCTTGGCGGCGACCGGGTGGTGGCCGTCATCATGCTCGGACGCAGCACGGCCGAGATCCACTCCTTCTTCGAACTGATGTATCTGATGGGTGGCCTGCTCGGCCTGATCTCCATGCTGGTCAGCGGTTACGCCGGCTTTGTCATGGCTCGACAGGCCCTGAAACCGATGGATGAGATCGGTCAGGCAGCCACGCGTTTCGCCGAGGGCGATCTGTCCTGCCGCGTGGAGATGACCAGTCGCGACCGCGAGATCCGCGGACTGATGCGCACCCTGAACAAGATGTTCGGCGATCTCGAATCCAGCATCTCGGCGCAGAAGCGCTTCACCGCCGATGCCTCCCACGAGCTGCGTATTCCTTTGACTATTCTGCGTGGCGAGATCGAGGTCGCCCTGCTGCGCAGCCGCAAGCCTGCTGAATATCAGGAGGTATTGCGCCAGCAGCTGGACATCATTGAACGCATGCACCGCATCGTGGACGGCCTGCTGGTGCTGGCCCGGGCCGATGCCGGCCTGCTGGAGCTGGCGCAGGAGGAAGTGGATCTGAGCCTGCTGGTTGAGGAGGTCGGCCAGCATCACCTTACCCTGTTATCAAGTAAAGATGTGCGCCTCGATATGCAGGTGATTGACGGACTGACGGTGATCGGTGACGAACACCGGCTGAGCAGGGTTCTGTTCAATCTGATGAACAATGCCTACAAGCATTCGCCTGCCAACACCACGCTGACGCTGAAAGCATTCCCCGATAACGATTTCGCGATCATCGAAGTCACCGATCAGGGGCCCGGTATCGGCGCAGAACACATCCCGCATATCTTCGATCGCTTCTACCGCTCCGATGAGTCGCGCTGTCGCGAAGCTGGAGGTGCGGGGCTGGGACTTGCCATCAGCAAACGTATCGTCGAGGCACACGAGGGCCAGCTTGAAGTGGAAAGTGAACCGGGCAAGGGAGCCACATTCCGTGTACGCCTGCCGCTGGCCAGCGCAGACCCGGAGCTGATGAAGCGCCTGCATCGAATGGTTAAGACCGGCAACAGTCGATCAATCCTGCCGTGAGTTTTTAGAAAAAGACCGGCGGCACGTATAAAAAAGGGGGGGGGGAGAGACGTGCCGCCGGAAGGGGTAAACTGGAGCCGATGATCCGATTTGAACGGACGACCTGCTCATTACGAGTGAGCTGCTCTACCAACTGAGCTACATCGGCCTTTGACTCGCGCCGTCCCTGGCGCGGCTGCGAAGTGTAGCAAGCTGCAATCAGTTTGAAAGCTGCAAATACGATTCTTTCGTTATGGTCGAACCAATAAATCCGAGCGGCAAAACATAGCTTGCATATACACCTTGAACAATGGAGGAAAATCCTTTTTTAAAGTACAGCCGCTATGCCTGCCAGCAGTGCCGGCGCAGCCGTTTCGGTGCGCATGATGCGCGGGCCGAAACTCAAAGTACGGCATCCGGCCGCTCGCAGAAGCTGCAGATCACGCTCGCTGAATCCCCCCTCCGGGCCGATGGCAAGGCTGATGCCGGCAGCAGAGGCAATATCACCCCGCACTGCGGAGAAAGGCAGGGCTGCCACAGGATGAAGTGCAAAAGCCTGCGGCTGCCATTGCACATCGGCCAGCGAGTTGCGGTATGCCAGACTCGGAATGGCCGTGCGACCGCTCTGCTCCGCAGCCTCGATAATGATCTTCTGCCAGCGCTCCAGACGCGCCTCACGCTTGGCTTCCGGCAAACGGAACTGGCTACGCTCGCTGGCTGCTATCTGAAATCCGGCTGCCCCCAGCTCGGTGCATTTCTGCAGCACCGTCTCTATTTTTTCGCTCTTGTTGGCGCACTGGATAATATGCACGCCGAACGGCAGCTCCCTGTTCACGGCATCGCAGCTCTCGATACGGCAGCTCGCATAGGTTTTGGCCAGACCAGAAATACTGGCCAGCGACTCTCCGCCCAGACCGTTGAAGATGGTCAGCATGTCTCCACTGTTCAGGCGCATCACATGGCGCAGGTAATGTGCCTGATCTGCAGGGATCACCACCTCCTGACCGGGATGTAATTCGGCATCAAGATAGATACGGCAACAGGGGGATGGAGAATTCGTCATGCCGGTATTTCGCCGCAATCCGCAGACGGGTGCAAGCACCTTGACCTGCCCCCTCATGCCGCCATGATGCGGACATGTTTTCAGCTTCCCTTTCCACCCAGCTCTGGGAGCCCGTGCGTCAATGGAGCGCGGCTCAGCATGGTGTATCGGCAACGATGGCCGGCGTGCTGACCGTCACCGGCTCGCTCACCCGCTTTGTCGAGCGGCATCATCGCATGCATCTGGATGTGCAACTGCACGATCAGATGGTCGATAAGGCCAGCGCGGGAGAGGCGGCGATTCTGGCCTGCGACCCGGGAGCTCCGGTACTCAGACGCAATGTGTCCCTGCTGCATCGCGGCACAGTGATGTTTGATGCTGAATCCATCCTTCCGCTGGATACCCTGCCCACAGATCTGATGCAGGACCTGCAGGAAGGCCGGAAGCCTCTGGGCAACTTGTTGCTTGATCGCGGCCTGTCGTTGTCGCGATCCGATTTAAGCGTGGCAAAGATCAAGGGAGAAGAGCGCTTCGCTAACTGCTGGGCAAGGCGTTCGGTGCTGCGCTCGGAATCCGGAACGCGTGCCCTGGTGATCGAGGTGTTCCGTCCTGATATGTGGAAGCGTATTGATACCGTGCGGGAACGCCTCTAGAACATTAAACCCGGTGCACTGTATAACCGGTCATTTTCCGTGCAAAGCCAGTTGATGGACCCTTTCCTGCACCTGCTCATCTAATCCGGGTTCATGCCTGCGCACCCATTCATCCAGTTTGGCGATGCAATAATCAGTACATTCCCACGGACGAAGATAATTGATGGCATTGAAGCATTTGCCGTCAATGCGGTACTGACAGTTTTCAGTACGCTTCGCTGAATCCGGCGGGATTTTTATCTATATGTTGTTTCGCCCACATTAACCTCTTTAGCTTGCCTGCCTTTATGGCAAATATTCCTGCACAGCGCAAAACCATGTCTAATCTAGGTCAATGCTGTAGCAATACAGCAAGTTGTACCGGTGACGTTTCTCACCCCGGCCTCTTGCTGCTCATGGATTCCCGCGCTTGTTGTTTCACTGTAACAGTCTAGCCTTAAGCGCTTCATGGGGGCGTCCCGGTTTCGACGGAGATGCTGAACCCTGTGGGGCATGTCGGGATGGTACTCTCGTTAAAAAGACCAACGGCATTAACTGCCAACGACGACGTAGAACTCGCTTACGCTGCGTAAGTGACCCCGCCAGACAGGTCGCCCATCGCCTGGCTGTCCGGGGCCCTCAAGATGGGACCGCTCAAGTTGCTGGAGGCTCGTGGCGCTTGGGTTAAACCTTAACGAACCGACCTTGTGATGGCTTTGTCCGTTTGGTTTTCACCGGGTGCTGAAAGAACGGAATAAACATG
>PEWE01000019.1:0-1867 GCA_002779605.1 Zetaproteobacteria bacterium CG06_land_8_20_14_3_00_59_53 | reverse complement strand
TCTCCGGGGTGACGGGTTTTCTTTTTCCCCTTGTTTCTAAAGGGTTTGCGCCCGTTTCACATCTTTCCAAAGCACCTCTGTGCACCATCGATTCTCCCCATCCTCCAGCCTTTCTTTCTCTGTTTACCCCCTGATTCTCTGTTTTCTCCGGACCAAGTCCGAAGCTCGTCCGGAAAGCTACATCCTTGATTGATATGGGTTTGCGGCTGATTGCCATTTTGGGCGGTTGTCTTAGGTCTTCGTTCGATGCCGCAACCGGACGTTTTTTTCGAAATCGCCCGCCTCGGCCATGAAAAGAAGCGCGGTCAACTCCGGCTTCCCGCCCCCTAAAGAAGAAAAGCCGACGCTGATGGTCGGCTCTCTGGGGCGGTCTCCGGTCTGGTCGTCAGTCGGTGGCGAAGCCGAACTGGCGGCGCTGCTCGGCCCAGTCCTCGGGGAAGGTCTTGGGCAGCTTGGCCAGCGAGAGCCCGTTGGGTTCCTCGCCGTTGATCAGGGCTTCCACGATGTCGGGGGCCAGAGTCGTGAGCTTGAGGATGCGGGCCACATACGAGCCATCGACGTCGAGGGTACGGGCAAGCTCGCTGATGGACTTGATCTGGCAGGATTCGAGGATGTCGGCCCAGGAAAAAGCCCTTGCCAGAGCCTGGAGGACGGCGGACTGTACCGGCTCCTGCGCCCCGGGGATATCTCCATCCAGGGCCTGGGGAGCGATGACCGTCTTGCGGCCACGCATGCGCCGGATCAGCATCGGGATGTGGATCTGCAGGTTGCCGTTGTCGGCTACGGTAATGGTCGGCTTCATTTTCATTGGCTTGCCCTCCGTTCAGTGACTTCGCAGGCCAGACCGGCCAGCTCGGCGATGAGCGTTGTCAGCCCGTTGGTGCGCAGCTCCATGTCGATTCCGGTCTCGCGGATCTCGACCTTATCCACCAGGAGGCGGATGAGCCGGTTTCGCTCCACCGGGAAAAGGTCTTCCCAGAAGCCTTCGACATTCTGGAAGGCCTCCGAAACGTCCTGTTCCGTGATGCTGTTCCCCCGGTAGGCTCTGCATCGCTCGCTCACGTGCGTCAGTTGTTTCGAGAGCTCGACCGCCTGGCGGTTGACGGTCGTCAGCATCTCGGCCTTGCCCGGCTGATCGCTGCCGGGTTTCATCAGTTCGAGTGCCTGCTCTCTCGCCTGTGACAGCTCCAGCTCGAGTTGGGCTTTCTGCTTGAGCAGCCGCTCCCGCTCCGCCTGCTCGATGTCCCGGGCCGCGAAGAAGGTTTTGGCCACCAGCGTCGGCGTGCGAAACACCGCGCTCAACTGCTCAATCACGGCCTGCTCGATGTCCCCGGCGGGAATCCGTTTGAGCGGGCACCGGCTCACGGTCCGCTTGCTGTCCTTCTGGCAGATGTAATAGGTGTAGTGGCGGCCGTTCTTGCGGGCGTAGGTCGGTCCCATCGCGCATCCGCAGTGGCCGCAGCGGATGACTCCTTTCAGCGGGGCGACCATTTTGGTTCTGGCCATGGACACTTTGACCGGTTTGTTGTCAGCCAGGATGGCCTGCACCTTGTCCCAGGTCGCCCGGTCGATAACCCCCTCGTGCTCACCAGGGTAA
Organism: Zetaproteobacteria bacterium CG06_land_8_20_14_3_00_59_53; assembly: GCA_002779605.1. GTDB lineage: Bacteria > Pseudomonadota > Zetaproteobacteria > Mariprofundales > Mariprofundaceae > UBA1543. Next base: position 270 of record PEWE01000019.1, on the reverse strand, counting down.
CTACGGTCCTTGTGGGCGATCTCGCCGATATAGATCCGGTTGTTCAGCAGCCGGTAGATGTGCCCTGTATTCCATTCGGAGCCATCACGGACTTTGCCTTTCTTGGTGGTCCAGGCCTTGGTGTGGTAACCCTGTTCGTTCAGCTCCTGGCCAAGTTTCTTGGCCGAACCAATCTGGATGAAGCGGCGGAAGATGTACTGCACCGTCCTGGCTTCATCGGGGTTGACCAGCAGTTTTTTGTTCTCCCGGTCGACGTCGTATCCGAGGATC
>PEWE01000016.1:350-23613 GCA_002779605.1 Zetaproteobacteria bacterium CG06_land_8_20_14_3_00_59_53 | reverse complement strand
CATGGCCTATGGGTTCCGCGATAACGAATACTTCTTCCTCAAAATCAAAGCCGCCTTTCCCGGACTTCCGCGATGACCCTTTTTTGTGGGCCATGGCTATCATGGCGTTGGCTTTCTCGAAGGATTCCCGACCATCCGGCTGGATATCAGGCGACAGCATGGACGGATGTGTTGCAGACAGGTCTTCTACAGAATCGTAACCAAGGATATCGGCAGCAGCCAGATTGCAGAACACAAACAGGTTCGCTTCATTGATGATCCAGCATGGATCGGGAGACTTCTCGAAAAGGTCCTTGAAGCGCTGCTCGCTGGCTCGCAATCTTTCTTCGGTCTTTTTTCGTTCGGTGATATCGGCCTGAATACCGACCATGCGCAAGGCGTTCCCGGCATCATCCCGCTCGATGATTCTGGCGATGGTGTGCATCCAGATCCAGTCACCCTGCTTGGTACGGCGGCGATATTCGGTCGATTCGGGACCCGAGGATTTCAGACCCTTCTGGAACAGATCAAGAACACCCTGCCGATCCTCCGGATGCAGACTGGCCATCCAGTGTTGCAGGCTCGAATCGAATTCCTCGTTGCTATAGCCAAGCATGCCGGGATATTCGGGACTAACCTCGCCCCTGCCCGTGGTGATATCCAGATCGAACCAGGCCTGATTGGATGCGCTGAATGCCAGCCGCAGACGCTCATCGCTGTCCTCCAGCGCAAGCCCGGCCAGTTTGCGATCGGTAATGTCCTCGTAGATGCCGAGAATGCCGATGACCTTCTGCTGTTTGTCGCGCAGCGGCACCTTGGAGGTGCGCAGCCAGATGGTTTTACCGTCGGGAGTGGTTTGCGGCTCCTCATAGCCGAGTTTCGACTCGCCTGAATCCATCACACTGGCATCGTCGGCCCGATACAACTCCGCCTGATCCTTCCAGCCCATGTCGAAATCGGTCCTGCCTATCAGCTGGTCCGGATGTTCCAAACCGGCATCCCGGGCAAACAGGGTATTGCATCCGAGATAGCGCCCGTCCCGGTCCTTCCAGAAGATCCGTATGGGCGCGTTCTCCACGATATCGGTCAACAGACCGACGGATTCGGATGGCTCGATGCTTGGCTTCATAATCGTCCCTTGGATATGATTTGGCGATTACACCTCAGGAATATCCCTAAGCAGAGGATATGCCAAATCAGGCTGTTACGGAAGACGCTTCTGACTATAAAGTCCGGATCTCAGCGGCCGGTGCCGCCAGGCGCCCGGACCGCGGCACGGTGGAAATCACGCAAGCCGGATGAGGATCTTCTCACTGCCGAACTCGACGATATCGCCGGCGACGATCTTTTTGCGTTTCTGCGTCTCCATCTTTCCGTTCACCCGCACCAGTCCCCCGACGATGGCCTGATTGGCCTCGCCACCACTGGACACCAGATTCTCGAACTTCAACAACTTATTCAGCTCGATGGGCAGTTTCATGATCCCGACGTCTCTCATGCTTTGGCTACCTTATGTGTATTCAATGTTCGATTCCCGCACTGTAAACGCGCGACAGACCCGGCAAGCAGCGGGACAGTCAAGCGGAACCAGCCCCCTTTTGCTTGAAAATATTTCCGGCACATCGTGCGCAGCCCCGTATATAAACATCCTGTACCCACGGGCCAACCGGAAAATCACCTTGTATCTGTCGCCATAATACATGCCATGCCTGGATATAAAATCCGGTTTGGTTTAAAGCTCCGTTTCGCCCCCGGCCTGATCGGTATGCATTGCATCGATCACACTCGCCAATTGTCTCGCCCTATACGGCTTCTGCAGAAACCCTGCCAGACCTTTGCCGACAAAACTGCTGGTCACCTCCTGTTCGGTGTATCCTGAAGAAAGGATCACCCGGACATCCGGATCAAGTCGGCGAAGTTCCGCAAAGCATTCAAGGCCGGACATTTTCGGCATGGTCATATCCAACAGCACAAATGAGATTCTTTCCTTGAATTCTTCGAATTGCTCCAGGCCTTCCATGCCGTCGCATGCCTTAAGGACGCCATACCCCATACCTTCAAGCATCGTCTGGGCAATTTCCCGAACGACCTCCTCATCATCAATCACCAGAACAGTTCCCGATTTCATCGGTATGTCTTCCGGCAACTCTGCTGCCACCACCCTGGACTGCTCTCCGGTTGCCGGAATCAGCACCCGGATGCTTGTGCCCTGACCTGACTCTGAAGAAATGCGCAATACCCCCCTATGCCCCCGGACAATACCGAGCATGGCACTCATGCCCAGACCACGACCGGTCATTTTGGTGGTAAAAAACGGGTCGAAAATCTTACCCTGTGTTTCCCGACTCATCCCGCAACCGGAATCAATCACCTCGAGATATACGAAGTCCCCGGCCTGAATATGCTCGTGGCCCAGACACTCCTCCAGATAGTCAGTATCCACAGCCAACTGGCCTGTCGAAACGGTAATGCTCCCGTACTGTTCCCCAATGGCCTCCGAAGCATTGGTGAGCAGATTGAGAACCACTTGCTGCATCTGTGCCACATCTGCTTCGATCAATGGCAGCTGATCAGATAGCATATAGCGAATCCCGATCTTTTTGCTTACCGACACCTCGACCAGCTTCCCCATGGTTTCGATCAACCGGGAGAGATCAACCGGCTGAACCACAAACTTTCCCTTACCGGAATAGGCGAGCATCTGGCGGCACAGGTCGGCTGAGCTGAGGCTTGCCTGCTCGATTCGTTCAAGATGGTGCCAAACCGGCGATGATGTGTCGGATTTCTCTTTGGCCAGAGAGGCATGTCCGAGAATGGAAGTCAGAAGATTGTTGAAATCATGCGCAATACCGCCGGCCAGCACACCCAGCGACTCCACACGGTCAGTGTGCCGCAGCTTCTCCTCCATGCGCTTTCTTTCAGTAACATCCTGTTGTACAGCCGCATAAGCGATGACAGCACCGCTAGCATCCACAACAGGAAAAATACTCTGACTAACCTGATAAATACTGCCGTCCTTCCGGCGGTTCTTGAAGCCGTCCCTCCACACCTTGCCGGATGTGATGGCGAGCCACATCTCTGCATAATATTCGGCATCATGCTCGCCGCTTTTGACGATCTTCGGCGTATGACCGATCACCTCTGCCGCCGTATAGCCCGTACAACGCTCAAAAGCCGGATTGACATAGGTGATATAACCTTCGGTGTCGGTCAGCACCACCATTTCATCGGCTTGAGAAAGCACCGAGGCAAGTAAATCAATCTGCCTGTTCCCCTCATCAACCGCCTTATCGGCGGCAGCAATCGATTGCGCCAGATCACGTACTTCAGCCGCTCTTTGTTCATGCATGCCGACATCAATCGCAGAACCACTACCGATTTTGCGCGCAGCTGATGCAAGCTCGCGCAATGGCCGGGCCACCATCATGCTCATCCCAAAGGACACCAGTAAGGCAAACAGCAAGGAAAAACCCAGCAGAACGGCAAGTCGAACCTTCTCCAACTCGAGCTGCTGATCGATAGCCACGGCATAATAGCGAAGAAGAACCCGCCCTACCTGCCTGTTACTGGATGGCTGATGGATCGGGCGAACAACTTTAAGCATGCGCCCTTCCCAACTCACGCCGGACTCCGGCAGAGCAAACAGCATACTTAACGGATGATGCAACGGGTCGGAATCAGCCATCACTTCGCCTGATTCATTCACCACAGTAAAAGACTGCAAGCGGAAGACAGGGTCTTCGTCCGCCTCCTCCACCAGATTGCTGAGCATCGACCAGATCGGATAGGGCTTGCGATAGACCACATTGTCTGCGATGGCCAGAGCGATCAGATTGGCATGCTCCTGACACTCGTATTCGATCTGGGCAGGAATACGCCGGACATCCTCACGGTACACCTGCCAGATCATGGCACTGGCGCTCAGCGCCATACCAAGGAAAAAGGTCACCCCGATCTGCGTGGAAAGTTTACTGCGTGTCAGCCTCATTGATGCAATGCACTCAGCATTCTGACAATCGGATCGTAAAACGAAGCGTCCTTCACAACAAAACCATCCAATCCAAGCCTCCCCAGGATTTCACTGCCACGCTTGTCAGCTGCCATTCCCACCAGTGCCTGCTGCAAACGCTTCAGCACATCAGGTGGCATCCGGTTACCTGCAACGATGGGGGTGAACGGATATGGCCCGAAGCGTTGCACAACCTTGAGTTTATCCTTCGCAAGCGGATGTGATTTCAAATATTCCACATACACATATTCATCCACATTCGCCACATCAGCCAATCCCTCCAGCACAGCCCGAATCGAGCCTTCATGCATTCCGGTATGCAGTAATAATCGGAAATGCCGACTGATATCCACCCCCTGCTCCTGCAACACATAGGCCGGAACAACAAAGCCCGAATTGGAACGCGGATCCGAGTAGGCCAGCACCTGACCGGCAAAATCGGTGATCTTTTCTTCCTGGCGCCCGCTTCGCGTGATGGTCAGCGAGTGATAGACAGGTTTGCCCTGAAACAAGGGTACGGCGACCAGAAGCTGACCGTCGGTCACATGATCATGAGCAAACGGAGCGCCGCAAGTCCATGCTAGATCATTGCCGTGTTCCTTTAAACTTTCGCTCACCGACTGATAACTATCCGCATATGCAGGTACCATTGTATAATCCGCTTTTCTGGATAGCCAACGGGTAAAGTCGCGCAAAACCGGGTTGTCCCCCTGCACCAGCACAACACCTGAAAATTGCATCTTCGCATCTTCCGCCACCCCATCGCCGGATAGCACGAACAGACCCAGAAGAACCCCTATCAACCCACTTATGTACTTCATACCGCCCACCGGAGGATCAAATTTCATTGCAACAAAAAATGAAAGCTAGCAGCCCCGGCATAAAAGCGGATATATCCTGTGCATATCGCCGTCCTCAGCGGATTCAATTGCAAAGGCCAGAGCCGTTCACATTCTCTGACTGTATATCCCCAACGTCAAAGCAGACTTGGCAGGATGCTATCAGTAGCTTCTCGCGCATGGATCTTCTCAGCTATTTCCCCGTCGCTCCTGACGCGGACGACATCCCTGCGGTGATGCCCAGCCCGTTTTGCCATACCCCGCATCCGCTGGCGGAAAAGGCCGTCCGGATGTTGCAGCAGCGTTTGTCTATCTCCGATGCCTTATCCGTTACCGGAAAGATGTACGGGGTACTGGTAGTGCGCGATACCGATGGACAGATCGGTTTTTTGAGCGCCTTTTCGGGCATGATGAACGGGCTCTGGCAGATCCCCGGCTTTGTGCCGCCGATCTTCGATCTGGCAGAACACGACCGCTTCCTGCCTGAAGGCAATGATGAACTGGCAGTCCTGACCGCGCAGCTGGAAGGGCTGGAAGCATCACTGCAGGACGCCCCTTTCCGGCAACAGATCTCGCAACTGCAAGTGCAACGCGAGCAGTCTCTGGCTGCAATGAAACAGCAACATCAGGCCAACAAAGCCGTGCGCAGGCAGCAACGCCTGCAACTGCGCGATATGCCCGATACCGCCGAACGTGAATCGCGCATGGCGGCACTGGCGCTGGCCAGCCAGCAGCAGAAGCGACAGGCGACCAATGCCGCACTGCTCTGGCACGATAAGTTACACGCCGTGCAGGTGAAACTGGATGCCCTGCAGCAGCAGATAATGCAGATAAAAGATGCACGCAGCGCGAAATCCCGCCGACTGCACCGGCGGGTCTTCGAGAGTTACAGGCTTGAGAACCGCTTGCAGGAGAAACATCCCATCACGCATTTCTTTGCCGATGGCACACCGCCAGCCGGCAGCGGCGACTGTGCCGGCCCCAAGCTGATCCACTACGCTTTGCAGCATCGCATGCAGCCGCTGGCGCTGGCCGAATTCTGGTGGGGCCCATCCCCTTCCACCGGTGTGCGGCATCACGGGCACTTCTATCCGGCGTGTCGCGGCAAATGCCTGCCCATTCTGCCCTTCATGCTGCGCGGCCTTGAGGTCGAGCCGGAACCCGATTACGGACTGGGCATTGCAGCCGATGAACCGCAGATCGTGTTTGAAGATGATGCCATTGTGCTGGTCAACAAGCCGGCCGGTCTGATGTCGGTACCGGGCAAGTATGTGAAGGATTCAGTTTTCACCCGCCTGCTCGATCGCTACCCGCAATGCCCTGAACTCAAGCTGATCCACAGACTGGACATGGGCACCTCCGGCCTGCTGCTGGTGGCGAAGAACATGCAGGCCAACAGCTTCCTGCAACGACAATTCATCCAGCGCCGCGTGGAAAAACGTTATGAGGCGGTCCTTTCGGGCGTTTTACCGGCTGATAAATCAGAGGGCGAGATCGATCTGCCCCTGCGTATCGACTTCGACGACCGGCCGCGACAGATGGTGTGTTACCAACACGGTAAGGCAGCCCGTACCCGCTGGCAGGTCATCGCCCGTTCAAACGACACGGTTCCTGCGACCACACGCGTGTGGTTCTATCCGCTGACCGGGCGCACGCATCAGCTGCGCATGCATGCCGCCCATCCTGATGGACTGAATATGGCGATCGTCGGAGATGATCTGTATGGCAGCGGCGCAGAGCGGCTCATGCTGCATGCCCAGCGTCTGTGTTTTACCCATCCGCTCACCCGTGAGTGGATACAGTTCGAGGTTCCGACACCCTTTTAAGGCATGCAGGGACAGCCTTAACCGACGTCACTCCGCATTCACACGGCTTAATACCTTCTGCACGCTGGCATCGGTGATCATGCGGTTGTTCACCAGCACCAGCGGCGCGTTCGGGCACTGGTCGCGGCAATCCCCTTCGATGCATTTGAGCCCCTGAGCCTCAAGCTCTGCGGCGAGCTCCCGCCCGCCGAGATCGCTGCATTCAGGACCGAAACACACTTCGATGCTTGGTTGCTTGTCAGATGCTGCTTCGTTATTCATGCATACGCTCCTTTGTCCCTAGCAGGCATACAGGCCGCGACTGCTGAACTGGCCGATCACGCGTTGCAGCAGTGCTGCATCGGGCGGAGATACATCCTTCAAGCGGTAGTCGTAATCCAGCTTGTTCCATTTATCCTCGCCCATCTTGTGGAACGGCAGCACCTCGACACGCTCGACCCCCTGCAGGGTGGTGACGAATGCTGCCAGCCTTTCCACATCATCAAAGCCATCGGTGTAACCCGGCACGAGAACATAACGGATCCACATCTTTTTCCCCATAGAGGAAAGGCGGTGGGCGAAATCCAGCGTCGGCTGCAAGGGCTGCGAGGTCAGCGCCAGATGTTTATCCGGATCGATATGCTTGATATCCAGCAGCACCAGATCGACATCATTGAACCATTCGTCTTCAAGATGGGCCGCCAGAAAGCCCTGGGTATCCAGCGTGGTGTGCAGATGCAGGTCGTTTTTGGCGAGATAGAAGATCTCCCGGATGTAATGCGCCTGCATCAGCGGCTCGCCACCGGAGATGGTCAGCCCGCCGGCAAAGCGCAGGAACACCGCATATTCGCTGATCTCCCCGATCACCTGCTCGACAGTCATCAGATGGCCGTTGTGCATCTTGAAGGTGTCCGGATTATGGCAATACAGGCAGCGGAACTGGCAGCCGGACATGAAAAGCACGAAGCGCATGCCGGGGCCATCCACCGCGCTGCCCATTTCGAAGGAATGCACAAAACCCGAAAGCCTGCCGCGCTCATCGACGCAGGCGGGCGAAATGAATCCCGGCGGGTTATCTGTGATGTGGTGCGGCATGCCTATGTCTTGAACCTGCGTACTGAAATCTGCGTCCTGAGAATAGCGGCCCTGCCATCATGCATGGCAGGACCGCAGCGTATCAGAAATGCAGATGGAAGGTCCGGTTGATGACATCCAGCTGTTGCTCGCGCGTCAGCTTGATGAAGTTCACCGCATAGCCGGAGACGCGCAGTGTGAGCTGCGGATAGTTCTCCGGATGCTCCATGGCATCCAGCAATGTATCTTTATTCAGAACATTCACATTCACGTGAAAACCACTGGAATTGCAGAACATATCGATACAGTTACTCAAATTGTTCACACGGTCGGCCACGGTATGTCCGAAGGCATCCGGGGTGCAGGTGGCGGTCCATGAGATACCGTCCAGCGCTGCCTTGTACGGCAGCTTGGCGACCGATGCGCCGGAAGCGATGAAGCCCTTCCTGTCGCGCCCGTTCATGGCATTGGCACCCGGAGCGAACGGCTCGCCCGCCCTTCTGCCGTCGGGCGTGTTGCCAGTCTTTTTGCCGTACACCACATTGGAGGTGATGGTCAGTACGGATTGTGTAGGAACACTGCCGCGATAGGCCTTGTGCTTGCGGATCTTCTCCATGAAGGCCTCGACCAGCCATACGGCGATCTCATCCACCCTGTCATCGTTGTTGCCATAGGCCGGATAGTCGCCTTCAGTGGCGAAATCAATCGCCAGACCGTTCTCGTCGCGCAGCACGCGTACCCTGGCGTACTTGATGGCCGACAACGAATCGGCAGCCACCGAAAGCCCCGCGATGCCGCAGGCCATGGTGCGATAGATGTCGCGGTCGTGCAGCGCCATTTCGAGGCGCTCGTAATGGTATTTGTCGTGCATGTAGTGAATGGCGTTGAGCGCCTTGATATAGGTGGTGGCGAGCCACTCCATCATGGCATCGAATTTCGCGATCACTTCGTCGTAGTCCAGATACTCGGAGGTGATCGGCTCGAAGCCCTCGACCACGCGCACGCCGGTCTTCTCGTCCACGCCGCCGTTGATCGCATACAGCATGGTTTTGGCCAGATTGCAGCGCGCGCCGAAGAACTGCATCTGCTTGCCGATGCGCATCGCCGATACACAGCAGGCGATGGCGTAATCGTCGCCCCAATGCTCGCGCATCAGATCGTCCGATTCATACTGGATGGAGCTGGTCTCGATCGATGCTTTCGAGCAGAAATCCTTGAAACCCTTGGGCAGCGCATTCGACCACAGCACCGTCAGATTCGGCTCAGGTGCAGGCCCCAGATTGTACAGCGAATGCAGGAAGCGGAAGCTGCTCTTTGTGACCAGAGACCGACCATCCACCCCCATGCCGCCGATGGCTTCGGTGACCCATGCCGGATCGCCGGAGAACAGCTGATCGTATTCCGGGGTGCGCAGGAAGCGCACGACGCGCAGCTTGATGATCAGATCGTCGAACAGTTCCTGGGCTGCGGACTCGTCCAGCAGACCGGCCTGCATATCGCGCTCGACATAGATATCCAGGAAGGTCGAGATGCGGCCGATGGACATGGCGGCACCGTTCTGCTCCTTGATGGCTGCCAGATAGCCGAAGTAGGTCCATTGCACGGCTTGCTGTGCGTTCGCCGCAGGCCTGCCGATATCGAAGCCGTAGGACGCAGCCATCTCTTTGAGTTCGCCCAGCGCACGGATCTGCTCGGAAAGCTCTTCACGGCTGCGCAGCACCTCTTCACTGAACACTGAATCATCCAGCTCGGATTTCTCGCGCTTCTTGTCGGCAATCAGGAAGTCCACGCCGTAGAGCGCCACACGACGGTAATCGCCGACGATGCGGCCCCGGCCGTAGGCATCGGGAAGCCCTGTGATGATGCCAGAGCGGCGGCAGGCAAGGATGTCCGGGCTGTAGACATCGAACACGCCCTGATTGTGATCCTTGCGGTAGTTCGAATAGGCCGTCTTCACAGCCTCGCCGAGCTCGAAACCGTAGGCCTCAAGACCGGCCTCAACCATGCGCAGGCCACCATTGGGCACGATGGCGCGCTTCAACGGTGCATCGGTTTGCAGTCCGACGATGCGCTCCAGCGGCTTGTTGATATAACCGGGTTTGTGGGCAGTGATGGAAGAGCCGATCTCGCTGGAGACATCCAGCACACCCTTTAATCGTTCCTGCTCGATCAGTCTGGATATCTCGCTCCACAGCTGGCGGGTGCGTTCGGTCGCGGGTGCGAGAAAGCTGTCGTCGCCTGCATAGGGTGAATAGTTTTTCTGGATAAAATCACGGACATCAATCCGCGTCTGCCATTCACCCCCCTTGAAATTGAACCAGGCCTGAGCCTGTTGGTTGACTTCCGGTGAATTCATGTTGGTGCCTTATCAAACAAGAAATGGGGTCGGTCATTAGGCCGTAATAATTTTATGGCGACCCTTGCGAGTGCATATTAACGGAGCATGAATAAACTGTCTCGCCGCGTGTGGGGATTTATGCGGGATTGGACGCTAGAGTTCGCTCATGCAAATCAGTGCCGACACCCGGACCTTCTACGAACGCATCGGCGGCGAGACCGTGTTGCGCAGACTGGTGATATGTTTCTACCGGCAGATGGATACGCTGGCTGAAACCAGACCCATCCGCGCCATGCATGCGCCCGATCTGGGCAGTGCCGAGGAGAAGCTTTTCATGTTTCTCTCCGGCTGGATGGGCGGCCCTTCGCTGTATATCGAAAAGTACGGCCATCCGAGGCTCCGCATGCGGCATCTTCCCTTCGCCATTGATGAGTCCGCGCTCGATCAGTGGATGATGTGTATGAAAAATGCACTGAGCGAGGTAGTGGACGATGAAGCCTTACGCAACGAGTTGGTCTTCGCCCTGCATGGTGTGGCCGACTTCATGCGCAATCAGCCAGAGTCACAGAATTGAACCGGAAGGAGTGCAGTCATGAGTAAGTTGAATCAGCAATGGGAAACCCAGGTGGTGAGCTGGGAATATTCTTCCGCAGCCACCCCTGATCTGAACGATGTGCCGATTCAACCCTTCCCCGCCTCGCTGCATGAGCAGGGGGATACGCGGGTGATCGCGCTGGATCTCTCCACAGAGCTTGATACACCGTATCCGGCCACTGCACCAAATCTGCTGGCCAACTACATCCGCATCTGCACGGGCGAAAAGATCGCCACCTGCGTGGCGGCCACCTCGGAGGTCTATTTCGTACTGCGCGGTGCCGGACGCACGGAGACAGCCGAAGGCACGATCAGATGGAAGCAGGGCGATGCCTTCACCCTGCCCTGCAATCAGGGCATGACCCACTACGCGGACGAGGATGCAGCCCTGTACTGGAGCCACGATGCGCCGCTGTTGCAGTACATGGGTGTGGCCCCGACGACACCGATATTCAAGCCTGCCTTCTACAGCCGGGAATACATGGTGTCCGAGGTTGAAAAGCTCCGGGAGATCGCGCTGCGTGAAAAGCGCAACCGCATCGGCATTATTCTGGGCAATACCGCATCCGCGAAAACCAAGACCATGACGCACACCATGTGGTCGCTGTTCAACCTGCTGCCGGCTGGCGAGGTGCAGAAGCCGCACCGGCATCAATCCGTGGCCCTTGATCTGGCCGTGTTCTCCGGGCCGGATACCTACACGATGATCGGCAAAAAGGTGGATGAACAGGGCAACATCATCGATCCGGTGAAGGCGATGTGGGCGACCAATACCGTGTTCGTCACCCCGCCGGGCTGGTGGCATTCGCATCACAACCATTCGGATCAGGATGCCTTTGTGTTCCCCGTGCAGGATGCCGGACTGCACACCTATATGCGCACGCTGGATATCCAGTTCATCCGTTAGGCAGTTTCCAGAGCTCTTACAGCGAGCGGACCACCCGCTGCGCCACGCGCTTGTTGTAGTCGTTGATCTTCCAGTGCGAGGGCATCCAGCCGACCAGAAAGCGGTAGAAGTCGGCCTGTGCGACCGGCATCAGCGTGCGCCACTCCGCTTCCAGCGCCGCTGGATCCAGCGTCTTGCCCCGCTGCGCAAGGGCGAGCTTCAATGTGGCGAAATAATGATCCAGCAGCACGCCCTCAAAGCGTTCATGCTCCCGATCACTCAGACAGGAACCCAGGAAATAAGCGACATCCTTCATGCCGCAACCACCGCCGACATACTGGAAATCAACAGCAGCCACACGCCGCCCGTCCGCCGAGAAACAGAAATTGGCCAGCTTGGCATCGCCATGCACCAGCGTCTGAAAACGGGCATTGGAAAGCATCGAATCGACCACCGGAGAGGCATCGCGCAGTGCCTCGTCGGCCATCACCGCCAGTTCATCGGGCCGCGTGGCCAGATGCCAGTATGTTCCGACCGGCCACAGGCCCTCCGGCGTCTCTCCCATGAATTCGGCGTGGAAATGTGCCAGCCATGACAGGCAAGCCCGCACGCCATCGAGATCGAGGCTCTGGCGCCGGACGGGGAAGCCTGCCGCATCGAGATCCTCCAGCACCATCAGATGCTCCTCGCCGATGGTCTCCGAGGCGAAGCAATGCGGCACACGGCAATGCGCATCGCACCGCCCGGCCCGGTCGTGATACCAGACCATCTCCACTTCGTAGGAGCGGATCTTGCGCTGATGGGACACATCGTTGTGCCAGCCGCGCGGATGATGCACCTCGGAGGGGAAGATCACATGTTTGACCACGGCACTGCGGGCGTTTGCCCCGTGCAGGCTATAGCGGACGATCTCGCCATAACCACTCCACAGCGACTGCATCACCTCACCGCGCGTCACCGAATGCGCGCCGGTGGCTGCGCGCACAAGTTCATGCAGCAACATGCAATACCCGTCCGTGAAGATGATTGATGTTGATGAGCGTGGTACTGATGACTACAGGGATACCCTGATGTTGTTGCACGCGGTCACAGCGGTTTCCCGAGCCTGCTCGATACTCTCGCCGCGTGCCAGTGCGACCGCCATGCGGCGCTTGCCACGCACTTCCGGTTTGCCGAACAGGCGGATCTGCGTATCCGGCTGCGCCAATGCCGCATCCAGATTGCCGAATGCGACCCGGGTTGAATCGCCCTCCACCACCAGCGGGCAGGATGCTGCGGGGCCGTGCTGGCGGATATTGGGGATCGGCAGGCCAAGGATAGCGCGGGCATGCAGCGCGAATTCGGACAGGTCCTGCGAGATCAACGTCACCATGCCGGTATCGTGCGGCCGCGGGGACACCTCGCTGAAGATCGCCTCATCGCCCTTGATGAACAGCTCCACACCGAACAGGCCGTAACCACCCAGCGCATCGGTCACTTTACCTGCGATATGCTCGACAGCGGCAAGGGCGGCATCGGACATCGGCTGCGGCTGCCATGATTCGCGGTAATCGCCATCGATCTGCAGATGCCCGATGGGCAGGCAGAAGGATGTACCGCCGGCATGACGCACGGTCAGCATGGTGATCTCGTAATCGAATGCGATAAAGCCTTCAACGATCACCTTGCCCTTGCCCGCCCTGCCGCCTTCCTGTGCGTAGTTCCAGGCCTTCTGGATATCGCTCTCAGAGCGTATCACCGACTGCCCCTTGCCCGAGGAACTCATGATGGGCTTCACCACGCACGGCATGCCGATGGTTTTAACGGCAGCCTCGAATTCGTCCTGAGTTGCCGCGAAGCGATACGGCGAGGTGGCCAAGCCGAGGGTTTCAGCGGCCAGCCTGCGGATGCCCTCGCGGTTCATGGTTAGCTGGGTGGCACGCGCGGTGGGAATCACGTTGAACCCGTCTCCTTCCAGTTCAGCCAGCGTATCGGTGGCGATGGCCTCGACTTCCGGCACAATCAGATGAGGCTTCTCCGCCTCGATCAGGCTGCGCAGCGCATTCCCGTCCAGCATGTTGAGCACATGGCTGCGATGCGCCACCTGCATGGTCGGTGCATTCTCATAGCTGTCCACCGCGATCACCTCGACACCCAGGCGCTGCAACTCGATGGCGACTTCTTTGCCGAGTTCGCCCGAGCCGAGCAACATCACTCTGGTTGCTGACGGGGATAAGGGTGTGCCGATCTGGCGCTGTGTCATGCCATGTTCCTCTGCTGAGATAGAATGGTGGTTTATCAACGTGCGTATCGCCCGCATGTTATCGCAAAAAGCAGTGCGAAGCACAGCTATCTGGCAGGAATGTCCGGTGCATTGACCCTGCATCTGCATGCAGGCTCAGGTGCCGCAGAAGGTCTCAGGCACCTCTTCATGCGGCTCGGGCGGCAGTTCGTAGTGCGCGCATCCGACCTGTGCTTCGAACGGACGCACCAGAACGTCAAGCAGTGCGTGGAACGGGGCGAAGTCGCCTGCATGCGCCGCCACGATGGCCTGCTCCACCCGATGGTTTCTCGGGATATAGACCGGGTTGCTCTGTCGCATGCCACGGACCGCACTCTCCGTTGCACTGCGCTTCCTGTCCCAGCCTTGCAGCCATGCCTCGGCCTGCTCGCGATGCTGGAACAATTGCAGCACGGGCCCGGCATCACCCTCACCGCCCGCCAGTCGGGTCAGGTGCCGGAAGAAAAGAGTGAAATCCACCCCGCCGTCGCGCATGGCGGTGAGTGTGTCCCGGATAAATGCTGCATGCTCACCTTCTTCGGCCAGCCCCAGCTTGGCCGAAAAAATGCGCGTGTATTGCTTTTCGTATGCACTGCCAAACCGCCGGAGCACGTCCTCGGCAGCGGCAACCGCCTTTGCCTGACCGGCATCGATCAACTCCAGCAGCGCCTCGGCCAGGCGGGTCAGATTCCATTGCGCCATGCCCGCCTGCCTGTCCCAGGCATAGCGCCCCTGCTCGTCGATCGAGCTGAATACCTTGCCGGGATGGAAGCGGTCCATAAATGCACAGGGGCCGAAATCGATGGTCTCGCCGGCCACCTGCATATTATCGGTGTTCATCACCCCGTGGATGAATCCCACCCCCATCCATTGCGCGATCAGCCCTGCCTGTCGCATGGCGATGGCTTCAAGCAGCGCAAGATAAGGATTCTCCGCCCTTCGCAGCTCCGGGTAATGGCGCTCGATGACATAATCGGCGAGTACGCGCACGGCCTCTGCATCATTGCGGATGGCGAAATACTGGAAGGTGCCGACTCGCACATGACTCTGCGCCACGCGCGCCAGCACCGCGCCGGGCAACACGGTCTCGCGCATCACCGTCTCGCCGGTCAGTGTGGCTGCCAGTGTGCGCGTGCCGGGGATACCGAGAGCCGCAAAGGCCTCGCTGACGATGTACTCGCGCAGCACCGGGCCAAGCGCAGCTTTGCCGTCGCCACGACGTGAAAATGGTGTACGCCCTGAACCCTTGAGATGCAGGTCGAAGCGCACGCCGCTCTTATCAACGAGCTCTCCGAGCAGATGCGCCCTTCCATCTCCCAACTGCGGTGACAGCCCGCCGAACTGATGACCTGCATAGGCCATGGCAATCGGCTCGGCTGTGTCAGGAAGGGATTGCCCCGAAAGCATGGCGACCCCTTCCGCCGATGTCAGCCAGTCCACATCCAGCCCGAGTTGAGCAGCCAGTGCCTCGTTCACCCGGATCAACCTGGGAGCAGGAACCCGCTCCGGATAGATGCGTGCATAGAATCGCTCCGGAAGCGCTGCATAGCTATGTTCGAATCGGATCGGTGCCATGCGCCGGATGATACACAGAACCCCCGCGAAGAAATCCGCCGCGGGTTTATGGCTTAGGTATAGGGATTAAGGATGGGGCTTAGGCATGGCCTGCAAGAACTTCCGCAGATAAGGTTCGCCGCTGAATGTTGAGCTATGAACTTAAGGAGTGCCTGTGAACGAAGAAACCCTGCTGGAATTCCCCTGCCGCTTCCCGATCAAGGTGATGGGAATCAACACGCCCGGGTTCGAAGCACTGGTTGTGATGATCGGCCGTCAGCACATCCCCGACCTGGGTGAAGCCGCCATCAGCTCCACCCCCAGCCGCACAGGCAAATACCTGTCCGTGACCCTCACCTTCACAGCTACCAGCAAACCCCAGATCGACAACCTCTACCGCGCCTTGCATGACCACCCGGATGTGAAATTCGTTTTGTAAGAAAGTGACCCTCATCGTACCGAATAAAAGTGCACGAACCTTCTCAAGGTGTCGCTTCGAAGCACAATAAATGGGGGCTTGCAGCACCGACCCATCGCTTTCACGCATCAAAGAGACTGGACATGTCATTGTTATATTCCATAGTAAGTATGCACATCTGCGCAGTGAGGGCGATCCTATGGATCATTCGACACGAAACTGGCTTCGACTGATCATCCTGTTCCTGGTCTGTTGCGGAACGATGCTTCCTTGTACTTCCGGTGCCCAAACAGCAAATATTGCCGGAGAGTGGGAATACGACGGGACCACATTCACCATCAGGCAGGATGGAGCAATGGCTTACGGATTCCTTTCAAACAACCTGCAAATCTTTAAAGGCTCTGTTTCACAAACCACATGGCACGGCCAAAGGCTCGGGACCGGACTCCAGAATGCGAAAGGCAGATGCCCTGAGGGAGAAGGAAACGTATGGCTCCCTTTTGAACTGACACTGACTGATGGTGGCAGCAAAATGGTGGGGAAATACCGCAACACCAGATACGCCTGGGACCAGTCAGGCCCCATCAATTGTTGGGTCACCGGATACCAGTGGGATGAAATGACTATATACAGCCTTACGCCGCTACCCATGCCCGAAAGCCTGAAAGAGCAATCACCCCTAAAAACAACAATGCCTGCGTCGCGAATCACCAGTAGCCCCGGAACATCTCCACAGGAATCTCCGGACCAAGCAGTTAGGGAAAGAAAACATGAGAGTCGGTATCCATCGCGCAGCTGTACTCAATGTGGAAATGCCTTACTGAGCTCACTTGCCGCCAAAGTCGAGATTCTTGGTCCGTGGGAAATACGAGAGTTTCTATCCTCGGCGCGGACAAAATATTCCGAATGCATCAAGGGCGCGCCGGGAAACTGTGAAGATACTTCGGTTTACTGGAAAAACAGATACGGACTTGAAACCTGCTACAACAATTTCCCGGAGGGCGGCGATCCGCTCAAGGCATGCATATTCCAGGTTATCTATCAATAATCATCGAGGAGAAATCCAATGCCACTACTCGAATCATCGTTGTACAACCGTCATGCAACTGCCTTCACAAGCGCAATCCTCATCCTGTGTTCCGTCCTGTTATGTGTGCAGGACTCTCAGGCTGAGGCATGGCAGCCCAAAACCGAGTATGAAGCGCAACAACAGATTCTCGAAGAGGCTTGGCCGGTCGATCAAATGGCTCTGTGGCGGAATAATAAGAACAATGCCCACGGAAGCCTTACACCGGCGACCGGTTTTTATATGCAGGACGGTGATAAATGCCGGGCAGTCACCTTCCAGTTCGTTCGGCCTGACGGGGTGTCCTTTCGAGGAACCGGCGATGTCTGCCGGACTCCGGAAGGAGCGGTTCGATTCGGTGTGACTCACATGACAGAGGATTGAAACAATGTGGTAAACCCCGACAGCTTATAATCATCAGGATCGTCTGGAAGCAAAGGGGACGATCAGGAGCCCAGCAACACCTCAACAGCATCGAGTAATTCCTGCCGTTCGAAGGGTTTGTGGAGGACGCGGTCGGCGCCGATCTTTTCGGCGAACTCCAGGTATTCGAAGCCGCGGCGTTTGTAGCCGCCGCCGGTAACGGCGATGAGCTTCAGGGCCGGGAATTCTTCTTTCAATTCGTGGATGGTGGCGATGCCCTCTTTTTCGGGCATGAAGATATCGGTGATGACCAGATCGGCAGGTTGCTCGCGGAACAGGGTCAGACCCTGCTCGCCGTCGGCGGCTTCCGCCACCTCATGCCCGGCGCTCTCCAGCATCTGCTTGAGCATCTGCCGGAAAAGTTCCTCGTCATCGATGATCAGTATGCGTGCCATTCGACCCTCCCCGGTTGATCGGTTAAGCCAGCAGTTCCTCGATGGCATCAAGGATTTCCTGACGCTCGAAGGGCTTGCTCAACGCATGGTCGGCACCGACGCTTTCGGCGAATTGCAGGTATTCGAAGCCGCACATCTTGTTGCCGCCACCGCTGACCGCGATGATCTTCAAAGCCGGGAATTCCTGCTTCAACTCGTTGATGGTCGCGATACCCTCTTTCTCGGGCATGAAGATGTCGGTGATGACCAGATCGGTCGGCTGGCGCTTGAAGGCCTCGATGGCCTGCGCGCCATCGGCGGCCTCATCCACTTCGTGGCCGGCCAGCTCCAGCATCTGCTTGAGCATCTGCCGGAAGAGTTCCTCGTCATCGATAATCAGTATGCGTGCCATGCAATCCTCCAGTATTGATAGCCATAGCGGAATGGGTCAGGCTCCGGTTACTCCGCTTCTTACCCATAATTCCCTGCTCTTCGGCAAATAGACATGAAATTGCGTGCCTTTTCCGGGTTCACTTTCCACAACCACAAACCCGCCATGAGATTTTACGATCCCGTGCACCACCGCCAGCCCCAGGCCTGTCCCCCTGCCGACTTCCTTGGTTGTGAAAAACGGCTCGAATACATGCGTCAGGATTTCCTTGCTCATACCGCAGCCGTTATCAGCGATGGTCAGTTGCATATACGCGCCGGCTGGAACGTTACGAGCATGAGCCATGCTGGCATCCACCGCGCTCTCCTTCAAGCTGATCTGCAACACCCCCTGCTTCTCGCCCATGGCATCGGCGGCATTCATACAAAGGTTCAAGATGACCTGTCCGATCTGCACGGCATTGCCATGGATGCTGGCGGTTTTTTCCCTGATATCCTGCTGTATAATAATGGTTTCCGGCAGTGACGGCTGCAGCAGCTTGATACTTTCCCTGACCAGGGCGGCCAGTTGCAGGGGCTCCTGCTTGTTCGTCCCCAGCCGACTGAAATCCATCAACTGCCGGACCAGCGCCTTGGCGCGCTTTCCGGCATTCAGGATGGCATCGATATTTTTCCGGCCAAGGCTGTTCTCCGGCAGGGTATCACGCAGCATGTCGCTATAGCCCAGGATCACGCCGAGCAGGGTATTGAAGTCGTGCGCGATTCCGCCGGCCAATTGCCCCACCACCTCCATTTTCTGTGCCTGCCGGACCTGTTCCTCCAGCAGCTTGATCGGGGAGATGTCGGCGCCATACGCGAATACATATTTGTTATCCGCATCGTTGCGCAGAACGAAGAAATAGTGTGCGTCCCCGATATCGGTCTCCACCTGCAGAATATTTTCATCCGGACCGAACATCTCTTCAAAATCCGTGCGGGCCAGATCGGGAATGGCTTCAAAAATCGACATCCCCTCGATACTGTCCATGCTGTAAAGCTCCTTGCAGGCGGTATTCGCCAGACAAATCACTCCTGCCTTATCCACCCTCATGACCGGACCCGGAGCCATTTCCGGGAGTAAAGCAAGTTCCTGCAAAGCGTATTCAGCTGCTTTGTGCCTTTCCGAGGAAATCACGACGGCAAATGCACCCAGGGCAAGTAGAAAATAGGCCGCAAGGGACAGCAGCTGACCGCCGGGTTTGTTAAAGAAGGCTCCGGCCGAGATGACATCCTGCGGCACAACAGATACGACCTTCCAGTTATAGCCGACGGCATAGCGCTTATATTGTTCCGGCTGGTCGATTCTTGACGGATCCATGGTCGGGTGCTCGTCGAACATCAACGGGCGGGCCGTGGCAAAGGCAAACAGACCCTGAGCGGTGCGCAGTGTACCCGACTCCTGGCTCGATATGGCTTGCCAGGCATCCGGATAGTCGTGCCCGAAGGTCAGCTCCTTTTTGCCCAGCATGAAGCCCCATTCGTCATCATGATGCGGGCTGCTCAGCCAGTAGCCGTCGCGATTGAGCAGCATGCCGCCACCCGACACGCTTCCCTGCATCGCCAGCTGAAAATGCTGTAGCATCTCATCGGCGATGTAATTCAGTACCACCACGCCCTTCCTGCGCCCGGCACTATCGAACACCGGCGTCGCAAAGCGGATCACCGGCCTGTAGGGAACCTCCACTTGATGATGCTCGACGTTCAGGTCCAGCGGAGAAACAAATATCTCGTCGCGTGTGAGTTGCATGGTGTTGTGGAAATAGTAGTAGCTCGACTTGTTTAGCAGCTCTTTTTCAGCCACCAGAACCGGTTTGCCTTCGGAAAAGTTGACGCGAATGATCTCCTGCCCGCGCTCATCCAGGTAGCGTAGCTGGTTATAATGCTGCCTTCCCCGCGCAAGCAGCAGGAAATAATCAGCCACCCGGTCTGCATGCTGTGAATCACCGGTGTTCACGTACTGCCGCATCTCATCCATATTCGCGATGATGCGCAGATCGCCTTCAGCCGCCTCGAAATCCTTCTCGGCCCGCTCTCGCGCCACGCCGACATAGCGCAATTCACTCGTCGCCAGCTGCGCCACCCGCATCTTCTCGTCATAATGGGCAAACATGAACAACAGCAGCGTCAGCACGGCTGCGCACCCGAGGTAGATCAACAGAAAGCGTTTGAACAAGGCGAACTCCCTCAGCCCATTGAAAACATCGAATCAGCTTCGGCGGATAAAGGACCGGGCAGCATGTCACCCACCTCCCGCTGCCGCTCTTTCCGGCCTACTTCAACTGTTCCAGATCGCGCACACCACCGCGGTCCGCCGAGGTGGTCAGTGCCGCATAGGCCTGCAGTGCTTTGGACACATAACGCTCGCGATTGACCGGCTTCCAGGCTGCTGATCCCTTCGCCTCCATCGCCTTGCGGCGATCAGCAAGCACTTCATCCGAAACAGCCAACTGTATGCTTCTGTTGGGAATATCGATCTCGATGCGGTCACCGTTTTCAATCAGACCGATCGCTCCGCCCTCGGCGGCCTCCGGGCTGGCATGGCCAATGGAAAGTCCCGATGTGCCGCCGGAGAAGCGCCCGTCGGTGAGCAAAGCACAAACCTTGCCCATGCCTTTGGATTTCAGATACGAGGTCGGATACAGCATCTCCTGCATGCCCGGCCCGCCCTTCGGACCTTCGTAGCGGATGATCACCACATCACCCGGCTTCACCCGGTCGTTGAGGATGCCGCTCACCGCATCGTCCTGCGATTCAAACACATTCGCGACACCGGTGAATTTCCAGATCGAGGCATCCACACCGGCGGTTTTCACGATGCAGCCTCTTTCAGCGATATTGCCATACAGCACGGCCAATCCACCCTCTTTCGAATAGGCATGCTCAAGGCTGCGGATACAACCCTTCTCACGATCCGTATCCAGCGACTTCCAGCGTTGATCCTGGGAGAATGCCTGCTGCGTGGGCACGCCGCCGGGAGCCGCACGGAACATCTCGCGCGCCGCCGTGTTGGCCTCATTCATGATGTCGTTGGCATCCAGTCCGGCACCGAGGGTGGCTGCATGCACTGTGGGAATGTCCCGATGAATCAGGCCGGCGCGATCCAATTCCGCCAGAATGCCGATCACCCCGCCTGCGCGGTGCACATCCTCCATGTGATAGTGCTGCACGGCCGGTGCCACCTTGCACAGGTTCGGCACACGGCGACTCATGCGGTCGATATCGTTCATGGTGAAATCCACACCGGCTTCCTGCGCGCAGGCCAGCAGATGCAGCACGGTGTTGGTGGAACCGCCCATGGCGATATCCAGCGCGATGGCGTTCTCGAAGGCCTCGAAGGTGGCGATCGAACGCGGCAGTGCCGTTTCATCACCGTTCTCATAATAGCGTTTGCACAATTCGACCGCCGTACGTCCGGCCTGCAGGAAAAGCTCGCGGCGGTCGGCATGTGTGGCCAGCAGCGAGCCGTTGCCCGGCAGCGAAAGGCCGAGGGCTTCGGTCAGGCAGTTCATCGAGTTGGCAGTGAACATCCCCGAACACGAACCGCAGGTCGGACAGGCCGACCGCTCCACGGCCTCCACATCCGCATCGGACTCATCGGGGCTGGCCGCCATCACCATGGCATCCACCAGATCCAAATGCAGCTCGCGGTTGTGCAAGGTGACCTTGCCGGCCTCCATCGGACCTCCGGAGACGAACACGCAGGGGATGTTCAGCCTGAGCGCCGCCATCAGCATGCCGGGGGTGATCTTGTCGCAATTGGAGATGCACACCATGGCATCGGCACAATGCGCGTTGACCATGTATTCCACCGAGTCGGCGATCAGGTCGCGGGACGGCAGTGAATACAGCATGCCGCCATGCCCCATGGCGATGCCGTCATCAATCGCGATGGTATTGAATTCCTTGGCCACGCCGCCGGCCGCCTCGATCTCGCGCGCCACCATCTGGCCGAGATCCTTTAAGTGCACATGACCGGGTACAAACTGGGTGAAGGAGTTGACCACGGCGATGATCGGCTTATCAAAATCGCCATCCTTCATGCCGGTGGCGCGCCACAGCGATCGCGCACCGGCCATATTGCGACCGTGGGTGGTGGTACGTGAACGGTAAACTGGCATACGAACCTCTCTGCTAAGAAGGAAATGAGCGCCATCGTAGCGAAGCTGACTTTCGTATGCACCCCCCACAGCCGCTCGCCGCAAGGGCACCCTGATATGAAACATAGCCCCGAGCAGGGGCCTGGCTAACGGGCTGCGGATAAGGTGCGCGCCGATGAGATATAACGGTAGTTATATTGCATGGCGTGTCACCTTGATCCGGTTGTTATGCCACGCTTCGTGGCATGGCAATCGGATGGAATCCGCAGCCCGTTATGGCGCCACGAAGTGGCGGCATAACGTTTGAATTGAGCGGCCTGCGCGGCTTTTCGCGCAGGTCCGCTCGAATGAAGGGTTCGGCCACATGGGGTCATCGTTGACTCTCGAAGCCCTCGAACATTGGCTTTAGGCGACACTGAAGAAATGACTCCAAGAGCGTTAGCACGGGGACGCCGCACTTGGTACTAAGGAGAAAGTTCACGCGGCTGACGTTGGTTCTTATCCATTCGCCAACCGCGGCCTCGGAAAGAACGGGAATTCCGTTCTTCCCACCGGCGGCAACCAGAGACTTTGCGAGATTGCTGTTCGAGCTGCCTGGGCTGTAGTGTTGGCTGGTAAAGCGCGCGTGACTCTTTGGGCCGACTTTCCCCACCTTGAGGCAGACACCATTCCAAACGAAAACGTAAGCGGCCATCATTCCTTCCGGGAGACCGGACGGCGGCTTGTGCGGAGCAGGCAATGTCTCGTAGGAAAGGGCATCGGACGACAACGAGATTCCGGCGAGTGATGCCGCCTTCGCAAAATCGCCCACCAGAGCGTTAATGTCACCGAGGGTTCTCATGGGGCCGAACATATATTATACGCCAAATATGGCGTATATTCTTGGTTGATCGATGGGTCTGAGTCGGAATTTCCCATGCCCCCTCCACGCTTATGCTAATATAGGCGGTATATTGAAAATGGCAAATACACCTATAGAGCCGAATAGACCAAAGCTGCTCGATCAGGCGCGAATCGCCATGCGCCAAAGACACTACAGCCTGAAAACCGAAAAGTCCTATGTCAGTTTGATGAAACGATACATCCTGCTTCACAACAAATGTGCGTCGGGGTCGGGT
>PEWE01000016.1:0-329 GCA_002779605.1 Zetaproteobacteria bacterium CG06_land_8_20_14_3_00_59_53 | reverse complement strand
CCCCTCCCTAATCATCTGCTCACCGTAGAGCGGGGCAGATTTGCATAGTCCGCAATGGCCTGCATGGTGCATGCCGTACCCCGCTCCACTCAGCACAGGTGTCTGCAATCCGCGAAACAAGACCCGACCCCAAACCCCTCCTTGGAGAGGGAAAGCGGATTCATGGCGATGCAGGATATTTGGGTATCCATAAACGTGATGAGCATGAAGGCCGTGAGGTGGAATGGCACATCGCCGCTCGCCCCGGGAGGCGAAAGGTTATGGCTGAGGACAGCGATGACTTGAAGGCCGAACAGGCCAAGGCATCTGTCAGGGCCAAGGTGGAACAT
>PEWE01000014.1 GCA_002779605.1 Zetaproteobacteria bacterium CG06_land_8_20_14_3_00_59_53 | reverse complement strand
TAGGGGTGTAAAAAAGTAAGTTTGCCTAAATTTCCGCTCAAAATTTGGGCGATAGAAAATATTCAGGGGTTATTCAGAGGATCCCTAAAGCAGCGACAGGTCAAAAGCAGATTATTCCGGGGGAATGTGGATGCGTTCGATGCGGCAGGCCTTGCGGGTTTCAGGGTCGATGCCGACCAGGGTGGCGAAGATGCTGGCGCCGCGCTCGGCGGCGGTGAAGCGCTGTGGCAGGCGATCGACCATGCGTGAGAGCGCGGACTCCACCTGCATGCCGATGATCGACTGATAGCAGCCGGTCATGCCCAGATCGGTCTGATAGGCGGTGCCGCCGGGCAGGATGGTCTCATCGCAGGTCGGCACATGGGTGTGTGTACCGTACACGAACGACGCCTTGCCATCGAGATACCAGCCCATGCCCATCTTCTCGCTGGTCGCCTCGGCATGCATATCCACGATGATCGCCGCCACATCGCGCGGAATATCCTCCATAATGCGGCTGACGGCGGAAAACGGGCAGTCCCATGTACCCATGAACACCTGACCGATCACATTGACCACTGCGATGCGGTGCCCGGCCGGAGTCTCGCGGATCGTCCAGCCGCGACCGGGCGCGGCGGCACTGAAGTTGGCCGGGCGTACAAAGCGCTCGTCCTGATCCATCACCGGCATGATCTCGCGCTGATCCCAGCAGTGGTTGCCGTTGGTCAGTACATCCACACCCAGATTGAACATCTCGTCGGCGGTCTTTTCGGTCAGGCCGAAACCGGAGGCGAGGTTTTCGCCGTTGGCCACCACAAAGTCGATGCTGTGCCGGTCGATCAGGCCGGACAGATGCGATTGCAGGGCGCGCCGTCCGGCGCGTCCGATCACGTCGCCGATGGCCAGGATATTCAGCAATTCCGGCATGCGATGGTTTCTCCCTCGGTGATGATGATATCCAGCGGCATATCATGCGCCTCGGCCGGAATCCGCGGGCATTCCTGACATGCGAAGGCCAGCCCGACGCCGAGCAGGATATGGTTTTTCATGCCGTCCAGCCAGCGGTCGAAACATCCCTTGCCCATGCCCAGCCGGTTGCCGCAGCGGTCGAAGCCGACCAGCGGGCAGAGTAGCACGGCGGGGTTTTCGTCGGGCCTCCACAGCTCTCCCGAAGCCGGTTCCAGCACCCCGAAATCACCGCGCTGCCAGCGTGTCCCGTCATCCACCTGTCGCCAGAGCATCTCGCCGGCATGATGCGTCACCGGTGCGAAGACCTCGCGGCCGGTCGCGCGCAGCCTGTCGAACAGCGGGGCGGTGTCGACTTCATCGTCCATCGAGCGGTAGCTGAGCAGCGGGGCGCCGGAAAGCCTTGCATCCTCTGCCAGCATATCCAGCAGGCGCTGCCGGATGGCAGTTGAGGAGCGTTCTCTTGCCTCGCCGCCCAGTTCGCGCCGGCGGGCCAGCGCCTGTTGGCGGAGTTGTTGTTTATCGTTCATCGGGAAGTTCAAAGAGACGGGGCGCCGTGAAAAGGGCGCCCCCGCGTTGACGTGTTGGCAAGAATATGCCGAACCCTCTCAATCGAGGTGGGCGCCGCATCCTGACGTCAGGTTTCCCGGATTGGGGGATACTCACGGTCAGAATAGCTAAGCTCCCGGTCAGCAATTATCGGCTCGGGCAATATGTCGCCTTACGCTCAACGCAGGGGCGCTTCCGCTAATCCCTGTGCCTGTGACAGTAGCGCATCAAGACCCGAAAGCAAACCGTCGAGGTCCTGGGTCTGGCTCGAATCCTTCCTGAGCAGCTCGCCGGCCAGATTCAGCGCAACGAGTGTGAGCAGGCGATCCGAGGCCACAGTGGTGCCGGTCTGTCTGATCTCGTCGATGCGCGCCTGCACCAGTGCGGCTGCGGCTTCGACCTGTTCAGGTTTGTCCTTGGTGCGCACCGAGAAGGTGCGGCCCATCAGGGTGATTTCAACAGGTTCGCTCATGTCTGGGGACTCTCGGGTTGCTGCTCAAGCAGGGTGTCCAGCTGTTCCATGACCTGCTCCATGCGGGCGCGCGCATCGTTACGTTTGTCGTCCAGACCCTGAATCTCCTGCTCCATGTGCTGCACCTGATCGCGGCGCTTGCGCAACTCGCCCTCGGCCAGCCGCACCACCTCGCGCAGGCGCTGGTTTTCGGCCATCAGGCCCTCCATCTTGCGACGGATCTCGCCCAGCGCATCGCTGAGTAGCTGTTGTTTATCGGCAAAGGCCTGATGCAGATCGGTATTGGACATACGTTCATTGAAGCACTGCGATGCGGGATGGTCAATACTCCGCAAACGCCTGTGTGTCGCCTACGGCGAGAGCGAGGCCTCGATCTCGGCAAGCCATGGGAAATATTCGATCAGCCAGCCGGAGAGGGTGCTGAAGCTGCCGAGGAAGATCAGCACGCCGACGAGGATCAACAGCACGCCGGAGAAGATCTCCACGGCATGCAGATGGCTGCGGAAGCGCTGCATCCAGTGGATGAAATGATTGGTCGCGAAGGCGGCCAGCAGGAAGGGGATGCCCAGCCCGATGGAATATACGGCGAGCAGGGCGGTGCCGTGCAGCACCTTATCCTGTGCCCCGGCCATGGCCAGGATGGCACCGAGGATCGGTCCGACGCAGGGCGTCCAGCCGAAGGCGAAGGCGCTGCCCAGCAGGAGCGACCCGGCGGCATGACCGCCCTTCACGTTGTCGGTGTTCAGGTGGGCATCCATCATCAAAAACGGGATGCGGATCAGTCCCGTGTAGTGCAGACCGAAGACGAAGATGATGATACCGGCGATCTTGCCGAGCACCTGCAGATTTCCCAGCAGCCATTGCCCGATGAGCGTGGCCGAGGCGCCGAGTGCGATGAACACCAGACTGAAGCCGAGGATGAACCACAGCGACTGGACGATGGCGCGACGGCGGACATCCGGTTTCTCGGTTTTCAGCGCATCAACCGAAATACCGGTGATGTAGGAGAGGTAGGCGGGTACCAGCGGCAGCACACAGGGCGAGAGAAAGGACAGCAGGCCGGCAAGCAGCGCGCCGGCAAACGATATTTCAAGCATGGGCAGGTTCCTTATGCATCTGGATGTGTATCCCCTGCCGACTGTTGCACCCAGCGGGCATAGGCTGATGCAGCCTGTGCTTCAAGGATCACGATCTCGGGGATGTCGTAGGGATGGTGTTGCTGCAGCCAGCCGGTGATGTCCTGCATGCGGTCAACAGGAGCCTTGATGCTCAGGTAGAATTCACTGCTTTCTTCCAAGGCATTGTTCCATCTGTACATGGAGGTTCCGGCGGGACTGATCTGCACGCAGGCGGCCAGATGCGCTTCGATCAGGCCGAGGGCCAGCGTTTTAGCCGTGGACGCATCGTCAACGCTGGTTAATATGATGCCGATAGGGAAGCAGGTAGGCTGATGCATGGGCACATCCTACCTGTGATGACGGTGAAAGGAATGTCGGGTTGCCGCCGACTGAAAACGCTGGAAACGGCATCAGGAGGGTCTTTATGAGTGGAGTTATCGAATCAGTCCTGCACGAGTTGCGTGTGTTCACCCCCCCGCAGGACGCACAGGCGCGCTTCGACGACATGGATGCATATCGCGCCATGCGGCAGCGCTTCGACGATGATTTCACGGGCACATGGGGGGATCTGGCTGCGCAACATCTGAGCTGGAGCAAGCCTTTCTCCACGGTGCTGGACGACTCCGATGCACCCTTCTTCAAGTGGTTCGCCGATGGTGAACTGAATGTCTCCGAGAACTGCCTGGACCGGCATGTGGCCGCAGGGCTGGGTGGGCGCGCCGCCATCATCTGGGAGGGCGAGCCCGGCGAGGTGCGGCATATCAGCTATGCTGAGCTGCTCGGCGATGTGTGCCGTGCAGCCAATGCCATGCGTGCACTCGGCATCGGCAAGGGCGATCGCGTGGTGATCTATATGCCGATGATCCCGGAAGCCGCGGTGGCCATGCTGGCCTGCACGCGCATCGGGGCGACGCATTCGGTGGTGTTCGGCGCCTTCTCCTCCAAGGCGCTGCACGAGCGCATCGAGGATGCCGGTGCGAAGATGGTGGTCACTGCGGACGGTGCCTGGCGGCGCGGCGCGGTGCATGCGCTCAAGCCCTTTGTGGACGAAGCACTCAGCTGGGGCTGTCCGAGCATCGAGCATGTGATGGTGGTGCGTCGCGGCGGCAATGCCGTGGACTGGACGGACGGTCGCGATGTGGACTGGCAGCCGGCGCTGGCCGCGCAGCCGGATGTCTGCGAGCCACTGGCCGTGGAATCGGAGCATCCGCTGTTCATCCTTTATACCTCAGGCTCCACCGGCAAGCCCAAGGGCATTATCCATGCCACCGGTGGCTATCTGCTTTGGGGGCGCCTGACCATGCAGTGGACCTTTGATTTCAGGCCGGAGAGCGATGTGTTCTGGTGCACGGCCGATATCGGCTGGATCACCGGGCATACATATTCGGTGTACGGGCCGCTGGCCTGCGGCGGCACCACGGTGATGTATGAAGGGGTGCCGACCTATCCCGATGCGGGCCGGCTGTGGAAGATCTGTCAGGATCATGCGGTATCTCTTTTCTATACCGCGCCGACTGCCATCCGGGCCCTGATCAAGGCGGGCGATGCATGGCCTGCCAGACACGACCTGTCGAAGATTCGTGTGCTGGGCACGGTGGGCGAGCCGATCAATCCGGAGGCCTGGATGTGGTATCACAAGGTGATCGGCGGCGGGCGCTGCCCGATCGTCGATACCTGGTGGCAGACCGAAACCGGTGGCCACATGATCACGCCGCTGCCTTTTGCCACGGCCACCAAGCCGGGTTCGGCCACCTTCCCGCTGCCCGGTATCTTTGCCGAGGTCGTGGATGGCGAAGGCGAGCCGGTCGGTCACGGGCAGGGCGGATTGCTGGTCGTCACCCGTCCATGGCCCTCGATGTTGCGCGGTATCTGGGGGGATCCGGCGCGCTATGTCCGCACCTATTGGCAGAAGTTCGAAGGGCGTTACTACTTCGCAGGTGACGGGGCGCGTAAGGACGATGACGGGTATTACTGGATCATGGGCCGGGTAGACGATGTGCTCAACGTATCCGGGCACAGGCTGGGCACGATGGAGATCGAATCGGCGCTGGTATCGCATCCGGCGGTGGCGGAGGCCGCCGTGGTCGGCCGGCCGGACGACATCAAGGGCGAGGCGGTGTGCGCCTTCGTGGTGCTCAAGCAGGCGGAGAGGGAGGGACTGCGCACCGAGTTGCGCAAGCATGTGGCGCATGAGATCGGGCCGATCGCCAAGCCCGATGATATCCGCTTCGCCGACAGCCTGCCGAAAACCCGCTCCGGCAAGATCATGCGCCGGCTGTTGCGAGATATCGCTGCCGGCCGTGATATCACCTCGGATATGTCCACGCTGGAAGACCATAAGGTGATCGAACAGTTGCAGAGTCAGGGTCAGGAAAGACGGTGATTTGAGTCTGCGCGCGCTGATCCGCCACCATACCGGCCGCATGGCCGGTCCGGCGCGCTGGTATCTGGCGGGGCTGGCCGTGATCTCCCTGCTGCTGCTGACAGCGCATTTTTCGGTGCAGGAGCATGTGCAGAAGAATATGCGTCAGGCGGTGCACGATTGGCTCAAGCAGAGTGGCGGCGATGTGCAGCATGTGCGCTACCGCCTGCTGCGCGGTGCGCTCACCATGGAGCGACTGACATGGGTGGATCCTGCCGACCCCGAACTGACGCTGGATGTCGCGCGGGTGTTTGTGCGCACGTCGAGCCGCGTCATGCTTTCATCCACCCCCTCATTCTCCGAACTGCACCTCGAGCAACCGGTGCTCAGCCTGCGGCGCGATGCCCTGCTCGGCTGGCTGCGCGGCGACCGGCAAAGCGCCCTCAACGGCCTGACGGCCTTCCTGCAACATGTACAGTCCGTAAGCGTGGAAGATATGAGCCTGCTGGTAAGCTCCGGTCAGGATGGCGGGGCGGAGGATCTGCTGCTGCAGCAGGTTGTCGGGCAGGTAAGCAGCCGTGGCATGCATCTCAAAGGCAGCCTCGATGCAGGTACGGTTCAGCTGCAAACGACGACAGGCGATGCCGGAACTCTGAGCGGACGTTTGCTGCTCAGCGGTATTTCCATGGCTTCGCTGGCCGTGTTGTCGGGCGGGGTGACGGAGTCTCCCGGTACGCAATCCTCGCCATCGGGCGCGACCGCCAGCGGGGAGTTGGTCTTAAGCGGTGACTGGAAAAAGCATGATGTCGGCCTGCAGGGCACGATGCGGTTGACGGATGGCGTACTCGCAGGCTCGTTTGTCATGCAGGGCGGCTGGTCGGCAACGGGCATCGATGTCGATCTGGATTGCAAGGATGTTTCACTGGCCTCGCTTCCACTGGATTGGCCTGTCTTTGCTGGCAGGTCGCTAACAGCCGGTCGCTTCAGCGGTGCGATGCATGTAGAGCGCAGCTGGATGGCTTCAGGCGAATCCGGGACCGATGAACAATCCGGGAGCGCTTGGCGGATCGCCATGGACGGCGCACTCAGCGATGTGCTGCTTGGCGGTGAACATCTTCCGGCATGGCGGATCGGCAGCATTCGCCTGAACAAGGCCAGATTGTCGGGTGTGGGCGGAAGCTTTGCGGCTGAAGCTATGCGAGTGTCCGATGCCGATCTCAGCCTCAATGCCTATACCAGTGCGACGGGTTCGAGTCAGGCGGCAACGCTGCAGATCGAAGACCTGAAGCTTGAAAGAATCCGCGCGCAGTTGCTGTTTGCCGATGGCTCCGGGATCGTGCTGCCGGAGTTGCGGGGATCGGGGCGCCTGGCTTCGGGGCCGCCGGAGGGGCTGAGTGCCTGGCATCTATCGCTGGCCAGTGCTGCCGACGAGGCCGATCTTGCCGGGGGTGGCGAGGGCGAGAAGTGGATGCTTGAAGCGCGGGGCGATCTGTCTGCGGACTGGCAGGCGAAGGTGAAGGGAGCTCACGTGCCTGTCGTGCGTCTGCGCCCTCTGATGCCGCGCATTGCGCTGCCGGGTGAGCAGGGCGTACCCGAATACAGCGGACATGCCGATTTCCAGTTGCAATTACGGCCGATCGAGGAGGGGATTCAACTCGAGGGTCATGCTGTATTGCAGGATGTGCGCATGATGCAGGGCGGCGACCAGTTGACGGCAACGCGTATCGAAGCGGATATCACCGAGGCGGGCAGTGATGGCAGGCGCAGGTTGTCGCGGCTTGAGCTCTCCGACTGGCATTATCAGATGGCCCTGCGTCCCCTGCCGCGCATCAACGCTCTGCCGCAGACTATGTCCGATAGCGTTCCGGCTGCCGCTTCCGCGTCGGATGCGGATGCGGCCTCATCTGCAAAGAAGGCCGGCAACATCGTGGATGTTTCCGAATCCACTGCGCCGATGCGCGCCTTCAACTGGGAGATCGAGGAGCTTGTTGCGCAGGATGGACGCATCAGTCTGGGGCAGGCGGATGCACTGATTGCCGGAGATATGCTGTTGCGTGTGCACCATCTGGCCGGAGGCCTGCCCGCGCATTTCACGCTCAGCGGCACATTCGCCGACGGAGAATTGCAGGCCGTCGGCAAGCTGGTCTTGCAGCCCGGCCTGCTGCTGGATGCGAAGCTGGATGTCAGCAATGCACTTCCCTTTGTATTCAATGACTGGATGCGGCTTTCCGGGATGCCCGGTTTTGTGCGAGGCCGGATGGATGCGCGGTTCAGCATCGCTCCGGTGGGCCCGGTCCTGCTCGGTGCCTATGGCGGCAAGCTGAGTATCAGCCTGCATCAGGGGGCGCTTGCCGCCGGTGCGTTTCCCGATGATCCGATGCTGCAACGCACCGGGTACTCCTCGCAGGGTCTGCTTGAGCGCCTGAATGCCTCGCGTCGTGTCAGTCTTGCCATTCCTTTCCATGGCGCATGGCCGACATCGAGTCTGGCCGGAAATCTAGGAGAAGCCGGTCTGGCCGTGTTGAAGTCGGCTGCGGCCAGGACTTCGGCCGCGACGGGCAGGGCGGAGATTGTCGTTGCCAAGCTCACCCGCCTGCGCCTGCAGGGTAAGCGAGGTTTTTCTCACAATGAACGGGTGCGTCTGCGCCAGATGGCCAAGGCCCTGCTGGCCGACCCTTCGCTGATCGTCGAGTTGACCCCGCAACTCGGCACTGCCCAACCGGATGCGGATATGACCGCACGAGTCCGTTTCAGTCAGCGACTGGTCGAGGATTACCTGCGCAAATTCGGCGTGGCCGGCAAGCGCATCTTCCCCGTCTGGCCGCAGTCCAGGCACCAGCGCGGCGATGCCCCCGGCCTGCTGCTGCAAGCCCACGCCCCCTGATCTTCCCTGCCCGGTCATCGTTATCTTCCGGTCAATAGAAGACATCTCAGCAGTAACCAACTAACATTAGAATCAATCAAAAGATGGTTGGGGGGCGAAATGAAGAAGCAACTTGTGATCAGTGTATTTGCGGCAATTCTATCCGCAGTTGCGACTCAAGGTAATGCAGAAACATATAGCGCACAGCACGAGCAGGTGAAAAAACTGTTTCAAAGCAATGAAGAAAAGTCGGCAAAAGATGCCACTTGGACTGCGCGGAATATTTTTAAAGTTGGTGTAATTGATAACGGAAGCCGAATGGACGGCTACGCTGACTATGTGTGTATGGTGCTGAATGATTATGGCTTCATGAATCGCCACTAATTTACTAGACACCTTTGAGCTACATAATTTAGCACAAAGGAGATTACGATGAGTGGCAAGAGATATTCAGATGAGTTCAAGA
>PEWE01000012.1 GCA_002779605.1 Zetaproteobacteria bacterium CG06_land_8_20_14_3_00_59_53 | reverse complement strand
GTGGTACGTGAGCTGGGTTTAGAACGTCGTGAGACAGTTCGGTCCCTATCTACCGTGGGCGTTGGAGAATTGAGAGGATCTGTCCCTAGTACGAGAGGACCGGGATGGACGAACCTCTGGTGTTTCAGTTGTTCCGCCAGGAGCATTGCTGGGTAGCCACGTTCGGAACGGATAACCGCTGAAGGCATCTAAGCGGGAAGCCGGCCTCAAGATTAATTCTCCCGGGGACTTGATCCCCCTGAAGGGCCGTCGAAGACTACGACGTTGATAGGCTGGGTGTGGAAGTGTGGCAACACGCGGAGCTGACCAGTACTAATTGCCCGTGCGGCTTGACCATGCAATATTAAGACATTGGGTTCATATGCCTGTCATGTGAACAAACATCATCAAATTTCCTGCTTGTTACCAGTTTCCTGGTGACTATGGCAGAGAGGAAACGCCTGATCCCATCCCGAACTCAGAAGCTAAGCTCTCTAGCGCCAATGGTACTGTGGGGGTCCCCATGGGAGAGTAGGACGTTGCCAGGAATTTAACAAAGAAACCCCGTCGTTGAGCGCAAGCTCCGGCGGGGTTATTTCTTTTTGCCCCCGGGGGGGGGCTGATTCAAGTGAGACTATTGAGGAACCGCCTGCGCTGAATGTTTCGGGCTCGGACAATCAGGCTTGATGAATACGACCTAGGTT
Organism: Zetaproteobacteria bacterium CG06_land_8_20_14_3_00_59_53; assembly: GCA_002779605.1. Lineage (GTDB taxonomy): Bacteria > Pseudomonadota > Zetaproteobacteria > Mariprofundales > Mariprofundaceae > UBA1543. The sequence goes on along the minus strand of PEWE01000012.1, from coordinate 139,593 downwards.
ACTCTTTTTCATAATCGAAATAATCGCACCAGGGTGACAGAACGGGGAGACAGCGTGACATTTGCCTCTGGTAGGATTTCCATCTGCCATGGGCGCTCTTGTACAACGGTTGAATGACCTGATTGTAGCTCGGAGTGTTGATGTTTCCGCGTTTGAGGGCGGTTTCCTGATAGTTCGTCAATGCATCATCCCAAGGGATATCCAGAAATGACAGCAACGGTTTCAGTGTCCGCTCATTATCATCAATAATATCTTCGTATTTAATGGTAAACACATTCATATCCAGCACATTCTGGTATCGATCCCACAGCTGCATCACCTTGTTATATAAAGACGCGCTGTCCTCCAGGGTCGAGAAATTGGCCATCGCATCGTTCATTGCAAACGTCTGCATAAAGCAACTGAGCACAGAATCACAAGGGTGGCGCAATACCAGGATGAATTTCGCAGTAGGGAATATTTTTCTGATGATGCCAGTATAGATAATATTCAAGGGCATTTTATCAACAATGATATGTTGCCTGTCGTCAGGGCTGATGTGCTTATCGAGTTCCTGATAATAGATGTTCCGGAGCTGTTCACACTGGCGATCATCCATGCGCATGAGATCGATCGATTTCTCCACGAACGCATGGACGACCTTGTCCACCATGGGTTTTTCTTCGACAACCGTGACCTGCGAGTGGCTACGAAGAATCGTATCCAGCAATGTTGTGCCGGAACGGGGGAAGCCGATAACAAAGACAGGCGTGATTCCCCGGTGGCTGCTGCACTCCTGCCATGAAGCAATACGCGCACTGGTGAAATAATTCAGCAGGGTGTCGATCTGTCTTGTGAACCTTGTTTTGTCACAGGGGCTGTTCTCTTTCAGTTGCATGATGCTTCGGTTGGAGGCCTGATACGAAGCAAAAGCCTCATCGTAATGCTCCAGCCGATGTGCAACGTCAGCAAGAAGTTTGTGATATTTAACTTTCACCGAATCTTCCAGTGCCGAGGTCTTCACCCTTTTAAGGAGCGCATATGCCTCGGAATTCTCTTTCTTCCCTGCCAGCACGTATGCCTGCCAAATAGGGATTGTGGGGTGGCCGGGTATTCTCTGCTGAACTCCCCGCAAGGCAGCCTCCAGCTTGTCCATCTGGTTGCTCTGCTCAAGCAGGTCGAAAAGATTTTCATACGGGTCCGCATAATCTTTTATACGGATGGCCTCACGATAGCTCGCTTCAGCTTCGTCCAGCCTGCCCAGATCTTTCATGGCGTTTCCCAGTGCGTTGTGTGCCTCGGCATCATCCGGCTGCAAAGCCAATGCCTTTTGCAAATATGGCAAAGCACCCAGCGGATCGTGCATCAGGCAGGAGATCGTTCCCGATGCATGCCATGCATAGGCATCGTCCGGGCTCTTATCGATAGCTTCTTTCGCTAATTTCAACGCCTCTTCATACTGTTGCCGGTTGACCAGCGCCTCCAGCTGCTGATGCAAACCGCCCTGGCCGCCTGCCGCCTTCTTCGCAGCAGCAAGGGCTTGCTGGATTTGCGGATTCTTCGGGTTGGCCCTCAGAGCCTTCGTAAACAAGGGCAATGCCACATCGGGCCGATTGGTCTGCATGGCAAGAAAGCCGAGATTATAATTGGCATCTGGCTGATTCGGTTTTTTGGCCAGAATGGCTTTATATAGCTTCTCCGCCTCATTCAGGTTGTTGTTCTGATGAAGTTCAATGGCTTTTAGCAGCGTCTTTTGTATGTTCATGACACAAATGATATAGCAATAAATACGCTTGTTAATAGTAAAGCCACGCCGCTTCGATCATTTTGAAGTTCGGATTTCCAGCATGTTTCAGCTTCTATCGAGGCATTTCCGGCGCATTTGCCATGGCGCCTCACGCGGCATCGCCACGGAAGCTTGATGTGAGTCCGGACACCGTTCATTCTTCCCCCTTCGCTGCGCTGCACGTCAGTCCTGTGTCGCCGCTACAAGAAGGAGTTCCCGTGTCCAAGGTAAACCGCAATGATCCCTGCCCGTGCGGCAGCGGCAAGAAATACAAGAAATGCTGCATGCTCAAGGAGCGCGACCTGTCCGCTATCCGGGCCGATAATCGTGAGATCGTTCAGGAAGCCATTAACTTCATCACCTACAAGCATGGTGAGGCTCTCAAGAACTGGGTGGAAAGCGTCTGGTATGCAGGGATTGATGCGACACAACGCAAGGGGATTGCCACTGCCGATCAGTCGATCAAGAATATTCTTAATACCAATCTGCTGGAGTACCTGATGGCCGAAGGTGTGTTTGGCGCGCCGGGGGATAGTGTCGAGGACGGCGAATCAGACGACAAGGACGCGACCGGAAAGCCGGAGATGACGACCGGACCGGTCATGAAGCTGGTGCTGGACGCGGTGGTGAATCTTTCAGATGCCCAGCGTGAATATCTGGAACAATTGCACAAGCAGCCGTTGCAGCTTTATCAGGTCGCGGCAACCGATCCCGGTTCAAGTTTCACACTGCATGCCTGTGCAGAGAAGAAAGCCAAAGATATCCTGATCGAAGACAAGTGGATCAGCCGGCAGCTCGATGTCGGTGATACGGTCGGTTTGAGGCTGGTGCAGACCGGCGGAGTATGGGAAACCTCCGGGGCGGTCTATCATATTCCCGATGCCTATGCTGCCGAGTTGCAGGAAAAGCTGGGTAAGGCCAAGAAGGGCGATGACAGCCGCACGCTGATTCACTTCTGGCTGGAACTTGTCGCGGCGCATGTCTGATCCGGATGTTATAAGCCGCCTGGCACCTGGCCGTATTGATGACGACCGCAGTTAGGGGCGACTGATGTCCAGGCAGCTTCGTCTTTCAAACACGCAAAAGAAGAAGATCGGGGAGTACGTGGATCGGGCCTTGCAGGCTTATGGCGGGCGACGCTTTGATATGTGCGAGCAATTGTGCAAGCAGATCGAATCCATGCAGCCGGACAATCCTGACCTCGCCTTTCTTCGGGGCGCGATGCTGTTGTCGATGTCCGGGGTGCAGCAGGCCTTGCCGTATATGCAGGAGGCTGCGGAGTTGGCGCCGAAACGCACCGACTTCCAGATCAATCTCGGCAACCTGTATCTGCAGGTCATGCAGTACAGGCTCGCGCTGGATTGTTTCAAGCGGGTCGTGGATATGGACCAGAAGTCCGTGCAGGCTCTGCTCGGATGCTGCCAGGCGCTGACCGGAATGGTGCACTTTGCAGAAGCAAGGCGTTATCTGGAACGCGCGCTGAAGCTGAAGATCAGAAAGCCTCAGGAATTCATCAACATGGCGACCGCCTGCCGCGAGTTGGGTGAGATGGACCTTGCCATGGCTACGCTGGACGAGCTGATGAAACAGTATCCGAATTCTGCTCAGGGCGCATACACCAAGGCTTTAACGGCCATGCAGATGGGCAATGCCGAGCTTTCCAAAGACGCGCTTGAGCTAACCATTAAGTTGAATCCGACCCATGCCCAGGCCCTGAAGATGATGGCCGAATCCATCAGGTTCGATTCACAGGACGATGCACGGGTGGCCTTGATACGCAATGCGCTGGCAGTCTGTCCGGAAGGCTCGGAGGACAAAGTGTATCTGCTCAATGCGATGGGCCAGGTAGAACACAAGCTTGGCAACTATCCGGAGGCCTTCGGTTACTATAAGCAGGGCAACGATCTGCGCGCTTCACTGCGGGACTATGATGCGGCTGCGGCAATCCATGCGATGGAGGGTATCGGCAAGGCCTATTCGCAGGAGGTCCTCAGTTGCTCCGGGGGGGCTGCGGATGCGACCCCGATATTCGTCGTGGGTATGCCACGTTGCGGAAGCACGTTGGTAGAACAGATTTTGATCGCACACTCACAGGTGAGCGGTCGCGGTGAGATCGATGCCTTTTCGGGCTTGCTGAATGAGATGTTCGCTGCAGGAGAGGACGCCGATGTGGCCGGTCTGACCGCCCTTTCGGCTGAGCAGTGGGCGGATGTAGGCAGGGAGTACACGGCGCGTGTGCGCGCTGCAGGCGCCGACACACCTCGGATTGTCGATAAATCCCTGAATAACATTCTCTTTATCGGAGCGCTGCATTGTGCCTTGCCGGATGCAAGGATTGTGCATGTACGGCGTAACCCGCTGGATGTCTGCCTGTCCATCTACACATCCAATATCCAGGGCAGCCTGTACGACTATGGCCTGCGTCTGGAATCACTCGGAAATTACTGCAGGAAATACCTTGAATTGATGAGCCACTGGCGCAAGACGCTTCCCGCCGGCGTGATGTATGAACTCGAATACGAGCATCTGGTCAGCGACCAGGCTCGCGAAACAAGAAAGCTGCTCGATGCCTGCAATCTCAGCTGGGAGGATGCCTGCCTGGATTTCCAGCAGGCCCGTCAGCGAGTGAATACCGCCAGCATCATGCAGGTGAGGCAGCCCATGTACGAGAAATCGGTAGCCAGATGGAAGCGCTATGAGAAACAACTCCAGCCCCTGATCGATATCCTCGGCACAGATTATTCACCGCCGAGTTAAGCCGAACCGGACCCTCTGTATATGTAATTGTAACATAGCTGAATCCGCAGGTGTGACAATATGACACACAGGTGGTGTATCATGTTGACCCTGTGCTGGAGCCATCCCATAGTTCGCCAGTCCTCCCGGAAGGAAGAGCTTCTCAGGAAGTGGAATCGGAGGGGAGACAAAATATAAAACCCTTGCCATACGGCTCGGGTAATAAACCAAAGAGGATACTACAACATGAAAAAAATGATTTTTTCTGCTGCTGCTTTCGCCCTCGTCGCGGTTTCCAGCATTGCGCTGGCCCCGACCAACGCTGAAGCTATTCCGGCGTTCGCTCGCCAGACCGGCGCAGCTTGCCTGAGCTGCCACTTCCAGGAGATCCCTGCTCTGACCGCCTTCGGTCGTTCATTCAAGATGAACGCATTCACCGATGTCGGCGACCAGGCTCTGGTTGAAGATGACGGCATGTCCATCCCGGCCACTCTGAACGCAACCGTCGTGATCCGTCCGAATGTCGTCCAGACCAAGACCACCACCACCACTGGCGTGACCACCACTGCCAAATCCATCGTTTACGGTGACCAGGTTATCCTGATCGCTGGTCGTATGGGCACCAACACCGGCGCATTCGTTGAGCTCGGCGGCGGCGCTTTCGGTAACCACCAGTTCATGAACTCCTTCGATGTCGGCGGCATGAAAGTCGGTGTCTCCTACTACAACACCGGTTTCGGTGAAGATGCCGGTCTGCAGCTGTCCAACGTCTGGGGTCAGCATGGCGGCACCAACAACGGCCGTTTCACCTCTGCTAACCAGAACATCATGAAGTCCAACGCTCTGGCGGGTGTTGCTGACAACATTGCCGGTCTGACCGCATGGGTTGGTAACGACATGGGCGCCATCCAGGCCGGCCTGATCGCTCCGTCTGACGGCGTGGCTTGGGGCGTTAATGGTAACTCCACCTTCACCGCAGCCAAGATGGTCCGTGCTAACGGCTTCTTCGACGTCGGCGGCCTGTCCCTGGGCGTTGGCGGCATCCTGATCGGCGGCAACGTCGGTTCCTTCGGTCAGTTCATCGCTGCTCAGCAGCTGAAGATGGAGCGCACTGGTCTGGAAGCCTCGCTGGAAGGCGAAGTGGGCGGCATGGGCTTCGGTCTGTACGGCGACGTGGCTTCCGCCAAGAAGTCCACTGCAACCGAGACCAACAACTACAACACCAGCCTGACCGACAACCTGAAGGGCTGGGCTGTTCGTGGCCAGGTGGAGCCTATCCACGGTCTGCTGCTGATGGCCGGTGTGGGTAACACGCAGGTCGGTACCAAGACTGACCGTCTGCACCTTGGCGCTTCCTACTCCGTGTACCAGAACTTCGTTATTGCTCTGCGTCAGGAAAATGCCAAGAACAAGACCGCTGCTGGTCTGGTTTCCCGCACAAAGACCACCACTCTGGACGTCGAAGCTCTGATGTAAGAAGTATCTCTTCGGAGACACTTTCCAGTACAAATGGAAGGGAGGCCCTCGGGCCTCCCTTTTCTTTTGTGGTTCAACAGACCCCTGCGGAGAAGTTCGCCGATGCCTCGTCGTATGTGATGCCTTTTCTATGCGCCCTTTGCGGCCACTGCATTTTGACTTGTTTTTGTTGACCTTTGGCGAGATAGCCGATGGAATGCCGCGCTATGAAATCAACAAATTTTCTCTCCCTGATGTTATGTGTCGCCTTCCTGAGTGCATGCAGCGACGCTCCCAAGATGTTCTGGTCGAATGATGACAACAAGCCTGACTATGCCCGCTCCGGCAAAGATGGCGGGGCAGCAGATTCGCGTGTCCCCCTGGATGTGCCTCCGGCACTGCGCGAGGAAATAAGCGTGCCGATGCCCGACAAGGTGGCTGTTGCAGCTGCTCGTGGCGATGTGAAGATGACGGCCGAAGAGAAAGAGGCCGTGGCCGGTAAAGCGGTGAGTCTGGATACGCGCCTTTATGACAAAACCCCGGGAGAAGTATTCTCATCCGCAATTGACGGCATGACCTCGCTGAACCTTCCGTTGGAAAGTGTGGACTCACCGAGCGGCACCATCACCACAGACTGGGTCCGCAAGGATGCCAGCGAAGCGACCAGCTATTTCGGCGCGGCCATGAATGCGTTCGGTGTCGGTACACCGCTTGCCATCCGTTACCGGTTCATCGTGCGGGTTTTCCGCATGCCGAATGCCCAGACACAGCTGCAGATCCGCACCCTGGGGCAGATCTATACGAACCGTCACTGGGTGTACAAAGAGATCAAGCGCAAGGTGGCCGATGAGGTGTTCATTGCGACCGAGGAACGCCTTGGCGACCTTAATGCCAAACCGGTTTCGCAAAGCCCGGTGCCGACCGGTGAGGATGCAGCTGTAGCTCCGCAGGATGCAGCCCCTGGTGCGAACCCTTAAGCCATTGAATCACTGAACACAAAGGGAGCCCATCGGGCTCCCTTTGTGTTGCTCGCGTTTGAGTTATGCGAGCAGAGAGGCGAGAGCCTTTCCCGGATCGGGTTGGCGCATCAGTGACTCGCCGACCAGAAATCCGTGTACACCCGCGGCGTTCATCTGCCGGATGTCATCCGGGGTGAGGATGCCTGATTCGGTAATCACAACCCTGTCTTCAGGCATACCCGGCAACAGATCGAGGGTGGTCTGCAGGCTGATGCTGAAATCATGCAGGTTGCGGTTGTTGATGCCAATCAGTCGTGTATCGAGAAGCAACGCACGCTCCAGCTCATCCCTGTTGTGTACCTCCGGCAGGATCGACATGCTCTGTTCGCGTGCCGCAGCCGCCAGTTCAGCGGCCTGTGCATCGCTCAACATGGCCAGAATCAGGAGGATCGCATCGGCACCCATGGCTCGCGCCTCGATCACCTGATACGGATCCAGCATGAAGTCCTTGCGCAGGATGGGCAGCGTCACGGCCTGCCGTATTTGACGCAGGTAGTCATCCGAGCCTTGAAAATATGTCACATCGGTCAGCACTGAAAGACAGCACGCATCGGCTGACTCGTAGGCTCGGGCAATGGCGACGGGATTGAAATCCGCACGGATGATGCCCTTGGAAGGCGAGGCCTTCTTGATCTCCGCAATCACGGCGTTTTCCCGCCTGCCGATGCGATTGGTCAGCGCTCCGGCGAAATCGAGCGGTGTATAGAGTGCTGCCATCTCGCCGAGTTCTGCTTCAGGGAGCTTTGCCTTGCATTCACCAACCCAGCCGCGTTTATACGCAACGATCTCATTGAGTATCGAGTTCATAAGCATTTACCGCAGTGTACGCAGAGTTTCGCAGAGTAAAAACTCCTGAAGGATTTCATGTAGGACATTTCGTTCGCTCTATCTTCAAAGTGAATTGTTCCGGTCACAGTTCGTTCACCATTCGTTTGATCCCATTTTTTAATGATCGGACATTGAAATTAATGAGCAGGCCAACATGTTTTTTGGCTAGCTTTAAATAAGTAAGAAGTTGCGCTTCATGGATGGGCAATAATGCATCGGTTGCCTTAATCTCAATGATAACTTTGTCGTCAACAAGCAAGTCGATCCGGTAGCCAGCATCGATGATTATCTCGCCGTATACAATGGGAAGCTGCACCTGTCGGACTGACTGGATGCCCGCCTTGCCGAGTTCGTAACATAGACAATGCTCGTAAGCTGACTCAAGCAATCCCGGTCCGAGGGCAGAATGCACGCGAAAGGCAGCATCAAGAATCTGCTGGCTTAACTGATTTAACTCTGCGGAACTCTGCGTACTCCGCGGTTCATGCATCTGCATTTTGAGTGAAGGTGACAAGTTGTGTGAGGGTTTGAGAAGCTTTGCCGGAATCGATGGCCTCGGCTGCCAGACGCAGCCCGGCTGGTATGCCTTCGGCGCGACCGGCGACCCACAGAGCGGCAGCCGCATTGAGCAGCACGATGTCGCGCGCAGCCCCCGATGCACCGTTCAGAATGTCCCGGATGATGGCGGCGTTGGCTGTGGCATCCCCGCCGGCCAGTTCAGCAGGGCTGGCATAGGGCATGCCGAAGGCGGCAGGGTCGATCTCGAAACATCGCGGGGCATGTCCGTGCTCGACCCATACTGCATCGGTGATGCAGGTGGTGGTGATTTCATCCAGCCCGTCGCGGCCATGCACCACCAGCGCGCGCTTGATGCCGAGCCGGTTCAAGGCGCCTGCGACCAGATCGAGCTTGTCGCGTGCGTACACACCGAGCACCTGAAACCCGGCTCCGGCCGGATTGGTCAAGGGACCCAGAAGATTGAAGATGCTGCGCATGCCCAGCTCGCGGCGCGGGGCGGAAGCATGTTTCATGGCCGGGTGATGCCCGGGAGCGAACAGGAAACCGATGCCGACGGCATCGATACAATCGGCCACCTTCTGCGGCGCGAGATCCAGCTTCACACCGAGCGCTTCCAGAACATCCGCACTGCCGGATTTGCTGGAGATGGCGCGGTTGCCGTGCTTGGCCACAGGCTGACCTGCGGCAGCGACCACGAGGGCTACGGTCGTCGATATATTGAAGGTCGAAGCTCCGTCGCCACCGGTTCCGCAGGTGTCCAGCAAGCCTCTGGATTTGGGCTCGATGCGCGTTGCAGCGGCGCGCATGGCACGCGCGGCCCCGGCGATGACGTCGGCGGTTTCGCCACGGATGGACAGCCCCATCAGCAGTGCGCCGATCTGCGCATGCGTGGCTTCCCCCTTCATGATCTGGCCGAACACGGATTCGGCATCCGCTTCGCTGATGGAAATGCCGGCCTGAATCAGTCCCAGCGCCTGCTGTATCGTGATGCTCATACGCCACCCTCAGAGGAAGCATTTACCGCAGAGTACGCAGAGTTTCGCAAAGCAGAATCCTTGAAATCTTTGACAGGAGTCGCCTGGTTCATGCTGTCAGAGGTAAAGGTTTGCCACCGGTGCGTCATGGGCACTCTCTCCTCACTATTAATTCCTGTCTTGCCTTACTTTGCGTAACTCTGCGTACATGGCGGTTCAAAGTCTGTGTCATTGGACTTTACAGTTAAGGAAGTTTTTCAGCATGGCATGGCCGTGCTCGGTGAGGATGGATTCGGGGTGGAACTGCACTCCGAAGGTCGGATGCGACACATGCGCCAGCCCCATCAGTTCACCCTCGTCGGTCCATGCCGTGCGGCGCAGTTCGCCGGGTAGCGGCTCATCCACGATCAGCGAGTGATAGCGCGTGGCGGTGAACGGCGAGGGAAGCCCTGCGAACACGCCGCTGCCGTCGTGGTGGATCGGGCTGGTCTTGCCGTGCATCAGGCGTGGCGCGCGGATCACGCTGCCATTGAATGCCTCGGCGATGGACTGATGGCCGAGGCAGACGCCCAGAATCGGGATGACGCCGGAAAAGCGGCGGATCACATCCACCGAAATGCCGGCTTCCAGTGGTGTGCAGGGGCCGGGCGAGATCAGGATGTGCGAGGGGTTCATCGCAGCGATCTCGTCCAGACTGATACGGTCGTTGCGGTGCACCTCGGGCGATTCGCCCAGTTCACCGAGGTATTGCACCAGATTGAAGGTGAATGAATCGTAGTTGTCGATGACCAGCATCATGACTGTTGCCCTTTCACTTCGCGTTTGATCTGCGCCTCGGCCAGTGCCACGGCACGGAACATCGCCGTCGCCTTGTTGACGCATTCGATATGTTCGCGCTCGGGTACCGAATCGGCCACGATGCCTGCTCCCGCCTGAATATGCACCTTGCCGTCGTGGATCACCGCTGTGCGGATGGCGATGGCGGTATCCATGCGCTCGCCGCCATAGCCCAGATAACCGACGCAACCGGCATAGGGGCCGCGCGCTACAGGCTCCAGTTCGTGAATGATCTGCATGGCGCGCACCTTCGGGGCACCCGATACCGTGCCTGCCGGGAAGGTGGCCGCCAGCAGATCGATGGCATCAGCCCCTGCGCGCAGTGTTCCCTCGACCTGCGAGACGATATGCATGACATGCGAATAGCGCTCGATCACCATCGATTCGGTGAGCTTCACCGTGCCGTAATCGCAAACCCGGCCCAGATCGTTGCGTCCGAGATCCACCAGCATGACATGCTCGGCCAGTTCCTTGGTGTCGTGCAGCAGTTCATCGGCCAGCTCTGCATCCTGCTCGATTGTTTTGCCGCGAGGGCGGGTGCCTGCAATCGGCCGCACGATGGCGCGATTGCCGTCCTTGCGCACCAGTATTTCCGGCGATGAGCCGACCAGCACGGTATCCCCGATATGCAGGTAGAAAAGATACGGTGAGGGATTGATGTAGCGCACGGCTCGATAGATATCGAAAGGGGTGCAGTCCATCTGTTTGGAGAAACGTTGCGACAGCACTACCTGAAAGATATCGCCGGCCAGGATGTATTCCTTGGCTTTGCTGACCGCAGCCTCGAAATCGGCCTGTGTGGTCTGGGCCTCCGGGGAAACATGGGCATTGTCCACGGCATCCAGATTCATTGCGGCTGCGGCATTTCCCTTGTACAGGCTCTGTTCCATGCCATCGAGCACGCGGGCGGCTTCAGCCCCGGCATCGGCGGGCAGGCGCGCACAGATGATCAGCGTGCCGCGCAGGTTGTCGAACACCATGAAACGATCGACCAGCAGAAAGGCGGACTCAGGTGCGCCGACCGGATCGGGAAGGTCGGACGGGATGCCTTCGAAATGCGATACCAGCTGATAGCCGAAGAAACCGACAGCACCACCGGCAAAAGGCAGGTCGCTGGCCTCGGGAGCCGGTTGCGCGATGACCTGTTGACGCAGCCATTCAAGAATATCGCCGTCAAATGTACCTTCGCTGCCGTCGCGGAAGCGGAGTTTTGTATGCGAGCCGTTGCTCACCGCGCGGCAGGCAGGACTGATGGCAAGAATGCTGAAACGGCCCCAGCGTTCTCCGCCCTCGGCGGATTCAAGCAGGAAGCAGTCACCGTTTTCCAGCAGGCGGGCGAACACCGCCGGCGGGGTCAGGCAGTCGGCGGACAGGGTGCGACGATATAATTGCATGGCAGGCTCATTTTTTTTCAAAACCATGTTGACAACAAATTCCCTCTATGGCTCAATGCGCGGCCTTGACGAACGCGACATGCGAACGACAGGAAACGGGGCCATAGCTCAGCTGGGAGAGCGCTTGCATGGCATGCAAGAGGTCGGCGGTTCGATCCCGCCTGGCTCCACCATTCAACAGACCGGTTGCCTTGCAACCGGTCTTTTTTTTGCCCTTTGCGGAGCGGGTACCCATCATAGCTTCTCCAGCACGGACTGATTGATCTTGATCTCGTGGCTGGCGCGGGTATTCGCCATCCAGCGGGCAAAGCGCACCGCACCCTCCGAGCGCAGCAAGGAATTGCGGATCGCATCTTTCTGTTTCTCGAAGTCGGCGGTATCGGCTGCAATGACCTTCTTCGCCTCAACTACTGCAAAGCCCTTGCTCACCTGCAGCACATCAGGGGCAGCCTCGCCCTGTTTCACGCTGAAGGCAGCCTGCAGTACATCGCCGGACAGCCAGTCTGCATCCTTATCCCCAGTGCCGTTGGCGCGCACCGGTTTGGACAGGTAAAGCGGCAGGCCATGCTGCTGGGCGAGTTTTTCCAGCGGCGTCGTGGAGGCCTGGGCAAGGATATCAGCGGCCAGCTTGCGCGCCTGAACCACGGCGGCAGCCCGCTGGGCATCGGCATATACCTCGGAAGATACCTTCTCGAACGGCTGCTCGGCAGGCTCATCGCGGCGTGTGACCTCAATGGCCACGAACTGACCCTTGTCGAGTTCGTGCACCTCGATCTGGTCCCCCGGATGGCGGCTGAAAAGCTGGGTACGGTAGGCGGCATTGCCGAGTACCGGATAGGCGCGTGCTTCCTCGATGCTGATGGGGCCGTATTGCATCATTTTAAGATTGACGCTATCAGCGGCTGCCTTCAGCGAATCCTCGCGGCCGAGGGCATCGTCCAGATCCTGCGACAGCTTGTAGCCTTCCTCATCGGCAAGGCCGATCGCCAGCTCCTTCTTCAGGGCATCGTGCACTTCTTCCAGCGATTTGACATGTTCCGGCTTGATATCCTCCAGCTGGATCAGATGCAGACCGAACTGGGTTTCAACCACATCGCTGACCTCGCCCTTATTCATGGCGAACAGCGCCGCATCAAAGGCCGATACTGTGGCCCCCTGAGGCAGATAGCCGATATCGCCGCCGTTCTTGACCGTGGCCTTGTCTTCGGACACTTTCTTGGCAACAGAGGCGAAAGACTTACCCGCCTTGATGTCCATCAGCGCCTTGTCGATCCTGGCCCGTGCAGCCGCGCGTGCGGCATCGTCGGCATTCTTGGGCAGCGCGATCAGGATATGCCGGGCGTGACGTGTCTCCGGCTGCACATAGCGATCCTGATGCTCTGCATAGGCAGCCTTGATGTCGGCCTCACTGACTGCGATATCATCGGCTAGCTTCTTGGGGTCGATGGTGACCACATTCATGGTCAGACGCAGTGGTGAGTGGTAGGCATCCTTGTGGGATTCATACCAGTCGCGTGCCTGTTTGTCGTCGATGTTCACTTTCTTCAGCATGCTGGACGGCTCGACAACCACAGCGGCAACCTCACGCTGCTCGAATTCACGGGCAAAGCTGTGGCGCACGGCCTCATCGCTGACCGTGGCACTCTCCAGCAGGGCTTTTTGCAGGGCATCGGCGATCAGGTCGAGGCGCAGACTGGCCTCGTAATCGGTAGGCGTTCTGTAGCCCATATTACGGGTCAGCACCTGATAGCGCTGCGTATCAAAGCCGCCGGACGACTGGAACGACGGGTTGGCCCGGACGGTGGCCAGCAGCACATCCTGCGGTGCGACCAGCCCCATGCGCGCAGCCTCGGTAAGAATCAGGCGACGGTTGATCAGGGTCTGGATGGTTTCCTCTTTCAGGCCGAGTGCCTCGACAGCCTGCTTGGAAAACTGCTTGCCGAGCAGCGAGCGGTAGGTGCCCATCTGGCGTTCGTAAGCGCGCACGAATTCAGCATCGCTGATCGCTGCTCCGTCCACCTCGGCTACGGTCTGGATGCCGGCGCTGTTGAAATAATCCCCGATGCCCCACAGGACGAAGGACAGTGCGACACCGCCGAGAATGAGTTTGGCGATCCATGACTGGGCCTGATTGCGCATATTTTCGAGCATGAGAAAACCTCTTGAGAAGACTGTAAAAACGGCATTTTGCCGGCTGCGCGACGCTACCCAAGGGGGTGTGAAGGTGCAACAAGCGTGGCATGTATTCACAGATATGATGCACGCAGCAGTCGTTGTGCTGATCAGACGGGACGGGGACAACGAATCCCGGAAAAATAATTGTGATTTGGACGACAAACAATCGACCGGTTTCGGCTACACTGCGGACATGGATTCAAGTCAGGTATACAGCGCCATGCAGGTTGGCAAGTGGAACCGCAGGGCGGAGTCGATCGGAAACGCCACCTTGCGCCTGCTTGCAGGCATCGCCAGTTTTTATGTGTTTGTCGCGGCGATGCTGAAGAGCTTCGTGCGTCTGCACTGGTTATCCCGTCCTGCGGTGATGCATGTATTGATCCGGCAGATCTATTTCACCGGTGTGCAGAGCCTGCCCTGGGTGGCGACGATGATCCTGTTGATCGGTGCGACGGCCGTGTACAGCGTGGTTCCCTTCGCCCGGCAGCTGAATGATTCGAGCCTGATCGGCACTCTGCTCAATGCTCTGCTGATTCAGGAGATGGCGCCGCTGATCATCGGGGTCTTTCTGCTCGCCCGTTCCGGTGTGGCGGTGGCCACGGAGATCGGTCACATGCATGTGCGCGGCGAGGATATGCTGTTGCATAGCCTGGGTATTTCCACCGTTGAATATCTTTTTCTGCCTCGTCTGCTTGCCTTCGGGCTGTGCGGTCTGATCCTCACCATGCTGTTTGCCGGTGCATCCGTGTGGATGGGCGGCCTGATGCTGGCCTGGACCAGCGAGATGAATTTCACCCAGTTCCTGCTTGAGGTGCGTCGCGGCGCAAGCCTTGACGGTATGCTGCTGCTTGCCGGCAAAGGCCTGATCTATCCGTTGCTCAGCTGTGCCATGCTGTTGTTTCAGGGGGCGCGCGTCGGACACAATCCGAACCAGATTCCGGTATGCACCACGCGTGGCGTGCTGTGGGGATTGATGCTGATGGTGTTCGCCGATGTGCTGATCGCCGTGCTGCGGAGGCTGATGTGATGCGGCTTTGCTGGAATGCTATGCGGTTGCTGGATATCGAGATACCTGCGGGCGCTGTGCTGCACGGCGAAAAGCGGCGGCTGGTGATGCCGCGCCGCTATCAGCTGGATTGGCTCAGGCGGATGGCCGGTGCGACTGGCTGTGTGTGGCTGGAAACCGGTGAGGGCGATCTGGCCGGAGGCAGCGAAGCGTTTGCCCGGCGTGTGACATGCATGATGCATCAGCGCAGCGCGCTGGCCAATCTCAGTCTGCGTGAGAATATCATGCTGCCGTTTTTGTATGCCGGCGGGGATGCGGAGATCGCGCGTGTTGCAGCTGCGCTGCCGGGGCTGGCACAGCGACTCGATATTGCCGACAAACTCGATGAGCAGGTCGGCGAGCGCTCCGGCTATATGTACGGGCTGATTTCGCTGTGCAGAACGCTGCTGCTGCAGCCGGACTTCATCGTGGTGCAGGATGCCCATGCGGGCATGCAGCCGCATCGTCAGGAGATGTTCCGCAGGCTGTTTTGCGAGGGCGTAGAGGCGATGGGGGCCGGAGTGTTGTATCTGTCCGCATCCGTGCAGGATGGTTCGGGTCTGGATTTCTGCCAGAGTCTGGAGTTTGCGGGAGCCGAGGAGAGCTTATGACAACCGAACATTTTGTCGCGGGCATGCGCCGCCAGGTCGGCTGGTTTGTGATGATCGGGCTGGGCACGATCGTGGCACTGTTACTGGTCGCCACGCTGCGCACCGAATTGTTCGCCCGCAAGTTCACGCTGTTTGTCGCGCCACCCTCCGCCACCTCTTTCTTTGTCGGTCAGGAGGTCAAGTTTCAGGGTTTTACCATCGGTCGGGTGGATGACATCGAGTTGCAGGCAAGCGGCGAGGTGCGCATTGCGCTGCGTCTGCTGGACCGTTATCGCGGCATGCTGCATCAGGGCAGCGCGGTGCGACTGGTCAAGCCGGCACTGCTCGGGCAGGACATCGTTGAAGTCACCGCAGGTGATGTGCAGACGGCCGTGCTCAATGACGGCGTGCTGCTGCCCTACCGCGAGCAGGCGACGCTGGAGCAGTTGTTGATGGATATGAAGCCGGCGGTGGCCAATGCCGACACCCTGCTCGGGGAGCTGGTGCAGCTGGCGCGCTGGCTGAACGACCCGTCCGGCGATGTGCGTCTGGCAACGGCGAATATCCGGACTGTAACGGAGGGCGCCGATCAGGGTGCTATCCAGCAGGCCATCACGCGTGTTTCGGAGGCCGCTGCGCAACTCGAAAAGTTGTTCCGCCAGTTGGCCGACAACAAGGCCGGCGAATTTCTGGCATCATCCCTTGAGCAGACGGCCCTGGTGTTGAAAAATCTTGAGCCGCTGACCGGCGAGCTCAGCCGTCAGGCTCCGGAAACCATCTCACGAAGCAAGGAGCTGGTGTCGAGACTGGAAGAGTTGAGCGGTGCTCTGAATAGTATTGCCGTGGATATGCAGCAACTAAGCCCTGAACTACCCGGGCTGGCTCAGGAATCGCATGATGCGATTCTGGAGTTGCGCCGTCTGGCCACAGCGTTACGCCAGACATGGCTTGCCGGCGGCAAGGGCGAAAGCGGAAAAGGGCCACGGGAGGATGGTGAGGGCACCGGCACCGAACTGGTGGCTCCACCAGGAGGAGGCGGTCAATGAGGCTTGCCGTTCTGCTTGTGTTGTTGGCGCTCTCGGCCTGCGCATCGCGCATGCCGGCTCCCGAGGTTCAGGTTAACAACCCATGGCAGGCGAATGCCGAATCGCTGGCCCGCTCCGGGGTGGATGCCATGGAGCGCGAGAAGTGGGGATTTGCGCGCGTGATGTTCGAGCGCTCTTTGCAGGCCGCAACACTGGCGGGCGATGAGAAGCTGATGGCGCTGGGTCATTACAATCTGGGTCGGGCTCAGACAGCTGGCGGCGATGCGGCTGCCGCGCGGCAATCCTATCGGCAGGCGATCCGGCAGGCCGATTCCGCAGGCGATGCGGTGAATGCCCGTCGTGCGGCATTGGCGCTGGCCATGCTGGAGGATGGTGATGCGCAAGCATCCGAGGCCCAGCTTGATGTTCCGGTTGCGTTCCCGATCGATATCCATCTGGCAGCGGCGCGTCTTGCGGTACTTCGCGGCAGGGAGAATGCAGCACGGCAGTCTTATGCGCGGGTACTGGGCATGGCAGGCAAGGATCGCAATGGCCTGCTGTATGCCGCACGGGCCCATCTCGGCATGGCCGAGCTTGAATATGCTGCCGATTCGCAAGGCGGCAATGCTGCGGCATGGGCGCATCTGAACACTTCTTTGGGTCTGCTGCGCCGCGCGGGTCAGCCCCGGCTGATGTTGCAGGCGGTGAAGCTGGCCGCGAAGCTGGAAAGCGAGCCTGTCCGGCGGCAGATGTGGCAGCAGAGGGCCCGTGCTCTGGAAAACATCTTGCAACAGTCTCCTGCCCGTTAGGGTTCCATCTGACGTAACCGGAGGGCGCGGGTGGTGTCACCCATACTGGTCGTGCTAAGATTGCAGCGTTATGTTTTTCAAGGCCCGCGAACCATCACAGGAACAGATACAGATGCTCATGCAGCTGTACGCTCAGGGTCAACTGGACGATCTGATCGACGAGGCGCTCCGGCTCGCGAGGAAATTCCCCAAGGCTGCCCAGGTCCACAATATTCTTTCCGTGGCATACAACGCTGCAGGGGAGTATCACGATGCTGTGACCAGCGCCGAGCAGGCTATTCGGCTTCAGCCCGATTATCCCAAGGCGTTTCTGAACCTCGGTAATGCACAGGCCAATCTCGGTGAGCAGGATGAGGCTGTTGAAAGCTATTCCCAGGCGGTGCGTATAGCCCCCGATTTCGCCGAAGGCCATAACAATCTGGGCTGTGCCCTGATCGAGCTTGGGCGCATTGACGAGGGGATCGCAAGTCTGAAAACCGCCATCGAACTGAATCCCGACTACGCCAAGGCCTACAACAATCTGGGTGGTGCCCTGCTGGATATCGGTTGCAAACAGGATGCGATTGCAAGCTTCAGGCGCGCTATTGAACTCAACCCGAATTACGCCGAGGCCTGTCGCCAGTTGAGCAACCTCATCACATTCAATCCGGATGAGCCATTGTATAAGCAAATGCGTGGACTATTGGATTCTGAGGAGCAGACAGACACCCAGCGCATGCACCTGCTGTTCGGTCTGGCGAAGGCGGAAGATGATCTGGGTGATCTTGACCAGTATTTTGCCTATCTGCAGAAGGGGAGCCGCCTCCACAAACAACTTTCCGGCTACGGTATTGAAGAGGATCGCGAGTTGTTCAAAAGCATCAAAGCTTCCTTTGCCACACCGGTCCCACAATTATCGATCCCTGCTGTTGACACTGAATTCAACCCCGTTTTCGTCGTCGGCATGCCCCGTTCGGGGACCACGCTGGTCGAACAGATCCTTTCCTGTCATTCCAGGGTGTATGGTGCCGGTGAGGTGCCCACCCTGGAGAGAGGGCTGGAAAAGATCGGGTGGTATGCGTCCGCTATCACACCGGCTCAGTTGAATGAGCTTCGTGTTCATTACATGTCCTGGCTGAAATCCCTGAAGGTCAGTGAAAGTCATGTCACCGACAAGACGACCATCAATTTCAGATGGATCGGATTCATACTGTGCGCCATGCCAGAGGCGCGCATCATCCATATTAAGCGGGATGCACGCGCCACCTGCTGGTCTATCTTCAGACATTTCTTTGACGGCAATGGTCACGGCTATGCTTATAACCTCAACGATCTGAGCGAATACTACAAATTGTATGTCGATCTGATGGCTTTCTGGGAGGAGGTGTTTCCCGGTCGCATCCACCACATCAACTATGAGGCATTGACCGAAGACCAGGAAGCACAGACACGGAAGCTGATAGGTTATTGTGAGCTGGAGTGGGAGGACCGATGTCTGGACTTCCATTTATCCAAGCGCTCCGTTTCCACAGCGTCCCATCTACAGGTCAGGAAAAAGATGTATCAGGGAAGTTCCGACGTATGGCGCAGATATGAGGCGCATTTACAGCCGATGATCCGGCAACTTGAAGGTTTATAAGCGCTCTTATGGAGCGCCCTGTTAACACAGGTTGCAATCCGTGCAGGGCGCGCGTGGAATAGCGCGATGAGCGATTCCGCCAATCAGTTGAGCTGCAATCTGAATAGTTCCTGCGACTGCGTGCATGTGCTTTCCTCCATGGTGGAGGTGGTGGGGCACCGCGTAGGTCTTTCCGACAAGTTGACCAACCGCATGGTGCTGGCCGTGGACGAGATGTTCGCCAATATCGCCCAGCACTCCTACCACGGGCATGAGGGCAAGGTGGATATGTCCGCCTGCTGGCGTGACGATGAGCTGAGTTTTGAACTGCGCGATTATGCCGAACCCCTGATGGCGGACGAGATGCTCGCCTGGCCGGTTCCGGACGCCGCTGGCGAACTGAAACCCGGCGGGCTCGGCATGCACCTGATGCGCGCGGTGATGGATAAGATCGAGCACGAGGCGCTTGCTGACGGCAATCGCTGGAGGCTCACCAAGTATTTGCATGGAGAACAGCATGATGAAGCTTGAAGTCAGTCAGATCGAACAGGGCGAAGGCGCGGTGCGCGTGAAGCTCGACGGGGTGGTGAATATCCAGACCGCTGTCGGCCTGCGTCGCCAGCTCAAACCGATGTTGAGCAAGAAGAACAGCAATATCCATATCGATCTGAGCGGCGTCGGTTTTATCGATTCGGCGGGGCTGGCCACGCTGGTCGAAGGGCTGCAATGGAGCCGGGCGGCGGAAGGCAGGCGTTTCGTGCTTTCGGGCTTAAGCGACAATGTGCGCGATATCTTCGAACTGGCCAAGCTGGATGCCGTGTTCGAGATCGAGCAGGGGAACGCCGCTTGAGTTTTTCCGATATGCGCGGATTTCTCGACGAGCTTGAGCAGCGCGGCTGGTTGAAGCGTATTTCCCATGAGGTGTCACCGGAGCTTGAGATTACAGCGATTTCGCGCCGGGTGCTTGAAGCCGGCGGACCGGCGTTGTTGTTCGAGCATGTGAAGGGCAGCGATTTGCCGCTGCTGGCCAATTTGTTCGGCACGCCGGAGCGCATCGCCCTCGGCATGGGGCTTGATTCGGTTGCAGGTCTGCGCGAGATCGGGGAACTGCTGGCTGCCCTGAAGGAGCCGGAGCCGCCCAAGGGACTGCGCGACGCATGGGATAAGCTGCCGATGTACCGCAAGGTGCTGGATATGAGCCCGAAGCTGGTGAAGAAGGCCGCCTGGCAGGAAGTGACGTTTACCGGTGACGACGTGGATCTGACGAAGCTGCCTATCCAGACCTGCTGGCCGGAGGATGCCGCCCCGCTGATCACCTGGGGTCTGGTGGTCACCAGAGGCCCGAACAAGGCGCGCGAGAATCTCGGCATCTATCGCCAGCAGTTGATCGGGAAAAACAAGCTGATCATGCGCTGGCTGAAGCATCGCGGCGGGGCGCAGGATCATCGCGAGGCCAAGGCTGCCGGAGCAGGCTCTTTTCCGTGCATCGTGGTGATCGGTGCGGACCCTGCCACCATTCTCGCGGCGGTCACACCTGTCCCCGACACCCTGTCCGAATATCAGTTCGCAGGCCTGCTGCGCGGCAGCAAGACCGTACTGTGCGAGGGCATGAGCGTGCCGCTGCATGTGCCGGCCAGTGCCGAGATCGTGCTCGAAGGACATGTATCACTGGATGAATACGCCGAAGAAGGTCCATACGGCGATCACACCGGCTATTACAACGAGGTGGATACTTTTCCTGTGTTTACTGTCGAGCGCATGAGTATGCGCAAGGATGCCATTTATCATTCCACCTATACCGGCAAGCCGCCGGATGAGCCGGCCGTCCTGGGTCTGGCGTTCAATGAGGTGTTCGTACCGATCCTGCGCAAGCAGTTCCCGGAGATCGTGGATTTCTATCTGCCGATGGAGGGCTGTTCCTACCGCGTGGCTGTGGTGTCGATGAAGAAGGGCTATGCGGGCCATGCCAAGCGGGTGATGTTCGGCATCTGGTCGTATCTGCGCCAGTTCATGTACACCAAGTTTATCATCGTGGTGGATGACGATATCGACTGCCGCTCCTGGCCGGAGGTCATATGGGCGATCTCCACGCGTTCGGATGCGGCACGCGATTTCACCTTTGCCGAGAATACGCCGATCGATTATCTGGACTTCGCCTCGCCCGTGTCAGGGCTGGGTTCCAAGGTGGGTATCGATGCCACCCATAAGTGGGAAGGCGAGACCACCCGCGAATGGGGGCGGCCGATCGTCATGGATGCAGAGGTGCAGGCGCGGGCCGATGCCCTGTTGCGTGAACTCGGCCTGTTCGATGCCGACGGGCGATTGCTGCAGGGCGGGGCAGGCACCGCCGGTTGATATCGCGGCTGTCTCAGCCTTCGGCGACTTCCTGAGCGGGTTCAAGCAGGCCTGCTTCTTCCAGTATTTTGCAGGGCCTGTCCGGTTCCTGCAGTAGCAGCTCTTCGACACGTTCAATACCGGTGCCATGTTTGATACGGCTGTGCGCTTCCGCATCGGCCAGCTGCAGGATATGTACATAGGTGCTGGCTGCTGTGTCGCTGTGATGCTCGGCGACTGTCTGGCAGATGAACGCAGGGAAGTGCCAGAGCTTGAGGATCTCCTCTCCCGCTTCGGCATGATCCAGGCCGAAGGTCTGTCGTTCAGCTGCGGCCAGCTTTTGTCCGCTCAACTGCCCGAGCGGGCTCTCGAAATAATCCATATCGACGCGGATGCCGAGGATGGTCCGGCCGATGTCGTGCAGCAGGCCCACCGTGAACATGGCGTCCTGATCCAGATCGAGCAAAGCCGCCATATGCTTGCAGAGCACTGCAACCCCGAAGGCATGTGCCCAGAAGTTGCGGATCGTTCCCATGCCGGTCGGGATGGCGAAGCCGTAGAGCAGCGACATGGTCATGGCGATGTGGGCGGTCTCGCGTGTGCCGAGGCGGGCGATGGCGACGGGCAATGAGGCGATACTTCTGTCCATCGGGTTGTGTAACGGGGAATTGGCGAACTTGAGGATCATCGCTGCGGTGGACTGATCGGTGCTGACAATGCGTGCCAGTTCAACAGCTCCGGCCCTCGGATCCTCGATCACCGCTCTGATACGCGCATAGCGGTCGGGCAGTGACGGCAGGTCGTTGACCATGCGGATCAGGGTCAGGTTGGATTCCCGGTCGGTCTGTTGCATATTCATCTCCATTCTTGTCGGCAAGATTTCTGCGGACATGAGAGATCAGAGCAGGAATGGTGCCAGCCTCAGGGGTTTGCGGGGTCCTGCGCGGGTTTTTCGAAGATGCGTACCGTCAGTTCCGGTCCGCCCTTCACCCCCTGAAGATTGATGTAGATATCGTCGCCCACCGGTAGTACGCCGGTGATCTCGGCTTTCTTGTGCAGGGCGATGCGGCTTGCCTGCCTGCCGTCCCATGCCCACAGGGCGGAGGGTTTATCATCATCTGTGATCCATAGTAGCCGACGTTTTGCATCCCAGGCCAGATTGTCGGGATGCACGATGCGTTCGTCATGCAGCAGTGTTTCGATGCTGGCGGTGTCACCATGTTCGGTGAGCGCCAGAATTTTTCCGGTATCGGTCTCGGCCAGCAGGATTCGTCCGTCCGGCAGGGTTTCCATATCCTCCAGCCGGTTGAAGGTTGCCGCCTGCGCCCGTGTTGCTGCAGCGCGCGCTTCCAGCGGTTCAGTCACGGCCTGCCAGCGCATGTCGCGATCCAGCACGCTCAGGCTGCGGTCGGTAAGACGCAGGCGGTAGATGCCGCCCTCTTCCTGTTCGTCCGCGAGGTAGGCGAACTTCCCGTCAAGCGAAAAGCTCAGGCCTTCATGAGCAAAACGACCGGCCGGTCTGTATGGCTGCAGGGAATCATTGCTGGCTAGCAGGTTAAGTCTGTCCACGCTCTGCTCGGCGGGCAGTTTGTCCACATCGGAGATGCGCCAGATCAGACCTTCGGGGAACTCCTCGCCGATCCACAGGCTGCCGTCGGGGGCGAATTTCAGAGCATCGGCGCGCATCAGTCCGAACAACAGAAAATGCTGCCGCCCGGTTTCCATATTGATGGCCACCAGACTCGGGGCATTGGTTGCGGCGGTAGTTTCACAGCTGATGTACAGCCATTTGCCGTTCGGCGAGAGCGCCAGCATATCCGGCCGGGTGTTGCGCCAGACGGCGACAGAGCGCTTCTCCCATCCGGCGGACATTTCCAGTCCGGTCGGGTTCATGTCGCAGCTGCCGAGCGAGAGCAGCAGGGGCATGGCAAAAAATCTCAGAAGGCGGGCGGAAAGACGGTCGTTGAATGCAAACATGGCGCAACTGTGGGAGAATCCGCAATGCGGCGCAAGGATGTTTTTCCCGATAGCATGGCGGCATGGTTTCGCATCATTCCCTGCAGCATATCCGTCTGTTCTACGCCGCCTACTTTGCGGCACTTGGCGTTCTGCTGCCATTTTTTCCGGTGTATCTCGCCGGACGCGGTATGGATGTGGCGACCATCGGCATATTCGGCGGACTGTTGTCGCTGGCCCGTGTGCTGGCTCCGCCGATGGTGGGTTACGCGCTTGATTCCCATCCGCGCCCGGCGCGCTTTATTTTGTATGCCTCACTGGCTGCCGGTTTGCTGGTTCTATGCTTCCCGCTGGCTTCGCCCGGCTGGGTGCTGGCTGTGCTGGTGCTGGCGTTCGGTTGTCTGTGGGCTGCAGTTCTGCCGATCACCGATGGTCTGTCGGTCGCAGCATCGGAGGCCTCGCTGATCGACTACGGACGCCTCCGCGTCTGGGGCTCCATCGGGTTTGTCGCGGCTTCCTTGCTGGGTGGGCTATGGCTGGCTGAAAGTCAGGCAGTGGATTTCCCCTACTGGATGGCGGGACTGATGCTGCTGACCGCCTTCTCGGCCAGGGGTTTTCCGGAGCGCCAGATGGAGGCGGGGGTATCCGCTGGACATAAGGACGGCATGCCGCGCGATCTGCTCTGGTTGCTGCTGGCCAGCTTCATCATGCAGACCTCGCACGGCGCCTACTACGGTTTCTTCAGCCTGTATCTGTTGCAGGCCGGCTATAACGGCTGGCAGATCGGTGCGTTCTGGGTGCTGGGTGTGCTGGCCGAGATCGTGCTGATGTGGCGCTACTCGCGCCCGATGGCCGCGGCAGCGCCTGCCATGCTGCTGTCCGCCTGCCTGTTGCTGGCTGCTTTGCGCTGGCTGGGCATGGGGCTTTCGACTGCGCTTGTCTGGTTGCTGCTACTTCAGCTATTGCATGCGGCGAGCTTCGCGGCCTTCCATATCAATGCCGTGACCTGGGTGCAGCGGTTGGCACCGAGACATCGTCGCGACAGCGCTCAGGGATGGTATTCAGCCACCGGTTTCGGCATGGGCAATGCCGTGGGCATCATGGGCTGCGGCTGGATCGCCACGCAGGCCGGCGGTGCCGCTGATTTTTCCGCGGCCTTTTTTGTGTGTGCGCTGATAGCGCTGCTCGGTATCGGGGCCAGCCTGCAATTGCCGCGCCGGGTGTAGGATATCAGCAGTCCGGGAGTAGTTTTTCGACCCGTTCCCATGCCCGATGCACATCGGAAAACACGATGCGGTAGATAGTCGTGTCGGGCGGTATGCGACGGTGCAGCTCGCGCAATCGTTCGAGCACCGGCAGCTTGTGATGCATCTCCTCTGCCAGCTCCATCAGTGCCTGACTGCGCGCCACCGGCTGCATATCCACTCCGGAAGCCCCCGCATCGAAGCGTGGCAGCAGCAGCAGTTTCAAAGCCGCGGGTTCGCGCGCCAGGCGCACAGGGTGCCAGAGCAGGGAGACG
Organism: Zetaproteobacteria bacterium CG06_land_8_20_14_3_00_59_53; assembly: GCA_002779605.1. Lineage (GTDB taxonomy): Bacteria > Pseudomonadota > Zetaproteobacteria > Mariprofundales > Mariprofundaceae > UBA1543. The sequence goes on along the minus strand of PEWE01000012.1, from coordinate 115,016 downwards.
ATGTGCTGGCCGTCGCGTCCGGTGAAGTCATAACGCCCCTCCCCGAACAGGCCGGAATCGCGCATGCATGGCAGCGGAAAGGCGGGGTGGGATTCACCGCCCCATTGCAACGCCCGTGGATAGGGCGTGATGCGGCCCTGTTTGTCGAGCAGGCTGTATTCGTCTGTGAAATAATCGGCTCCAGCCAGCAGGGCCGCGGTACACAGGCTGGATTTTCCGGCACCGGAATGTCCGGCGATGGTGATGGTTGTTCCCTGATGCCCGACCGTGGCTGCGTGCATGGAGAGATAAAGCGGGAACAGGGCATCAATCGTCCGACTGTATAGGGCCCACTCGAAGGCGGCCACCACCTCGCCGGCTTCTTCACTGCCCCAGATATGCTGGCCGTTGCAGAACAGGTGCGCACTATTATTATCCTGCACGATGCTGTAGCGCAGATCCGCTTCGCCATTGAATGCAGCTCGCTCGAACAGCGCGGTGAGTGCGGCGATACCCTCGCTGCATGCCTGAGCGGAGCAACTGATGCGGATGCTCAGGCCGGCGATCAGCAGGTCCGTGACGGGCATGGATGGCTTGCTTGCGGGCAGCTGTTCAGTCAGCGGCGCGGATCAGGCCGCAATCGACGAACTGTTTCAGAATGGTATCCACATCATCACAAACGCGGGTCATGTCTGTTCCCCCGCCGGTACCTCCGGCAATGATACCGGCGATATCGGTCCGGCTGCGCTTCCCGTCGCACAGATCGAGTACCGCCGCTGCGGTCAGGTTCAGCGAGAAGCTGGCACCGGTATCCGGACGGACATAGATGACTTCATCCAGTCCTTCCAGTTCTTCGCTGCTCAGGTTGGCGATCTTTTCAGGATGTTCGGGTAGCGGCATGGCTTTCTCCCTGCATGATGGGGATGACAATCTGACCTGTTTCGCGGTCGTTGCCGAGCAGGTAGGCGATGGCCTGACAATCGCTGCAACTCAAGGATTCGCGGCACTGCTGCCAGCGCTGCTCCAAGGCTCCGGGCAGCGGGCGCCGGTCGAGCGATGCGAGTACATCGTCCAGCGACTGCTCGCGGATATTGCCCAGTCGTGCGCGCCGGGAAAAGATGCAGGGGAATACATCGCCGTTTGCTGCGATGCACAGCTTGCCGCGCCGGGTTGGCAGGCTTCGCGCAGATGGTGGCATGTCTGTCTGGGCACCCCGTTCAGAGCCGCTATCCACTGAGTCTGAACCGGCCCTGTGGCGGTATTGTTGCAGCCGGGAGGTGTCCGGCTGGTAGTCGGGCATGAATTCGCCGCGACCGGTGGAGCGCACCATATCAAGCCCCATCTGCGAGGCATGCAGTCCGAGCTCGTCCTGCAGGAATGCAAAGGTGGCATCCTCCATGCCGCGATTCTCCTGCATCAGGATGATACCGACGCGCAACGCCAGCCCTGCCTGTTGCACGCGGCGCATGGCCTTGATCGTGCGGCTGAGCGAGCCCGGTGTCTGCGTGATGGCATCATGCACCGCCGCATCGTGTGCATAGACGGAAAACGAGAAATCCGGGCTATACGGCAGCAACCGGTCGAGCAGGGGTTGGTTCAATGCCAAGCCGTTGGTGTAGATCTCCACGGAACTGTAGCCGAGTTCTCGAGCCGACTGCACGGCGAACAGCAGATCCGGATGGATCAACGGATCACCACCGGTGAATTGCACGGCCGGATTGCCCAGTCCGTGTGCCTGTTGCAGCACGCGCAGGATCTCCTCGCGGCTCAGGCGGGCCGAGCGCTGCGGCGAGGATTCGGCATAGCAATGGATACAGCTCTCGTTGCACTGATCGGTCAGTTCGATGAACAGCATGCCCAACCCGCTGCCCAGCAGGATGTTGGATGCTGAAGGGGTCACGGCCCTGTGTAGCTGTGCAAGCCACGGGTGACGTTCGGCCACGGGCCCGAGGGACGGGAAGGGAATGTCCGCCGGGTCGTTCAAATGTTCTGCCAGACGCTGCGCAAAAACCCCGCTGAACAAGATGTTGTCGCCGCTGTGCAGGTCGCGCAGCCGGATGTCATCGCCCTGTTGCTCGCAGAGCACAAGTCCGCCATCCGGCAGATGCAGGATGCCCGGCTCGTTTGCGAATCGGCTTAAGGGTGATGTTGGGGAGGACAATGTTTGACGATGCAGGCAATGAACGGCGTGCCTGCTTCAGGATACGCCTTCATTGTCACCATTACTTCTTGTGCTTGTCGTTGTAATCCTTCTTGGCCTTCTCGACATCGCATTGCATCTTGTGGGACTGGTGAGTGTAGGCGTTATGCGAATTCTTATCCTTGCCTTCCTCATCGTCATAGTCGAGGCATGGCTGGCAGGCCGATGGCATGCAGGAGCCGATGCTATGGCCGTAGGCGTGGCCGTTACCATTGCCGCCGGCATTGCTGTTGCCAGCAAACGCTTTGGATGCGCTGCCGATGACGGCCATGCCGACGATGGCTGGCGGCACATAGGCGCCTATCTTGAGCAGGCGGCGGCGGGCCAGCAGGGCCTGTTCGTCGCTTGCGGATGTTTTCTGATGGTTCTGGTTGTCGTTCTGCTTGGCCATGTTCAATCCTCGATGGATTCATCCATCTGTTCACTTCATAATCAACCGCAATGCGGAATCACACAGGCACAAACGCTAACGGCTATCCGCCACGTTCTCAATACATCCATCTGCTGGCCGGCGGGGAGATTACCGACGGACTGCTGGCGGCCCTGCAGACGGATGCCGGCCTGTGGGATGTTGCATGGCGGGACGGGGTCGGGGCCAGCCTGTGGCATGCGCTAAGGCAGCAGGGCGGCGATGTGGATGCGGATATCAGGGCAGCAAGTATCGAGCAGCCGCTGCGCTGGCAGATGACGCATACCCTGATGTTGCGCGCTGCGGCAAAAGAACTGCTGCAGCTGTTTGCCGCAGCCGGCATCGGTGTGGTGATGCTGCGCGGCCAGACCGTGGCCGATGTACTTTACAGCCCACCGACACTCAGGCCGCAGACCGATATCGACCTGTTGATCGCCGTACAGGATATGCAGCGGTGCTGGGAGTTGCTGAAACAGGCCGGCTTCTTCTGTCTGCCGGGCCATCCGATGCTGTTCGCGCGCGGCGAGGTATTGCTGGATGTACATACCGAGCCGCTGGGTATCGAGCGCATTCCCTCCTGGGCCCTGCTCACCCCGTTACGCGGCGATGACTTTTTCAGATGTTCGCAGCCGGGGACGCTGCTCGGTGAGCCGGCCATCCTGCCGGATGCGGGTGTGTGCTTACCCTATCTGTGTTTCCATGCGATGAAGCATTCCTTCGAGCGACTGATCTGGCTGCTGGATATCGCGTTGCTGGCACGCCGGATCGATGCGGAGCAGGGCTGGGATGAGGTGCAGGCCGGGATTGCAAGATACGCGCTGCAACGTCCCTGCTTTTATGCGTTGAGTTATGCCTGGCAGCATCTCTCCGCCCCCGTACCTGAGCGGGTGCTCGATGCGCTGCGCCAGCGCATGGACTGGCGTGAGCGGGTCATGTTCAGGCGCTTCATGCAGCACGAACAGGTGCCGTTTCTGGCCGAGCGGGTGTTCGCCCGCATGCAGCCGGATCTCTGGCACAGGATGATCTTCTGGAAGCAGACCATCTGGCCCGGTCGTGAGATCCGTCTTCAGGTGGATGCCGACCCTTCAGCTCAGGGCGGCTTCTTCGGCAAGCGTCTGCGCCAGATATGGCGTGCCGCAGTGTTGCTGCTGGGAGAGCTCGGGGCCCTGTTCAGAACCTAATGGGCAGGCTTGCCGAACGGGGAAACCTGTTCGTCCCCGCCCGCCACGCCGACCGTATCCATGGCGTTTTTCTCATAGGGCTTGGCCCGCACAGCATCGGTTTTCTGCGGCTGCACGGATTCGCCGCAGGCGACGAGCAGCAGGGCGCAGAGGGCAAGGTTCATGGGTGGACGATATGACATGCCGGACATGCTGGCGCTTGCTACGGACCGGAACAAGCGTGCACGCAATGTGGTCGGGGATTTACAGAATGTACTGTTGCTCCTGACGCATCGGAGTGCTGCCATGTGCGGCGCACAGTTCGGCGAAGGCCGTCGGGCAGGCGGTCTGCTGCCACAGGTCGTAGGCATCCATCATGCTGTTGTCCCATTCGTGGCAGTCGTAGTGATGCATGGTGCGCAACACGCCGAGCATGTCGCCGAAGCCGTCGCACAGGTGCTGATACATCTCCGCACGGGTGGCCATGGTGGCGCCTGCCAGAAAGCGGTAGCAATCGCAGCCGATGCGTGCGAAGTAACCGGCGCTCACCATGCGGTGACGTGCCTGTTCGGGAAACAGCCCTGCCAGCAGCAGACAGACATCGCCGGTGTCATTGAGAGCCTCGATTCGGGCTGTGCCGCGTTTTCCGGCGGCCTCCATGAATTGCAGGGCGATGGCACCGTTCAAGCGCATGCTGCCGTGCAGATAGCGGATCATCAGATAGACCAGATGGGCTTCGAGCTCGTGGGGCAGCTCGATATGCGCATCGTGCTCGGCTTCCAGAACCAGATCCTGGAACAGGGCCTCCTGTGTCGGCGCGGTATATAATTGCTGGGCGTTCATAATCCACTTATCGGGGCCGGGGGTGCGAAGTTGAATCCGGCTTGCTACAGTGGTCCTGGATCCTGATATTTCCAAGGAGGAAGGTTATGAAGAAAGTATTGATCGGTGTGGCGGTATTGCTGCTGATTGTTGTCGGCGCGGTGCTGTATGTCGGCTCGAATCTGGACGGCATCATCAAGACGGCCATTGAGACCTACGGCAGCAAGGCGACGCAGACCCAGGTCAGTGTGGCCGATGTGAAGATCAACCTGCAGGACGGGGCGGGCTCCATCAGCGGCCTGAATGTGGGCAACCCGAAGGGATTCACGGATGCGAATATCTTTCAACTGGGGGCGATCCGCACGAAGATCGACACCAAATCGCTGACCGGAAATCCGATCGTGATCGACGAACTGGTGATCAGCGCACCGCAGGTGTTCTATGAGATCGACAAATCGGGTGCTTCCAATGTGGATGCGCTGAAGCGCAATCTGCAGGCCTCCATGCCGGCCTCGTCCTCCGAGGCCAAGGCCGAAAAGCCGGCCGGCGGCGAAGAGATGAAAATGGTCATCCGCAGGCTGGTGGTTGAGGGCGGTCAAGCAGGCATGCGCATCGCGGCCCTCGGCGACAAACAGCAGAGCGTGAGACTGCCGCGTATCGAGCTGACCGATATCGGTAAGAAGAGCGGCGGCGCGACGGCGCTTGAGGTGGCACAACTGCTTTCCGATGCCATGCTGAAGAATGTGAAGGGAGCTGTGATGGGGGCCGGAGTGCAGCAGTATCTGGGTAAATCCGTGGATGAGTTGAAGCAGAACCTGCAGAAAGGCGCGCTGGACAAGCTCGGCGGCGCGGCAGGAGGCAGCGGGGATCAGATAGGCGGTGCGCTAAAAGGCCTGATGGGCAAGTAATCGCTCTCTGCTGACAAATAAAAACCCCGGGGTGATCCCCGGGGTTTTTTGTTGATGCCTGCGGTTCATGGACGCGAGGCGGCTCTGAACCTGCGCATACTCCCCATATCCAGTTCGAACAGGGCCAGCCCCGAAAGGATCAGAGCCGATCCCAGCAGCACATCCATGCCCAGCGGCTCGCTGTTCAGCCAGTGTCCCGCAGCCAGCGCGAGCACCGGCGTGACCAGCGTGATCAGCGCCACCCGTGTGGCATCGACATGGTGCAGCACATAATAGAACAGCGAAAAGCCCAGCACCGAACCGAACACCGCCAGATAGCCGATGGCCCCGAGCGTACGCGGCTCGATGTGCTGAGGCAGTGCCGGTGCGAGCAACGCCATGCTCAGCATGAACAAGGGTGTCGCCACCAGCAATGTGCCGCTGCTCATCACCAGCGGCGGCAGGGATGCACGGATACGTTTCACCCACACGGTGCTGGCCGAATAGATGCCCACTGCCAGCAGCATGGCGAGCACGCCGAGGGCGGCATGCATATCCATGCTCAGGCTGCTACCGAAAATCGCAGCCAGCCCCAGCAGGCCGAGTCCCATGCCGGCGAACTTCCTGCCGTTCATGCTATCTCCTTGCAGCCACAGCATGGCCATCAGCGCGGTCATCACCGGTGAGAGGCCGAAGATCAGCGAGATCCAGCCGCTCGGAATGAACTGTGCGGCCCAGTAGGTGCACAGCATGGCCCCATAGACGCCCAAGCCGCCGGCCAGATAGGCCGCCAGCGCACGATTGTTCCAGCGCATGCCGATGCCCAGCAGGGCGACCAGCAGCAGTCCGACCACACAGCCGACAGCCATGCGGCTGGTGATGCCGAACAGGTAGCCCACACCCTCGCTGCTCCACAGGATGGCCAGCGGGGTGGTACTCCAGATGAGAATCAGTCCGGCAAACGATAATGGGACAGACACGGTTTTCTCCTTGTGTGATGTGTTGTGAATCTGCTTTGAACGCTTTGAACGGGGGGCAAAAAAAACGGCCATGGATCGCTTGGAACCCATGGCCGCTGGTGATTGAACCTTCTGTCGTGTTACTTCAGACAGAGAACTCCGGCGCACGGGCGTGCATTCGGAGGGCGACTAGCCAGCCGGTCGGGCAAACCTTGATGCGGGAGATCGGTGTGTACATGGCGACGAAGCATGGGTCGAAGCACGGTGTTGTCAATCGCGGGAGTGCGGGGCTGTGGCATTCCGGCTTTATCTGGAGGGGCAAAGCCTGAGCTAAATTGGGGGGTTAAACGGATTTCCCTGCGGGTGTAACCTATAAGCACCCGCGACCATCAAGGAGTCTATTCATCATGGAAAATATATCTGTTCTGGCCATGGTAATCAGCGTCGCCTGCGGTGCCGGGGCTGTTTTCTATGCACGTCAGTCGATCGGCTGGGTGATGGATCATGATGCAGGCAACGAACGCATGCAGGAGATCGCCGGGGTCATCGAGGTCGGCGCGCGCGCTTATCTGAGGCGGCAGTACCGCACGATCCTCTATGTCGGCATCGTCTTCACCCTGTTGCTTCTGATGTTCATCGGGTTGGGCACGGCTGCGGGCTTCGCCCTCGGCGCGGCACTTTCCGCAGCGGCCGGATTCATCGGTATGAATATCTCGGTGAAGGCCAATGTGCGCACGGCGGCAGCAGCCGTCAACGGGCGCGATGCGGCCATGCAGGTGGCTTTCCGCGGGGGGGCGGTCACCGGCCTGATGGTCGTGGGGCTGGGCCTGCTCGGCGTGGTGCTGTTTTTCGCGGCATTACTGATGTTCGGCTCGGGTGAGCCCTCGCATTTGTTGCAGCCGCTGATCGGCCTTGCCTTCGGCGCTTCGCTTATCTCAGTGTTCGCCCGCGTGGGTGGCGGTATATTCACCAAGGGTGCGGATGTGGGTGCCGATCTGGTCGGCAAGGTGGAGGCGGGCATTCCCGAGGACGATCCGCGCAATCCGGCGGTGATCGCGGATAATGTCGGCGATAATGTCGGTGACTGTGCGGGCATGGCTGCGGATCTGTTCGAGACATACGCCGTGACCATGATCGCCACCATGCTGCTGGCAGCCCTCACCTTCTCGGGATACGCCAACTCGATGGTCTATCCGCTGCTGCTGGGCGGTGCATCCATCGTGGGTACCATCGTCGGTATCCGCTTCGTGAAGATCGGGCCGGACGGCAAGGTGATGAAGGCGCTGTATCGCGGCCTGATTGTTTCAGGGCTGATCTCGGCGGCTCTTTTCCTGCCCATCACCGCCTGGATGATGGGCGGTAACGGCAAGTATTCGGTAATGGCCTTATATGCGGCAACGCTGGTGGGTCTTGCGCTGACAGCGGCGCTGGTGGTGATCACTGAATACTACACCAGTCGGCTTTTCTCACCGGTGCAGAAGATCGCCATGGCCTCGGAAGCCGGACATGCGACCAATGTGATCGCCGGATTGGGGTTGTCCATGAAATCCACCGCGCTTCCGGTATTGGTGGTGTGCTTCAGCATATGGTCGGCCTTCGAACTGGCCGGTCTGTATGGCATCGCCATCGCCGCCACCTCCATGCTGTCCATGGCCGGCATGATCGTGGCACTCGATGCCTATGGGCCTATCACCGACAACGCAGGCGGTATCGCCGAGATGGCCGAGTTGCCAGCCGAGGTGCGAGCAGTGACCGATCCGCTGGATGCCGTGGGCAATACCACAAAGGCGGTCACCAAGGGTTATGCCATCGGCTCTGCCGGTCTGGCAGCACTCGTGCTGTTTCAGGACTATGCCCATGAGCTTTCCAATTATATCGGCGAGGTGCGCTTCGACCTTTCCGATCATGAGGTGATCATCGGTCTGTTCATCGGCGGCCTGCTGCCCTATCTGTTCAGCGCGCTGGCCATGGAGGCGGTCGGCAAGGCGGCGCAGAGCATCGTCATCGAGGTGCGCCGGCAGTTCAGGGAGATTCCCGGCATCATGCAGAAGACCGCCAGGCCGGACTATTCTCAGGCCGTGGATATCCTCACCCGCTGCGCACTGAAAGAGATGATTCTGCCATCGCTGATTCCGGTGCTGGTGCCCATCGCCGTGGGCTTCATGTTCGGTCCGAAGGCGTTGGGGGGGCTGTTGGTGGGCAGTATCATCACCGGTATCTTCGTGGCGATCTCGATGACCGTCGGCGGCGGTGCCTGGGACAATGCCAAGAAGTATATCGAGGATGGGCACAACGGCGGCAAGGGCAGCGAGGCGCACAAGGCCTCGGTCACCGGTGATACGGTGGGCGATCCCTACAAGGATACGGCAGGGCCTGCAGTGAATCCGATGATCAAGATCGTGAACATCGTGGCGCTGCTGATTGTGGGATTGATTGTATAGATGTTGCGGGTTTAGGCGCTGGCCGGTTCAGGAATTAAAGCAGGGGCGGGTGCCTACCCAGATGGTGTGCTTGCCGCCGCTTTGATTGGCAACCGCATGCACACGCTTCTCTTCGACCTCGAAGCCGACCTTCATCAGGCGTTGCGCGAATGAGCGGTCCGGGGCAGCCGACCAGACGGTGAGGATGCCACCGGGCTTGAGCGCATCGTAGGCATTGGTCAGTCCGGGATAGCCGTACAGCGAGTCGTTGTCCTCGCGGGTGAAGGCATCAGGACCGTTGTCCACATCCAGCATGATGGCGTCGAAGCCTTCTTCATGCTCCAGCATGACCTTGCCGACATCCTGTTCCAGCACTTTGACGCGCGGATCGTTCAGCGGGAAACCGGCCAGTTCACCCAGGTGTTCGCGATTCCAGCGTACCACGGCAGGCACCAGTTCGGACACCGTGATGCTGGCATCCTGAGATGCGTTATCGAGAGCGGCGCGCAGCGTGAAACCCATGCCCAGGCCACCGATCAGCAGATGCGGGGCTTTCCTGCCTGCAATCAGTTTGCAGGCCAGCACCGCCAGTACCTCTTCGGAATTGTGTGCGCGGCTGTTCATCAGTTCACCCTGCTTATCCACGCGGATGGACCATTCGCTGCCGCGTTGATACAGGCGCATGATGCCTCCGTGATCGTCAGCCCTGTCGATTTCGAGGAACGGGATCATGCGTTCAACTGACCTTCCAGCTTGCCAGAAGCTCGATCCCGGCTTTGTTCATTGCCACGGCGCGCGCCTCACTGGCTGCTTCCGTGTAGCAGCGCAATTCAGGCGCATTGCCGGACGGGCGAAGATGCACCACTTCATCCGAGGCAAAGCTCACACGGATGCCGTCGGTGGCATCCACGGAAACCACCTTGCCGAACAATCCGCCAAGCAGTGCTTCGGCAGCAGCTGCGTTGGCGGAGGCATCACCTGCATGCAGCGGGGCAAGCTTCTGCCGCGACAGTTCTGTGGGGAAGTTCTTGATGCGATCACTGGCCGTGAAGCGTTGCGGCAGCGATGCCAGCAGGCCGGAAATGGTGGTCTCCGATTCGCTCGCGAGAAGAAGAATCGCCAGCGGGACGATCAGGGCGTCTCGCGTGGGGAGTGCGGCGAGGGTGTTGCCGTGCAGTGTGATATCGCCGCCGGTCAGAAAGCCGCCGTTGGCTTCGTAGCCGACGATGCCATGAGCGCCGCCAGCCTGCATCTGCTGCATGGTTTCGATGACGAAAGGCGAGCCGATGCGGGTGCGTTTCACCTCTGCAAACCAGCCGCATTTCTCCACCGCACTGTTGCAGCTCACCGGTGTGGCGATGTGTCCGGCACCCAGATAGCGGGCGGTCAGGATGCCCGCGACATCACCTCTGAGCCAGTTGCCATGTTCGTCGGAAACCAGTGGCCGGTCGCCATCACCATCGGCGGATACGATGCAATCGAAACCGAATTCCCTGCTCCATGCCGCAGCCAATTCAACGTCCTTGGGACGGATGGCTTCGGTGTCCACAGGGATGAATTGCTCCGAGCGACCGAGGCAGCTCACTTCCGCGCCGAGTGTGATGCATACATCGGCTAGGATATCGCGCGCCACACTTGAATGCTGATACACCCCGATGCGCCTGCCTCTGAGGCAGTGTGCCGGAAGGAACCCGACGTAGCGGCGGATGTAGCCGGCCTGTGCCGAAGGGTCGGCAGCGGGCAGGGGAGAATCTTCCCGTAGCATGCCTGCGGCATCGAACAGTCCTGCCGGCACCTGGATGCTGCGCGCGGTCATGGCCTGTTCATCGTCCTTGAGGATCTCGCCTGCAGGCTTGTAGAACTTGATGCCGTTGCGGTCGTCAGGGATATGGCTGCCGGTCACCATGATGGCCGGGATGCCATGCGTAAGACCATACAGCGCGACAGCAGGTGTGGGGATGAAGCCACAGTTGACCGGTTCAAGGCCTGCATTGCGTACCGCCATGCCGACCGCCGCCATGATGCGCGGTGAGCTCGGCCGGAAATCGCCGGCGATGGCGACCCGCTTGTCGCCCGACAGCAGCCCGGCCTCTTTCAGCCAGTCGAGAAAGGCTGCGGTATAGGCATAGCAGACGCGGTCGGTCATGTCGGTTGCCAGTCCGCGCGCCCCGCTGGTGCCGAAGCCGACGCCGGACTGTTGCATCAAGGCTGCAATGTCGAGCCGTTCAGCGGACATCAGTAACCCAGATTCGGGGAAAGCCAGCGTTCGGCCTGCTCCACACTCCAGCCTTTGCGTTTTGCATAATCTTCGACCTGATCGCGGTTGATCCTGCCGACCGTGAAGTAATGCGCTTCCGGGTTGGCGAAGTACAGGCCGGAGACCGCCGCAGTCGGCAGCATGGCGTAGGACTCGGTGAGCGACATGCCGATGTTCTTCTCGACATCCAGCAGGGCCCAGAGCGTGCCTTTTTCGGTGTGCTCCGGGCAGGCCGGATAGCCGGCTGCCGGGCGGATGCCCTGATACTTCTCGCGGATCATGTCCTCATTGGAAAGACCTTCATCCGACGCATAGCCCCAGTACTTGCCGCGCACCTGATGGTGCAGCATCTCGGCCAGCGCTTCGGCCAGCCTGTCCGCCAGCACCTTGATCATGATGGCGTGGTAGTCGTCGTTGTCCGCTTCGAGGGCGCGGGCTTTCTCTTCGGCGCCGAAGATGCCGACCGCAAAGCCGCCGACATGATCGTCCGCATCTTTCGACACGAAATCGGCCAGACACAGGTTGGCGCGATTGTCCTTCTTGTCCTGCTGCTGGCGCACGAAGTGGAAACGGGCGGCTTCGGAGGCGCGCTTCTCGTTCTGGAAGACCACGATGCTGTCATCGTCCGTAGCCTGTGCCGGGAACAGGCCGAACACGGCCCTGGCGGTGAACCATCCCTCGCCGATGATGGTATCCAGCCATGTCTGCGCCTCGTCGAACAGTTTCTGAGCCTCCTTGCCCTTGTGCGGGTCGGAGAGGATGCGCGGGTAGGCGCCGTTGAGCTCCCAGGCCGAGAAGAACGGGGTCCAGTCGATATACTCGCGGATCTCGGTCAGCGGTATGTCCTTCAGCACATGCACGCCGGGTTTGGCGGGCGCTGTGGCAATGGTGTCGCTGTTCAGCGCAGTGGCATTGGCGCGCGCAGTTTCGAGGCTGAGCCATTCGGTGGCGCTCTGCCGGCCCAGATAGCGTTCGCGCACGCCCTTGTATTCCTCGCGGGTCTTCTGCACGAATTCGGCGCGGTTGAGTTCGGAGATCAGATTCTGTGCCACGCCGACAGCGCGTGAGGCATCCTTCACCCAGATGACCGGATGTTCGTATTCCGGCTCGATCTTCACGGCGGTATGTGCCTTGGATGTGGTGGCACCGCCCAGCATCACCGGAATGGTGAAGCCGAGACGGGTCATCTCTTTGGCGATATGCACCATCTCGTCGAGCGACGGGGTGATCAGGCCGGAGAGACCGATGATGTCCACATTGTGCTTCCTGGCCTCTTCAAGGATCGTCGAGGTCGGCACCATCACGCCGATGTCGATGACTTCAAAATTGTTGCACTGAAGAACCACGCCGACGATGTTCTTGCCGATGTCGTGCACATCGCCCTTGACGGTGGCCATCAGCACCTTGCCGTTGGAGGAATTGGCACCGGCAGCCTTTCCCGCTTCGATGAACGGCATCAGCCAGGCCACGGCCTTTTTCATCACACGGGCGGATTTCACCACCTGCGGCAGGAACATCTTGCCGTCGCCGAACAGGTCGCCGACCACGTTCATGCCGTCCATCAGCGGTCCTTCGATGACCTCGATGGGGGTGGCGAACTGCTGTCGGGCCTCTTCGGTGTCGGCATCCACAAAGGTGTCGATGCCCTTGACCAGCGCGTATTCCAGGCGCTTGGCGACGGGCAGGGAGCGCCATTCGTCGTCGGCCTTTTTGGTCTTCACGCCATCGCCGCGGAAATCCTCGGCGATATCCAGCAGGCGTTCGGTACCGTCCTCGCGGCGATTGAGCACCACATCCTCGACTCGTTCACGCAGCTCTGCGGGCAGATCGTCGTACACGGCCAGCTGACCGGCATTGACGATGCCCATGGTCATGCCGCGCTTGATGGCGTGATACAGGAACACCGAATGGATGGCTTCGCGCACCGGATTGTTGCCGCGGAAAGAGAAGGAGACATTGGACACACCGCCGGACACCCTGGCATACGGCAGATGCTCGGTGATCCAGCCGGTGGCCTCGATGAAGTCCACGGCGTAGTTGTTGTGTTCCTCGATGCCGGTGGCGATGGCGAAGATGTTCGGATCGAAGATGATGTCTTCCGGCGGGTAGCCGATCTCGTCCACCAGGATGCGGTAGGAGCGCTCGCAGATCTCGGTCTTGCGTGCATATGTGTCCGCCTGACCCTTTTCGTCGAAGGCCATGACAATCACCGCCGCACCATACAGGCGCAGCAGCTTTGCATGCTTCACAAAGGCTTCCTTGCCTTCCTTCAGCGAGATGGAGTTCACCACGCCCTTGCCCTGGATGCACTTCAGACCGGCCTCGATGATCTCCCACTTGGAGGAATCGATCATCACGGGAACGCGCGAGATGTCCGGCTCGCCGGCGATCAGATTCAGGAAGGTGGTCATGGCCTGCACACCGTCGAGCATGGCTTCATCCATGTTCACATCGATGATCTGCGCGCCGTTTTCCACCTGTTCGCGGCAGATATCCAGCGCGGCGGTGTAGTCACCGGCCATGATCAGACGCTTGAATACGGCGGAGCCGGTGACATTGGCGCGCTCACCGACATTGACGAACAGCGAGTCGGCACCGATGTGCAAGGGCTCAAGACCGGAGAGGCGGCATTCCACCGGACGGGTCTCGCCACGCACAGGAAGCGGGCGCGGCGCAATGCCGGCGACCGCCTTGCTCATCGCGCGTATATGTTCGGGGCCCGTGCCGCAGCAGCCGCCGATGATATTCAGAAAGCCGGATTCGGCCCATTCCCTGATCTCGGCCGCCATATCCTCAGGCGTTTCATCGTAGCCGCCGAAGGCATTGGGCAGGCCGGCATTGGGATGCGCGTTGATGTGGCAGGAAACGGTATTGGACAGTTCCTCGATGTACTGGCGCAACTCGGCAGCGCCCAGCGCGCAGTTCAGGCCGATGGAGATCGGGTCGGCGTGAGCCAGCGAGTTGTAGAAGGCGGTCGCCGTTTGTCCGGAGAGCGTGCGGCCGGAGGCATCGGTGATGGTGCCGGAGATCATGATGGGCAGTTCAATGTCGTGATCGGCGAAATACTGCTTCACGGCGAATACCGCCGCCTTGGCATTGAGCGTGTCGAAGATCGTTTCGATCAGCAGGATGTCGGCACCGCCGTCGATCAGGCCGCGCGTGGCGACTGTGTAGGTCTCGACAAGTTCATCGAAGGTGATGTTGCGGAAGCCCGGATCGTTCACATCAGGAGACAGCGAGCAGGTGCGCGAGGTCGGTCCCAGCACGCCGGCCACGAAGCGCGGCTTGTCGGCGGAGGCGGCGGCATCGCAGGCCAGACGCGCCAGTCTCGCGCCCTCCAGGTTCAGTTCGTACACCAGTTCTTCCATATGGTAATCGGCCATGGAAACGGAATTGGCGTTGAAGGTGTTGGTTTCGAGGATATCGGCACCGGCGGCAAGGTATTCTTCATGGATGCCGCGGATAATGTGCGGTCGGGTGAGGCTCAGCAGGTCGTTGTTGCCCTTGAGTTCGCTGTGCCAGTCGGCGAAACGCTCGCCACGGTAATCGGCCTCTTCCAGTTTGTGCCGCTGGATCATCGTGCCCATGGCGCCATCCAGGATCAGGATGCGGCTGGCCATCGCATGATGCAGCAGGGCGGTGCGCCGAGTGATGTGTTCTTGGGTCGGGGCTGTGGTTTTCAGGGTCACGGTTAATTCCTGTAGTCCGGAGATGTTTGGTTTTGCTGAACTCTAGCACGGCATGTCTGATTGGCGAAGATGAAGGGGCATGTGAAGAGACTGTATGCAAAAACCGCAATACTTTCCTACACTGTCGAGCATGCGGAACAGGCGGAACCTCCACGAAAGAATCACGCTGATGCGGCTGATGCTTGTCGCGCTGGGAGTGCTGCTGGTCGCCGGTTGGGGCCTGATCATGTATCACTGGTATCACACGCAGGAATGAATCGTGGTCAGCGACATGCAGGTCGAGGTGGCGCATCACCTCGAGGCCATCGAATATCATGTCGCCAACGAACTGAATCATGTCACAGCGCTGCTGCGTGCACTCTCGCAGTCGCAGGCCATCAAGGCGCTTGTCATATCAGGTACGCAGATGGATTCGAGAGATAGTCTCAGTACAGCGTTTGCCCCCATTCTTTCGCATATTGTCGATTTCCGGCTGCTGGATGCCTCGGGCATGGAGCGCGTACGGCTGACGATGGCCGACGGCAGGGCGCGGTTCGTGTCGCAGGAGGAACTGGTGTCGCGGGCGAATTCTGTATGCTATCTGGCCGCCAGCGTCATGCCTGCCGGGCAGGTGTTTGTTGAGGCTTTGAGCGTGCCTGAGCAGGTGCACGATGGCTCGTCTCTCCTTCTCCCCCTGCTGCGTATCTCGATGCAGGTCGGCGGTGAGGATGGCGGAAGGCCGGTCGGTTTGATGGTGTTGTTCCTGAATGCCCGCAGTCTGTTCTGGCTGAACAGCCTGTCGCGACTGCCGTCGCATGATTCGCAGAGACGCGTCGATCCCGGGTATGTGTATGTTCTCCGCAACGAGGCTGTCGAGGTGCTCAAGGACGATGATTCAGCGCGATATTCGTCAGGACTCAACCTGCAGCGGGATGTCCGGCCAGTCAGCTGGCTGCCGCTGGTGGCCGCGCAGCGCGATATTATCTGGCAGTTCAGTGAGCATCTGCCGCCGGCATGGTCCGACGCTTATCTGCAGCGGGATGCAGAGCAGGCATGGGTGTTGTGGGGTGTGCTCGGCCTGATGACAACCCTGATGCTGATCGCCATAGCGATCAGCCGGCGCAATTCCCTGTTGGCGGATAATGAACGACAGCGCCTGCTTGTCGAAGTCAAAGGCCTGTCGAAGCGCTTGATCAGGGTGAATGAGGATGAGCGTCGCTCGCTGGCCAGGGTGCTGCACGATGAGGTCGGACAGGTGCTTGCCAGTCTGCAGATGCGGCTGAATGTGCTGGCCGAGATATGTGAACAGGATGGCTGCGAGGCCTCCAAGTCGATCCGTACCGAGCAAAAGCATCTCCAGCAGGTGATCGAGGCTCTGCGCGGACAGCTGCGTTTACTCCGACCGCCGCATATCGATGCAATAGGGTTGAAGGGGGCGCTGCTCAGCCTGCTGGATGAAATCCGTTCGAGCGCCGGGCTTGAGCTGGAAAGCGAGATTGATGCGGATGTGGACAAGCTGGATGATGAAACGGCAGTGCGGCTTTATCGCGTCATCCATGAGGCAGTATGGAACATCATGCAGCATGCGGATGCCGCGCATGTTCGAGTGCATCTGAGCCTGCGCGAAGGGCGGATCCATTGCCTGATTGAAGATGATGGAGAAGGCTTTGATCCGCAAGAGAACTACGACGGCTTCGGCCTGACTGGCATGCGCGAGCGCGTCGAGCTGATGGGCGGTTCGATGCAGCTTGTATCAAAGGCAGGTTCGGGCACATGGGTCCGGCTGGATATTCCGCTTGTGGTGCGGGCGGCGAGCGGTGAGAAAAATTCCTATCGCTGACAGGTGATGTGCTTATTTCTATTGATGCTACAGCGCATAACATGCGGAGCTTTGCGGGCGGAAACACGGGGTTTGAATGAGCGATAGCAATATCATACGGGTGCAGATTGTGGACGACCACGCGCTGGTGCGCGATGGCATCCGTGGCCTGCTTGAGCGGTGCGATGATATCCGCGTGGTTGTCGAGTCATCAACCGGTGAGGAGGCGTATACCCACTATTTTGAGCATCATCCGGATGTGGTGTTGCTGGATGTGGCGATGCCCGGCGAGGGTGGATTGTCTGCCTTGCGGCGCATTCTCCGGCGGGATAGCCAAGCCTGTGTCGTGATGCTCACCATGTATGATGATGAAGTGATCGCCGTCAAGACTATCGAGGCTGGTGCGCGCGGTTTTATGAGCAAGGGGATGCATTCGGCATCGCTGGTGGATGCTGTGCGCGGGGTGGCGGCTGGAGAGGTTTATCTTGAAGACAGGATCGCGCATCGCATGGCGATCCTCAAAACCGGTTCCGGTCTGCAATCCTTGAGCGGGCGCGAGTTCGAGGTGTTCCGCATGCTCGCCGAGGGAAAAGGTGTGCAGCATATCGCCGACCTTCTGCATCTGAGTCCGAAAACCGTGGGTACGCATCGTACCCGCATCATGGTCAAGCTGGGCTGCGAAAATGTGGCCGAGTTAGCCCGCATCGCCATCCGCAAGGATATCATCACCCCCTGAGGCGCACATCTCTTTCCGACGCCTGTCGGGAAAATGCTGACCGATCAGCCGACTTTTCCTAATATCTAAATTATGTATTTTGACTGATGGTTATCCTATGGATTTCCATGACTTTCTGATGCGCAATCGCGGTGCGGTGCGGATTGGACTGCAACTCGTTGCGGCCATCGTCGGTATCGAGTTCCTGATCATGGCGGTGATGGAGTTCGGTGGATTCAGTCAGAACTCTATCTGGACCGGTGTGGTGGACGCGCTGTTGCTCGGCTGGCTTTCCTCGATGTTGATCTATGCCTGGGTGGTGCGTCCGCTGAAGTCGGCGCGTGACCAGAACAGCCTGTTCAATTCGGTGGTCAGTAATTTATCTGTCGGCGTTGTGGTGACAGCTCCTCAGGATGGGGAATTGCGGATCACCGCTGTGAATCAGGCTTTTTCACATATAACAGGTTATGCCCCGGAAGAAGTGATCGGTAGACATCCTCGCTTTATGCAAGGTGACGATACCGGGCAGCCCGCACTTCAAAAGACAAAAAACGCCATTCAGCATGGCGATGCTGTTCGTGCTCTGGTGAGAAATTATCGCAAGGATGGCACCCCCTTCTGGAATAACCTCCATCTCTCGCCCGTACGAAATGTAAAAGGCGAGGTGGTTAACTGGGTTGGGCTGATTGAGGATGTTACCGAGCAGGAGGGATTACGCACCCGCTCCGATCTTTTGCAGCGGGCTGTCGAGCAGGGGGATGAGTCGGTTTGTGTGTTTGATGCGCAAGGCATCATCGAGGCGGTCAATCCCTCCTATTGTCACGCCGTGGGTGTAGCCGACGAAAGCGAACTGGTCGGGAAGTCCTCCTGGCTGTGGTGGGACGATACCGATCCGGCGACGGAAGAGGCGATGACTTCCGTCGAGCTTGGTATTGCGTGGCATGGACGTCATCGCCGCAAACGCAAGGACGGGTTGAGCTATACATCGCTGAGCAGCATCTCTCCGGTGCGTGATGTGCACGGTGTGATGCGCTTTTCAGCTGTGCATCGGGATATTTCCGAAATGAATGAGATGGAGGCCCAGCTTCTGCAGGCGCAGAAGATGGAGGCTGTGGGCACACTGGCCGGCGGTATCGCGCACGATTTTAATAATATGCTGGCCGGCATGCTGGGCAATCTGTATCTGGTGCAGCGTGATATGCAGGACAATCCGGAAGCCCTGAAACGCTTGAAGAGAGTGGAGAAGCAGGGTTATCAGGCGGCCGATGTCATCCGCCAGTTGCTGACCTTCGCGCGCTCCGGGGTGATGGAAAAGAAGGATTTCGATCTTCGGCCTTTCCTGAAAGAGATCATCAAGTTCGCACGTCCCGCCATACCGGAGAATATCGAGCTGGTATTTGACATCGAGAACATCACGATGCCGGTGAGCGGTGATCCCGGGCGGATCCAGCAGGCCATACTCAATCTTCTGACCAATGCGCGGCACGCAGTGGAGGCGAAATTTACCGGTGAGCCCAGATCGGGAGGTCGTATCACCTTGTGCGCCGGGGTTTGCGGCAAGCGACCGGGGTGTCGCGGCGAGTGCCACATGCGCGGTGTCGTGGACAAGGTTCCGGAAGCCTGTGTGCGTATCGATGTGGAGGACAACGGTATCGGCATGGACGAGGCGACGCGCGGCAGAATTTTCGACCCCTACTTCACGACCAAGGAAACCGGCCGGGGTACCGGACTGGGTTTGCCGATGGTGCAGGGTTGTGTGGAGTTCCATGGCGGATGCATCGAGGTGGAAAGTATACAGGGCGAGGGTACGCTGTTCCGTTGCTGGCTCCCCCTGTTAGCGGTTGCTGTAGCACAGCCGGTTGAGGGCGATTCCCGTTTTGATGTGCAGATTGAAAAGGGTGACGGGGAACTGATTCTGGTTGCCGACGACAACAGCGATGCCCGCGAGGCGCTCAGGGAGATGCTGGAGGGAAGCGGTTTCAGGGTGGTCTGTGCGGCGGATGGAGAGGAAGCCCGCCAGCAGTTTTTCGCGCACCAGAAGCAATTGCATGCGGCTTTTCTGGATATCGTCATGCCGCGCTGCAGCGGAACCGTGGTCGCCCAGTATATCAGCGAGGTGCGGTCTGATTTACCGATCGTGCTGATGACCGGCTATGATCTGCGCGATACTCTGGCAAGCAAGGAATTCATGGTGCAGGGCAATATCGAGGTGTTGGTCAAGCCGTGGAATCTGTTACTGGTCAACGAGACTCTGGGTAAGATTCGCAGCCACTACGCCAACGCAGGGCGGTTGAAGAGCTGAGGGGTTTCTATCCGCCGGCAGTGAACGCAGTGAAGTATCTATGGTACCGGGAGCCGGGGTCGAACCGGCACTTCCTCGCGGAAACCAGATTTTGAGTCTGGCGTGTCTACCAATTTCACCATCCCGGCATAAGAGAGAGCTGCGGTAAAACAGGCGCGAAGCATTGTCATCGCGGCTATAGGTGTCAAGCTTCGCTCAGACGCTGACGGCAGCTGTGCAGACTTGCCCCTCGATGGAGTATGGATTATACCTCGGATGCGTCATATGAGGGCGTTGTGAAAGGTCAGGGTAAGGGAGCGGGCATTGGCGACGGGACAGGTCGGACAACAGAATATCCATGATGTGGCGATTGTCGGTGGCGGCCTGGCGGGCGCGGCGCTGGCTATCACCGCCTCGCGTATGGGACTCTCCGTGGCTTTGATTGAAGCTCAGTGGGTTGCCTCATTTGCTGAGACAAAGCCCGAGCGGGTCATTGCTCTGTCGTATGGTTCACGTTGTCATCTGGAGCAGCTTGGCGTCTGGGAGGCTATCGCAAGGGCGGGAGCAGCGCCGATCCGCAAGGTTCATGTGTGTGAGCCGGGCAATCGCGGCGAGGTCGGCATGCATCGCGGCGAAGCGGATGTCGAGGCGCTGGGTTATGTGGTGCAGAACGCACATGTGCTGAGCGCGCTGTACAAGGCCATGCCGCAGGATGTGCAGATCTATGCTCCGGCACAGTTGCAGTCGCTTGCTGTGGATACCGACGGCGTGCAGTTGTCGATCCGGCAGCAGGACGGGGATTCGGGCCTGCAGGCCCGTTTGCTGGTCGGTGCGGACGGCACGATGAGCCGGGTGCGCAAGCTCTGTGGCATCGGCAGTCGCGGCTGGGATCATAACCGCTTCGGTCTGGTTGCTTCCGTAACCCCGAAGATCCCGCATCACGATGTGGCGCACGAATGTTTCCGGCCGGACGGTCCGCTGGCCTTCCTGCCGCTGGATGCCGGACGTTATTCGATCGTCTGGACACTATCCCCGCGCGATGCCGCGCGTATCGGCCAGCTGGACGATGCGGCATTCCTGCGCTGGTTGGAGATCGAGGCGGGGCAGGAGATGCAGGCGCATCTCGGCGGATTCGTTTCGGTGGGTCCGCGCGCCTTGTTCCCCTTCGAATACCGCGTCACCGAGCGATTCACCGCACAGCGCGTGGCGCTGATCGGCAATGCCGCACACACCATGCACCCGGTTGCGGGGCAGGGGCTGAATCTTGGTTTGCGCGATGTCACTGATTTGAGCCGTGCCATGCAACGCGCAGTGGATGGCGGGCGCGATGTCGGGGCGCCCGTGGTGCTCGAGGAATACGCCCAGAAGCGCTGTGTCGATACGGCCTCGGTGACGGTGTTCACCGAGGGTTTGAATGCGTTGTTCTGCAACGAGTTGCTACCGGTGAAGCTGGCGCGTGGCCTGGGCATGGCCGGAATGGACAGGCTGCCGGCCCTGCGCAGATGGTTGCTCAGGCATGCGGCGGGTCTGGCACAACAGGTTTTCACGAGGGGTTCGGTTTGAAGGCACAGCAAGCGGATGTGGTGATTATCGGCGGCGGCATGGTCGGTCTGGGGCTGGCCTGCGCGTTGAAGGATACGGGCCTGTCGGTGGTGGTGATCGAGCGCATGGAGGCCACACCCCGCCTGTCGCTGGGGCGCGACTGCCGGGTGTCGGCGATCGTCGCCGGTACGGTCGAGATGCTGCGCGGCATCGGGGTGTGGGAGTATATCGGCAGCAGGGCGCAGGCGATCGAGGGTATGCGTATTTTTGACGATCAGCGCTTCGGAAGCGTGCGGTTCGAGGCCGCAGAGGCGGACATGCAGGAGCTCGGTTTTCTGGTCGAGAACAGCGTGCTCTCCGATGCGATGACGCAGGTGGTGCACGATTCGGATTCCATCGAGTATTGCTGCCCGGCCAGTGTTGATTCGGTGGTGTGGAAGGCTTCACATGTCGAGCTGACACTTGCCGACGGGCGCTTGCTGCATACCCCGCTGGTGGTGGGTGCGGACGGCGGCAATTCATGGTTGCGTCTGCAGGCCGGCATCCAGGTGTGGAGTCATCGCTTCATGCAGCGTGGTATCGTGGCCACGGTGCGTCCGCAGTTCAGCCACAAAGGGGTTGCCTATCAGCGTTTTCTGCCGACAGGCCCGCTGGCCATGCTGCCGATGACCGACAATCTGTGTTCCATCGTGTGGAGTGCCGACGACCCTGAAGCGGATCGCCTGATGGCGCTGGACGATGCTGCCTTCCTGAACGAATTGCAGCTGGCCTTCGGGCCGCTGCTGGGCACGCTTCAGGAGGTCGGCGAGCGCGCCGCCTTTCCGCTGCGTAGTCAGTTGGCCAAGCATATGGTGCGCCCGCGCCTTGCCTTGATCGGCGACGCCGCGCATCAGGTACACCCGCTGGCGGGTCTGGGTGTGAATCTCGGGCTGCGCGATGCCATGGCGCTGGCGCAGGAGATCTCCGATGCCAGACGTTTCCGCGAGGATCACGGTAGCATGGATGTGTTGAGCCGCATGCGCGGCAACCGCATCCCCGATGTGCTGGCGGTGATGAGTGCGATGGAAGGTTTCCATCACCTGTTCACCTCTGAGATGCCCGGTGTGCCCTGGCTGAGGGATGCCGGTATGCGAGCGGTCGGTAATGCCGGAACTATCAAGCAGCTGTTGATGCGCCGTGCCACGGGACTGTCGCTGCCCTTGCCCAAACAGATCTCCTGATCGATTCCCCTGATTCGTAAAGCTTTGCTACAGGGAAGTGCGGCGGGGTAGGCTGCGGCGATGGTCGATACCTCTTCCCTGATTCAATCCTTATCCCATCTGCGCGGCGTGCGCGTGGTGGCGGCGATGAGCGGCGGGGTGGATTCCTCGGTGATGGCGGCGTTGCTCAAGGAGGCCGGTGCGGATGTGATCGGTGTGTTCCTGCATGTCTGGGATTATTCGAGAGAAGAAGTGGCCGGGCACGGCTCCTGCTGTTCGCTGGACGATGCCTACGATGCCAGACGGGTAGCCGACCAGATCGGTATTCCGTTCTATTCCATGGATATGCGCGACAACTTCCGCGACAACGTCATCGATCCGTTCATCGCCGAATACGAATCCGGGCGCACGCCGAACCCCTGCGAGCGCTGCAACCGCTTTGTGAAGTTCGGTGCACTTCTCGATGCCGCCGACGGGCTGCAGGCGGCCTATGTGGCCACCGGGCATTATGTGCGGCGGCATGACGATGCAAGCGGTGTGCGTATCTTCCGCGGTGCGGACGAGCGCAAGGACCAGAGCTATTTTCTTGCCACCATCAATCGCACACAGGCTTCCCGTATCCTGTTTCCGGTCGGCGATCTGCAGAAGGACGACACGCGCGAACTGGCTCGACACTACAAGTTGCTCACCGCCGAAAAGCATGAAAGTCAGGACATCTGTTTCATCCCGGCCGGCGACCGCATCGCCTTCCTCAAGCGCGAAGGGGCGAGTGCCGGATTCGTGCCGGGCGATATCGTGGATACCGAGGGCAACCGGCTCGGCGGGCATGACGGCATCGCGCATTACACGCTCGGCCAGCGCAAGGGCCTGAACCTTTCCGGCGGGCCGTGGCATGTAGTGGCGCTTGATGGTGTGACGGCGCGCGTGGTCGTGGCTCATCCGGCGGAAGCTATGATCCGGCGTGTGGAGGTTGCGGATGAGGCATGGATCCGCACGCCTGCGGACGGTGAGCAGCTGCTCGCCAAGGTGCGCTACCAGATGAAGCCCGCCGCCTGCTCATTGAGAAAACGGGTCGAAGGCTATGAGTTAGTTTTTGAGATACCGCAAAAGCCCACGGCTCCCGGTCAGGTGGCCGCCGTGTATGCCGGCGAGGAATTGCTCGGTGGCGGCATCGTGCAGGCAGCGCATCGGGAAATGGCGGTCGATGCTACCGGCAACTGACGCGATGTTGCCGCAGTGGCTGCTTGATCGGCTTGCAACCGAAACAGCCGGCTTTGCGACAGTCGGGTCGCGCATGAAACTGGTCATTGATCTGTCCCGTCTGAATGTCGGGCAGGGTACGGGGGGACCGTTCGGTGCGGCGGTGTTCGATGCGGGCAATGGCACCCTGATTGCCGCCGGGGTGAACCGCGTGGTGCCGCTGAACAATTCCACCGCACATGCCGAGATGCTGGCCATCGCCGCGGCGCAGCAGAAGTTGGGCTGCTTCGATCTGGGGGCGAAGGGTATGCCAGACTGCGAACTGGTGACCAGTTGCGAGCCGTGTGCGATGTGTTTCGGGGCGATCCCGTGGTCGGGTATCCGGCGTGTCGTATGCGGGGCGACTGCCGCAGATGCACAGCGCATCGGCTTTGATGAAGGGCCAAGGCATCCGGATTGGGTGGCCGAGCTGGAGAAGCGTGGCATCCATGTGCAAACCGGGGTATGTCGAGATGCTGCGGCAAGGGTTTTGAATGACTATCAGTCAGCACAAGGCGTGATTTACAACGGACGGGTGGCGTGAGGTGACAGGGCAGCATGGAATGATCCTTCCTTTGCTGCGCTGGGAGATCATCGCCGGAATGCTGCTGGTGATGCTGCTTATCGGCGCTGCATTCATCGTGTCTCTCAGTCGCATGGTCAGGCAGCGCACGGCCGAACTGCAATCCATTTTCGACCATATGCAGGAAGTGCTGTATCGCGCCGATTACAGCGGGCGGATTCTGATGGTCTCGCCGTCCGTACAGGCTTTGAGCGGTTATTCGCCGAAAGAGATCCGGGGGCGGCTGGTCACCGATTTTTATGCGGATGAAACGGAACGAGCAGAACTGCGCAAGCAACTCGATCACTTCGGGAAGATTTTCGATTACCGCATCCGCATGCGTCATAAAAACGGCAATGTGCTCTGGATATCCGTGAATTCGCATGTTTATCACGACAGTGAAGGAAAGATTGCAGGCGTGGAAGGAACCTTCAGAGATGTGACCGCGCTGGCCCAGACCGAGGAGAAACTGCAAACCCTGGTTCTGGCCGTGGAGAACAGCCCCGCGAGCATCATTGTTACGGATAGCGAAGGGTGCATGCTGCATGTTAATCCGGCTTATGAACGCATTTCCGGCTACACCTCGAAAGAGGTGCTTGGAAAGAACCCCCGATTTCAGGGCTCCGGCCAGACCCCGGTCGAGGCCTATCGGGATATGTGGACATCAGTGACGGCAGGAAAAACCTGGCGCGGTGAATTTATGAACCGGAGAAAGAACGGCGAGTTATATTGCCAGTCCGCAGCTATCGCCCCGGTGCGCGATTCACATGGCGAGATCCGTTTCTATGTGGCGGTTCAGGAGGATATCAGCGAGCGCAAGCGGATCGCAGAGGAGCTGGAAAAGGCGAGGATGCAGGCGGATGCCGCCAATGCTGCCAAATCACGGTTTCTGGCTGCGGCCAGTCATGATCTGCGCCAGCCTCTGCAGGCCATGCGCCTGTATCTCGATGTGCTGGCCGAGCGGACTCAGGCGGTGCCGGAGCAGCGCATCATCGGTAAGCTGCAGGCAGCAAGCGACGATGTCGGCAATATGCTGGATCGATTGCTGAATATTTCCCAGCTCGATGCTGCGGAATTGAAAGCCGAGCCCGAAGTGTTCGATCTATCCGCCATGTTGCATGACCTGCATGAGCAATATGCAGCACAGTGCGAAGATGCGGGTCTTGGGTGGCGGCTGCATATGCCAGCGGGAATCCTGCGGGTTGAGTCCGACCCTGTATTCGTCAAGGAAATCCTGATCAATCTGATCAGCAATGCCATCCGGTATACCCGGCATGGGGGTATCCTTCTGGCGGCGAGGCGAAGAGGGGAGAAGCTGCGACTTGAGGTGTGGGATACCGGTCCGGGCATCGACAAGGACAGGCAGGATGAAGTTTTTCACGAGTTCGTTCAGTTGGGGAACCCTGAGCGTGACCGTAGAAATGGGGTCGGGCTCGGTCTGGCCATCGCCAGCCGCATGAGCCGGTTGCTGGGCGGTCAGATTGAATTGAGGTCCCGGCCCGGGCGCGGGTCGGTGTTCTGCTTCGGAATACCGTTGATCTCCGGCGATGTTCCCCTGCCGGCGCGGCCGGTGGTCGCTTCCGGCGGTCGGGATTTCCAGGGTATGCGGGTCTTTGTGATTGACGACGACCCGCAGATGCTCGACAGCCTTGGTCTGATGCTGGAGCAATGGCATTGCGAGGTGATGTGTTTCGGCGATCAACAGGAAGCCATTGCAGCGCTGGAGGATGGAAAACACATGCCTGATGCGGTGATCGCCGATTTTCGCCTGCGTGATAATGCTACCGGTGTGGAAGCTATTCGCGCCCTGCATGCGCTGGCGGGGCATGCTATCCCGGCGCTGTTACTAACCGGCGATACCGAGCCATCGCGAATGCAGGAGGCTACATCTGCCGGGTTTCCTTTGCTGCACAAGCCGGTGGCGGCGAACAAGCTGGGGCTGTTCCTTGAGCGGCATCTGCTTGCTGCGGGTGATCGAATCCGTGGCTAAAGCAGGTTGAGCAGCAGGGCCTCGTTCACAGCCTCGGTGCGATTTTTTACACCGAGACAGTCGAGAATACTGCGCACATGACTTTTTACCGTGGCCATGCTGATTCCCAGTGCATCCGCGATAGCCTCATTGGATAACCCCTTGCGGATCAGCTTCAGTACCTCGACCTGCCGTGCGGTCAGTGAGGCTGAATTTTCCTCGTTGGCGGCTTTCGCTGCGGAGCTTCCTTCGAATACATCCCGAGGCACATAGCTTCCGCCGCCCAGAACCATTTCGATGGCGGACAGCATGGTCCTGCCGCTGGATGTTTTGGGGATGAATCCGGCAGCACCCAGGCTGATGCACTGGCGGATGAAGGATGCCGAGTCGCTACCCGAAACGGTGATGACACGCTTGTCGGGCTGGGTGGCGATGATTTGCTTGAGCACCTGAAAGCCATGGATGTCGGGCAGGTCGATATCGAGCAGGATAAGATCCAGATCCGGATGGATGGCAATCTGTTCAAGCGCGACGCGGCCGTTGTCGGCGTGCATCAATTCCAGTTTGCTGCCGAACCTGTCCATTAAAAGCATGGAAAGGCTGTCGCGGAGCAGGGCATGGTCATCGGTGATCAGTATCTTCATGGCACATTCTGCACGGTCGTACATGGATAAGCCTCCGGTACTCCCGTTTGCAGATTAGACTCCTGATTGCTTATTTGGCGATAAATATCGTCACCGCATGTTTTTCATCTTTCACATTCCGAACCTCCCTCAGGTTATGATGTGCAGGGGGATTTATCCATAGGCTCGTCCTTTCGGATAATACCGCAATGCTTCCCTGTCCCTGATGGTTCGCGGGATAATTCAACTTTGCTGCCCGGTGACGAGCGAAGTTCAGGAGACCATATCATGAAGCAATAAAATGTTCGGCATTGCAGTGGCTCTGCTGCTGCTCTGTGCAGGACCTGCTTCGGCGGCTGCCACAGTTCAGCATCTGACCATTCTTGGCGCTGACGGCACACAGGGAGATGTCGATCCCTATTCCGAATATTCCCGTGATGGCGGCCTTACATGGCATCAGTCTTACCTGACCGGCTGGCACCCCTGGGGATTCCTCCCCGGCACCAACAGCTGGGTGAATTTCGATCCAGGTCCGTTTGTCGGCTTGAATTCTACCACCCTGTACCGGGTTAAGTTCTTCGCCCCGCCGGCATGGAGCAATCCGACCATGTTGATTCAGATGAAGGCCGATAACCGCGGTTATGTGTCATTCAATGGTGTGCCGGTTGCGGATATTGTCGGTCAGGGTTCGGTGAATGCCGATCTGCAGTTTTCACAGGGACTGAAGCCGGGTGTGAATACCATCGAACTGACCCTTGAGGACTGGGGTGGCTGGGTCGGTTTCAACTACCGTATCGATCTGGAGCTGGTATCAGACCAGCCCCTGACGATGGCGCCGGCATCGTCCGCGCCGCCGGCTCCGCCTGTGCCGACCAATATCACGCAGACCACCGACGTCCTCAATGACGGCGGGCTTGTTGTCGCCAACAATCTCGGTGGTGGGGCGCAGCCGGTGAATGTGAACGGCATCTGCTTCGGCAACGATGCCGCAGATCTGACTAATTTTGCCAATGGTGGCGGTGACTTCTTCACCGATCCGCTGCCGCTCGGCACGCCCGAGATGAACCTGCTGCTGGATGGCCTTGTGTATCAGCCGAACGGTTCTCCATCCACGCTGACCCTGACAGGAATGACACCGGGACATATCCATCGTCTGCAGTTGTTCTTCTCCAACGATGTGAATGCCACCGGCAATAATATGAATATCGATATCAACGGTACGCCGTACACGCTGTCCGGCTGGATTCCGAACACCGTGAACCTCGTTTACGAGTTCACCCCGACCTCCCCGGCAGCCGTGGTGACCTTCGGGGCCAACAATGGTTCCGAACCGAATCGGACTGTGCTGAACGCCTACGCCGTGCATGATCTGGAGCTTCCAAACGTACCCTGCGGCCCGACCAATCAACCGCCGGTGGCCGATGCCGGAGCTGCGCAGACTGTCGAGTCCACTGGTGCAACCACATCGGTGACCCTGAATGGTTCTGCTTCCAGCGATCCGGATGCCGCTGATGTGCTGAGCTATGCATGGGCATGGGCATGGAACGGCGGGTCCGCGACCGGTGTCAATCCGGTGGCGGAGCTGGCCAACGGCACCTACAGCATCACCTTGCCCGT
The DNA here is from genome assembly GCA_002779605.1 of Zetaproteobacteria bacterium CG06_land_8_20_14_3_00_59_53. Lineage (GTDB taxonomy): Bacteria > Pseudomonadota > Zetaproteobacteria > Mariprofundales > Mariprofundaceae > UBA1543. The sequence goes on along the minus strand of PEWE01000012.1, from coordinate 86,689 downwards.
GGATGACGGCAACGGTGATACCGATACGGCGACCACCACTGTGACCGTGCAGGACACCACTGCTCCAGGCATCAGCATTGCACCGGTTCCGGCAACGGAAACCACTTCTCTGAATGGCGCTGATGTGGATGTCGCCTCGTATGTGACGACCAGTGATGTATGCGCGGTTTCGCTGAATGTGTCCCCGGCCGGTCCTTATGCGCTGGGCAGCACGCCGGTGACGGTGTCGGCAACGGATTGTGCAAACAACACATCCAGCAGCAATGTCAGTGTGAACGTTGTGGACACCATAGCCCCTGTGCTGGCTGTTCCGGCTGATGCGATAGCTGAAGCCAGCGCGGTGCTGAGCACGGTGGCTATCGGCTCGGCAACTGCCACCGATATCTTCCCTGTGACCATCGCTTCCGATGCACCTGCCACGTTCCCGCTGGGTACAACAGTGGTGACCTGGGCCGCAACGGACGCCAACGGCAACGCAACCTCCGGTACGCAGAACGTGACGGTGGTGGATACCTCGGCTCCTACGGTGACGGCTCAGCTGGTTCCAATCAGCAGTGGTCACGACGATGACGATGCCACGTTCCAGGTGGTGTTCTCAGTCTCCGACATTGCCGATCCGAATCCTGTGCTGACAGCCACGCTGAACGGCGTGACCGTCACCAACAATCAGATCGTCAAGCTGGAGAACAGCAGGAAGGACAAGTCGGAGTTCGAGCGCGGCACGCTGGAGATCAGCGGTGCAAGCTTCACGCTGACCGCTACGGCCACCGATGCCTCGGGCAATGTGGGTACGGCCTCGGATGCCTATGCCTTCCCGGCCAAGCATGAGAAAAGCAAGAAGGGCGACGACGACCACAAGTCCAAGTCGGGCAAGAAGGACGACGACAGGAAGTCCGACAGCAAGAAGGGCAAGAAGCACGACTGATCGCTTCTGATCCCTTCTGATCCCTGAGCAAACGGCCGGTGCCAAGAGCACCGGCCGTTTTGTTTTCGCTCAAGTTCGCGAAACTTGCAGTCTGCCCTGTGGGCACTAGACTGCCGAGCCTTCGCCGCATTGCGCGGCATTTCGATTCAGGAGAAGTATTCATGGCTATTGAACGCACACTTTCCATCATAAAACCGGATGCCGTCGCCAAAAACGTCATCGGTGACATCATCCGTCGCTTCGAGGAGAACGGTCTGGAAGTCATCGGCACCCGCATGACCCACCTGTCCGCAGCAGAAGCAGGTCGCTTCTATGCCGTGCATGCCGGACGCCCTTTCTACAACGATCTGTGCGCCTTCATGAGCTCCGGCCCGGTGCTCGCCATGGTTCTCGAAGGCAAGAATGCCGTGTTGCTGAATCGTCAGTTGATGGGCGCTACCAACCCGAAGGAAGCCGAAGCCGGCACCATTCGTGCCGAACATGCCGACACCATTGATGCCAATGCTGTGCACGGTTCCGATTCCGCTGAGAATGCAGCCATTGAAATCGCCTTCTTCTTCGGCGATCTCGACCTGCACAGCCGCCTGTAAGCACTGAGTTGTCCGTGACCGATCAGCCCCAGCAACGCGAGGCAAGCAAACAGCGTGAGGCCACGCCGCTTCCCGAACAGGAAGCTGTACGCCGAGACAAGCTTGCCCGCATCCGCGAGCAGGGTGAGGCATTTCCGAACACCTGGCGCGTGGATGCAACGACCGACGACATCCTGAATCGCTGCGGCGATCTTGATGATGCCGGGCTTGAGGCCACCGCCATGACGGTGCGGGTTGCCGGGCGTGTGATGGCGCATCGCGTCATGGGCAAGTCCAGCTTTGTGCAGATTCAGGACGGTCACGGTCGTGTCCAGTTGTTCCTCAACCGCGAAGTGCTGGGCGAGGATATCTATGCGCAGAGCAGGAAATGGGATCTGGGCGACATCGTTGGCGCCGAAGGACTGGTGTTCCGTACGCGGACCGGTGAGTTGTCGGTGCGTGCTGCGCGGGTCGAGATGATCTGCAAGTGCCTGCGTCCGATGCCAGAGAAATGGCATGGTCTGAGCGACAAGGAAACCCGTTACCGCCAGCGTTATGTGGATCTGATGGTCACGCCGGAAACCCGTGAGGTGTTCCGTACCCGTTCGAAGATCATGTCGTTGCTGCGTTCCCGTCTTGAGGCGCGTGACTTCATGGAGGTGGAGACCCCCATGCTGCATACCCAGCCGGGTGGTGCGGCGGCGCGTCCTTTCTCCACGCATCACAATGCCCTGGATATGGAGCTGTTCCTGCGTATCGCACCGGAGCTGTTCCTCAAGCGTCTGCTGGTTGGCGGTTTCGAGCGCGTGTTCGAGATCAACCGTAATTTCCGTAACGAGGGCGTGGATGCCACGCACAATCCCGAATTCACCATGGTCGAGTTCTATCAGGCCTATGCCGATGTGAACGACGCGATGGATACCACCGAGTCGATGATCCGCGAGATCGGCGAGAGCCTCGGTGTCCGGGAAGTCGAGTGGGACGGTGTGCGTATCGAGCTGGACAAGCCGTTCCGCCGTATCCGCATGGATGAGGCCGTGTTCGAGAAGCGTCCGGATCTGCGCGGTCACGCGCAGGACAAGGCGCTGCTGGCCACGGTCGGGCTGCAGGAGATCGAGGACTTCAAGCCGCTGATCACCTGGAAAGCCGGGCACTATCTGGCGGCATTGTTCGAGGAACTGGTCGAGCCCGAATTGATGGAGCCGACCTTCGTGACGCATTATCCGGTGGATATTTCGCCGCTGGCGCGTCGCAATGCCGACGAACCGTTCTTCACCGACCGTTTCGAGTTGATGATCGCCGGCAAGGAGATCGCCAACGGTTTCTCCGAGTTGAACGATCCCGAAGACCAGCGTGGTCGTCTGGTGGCCCAGGCCCAGGCCAAGGCCGCCGGCGATGCCGAAGCGACAGGCGTGGATGAGGATTTTCTGCGCGCACTGGAGTTCGGTATGCCGCCGGCTGCAGGTGTCGGTATCGGCGTGGACCGGCTGGTGATGATGTTCACCTCACAGCATTCCATCCGCGATGTGCTACTGTTCCCGCACATGCGTCCGGAGCAGTTATAATCCAAGCGACGCCGAGGAGGTAGCCATGCTGGCAAGGGATGTCATGCAGAAACCCGTGGCGATACATGCCGAAGCCCATGTGAAGTACGCGCTGGATAAGATGCGCGACAACGGGCATCGCTTTCTTCCCGTGGTGGATGCGGATGGTCGGGTTGTCGGCCTGTTCTCGGCGCTCTCTGTGATCGGTCATCTGGTTCCCGACTATATTGTCAGCGGCGATCTCGACGATATTCCGTACGCACCGGATTTCGGTCTGCTGCGTCAGCATTACGATGCGGTGAAAGGTCTGCCGGTATCGCAACTGATGATCGCCAAGCCGTTTACCATCAAGCAGGAAGAGTCGCTGTTGTCGGTGGCTGCAGCGCTTGTGACGCACGCAAGCTATGACGCCGTGCTGGTGGAAGATGCCGATGCCAGACTGGTCGGGGTCATCACATCTTCCGATGTGCTCGGAAAGCTGCGCAGGCTGCGACCGGATGCTGCTGATGCCGGTTGAAACCATGCACAGTTCGCACATCATCTTTGGTATGGATCCGCTTTGGGTGGCGATCAGTATCCTGCTGATTGTCTATGCGGTGATCATGATGGAGAAGTTCAACCGGGCCGTGCTTTCCCTGCTGGGTGCCGGGTTGATGATCCTTTCCGGTGTGCTGACGCAGGAAGCCGCTGTGGACGGGATCGATTTCAATACCATCGGTCTGCTCACCGGCATGATGGTGATTGTCGCCATCAGTCAGAAAACCGGCATGTTCCAGTATGTGGCGATCCGCGCTGCCAAAGCGGCGAAGGGCAAGCCATGGGGTATTCTGGTGATGCTGGCCGTGGTTACAGCGGTGTTTTCGGCCTTTCTGGATAACGTGACCACTGTGCTGCTGATCGCACCGGTGACATTGCTGATCACCGATGCGCTCGGTGTGAAGCCCTATCCCTTCCTGTTTGCGCAGATCCTGGCTTCCAATATCGGCGGCACGGCGACACTGATCGGCGATCCGCCGAACATTATGATCGGCTCGCAGGCGCATCTCAGTTTCTATGACTTTCTGGTGAACCTGGCACCGATTATTCCGGTGATCTTTCTGACAACGCTGGCCCTGATCTGGCTGATGTTCGGGCGCTCCATGCATGCCAGTGACGAGGCGCGCGAACTGGTGATGTCGTTTAACGAGCGTGAGGCGATCAAGGATGTATCTCTGCTCAAGAAAAGCCTGATCGTACTGACGCTTGTGATCGGCGGTTTTACCGCTGCGCACAGTCTGCATCTGGAGCCGGCGACGATTGCCCTGTTCGGCGCGGCATTGCTGCTGCTGTTGCAGACCTTTGATGGTGATCTGCACGCCCGGGACAAGGCATTTGAAGGGATTATGGCGGAAGTGGAGTGGACAACGATCTTCTTCTTTGTCGGCCTGTTCATCGTCGTGACCGGCGTGGAGCATGTCGGTGCCATCGGCTGGCTTGCCAAGCAGACGCTGGTGCTGACGGGTGGTGATTTCAATGCCACTGCAGGGGCCATCCTGTGGATTTCAGCGATTGCCTCGGCATTGATCGATAACATCCCGTTTGTCGCCACGATGATTCCTCTGATCGAGAACATGGCACCGTCTTTCGGCGGAGATATGGCAATTGTACCGTTGTGGTGGGCGCTGGCGCTGGGCGCGTGTTTGGGTGGTAACGGCTCACTGATCGGGGCGTCGGCCAATCTGATCGTGGCCGGGTTTGCGCAGCGAGCCGGGCACCCGATCGCTTTCATGACCTTCCTGAAGCATGCCTTCGGCCTGATGCTGGTCAGTGTCGCCATCGCACATGCCTATATCTATCTGCGCTACCTGACGCCATGAAACGCTATGAGGTGATGCTTGCCGCACGCTACCTTCGCTCCAGGCGCGAGGAGCGGTTTGTTTCCCTGATCAGCTGGAGCTCGGGAATCGGTGTGGCCATCGGCGTTGCAGCATTGATTGTCGTGTTGTCGGTCATGTACGGCTTTGATGTGGAGTTGAAGAATCGCATCCTTGGGTTTTCCTCACATGTCGAGATTCAGGGGCCGGATGACACACTCGCTGACTGGCAGCCATGGTTGCATACGGTCGAGGAAAATCCCTCCGTGCAGCGCGCAGCACCTTATCTTTCCGTGCCTGTGATGGCGGCTCATGGCTCACGGGCTACCGGCGTGATGCTCAAGGGCGTGGATGCGACACGTGAGAAGGATGTCGCCTCGCATATGGTGGCCGGTGATTTTCAGGCTTTGTTGAACGGCAGTCCGTTCAAGGTGGTGCTCGGCAAGGATCTGGCGCGCAAACTCGGTGTGGATGTCGGCGATCAGTTGAATCTGGTTTCCCCTGCCGCAGGTGTGACCCCGTCCGGAATGGCGCCACGCATGCGGGCCTTCGAGGTGGCGGGAATCTTTCAGTCCGGCTTTTATGAATACGATATCGGCTTGGTGATTGCCCCGATGCGAGCTGTGCAGTTGCTGAATCGCCTTGGCGACAGGGTGACAGGTATCGAGGTACATCTGGCCGACCGCAACGAAGCAGCGCGTGTCGGCAGGGAGCTGGCGATGGCCTTGCCCCCCGGCGCATGGGTGCGTGACTGGATGCAACAGCACCACTCCTTTTTTCAGGCCTTGCGTATGGAGAGGCTGGTGATGGGGGTGATTCTGTCGCTGATCGTGCTGGTGGCAGTATTCAATATGGTGGCCTCGCTGGTGATGGTGGTGATGGAGCGTCGCAAGGAAATCGCTATTCTGAAAACCATCGGTGCCACACATGCATCGGTCATGCGCATCTTTCTGATGATGGGTGCGATGCTGACTACTGCAGGTACATTGGCCGGAGCACTGTTCGGTCTGCTGCTGGCATGGAAGCTCGACCCGCTATTGGCGTGGGCGCAAAAGGTGAGCGGTATTACAATCCTTTCCGGTGATGTGTATTATATTGACCATGTGCCATCCATCATTGATGCTTCTGCCGTGTTTACAGTGATTCTTGTGAGTCTGTGTATGGGTCTTCTGGCGACCTGCTACCCGGCCTGGCGTGCGGCCAGCGTGCCGCCGGCGGATGCGTTGCGCTATGAGTAAATTCTCCCTTTTCGGTGGCGACAAGAAAAAAACCGGCAAGGCTCTGCGTGAAGAGGCCAGCCATGCTCTGCTCGCGGGCGACTTTGCGCGCGCCCTGACTCTGTATATCCAGTTGCACGAGGAAACGCCGGACGATCTTCGACTTTACGCGAAGCTTGCCGAGTTGCGAGAGAAGACCGGTGATGCAGCTGGTTCTGTGAATGATTACTGCAGGATTGCCAAGGCATATGCGGCACAGGGTTACGTGGTGCAGGCCATTGCGATCAGTAAAATCATCCTGCGGATCGATCCGGGCAAAACCGAGATCCAGGATAAGTTACGCGAGCTTTCCGAAGAGCGAAGTGGCGGCAAAAACGATGATTTCTTTGCATCTGTTGCCAGGGATGCGGTGCCCGCCGCAGACAATATCCGCGCCGGTCTGGGTAATACGCCGCTCTTATCCGGCATGTCCGGTGAGCATCTCGACTCCTTTATCAATTCCCTGCAATTGCGCCATGTCGATGCGGGTGAGGAAATTTACAAGGCCGGAGAGCCCGGTGAACATCTGTATCTGATCGGTATGGGGCAGGTTTCTCTGCAGGCGATTGATGCGCGGGGACGCAAGAAGGTTTTCTCGCATCTAAAAGAAGGTGATTTCTTCGGTGAGCGGGCCTTTATGTCGCGTGTCGCCCACAAAGATGAGGCGATCGCGGAAAGCGAATGCAGTATTCTGGTGGTGGATCGCGATACCTTTGATCGCTGGGTCGAGGGACATCCCGAGATGCGTACTACGGTGGAAGAGTTCTACCGCGAACGTGTGCTGGCGCGCGTGCTTGCCATTACCCCTGTTTTCGAAGGTGTGCCGACAGAGGCACGTATGGCCCTGGCCGATAAATTCACCCTGCGTACCTTTGATGAAGACGACATCATCATGAATGCCGGTGAGGCAGGCGATACCTTTTACGTGATCCGTTCCGGGCGTGTGGGCCTCAGGGTAGCTGCTCCCGATGGCGCAGAGGTGCTCAATGCCACGCTGGCTGAAGGCGAGTTCTTCGGCGAGGTCGCCTTGCTGACGGGAAGGCCGCGAACGGCGACGGTGCAGGCTTCAGGCGGGGCTGTGGAACTGATGGAGCTATGTAGGGCGGATTTCGATGCGATTACTGAAGAATATCCCAATGTCCGCAAGGTGGTGGAGAATTACATGCGCGAGCGCGCCAAGGCGACCATCGACGTGCTGGTCCGTCACCGTACAGATAAGTCATGAGTGAACCATCCGGGGCATCGGCAGCCCTGCTGCAGGTGTCCGGGCTGAAAAAAACCTTTGCCTCGCCCGGCGGTGATATTCGCGTGCTTGATGGTGTGGATATGCAGGTCGCTGAGCGCGAATTCGTGGCGATCGTCGGCCAGTCCGGATCAGGAAAAAGCACCCTTTTACATATTCTTGGCACGCTTGAGTCTGCTGATGAAGGTGAGGTGCGACTGGATGGTGAATCGATGTTCGGTCTTTCGCCGGCTGATATGGCCGCATTGCGCAACCGGTCCATCGGTTTTGTCTATCAGGCACATCACCTGATCCCTGAATTGTCGGCACTTGAGAATGTGATGATGCCTTTGCTGGTGCGTGGCGAGTCGCGCGAGAATGCGGCAGAACGGGCTGTAAACCTGCTGGGCCGCATGGGTCTGTCCGATCGGACTTCGCACAGGCCGGGAAAATTGTCCGGTGGCGAGGCGCAACGCGTGGCTGTCGCGCGCAGTCTGGTCGGAAAACCCCGCCTGCTTTTGGCGGATGAGCCGACCGGAAATCTTGACGAGCGGACGGCTGAAGATGTGTTTCTTGCCATGCGGCAGTTGTGCAGGGAAGAGTATGCCTCGGCTATCATGGTCACCCATAGCCGCATTCTTGCCGATGCCTGTGACCGGCAATTGCTGCTGCATGACGGTATTATCGCTTCCTGAGTCACCTCTTGATTGCAAAAAACCTTTGACTAAACAAAGGGTTCCGGATATTGTCACAAGTGATTTCTAGGGAAGTCATGCCACTGTCATGTAATTCAAGGCATGGAGGATTTTTTGACCAAAGCTGAAATAGCCCAGTCCGTGCATGAACATGTCGGATTGTCGAAGAAAGAGTCCGGGCAAATCGTGGAGTCCGTTCTGGATATTATTCGCCAGACGTTGACCCGTGGTGAGGACGTGAAGCTTTCGGGTTTTGGTCATTTTGTCGTGCGCGCCAAGCATGAGCGTCGTGGTCGCAATCCCAAGACGGGTGATGAGATTACAATTTCCTCGCGTCGCGTGGTAACCTTCCGCGCCAGTCATCTGCTCAAGCAGAAGGTTGTTGGAGGAAGTGAATGACTCGCCAGATGCAGGCACTGCGCAATGCCGGGGTGGAAGTCCCCGATTTGCCGGACAAGCTGTTTTTCGCTATTCGCGAGGTCAGCGAGTTGTGTGATATCGAGCCGCATGTGTTGCGTTACTGGGAAACCGAGTTCCACCATATCAAGCCGGTGAAGAAGAGCGGGAACCGTCGCTTTTACCGTCAGCGCGATATCTATTCCATCCTGCAGATCAAGCATCTCCTCTACGATCTGAATTTCACCATCAAGGGTGCCAAGAAGCGTTTGCAACAGGGTGACATCGACCAGCTCGTAGAGCAGAATTCGTCGCAGGATACACTCAGTAAAATTCGGCAGGAGCTGGACTCCATCTATCGTTTGCTGGAATCCTGATTCACCCACATGTTTACCGATTTATGAAGTTCCGGGGCGTAGCGCAGCCTGGTAGCGCACTAGTCTGGGGGACTAGTGGTCGTCGGTTCAAATCCGGCCGCCCCGACCATTTCCACGGGGCCGGATCATCGCTGTTTCCATTGTGAAGCGGCATGATCCGGCCCTTGCTTTCGAGCGCCCCCGCCGCCGTATGGTGGAGGAACAGGTGCTGGCTCGCGGCATCACCGACACACGTGTGATCGACGCGATGCTGCATGTTCCCCGGCATGTGTTCGTCGATGCAGCGCTTGCCAGTCATGCCTATCAGGATTCAGCTCTTCCCATCGGTGAAGGGCAGACAATCTCCCAGCCTTATATGGTCGCAAAGATGAGTCAGTTGTTGAATCTGGAGGGCCACGAGCGCGTACTCGAGATCGGCACCGGGTGCGGTTATCAAACGGCTGTGCTTTCCCGTCTGTGCCGCCGGGTTTACAGCATTGAACGCATCCCCAGTCTGTCGGAGCGGGCGCGTTGCAATCTGCGTGCGGCCAGGCATGCCAATGTGATGCTGAAGTGTGCCGACGGAACGCTGGGCTGGGATGAGTATGCGCCATTCGATGCGGTGCTGGCGGCAGCAGGTGGTGGTGAGGTGCCGTCTGCATGGCTGAATCAGTTGCGCGATGGCGGTGTGTTGGTCATGCCGGTAGGCAACGCTGGATCGCACGTGCTGGTCCGTTTGCGCAAGCGGGGTGGTGAGGTCATCGAGGAGCGCTTTGATGCCTGTACCTTCGTGCCGCTGATTGCAGGCAAGGTGGGGTGAATATGCAGTGGCTGGAAATGCTCAAGCCGCGCTGGTTGCGTCGTTGCTATGACTGGACCCTGGCGTGGGCGGACCATCCGCAGGCTCAGGTCGCCCTGTTTGCCATTGCTGTGATCGAGGCGAGTGTATTCCCCATTCCCCCCGATATCCTTCTGCTCGCTCTGGCCCTTGGGCGACCTGAGTTGGGTCTGCGGCTGGCTGCGATTACCACTGCCGGCTCCCTGCTTGGTGCCTGCATCGGCTATATGATCGGCATGCTGCTGTTTGTCAGTGTGGCGCAGCCGCTGCTTGAGTTCTACGGTGCGATGGCGCAGTTCGAGCATGTGCAGCAGTTGTTTGCCGAATATGGCCTGTGGGTGATTCTGGTGGCCGGTTTTTCTCCGATCCCGTTCAAGGTGGTCACCATCGCAGCCGGTGCATTCGGTCTGCCCTTTGCCGGCTTTGCTGTTGCAGCGCTGATTTCGCGCGGCGCACGCTTTTTTCTGGAGGGGGCTTTGCTGCGATGGGGAGGGGCGCCGTTGCGTGCACTTGTTGAGCGGCATTTCGAAATACTTACCCTTGCCGTGGTCGTGCTGGTTGCGGCAGGTTTTGCGGCCTTATGGATGTTCCGCTGAGAATAGCCGCTATCGTTCTGGTGCTGCTGCTTTCCGGCTGTTTCAGGACGGTTGTATCATATACGCCATTACCCGGAGCGCACGAGGCCTATCAGGTGCGTGCGGGGGATACGCTGGGGAATATTGCCAAGCGTTATAATCTTGATTATCGCGACCTGGCCAGGCGCAACCATATCAGCCCTCCCTATACCATCTATGTCGGTCAGCAGCTCTATCTGCGCAGCAAAGCCCCCAAATCATCCTACCTTCCTGTGCCGGCCGAGCGTGTTCAGGCGCGTGCGAAATCGACTGCGAAGGTCGCTCCTGCAGCATCAGAAGGCCGAGTCGCAAAGAAACCGGTCATGAAATCGGGGGCGGTAAGTCTGCAGTGGCCGGTGAAGGGCAGGGTCACCAGTAAGTTCGGTCGCCGGCATGGCCGGCCGCATGACGGGATCGACATCGGCGGCAAAGAAGGTGCGCCGGTTTATGCCGCAGCGGCAGGTGAAGTGGTGTATGCCGATAACCGGCTTTCCGGATACGGGCATTTGATCATCGTCCGTCATAGTCACGATATGTTTACAGCGTATGCGCACAATCAGCGCAATCTGGTGAAGAAGGGGCAGCCTGTGAAACAGGGGGACACCATTGCGCGTGTCGGTCATACAGGGCGGGCAACAGGGCCGCATCTGCATTTCGAGGTGCGTCGTGGCCCGACCCCGGTCGATCCTCTGGTCTATCTGCCGAAGCGATGACGGGTTGCATCACAGGGGTTTGCGTAGCTTGTAAGTCGAACCACGGCTTGTCATATTCACAGCCTGCTATCCGGTTTGCTTGTGATGGGCGGAGGGTTGGGTGAACAAAGGGCATAGCGTAGATCCGATGACATTGTACATGCGTGAAATCTCGCGCTACGACCTGCTCACGGCCGAAGAGGAAATCAATCTGGCGCGCGCCATTGCCAAGGGCAGTGAGGCCGCCCGGCAGCAGATGATCCAGGCGAATCTGCGTCTTGTGGTGAAGATCGCCCGACGCTATCTGCATCGCGGCATGGCGCTGGATGATCTGATCGAAGAAGGGAATATCGGTCTGATGCGCGCCGTGGAGAAATTCGACGACGCGCATGGCTGCCGTTTTTCCACCTATGCCACATGGTGGATCCGCCAGTCGGTGGAGCGTGCGATCATGAATCAGGCACGCACCATCCGCCTGCCTGTGCATATCGGCAAGGAATATAATGCCATGATGCGGGCAACCGGCGAGTTGCGCGGTGAGCTGGAGCGCGAGCCGACCGATCTTGAGGTTGCAGAACGCATGGGCAAGAGTGAACAGCGTGTGCACGATCTGCAGGGAGCCAGCCAGTTTACCGAGAGTGCCGATGTCCTGCTGCATGAGGAAGGCGATTTCACGCTGTATGATGTCACCGAGGATGAAAATGCCGTTCTGCCCGAGGATCATCTCGATGCCAGTATCCGCGCCGACCTGCTTGAGCAATGGCTGTCGCAATTGTCGCCGAAGGAGCGGGAGGTGGTAAGCCTGCGTTTCGGGCTTGATGCTACTCAGGAGGTATGGACGCTGGAGGCTATCGGGCGGCTGATGGGCGTGACGCGTGAGCGTATCCGGCAGGTGCAGGTCGGTGCCCTGCAGAGCCTGCGGCATATGATGAAAAAACAACAGGCCAAAACCGGAGACATGTGATGCATTGCAGGGTCGGCGGATCGAATCTGCGGCATCAGACCGGATCAGTTCCGGCTTGACTGCGCATGGCGTCAATGCTTGCGAATGGCGCTCGCTACCCTCTGTTTGATATCCATTTCAGGGGTGCAGTGACGGCGTTTTGAGGTTACCATTCCTGCCTCATTGCCCTCGTAGCTCAGTTGGATAGAGCGGCGGTTTCCTAAACCGTAGGCCACAGGTTCGAATCCTGTCGAGGGCACCACACCAGTCGGGTTGAATGGATGTTTTTTTGCCGGCCAAGGCCGGGCAGAACGGGAGAAGCTATGGAGCAACAGTTGGATACCTCGGTACCGATTCAGATCGAGGAGGAGATGCGCCGTTCGTATCTCGATTACGCCATGAGCGTGATCATCGGACGCGCGCTGCCGGATGCGCGCGACGGCCTGAAGCCCGTGCACCGTCGCATCCTGTTCGCCATGCAGGATCTGGGCAGTACCTACGATAAACCGTTCAAGAAATCAGCGCGTGTGGTCGGCGATGTGATCGGTAAATACCATCCGCATGGTGATACCGCGGTATACGATGCCATGGTGCGTATGGCGCAACCGTGGAGTATGCGTCATCTGCTGGTGGACGGTCAGGGTAACTTCGGTTCGGTGGATGGCGACTCTCCTGCCGCCATGCGTTATACCGAAGCCCGCATGAGCCGGTTGTCGGCCGAGTTGCTGGCCGATATCGACAAGAACACCGTTGATTTTGCCCCTAACTACGATGAATCCCTGCAGGAGCCGAAGGTGCTTCCGGCGCGCTTCCCGAACCTGCTGGTCAATGGTTCACAGGGCATCGCGGTCGGTATGGCAACCAATATCCCGCCGCATAATCTGGGTGAATCCATCAATGCCACGATCGCGATGATCGAGACGCCGGATATTCATGATGACGAGTTGATGCGTATCATGCCTGGGCCGGACTTTCCGACAGGCGGCTTTATCTACGGCCGTAAGGGCATGCGCGATGCGTTTTTGACCGGTCGCGGCTCGGTCACCATGCGTGCCAAGGCGATGGTGGAGATCCACCCGCGCACCAAGCGCGAATCGCTGATCATCTCCGAGCTGCCGTATCAGGTGAACAAGGCGACACTGATCGAAAATATCGCAGGTCTGGTGCGCGACAAGAAGCTGGAGGGCATTTCCGACCTGCGCGATGAGTCGGATCGTGACGGACTGCGTATTGCCATCGAACTGAAAAAGAATGAAATCCCCGAGGTGGTGCTCAACAATCTCTACAAGCACACCCAGCTGCAGTGCAACTTCAGCTGCAATATGCTGGCACTGGTGGATGGAAGGCCGCGACTGTGCGGTGTTCGCGAGTTCCTGGATTATTTCATCGACCATCGTCGTCAGGTGGTCACCCGTCGCTGCCTGTTCGAACTCGATAAGGCGGAGGCACGGGCCCATATCCTGGAAGGCCTGCTGATCGCACTGGATCAGATCGATGCGGTGATCAAGCTGATCCGCGCCAGCCAGACGGCCGAGGAGGCCCGTGACGGGCTGATGAGCACCTTCGGTTTGTCGGAGTTGCAGGCCAGGGCCATTCTGGATATGCGTCTGCAGCGTCTGACCGGGCTGGAACGTGACAAGATCAAGGCCGAATACGATGAAGTGCAGGCCACCATCGCCCGCCTGAAGGCCATTCTGGCCGATGAGAAGCTGCTGATGCAGGTGATTGTCGGAGAGTTGCAGGCTGTGCGCGACCAGTATGCCGATGCGCGCCGCTCGGAGATCATGGACGAAACCGCCGAACTCTCGGTGGAGGATCTGATCACCGAAGAGGATATGGTGGTCACCATCTCCAACGAGGGCTATATCAAGCGCAATGCGGTATCCCTGTATCGTGCGCAGCGTCGCGGTGGCAAGGGCAAGACGGCGATGGGCACCAAGGACGAGGATTTCGTCACGCAGTTGATGACGGCGTCCACGCACGATTACCTGCTTTTCTTCTCGGATCGCGGGCGCGTGTTCCGCAAGAAGGTGTATGAGGTGCCGCAGGCCGGCCGTGCTGCGCGCGGCAAGGCGCTGGTCAACCTGCTGCCGGTGGAGAAGGACGAGAAGATCTCGGCCACGTTGGCGATCCGCGAATTCGACGATGAGCACTATATCGTGATGGCGACCAAGAAGGGTCTGGTGAAGAAAACCTCGCTGACCGATTACGCCAATATCCGCGCCAACGGTATCATCGCCATCCGTCTGGATGAGGATGACGATCTGATCGCGGTGCGCGTCACTAATGGCAGCCAGGAGATCATGCTGGCATCCAGCGGCGGCAAGGCGATCCGTTTCGCCGAAACGGATGTGCGTCCGATGGGTCGCGCCACGCGTGGTGTGACAGGTATGCGTATGCCGGAGGATACGACGGTGATCGCCATGGCGCTGGTGGTGGAACGTGCCACCCTGCTTGCGGTCAGTGAGAACGGCTATGGCAAGCGCACTGCGGTGGAGGAATATGCCATGCAGAAACGCGGTGGTCAGGGTGTGTTCACGCTGAAGACCGGCGGGCGCAACGGTTCGATGATCGCGGCCCTGCAGGTGACCGACGAGGATCAGGTGATGATGATGACCGACAGCGGGCGTCTGGTACGCATCCGTCTGAACGGAGTCTCGGTGATCGGGCGCAATACACAGGGTGTGAAGCTGATCGACTGCTCGTCCGATGAAACGGTGATCGGTGCAGTGCGTGTGGCTGAACGGCAGGCCGAGGAATCCGAGGCCGATGATATGGACGATATCGAAGAGAACGGCCCCGAGGGCATGGACGACGTCGGGGACGGGGAAGAGGCATGATAGACCGGCAGCAGTTCAGGCGTGAATTCGATGCGATGCAGTCGGCACTTGCCCGTCGGGGTGCGGATGTTGTCGCTGCGGAAAGCCCGTGGGGCCGGGCTCGATTACTGGATGTGCGCCAGCGCGAACTGAAAACCGAGCTGGAGTCTTTGCAGGCCGAGCGTAATCGGGTCTCCAAGCTGATCGGTCAGAAGAAGTCGCAGGGTGAAGATGCGTCTGCCGAGTTGACTGCCATGCAGCAGGTTGCGGTGCGCACCAAGGTGCTTGAGTCGGAAGCGCGTGAGGCTGAGGAGGTTTTTTCGGCCGTGCTGCTGGAGATTCCGAATCCTCTTCACCCTTCGGTGCCCGATGGCGAAAGCGAGGATGATAATGTCGAGCTTCGCCGCTGGGGAACGCCGCGTGCCGATAGTGCCAGTGTGCCGCCGCACTGGGATATCGGCACTGCTCTGGGAATTCTGGACTTTGAAGCCGGCGCCACGCTTTCCGGTAGCCGTTTCACCGTGCTCAAGGGGGCCGCTGCGCGTCTTGAGCGCGGCCTGATGCAGTTCATGCTCGATCTGCATGTCGATCAGCACGACTATCAGGAGGTGTGGGTGCCGGCCATCGTCAATCGCAAGACCATGACCGGAACCGGCCAGTTGCCTAAGTTCGCCGAGGACCTGTACAAGCTTGAAGATGAGGATGCGTTCCTGATCCCCACCGCCGAAGTGCCGGTGACCAATCTTTATCAGGATAAAATCATCGAAGCCGATGCTTTGCCCATCCGGCATTGTGCCTACACTCCGTGTTTCCGCCGCGAGGCCGGTTCAGCCGGGCGCGACGAACGCGGTATGATCCGTCAGCACCAGTTCGACAAGGTAGAGCTTGTACATATCAGCACCCCCGAGCGTGCGATGGCCGATCTGGAAGAGCTGACCGGGCATGCCGAAGCGGTATTGCAGGCGCTTGAATTGCCTTATCGTGTCGTGGCACTTTGCTCGGCCGATATCGGTTTCTCGTCCGAGAAGACCTACGATCTGGAGGTATGGCTGCCGAGTCAGAACTGCTATCGGGAAATCTCATCCTGTTCCTCTTTCGGCCAGTTTCAGGGCAGGCGGGCGGGTATCCGTATGCGGGGCGCTGATGGCAAACCGCAACACGTGGCCACCTTGAATGGTTCCGGAGTGGCGATCGGACGTTGCCTTGTTGCCCTGCTGGAGAACGGCTGGCAGGCCGACGGTTCGGTGCTTATTCCCGAAGCATTGCAGTCTTATGTGGGCGGCATGTCGCGGATTTCTATCGTCTGACATACACAAAAAAGGCCTCCCGGACAGGGAGGCCTTTTTACTTCAGTATGGCTTGCGCTTAGTCGCCGATGCAGTCGCCGCGGAACAGGCAAGGCTTGATGGCGCAGTTCGGAATACGACCGAAACAGGCGTCGTTACCCTCGGCAGTCTGAATGGCGTGGATCAGGTCTTCTTTCTTGGCCTTGGCTGCATTCTTGATGCCCAGGTCGCGGGCCATGTCGGTCAGGGTTTTCTTGGTAAGTTTTGGAGTTGCCATGGTTTATTCTACCTCTATCTATATAAAATATAATTTGACGCGCACGATACCTTTGGGACAGAGATTTGCAAGTAGGCCGATTCCCAGTGTGTCCTTTTTCTGCTATTAAATGCAAAGCCGGCTTGTCAGTCCTGTTTCTTAGGGTGATCGAAATCCACCAGTTCAAAGCGGGTGGCCTCGCTCCATGATGCAGCCTTGCAGCACAGATGGACGATGGCGCAGGTCGGAATCTCTCCGAGATTCTTTTCACAAAGCTGGCTGGCAAGTGCGCTGATGCCGGGATTGTGGCCGACAAGCGCCAGTGCTCCGATATTGTCCGGGCAGGACCTGATGACGTCCTGCATCAAGGCCGGGCTGGCCAGATAGAGTTCGGTCATCAAGTCGATTTCATGAGCAGGAAAAGAAATGCTGCGTGCGATGGCTTCCGCCGTACTTCTGGCGCGTCGTGCCGGGCTGCTGATCATGCGATCGATCCGCGGGCCGTTTGCCGCGAGCCGGTCGCCCATCATCGGCGCATCGCATTCGCCGCGCACATTCAACGGTCTGTCGAAATCCGATAACGAAGCATCGCCCCAATCGGACTTGGCATGGCGGATGAGCAACAGGTGACGCATCATCGGCCAAGCATGGACATTCGGTTGAGTCTTCACCAGTGATCTGCATCACAGTTCTGGCATGTTTATTGCGGTTATCGCTGACTATGCTTGAAAAGCGCCAATTCGTTCGCCATCCGTCCTCAATTCCGATTGAGGTCCGTTTGCTGGCAGGGAATCGGGAATCTGTCTGCGTCACTGACATCAGTTCGGGTGGTCTCGCATTCTCATTTCACTGGCCGATAGCTATTGGTGTGAAGGTCGAGGTTCGCGTTCCGAGATTGGCTGAGCACATCGGTATCACCGGGCGCGTGATACGATGTTCGGGGAAGGGTACGGAATGGCTGATCGGTATCGTGTTTGAAGATATCGGAGAGGTGTTCCGTATGCGTATGGTGCAGCAGATCTGTCAGATCGAAGATTACCGTAGCCGGGTGCGTGACATAGACGGGCGTGACATTTCCAGTGAAGAAGCTGCAACAGAATGGATTGCCCGATATGCCGCCCATTTTCCCCGCCTCGGACTGTAGTCAGGCTGGAATCTACTCAATCAAAGCAGATGTCTTTTCTCTATTGAGGCACTACAGTTGCCCTGTACGGGGAAAGGCAACTTCTTTAGGGTGGTGTAATGGCGACGAAAGATTCATCTGGAGCAGACACACTGCAGGAGGTCTATTTCGGCCATGAACACCTGACAGTGATCGAGCCTGCAAAAGGTTGGCGGGCGCTTAATTTCAGGGAGCTCTGGGCATACCGGGAGCTGTTCCTTGTTCTGGTACAGCGGGATATCAAGGTGCGATACAAACAGACGGTTTTGGGCGTCGTCTGGGCTGTTTTACAACCTGTTCTGACGATGCTGATTTTTACAGTGATTTTCGGCGGTCTGGCGAAGATACCATCGGATGGTTATCCCTATGCTATTTTTGTGTTTGCCGCCTTGCTTCCCTGGACTTTCTTTGCCAATGCGGTGAGTGCATCTTCTATTTCTCTGGTGAACTCAGCCAATATGGTTAGCAAGGTATATTTCCCGCGAGTGATTATTCCCCTTGCCGCAATAGGGGGCGGATTGATCGATTTGATGATTTCTACCGTCGTGCTGTTTGCCCTGATGCTGTGGTATGGGGTCGGCTGGTCGGCCCATCTTCTGTTGGCTCCTGCTCTGTTGCTTGCCGTTGTATTTATTGCGCTTGGGGTGGGAGTCTTGCTTTCAGCCTTGACGGTCGCCTATCGGGACTTTCGATTTGTAGTTCCGTTTTTGATTCAGATTTGGATGTACGCTACGCCGGTTGTTTATCCGGCAAGTCTTGTCCCTGAAAAATGGCAATGGCTGGTTTATCTCAATCCTATGGCCGGTGTGATCGAAGCGTTCAGATCAGCATTTCTGGGGCGGCCATTTGATCTGCCTTCAATCGGTATTTCACTGTTGGTGGGAATCATTCTTTTTGTCTGGGCCGTAGCTTATTTTGAGCGCGTGGAGAGACGCTTTGCAGATATCATCTAGAGTGAGCGCAGTTGTGAATCAAGGGGTGAGAAGTGTCTGATTGTTCTGCGATACGGGTGTCCGGTCTCGGTAAGCAATATGTGCTCGGCGGCGCAGAGAGCGGTAATGAAAGCTTTCGGGAGATGCTGACCGGCGCATTGAGCGCACCATTCAGGCGGCTGAAGAGGCTGCAGGGCGAAGGTGCTGACGGGGATTCGTTCTGGGCGCTCAAGGAAGTGAATTTCCAGATCAAGCCGGGTGAGGTCGTCGGTATTATTGGCCGCAATGGTGCGGGAAAGAGCACCCTGTTGAAAATCCTGAGCCGCATCACCGATCCTACAGAGGGGCGGATCGAGATGCGTGGCAGGGTGTCGAGCTTGCTGGAAGTCGGGACCGGATTTCATCCGGAGCTGACAGGCCGGGAAAACATTTTCTTGAACGGCGCTATTCTGGGGATGTCGCGCCGGGAGATTCTGGACAAGTTTGATGCGATTGTTGAATTTGCCGAGGTGGAGAAATTTCTCGATACACCCGTAAAGCGATACTCCAGCGGCATGTATGTCCGCCTTGCTTTTGCTGTGGCGGCACATCTTGAACCGGAAATTCTGGTTGTGGACGAGGTGCTGGCAGTTGGTGATGCAGCCTTTCAGAAAAAATGTCTGGGCAAGATGCAGGACGTCGGAAGGGAGGGGCGGACCGTTCTTTTTGTTAGTCACAATATGGGCATGATTCGATCTCTGTGCAGTCGTTGTATCCTGCTGTCATCAGGCTCGGTGGAGTTGGACGGAGACGTTGGCGAGGTTGTCGAAGCATATTTCTCATCCGGCATTGAAACTGAAGAGGGAGAGGTGCAGTGGGAAGGGGATCAGGCTCCCGGCGGTAAAGAGATTTGCCTCAGAGGGATTCGCCTGCTGGATGCCCATGGGAACGCCCAGTCCATATTCGATGCAGCCGCAGTGATGGATGTGGAAATTGCCTATGAGGTATTCGAGCCGTTGAGGGGCATGCGATTGAACCTCCAGTTCGTCACTCAGGACGGGGTCGTGGCGTTTACAACAACCGATCACCATCAGACGGGAGAGACCACACTGCTTCCCGGCCGGTATGTGGCGAAGTGTAGAATACCGGAGAATCTGTTGAATCAGGGCGGCTATATGATAAGGGTTCATGCAGGCATTCCCGGGGTTCGGGTATTGATTGAAGGTCGGGAATATCTGCGTGCTCAAGTTGTCGGCTCTGGTGCCGGCGGATCCTTTTATAAAGAAAAGTGGGCCGGTGTTGTGGCACCGAAGCTTGTCTGGAGCATGAAAAAGAAGGGTGGTGTTCATTGCGAAGGTTTTTGAGTGCCGTGGCGGCCAGGCTGAAGGGGTGCCGCAAGCCGAAAAAAGATGATGTTTTTCTTGTCTCTTATCCGAAGTCGGGCAATACCTGGGTGCGTTTTCTGATCGGAAACCTGTTGCGCGAGCAGGGCGAGGCCCCTGTGGATTTTCACTCGGTTCATGACCTGTGCCCGGAATGGGAACGCTGGGACGGGAACCGGCAACCATTCTCCGGGCCCATTGTTTTCAAGAGCCATCAGGTTTTCAACCCGGATTTCCGGCGTGTAATCTATATTGTCCGTGATCCACGGGATATGTACATCTCTTATCATAAATTTTCCCTGCCTACGCTGGAGGAGAAGTGGAGTCTTGCGGAATTCATCGATCGATTCGAATCAAAATTCGATCGCTGGAGTGTGCATGTGTCGTCCTGGATGAATTCGAAGCTGGCTGCCGGACCTGACTTTCTTTTGATCCGGTATGAGGATCTGCTGGCAGCGCCAGAGGCCGAATTGCGGCGCATGAGCGATTTTATTGGCTTAAGGGTTTCGGATGAAATGATTAAAAAAGCCGTTGGGGCTTCGGCATTTGATAGCATGAAACGAATCGAGAAGGAAAAAGGCAGGAAGTTCGCATCTGAAAACAAGGTTGAAGCCTTCGTTCGCAAAGGACAGTCCGGAGAGTGGATGGCGTGCTTTGGAGAGGCCGAGTGGGATGCATTCAAGCGGCGAGAAGATGCCGATGTGATGAAAAAAATGGGGTATTCCGTTGGAAGTGAATGATGTGGATAAGGGTGGTACCCCTGCCTATCCGAATTTTTTCATCGTAGGAGCAGCCAAGTCCGGTTCGACTTCCTTATGGATGTATCTTAAACAGCATCCGGATATTTTCATGCCCGAAGATATACGCATGAAAGAGCCTGCTTTCTTCTGCAAAATCAATGGTGTTCACCACCATGAAGGGCAGGAAGACCGGTATCTTGATTTGTTCAGCGATGCTGGCGATTGCAAGGCTGTGGGGGAGGCGTCAACCACCTATTTGACCTACCCGGAATCTGCCGCGTGGATTCAAAGAGTGGTTCCGGATGCCAAGGTAATAGTTATTCTTCGCAATCCGGTGGGGCGTGCCTATTCGCTTTACCGGTGGATGGTGAATCATGGTCACGAATGGCTGACCAGTTTCGAGGCTGCGCTGGAAAAAGAGCCTGACAGAAGGACCGATGCAGAGTTTTTTTCTGGCAATCCGCATACCTTCTATGACTATTTGTATTTTGAGTCCGGCCTGTATTCAGAGCAGCTGGCCAGATATTTCGGAGTTTTTCCTGCCAGTCAGATCAAAGTGATTCTTCTGGATGACCTTTACAGGAAGCCTCTCGAGACAACGCGCGAGGTTTATGCATTTCTTGGCGTTGATGATAGCTTTGAACCTGAAATAAAGGTGCATAACAAGGCAGAATACCGTCCTGCATCCATCAGGTTGCATTTCCTTCTGTCGCGCCTGAAGCATCGTTACAGACACACCCGGAGGGGCCATCTGGCCGAGATTCTGTTCGATCTGAATATCTCGCTATTCAAGTTGAAGTGGCCGAAAATAGACGACGCGGTGCGTGCCCGCCTTGCAGAAGCTTATCGCTCCGATATCCAGGCCACCCAACGGATGACAGGCAAGGACCTGTCTGCCTGGCTTGACTGAGATGCAGGTTCCGGTTGCATCTTCTGCAGTCTTCTTGCGGTGTCCGATGACTGAAACATGCCTGTCCAACCATAGCCTGCATGGAGATTCACATCCTTGAAAGTCACGCATGTTAATACCCTGCTGGATGGCGGAGCAGCCCGGGCCGTTGAGCGGTTGCATGACGGGCTTTTACAGCTGGGTTGCACCTCCTTGGTGTATACGCTTGCCGAGGGCCGTGCTGAATATGGGAATGTTTTCCGTTTCCGGGCCTCGCGCAGCCTGCTGTCCAGAATTAAAGGAAGAATGCGAGGCAACGAGATTGAACGCGCTTTTGCGGCTTATCGTGGCGGGCGTCCCGAGGGGCTTGAGCTGTTCAGTGATGACCGCTCCGTTTACTGTCATGACGTTGTGCAGCAGATGCCGCCCTGTGATGTTGTGAATCTTCACTGGATATCAGGCTTCATCGATTATACGACCTTTTTTTCGGCGGTACGCAAGCCGGTGGTATGGACGATGCACGATATGCACGCCTTCACAGGCGGTTGTCACTATAATCTGCAATGCGAGCGCTTCAGGGAAGCCTGTGGAGCTTGTCCGCAACTCGGTTCTTCACAGGCTGATGATTTGTCTCATGGTGTTTGGAAAAGGAAAAGAGATGCCTTGTCATCAGCAGCGCCGGGAATGCTGCATGTCGTGGCGACCAGTCAGTGGATGCGACGACAGGTTGAGGAAAGCTCGCTGTTTGCGGATGTCCCTGTCAGTTTGATTCCGCTTGGTCTGGATACAGAGTCTTTCAGCCCCCGGGATGGACAGGGTATGAGATCAGCCCTCGGTATACCGGATAATGTTCAGGTGATTCTGTTTGCAGCCGATTCTGTGACAAACCGACGCAAGGGATTTGACGAGTTGGTGCAGGCGCTCAATAGCCTGAACGGGAAAGACAAGGTTTTTCTGCTGACAATCGGTGGGGGAACGCCGGTGTTGGATGGGGGCATCAGGCATCTGCATGTCGGGCATCTGAAAAACGACCGGATCATGTCAGCAATCTATAGTGCCGCAGATATATTCGTGATTCCCTCTCTGCAGGAAGCATTCGGGCAGACGGCGCTGGAGGCTATGGCATGCGGTACGCCGGTAGTCGGGTTCGATGCAGGGGGCATTCCCGACATGGTGCGTCCGGGTGTTACGGGGTTGCTGGCCCCTGCAGGTGATGTTGTTGCCCTGCGTGAATGTATCGAACGGGTGCTGCGCGAACCTGGAGAGCGGCGGTTCATGGCGATGCAGTGCAGGCAGGTCGTCGAAAATGAATTCGGATTGCGGCTTCAGGCGGAACGCTATCTGGACTTGTATAAAAGCATGTTATCCGGGTGATTCGCCGGTCCTTATGCGTTTCTGCGGGCGCCGGTTGCGCCGGGAAATTGATTCATGGATACTCACGAAGCAGTATGGGTGCAGGGTCTATTTGGTCTTGTCGAAGGAGAGTTTGCATTGATTAAAATTCCTGAGTGCGCGACATCCGAGCAACGCAAGATCATCAAGTCGCTCATCCAAATCACCGGAAATCCGCCCAATCTGGAGCAGAGCTGGGCGATACTGGATTTTGTATGGGACTCGCTGGGTTGCAACAACCACAAGCTTGATTGGGAGCGCATCGGGGCATTTTATAATCATCCGGTCTGGCTCCTGATCGGACTGTTCATCGAACAGCATGAAGAGTCCATGCAGAACCGTGAGGCCTTTGTCGATGCGATTGCCAAACACGCCCCGCGGCGCCTTGCCGATTTCGGAGGTGGCTATGGCGGTCTTGCCCGCATGGTGGCCAGCCGGTGTCCGGACACGCAGGTCGATGTTATCGAGCCTCATCCTACAACCGTTGCCCTGGAGTTATCAAAATCCATCCCGAACTTGACATACAGGTCGGATTTCGATGGCGAATACGATGCCATGATCGCAGTGGATGTTTTTGAACATCTGCCGGACCCTCTTGTTGAGGTGGAGAGGACTTCGTCCCATCTTAAGCAGGGGGGCGTATATTACATGGCGAACTGTTTCTTTCCCGTTATCAAATGTCATCTGCCAAGCGTTTTTCATTTCCGCTACAGCTTTCCGGCCATCCTCGGCCAGATGGGGTTGAAGCAAACGGATTCGGTGAAATATGCGCAGGTCTATGAGAAAACCAAGGATGTCAGGGTTACAGGCCTGACACGGTTGTACGAGAAGCTTTCAGTAAAATCGTACCCTTTTCTCAGGAGGATGAATGTGCAGCCCCGCTGAACGAGCAGCGTTCCGGGGGATGTTTTTCTGATGCGATCGGTGAGTAGGGTATGGAAGTAGGTGGACTGCAATGGCCCGGGCCTGTCTCGAAAGGGCGAGGATGGCCGTGGGAGGGGGCTGAGGCCTTGTTTCCCGGGAGTATGCCGGACGGCAGCCCATGGCCGCGCATCACCGTGGTGACCCCGTCTTATAATCAGGGCCAATATATCGAGGAGGCCATCCGTTCGGTGCTTCTGCAGGGGTATCCGAACCTGCAATTCATCATCATGGATGGCGGAAGTTCGGATCAGACCGTTGATGTGATTCGGCGGTACGAGCCGTGGTTGTCGTACTGGGTCAGCGAAAGGGATCGCGGGCAGACACATGCCATCAACAAGGGCTTTGCCATGGCCGATGGCGATATCGTGGCATGGATCAACAGCGACGATTATTATTTCCCGGATACCCTGAGAGAAGTAGCGATTGCCCATGCTGAAAACCCATCAGCGATTCTACTGGGCGATGTTGAAGAATTTTCTGATGAAGCTGAGTTGGGTGTCCAGCGCATGCACCATGTTGATGTGGAACATATGCTCAGGCCGATGGACGGAAGCTGGATGTGGCATCAGCCTGGCACTTTCGTGCCGAAGACTGTGCTGGATGCAGCCGGGCCGCTGGATGAAAGTCTGCATTATGCCTTCGATAAGGACTGGATGTTCCGGATGTTGCAGGCCGCCCCTGTTGAATACATGAATCGATCACTGGCCCGTTTCAGGGTCCATGCGGGAGCCAAAACACAGGCTGATCTGGACAAAACCATGCGCGAAATCTTCCGGGTCAATCGGCGTCATCTTCATCTGACCGATCAGGCGACGGCACGCAGTCTGCTCACAACCTACCAGCTGCGTCTGGTCGGTCTGCACCTGTGTGCACATAGCGGTTACGAACCATTTTTCAGTCGGGGAAGTGCGTTTAAGGAGTTGCTGAAATCCCCGGGAATCATCTTTTCCGCTGCTGGATTGCATCTGTTGTACCGTCTGCTTATGCCGCGTTCGCTTTGGCGTTCCGATTGAGGATGCTTAAACGCATCGTCTACATCGCTGCGCATATCGAGCCGGTTCATACCGGCGGTGAGCAGTACAACCTGCATTTGATCCGCGCGGCCGAAAAGGCAGGCGTTGAGGTGGTGAGGAAAGTTCTTACCGACAGCGCTATCTATCAATGGTTAAGTGATACACGCTTTTTATGGCGTTTGTGCCGGGCGTTCATCGCATTCTGGTTGTTTCGGCAGCTGCTGCGTTACCGGAGGGAGACGCTGTTGCTCGATGCCTGGTTCGCGCCGCTGTCATGGCCGGGCATTTTGTTGGTGAGGGGACGGTATCTGGTGATGGTGCATCATTTATGCTCCGGGCTTTTCTCCGGATGGCAGAGGAAGTGGCAAGCTTTCTGCGAGACTGTCTTATTGCGTGGTGCCACCAGAATCCTGACCGTCAGTCAGAGCAGTCGACGGCAGGTCGAGGAAAGGACGCAGGGTGTCACCTCCATTGATGTTATCAACACAGCGTTCGAACCCGTTGAAGGAATCAGTCGTGGCGGTGGCGATGTATTTCGTATCCTGTTTGTCGGGCATGTCACGCGCGCCAAGGGTGTGATCGACCTTGCCGGGGCTGTTGCAGGGCTGCCCGGGGGTGGGAACTGGCGGCTGGATATCGTGGGTCGCAACACGGTTGAGCCTGAAACAACAGAGCAGATTTCATCCATTTGCAGAAATGCAGGCGTTGCAGAAAGGGTTACTCTGCATGGTCGGCTTGAAGACAAAGCCCTGTTGGAGCTTTATCTGTCCTCTGATGTTTTTGTGTTGCCCTCCTATTGGGAGGGGTATGGCATTGTGCTGCTGGAGGCGATGTCGCATCGACTTGCCGTGGTATCGACAACCGCCGGCGCGATTCCCGAGGTTGTGGCCGATGGCGAGACCGGGCTGCTGGTTGCCCCTGGCGATGCGGTTGCATTGCGCGAGTCCATCCTCAAACTTATGCGGGATAATAAGCTTCACGACAGGCTCGCCGAAAACGGACTTGCCTTCGCGCGCAGGCATCCGGATTGGAATGATATGGAGGCATCTTGCGTAGCTTGGTGGAGAGAGCTTGATGAAGATGCTTTGCGGAGTTAGTGCGTGTTGACCTCGATAAAACAATGGCTTTTACCATTGCTTATGCGACGCATGGCTGTCGGTAGGAAGATGAAGGCCTGTTTGGCTGCTGATGTGCGGAGTATTGCGCTTTGGCAGTTCGGCGGGGTCGGTGATATGTTGCTGGCCACGCCAGTCATTCTGGCTTTGCAGAAAGCCTATCCGGAAGCCCAGATCCATGTCTGGTGTTCCACGCCGGCGTTTGCCGGTTTTCTGCTGCGGTTTCCCTGTGTGAAGAAGATCCATGCCTTTCCGGTTTACGGGTTCGATAGCCGCACCCTGCTGGATTCCGGCAAACGATGTGAATTGCGCGCCTTGCTTGCCGAAATGAGGGGCTGGAGTCCTGATCTGTTGGTCAATCTGCATGTGCCGGCCATGCTCGACTGGTGGGCTGTTGAATGGTGGCTTGCAGCCCGATTGCCGTCTTGCCGGACACTGGGTTTTGATCCACGTATGATGCGCGATGCCTCGGTGTACGATGTGTCGCTGAACGCGACGGCGCGTGACGGCACCCATTATCCCGTGCTGTATCGGCAACTGCTGCAGAAGGCAGGGGTCGAAGCCGATGTGCAAACCATCTTTCCTTTTACCGGGCAGGAGAAGACCAGCGCTGCGGCATTGCTGGCCAGGCAGGACCTGCAAGCCGGACAGCGGCCGGTATGCATGCATATCGGGGCGCGGCGCTTGCAGATGGAAGGAAAGATGTGGCCGCTGGAGAGGTTTGCCGAACTGGCCATGCGGCTGGTCGAGCAGGGATTCATCCCGCTTGTCACCGGCGTGGACAGCGAGCGGGAGATGGCCGAGGCGCTGTGCAGCAGCGTGCATGCCTGCCGCAATGTGGCCGGCTGCACCGGCATCGGCGAGATGGCCGCGCTGATTTCCCTGTGCGATGGCTTCATCGGGCACGATTCCGGCCCGTTTCATATCGCGGCTGCTGTCGGCACGCCGTGCGTGGCCATCTGCGGCAGGCCGGATGCCGAGCCGGAATATCTGAACTATAACCGCAAGGACGTTGCCGTGTTGACCGGTGTCGCCCCCGGGGCAATCACGGTGGATGCGGTGTTTGAACAGGCCATGGGGGTGTTCCTGCATGCCGGGTAAATCCATGCGCATCATGTTGCTGGTCAACGAGTTTCCGCCGGAAAAGATCGCCGGAACAGCGATGGCGACAAAAGCCCTTGCCGAACGCCTGGCAGCAAGCGGGCATCGGGTTCTGGTCGTGGTGACGACCGCCTGCCCGGAGGCAAAGCGGCATTTGATCGCTGCGGGTGACTATGAACTGGCATGGATGCGGCCTCGCCCGCTGCGAGGCACCGGGCTGTTATGGCGCGTCTTTCAGGCATGGCGGCTGGCGCGACGCTTCAGGCCGCAGATCATTCAGGGGCAGGCGGTGTCCTGTGGACTGCTGGCGGCCATGGTGGGGCGGTTGATGCATGTGCCGGGCATCTGCTATGCGCAGGGTTACGATGTATATCAAGCCACGCCCTGGCAGCAGCGCACTGAGATTCGCTGGGGTTGCCTGTGGCCTGACAGACTGCTTGCCGTGACCGGACATCTGGCGGAGGAGATCCGGCGGATGTCCGGGGCACAGGAAGTGCAGCTGATGCCGCATGCCTTTGCCATGCCGGCGCAACAAGTGAGTCGCGATCAGGCCCGCGTCCTGTGCGGCATCCAGGAGAAGGAGCGCCTGGTGTTCTGTGTCGGGCGACTTGAACGTTTCAAAGGCCATGATGTGCTGCTCGATGCATGGCAGGGTTTTTCCGCAAAGTATCCCGATGCCAGGCTCTGCATTGCCGGCAGTGGCAGTTTGCTTGCAGATCTGCAACAGCAGGTGGGCAGGCTGGGCATGGAAAGCTCGGTACAGTTTGCCGGTCACCTGTCGGAATCCATGATCCATCAATGGATGGAGGCGGCCGATTTGTTCGTGCTGCCGAGCCGCTCCGAGCCGTTCGGGATCGTGTTGCTGGAGGCCATGGCGCATGGTTTGCCGGTGATCGCCAGCAGGGTTGGCGGTATTCCGGAAGTGGTGCCTGAACAGGGGGATGTGCAATTGCTGCCGCCGGACGATGCCGCAGGGCTGGCGCAGGCAATGTCGCAGGTGTTTTCCGGGGGCTTTGCGTCATCCGAGCGGAACCGGCAGCATGCGATGCAGTTCGAATGGGGTTTGCAGGTGGGGCGCTTCGAATCCGTCTATGAGTCTTTGTTGAAATGAGGGGTTTATGTTGAAACGGATTATCCGTAAGGCGCAGGAAACACTGCGTTTGCTATACAACGGGCTTGCCATGCTGCTGCCGTCCTGCGCGCTGACCTCGCTGGCCGATGAGGCCCTGCGCTTCAGGCATCGACTGAACGATGTGGTGCGCCGCCGGCATGCGCGGGCGCATCGTGAGATTAGCCCGCCGATGATCGCGTGCGGCAAGGATGGTGTCCGCTTGCAGCGCGAGGTGCGCGAAGGCACATCATCGTGGTCCGGCCTCGACATCCCCCCATGCCCTGTGCCGAGCATGCTGACCATGGATGAGATGCGCTATTACCACTATATCACCGGCTTCTATTCAGGGCAGGGCGAAGTGGTGGAAATCGGGCCGTGGATCGGTTCCTCCACCTACAACATCGTCGGCGGGTTGCTCAACAATCCTTTTTTTACCGCTGAAAAGCGCCTGCATGTGTACGATGATTTCGTGTGGCGATCCTCGTGGATGGATAAGTGGCTGGTCGGCACGGATATTCCTGTACTTGAGAATCACACCTCCTTCATGCCGCTGTTTCGCAGGATGACCGACAAGTTTTCGGCGCATATTCAGGCGACGGCGATGAAGCTGATGGATGCCGGCGATAACAGCGATGTTCCATGGTTCAAGTGGGACAAGGGGCCGGTGGAGCTGTGCTTTATCGATTGCGGCCGCGCCCTGAAGATGAACGAGACATGGTATGAGGCATTGCAGCCGTATTTCATCCCCGACAAGACCATCATCGTCATGCAGGACTGGCAGAACTTCAAAAACGTTCCCGAGCAGTTCTGGGAGAACACCAAGATCTTCACCGACAGCAAGGGGTCGCATTTCGACCTGATTCACGAATTGCGCAATTCCGGCACGGCCACGTTTATCTACCGGGCTTAGTTGATGATTGGCCGAACCGCCCTCTGGTCCGGGAGGTGAATGGTTGAACACAGGTTTTCAGGAGTTGTACTGACATGAGAGATTTTGAAGCGCTGTTCAACGCCGCCGAATGGAAATCCGCAGCAGGCGTGCAACGGCCCTGGGTACGCTTTCTGAATGAGGGTACGTCCGGCGGTGTGATCTGGCACGTGCCCGCTGAAGGGGCGTCGCTTCCGGTGATTTCGATGATCATCCCGACGGCAGATGCCGATCGCGGCGGGTATTTCCGTCAGTTGATGCGCCAGCTGAGTGCTCAGACGTTTCAGGATTTCGAGCTGATTGTCGTCAAGGGTGACAAGCGGCAGGGGCGCGGTATCAATATTGCAGCGGAGCTGGCGCAGGGCGAATATCTGCTGACCGTGGATGACGATTCCTCGCTGCCGGATAACGATACCCTGCAGAAGTTGTACGACGCGATGCAGGAACATCCGGATATCGGCATGGCCGGCGGCAATAATACCGTGCCGGATTGGGCCACGCCGTTTGTGCAGCGTGTGATGCGTCAGGTGCCGAGGCGTAGCTGGGAGCCGGTGAGCGAGATCGTGGATTCCGATCTGGCCGAACATCCCTGCCTGATCATGCGCGCTGCCCTGTTCCGGCAGGTGGGCGGTGAGAACGAGCTGATTCCGCGCGGCCTCGACCCCTACCTGCGCAAGGTGTTCCGCGAGACCGGCAGTCGTGTGGTCATTCTGCCGGGCATCATCTACCACCACTTGCCACCGGAAACATGGAAGAAGCTGCTGACCCAGTTCTACCGTAATGGCCGGCAGGCGGCCTTTGCCAATATCCATTCTCCAGAGTGGGTGATCGAGACACCGGCCGAGCATGGTGAGTTCGTTGAAAAGGTGCCGTTGTGGAGGCGCGTGCTGCGTTTTCCGCTGCGTATGCTGGGTAGTCTTTTCGAAGGCAAATGGCTGTGGGTGATCTGCGAAGCCTGCTATGCATGGGGTTTCCTTGTCGGTTGGTTGACCGGGAAGTCAAAGCAAAAGGGGTGAACGAATGAGTGGCAGGGAGAAGAAGGTGCGAAAAGTGAAAAAATCGTGGGCGGGCGAGGAGAAGTTCTTTGCACGTTCATGGACCCATATTTTCTATTTCTGGAAGTTGCGCCAGATCATGCTCGGTCGGACGGTCGAGCGACTGCTTTCCGCTCGTCGCGATACACAGGGCGTGCGAGTGCTGGATCTGGGCTGCGGTCCCGGCACAAACCTTTTCGAGGTGGCGGATCGCTGTGCGCGTTTCAGGGGAGTCGAGTGGTTCGGACTGGATCTGAATCAGCAGGAGGCAGCCATGGGTGCGGACAGAAGCGCCTGGCGGGTCAGTGAGCGCAAGCTCGATCCCCTGCGCTTTCTCAGCGGCGATATCTTCAATCTTCCACTGGCCGATGCGAGCGTGGACATCATCATTTCCTCCGAAGTCGTCGAGCATCTGCCCGATCCGACACCTGCTCTCTGGGAGATGGCGCGTGTGCTCAAGCCCGGCGGTTATGCGATGGTCACCACGCCCAATCCGCACAACCTTCCTGAGTTGGTCGGATACGGTCTGGATACGATCAGCGGAGGCAATTTCAAGAAGTTCTACTGGAAAGGGCAGGATGAGGTATCGGCTCCGCCTCTGGCTGCTGCCGTTGGCTTCGGTCATGTCTCGGTGCATCCGTTCAAGGTCTGGAAGCCGTGGTTCGAGCAGGCCGGCATTCCTGTAGTGAAAAAGGTGCGCGGTCCGATGATCTTCGGCAGCCCGTTCTTCGACAGGCAGCGTTTTCTCTGCGGTTTGTTGATTGTGCTTGATCCGTTGCTGGATCTATTGCCCGGGCGCTTTCTGACCACGACCAATCTTGGCATGCTTTGCCGCAAATCCGGGGGTGATCCGACTTGATCAAGTTGCCGGATTACGAACCTTTGCGATCCCTGAGATAAGTATCTATGTGCGGATTTGTAGCGATATGCGGGGCGCAACGCGAGCATGAACTGAAGCGCATGGCTGCAGCAGTGGAACGACGCGGGCCGGACGATCAGGGGGCTTTCGAGGACAGCAGCTTTGCCGCCATCCATCACCGACTGTCGATCATCGGACCGGACGAGCGCGGCCGCCAGCCGATGACCCGCGAGGATGTGACCGTGGTGTTCAACGGCTGCATCTACAACTACCGCGAGCTCAGGGCGCAGCTTGAAACCGACGGCATCGTTTTCCTGAGCGACAGCGATACCGAGATCCTGCCGCATCTGTACCGCCGTTTCGGCGTCGGCATGTTCTCGCTGCTCAACGGCATGTTCGCGATCGTCATCTGGGATGCCCGCCAGAAGCTGTTGCTGGCGGCGCGCGATGCCTTCGGAGAAAAGCCGCTGTTCATCTGCGAGCAGGGCGGCAGGGCCGGCTTCGCATCCTCGCTGTCCGCTTTTGAGAAGGGCGACTGGAATCTCACCCCGGATGTGCAGGCGATCCGTGATGTGCTGACCCGTATGCGGGTGGAAGCGCCGCGCACCATGTATCAAGAGGTTAGCCAGCTGCCTGCCGGATGTTATGCGCGCATGATGCCGGGCGGGGCCTTGCAGGTAGCCCGTTATTTCTTCCTGCCACCGTTGGAAACCTTTGCCGAACCCGAATCCGATATCAAGGCGATGGGGGGATTGCTCGACGAGGTGTTCCTGTCGCGTTCGGTGTCCGACAAGCCGATGGGTGTGTTCCTTTCCGGCGGAATCGATTCATCTCTGATCGCCGAGTCACTGGCCCGGCAGTTGCCCGGTACCCTGCATACCTTCTCGGTACGCTTTGCCGACGGCGCGCCGGATTACGACGAGAGCATGTATGCGCGCAAGGTGGCCCACCATATCGCCAGCGACCACAAGGTGCTGGAGGTGCATGCCGAGGCACATGAAACCCTGTATCAGCTGGCCGCAGCCTTCGATCAGCCGGTCGCCAATACAGCGGCGCTACCCACATGGCTGATCTCGCGTGAATGCAAAGCCTTTGTCGATGTAGCACTCTCCGGCGTGGGTGGGGATGAGATGTTCGGAGGTTATCCACGCTATCTCGGCATGGCCTGGCACGAGCGTCTGCGTCGCGTACCCGGTCGCTGGATGCTGCTTTCTGCCTTGCGCGGCATGGATGATGCGAAGGGAAGCCGCAATCTGCGCGGCCGTCTGCGTCGCCTGCTCGAGGGGCTGGATCTGCCTGCCGATATCGCCTATCAAAGCTGGACCAGTTCGGCTGCCGAGCCGTGGGCCGAGATGTTCACCCTGCCTGAAACGTTTGAGGACAAGCCATGGGCGCATGCCACCGGTCCGTATCACGGGCTTGAAGGCCTGCTTGCCACCTACGGCCCGGAGCAGGGCGCGATGGCCTACGATGTCCTGACCTATCTGCCCGACGATCTGCTGGCGGTGGGTGATCGCATGAGTATGGCGCATGCCCTTGAGTTGCGCGCTCCGTTTCTTGATATCCGTTTGCTGAATGCAGCCATGGCACTGCCGGCTTCTGCCAAGGTGACGGGGATGCCATGGAAGGAAGGCCTGAAGCTGCTGCTCAAGGATATCGCCCGCAGCCGTCTGCCGGCGGATGTGGTGGATCGTCCGAAACAGGGCTTCATGGCGCCGGTGAAACACTGGTTGCGAGGGCCGCTGGACGACGAGGTGCAGCGCCTGTGTGACGGCCGTCCGGTCGGCGGACTGGTACGACCGGAATATGTGCAGCGCATGCAGAAGCAGCATGCAGCCGGGCGGGATCGCTCGGATGTGATGTGGGCCCTGCTGCTGCTGGATGTGTGGATGGCGCAGCGCGGCTGGTCGCTGGAATGAAGGTAGCAGTATGAGGATCCTGCTGGTCGCCGACGTATCGGCCGAGAAGGTGCTGGGCGGGGCCGAGCGCATGCTGGTGCATCACGTGCGCGCCCTGATGCACAGCAGGCATCATCTGGCGGTCCTGACCCGCCAGCCACAGCCGGATGCGCCGCTGACGATTGACCTGGGCCACGGGGTCACCGAATACCGCCTTCCGTTCGGCGGTGATAAAGGACCGCGCGGATTGCTGCAACTCAAGCACGAAGCCGGTATCTGGTGGCGGCAATATGGCAGGGAATTCGATGTCGTGGTCGGTGAACAGCCGTTCGTGATGTGGGCACTGCTGCGTGCCGGTTGCCGCCTGCCACGCCTGCAGGTGGTGCATTCCTTCGCCTATCAGGAATATGCCACGCGGCACGGGCTGGACTGGGACCTTAAGCATCGCCTGGTCACCGCCGCGATGCGGCATCTTGAAGGTGGTATTTACCGCAGCGCTCAGCGCTTGCTGGTGCTCTCCCGGCACATGCGCCGCGAGCTGGAAGTCTGTTTCGATATCCGCGAAGCCCGCGTTGCATTGGCGCCGGGCGGGGTCGATCTGCCGCCTGCGCTGAGTGCGCAGAAACGCACAGCGCTGCGTCGCGAGCTCGGCTGGCAGGGGCCGGTGGTGGTTACCTTGCGCAATCTCGTACCGCGTACCGGCGTGGATATGCTGGTGCAGGCGGCCGCCATGCTGCGGCATGAGTGGCCCGATGTGCGCTGGTGCGTGATCGGTGGTGGTGCGCTTGCCGAGCCGCTCGGCTGGCTGGCCAGGCAGCTGGGCGTGGATGACATCGTGGAATTCACAGGTTACCTGCCGGAAGAAGATGTTGTGCGGCGCATGCAGGCAGCCGATGCATTCATGCTGCCGACCCGTTCGCTGGAGGGCTTCGGTCTGGTCACCATCGAGGCCAATGCCTGCGGCCTGCCCGTGGTGGCTACACCCGTGGGCGGCAATATCGAGGTGGCGTCGTCGAGCCCGGACAACCGTGTGGCCGCGGCGGTCTCACCCGAGGCGCTGGCCGAAGCCATGGGTGATCTGCTGGCAAAAAAGGTGTCGCATGCCGCGCGAGTCAAACGTTTGCGTGCGCATATCGGCGAGCATTTCTCCTGGCCGGGACACGACAATACTTTTCTTGAAGCCGTTGAGGCCGTAGTGGATGGTCTGGCAGAACCCATGGAAGCGGAGGCATCTTGAGCCTGCGCATCCTGCATCTGATCACTCGCATGGATGGCGGCGGCTCTGCGGTGAACACCATCCTGTGTGCCATCGGCCAGCAGCACGCCGGGCATCGGGTCACGCTGGCCTGCGGTCAGAGCGAGGAATCGCAGATGACTGGCAGCGAGCGGGAGCAACTGGATGCACGTAAACGCCAGTTTTCCGAGGCCGGTGGGGAATATGTGGTCATTCCGGCCATGCTGCGCAGCCCCGGTTGGTCGGATATCACAGCATACAAACAAATCAGGGCGCTGATCGGACGAGGTTTCGACATCATTCATACCCATACCTCCAAGGCCGGGGCCATAGGCAGGATGGCGGCCTCGCGCAGTAGTTCGGCGGTTGTCATACACACCCCGCACGGGCATATCTTCCACGGCTATTTCGGCTGGTTGATGACTGCGGCCTTTATCACCATCGAACGCCGGCTGGCCGGTCGCTGTGCCGCACTTGTCGCCCTGACGGCCGCAGAGCGTGACGATCATCTGGCCCTCGGCATCGGACGCTCTTCGCTGTGGCGGGTGATACCCAGCGGCGTGGATGTGACGGCCTTGGCGGATAGTGTGGATGCCTGGCGTGCTGCGCATGGCGATGAGCGCAACTGGGATGCGGTGAGCGTGGGCAGGCTGACATCGATCAAGGGCATGGACCGTTTGATTCGCGGCTGGGCCGAGTTGTGCCGCACAAAACCCGATGCGCGGCTGGCCATCGTTGGTGATGGCGAGGAACGGGCGAATCTGGAGGCGATGAGCAGTGAACTGGGCATTGCATCGAATGTGTTTTTTGCCGGCTGGAGCGATCCGGTGCCCTATCTGGCGGCAGCGCGTTCGTTTGTCCTGTTATCGCACAACGAGGGTATGGGGCGGGCAGTCGTCGAGGCTTTTGCCGCGGGCCTGCCCTGCGTGGTGGCGGATGTGTGCGGCCTGCGCGAACTGGTCAACAAGGATTGCGGTGTGGTACTGGATGCCGGAGACGTGCTGGAGGTTGCCAGAGGTCTGGCGACGCCATGGCCGGAAACGATGCCTGCCGCCTGCAGACAGCGTGCACAAGGATATTCCCTGCAGAAGATGCTCGATGATCTGCTGCAGCTGTATATCAGCCTGCATCAGAAGAAGCTGGCGCGCAGTGCGTAACATTATCATTGCTGTGCTGCTTGGTTGCGGCCTGCTCTCCGGCGGTTCAGCTGTGCTGGCGGAAACTGTCGGGGCGCAGCCGCCTTTACGCGTGCTGATCGATGTGCGCAGCGATCATTCCGATGGCGAGCACGATTTTTCCACCCTGATCGGCATGGCGCAAAAGCGCGGCATCGATGTGCTGGCCTTTACCGAACATGATCGCTACAGCATCCGCTTCGGCATCGAGCCGGTGCCGCAGGTACTCGGCTATTCGATGCAGCATCCTTCGCTGTACCTCACCGGCGTACAGCGCTTTTTCGACGATATTGCCGCTCTGCAGCGGCGCTTTCCGCAGATAGTGCTGATGGCCGGCACCGAATCCACCCCCGGCTATGCATGGAGCGGTGTTCCGCTGCGTGATCTGACGCTGCACGATGCCGAGCGTCATATCATCGCCCTCGGCGTGCAACGCCCTGAACAGGTCGAGGCATTGCCCAGTTTCGATCTGCGCAATATTCATGGTCCGTACACGTTTTCCATGGCCTTCTGGTTCCTGTTGGTCGGTGTTGTGCTGGTCTGGCTGCTCAGGCGGCGCAAGCGTGCCGTCGCCCTGTTGTTGTTTGCCTCGTATATCGCCTTTCTGGCTACCTGGCTGGGGCGTCCGCCGGTGGATGCCGATGCGGATTTTATTGCGACAGCGAAACAGCAGGGTCTGTTCACCATATGGGCGCATCCGGGCACACTCTCCGGCACCCGTCCCGGTCCGATGGGTGTGATGCTGGAAACCCCGCCGTACAGCAGCCGTGTGTTTATCGAGCCGACCGCCGATGCCTTTGCCGCCATCTATGGGGATACCGATAGCAATACCGTTCCCGGCGGGTTGTGGGACCGCTATCTGTCCGATTACATGATGGGCCTGCGTGCAGCCCCTATCTGGGCCGTATCCAGTGGCGATTACCATGAAGAGGGCCAGTCGGGTGAATATCTGGGTAACTTCCCGATGGATGTATGGGCCGATGCGCGTACATCGGAAGCTGTTTTGAAGGCGTTGCGTGCCGGGCATGCTGTGGCATGGCGGCAGACAAGGAATCAGAACTTCCGGGTGAGCAGCCTGTATCTTGAGGATGCCTCAGGACAGCGACTGCTGCCCGGAGATGAAGCCCTGGTTTCACCGGATGTCGAACTCAATCTGGCTTTGCGGATGTTTCCTGTTCCGCCTGCCGGGGCGCTTCCGGACAAGCCTGTACGGGTGCGTGTCATCGTCGACGGGCAGGTGGCGAACGTGGCCGTCATGCGGCTTGATCAGCCGCTCAAGCAGGGTCTGCATCTGGCATCCGGCGCGCATGTGCTGCGCGTGGATATTCCCGGGCAGTGGCTGGGCGGCATGATCGCCAATCCCTTCCTGTTGCGTGTGAGGTAACGATGCTTCTGACCATCCATCAGCCGAATTTTCTACCATGGCCAGGGTTCTTCCATAAATGGATGATCTCCGATGCGATGCTGCTGCTCGATAC
Source organism: Zetaproteobacteria bacterium CG06_land_8_20_14_3_00_59_53 (assembly GCA_002779605.1). GTDB lineage: Bacteria > Pseudomonadota > Zetaproteobacteria > Mariprofundales > Mariprofundaceae > UBA1543. Next base: position 50,079 of record PEWE01000012.1, on the reverse strand, counting down.
CGTGCAGTATGAAAAAAACGAGTGGCAGAACCGCAATCGCATCAAGACCGCACAGGGCGCGCAATGGATCACGGTGCCGGTGAACTACCGCTTTCCGCAGACCATCCGCGAGGTCGGCATCGCCGATAAGCGCTGGCCGCGCAAGCTGTGCATCAGCGTCGAGCAGGCCTACGCCAGGTCGCCCTATATGGCTGACTACTGGCCGGAGATCCGCCGGGTTCTGAACGAGCCGTACGATCTGCTGCGCGATCTGAATGCTGATTTGATCCGCCTGATGGGCGCTTATCTGGGGTGCAAATCGCCGCTTTATATGGCCTCGGATATGGGGGTGACGAATACCGATCCGACCGGTCGCCTGCTTGAGTTGTGCACCGCACTTTCGGCCGATGCCTATCTCTCCGGGCAGGAGGGGCGGGTGTATCTGGACAGGGATGTATTTGCCTCGCAAGGCATATCATTGTATTTTCAGCGCGTGGAAGCGCCGGTATACACCCAGCTGCACGGGGAGTTTGCCTCGCATTTGTCGATCCTGGATCTATTGCTCAATCTCGGTCCTGCGGCTGCGGCACAGGTAGGAAATATGGGAGAAAAAACCGTATGAACAAAGTTCTGGCTCTGGCCCCGCACCCGGACGATATCGAGATCGGTTGTGGTGGCGCGCTCGCCGAATATGTGCACCGCGGCTCTGAAGTACACCTGTTTGTTGCCACCGATGGTGCCTATGGCGGCGATGCTGCCGTGCGGCGGCGTGAGCAGGAAACTGCCGCCCGTATTCTGGGTGTGAAGGAAGTGCATTGGGGAGGGTTCGAGGATACGGAGCTAACAGCCGGCACAGAGCTGATCCATGCGATCGAAACGCAGGTGAAAGCAGTTGAGCCATACACGGTGCTGGTGAATTTCCATGAGGACACGCATCAGGATCACCGCGCGCTGGCCCGCGCCGCTTATTCTGCGACGCGTTATGTGCCCAATGTGTTGGCCTACGAAACACCGACGACGCTCAACTTCGATCCCCATGTGTTCATGGATATACATGCCACGCTATCGCATAAGCTCAAGGCTCTGAATGCGCATGCCTCGCAGATCGAGCGCACCAATATCCAGGGCGTGAATATTGTGGAGATCGCGCTGGCCACGGTGCATTTCCGTGGCGTGCAGGCCAAGCTGTCCTCCGCGGAGGCCTTTGTGCCGATCCGGGTGCGCCTCTGATTCTGCCGTTGCTCAACCAATGATTCCCCATTCAAGATCGCGCTTCAATGAGGCATGTGTTCGTGCGGTAGGTGACGTTGTGCAAAGCGGCCATACGGCGCGCGGTCCGCTGTGTGAATCTTTGCAGGACAGAGTCGCATCGTTGGTCGGTATGCAGCATGCCGTCGCGGTTGATAGCGGAAGCAGTGCCCTGATGCTCGCACTTTTCTCCCTGATTCAGCGTGGTCCGGTTAAACGAGTCGGTATTCCGGCCTATGCATGTCGCGCGCTGTTGCATGCAGTAAGGGCCTGTGGTGCCACACCTGTGTTTATGGATTGCGCCGGGGATCTGCGTCTGGATAAGGCGGCTGCGCAAGCGATCGCCGCAACGCTGGATACGGTAATTCTGGTTCATCCGTTCGGTATGATTGAGCCACTGGTTGCCGAGGCGTGGCCCTGTCCTGTGATCGAGGATATCGCTCAGGCGGCGGGTGGAGCTTTTGACGGAAAGCCGCTGGGGTGCTTCGGTGACATCAGCATCGCATCATTTTATGCCACCAAACCATGGGGCGGGGCGTATGGCGGCATGTTGTTGAGCAATGATGCACGCATTGCTGAAGATGTTCGTGCCATGCGGTATGCGGATTCGGCAGGCATTTCCCTGCCTTATGCCGGCAATCATCAGCTATCCGATGTGCATGCTGCGCTTGCTATGGGGCGATTGGATACGGCCGGGGCTGAGCTGGCTTCCCGGAGGGCCATGGCGGAAAAATACGACGCATGGATTGCTGATTCCCCGGCACATCCTTTGAATTGTGGCGGCACAGCCAACTACTTTCGTTATGTCATTCGTGTAGCGGATGCGGATAGGAGTATAGGCTTGCTGCGGGACGCGGGCGTGGGGGCTGCTCATCCGGTCAATGTTCCACTTTCCAGGCTGATGGGTTTGCCCTGCAAGGGGGCCGAGACAGCGCGGCAAGAATGTGTTTCACTGCCGCTGTTGGCCGCCATGAGCGATGAGGAAGAGAGAATCATGTACCGAGCGTTGACCACATGTCTGTAAACTTTGATTTACGCTGGATGCGTATTCTGGCTTTACTGGTGGGTGGTCTGATGTCGCTGCCCTGGCCGGGGATCGGGTTAATGTTGCTGGGGGCGAAGCTCTTGCTGGCCTCCATTTTGTTGACCTATGCCTTTATGCCGGCGGTTATTCGGATGGCCAGGATCATGGGGGCGGTGGATATGCCCGATGAACGGAGAGTGCACCAACAGCCGACTCCACGCATTGGCGGGTTGGCTGTGTTTCTCTCTGTAAATATCACGCTGCTGTTGAACTTCAACTATTCGGTAGAGCTGAAGGCCGTCTGTATCTCCGGCGCACTGGTGGCGCTGGTTTCCCTGTGGGATGACGTGAAGAGTCTGCCGGCATCGTTCAAGCTGCTGGTGCAGATTGTTGCCGTGGCCATTCTTCTGTGGGGCGGGTTGTTGCTCGAGTTTGATAATCACGACTGGATGATTGCCCGTCTGGGAGACGAGTGGGGCATCTCGGTGGATATTGTTTTTGAGTATCTGCTGACAGCGTTCTGGATTATCGGTATCACCAATGCGTTCAATTTTCTCGATGGTATCAACGGGCTGGCGGCGGCTCTGGCTGCCACCATCTGCCTGCTGATGGGCATGCTTGCCGCAGCCACCGGGCAGTTGTTCATGCTACTGTTGTGTGTGGCTGTTGCTGGAGCAGCGCTCGGGTTTCTTCCGGACAATGCTCGTTATGAACGTCCTGCCCGCAGTTTTCTCGGTGACAGCGGCAGCACCTATCTCGGCTGGATGATGGCCTGTATCGCGGTGCTCGGCGACTGGTCGGATCATAGTGCGCTGCAGGCCTATGCCGCGCCTTTGCTGATCTTCTCGGTGCCGATCTTCGATATGATCTATACCACCGTGGCGCGCATCGCGCGCGGCGATGTGCGCAATATGGGTGAATGGATCGCCTATGTCGGGCGGGATCATCTGCATCATCGCCTGATGTATCTGGGGCTTTCCCAGGCCAAGACCGTGCTGGCCATCGTCGCCATCACCCTGATCAGCGGACTGGCCGCGCTGGTGATCGTCGATGCCTCGGTGCTCAGCACCTGGTTCCTGCTGATGCAGGTCGTGGTGGTGTATGCCGTGTTCAGCTTTATCATGATCTTCGCCGCCAAGCGGGTGGAGCGCAGTGGCTGAAGCCGTGCAGCAGGGCGCGCCGGGCTTGCTTGAGCGCTGGCGAGGGTTGCGTGATGAGGTTGAAGGGCTGGGGGCAAGACTGCTGGCCGTATCCAAGTATGCCCCGGAAGATGCGGTAGCTGCGCTTGTCGCGGCCGGTCAGCAGGACTTTGCCGAGTCCCGTCCGCAACAGTTGCGCGACCGCGCTTTGCGCTATCCGTCGGCCCGTTGGCACATGATCGGGCCGCTGCAGAAAAACAAAGCCAAATACATCGCCCGTCATGCCGCCATGTGGCACAGCGTGGAGGATCTGGAAACCGCGCGCGCCGTGGATGTGCTGGTCGAGGGTCGTCGTCTGCCGGTGCTGGTGCAGGTCAATGTGGCAGGCATTGCGCACCAGCATGGTGTTGCCCCTGCCGACCTGCCGGAATTGCTGACCAGGATGGCGCAGCTGCCGAATTTACAGATCGCCGGACTGATGTGCATGGCGCCGCGCGACGACGAAGCAAGAGCCTGCTTTGCGGCATTGCGCGGCTTGCGGGACGGGCTCGGCAATGGGAGTCTTGCCTGGACAAAGCTCAGCCTGTGCATGGGTATGAGCGGCGATTATCGCATGGCGATCGACGAGGGTGCGGATATCGTCCGCATCGGTTCAGGATTGTTCGAAGCGACATGAATCAGGATGAAAACATGAACAAACTCAATATCGGGTTTATCGGCGGCGGTAACATGGCCGAGGCACTGATCGCAGGGCTCACCGCTGCCGGGCATGGCGCGGCGCATGTGCATGTCACCGACATCAGTCAGGCCCGTCTGGATACGCTGCATCAACAGTACGGCGTCACCTGCTATGGCGATATCGCCAGGCTGGCCTTGTCGAGCGATGTGCTGGTTCTGGCGGTCAAGCCGCAGCAGATTGACGAGGTGCTGGGAAAGCTGGGGGCGATCGACGGCGGACAGACCGTGATCAGCATCGCCGCAGGCATTTCCACCGCGCGCATTGCCGGAAAACTGGGCGAAAAAGCCGCCGTGGTGCGCGTCATGCCGAACACCCCCTGCCTGCTGGGTGCCGGTATGTCCGTGCTGTTCAGCAAGGCCGACAAAATCCATCGCCAGCGCGCCGAGTATGTACTGGCTGCCTCCGGACAGACGGCGTGGATCGACGAAGAACAGCAGATGCATGCGGTTACGGCCGTTTCCGGCAGTGGGCCGGCCTACTTTTTCCTGCTTGCCGAACTGATGCAGGCAACCGGTCAGGCACTGGGACTGCCGCGCGAGTTGTGCGAGCAACTGGTCGGGCAGACAGCTCTGGGCTCCGCGCGCATGCTGCTGGAAAGCGGCAAGTCCGCCGAGCTTTTGCGCCAGCAGGTGACCAGTCCGGGCGGCACCACACAGGCGGCATTGGAAGCGATGTTCGAAGGACAATTGCCGGAAACCGTGCGCAACGCGTTGAGCGCTGCTGCGAAGCGCTCGCGCGAACTGGCGTGAGGGGGAGCTGATGTTTCTATTGGGTTATTTTCTGCAGGCCACGGCTGGTCTGCTACATGTGCTGCTCTCAGCCGTCATCATCGTGGTGATCGCGCGCGCCGTGCTGTCCTGGGTTTCACCCGATCCGTACAACCCCATTGTGCGTATCATCATCCAGCTTTCCGAGCCGCTGCTGTATCCGGTTCGCCGATGCCTGCCCGCGCTGGGCGGTATGGATCTCTCGCCGATGCTGGTGATTCTGGCGGCCTATTTCCTCGACGACTTTCTGGTGCCCAGCCTGCAGCGCATCGCTTACAACCTGCTGGCATAAAGGCTGGTATGAGCGACTCTGATGTTTCAGCGGCACTCACACCCGGTAACGGCGGTCTGTATATCAATATCCATGCCCAGCCCGGTGCGCGCCGCGAAGCGCTTTGCGGCATGCATGGCGATGCTTTGAAGATCGCCGTTCGTCAGGCCCCCGAGGCGGGCAAGGCCAATGCAGCCATTGTGGATTTTCTGGCCGATGCACTGGGTCTCGGTCGGCAGCAGTTCGAGGTGACCTCGGGGCAGACGTCGCGTCGAAAGCGCCTGTTTGTGCGTGGCGATGCCACGCAGATTGCCGGACGGGTCGAGGCTTTGCTGCGCGATGCTTAAATCCGCTCTGAAGATTCTGGTCAGCATCGCGCTGCTCTTGCTGTTGTTCAATTTTGTGGATGTCAGCTCGGTTCTCGCCCGGCTGCAGCAGGTCAATTATGCATGGGTGGCGTTGGCTTGCGCCCTGTTAATGGCCGGATATGTGCTGGCATCTGTCCGTTGGGCCTGGCTGGCACGCGGCCTGGGTCTGACGGTGCGTGCCTCGCGCAAGATCAAAATCTATTTTCTCGGCATGTTCCTGAGCCTGTTTCTGCCATCGACTATCGGTGGCGATTTCGCGCGCGGTTTCCTGCTGGCGCGCGGCCGGGAGGGTGCCGGCTGGACGGCAGCTGCCAGTGTCCTTCTGGAGCGCGTCAACGGTCTGCTGGCGCTGACGGTGGTGACCACGGTGTGCATGTTTTCCATCGATTTACCCTCCCATTGGCGCAATCTCTGGCTGCTCGGCGTGGCCGTGTTGTGGCTCGGTATGCTCAGCTATCCGTTCTGGCACCGGCGTCTGCCCGGTTTTCTGCATCGCTGGCAGGGAGTGGCGATTGATACCCCGGAGTTTTTCCGGGCCTGGTGGAGAGCGATGCTGTTGTCGCTGTGCTTTCAGGTTGTGATGATCGCAACAACCATGATTCTGGGACATGCTGCGGGTCTTGAGATCTCATGGGCGGCATATGGTGTGATGGTCGGGCTGGTTTCGATGGCCACGATTCTGCCTGTTTCGTTCAACGGTTTCGGTGTGCGCGAGGCCGGCTACGTCGGTTTTGCCAGCTACTTCGGTGGAAATCCCGAGGCTGCTGCCGCGATGGCCGCACTCTGGGTGATCGTGCTGGCCGTGGTGGCGGCCCCCGGTGCCTGGGTTCTATGGCGGATCGGCGGCACCGCCGCGCTGCGTCGCGAGGCTCCTCCGGAAGCCTGACGCAGTCAGGCGATTTCCAGCCGGCGGCGGAAGCGGGTGAGGTTGTCGCAACCGCCTTTTCTCACCACCACCAGATCCTCAAGACGGACACCACCGATATCCGGGTAGTAAAGACCCGGTTCGACGGTGACGGCCTGACCGGCCTTCAGGATATCGTCGCGCACCGAGATGCGCGGGGATTCGTGCACATCCAGCCCCACTCCGTGACCCGTGCCGTGGAAAAAGCCGACCTGTTTGCCGCGCCTCGTACCGGTGAAGAATCCCTGTTTGGAGAAGTGCTGTTGAATGGATTGATGGATAGCCAGTCCGCTGGCGCCGTCCATCACCTTGGAAAGGCCGATGTCCTGCCCTTCGCGCACCGTGCGATACATCTTGCGCAGTTCAGCTGATGCCTTTCCCTTCACGAAGGTACGTGTCATGTCTCCCCAGTAGCCGGTGCATACAAGGCGCGGGAAGATATCCACGATGATGGCCTGATGGGCCTTGAGGAAACCGGTGCCGATCTGATGCGGGTCGGCGGCTTCTTTGCCGCAGGCCACGATGGTGTGCGAGGGCACGGCTCCTCGGGAGATCAGAAAGGTTTCGATGACCGCGCGCAGATGCGCCGATTTCACCCGGCCTGCCACATCCGGATGACGCAGGATGCCGTCATCGCCGATACAGGCCGCTGCAAGAAAGCCTTCGGCTGCGGCCATGGCCTGACGGGTCAGTCTCTCGGCCTTGGCGAGTTGCACGATCTCCAGTTCGCTTTTGATGGCGCGCTTGGGAAACAGGGTGCCCTCGGCTGCCTGTACAGCGATGCCCCAGGTGCGTAACTGATCGGCGTATTGCAGCGGGAAGGAGCCGGGCACCTGAACCGAGCTGATGCCGTGCTCACGCAAAAAGGCCGCCGCGATGCCGGCAAGTGAAGGGGTGAATCCCAGCTCGATGGCTTTTTCACGCCATGCACTGTCCAGATGCACCCGCTGCAGGCGGGAGGTCTTGCGTGCCCGGTCCACTTCCAGCGGGGAAAGCAGGCCGTGCCATTCGTTACCGATGCCGATCACCACGAAGGGGTCGGGTACGAACAGACCGGAGACGTAGAGCATATCGGCATCCTGTTCGGAGCCTGCGATCAGCAGGCGGGCGGTTTCAGTCATGGGTTCAGTTTTCCTTTTCGCTCTGCATCAGACGGCGCAGGGTCACTTCGCCGAGCACGGCATGGCGCTCGCGCTCCAGCCGGAAATACAGCCCGGCGAGTGTTTTGCCGATGGGTGTGTCGGTCCATTCTTCGGGTACCCGCATGGGTTGTTCGGCCAGTGCCTTCTGAATGTCGGCCAGCAGCAGGCTGTCTGCATCGCGTGCCGGAGCCCAGCGTTCGATGTTGCCGGTCTGCAGGCGGTGCAGCAGGCCGCGTTCGCACAGCTGATCCAGCCATTCCTGCAGGATGTTCTCGGGTACGCCTGTTTCGAGGGTCAGTTCAGCCATGCCGAGCGTATCGCCGTGTTGCTGTCTTTGTGCAGCACGCAGCAGGATCAGGTGTGAGAAGAATTTTCGTGCACCGGGGTCGGAATTTGCATTGCTCTGCCGCGAGGATTGTTCCGGATGCTGCAGACAGAAAACGATCTCCGAACCGATCAGTACCACCACCCAGGCCAGATACAGCCAGATCAGGAACACGGGAAGCGTGCCGAGCGCGCCATACAGGCCTTCGTAGTTGGCCAGGTTGGTGACATAAAAAGCGAAGCCGATCTTGCTGACCTCGAACAGTGCTCCGGCGGCGAGCCCTCCGATCAGGGCGTAGCGGAACGGTACCCGGGTGTTGGGAAGTACGGTGTACAGCGTGGCCAGGGCCAGTGACGACATGATCCATGGCACCAGGAACGGCATGTCGCTGATGATGGCGGCCCCCTCGCTTACCGTGCTGACGACGGGCAGGGCCGCGAAATACGAGGTGATGGTGATCGAGGCGCCGATCATGATGGGGGCGAGTGTCAGTGTGGCCCAGAAGGCCATGAACTTGGACATCAGGGGACGGGCGCGGGTGATGCGCCAGACATGGTTGAAGGCCTCTTCGACGGTGTTGAGCAGGGCTGTTGATGTGACCAGCAGGCCGATGACGCCGAAGATGGAAAGAGCCGTGGCCTTGTCGGCCACGCTGCTCAGATAGGTCTGCACCACATCGTGGCTGGTGGGCAGCAGATTGGTGAGCAGCATGTCGCGGATCTTGCCTGCGGCGGCATCGAAGGCATGGAAGCTGGTGAATACCGACATGCCGAGGGCCACCAGGGGCACGATGGCCAGTAGCGAGGCATAGGCCAGAGCCGAGGCGCGCTGGATACACTGATCGGCCACGAAACGGCGCATCAGACGATAGGAAAAGCGCAGCAGTTGCACGAGCAGGCGCTGGTAGCCGGCCATGCTGGCCAGATCGGCTATGTCCATGTGCAGCAGTTCGCGCAGCTGCTTTTTCAGGCCGCTTTCGGTCGCATCAGCATGCGCTTGCCTTGGGTGCTTGTTCAGGGTTGCCCTCCCCGGATGGTATTCGTCTGCTTGCTACTGTAGCGGCAACGCACCTTGGCTGGCAATGCCGTGATCGTGCAAAGCGTTGTGTGATGCAGTCGGTCGATTGCAGATGTATGCTCAGTCCCTGAATGTCAGTCAGGAGAGGCGGGAGCCATGCCGACGTATTTGAAGCCGGGTGTTTTTGTAGAGGAGATTCGGGGGAGATCCCAACCTCTTGAAGCTGCGGGAACCTCCACGGCTGCTTTTGCGGGGAAGCTTGTTCAGGGGCCTGTTGGAGAGCCGGCGCTTATCCGGAGCTGGCTTGAGTACGAGCATATATTCGGCCCCGTATCTTCGGAAAAAGATACCATGGGAATTGCTGTGGACTGTTTTTTCAGAAACGGCGGATCGCGTGCTTATGTGTGCCGATTGCCTGACAGAGCCCGGGCTTCAGGGTATCGGAGGTTATTCTCAGGGCCGCTCAGCAGGATTGCGGATATCAACATCATTATTCTCCCCGGTGTTTGTTGGCGGGCTTCCGGAAAGTTGGTTTTGGCGGATGCGGTTGCACATTGCGAGGCCATGGGCAACCGGATGGTCATCATTGATCTTCCCGATATAGAATTGAGTAGCGTTTCCGATGTGAGTGCGTTATCCCTGCCGGCATCGTCTTTTTCGGTTTGTTACTATCCATGGGTGAAGATTTCCAGCCCATTGAAGGCTGACAGGACGATCAGTGTTCCCCCGTCGTCTTTTGCTGCCGGCCTGTGGTCGAAGGTTGATGCTGATCGCGGGGTCTGGAAGACGCCGGCCGGACTGCAAGCCGGCTTGCATGGCGTTTCCGGACTGCAATATGCGGTTGAAGACAATCTGCAGGATCAGCTGAATCCGCTCGGGGTGAACTGCCTTCGCAATATGCCCGCTATCGGCCCGGTCATCTGGGGAGCGCGCACCCTTTCGACCAGGGCTGACCCGGAATGGCGTTATGTACCGGTTCGTCGCACGGCCATCATGATCGAGCAGAGTATTTACAATGGTATCCGTTGGGCGGTGTTTGAGCCGAACGAACATACTTTGTGGTCCGCTCTGCGCGCCGATATCGGTGGATTTATGAACGGTCTGTTCAGGGCAGGCGCCTTCCAGGGGGAGAAGGCCTCGGATGCCTATTTTGTGCGTTGCGGCCTTGGCGACACCATGACGCAGGCGGATCTCGATGCCGGTCAGGTGATTGTCGTCGTCGGCTTCGCGCCGCTCAAACCGGCCGAATTCGTCATTGTGCGTATCCAACAGAAAGTCAATCAACCGTAAGGCGGAGCGATGGCTGCACCCATTATTTCCAGTGAGCGCACAAAGGTGTGACCCGCATTCAACCGATTAAACCGGCCGGGGCGGGATACATCGGTTTGGAGCCGCTGAGACATGAATGTCCGTATGTTCTCCCGGTTGCGCAAGGACCGGCTTGACCGGGGCGGGGGGCGGCAATACTCTTCGCACCCCTCGCAAGAGGGATACCCAGGTACAGGCTCGTAGCTCAGGGGTAGAGCACCACCTTGACATGGTGGGGGTCGGCGGTTCGAAACCGCCCGAGCCTACCATCTTCGATATGACCGGGGCCGGACCCATAAAGTCCGGCCCTTTTTTATTCAGTATCGATTGTTTCGCCACTTGGCCTGACGGGCTTTGGCGGTAGGATGCAGCGCTTGATATCCGGAGGATGAGCATCGCCATGAATATTCAACTGCCCGACGGCTCCAGCCGTACCCTTGCCGATGGCGCTACCGCTTATGATCTGGCAGCCGACATCGGGCCGGGGCTGGCCAAGGCCACCATCGCCGCCCTTGTGAACGACCGGCAGGTGGATGTGTCCCACATCCTGCACGATGGCGATAAGGTTTCCCTGATCACTGAAAAATCGGAAGAAGGCCTGGAGATCATCCGCCATTCCACCTCGCATCTGATGGCCATGGCCGTGCAGGAGGTGTTCCCCGGCGCACAGGTGACCATCGGTCCGGTGATCGAGGACGGCTTCTACTATGATTTCGCTTATGAGCGTGCTTTCACCCCGGAGGATCTGACAAAGATCGAAGAGAAGATGCGCGAGATTTCCAACCGCAAGCTGGATGTCAGCCGCGAGGAATGGGATCGCGATGCGGCGATCGCGCATTTCGAGGGCATCGGCGAACAGTACAAAGCAAAACTGATCGCACGCATTCCGCAGGGCGAAACCGTCAGTCTGTACCGTCAGGGCGAGTGGGCGGACCTGTGCCGCGGCCCGCATGTGCCGAACACGGCATTCCTCAAGCACTTCAAGCTGATGAAGGTGGCCGGCGCCTACTGGGAGGGCAACTCCGACAACGAGCAGTTGCAGCGTATCTACGGTACCGCATGGGCCTCCAAGTCCGATCTGAAGGATTATCTTACCCGTCTGGAAGAGGCCGAGAAGCGTGACCATCGCAAGCTGGCCAGGTCGCTGGACCTGTTCCATCTGCAGGAAGAGGCGCCGGGCATGGTGTTCTGGCATCCGAACGGCTGGAGCATCTGGCAGAGCGTGGAGAACGAGATCCGCTCGGTGATGCAGGATCACGGCTACAAAGAGGTGAAAACCCCGCAGATCGTGGACCGCAAGCTGTGGGAGAAATCCGGCCACTGGGACAAGTTCCGCGATGAGATGTTCACCACCAACACGGAGAACCGCGACTACGCCATCAAGCCGATGAACTGCCCGTGCCATATCCAGATATTCAACCAGAACCTGTATTCCCATCGCGACCTGCCACTGCGTCTGGCCGAGTTCGGTTCCTGCCATCGCAAAGAGCCGTCCGGCACGCTGCACGGCCTGATGCGTCTGCGTAACTTCGTGCAGGACGATGCGCACATCTTCTGCACCGAGGCGCAGATCCAGGACGAGGTGTGCAACTTCATCGACCTGACCTACGAGGTGTACAAGCGTTTCGGTTTCGAAGAGGTCATCATCTTCCTGTCCGACCGGCCTGAAAACCGTGTGGGCACCGATGAACAGTGGGACAAGGCCGAGGCGGCGCTGCATCAGGCGCTCGGGTCCAAGGGTATCGAATACGGCGAGAACAAGGGTGAGGGTGCCTTCTACGGCCCGAAGATCGAGTTCTCCCTGAAAGACTGTCTGGGCCGTGTCTGGCAGTGCGGCACCATCCAGGTGGATTTCTCCATGCCGGGCAGGCTGGGTGCGGTGTATGTCGCCGAGGATTCCTCTCGGCAGACCCCTGTGATGCTACATCGCGCCATTTTAGGCTCGATGGAGCGCTTTATCGGCATCCTGATCGAGCACCATGAAGGACGCTTCCCGTTCTGGCTTGCGCCGAAACAGGCGGTAGTGTGCAATATTACCGATGCTCAGGCTGATTATGCCCGAGAGGTGCGTGATGCGATGCATCAGGCAGGTTTCCGTGTCGATGCGGACTTGCGTAATGAGAAGGTCGGCTATAAAGTGCGCGGCCTCACGCTAGAGAGGGTCCCGTTCATGCTGGTGGTCGGTGACCGCGAACGTGAGGAAAAAACAGTAGCGGTGCGCAATCTGAAGGGTGAAAACCTCGGAACGATGCCGCTGGATGCATGGATCGCAGAAATGCGGAGAATGCAGCAGGAGTATGAATAAATTGAATGAAGCGCTGACAGGAGATTCTTATCGCTAAGAAGGAATTGCCGGTCAATTACGAAATCCAGGCCCCGAAGGTTCGCGTAATTGGCAGTGATGGGGAGCAGGTTGGCGTATTGTCGCTGAAGGATGCGATTGCGCAGGCGGAAGCGGGTGGTTTTGATCTGGTGATGATGTCACCGAATGCCGAGCCTCCGGTGTGCAAGATCATGGATTACGGCAAGTTCAAGTATGAACAGAGCAAGAAGGCGAATCTTGCCAAGAAGAACCAGCACGTGATGCAGATCAAGGAAGTGAAGGTGCGCGCCAGTACCGACCAGCACGACCTTGACGTGAAACTGTCTCACGCGCGCAAGTTCCTGTCGGATGGCAACAAGGTCAAAATGACCATGCGCTTCCGCGGCAGGGAGATGGTGTATGCCTCGCGCGGCGCCGATCAGCTGAAGAAGATCGCCGAGATGCTGCAGGATGTGGGTAAGGTGGAAAACATGCCCAACATGGAAGGCCGCCAGATGATCATGGTCCTCGGACCGATCAAGAAGTAATAGTAGAACCGAATTAGTTGAACCATAAGTACGAGACGAGAGAAGGTTTGTTATGCCAAAGATGAAGTCACATAGCGGCGCCGCCAAGCGTTTTTCCAAGACCGGTAGCGGCAAGTGGAAGCGCAATAATGCGAATGGTCGTCATATCCTGACCAAGAAGTCGCCGAAGCGTAAGCGCAATATCCGCGGTTACGAACTGGTTGCCGCATCCGATGTGCGCAACATCAACCGTCTCGTTCCGTACAAGTAAGCAGGAGATAAACCATGCCACGCGTTAATTCCACCGTTCAGGCGCACGCGCGCCACAAGAAAGTCATCAAGGCCGCCAAGGGCTACCGTGGTCGTCGCAAGAGCTGCTTCCGCGTTGCCACGCAGGCCGTGGACAAGGCACGTCAGTACGCCTACCGCGACCGCCGCGTCAAGAAGCGCGAGTTCCGTGCGCTGTGGATCGCTCGTATCAATGCGGCTACCCGTCTGAGCGACATGAGCTACTCCGTGTTCATGCACGGCCTGAGCAAGGCCGGCATCGAGCTGGACCGCAAGGTCCTGGCCGATATCGCCGTGAACGATGCGGCTGCATTTAGCAAGCTGGTCGAAGCAGCTCGCGCACAGATTCAGTAAACCACACGTCAACCGGCTGGGCCGGCTAAGGTGTAATGCAATCGAAGGCAGGGCTGTTCGCAGTCCTGCTTTCTTGTTTTTACGGCGTAAAAGGTGAGGGGTTATGAGTGATATTGATGCGATGATCGCCCAGCTGGAGAGTATCCGGCAGCAGGCACAGCAGGATTTCGCAGCAGCTGCGGATTCAGAGGTGTTGACGGCCCTGAAGGTGAAATACCTCGGGAAGAAGGGTGAGCTGACCGGCGTGCTCAAGGGCGTGGGCGGACTTTCAGTGGAAGACCGGCCGCGCATCGGCCAGGTGGTGAATACCATCAAGGCTGAGCTGGAGCAGGTGATCGAGGCGCGCGCCGCTGAACTTGGCGCGCAGGCCGATGCGGCGCGTATCCATGCCGAGCGCATCGATGTGTCACTGCCGGGCCGGGTCATGCCGCGCGGTGCGCTGCATCCGGTGCAGCAGGGGCTGGATGAGATGACCGCCATCTTCGACCGCATGGGATTCATGATCGCCGAAGGTCCGGAAATCGAGACCGAGTTCCACAACTTCGATGCGCTGAATATCCCGCCGGAGCATCCGGCGCGTGCCATGCACGACACCTTTTTCCTGCGCGATACCGAGAACGGCGAACCGATGCTGCTGCGCACGCATACCTCACCGGTGCAGATCCGTGCCATGCAGCGCTTTGTCGGAGATGGCCATGAGCCGCCGCTGGCCGTGGTCGCACCCGGACGCGTGTATCGCTGCGATTCCGATGTGACCCATTCGCCGATGTTCCATCAGGTCGAGGTGTTCAAGGTGGACCGTGATGTGTCCATGGCGCATCTCAAGGGTGTGCTGCAATACTTCCTGTCCGCCTATTTCGAGCAGGAAGTGCCGATCCGCCTGCGTCCGCATTATTTCCCGTTCACCGAGCCGTCCGCCGAGGTGGATATCGGCTGCGTGTTCTGCGCCGGCAAGGGTTGCCGTATCTGCAAAGGCAGCGGCTGGATCGAGGTGCTGGGCAGCGGCATGATCCATCCGAATGTGCTCAAGTCTGTGAATATCGATACATCTATTTACTCCGGTTTTGCCTTCGGGCTCGGTGTGGAGCGTCTGGTGATGCTCAAACACGGCATCCCGGATCTGAGGCTGTTCTTTGAAAACGATGTTCGATTCCTGCGGAGGATGGGCGCATGAAGATTCCATATTCATGGTTGAAGGATTATGTCGCGCTGACTGCCGCAGCTGAGGCGGTTGCCGGAGATCTGGTGCGCCTCGGACACGAGATCGAGGGCGTGGAGCTGCCGAGAGCGGCGGTGCAGGGCGTGCGTGTCGGCCTGATCCGTTCCAAGGGCCCCCATCCCGATGCCGATAAGCTCAGCCTTCTGAAGGTGGATATCGGCGAGGCCGAGCCGCTGGATATCGTTTGCGGTGCATCGAACATGACAGAGGGCGACAAGGTCCCTGTGGCCACCATCGGCACATCGCTGCCGAACGGGCTGACCATCAAGAAGGGCAAGATCCGCGGCGAGACCAGTTGCGGCATGTGCTGCTCTGAAACCGAGCTGGGTCTGGCGGCGGAATCCGCCGGCCTGCTGATCCTTCCTAAGGATGCGCCGGTGGGCGCCGAAGTCGGGGAATTTCTCGCTCTGGAAGAAGCGGTATTCGATCTTTCCATCACCCCGAATCGCGGCGATTGTATGAATGTGCGCGGTGTGGCGCGCGATCTGGCGGCCGATGCCGGGCTGTCGCTTGCCCCGCATGCCGGTGAGCCGGTCGCCGCTGAATCCGGCGTGGGCAAGCCTGTGGTCGGTATCGATGCCATTGGTGATTGCCCGCTGTATCTGGGTCGCCGCATCGAGGGCGTGAAAGTGGCCGATGCTCCGGCATGGATCGCATCGCGCCTGATCGCTGCAGGCCAGCGCCCGGTGAACGGCATCGTCGATGTGCTCAACTACATCATGCTGGACATGGGCCAGCCCATGCATGCCTTTGATGCCGATACATTAAGCGGCGGAGTGAATATCCGTTCCGCTAACGATGGTGAATCCTTCAAGGCGCTGGACGGGCGCGAGGTCAAACTGGCCGACGGTGATCTGGTGGTGACTGATGAGGCCGGCGTGATCGCGCTGGCCGGTATCATGGGTTCCGAACCCTCCGGCGTGACGGATGCCACCACCAGTATCATGCTGGAGGCAGCCTTTTTCAGGCCTGCGCGCGTCAGCTTGACGCGTCGTCGTCTGGCGATGGTGTCCGAGGCCTCGATGCGTTTCGAGCGCGGCATCGATCCGGCCATGGTCGCAGAGGCCATGCAGCGCGCCACGCGCATGATCGTCGAGCTGTTCGGTGGCCGTCCGGGTGAGGTCGTTGTCTGCGGCGATGCGTTTTATGGACAGGCGGGGCGCAAGCTTGAATGCAGTATCGGCAGGATCGAGTCACGTCTGGGTGTGGCGATTCCCGCGAGCGTGGACGAGGTGCTTGTTCGCATGGGCTTCGGCTTGACGCGCGAGGGCGATGCGCTGCATGTCGGCATCCCGTCCTTCCGTCACGATGTGACGATTCCGGAAGACCTGTCGGAGGAGTATGCGCGGGTCATCGGATTCGATGCGATTCCCGCCATCCTGCCGCCGCTGGTGGTTTCCAGTCCTGCAAAATCCGAACGTGCCGTGCACAGCGCCGTGCAGGCGGGTTTCGTGCAGGTGGTCGGCTATGCGTTCATCGCGCCTGCCGAGCAGCGCAGGTTCATTGCCGATGCGACCAGCGACATCGCGCTGGCCAACCCGATCTCCGAGGATATGGCCGTGATGCGGCGCAGCCTGTGGCCGGGCCTGCTGAAGATCGCCCGACATAACCTGAATCGTCAGCAGCCCGGTGTGGCGCTGGTCGAGCAGGGGCGGATATACAACAAGGTCGAGGGAGGGCACAGCGAAACCGATACGATCGCCTGGCTGCTCACCGGCGAGATGCAGCAGGATGCATGGCATGGTGCGGCGCGCGAGGCAGATTTCTTCGACCTGAAGGGTGCGGTCGAGGGGTGGTTGTCGGCCCGTGGTCTGACGGGGCGTTTTATCGCCGAAGCCATTCCCGGTCTGCAACGGGGACAGAGCGCGAAGATCCTTGTCGGTCGCAGCGAGGTCGGACAGATCGGCCGGGTGGATGCAGCGATCGCCGAAGACTTCGATATCGACCGGCCGGTGTTTGTCGCCTCGATCGAGCTTGCCGCACTGCCTTCGGGTAAGCGCGCGAAGTTCGTGCCGCTGCCTGAATTCCCTAGCGTGGAACGCGATCTGGTGTTCCTGTTCGACCGCGATGTGGTGGCAGAGGAGATCATCCAGACGGTGAGCAAATCCGGCGGCAGGTTGCTCAGCGATGCGCGCATCTTCGACCGCTATGCGGGCAAGGGCGTGCCGCAGGGCAAGGTCAGTCTGGGAATCCGCTTTGCATTGCAGGACGGCACCCGCACCCTCACGCAGGATGATTCCGATACCGCCAGCAAGGCCATCGTGGCTGCCGTTGAGAAGAGGTTTGCAGCAACGCTGCGCGCATGAATGACGCGGGCTCCGGGCATGGCGTGATTCTGGCGGGCGTGGACGAGGTCGGGCGCGGGCCGCTGGCCGGTCCCGTGGTCACGGCGGCGGTGATCCTGTCGCCGGACGATCCGTTTCTCGGCCGGTACCGCGATTCCAAGAAGGTGGCGGAGAAGAAGCGCCTCAAGCTCTATCACCATCTGCGCCGGCATGCCGTGGCCTATGCCGTGAGCATGGCCAGCGTGGAGGAGATCGATCGCCTGAACATCCTGCATGCCACCATGCTTGCCATGCGCCGGAGTGTTGACGCTCTCGGCGTCAAACCAACCCGTGTTCTGGTGGACGGTAATCGGGTTCCGCTGCTCGCCATTCCCGCCGAGGCGGTCGTCGGTGGTGATGCCTCGGTGCAGGAGATCGCCGCGGCATCCATCATGGCCAAGGTGGTGCGCGACAGGTTGATGCAGAAAATACACGCAAAATTCCCTGTTTACGGCTTCGCCGGACACAAGGGCTACGGTACCGCCGGGCATCTGCAGGCGCTCCGCGAGCACGGCCCGTGCATCTGGCACCGCAGCTCTTTTGCGCCTGTGGCACGCTGTATGCTCAATACAGTTCAAGGTCGCGGCACAGAGATTTAAACCCGCATGTAAAGTTTTCCCCTGTTGTGCCGACAAATAAATAACGGGGGCGTTTACGCACCTTCGTCAGTTAACCACGGCCTGGGGTATTAAACATACGGGCTCCTTCCTCCCCCTCCCCCCTACCCCGCCCCGTATGACCCCAGGCCGTCTGGTTTTTTCCATGACCGTCCTTTTGCTCCATAGCGGTGTTACTCGTCAGTCATTTGGTTTCACCAAACTCCTTCCTGGTGCCTTGCTCTGGAACAAAAGTACGCACATGGCGTACTTTCCTTCCTTTCTTCGTGCCCTTCATGTCTTCGTGGTGAGATAATTTTTTAACCTTATGCGCATGGTTATCGCGGGGCATGGTTGCTGTTAGTTTGTCGCTATGTCCGCTGTTTCCACCGAGAACGAAATCGATATGCCCGATCTGTCGGGTCAAACGCCGATGATGCAACAGTATCTGCGCATCAAGGCGGGTTATCCGGACTGCCTGCTGTTTTACCGCATGGGCGATTTCTACGAGATGTTTTTTGACGATGCGGTGCGCGCCTCTAAGATTCTCGATATCACGTTAACCAGGCGCGGCAAGGCCAACGGTGCGGATATCCCGATGGCGGGCGTGCCCTGGCATCAGTCGGAGCAGTATCTGCCCAGGCTTGTGGCGGCGGGTGTGCGTGTGGCCATCTGCGAGCAGATGGAAGCCCCGGGAGGTAAGGGACCGGTCAGGCGCGAGGTGGTGCGCGTGGTCACGCCGGGCACGATCACCGAGGCGGAGCTGCTGGATGAATCTCGGGTGCGTCCGCTGGTCGCGCTGTGCGGCAGCCCCGCGCAATGGGCGCTGGCCGCAGTGGATCTGGCCAGCGGCGGATTCCGGCTGTTGCAGGGCAGAAGTGCCGCGGCACTGGATGAAGAACTGGCCGTGCTGGCCCCCTCCGAACTGCTGCTCGCCGATTCGCAGGCCTTTACGGCCCTGAACTGCATTGCTCCGGTGCACCATCCCGGCGACTGGTGCTTCACCGCCGAGGTGGCTGAAGAACGCATTGCCCGCTGCTTCGGGGTCGGCGAGATGGCCTCACTGAATCTCGACAAAGCGCCGCTTGCGGCTGCGGCCGTCGGCGCGGTGCTGGTCTATCTGGAGCAGACCCAGAAGCGTGCGCTGGAGCATCTGCAACTGCCGGTGCTGCGCGAGGCGCAGGGCTGTCTGGGTATTGATGCGCGTTCGCGGCGCAATCTGGAGTTATACGAAAGCCTGTCCGGCGATGCGCGCGGCGGCATGATCGGCGTGCTCGATCGCACCGCCACCCCGATGGGCGCGCGCATGCTGCGCGACTGGCTGGACCGGCCGCTGAATGAATCTTCGGCCATCGCCGCGCGGCAGGATGCGGTACAGAGCCTGATCGACGATGCCGATGCCCTGTATGCCATCGGCGAAGGCCTGAAAGAGATTCGTGATATCGAGCGCATGCTCACCAGGCTGGCATTGGAGCGGGCTGCACCGCGCGATTACCGCGGGCTGGCCAATTCGCTGCTTGCCCTGCCGGGGCTGGTAGCGGCACTGGACGGGCGCAGTGGCCTGTTCACCGGCATCATCGCAGCTCTCGGCGGGCTGGAGGATCTGGCAGGCCGGCTTGATGCGGGCATCGTTGAACCGCCGCCGGCGCACGGCCGCGACGGCGGGGTGATCGCTGCAGGTTGCGATGCCGAGCTTGATCGGTTGCGCAATCTGGCTCGTGGTGCCGACGACTGGCTGAGCGAGTTCGAGGCCCGCCAGCGTGCAGAGACGGGCATTGCCAAGCTGCGCGTGAAATACAACAAGGTGTTCGGCTATTTCATCGAGATTCCGCGCACGCTGGCCGATCAGGCTCCTGTGCATTATGTGCGCAAGCAGACGCTGGTCGGGGCGGAGCGTTTCATCACCGACGAGCTGCATCGCCATGAGGAAGAGGTGCTCAGCGCGAAGGAATCGGCACTGACCCGCGAGCTTGAAATCGTCGAGCAACTGCGTCGCGCCATCGTCGGTCGTGCCGCGGCGATTCAGGCCGCCGCGGGTGCTGTGGCGCGGCTGGATGTGCTGGCCTGTTTTGCGCAGCTGGCTATCGACTACCGTTATGTGCGTCCCGAGGTGCACGGCGGGCATGCGCTGGCTATCAGGGGCGGACGGCATGCGCAGGTCGAGCAGTGTCTGGAACCGGGAAGCTTTGTAGCCAACGATACCGATATGCATATGCAGCGGCGCTGCTTCATGCTACTCACCGGGCCGAATATGGGGGGCAAGTCCACCTATATGAGGCAGGTGGCATGGATCGTCTGGCTGGCGCACACCGGTTGCTTCGTGCCGGCGGACTCGGCGCGGGTTCCCCTGCTCAACCGCATCTTCACGCGCATCGGTGCGGGCGATGAACTGGCTGCCGGACGCTCGACCTTCATGGTCGAGATGATGGAGACCGCGCATATCCTCAATCAGCTCGGGCCGCGCTCGCTGGTGATCATTGATGAGATCGGCCGCGGCACCAGCACCTGGGACGGGCTGGCCATCGCCTGGTCGGTGGCCGAGCAGTTGATGGGGGCGCGCGACGTATTCACGCTGTTTGCCACGCATTACCACGAACTGACCGGCCTGCCCGACGAATATACCCAGAGTTTCAATGCCTCGGTGATGGTGCGCGAGCATCGCGGTGATGTGATCTTCCTGCACCGTATCGAGGATCATGCAGCCGACCGCTCCTACGGCATCGCCGTAGCCAAGCTGGCCGGCCTGCCGCGCGATGTGGTCGGTCGGGCGCGCGAACACCTGTACCGTCTGGAACACGATGCCGAGCTGGCGGCAGAAAGCGGCAAGCCGCAGCTTGGCCTGTTCGCCGAGGCCGAGCGGCGTGAAAAGCAGGAGCGCGAGCGTTTACATGCGGAGCTTGCCGCCCGCATCGCAGAGCTGGATGTGTCCGGCATGCGGCCGCTGGATGCGCTGAATACGCTGGATGAACTGGTTCGCATGGTGAACGGGAGTGGCGATGAACATGACTGGCAGTGACAAGACAGGCAAGGTGGCCAATGCGCCAGCAGCGCAATATTCCGCCGAACTGAAGGGTCTGCTCGCAGAAACCGAGCGGATGTTCGCAGACGGCGAAGCGGGGAGTGTGCTGGTGCATCGCCTGTGCGCCGGGGTGGACAGGCTGCTGCGTGCGATGTGGCAGGAACTGGCGGTGGATGTTTCCGACAGCGTGGATCTGCTCGCCGTCGGAGGTTTCGGGCGTGGTGAATTGTGCCCGCATTCGGATTGGGATCTGTGGTTCGTGATGCAGGACGCGAACGATGCACAGGTCAAAGCGTGCGTCGAACGTTTTATCTATGTGCTGTGGGATATGAATGTGAAGCTCGGTCATGCCGTGCGCACGGTGGATGAGACCATCGAGGCTATGGGCAGCGACTGGAACACGGCCACTGCGGCGCTCGAGATGCGCCTGCTGTGCGGTGGCGGCACCTGCTATGCAGCGCTTTCCGGCAAGGTGGATGCGTTCTTTGCGCGACGCCGCAAGGCATTCGTCGAGGCCAAGATGGAGGAGATGCGGCAACGGCATCACAAGGCCGGCGATACGGCCTTTCTGATGGAGCCTGACCTCAAAGAGGGACGTGGCGGCCTGCGCGATGTGCAGACCGTGTTCTGGCTGGCCCGTGCCTGGCATGGCAGCAGCCATATCAAGCAACTGGTCGAACTGGGGTTCATCACCGCCACCGAGCATATGCATCTGATGCAGGCACAGGATTTCCTGTATCGCTGCCGTGTCGGACTGCATCTTGAGACGGGCCGCCCCAATGATCGTCTGAATTTCGCTTTGCAGATGGAGCTGGCCGGGCGCATGGGCTATCAGAGCGAACCATACCGGCCTGCCGTGGAAGCCTTCATGAAGGATTATTTCCGCCATGCAGGGCGTATTCAGCGTGTGTCCGGCCTGTTGTGCATGCATTTCGAGGAGGAACTGCATCCGCAGTGGCTGAAGCGGCGGCGTGATATCGGCGACGGTTTTGTGCTGGAGGGCCAGCGACTGGGTGTGCGCGACGATACTGTATTCAAGCGCGATCCGTTGCGTCTGCTGCGTATCTTCCATGTGGCGCAGGAGGGCAAGCGCAGACTTTCCGGCGGCGCTTTGCGTCAGGCGCGCGAGCATGTGCTGCTGATCGACGATGCCTTCCGTGCCAACCCCGAGGCGCAGCAACTGTTCCTCGATATCCTCGGTGATTCGCGCAATGTCGCCTCGGCACTGAAGGAGATGAACGACACCGGGGTGCTCGGACGTTTCATTCCCGAGTTCAGGCATGCCGTTGGCCTCGGGCAGTTCAATAATTACCATGCCTATACGGTGGACGAACATACCATCCGGGCGGTCAGCGAGGCGCGCAATATGATGCACCGCCTGCGCGGCGAGCGCCTGCCGCTGGCCTGCGATATGTTCGCCCGGCTGGAGCGGCCGGAGTTGCTGTATATCGCGCTGCTCTGCCACGATATCGCCAAGGGTCTGCCGGGAGATCATTCCGAACTGGGTGCGGAGATCGCTCTGGAAGTGACCCGTCGCCTCGGGGTGAGCCGTGATGCGCAGGAGCTGGTGTCCTGGCTGGTGCGGCATCATCTGTTGATGGCGATCACCTCGCAGCGTTCCGACCTGACCGATGCGCATGCCATTGCCAGTTTCGCCGAGAAGGTCAGCGATGTGGAGCGCTTGCGTTACCTGCTGTGCCTGAGTGTGGCCGATATCGCGGCAGTGGGCCCGGGTGTGTGGAACGAATGGAAGGGGACCCTGCTGCGCGAACTGTATCTGGCCACCGAGCGCCATTTGATGGGTGAGGAGGATGCCAGTGCCGGCACGCAGAAGCGTGTCGAGGTGCGCATCGAAAGCACGCTGGAAAAGGCCGAACATGCCCAGCGGGCCAGACTGAAAGAGGTGCTGCAACAGCTTCCGTGGCGTGCCGTGATGGGCTTTCCGCCCCGCCAGTTGCTGCATATAGCCCGGCTGATGCAGGCGCAACCCTCCGGCGGTGTCGAGATGCTGGTGGACGAGGCCCGTGGCGAAAGTCTGGTGATCGTGCTGGCTGCGGACCGCAAGCGTCTGCTGGTGGATCTGACGGCGGCCCTGTCCTCCGGCTACGTCAATATCGTCGCCGCGCAGGCCTACCAGATCGACGATCATCGGGTGCTGGATGTGTTCCATGTGCAGGGAGCAGACGGTAAGGCGCTGTGCGAGATGAGCGATTTGCAACGCCTGCAGCAGCGCATGCAGAAGGTGGTGGCAGGTGGTGATGTGAGCAGGATCCAGCCGGGCAGGCAGCATGTGCTGATGCAGCAGGTCTCGGTGTCGGCCCGGCCTCTGCCGCTGGCTTCCAGCCGCCAGACAGCCATCGAGGTGGTGGCTGCGGACCGCACCGGTCTGCTGGCAGCACTGGCCACCGAGATCGATGATGCGGGCTTCAGCGTGCGCGGCGCCAATATCAGCACCTTCGGCGAGCGCGTCATCGACGTGTTCTTTCTGACCCATGCCGATGGCTCTACCCTGGCTGAAGGGGAAGTCGAGACGGTGTGCGAGCGCTTGAGCCGTGCCGCTGAATTGCCGGTAGTCAAATGAAGCTGTTCTCCAGAAAGCCGCGTGGCTTCGTGCTGGCGCTGGCCGGTGGCGGCGGGCGCGGACTGGCCCATCTCGGTGCACTCAAGGCGCTGGAGGACAACGGACTCAGGCCTGATGCCATTGTCGGCACCAGCATCGGCGCCCTGTTCGGGTCGATGTATGCGCTTAATCCGAATGCTGAGGATGTGCGCAATCGTGTGTTCACCTTTCTGGAGTCGGATGTGTTCCGTCATATCCGATTGCCCAACGCGCATGATGCGGATGCCGAGGGTGCGGGTGAATCATGGTTCGCACGTCTGTCCACGGTGGCCAGACAGACCGTGCTGTACACCCGGGCCATGAGTGATATCGCCATTGCCGATAGCCATGCCCTGACACATGTGACCAATCTGTTTTGCGGTGGTGGCACCTTTGAGGCAGCGGTGATTCCGATGCATGTCACTGCTGTGCGTTATCCGAGCGGTGAGGCGAGACTTTTTTCAACAGGGCACCTGTGTAGTGCGCTTGCCGCCAGCATGGCGGTCCCCGGAGTGTTCGATCCGGTGGTGATCGACGGCGAGCGCTATCTGGACGGAGGCCTGACAAGTGAGGTGCCTGCGAAGGAGGCGAGAAGTATCGCGCTGGCTTCGCAACTGGTGGTTGCCGTCAATACAGGCGCCAGCCCCGACCCCAGACATGAACCGTCCAATGTGCTCGGCATGCTCGACTGGGCGGCACAGGTGAAATCGCTGTATCTGCGCCGCTACCAGAAGGCGCATGCCGATATCGTCATCGAACCGCTGGTCGGGCAGACCCAATGGCACGATTTCTCCAATTCCGCCGACGAGGTGGGACGCGGCTATGAGGCCGCAATGGAAAAGATGCCCGAGCTACTCAAACGGCTCGGCCACTGATGCGCAGGCAAGCGGCATGAGTGTCGAGCGGGCGGTGGTTCTGGCGGCAGGTCTCGGCACGCGTTTGAAATGGCTGACGCAGAACCGTCCCAAGGCGCTGATGCCGGTGGCAGGTCAGCCTGCCATCGTGCATGTGATCCGTAGCTTGGCAGCCCAGGGTGTTCGCGATATCGCGGTGAATGTGCATCACCACGCACATGTGCTGATGGATAGCCTTGGCGATGGCAAACGTTTCGGTGTGCGCCTGTATTACAGCCCGGAGAAGGAGCTTCTGGATTCCGGCGGCGGGGTGTTCACGGCCATGCAGAAGCTGCCCGGCGACGGGCCGGTTGCCGTACGCAATGCCGATGTGCTGTGTGCCATGGATGTGCGGCAACTGGCTGCGATCTGTCCGCAGGGCGGATGCGCGATCGGTCTGGTGCCGAATCCGGCGCATCATACTGCCGGGGATTTTGCTTTATCGGACGGGATGGTTGCGGCGAGCGGCGCAACTCGCTTCACCTTCTCCGGTGTGTCACTGTGGCAGCCGGCAGCCTTTGACAGTTATGCGGTCGGCGGGAAGTTCTCGCTGGTCGAGCCGATGCGCCGGCTGATCCGGGCAGGGCAGTGTGCCGGTGTGCTGTATCGCGGGGACTGGTTCGATATCGGCAGGCCGGTCGATCTGATGCGCGCCTCGCGCGCCTGGAGGGAGAGGTGAAACGATTCGAGTTGCATCCAAGGTTGGCCGCCGACTGTTTTGTCGCCGGGCATTTCGAATTATCCCTGTTGCTGCTGATGAACGATGCGCGCTATCCGTGGTTCATCCTTGTGCCGCAGCGGGCGGATGTCAGCGAGATCCATCAGCTGAGTGGTGCGCTCAGGCAACAGTTGATGAGCGAATCCGCTGCCGTGTCCGAGGCTCTGGCCGTCGGTTTTTCCGCCGACAAGATCAATATCGCGGCCCTTGGTAATGTTGTGCCGCAGCTGCATGTGCATCACATCGCGCGCTTTCGCGACGATCCTGCATGGCCGGCTCCGGTGTGGGGAAAGTTTCCGGCCATCCACTACGTTGATGACGCGCAGCTTGCCGTGATACAGCGGCTGATCGCGCATCTTCCGCCGGAGATGCTCGACAGGGCATAAGGCTGCAAAGAGCCCGGCAGGATGGACTTCGTTTCCTGCGGCTGCGACACTGCCCTGAGGTCCGGGTTTGAGGAGGAAGTATGAGATTTGTTTCGATTGCCATCATGGTCTTGCTGCTTGCAGGTCCGCTGGCTGGCTGCGACAAGGTGGCTGAGAAGAAGGTTGTGAGTCAGGCCGAGGTGGCCAAGGTTGTAGCGGGTGCCGGGAAGGAAAATATTCTGCTGAATGCCGAGTCTGTCCGGACTGCGATGGATAAAGCGGGTTGTAATATCGTGTTCGCCAACGGTATCGGCGGATCCGATCCGCATGTGATCGTCGCCGGCGACAATACCCCCGGAAACGATGCTGCCCGTTACTACAACGGGCTTGCCGCAAAGGATCGCAAGGCCATCGAGGATGTGGTTTATCAGCGTGCATGGCAGTCGTTCGTCTGTGTCGGTTCCTGCGAGGCAAAGAAGTCCTGTGCCAAGGATGTACGCATCACCTATGGCTCAGGGCACCTTCCGAAGCTGGGTAAGGATGTCTATATTGTGCAGGCCGAGCGTTCCTGCCAGTGCCGCTGAGCTCAGGGCAGTCGCTGAGGGCGGGAAAGAAAATCATCCTGAACTGAGCTTGCCCATATTCCCGGGCAGGGGGTTTCATTGAAAATATTGAGCGAACAGAAGCTGTTGCTGGCCATGCTCGCCGGTATCGTGGCCGGTGGTATTTCCGGCTACCTGTGGGGCGAGTCCATGCTGGCCGTGCAGTGGCTGGGCGATCTGTTTATCACGGCGCTGAAGATGCTGATCGTGCCGCTGGTGGCAGCCAGTGTGATCAGCGGTGTGGCTGGGCTGGGAGATGTGCGCAGGCTGGGTCGTATGGGCGGTTATGCGGTGTCCTATTATGCCTGCACCACGCTGATCGCCGTCAGTATCGGTCTGCTCATGGCGAATCTCTGGCAGCCGGGGGTGGGTGTTTCGCTGGGTTCTGGTCTTGGCGCACCATCTCCGAAGGCGGGGGATGTCGGCATCACCGATCTGATCCTGTCGCTGGTTCATCCGAATATCGTCGCGGCGGCGGCGGATATGAAGCTGTTGCCCATCATCGTGTTCTGCATCGCCTTTGCCGCAGCCCTGTCCACGCTCGGTGAGCGCGGCAGGCCGGTGATCGCATTTTTCGAGAGTCTGAACGACGGCATGATGAAGCTGGTCGAGTGGATCATGTGGCTGGCCCCGCTCGGTGTGTTCGCGCTGATCGCATCAAGGCTGGGGGCTGCCGGCGGCGGAGAGGCCTTTATCGGGCAGCTTGCAGGGCTGGGTAAATATGCCGCTGCCGTGATCTCAGGTCTGCTGGCCCATGCAGCCGTGCTGTGCCTGTTGCTGGCCATGCTGGCCCGGAGGCGTATCGGCGAATATCTCGGGCATATGGCGACCGCCCTGATGACCGCCTTTTCCACCGCATCCTCCAGTGCCACCCTGCCGCTGACCATGGAGGGCGTGCAACTGGCAGGCGTCGATGAGAAGGCGCGGCGTTTCGTATTGCCGCTCGGTGCCACCATCAACATGGACGGAACGGCGTTGTATGAAGCGGTGGCGGTGCTGTTTATCGCCCAGGCATACGGCATCGATCTGTCCTTTGCCCAGCAGATGGTGGTGCTGCTCACCGCCACGCTGGCGGCCATCGGTGCCGCCGGTGTACCCGAGGCCGGACTGGTGACCATGGTGATCGTGCTGGAGGCCGTCGGCCTGCCGCTGGAGGGCATCGGTCTGCTGCTGGCCATCGACTGGTTCCTCGACCGTTGCCGCACCACGATCAATGTGTTCGGCGATGCGGTCGGTGCTGCGGTGGTGGGAAGTCTTCTGGCCCGGAACCGGTCCTGATCCATATCCCGGGAGCGATGCTTCAGCCGCCAGCCTGATTTGCTGCTGCGGCATCAATCTGTTGTTGCTGTCCGCAGAAGTATTGTCACTGATTTGTTCCTTTATGTGTGTGCGGCTTGCCGCTATGATGCGCGACTCTACCGTTCAGGGGGTATGATGCGCATGAAGATGCCGGAAATGGCCGAAGGTTTGACGTTTGATGATGTGCTGCTGGTCCCTCAGGCCAGTCGGGTGGTGCCGCGCGAGGTAAGTACAACCTCGAAACTCACCAAGAAGATCAGTCTGAACATTCCTGTTATGTCCGCAGCCATGGACACAGTCACCGAATCAGCTACCGCGATCTGCCTTTCCCAGGAAGGCGGCATCGGGGTGATCCACAAGAATATGACTCCCGAGCAGCAGGCGCACGAGGTGCGTCGCGTGAAGCGTTACGAGGCCGGTGTGGTGCAGGAACCGCTGACCGCCACCCTCGATATGCGTCTGGCCGATGTGGTGAAGATGGCCCGCGAAAACGGTTTCTCGGGCTTCCCGGTGCTGGATTCCGATGGCAAGCTCTGCGGCATCGTGACCAATCGCGACATCCGTTTTGAAAGCGATGCCGGCAAGAGTGTGTCCGAGATGATGACCCCGAAGGACAGGCTGGTCACCGTCAAGCCCGGCACCAAGCCTGCTGCCTGCAAGGATCTGTTCCGCGAACATCGTATCGAAAAGCTGCCGGTGGTGGATGCCAGCGGCTTTTTGCGCGGCATGGTGACGGTACGCGATATCGAGCAGGCCACGGCCTTTCCGAATGCCGTACGCGACAGCCTCGGCCGCCTGCTGGTGGCTGCCGCCATCGGTGTGGGCGAGAAGGAACTGGCACGTTTCGAGTTGCTGCATGCAGCCGGTGTGGATGCCGTGATCGTGGATACCGCGCACGGCCATTCGGCGGGCGTGATCGCTCAGGTGCGTGAGATCAAAAACAGATACGGCGATGCCGTGCAGGTGATCGGCGGCAATATCGCCACCGGTGATGCTGTGCGTCATCTGGCCGAGGCAGGGGCGGATGCGGTCAAGGTGGGTATCGGCCCGGGCTCGATCTGCACGACGCGCATGGTGGCCGGTGTGGGTGTGCCACAGCTGACTGCGGTGATGGATTGTGCTGCGGTCGGGCGCGAGGTCGGTGTGCCGATCATTGCCGACGGCGGCATCAAATTCTCCGGCGATTTCGCCAAGGCCATGGCTGCCGGTGCCTCCAGCTGCATGTTCGGCTCGATGTTCGCCGGAACCGACGAAGCTCCGGGCGAGAAGATCCTGTATCAGGGTCGTGCCTACAAGACCTATCGTGGTATGGGTTCGCTGGGGGCGATGGAACTGGGCAGCAAGGACCGCTATTTCCAGGGCGATGTGGATGAAGCCATGAAGCTGGTTCCGGAAGGCATCGAAGGCCGCGTGGGCTACAAGGGTGCGCTGGCCGAGATCCTGCATCAGCTGGTCGGTGGTCTGCGTGCCTCGATGGGCTACATCGGTGCAGCCGATATCGCCGCCATGCACGAACGTGCGAAGTTCGTGCGTATCACCGGTGCGGGTCTGCGCGAGTCGCATGTGCACGATGTGACCATCACCAAGGAAGCCCCCAATTACCGCCTCGATTCTTAAGCAGGAACAAAGCCGATTGATTATGGGAACGAACTGAATATGGAAAAGATTCTGATTCTGGACTTCGGTTCGCAGTACACGCAGTTGATCGCCCGTCGCGTTCGCGAGGCCGGGGTGTTCAGCGAACTGCATCCATGGGATATGACGGAAGCCGAGATCCGTGCCTTCGAGCCCTCCGGCATCATCCTCTCAGGCGGCCCGAACTCGGTGTACGAGGACGAGACCCCGAAGGCTCCGCAGGTGGTGTTCGAGATGGGGGTTCCCGTGCTCGGCATCTGCTACGGTATGCAGACCATGGCGGCCCAGTTGGGTGGGATCGTGGAGACCGGCCATGTACGCGAGTTCGGTTATGCCGAGGTATATTCCAGCGACAATTCAGCGCTGTTGCGCGGCATCGAGGACAAGCCTGACGGCGTGCTCGATGTGTGGATGAGCCATGGCGACAAGGTGGCGCAGCTGCCCGACGGCTTCCATGTGATCTGTTCGAACGATTCCACGCCGATCGCCGGCATGGCCGACGAGGCGCGGCGTTTCTATGCCCTGCAGTTCCATCCGGAAGTGACCCACACCGCTCAGGGCAAGGCCATGCTGTCGCGCTTTGTGCACGACATCTGCGGCTGCGGCCGCGACTGGACGATGCCGCACTACATCGACACGGCCGTGGCACATATCCGCGAGCAGGTGGGCGATGAAGAGGTGATCCTGGGGTTGTCCGGCGGGGTGGATTCCTCGGTGGCGGCAGCCCTGCTGCATCGCGCCATCGGGGCACAGCTGACCTGCGTGTTTGTGGATAACGGCCTGTTGCGTCTGAACGAGGCCGAACAGGTGATGGCGACCTTTGCCGATCATCTGGGGGTGCATGTCATTCATGTGGATGCATCCGGACGTTTTCTCAGTGAACTGGCCGGTGAGAGCGATCCCGAGGCCAAGCGCAAGATCATCGGACGCGAGTTCGTGCATGTGTTTCAGGAAGAGTCCGCGAAGTTGCCGAAGGCCAAGTGGCTGGCGCAGGGCACCATCTATCCCGATGTCATCGAATCCGCCGGCTCCAAGACCAAGAAGGCGCATACCATCAAGAGCCATCACAATGTCGGCGGCCTGCCGGACACCCTGCACCTGAAGCTGCTCGAACCCCTGCGCGAACTGTTCAAGGACGAGGTACGTGAACTCGGCGTGGCGCTCGGCCTGCCGCGCGAGATGGTGTATCGCCATCCCTTCCCGGGTCCGGGTCTGGGTGTGCGCATCCTCGGCGAGGTGAAGAAAGAATACGCCGATCTGCTGCGCCGGGCCGATGCCATCTTCATCGAAGAGCTCAGGGCTTCCGGCTGGTACGACAAGACCTCGCAGGCCTTCGTGGTGTTCCTGCCGGTGAAGAGTGTCGGCGTGATGGGCGACGGACGCACCTACGAATGGGTGGTGGCCCTGCGCGCCGTGGTGACGCAGGACTTCATGACCGCACACTGGGCGGAGCTGCCGCATGCGCTGCTGGCGCGCGTGTCCAATCGCATCATCAACGAGGTGCGCGGCATCAATCGCGTGGTCTATGATGTGTCCGGCAAGCCACCGGCCACCATCGAGTGGGAATAGGGTTCGGTTTTAACAAGAAAAACGGGCGGTTGCCCGATATCCAGGGAGTACACATGAAGAAGATTGTTACCATCGCAGCCGTGCTGCTGCTGGCCGGCTGTAATGCCGCCGACGACAACAAGGCGCAGGCCCCCGCCGCCAAGGCAGGCGGTTTGGATAGCGAGAACGCCAAGTTCAGCTATGCCATCGGTCTGGATGTTGGGAAATCCCTGTCGCGTATCGACGAGAAGCTGAACATGGATGCCTTCAATGAAGGTCTGATGACCGCAGTGAACGGCAAGGAATCCAAGCTGAGCGAGCAGGAGGTGGTTGAGGTGAAGCAGGCGGTGTTCAAGCGCCAGCAGGAGGCCATGGCCGAGAAGCAGCAGAAGCTGGCTGTGGAGAACAAGGCCACCGGCGGCAAGTTCCTGCAGGAGAATGCCAGCGCCGAGGGCGTGAAGGTCACCAAGAGCGGTCTGCAGTACAAGGTGCTGAGCGAAGGCAAGGGCAAGAAGCCGACACTTGAGGACACCGTGAAGGTGAACTACGAGGGCAAGCTGCTCGACGACACCGTGTTCGATTCCTCCTACAAGCGCGGCCAGCCGGTCACCTTCCCGCTGAACAGTGTCATCCAGGGTTGGCAGGAAGGACTGCAGCTGATGCCGGTAGGCAGTAAGTATCGTCTGTTCATTCCGGCCGAGATGGCCTACGGGGAGCGCGGTGCCGGTAACGTCATCGGCCCTAACGCCGTGCTGGTGTTCGATGTCGAGCTGCTGGACATCGAGAATGCAGGCGACGCTGCGCAGTAATGTTTCAGAAGCTGACTGAAAAGCTCGGCGGTATCGCCGAGCGGCTCAGGGGTGCTGCACGCGTCTCCGAGGCCGATCTGGATGCCACACTGCGCGATATGCGGCTGGCCCTGCTGGAGGCGGATGTCGCCCTTCCGGTAGCGCGGCATCTGATGGTCGAGGCGCGTGAACGTGCCATGGGCGCGGAGGTGGCGAAGAGCCTGAATCCGGGTCAGGTGATCGTGAAGATCCTGCACGATGTGCTGGCCGATGTGCTCGGCGGGCAACGCCGCGATCTGGATATCTCGCGTATTCCGTCGGTGATTCTGTTGTGCGGTCTGCAGGGCGCGGGTAAGACCACCACGGCCGGTAAGCTGGCCCGCATGCTGGCGTCACAGGGCCGCAAGGTTGCGCTGACCAGTGTGGATGCGACGCGTCCTGCGGCACGCGAACAGTTGCAGGTGCTGGCCGGGCAGGTGGACGTGCCTTATGTGCAGGGCGATGGCGCCACAGCCTCTGCCATGGCGCTTTCCGCGCTAAACAGGGCGCGCAGCGACGGGCATCATGTACTGATCCTCGATACCGCCGGTCGGCAGGTGGTGGACGATGCGCTGATGGACGAGATCCGCGATGTGGCGGAGAAGATCCAGGCATCCGAGCGCCTGCTGGTGCTGGATTCGATGACCGGCCAGACAGCCCTGACCATCGCCGAGCAGTTCCATGCTGCGGTGAATATGTCCGGCTGCATCCTCACCAAGACCGATGCCGATGTGCGCGGTGGTGCGGCCCTTTCGGTGGCGCATGTCACTGGTGTGCCGGTGCGCTTCGTCGGTACCGGTGAAAAGACCGATGCCTTCGAGGCCTTTGATCCGCAGCGTTTTGCAGGCCGCATCCTCGGTCAGGGTGATATCGTCGGTCTGGTCGAGAAGGTGCAGGCGCATGTCGATCAGGAGCAGGCCGAGAAGCTGGCCGGCAAGGTCAAGAAGGGCACTTTCGATCTGATGGATTTCGCCGATCAGCTGGGTCAGATGCAGAAGATGGGTGGTATGTCTGGCATGCTGAAGATGCTGCCCGGTGTGAAGCTGCCGTCCGAAGCCCTGGCCAATATGGACGATAAGCCGGTCAGGCGCATGCAGGCCATGGTGTATTCCATGACCCCGAAGGAGCGGCAGTATCCGAAGCTGATCAACGGCAGCCGCAAAAAGCGCATCGCTGCCGGTTCCGGCACCACGATCCCCGAACTGAACCAGATGCTCAAGCAGTTCACCCAGATGCAGAAGATGATGAAGAAGATGAAGGGTGGCAAAGGGCAGCGCATGATGGCGCAGATGGCCGCCAAGTTCGGCGGTTTCGGCGGTATGGGTGGCGGCATGCCGAAGATGTAGGGAGCCTCCCGCGATTGAAGCCTGCTTTTCTGCAGCAGGCAGCGCCGGACAAGACCCCGCGTGGCATTGCTGCAAGCGGGATTGTGCGTTAAAACAAAAGCACATTTTCGGGGTGACATTTTATACAGACGCGATATAGTGCGCGACCTGATTTTCCGGAGGTATTGATTTTATGGCAACAATGATTCGCCTGCAGCGTGGTGGTCGCAAGAAGCGTCCGTTTTACGCCATCGTCGTGATGGACAAGCGTGATCGCCGTGACGGCGCATTCATCGAGAAGCTCGGCTACTACGATCCTTGCAAGCAGCCCGAAATCCTCGAGCTGAATCTGGAGCGTGTGAACGCCTGGAAGTCCGAGGGTGCGGAAGTGTCCGGTCGCGTGGCCAGCCTGATCCGTCTGGCTGAGAACCCCGATCTGGCCGCCAAGAATGCTGCCAAGGCTGAAGCCGCTGCTGCTGCCAAGGTCGCTGCCGCCGAGGCAAAGGCCAAGGCTGAGGCTGAAGCCGCAGCCAAGGCCAAGGCTGAAGCCGAAGCTGCCGCCAAGGCCGCTGCTGCTGCCGAGGCTGCTGAAGCCGCTGCTGCTGAGGCAGCCGCTGAAGAGGCCGTGGCGGAAGCTGCTGCCGAGGAAAGCAAAGACGCCTGAGTCCATGCTTGAGGTCGGGGTCATACAAAAAGCCCACGGCCTGAAGGGTGCTTTGACGGTATATTCACATGCCCGGCCTGCCATCGGCATCGCCGGGTATTCTTTTTGGTGTCTGGGCGCCTCTCCTGCCTCTGTCGTGCGCTACCGGGTCAAGCGCTGCTGGCAGCATGGCCGCCGCATCCTTGCCGAGTTGCAGGATATCCCCGATATCAATGCTGCCGAAAAGCTCGAGGGCCTGACAATCTGGGTGCCGCTCAGCGAGGTCGAGGTCGCTGAGGATGAATTCCTCTGGCAGGACCTGATCGGCTGCGAGGTGGTTGTGGATGACGGCACACTGCTTGGTGAAGTGAGTGCGCTGGAGGAATACGGTGCGCAGGATATTCTCACTGTGCAAACCGATAAGCATGCGGCGCAGCAGGGCGAATGGATGCTGCCCTTTATCGAGGAGGTCATCCTCGATGTAAACCTCGATGCCGGGCGCATCACTGTCCACCTGCCCGAAGGAATGGATGCATGTTTCACGCCCAGATCCTGACCCTTTTTCCCGAGTTCTTTGCCTCGCCTCTGGCGTGCTCGATTCCCAAGCGGGCTATCGGTGCGGGGCTCGCGGTAGTGGATTGCATCCAGATCCGCGATTTCGCAACCGATAAACATCGCAGTGTCGACGACAGTCCTTATGGCGGCGGCCCCGGCATGTTGATGAAGCCGGAGCCAGTAGTGGCGGCCATTCGCGAAGCACGCAGCCGGCGACCGGAATCACGCGTGGTGATGCTCACCCCGTCCGGCGTGAGCTTCACCCAGGAAAAGGCGCTGGAATATGCAGCGGCCTCCGATATCACGCTGCTTTGCGGTCGCTACGAGGGTTTCGACGAGCGCATCTGCGACTATGTGGATGAGCAGCTCTCGCTTGGTGATTATGTGCTCTCCGGTGGCGAGCCTGCTGCGCTTTCGGTGCTCGATGCGGTGATCCGCCTGCTGCCCGGCGTGCTGGGCTCGGCGGATTCGGCGGTGCTTGATTCATTCAGCGAGGAAGGGATTCTGGACTGGCCGCACTACACGCGTCCGGAGGAGTTCGAAGGCAAGCGTGTACCTGATGTGCTGCTTTCCGGTAATCATGCGGAGATCGAGAAGTGGCGAAAGGAAGAGTCCCTGCGTCGCTCGGCGAAGCGAAGCTGATCCACAAATGACAAAACGGAGACCATGGCTCCGTTTTCGTTTGTAGTATCGGCTCGTGTGGCTTTCTACGGGGCTGTCAGCCTCCGCCGGCTTTGGCCACGACCGGCGGGCCTTTCAGTTTGGTGTCGTCCATCATGCTGTCTTCTACTGCCGCTTCTCCACTGGCATCGGCATTTGGGTCGGCGTCGGCGTTGGCATCCATTGGCGCCATATCCGTTGTTGCAGCCTCATCTTCCTGCACTGCATTATCCGTCGGGTTTTCATCCATCCCCAGCATGCTGCGGGCGAAGTCCTCCACACTCTGGAATATCTCGTCGGTGCTGTAGTCGGATTCACCTGCTGTCGCGGTTGCAGAGCCGGACAACAGGCAGAGGCAGGCGGCGGCGAGCATCGCTCCGGATTTCTTGACCATAGGTGCATTTTTACCAGCCGCAGAGCCTGTTGTCATCGTTATCTGGGCCTCAAGTGGATTTCGAGCCTCTGATATCTGCATCGCAGGGCTGCATGCAGCATGGTTGATTTAAAAAACGGGGCCCAGGGCCCCGTTGGTGTTTCCGCTATGCAGTCAGCCTATTGCGCCACAGGCATATCAGTCGGGGGCTCTGCAGGCGCTTCGTCTGCCGGCATGCTATCCATGGTGTCGCCGCTGGCATCGTCGGCACCCTGATCGTCCTGATTCACCGCGCCGTCATCCCCGCTGCCCTGATACTCCGGGACATCCGTTTGATCAGGGCAGGGGTTGGCCTCATCCAGCTGTCCGCCGGCACACGGGTCGGTTGCGCTATCACCGGCAGCCATCAGCAGGGCCGGTGCCGCCACCATGCCCAGACAGGCAGCGAACACCATCGCATTGATATTGCGTGACATGTTTTTCCTTTTACCAGTCGTTTACATCGTCGGAGTTGTCGAAATCGTCAACATGGCTGATCCAGTCGTCGGTGAAGTCATCATCAGCATCCAGGTTGCGATGGTTTGCTATGGATGAGGAATCGTCTTCGTCTTCGTCGATGTCGTGCTCGAGGGTGCTATCCTGTTTGTGAGGCTTGCCCATATAGTCTCCTTGGATGATGTTAGGCATGCAGGCTTCAGCTGCTCGATCAGCTGTTCGTTTCATGCCCTTGCGTGATGCTCATCGCGCCAATGTGTGGACAGGGTGGGAGTCCGTAAAGCAAAATAAATCTTTCAGACTGTTCGAATATGGAGAACACATGAATATCGATATTCTGCGTACGTTTCTTGCTGTGGCCGAGCATGAAAGTCTGCGGCGGGCGGCTGATTTCATGCATCTGACCCCGTCTGCGGTCTCGGCGAGAATCCGTCAGCTGGAGCGTTCATTGAATACCAGTCTGTTCGAGCGCAGCAAGGCGGGGGTGCAGTTGACACAGGCCGGCCAGAAGCTGGCCAGCCGTTCCCGGACCCTGATCCGCGAGTGGCAGGATATCCGGCAGGAGGTGGGTTCCGGTGGCCGGGATGCCGTATTGCTCAGGTTGGGGGCCCCGGATGCCCTGTGGCAGGCAAGGTTGCTGGCCGCTACCGTTGATTTCCGGCAGAGCCATGCAAATACGCATGTTGTCCTTAAAACCGGCGGCCGGCGTGAGCTGGCAGCCATGCTGATCAGCGATGCGCTGGATTGCGTGGTGCTTTCCGAACCGCTGGCGCATCCCGGTTTTGAAAGCTGCAGGATCGCCACGCTGCAATTACTTCCGGTTGCCTCGCCTGATATGTCCGTCGCGGATGCAGCCGGCTTTGCGCACTATGTGGATGTGGACTGGGGCGATGCCTTCCACAACAAGCTTGCCGAAGCGGGTGTTGAGCAACCGGTTGCCACGGTGCAGATCAATGTCGCATGGCTGGCGCTGGATTGGCTGTTGCGCAGCGGTGGTACGGCATGGTTGCCGCGTTATCTGGTACACAGGCACATCGAGGATGGCCGGCTGCAAGTGATCCCCTCTGCCGGCAGGCTGAGTCTGGATGTTCATGCGGCCTTCAACCTCGAACATATCGAGGCGGAGGAGATGGTGCGTGTGTTGCGGGCCTCCATGGCTGATACCGAGGCATGAACGGCATTGCCGCAGCTTGTTCTCACCTGCAGCATGCGAGCCCGACGCCTGCATGGCGTGGATGAACCATCCCAGGAGCAGACATGACCAAGGATAGCGAGGGCGCAGCAGCATGGACGGCGGAGGATTCCGCAACGCTCTATCAGGTGCAGGGTTGGGGAAACGGCTTCTTCGGCGTGAACGAGTTGGGCCATATGGTGGCTATCCCTGACGGGGAGAATCCGGTCGATCTGAAGAAGCTCTACGATGAACTGACCGCGCGCGATATGTATGCGCCGCTGTTGTTGCGCTTTTCCGATATTCTCAGGGTGCGCATGGGGCAGATTCATTCGCGTTTCATGCTTGCCCGCAATGAGGCCGAGTATCAGGGACATTATTTCGGTGTCTATCCGATCAAGGTGAATCAGCAGCGTCAGGTGGTCGAAGAGATCGTCGAGTTCGGCAGCAGTCTGAATTGGGGACTGGAGGCAGGCTCCAAGCCCGAACTGCATGCCACGCTCGCCATGCTGGAGGATGTCGAAGGCCTTATCGTATGCAACGGTTACAAGGATCGCGAGTTCATCGAACTGGCCATGATCGGTCGCAAGATGGGCAAGCGGGTGTTTATCGTTGTCGAGAAGCCCAATGAGCTTGATCTGATTCTGGAGGCTGCGGCGCGCTTCAAGGTCGAGCCGCTGATCGGTTTGCGCTGCCGTCTGGCCGCGACCAGCAAGGGTCTGTGGGAGGATTCGGGCGGCGACAACTCGAAGTTCGGGCTTTCCTCCGCGGATCTGATGGAAGTGATCGGTAAACTCAAGGATGCCGGCATGCTGGACTGCCTGCGCCTGCTGCATTTTCACATCGGTTCGCAGGTGCCGCAGATCCGCCGCATCAAGCAGGCCATGCAGGAGGCGGCGCGCTTCTATGTGGAGATGCGGAGGCTGGGCGCACCGGTCGAGTTCATGGATGTGGGCGGTGGTCTCGGGGTGAATTACGACGGCTCCATCTCATCGAACATCTCTTCGGTGGATTATTCGCTGCAGGAGTATGCCAACGAAATCATCTGGACGATGAAGAGTGTTTGCGATGACGAGGACATGCCGCATCCGAACATCATCTCCGAGTCCGGACGGGCGCTGGTGGCACATCACGCCGTGTTGCTGATCGATGTGCTGGGTGTATCGCAGCGCAGCAACGGGGCGCCCTTCAGCGAGCCGGACGAAGATGCGCCTCTGCAGCTGCGCCAGCTCTGGGAGACCCTGCATTATCTGAACGAAATCAACCCGCGCGAGGCGCTGCATGATGTCGTGTCGCTGCGTGACGATGTGAACAAGCTGTTTGCGCTCGGGCATTGCTCTCTGGCGGACCGGGCCCGGACGGACCGCTTGTACTGGCATCTTCTCGGGCTGCTGGCCGACCAGATGGATGAGGATGAGCTCGAACAGCAGATCCCCGGTATCAGAACACAGATGGCGGATCGCTATTTCTGCAATTTTTCGCTGTTCCAGTCACTGCCGGATTCATGGGCGATCGATCAGGTGTTTCCTGTGGTACCGATCCACCGCCTCGATGAAAAGCCATCACGGCAGGCTGTCCTGGTTGATATCACCTGTGATTCGGATGGCAAGATCCAGCAGTTCCCGCTGGAAGGACATGTTTCAGCAACCCTGCCGCTGCACCCGGTCCGGCCCGGGGAGGATTATCTGATCGGTATCTTTCTGACCGGTGCCTATCAGGAGATCCTGGGCGACCTGCACAATCTGTTCGGCGATACGCATGCGGTGCATGTGCGCATGGATGGCGACCATTATGAGCTTGAACAGGTGGTGGAGGGTGAAACGGTTTCCGAGGTGCTGGACTATGTGCAGTTCCACGAAACCGTGCTGCTGGATCGCATGCGCCGTCAGCTGGCGGATGCACGCAAGGATAGGCGCATCACGGCAAAGGAGTCCACGGCCTTCCTCAACTACTACCGCGAAGGGCTGAAGGGTTACACCTATCTGGAAGAGCATGCCCCGATGGACCCGATCAGGGACTAGTTCGCTAAAAAGGGGTTATTCAGGCACCAGCCAGTCGCAGCGTGATTGCCCGGCAGGGCAGAGTGTCTGTTTGATCCAGCCCAGCGATTCGCGGATGGCTTGCATGGCGTGCCAGGGCGGATTGATGATCAGCATGCCCGAGCCCTGCATCTGCATCGGTGATTCCGCCTTACCGAAGGCCCCCATGCCGTCGAGTTCGACGCGCATGATCTTGCGGATGCCGGATTTATGCATCTCGCGGAACAATTCCTTGTGGCGTCCCGCAGGCAGCAGCGGATACCAGATCAGATAGGCACCGGCACGGAAATGCGGGTATGCCGCGCTCACCGCTTTGGCGATGCGGCGGTATTCGTCTTTCTCTTCGTAGGACGGGTCGAGCAGCACCAGACCGCGCTTCTCCTTCGGGGGAAGCAGCGCGCCGAGCGCCTCGTAGGCATCGCGCTTGTGCAGCGCAAAGCCGCGCGAACTGCTGAAAGTGGTGCGCAGGGCCTGGAACTCCTGCGGATGCATCTCGCAGGCAGCCACCCTGTCCTGCGGTCTTTGCCAGTGGCGCAGCAGGGCGGTCGAGCCGGGTAGCTGCATGCAGCGGTCATCATTGTTCAGCGGCTGGATGGCATCCAGCCAGCGGCGGACACCTGCCGGCATCGCATCCTTGCGGTGTGGCCAGATGCGGCCGATGCCGCTGTCGAATTCGCGGTTCTTCAGGGCTTCATCGGTGTCCAGATCGTAGATCCCCTTGCTGGCGAAGGCATCGAGCGCGAATAGCGGCGCATCCTTCAGCTGCATGCCGGCCAGCACATCGCCCAGCACCACGTGCTTGAGAACATCGGCATGGTTGCCGGCATGGTAGCCGTGTTGATAGCTCAACATGGCAGCTGACGGGTGGAACGGTTATTTGCGTTCAAACTGTCTCTGTGCAGGGCCGGTATACAGCTGGCGCGGACGATCGATGCCGTGGCCTTCCTGCTTGAGTTCCAGCCAGTGCGATACCCAGCCGACGGTGCGCGCCACGGCGAACACGGCGGTGAACATGCGACTTGGGAAGCCCATGGCGCGCAGCAGGATGCCGGAATAGAAGTCCACGTTCGGGTACAGCTTCTTGTTGATGAAGTACTCATCGGACAGCGCGATGCGCTCCAGTTCCAGCGCGGTGGCCATCAGCGGACTGTTTTCCATGCCCAGGTGCGCCAGTGTCTTGCGCGTGATGTCGCGGATGATGGCGGCGCGCGGGTCGTAGTTCTTGTACACGCGGTGACCGAAGCCCATCAGGCGGAAGGGGTCGTTCTTGTCCTTGGCGCGCTTGATGATGTTCGGGATGTTTTCCGGCGAACCGATCTCTTCCAGCATGGTCAGCACAGCCTCGTTGGCACCGCCGTGTGCCGGGCCCCACAACGTGGCGATGCCGGCGGACAGGCAGGCGAACGGATTGGCACCGGAAGAAGCCGCCATGCGCACTGTCGAGGTGGAGGCGTTCTGCTCGTGGTCGGCATGCAGGATGAGGATCAGTTCGATGGCCCGGGTGAGCACCGGATCAACGATATACGGCTCGCTGGGCTTGCCGAACATCATCTGCAGGAAGTTGGATGAATAGTCGAAACTGTTGTCCGGGTGACGGATCGGGCGGCCGATGCTGTAGGTGAAACTGGCGGCGGCAATCGCCGGCATCTTGGCCACCAGACGGATGGCCGCCTTCTGCTGGTCGGCATCCTTACTGTAATCCTGTGCATCCTGATAGAAGGCGGAAAGCGCGCCGACCACGCCGACCATCACCGCCATCGGGTGGGCATCGCGGCGGAAACCGCGATAGAAGGACAGCACCTGGTCGTGCAGCAGATTGTGATCACGGATG
Source organism: Zetaproteobacteria bacterium CG06_land_8_20_14_3_00_59_53 (assembly GCA_002779605.1). Taxonomy (GTDB): domain Bacteria; phylum Pseudomonadota; class Zetaproteobacteria; order Mariprofundales; family Mariprofundaceae; genus UBA1543. The sequence goes on along the minus strand of PEWE01000012.1, from coordinate 9,641 downwards.
TCTTTCCTGAATCCGGCGAGTTCCTCGGCAGATGGCAGTTCGCCGTGCATCAGGAGATGGGCCACCTCGTCGAAGCTGCAGTGTTCCGCCAGCTGCTCGATGGGGTAACCACGGTACAACAGGGTGCCCTTGTCACCGTCGATGTAGGTGATGGCACTCTGGCAGGAGGCGGTGGAGCGGAAGCCCGGGTCGTAGGTCAGCAGGCCCTGTTTATCGAGCAGGCTGCGCACATCCACGGCATCCGGGCCGATGCTGCCCTTGAGGATGGGGAGGCTGTTGGCCGTCGCCGTATCGCCGATGACGAAGTTCCCGAACTGATTGGACATGATGTTCTCCTGAGCCTTGCGGAAGTGATCGATGAGGCCATTGCTATGTCCGGCGCAGGCCTTTGTCCAGCGGTCTGTAGAGGGTCGGGTATGTTGCGCAGGACCGGCGGTGATGCCGGATGTGTCGCTGGACAGGCTCTCAATGGAAGGTCCATGATGATGCGGGTAATCCGGCAGTGCAGGGAGGCGGCATGATCATTGAATTCGTGGGTGACGAGGCATTTATTCCGATAGTCGGGGCGTGTCTTTTATGCGGCATTCTGATCGGTCTGGAGCGGCAGATTCGCGGCAAGCCCGCCGGCGTGCGCACCAGTATCCTTGTCTGTCTCGGAACAGCGGTGTTTGTGCACCTCGGCGAGCAGCTGGGCGGGCCGAATGTGGATCATGCCCGGGTACTCGGTCAGGTCGTTACGGGTGTGGGGTTTCTGGGGGCTGGCGTGATGATCATGCGGGAAGGTGCTGTTCTCGGCGTAACCACGGCCGCGGTGATCTGGATGCTGGCTGCCATCGGCGCATGTATCGGGCTGGGTAAGAATCATGTCGGCATCGGACTGGCCGTCACCACGGTGATCATTCTGGTGGTGACCGAGTGGCTGGAACGGACCTTCAAGGCGATGCGTCGAGGAGCTCACGAACTTTACCGCAGTCTGCCGAAGCCGGATGCAGTGCCAGATGATAAGGGGGGGCATGGTATGTAGCCCGCGCAGGTGGCCGGTTTTTTCTGCCACGCTGTGCAAAAGAATCCGTTTTACATATCACCCCGTCTGCCCTTTGTATTCAGTTGAGGGGATTCGCGTCCTTCTAGATGACTCAATGGAGCAGGAACATGGGATATTCTCCCGACGAAGAAGTACAGAGCGATGAATCGCAGCAGCAGAAATCAAAGGGCCATGGCCACAAAAAGAAGAAGGATGCGCGCTATCCCAGTAAGCGCAAAGAGGACGACGAATGGGGCGATTGGGGTGAGGATACCCGCTGAAGCCATAGTGGCCTGAAGCGTCGCGCTGTTGCGGCGCGAACTGTCCGGGGTTTCAGCTGTGGTTCTGCACCGTCGGAGGGATCACTTCACCGGAGGCCTGCATGGCAATGGCTTCGGGATGCTCGCGGTAGTGCGCGCGCACTACGGCAGCCAACTGTGCTTTGACCGCTTCATCCACCACACAGACAGGTCTGTCCGGCAGGGCTGCAATCAGCTTCGCAAGCAGCTTGTCCTGCGGGGCCGGCATTTTCCCGATCCATGAGGCCAGCAGTTCGCGGTCCACGCGCGCCGGCAACGAACCCATGATGCCGACATCGTTCTGGTCGTGCACCAGCAGTCCCGTGGTCGTGCCGCGATCCAGCGTCAGCACCTGAAAGAAATAAAGCGTGTGATAGGCAAGTTGCAGGGCGCGCTGCTCCTCGCTTGCGTCAGGCGCGGTGTTCAGGGCATGACTCAGGATGGCCAGATAGCTGTCGATGGCCGCCTCGCCGACCGCTGTCGCCAGCGCCAGATCCTCGGCTGCATGGCCGCTGTTGAAGTTTTCCAGATAGAAATGGGCCACACCGCGATGCCGGCCCAGTACGGGGATGAAGAAATAGCGTTCACCCTGCGCTTTTGCTTCGTCAAATTGGTGCGGTGCGGCTTTCTTCAGCGCATTGAAGAAGGCGAGTTTGTCCGTCTCGAGCTCATTGGACGGATTCAAGTCGGCCATCATGCGCCAGTAACCGGAGCCGTCGCGCATCTCCGTCCAGCTGATATGGATGTGTGCCGAGGGTGCCAGCGGGTGCAGCGGATGGATGATGGTGGAGATGGCATTGGCCGAGGACAGCTTCTTTTCCGGCATATCGTCGTAGTGCACCTGCGACACATTAACCGACCCGCGCCCGAACAGATCGCCATCGGCTGTCTCGAAGCGCATGCCACCGCCATGGGCTCCGCCATCGCGCAGCCATTCCACCTCGCTGAAACGCTGAGCTCTGCCCTGTTCGCGGGCCAGCTTCTCCAGGCCGTTCACAAAGCGTTGCTGCAGGGCGCTGACCAGTGCGAGTGCGCGGGCTGCGCCGGGGGATCTGGCGGGGGTGCGTTTCATGAGCGGCTACCTTTGTGTGGTGTCGAATGTGCAGCAGGCAGGAGAACTATGCAGCAATCGTCCTGCGGTTCAACGTCTAGCGGTACAGGCAGAGATAGGATGTCTGGCCGATGCTCTTCACGCCGAAGCGCTCGCCGGCCTCGACGGTGAACATGCCGCCTGCGGCAAAGGACATCCATTCCTGCGATCCGGGCAGCTTCACATCAAGATTGCCGGAAACAACCGACATGATTTCTTTGCTCGATGTGCCGAATTCGTATTCGCCCTCGGCCATCACGCCGATGGTGGCCGGACCTTCAGCCGTTTCGAAGGCGATGGACTTCACCTTGCCGTCGAAATATTCGTTGGTTTTGAACATGTTGGGTTCCTTGTCATGCAGGGATGGGTTTATCAGGCGGCGAAGCATAGCAAACAGTCAGGCTGAGCCAACATCGACGAAGGTGTGTCCCTGTCAGCATCTTGGTGAATCAGGGCGGCTGTTCCCAGAAGACGGGATGTGTGCGATACTGTTGTCGTCCCATCCGGGCTTTTTCCCACGAGGTACATTGTTATGTTGCAGGCCACCGCCTTGCTTGAAGCCGCTTCATCCGGGCAGGCTCATTTCGCCGAGGTTGTCGAGTCGCTGAGTACGCGCGGCTGGTGCGAAATCCCGGATTTTCTGTCACGCGCAGAGTGGCAGCCGATGGCTGTGGAGGCGAATCTGATGTATGCCAACGGCGGTTTCCGCATGGCGGGTGTGGGGCATGGCACGGGTATGCGCATCCGGCCCGAGATCCGCAGCGACCGCGTGCGCTGGATCGATCCGCTAGAACCTTCGCTGTTGCAGCAGGCCTGGCTGGAACGTATCGAGGCGTTGCGCCTGGCGATCAACGCCGGCCTGATGGCCGGGCTTTTCGATTATGAAGGGCATTTTGCGCTGTATCCGCCGGGCTGTTTCTATCGCCGGCATCTGGATCGATTCTCCGATGTGTCGTATCGCACCGTCACCTGCATCCTGTATCTGAACGATGACTGGAAGCCGGAAGACGGCGGGGAACTGCGCATGTATCTGCCGGGTGAAGCCGGCAAGGAAAGCTATGTGGATATCCAGCCGACGGGCGGCAAGGCCGTATTCTTCATGAGCGGCGATTTCGAGCACATGGTCATGCCATCCAGGCGTAAACGCCTGAGTCTGACCGGCTGGTTCTGCAAGCGCCGCTGAGGGCGCGGGTTCATTCTACGCCCGGTCCAGGATGAGTTTCACTGCGGCGAAGTCCATATCCTGCAAATCCTGTCGGGACGAGGCATCCAGCCCGGCGATCTCGTTGCCCAGCGGCAGCCATGCGCCGTGCTCGATGGCGGCATCCACCACGAACCGCATATCCTTGGCCATATGCCTGAACGGGAATTGCGCCGGATAGGTGCCGGTTTTGAACATCTCTTCCTTGAGTTTGAACAGTGTGCAGGCCAGCGGACACCGCATCGAGCAGGGTGGCGCTATCCAGTCCCGATTTTTCGACCAGATGCACGGCTTCTGCCAGGCCCTGCATCATGATGCCGAGCAGCAGATTGATGCATAGCTTCATGCTGCTGCCGCTTCCCGCCTCCCCGGAGTAGATCACCTTCTTTCCCATGCTGAGCAACAGCGGTTCAAGGTCACGGATGGCCTGTTCGGGGCATCACCAGCGTGCCCTGCTCGGCGGGGCTCTTCGAGCCGGACACCGGTGCATCGATCAGTGTGATGCCGTGCCCAGCCAGTTCCTTCGCCCGGCGCTCCGGGCAGTCCGCCGGCACGGTACTCATGTTGATCACCGTCTTGCCGTTCAATCACCAGCAAGTAGTCCCCTGTCACCATGCAGCACGGCCTCCACGGCCTCGGGTCCGGTGAGCATCAGGATGATGATGTCCGAGGCATCGGCCACTCCGGCGGGCGATGCGCACTCGGCAGCACCGCATATACGCGGTGCTTCTGGCTTGCCCGCTGTGCGGTTGTAGATGCTCAGTGCATAGCCTTTTTTCAGGACGTTTGCAGCCATGGCCTGCCCCATGATGCCGAGTCCGATAAAGCCGATGCGTTGTGCCGGTGCCTGTTCACTCATTGGGTACTCCCCTGTCGGCGGTGTTTCCGGGTTGCCGTTCGGCAGCGCCGGTTGCGACGTTTCTTTGCATCTCGCGGGTCGAGCCGAAGCGTTCGATGATCAGGTCCAGATACCCGAACAGCCATTCTCGCAGCCGGTTGATGACCGGACGTTGGCGCCATGCCTCAAACGTGATCTCCTGCGATTGCGCGAAGGCCTCGCTGAAGAATGCCCTGGTTTCGGCAGACAGTGCGGTATCCTTGCTTTCCAGATTGGCCTCTAGGTTCCAGCGCAGCCCCCAGCGGTCCATATTGCTTGAACCCACCGACACCCAGTCGTCACATAGATACAGCTTGGCGTGCATGAAGGCAGGCTGGTATTCGAAGATGCGCACGCCGTTGCGCAGCAGGTAGTGATAGTAGCGATGCCCTGCGTGGTACACGGCGGGATGGTCGTTGGTCGGGCCGGGCAGCAGCAGACGCACATCCGCACCGCGCCGCGATGCGGCGCGCAGGGCACGCAGCATCGCGCGCCCGGGCAACCAGTAAGCGGTGGCCAGCCAGACGCTTCCGGAGGCATGTCCGATGTTCAGGATCAGGGCGCGGCGCACGAATTTCTTCAGTCCGCGCAGGCTTACAGCCAGCCTGCCGCGTTGCGCGCCGGGCTGCCATGTTTCTGCCGGCAGCACATCGATCCTGCCGCCCCAGCGCTCCCAGTTGAGGGTGAACATCGCCTGCCAGTCGCCCACGATCGGGCCACGCATCTCGACGATGACGTCATGCCAGGCGAGGATCGCAGTATCCGTGCGGTAATCGTCGGTGATGCCGGCACCGCCGGTAAAGGCCATTTGCCCGTCGATGATCAGCATCTTGCCGTGATTGCGCGGCAGAGCGCGCAGGAAATGGCTCAGATAGGCCGGGTTGTAGAAGGCCAGATGCACACCGGCATCGCGCAGTCGTTGCCGGTCGCCAAGGCCAAGTCCGCGACAGCCGAAATGATCGAGCAGCATATACACCGGAATCCTGCGCTGCGCGCAGTCGATCAAGGCTTCGATGAGGCGACCCGTGAGCTCTCCGGAACTGACCAGATACTGTTCGAGCAGCACATAACGTCTGGCCCCCCGGATGGCATCCAACATGGCCGGCATGAGCGCATCGGCACCGCTGAGCAAGCGGAAGGTGTTACCGCTGCGAACAGGATAGGGGTTATGTGCTGCCATATCCGCAGTGTATGTCTTTTTCTCGCCGGTTGTAGCGGGAATGCCTTGATCCCCATGGAGAGGATTCAGCGCTCCATCCTGCTGCTGCGCAGAGAGAGGGTGATGCTGGATGCCGACCTTGCCGAACTCTATGGGGTTGAAACCAAGTTTCTCACACGTGCGGTCAAGCGGAATGTGGAAAGGTTCCCCGACGATTTTATGTTTCAGTTGAATCAGGATGAGTTCGAACACTTGAGGTGCCATTTTGGCACCTCAAGTCAGTGGAGAGGAAGGCGTTATCCACCTTATGCATTTACTGAACAGGGTATCGCCATGCTTTCCAGTGTGTTGAGAAGCAGTCAGGCCGTGCGGGTGAATATCGAGATCATGCGCACCTTTGTGGAGTTGCGGAAGATGACCGCCGACCACAAGGCGCTGGCGCGCAGGCTTCATCAACTAGAACAGAAATACGACAAACAGTTTGCCGTGGTGTTTGATGCGATTCGGGGCTTGATGCAGCCACCGGAGTCCAAAAAGCGCCCCATCGGTTTTGTGCATGGCACGAATAAAGGTAAGCGGGAGTGATGGCTATTGCGCCCGTTGAACTGTTCGAGAGGAAGATTCTGCTAATCTGCGGGAAGAAGGCGTTGCCGTATGCTTATTTGATGTGATCATCCGGAGAATCAAAGCTGCATGAAAAATGGCATAAGGGGGGGAGGAGATGGCTGAAGAAAAAAATATTAACTGGAACGCTGTTGTTACCAATGCATTGTCTGCTCTTGTGGCAACGGTGTTTGTCGGTGCGGCAGTGATAGTCTGGAATGCTGCTACAAGTATTGATACCAAGGTAGAGACTGCAACCGCATCTATCATCGAGACACAAGTTGACCTTAAAGCAGCACAACAAACAGCCTCCGGCGAAATTTCCAAGTTAAAGGTTGAGATCAGCAAGCTTCAGGATCAGATTGCCCACCTCAACGATTCGCTTGCCGGGTTAGAAATCGCTGATGCACCTAAAAGCGCACTGGAGGGTGTTTTCAACCCCAACAAGGCATTTGAGATTGATGCAAAAAAGCTTGAGGAACAAAAGGTGATTGATTACAAAAATTTTTTGGATCAAACCCAACAGAATAAAGAGGCCATTCAGCAGACCATGCCGAAATTTTGAGGCTCCGAAATTTGGTTGAGCCGAATTCAGCTTGAGGGCTTCAGAAAAGGCCGGGGAGGCCGGGTTCAGGCCTTGAATGGCGGATTACAGGCATGGTGCGTGGGCTGATTCGGAGACCAGAGGGGCTTTCCGCCGGATTCCAGCCAGGTGAGGTAGGCGCGGAGGTCGAATTCCAGTTGGTAGTAGTTTGGCTCCATGTTGCAGCAGAGTTTGTAGAATGATTTGTTGTGCTCGGACTCTTTGATGTGGGCGAGTTCGTGCACTACGATCATGCGCAGGAATTCAGGGGGCATATCCCTGAATATCGCGGCCACGTGGATCTCTCGCTTGGCCTTGAGTTTAGATCCGTGCACCTGCGATTTGCTGGTGTGCATGCCCAGCGCATTGCTGGTGACATGCAGGCGGCTGTCGAAGGCCACCTTGTTGAGCGGCCCGGCATTGCGCAGATACATATCTTTGAGCTGCACCACGTAATCATAAAGTGCCTTGTCGGTGCGCACTTTATGGGAGTCCGGATACTTGCTCAGAAGCCAGCCGGCCAGGCTTCCCTGCTCGATCATCCGGCGGATCTTTTCGGTCAGATCGGCGGGATAACTGGCGAGGTAATTCGTTGGAGGTTGCGGGCGCATGCCGCAGACTAGATGATTCCGGCGGGGAAGGGCGAGGGTGGGACTAAGCTGGTCAAACGTGCATGACCTTCCACTATACATTCCGGGGATTATGAACAGTCTTTTCATTCGCAGTTCACATTCGGATGTCCTAATCCAGGGAACAAACACAAGGAAGACGTATGGAATTCATCTTTTCAAACAGTTACTACTTCTGGGGCGGGCTGGCGGTGCTTTTGCTGCTGGCCGAGGCTGCCACCTTCACCTCCGTGGCGCTGGTGTTCTCGATTGCGGCTGCGGTGGTGTTTCTCAGTCTGCTGTATGCCGGGGTGCCGGAATCGGTGGCGGGGCAGATCCTGTTGTTTGCGGTGGCCGGTGTGGCACTGTTCTTTCCGATACGCATGGTACAGAAGCGCACGGCAACGGTGCGTACCACCGGAGATGTGGCGGCATCGATCATCGATGCACCGCGCGGTGTGGTGATAAGTGTGGAGACCGGGGGGCATACAGGGCGTGTGGCGCTGGAGGCCGCTTTTCTGGGCGAGCGTGAATGGAAGTTCGAATCGGTTCAGCCGATGCAGGCAGGCGATGCCATCAGAATCGTCGATGTGCGCGGCAATATTATTAAGATCAATAAGAAAGAAGGCATCAAAATCAACAGGAAATCAGGAGAATGATCGTGGAAGACTTGTCTGTGGGAACTATGCTGATGCTGTTTATCGGCGCCATTCTGGTGATGGCGGTTGCGCTCGGTGTGCGCATCGTGCCGCAGGGCAGCAATTATGTCGTGCAGCGTCTGGGCAAGTATCTGAAGACCCTGTCGCCGGGGCTGAATCTGATCATCCCGTTTGTGGATGATGTGGCAGCACGGGTAACCACCAAGGAAATCGTGCTGGATATTCCGGGGCAGGAGGTGATCACCAAGGACAACGCCGTGATCATCGCCAATGCCGTGGCCTTCATTCAGGTGACCAAACCGGATCAGGCGATCTATGGCGTGGAGAATTACGAACAGGCGATTGTGAACATCATCCAGACCACGTTGCGCAGCATCATCGGCGGTACGGCGCTGGATGATGCCTTGTCCTCTCGCGAGGAGATTCGTGTGAAGCTGAAAGAGGGCATCGCCGACAATATCACCGATTGGGGCATCACCCTGAAGAACGTCGAGATCCAGGACATCAAACCCTCCACCACCATGCAGCAGGCGATGGAGGCACAGGCCGCAGCCGAACGCCTGCGCAGAGCAACCGTGACCAAGGCCGATGGCGAGAAATCCGCAGCGATCCTTGAGGCTCAGGGCCGGATGGAGGCATCCAAGCTTGATGCCGAGGCACAGATCATCCTCTCCAACGCATCGAAAACCGCGATCGAGAATGTGAGCAGCGCGATCAAGGATCAGGAGCTACCCGCCATGTATCTGCTGGGTCAGAAATACATCGAGGCGATCAGCGCCGTATCATCCTCGGACAACGCCAAGACCATCATTATCCCGGCCGACCTTCCTGCCGCCATCCGCGGCATGTTGGGCAAGGGGTAAAGGCTAAGGAAAGTATTCAGCCCGGCTCAGGTATCCCCGTTTTTTTCCAATAGCGGTATCGCAATGTGCTTGCATGGCAGTGCCCAGTCGGGATAAATATCCTCGCTGACGGTGAGCAGGCTTAAATGTGCATGTCCAGCGAAAGCGACCAGATGCGGCAGAAGCTCAGTGTCGAACAACGGGTCGTGCGGACTGTCCCTCAACAGATCGAGGTTGTGCAGGATCAGCAGGGTTGGTTGAGATTTTTTTGCCAGCGCCATGATGAGCTTACCCACGTTTGGAACTTCGGCATCGTACACACCCGCCTGAGCGCAGAGTTCACGCAATGTCGCCGGGAAATCATGCAGGCTGAATTTCATATCGGCATAAAGCACCCGCATCTCCGGCGGCAGGATGCTGCGCAGATCCTGCACCGTCTGCCTGCGGCCCAGGCCGTGCGGCGCGGTGAGATTGAGGCTTTCTCCACGTATCAGACGTTCCGCCAGTTCGCGGGTGAATGCTGGGCGCATCAAGGCATTGTTCATGGGTGGAAATCTTCGGGCAGGCTTGCAGGCAAGTCCAGTAACACTGTCGGGAGGATAAAAAAAGGGTCATCGCGGAAGTCCGGGAAAGGCGGCTTTGATTTTGAGGAAGAAGTATTCGTTATCGCGGAACCCATAGGCCATGCGTTTGATG
>PEWE01000009.1:25748-32021 GCA_002779605.1 Zetaproteobacteria bacterium CG06_land_8_20_14_3_00_59_53 | reverse complement strand
TGCGGTTCTAATGTAACATAAAACATAAATAAAATCAGCTAATTACAAAAGAAGAAACAGAAAATTACCAATGTAAACTCACTGATTCAGGAAACAGTATGCCGGCATGGAACAAGGTATTGAAAAAACAGGGGGAAGCGTCGTCGTCATCGACCGAGATGAACTCTTCGTACGCCTGATCACAACCATGTTTCAGAACCGGGGCTGGAAAACAAAAGGCTACACCACGTCATCCGCCGCCCTGCAGGCCTTGCAGGAAAATGCCATGGAGCCGCCGGACCTGCTGATTGCCGACCATAGCGCACCCGGAGGGGCGGTGCAGTCCCTGCTCGACAAGGCGCGCCAGCGTTACCCCGGATTGTATTGCCTGCTGTTATCGGGCAACCGCAAGGTTCTGCCGTTATTGCTGCCGGAGAACACGGCATTCATCCACAAGCCCGTCCGTCCCAGCCATTTGCTGCAGGTGGCCGAAAAGCTGCTCCACCCCCGGAAACCGATCTCCGACTGAACGCTTAATCCACCCAGCGGCGGGCATTTCGGAACATCCGCAGCCATGGGCCGTCCTCACCCCACCCTTCAGGCTTCCAGGAATACTGCACCGAGCGGAACAGTCGCTCCGGATGCGGCATCATGATGGAAAAGCGCCCGTCGGCTGTGGTGAAGCCGGTCAATCCTTGCGGCGAACCGTTCGGGTTGGCCGGGTAGCTTGCCGCCGGCGAACCGTTCGGCGCCAGATAGCGCAGGCAGGCAGCGGCCTGTTTCTGCTGCTCCGGCGTATCGAACACCGCCCTTCCCTCGCCGTGCGCCATCACCAGAGGCAGTTTCGAGCCAGCCATATCGCGCATGAACAGCGAGGGTGAATCCAGCACCTCGACCTGCAACAACCTCGCCTCGAACTGTTCGGAACGGTTGCGTTCGAAGCGCGGCCAGTGCTCCGCCCCGGGAATCAGGACTTTAAGCGCGCTCATCATCTGGCAGCCGTTACACACACCGAGTGCGAACGAGTCGTCCCGATTGAAGAACGCCTCGAATTCATCGCGGGCCCGCGCGTTATACAGGATCGAACTGGCCCAGCCGCGACCGGCACCCAGCACATCGCCGTAGGAGAAGCCGCCGCAGGCGACCAGCCCACGGAAGTCTTCGAGCTGCACGCGTCCCTCGATGATGTCCGACATGTGCACATCCGCACAGTCGAAACCGGCGCGATCGAAGGCTGCTGCCATCTCGATCTGACCGTTGACCCCCTGCTCGCGGAGAATAGCCATGCGCGGCTTTGCACAGCCGACATACGGGGCACAGATATTCTCCGCAGGATCGAAACTCAGATCGGCCTGCAGGCCGGTATCCTGCCGGTCGGCAAGCGCCTCGAAGGATTCGCGCGCGCAATCGGGATTGTCACGGAGCTCCTGCATGCGATAACTGGTTTCAGCCCACACCCGATGCAGATCCTGTACATGCATGTCGATCAAGCCGCCTGTATGTCCATGGAAGTACACCAGCTTGTCCTTGCGCGGATGACCGATGATATGGGCCACATGCGCCAACCCCTCGATCGCCAGATGCGCCAGCACCTTTTCACGGTCGGCACGGCGGATCTGGACGACTGCTCCCAACTCCTCGGCAAACATGATGCCTGCCTCGTCATGACCCAGAGCTTCGAGATGGATGGTCAGGCCGCAGCGACCGGCAAAGGCCATTTCGCACAGCGTGGCGAACAGCCCGCCATCGGAGCGGTCGTGGTAGGCCAGCAGAAGATTCTCGCGGGACAGACGACGGATGCCATTGAAAAAGGCTTTCAACAGGGCCGCATCGTCCACATCGGGAGTCGCCCCGCCGGTCGCGCCGAACACCTGTGCCAGCGCCGAGCCGCCGAGTCGGTGCTGACCCTTGCCCAGATCGAGCAGGATAAGATCGGTATCACCCTGATCCATGCGCAGTTCGGGCGTCAGCGTGCGACGCGCGTCCATCACCGGTGCAAAGGCGGAGATATTCAGCGTCACGGGGGAGATCATCTCGCGACGGGATTCCCCTTCTCCCCACACGCTCTTCATCGACAGCGAGTCTTTGCCCACCGGAATCGAGATACCGAGTGCAGGACAAAGCTCCAGACCGATAGCCTGCACACTATCGTACAACCGCGCATCCTCACCCGCATGTCCGCAGGCGGCCATCCAGTTGGCCGACAGCTTCACATCGCCGAGCTTTTCAATATCCGCGGCAGCGATGTTCGTAATGGCTTCGCCGACCGCCATGCGCGCAGCCGCAGGGGCATCGAGAATCGCAAGCGGGCTGCGCTCGCCCATGCTCATCACCTCACCCGCATAGCCGGTGAAATCGCGCAGGGTCACAGCACAATCGGCCACCGGCACCTGCCACGGACCGACCATCTGGTCGCGCGCCACAAGGCCTGTCACCGAGCGGTCACCGATGGTGATCAGGAATTCCTTGCCGGCCACAGCGGGCAGGCGCAGCACACGCATGGCTGCATCAGGGATATTCAGCTTTGCGGCATCCAGAGGTGTGGCAACGGGTGCCACGCGCTGCACCTCGCGGCGCATCTTCGGCGGCTTGCCGAGCAGCACATTCAGGGGAAGATCGACCGGCTTGTTGCTGAATTGCGGATCCTCGACCAGTAGCTGCCGCTCCAGGGTGGTCTCGCCGAGCACGGCGAAAAGACACCTCTCGCGCTCGCATATCTCGCGGAAACGATGCAGATCATCCTTGGCGATGGCCAGCACATAGCGCTCCTGCGCCTCATTGCACCAGATCTGCATCGGGCTCATGCCCGGCTCCATATTGTGCACCGCGCGCAGATCGATCCAGCCGCCACGTCCGGCATCGTTGATCAGCTCCGGCACCGCATTGGACAGACCACCCGCGCCGATGTCGTGGATGAACAGGATGGGATTGTCGTCCCCCATCTGCCAGCAGCGATCCAGCACCTCCTGGCACCGGCGCTCCATCTCGGGATTGCCGCGCTGCACCGAATCGAAATCCAGCGACTCGACATTGGCGCCGGCATCCATGCTTGATGCCGCGCCGCCGCCGAGGCCGATCAGCATCGCAGGCCCGCCCAGCTGGATGACCAGCGAACCCTCGGGCACCTCGCTCTTGTGGATGTGGCGCGCATCGATATTGCCCACGCCGCCGGCGATCATCACTGGCTTGTGGTAGCCGTACAGGGTTGCCTTCTTTCCCTTGCCTGCGTGTTCGCCGACCAGTTGCTCGTAGCTGCGAAAATAGCCGCAAAGATTCGGGCGACCGAATTCGTTGTTGAAGGCTGCGGCACCGATCGGCCCTTCCAGCATGATATCCAGTGCCGAGGCGATGCGCCCGGGCTTGCCGAACTCACGCTCCCACGGCTGCTCGAAGCCGGGAATGCGCAGATTGGACACGGAAAAACCGCACAGACCAGCCTTCGGCTTGCTGCCGATGCCGGTGGCGCCCTCGTCGCGGATCTCGCCGCCGGAGCCGGTTGCGGCTCCCGGGAAAGGGGAAATGGCCGTCGGGTGGTTATGCGTCTCCACCTTCATCAGGATATGGGTCAGATCGTCATGCGCCGTGTAGGTCTTATCGGCATCGGGATAGAAACGCGCGGTTCTGCCGCCTTCGATCACCGATGAATTATCACTGTAGGCGACCAGCGTTCCGTCCGGGCTGCTCTTGTGTGTGTGCCGGATCATGGCGAACAGGCTGTGCGCCTGTTCTTCTCCATCAATGCACCACTCGGCATTGAATATCTTGTGACGGCAGTGCTCGGAATTGGCCTGCGCGAACATCATCAACTCGGCATCGGACGGGTTACGCTGCATGGCCAGAAAATGCTTCAACAGGTAATCGATCTCGTCCGCGGCCAGCGCAAGACCGAGGCTCCTGTTCGCCGCCACCAGAGCCTCGCGACCGCCTTGCAACACATCCACATGCGCCAGCGGTGCCGGCTGCTGATGCGAGAACAGATGTTCAAGTGAAGTACTATCGTTGAGCACGGACTCCGTCATACGGTCATGGATACATTCGGCGATCAGGGAGCGGCTGAGCTGTGCCGCTCCGGATATCCGGTAGACAATGCCCCGCTCAAGCCGGACAAGGCCCTGCAGACCGCAGTGTGCTGCAATATCCGTCGCCTTAGACGACCAAGGACTGATGGTGCCCACTCTGGGAGTGACGATGAACAAATCGTCGGAGGCTGCTGCTGAAAACGGGGTGTGCTGATGACCGAGGATGGCGGCCAGTCGCGCACTATCCTGTGCACCCCATCCGGATTCGACCTCGGCGATATGCAGATAGAATGCATCGGCTTGCAAGCCGTACAGATCTAGGGTTTTGAATTGTTGCAACAGCTTGTCGCGGCGGAAATCGGACAACGCGGGCTGTCCCTGCAGGATGACGAGTCGGGTGGTTGAGGTGGAAGCGGTCATGCGCTTCATGCTAGCCGCGAATTTTTCACTGACCAGTCCGCGACGACGTTTCCCTATCGACCCATGCGGCGTACGAGTTCTTTGGTGGAAACCACACGGTCGATGAACAGGATACCGTCGAGATGATCGATCTCATGCTGGATCACCCGCGCCTCGAAACCGGATGATTCGATCTCATGTCTCACCCCGGCCGCATCCTGGAAACGCACGCGTATTGTTTTCGGGCGCTGCACCATGCCCACCCAGTCGGGCACTGACAAACAACCCTCCCGACCCAGTGCCACGGCTCCGGAAGCCTCGACAACCACCGGATTGGCCATGCAGAGCAACCCGTGATTGCGGCTGGGATGACGACCCAGCGATGCATCTACCACGACCATGCGGCGATTGATGCCCAGTTGCGGCGCGGCGATGCCCACCCCGCCGGGACCGGCGCGCATCGCGGCATCAAGCACCGCAAAGCTCTGCTCAAGCGCAGCATCAAGGATATCAACCGGTTCAGCCACCCGGCGCAGGCGCTCATCGGGAAGCTTGAGGATGGTCGGGACTTGAATCTGCAAAAGATCTGCCCGGAACTAAAGCACGTCTCCGTCGAGTTCATGCACCTCGATATCCACATCGAGCTTGTCGGCCACCTTTGACAGACTCTCCTGCAGCTTCGGCAGGGCATCGCCGGCAGCCACTTCAAGCGCCATCATGTATTGCGTGTTACCGTCCTGATACTGGCGGCTGCGGGTGGACAGATCGACCACCGAGGCGTTCATCGCGGCCAGCGCATCGGTGACTGCATGCACGATACCCGGCTGGTCGGAACCGCTGACCGTGACCACACAATCCGGTTCCGGCGCATGCATGGAGAACTCGTTCTCGGACAACTCGACCGACTGCACATGCAGACCGGTCTTCTGCTCCAGATCGGCCATGGCCGCCTTCAGCTCCCCCAGTTTGGCCGTGCTGCCCAGCGATACGATCAGCATCATGGCAAAGCGTCCGCGCAGCGCGGTCATCGAGGAATCCTCGATATTGGTATCAAGCTCCAGCAGCGCCCCGGAAACATCGCGGACGATGCCCGGCCTGTCGTGCCCTGAAATGGATAACAGAACTGTTGTGCTCATAGCGTTTCCCCTGATAGCGAATGGCGGTCTCTTGCTTCCCGCCGCAGCAATGTAGCGCAGGGCGGGATGCAATCAAACCACCGATTCAATCCGCCTCGAGCACAAACAAACCGGCCGGCGCTATGAAAGCCGCCGGCCGTTGTGGTTGCTTGCCTAGAAGCGATTAATCGCGCTTCCTGGACTTGCTGTTGGACTTCTTACCGTCGTCCTTGCTGCCGGACCTGGACTCGGACTTCTTACCGTCGTCGCCCTTCTTCGCCTCTTCCTTTTCCTGCTTCACAGGGAAGGCATAAGCCGCTGCAGCTGCACCCACGTTGCCGGATGCATCGGTGGCCGAAACATTCAGGCTGAAGCTCAGGCCGCTGATCTGCAGCTTGCCGTGCTCCATCTCAACCTCGGCCTTCTTGCTCTTCTCCAGCTTCACGATCTGGCCGTTGCTCACTGTTGTACCGTTCAGCGTTGCAGTCTGCACAGGGTTCGGATCGGCAATATCCGTGGCGGTGAACACCACCTGGAAGCTTGCTTCATCTTCATCCGAGCCACTGACCTGCACCAGAGAGGCAGTCACAGCCGGAGCAGTTGTATCAACCACGGTCACGTTCTGTGTACCGGTCGAGGTCAGACCGCTGCTGTCCGTTGCCGTCCAGGTAACGACGGTCGTGCCCAGAGCGAACGTTGCAGGTGCATCGTTGGTCACAGTCGCACCGAAGATATCGGTCGCGGTCGCAACACCCAGATCA
>PEWE01000009.1:0-25736 GCA_002779605.1 Zetaproteobacteria bacterium CG06_land_8_20_14_3_00_59_53 | reverse complement strand
TCGGTTGCGGTCGCAACACCCAGATCAACCGTGCTCAGCACGCCATTGGCTTCAACACTCACATCGGCCGGAACATTCAGCACAGGCGCGGTGGTGTCTTGCACCGTTACGGTCTGCGTGCCGGTGGAGACGTTACCGTTGGCATCCGTCGCCGTCCAATGCACGAGGGTGTCGCCGAGAACGAACAATACCGGTGCGTCGCTGGAAATGCTCACGGCGAAGATATCGCTTGCAGTGGCGGCGCCGATCCCTACCGGGCTGAGGATACCAGTCGCTTCGGCAACCACATTGGCAGGAAGGTTCAGTGCCGGAGCCGTGGTATCAACCACCGTCACGTTCATCGTGGCGCTGCCGGTATTGCCGGAGCAATCGGTGGCAGAAACGGTCACCGGCGTGGTGCCCAGCGGATAAACACCCGCTGGCGAAACACTGGTCGCGACAGAACAGCAGGTATCGGTAGCCGAAGACTGGGCGGCCACATCATAGGCAGCGCCGCTGGTGCTGGTGGCCTCAAGTGCCACGTCCGGACCGGCATTCACCGTCGGGGCCGTCGTATCCTGCACGGTTACCGAGGTATTCGATGTCACAACATGGCCGTTACCGTCATCCACGCTCAAGGTGACCTGCGTAGTCCCCAGCGGGAAGGAGGCCTGCACATTCACGCCGGATGCCTGCACGCTGCCGTTCCATGACCAGGTTAAGGTCAACGAATCATTATCCGGATCGGAGGCAGTACCGGCAAGCGTGGCATTGGCACTGGATGCGCCCGTGCACTCCACGGTCTGCGCCGCTCCCGCATCAGCCACCGGTGGCTTATTGGCCGGCACGCCCGGCGGGGTGGAGAACCCGCCCGGCTTGGAAATGCGCACAACACCCCAACCGCTACGGTAACCGCCATCATCATAACGCAGCGCATTGGTGGTGATATAGAATGCGCCATCCGGGCCTACCGAAGACAGGTCGCCATAGGCGCCATTTGCAGCCACGATCGTTTCGGTCGCCGAACCGGTGAAGTTCGGGCCGGAGAAATCATACCGTGAAATCGAGCCATCGGTGTTGGCGGAATAAATCGAGCCATCGGCATAGGCCATACCATCGGGCCTGCCGACACCCGTATAGCCGCGAACATTGGCCACATTCACATAGTTTCCGTTACTGTCCAGCACGCGCACCTGACTGGCATTCAAGGTCGCCAGAATCACATAACCGGTATCGGTTGTGGTCAGGTCATCGGTGAAGGTTCCGGTATTATGGAAAATACTTTGAACACCCGTGGCCGGGTTATAGACATAAATAGTGTTGCCGAAGTTGCCTTCGTTGACGATACGGCCATCCGGCAGGGTGCCAATGCCATAGTAATACCCATAGGGCCCGACCCTGGTCGCTGTCCAGCTAATCGGGTCGATACGATACAGGCCGTAGTAGTCATTCGCATAGATATAACCGTCCGTGCCGTTCGTAATGCCATATCCGGACGTGGAAAGCCCCGGGACAAAACGTGAAGCAGCAATGTTATAAACAGGCGTGCTATAAATCAGGCGGGACTGATCCACCGTGTATTCGTAGATGGTGTTTCCGCTTCTGCGCAGCATGTTGCCATTCGGCAACCAGGCCATGCCGAGGGCGTTGTTGTGCGCATTATCGACAACAATATCCTGACTCAATTCGGGATCAATCAGCTGGTACTGATTACTGGGAGAGGTGGTGGATTTAACAGCCGGCAGAAGGCACAGACCCATGCTTCCGGCCAGGCGCGCGACCTCGCAATCGGCCAGTGCGCGGTTGTAGATCTTCACCTCATCGATTCCGCCTGTGAAGAAAAGCTGCCCTGTGCCTGTCGGGGCGCCGCCACCGATGCGAACCGGTTGCGTGGTCGGCAAAATCGTGCCGCTGACTTGCCAGGCTCCGTCAGGCTTTCCATCCACAAACAACTTAAGCCATCCGCCATTGTAGGTCATGGCCACATGGTGTTGGGAACCCGGGGCGATAATAGACGCGCCGTCGAACACCCAGAAGCCGGTGGTCGTTCCCACATGAGCACGGAAACGCCCACCCGCGATATTGATCATGTACTGGCGTTCGGTAAGTTCGCCATCCTTGCTGACGATATCTCCGGTCGTCACGTCCGCCTGCACGAAGGCACTGATGGTCAGGCCCGTAGTTGGATTGAGCGAAGCAGAGTCGGGTATCACGACATTCTGACTGTTGCCGTTGAAATACAGACCGGTATTCACATGACCGGGACCGAAGTTTGCGCTACCGTTGATGGCGCCGGTGTTTCCGTTGCCGGACACGTCGTTGGCGACGATGCCGACGCCTTCATCGAAGGTCCAGTAACCAGCCAGACCGTCGCTCAGACCGGCATTTGCCGTGCCGGACATGACAAATGGCAGCAAGGCCGCCGTGAAGAATCCGAAAAGTTTGCGTTTGATATTCATATTACTTCCCCTCGCTTACAACTGAAATCGAAACCGGCTGGCCCGCGGAATCGGTGCCGCCACCATTGAGAACCATGTATCCAACAGGGGAAACGCCGCCGAGCTGGAAGCTGGCTGTGCCACCGGCGGCAATCGTTCCCACATTGACCGCCGCTGCGGCCGCATCCACACCCGCACCCACACCCGCACCCACAGGCTGCAGGCTCACGTTATAAAGCGCGTCCGCACCGTTGTTGCTAATGGTCACATCCACACCGCTTGCGCTGCTTGTGAACGTGGACGAAAGATCTGCAGCGGCCTGTGCCGAAAGCGGCGCAAGTGCCAGCATGGCCAGCAGCATGAATGATATAACTGAGAATTTGTTGATTTGCATGGTTTTCCTACCCCTTAATAATTACATCAAAACAAAACTTTCCGGTTTTGTGACACACATCATGGTTTTCCGAAACCCCCTGTCTTCCCCCATATGGGGTAGAGGCTATTGCAATAATGGGTATTGCCACCTATAAAGTCGCCATGGAATCAGGAACCAAGGTGTCGGACGAAAGAAAATCGTTCTTATATGACAAACTGTTACACAGCATTTACGCGCTTGTCGATAATGAAAGTGAACTGCCGGCCCTGCTCGGCCTGATGGACGAATTCTTTTCCCTGAAGCATAAAGACGGCCTCAACAGCAGTCATTCAGAGCATATGTCCGGCCTGCTGCCGCATGTGCAACGTGCCAACGAGCTACTGGAAAAAATCGCCGCCCTGCATCTGAAAAGCAATCACGCGGACACCGTGCTCGATCATATCCCCATGGGCATCGTATTGATCTCAACGCAGGCGAGCATCCTTTCCAAGAACACCCGTGCTGCGGACCTGCTTGAACACATCGGTGCCCGGCACGATACCGAGCTTCATTTCAACCATAGCGGGCGGCAGAAGCAATTTCTGGAAACCGTCAAACAGGTTACCTCGGGTGAAGCCCATGGCGCACCACTGCGCATGGGTGATCTGAGTCTGTGGATATCAAATTTCGGTGAGGGTGCGAATCGACAGTTGGCGATCTATCTGGGACATCACACCTACCGGCGCAACATCCGTATCGACCAGCTGATGACGCATTACAACCTGACGGAGAAGGAGGCCCAGCTCACCGCCCGACTGTGCGACGGCCATTCAAGCCTTAAAGAGGCCGCAGAACGCATGGGCATCAGCATCGCCACGGCCAGAAGCCATCTGAAACATATCTTCGCCAAGACAGGTGCTGAACGTCAGGCGGATCTGGTCAAGATGGTGTTCATCAATCCCATTCTGGCCCTGCAACAAAAGCCCCCGGCCTTGCAATCCGGCATATCGTCGAAAACAAGGGTTATGCGCCTTCCCTCAGGACGCACCATATCCTACGCTGAATATGGCGATCCGATAGGGATGCCTGTTCTGTTCTGCCACGCCATCACCGGTTGCAGGTTGATGCTGCCTGTTGAATCGATTTCCCGGGGGAAATGCGGCTTCCGCCTGATCGCCCCGGACAGGGCGGGCTACGGCCTTTCATCACCCGCACTGCAAGATCCGATGCAGCAATGGCTGGAGGATATGCGTCATTTCCTGCAGCAACTGGGCATTAGCGAATGTTGTGTCGCAGGCCACTCCGCCGGAGGTGTATATGCCATGGCTCTGGCTGTCGAATATCCGGATATCGTCAACCATCTCTGCCTGATTAGCAGCATCGCACCCTTGCGTAATCTTGCTGACGCGGCCCACCTGCTGCCGATCAACCGCATGGTGATTCATCTGGCGCGCAGCAACCCGGAAGCTGCCCGCGCCTTCCTCAAGCTATCCATGCAGGCTGCGCTGAAAGAACCGGATTCCTACCTAAAGCTGATCACTAACAGCAGCCCGGATATGGACAGGGAAGTGCTGGAGGATGCCGGACTCAAGCAGCACCTGCATGAAGCCTTCAGGGAAACCACCCGCCAGGGCATCGGGCACATAATCGACGAACTGATGTATATCTCCACCCGATGGCGAATCAGTGCCGGAGCGATTGCCTGTCCGGTGAGCATCTGGCATGGCAAGCAAGACAAGCATTCGCCCTTCACCCTGATCGATCGCTTCCGCAACAGACTCAAACAGGTCGTGCATACCAGCTGGATGGAGGGCGCAGGCCACTACATGCTGTTTCACCATTGGCCCGCTATTGAGAATCAACTTTGTCCCAAGAAAAAAGCAAAGCCGGACGCAGCAATACCCGCTGTGCTACTGGCATGGGTGGCATCACTTCCTTTGGGACAATGCCTGGAGTTCATGATCCCGACCCTGGATATCGCCTGACAGACTGATCCAATACCTCCGGGAGGACAGACAAACACCGATTCGGGGGAGCTCTAACAAACAGCACCAAACACAAACCAAACGGCCGGCGCTGTGAAAGCCGCCGGCCGGTTTATTCAGGGGTCCGAAGCCAGATCATCCTGCTAGTCTAGAGCCTTTCATATTATCCCCTGCCACCAAAACCAAATTATCAAATCTCCTGAACCGGGCACGAATACCCATTCAGAGCACTGAGGTTATTCCTGCTGGAAAATATTGGTAATCGTCCTAAAGGACGAGGGTAAAAATGCGGCCCACACAACTGAATGTTTTGCGGTGGCCGGATCCGCTGCGTCATTGCGCGAGCTTTTAAGGATCTGATTTCGTGGCGGACTGGCTATCCGCCCTGAAAAAGAGACTAAACGGTGAACGATACCCCGCAGCCGCATTCACCCTTTTTATTGGGATTGCGGAACACGAAGGCGGAAGACATCAGATCCTGCTCGAAATCAACGACCAGTCCGGTCAGGGCGCGGACATAGGATTCGGCATCAACAAACAGTGAAAAGCCGTCAAAGGGAAGTACATGATCGCCAGCTACAGGGGCATCGCAGAAATCAACCACATATTCCAGACCCGAACACCCGGCTTCGCGCAGGGATAGCCGGATACCGGCCACTCCCTTATCCTGTGCCTGCTGGCGCATGCGATTTACGGCAGCATCGGTCAGCTGGATATCGGGTGTCTGTATTGCTGTGTCCTGCATATCGTCTCCGTCAGTGTCGATCATATTACGCCGCGCCGGCCATGCCGCGCAGGCGCTTGCGGATGCGCACCAGTTCGCCGACCAGTGCAATCGCATCTTCCTGCGTGTTTCCCGGCCCGAAGCTGACACGGATACTGCTGCGCGCCTGCTCCTGTGTCGCCCCCATGGCCAGCAGCACATGCGAGGGCTCGCGCTTGCCCGACGAGCAGGCCGAGCCCGAAGCCACAGCGAAGCCGGCGAGATCAAGCTGCATCAACATGGTTTCGCCATCCAGCCCGGGGATGCAAAATATGCTGGTGTTCGGGGTGCGCTGTGCATCCCGTCCGAACACCGTCGCCGCAGGAACAGCTTCCAGCAGCGCTGACTCGAAAGCATCACGCATCGTTGCATAGGCATTGAAATCGATACCGCCGAGTGCGGCAGCAAAGCCTGCGATGCCCGGAACATTCTCGGTGCCCGAACGCCGCTTGCGCTCCTGCCCGCCGCCCGGAGCGATTTCCTGCAAGTTCATCCCGCGCCGCACAATCAACGCACCGACACCGCGCGGGCCGCCGATCTTGTGCGCGGAAAGTGACATGAAATCCGCCTGCCAGTCGCACATGGAAATCTTCGTCTTACCCAGCATCTGCACGGCATCCACCATGAAGGCAATGCCCTTCTCACGGCACAGTGCGCCGATCTCAGCAACCGGTTGCACAACACCGGTTTCGTTGTTCGCCGCCATCACGGCCACCAGCCGGGTGTCTTCACGCATCGCCGCCGCAACATCATCCGCACAAACCGCACCGCGCTTGTCAGGACGGACACGCGTGACCTGCCAACCGGCCTGTTCAAGTCGTTCGACGGGCTGCAGTACGGCCGGATGTTCGATGGCCGTGGTGATGATATGTCCCTGCTTGTGATTGGCGCAGAACCCGCTGATGGCGAGATTATTCGACTCGGTGCCGCCGGAGGTGAACACCACCGAGCCGCTCTCCACGCCGAGAAACCCTGCTAGCGCATCACGCGCATCATCGAGCACGCGGCGCGCATTGCGCCCGGCCCAGTGCAGACTGGAAGGGTTGCCGCAGGCCTGCCGTGCCGCTTGTGCCTGCGCATCCAGCGCAGACTCCAGCGGCGGACAGGTGGCATTGAAATCAAGATACCGCTGCAACCCGCTTGTCCATCATCTTGATCGGTTGCGGCATCGGTGTCGCCGCGTACTGCTCGACAGGCGCAAGATCAACGCCTTCAAGAGACACCTTCTTGTCGCAAACATCCTGTAGCGTCACCACATCGAGGAAACGATAGATGTGCATGCCGAGCGCATCCCACAGCTCATGCGTGTCGCAACGGTTGCCGCGATGGCAGCCGCGCAGTGCATTCACGCAACGAGTTGCCTTGATCTGCTCGTCGACAGCACGTATCACATCGGACACTGTGATCTCGACAGGCTCGCGGTTCAGCAGATAGCCACCCCCGGGACCGCGTACACTCTTCACCAAGCCGCCTTCGCGCAGCCTGCGGAACAACTGCTCCAGATAGGAAAGGGAAATAAACTGCCGGTCGGAAATAGCGGCCAGATTCACCGGTCCGTTATGCTGATTCTTGGTCAGGTCGATCATGGCCGATACCGCATAACGGCCCTTGCTGGTCAATCGCATTTGATACCTCCAGAGGGGGAATACCCCCATGCATGGGTGGGATATTATAATCCCGACCAATTCAGTCAAGTATCAAACAATTAAAAAAACTTAAGAAAACAAACAGGATACAGTGGAGAGTAGATTCTGACTCCGGGACCGCTTGAAGCATTACCGGAAAACTAGATTCCGCCGCCACCCAGAAAGCGCTCGATATCCTTGTGTTCCTTGCGCATATCCTTCTCGGTCTTCTTCATCTGCGGGGACTTCTGATGCCCGTCTTCCTTGATCTCCGGATGCAGCTCATCCACCCGGGCATTCACATCGTCCACCAGCTTCATCACATGGCGGATGGCTTCGGCCACCGGGTTGGGCATGGCATGATGATCGAGATTGATGCGCCCGCCCTGAATGATGGTCTCGGTCTTGCCGACGACGGTGCCGGGAATGCCGATCACCGTGGAATGTGCCGGCACATCGCGCAACACCACGGAATTCGCACCGATGCGGCTGTGCTCGCCGATCTCGATGGCGCCCAGCACCTTGGCGCCGGTGCCGACGATCACGCCGTCGTGCAGGGTCGGGTGACGTTTCTTCTTCTGCCAGGTCGTACCGCCCAGCGTCACTCCGTGGTACAGCGTCACATCATCGCCGATCTCGGTTGTTTCACCGATCACCACACCCATGCCGTGATCAATAAAGAAACGGCGGCCGATGGTGGCGCCGGGATGGATCTCGATACCGGTGAACCAGCGTGCCATATGCGAAACCATGCGTCCGAGCCAGAGCCATTGGTGCAGCCAGAGACAGTGCGCCAGACGATACATCCATACCGCATGCAGGCCGGGATAGGCCGTGACGACCTCCAGCGTGGAACGCGCCGCCGGATCGCGAACGAACGCGGTGGCGATGTCTTCCTTGATATGACTCCAGATATTCATGCGGGCGGACTGTATCCCCGTAAACTCAGCCCTGCAAATCCCGCGGCAGATCCGCAGGCAGAGACCCCAGCGATTCCTCAGGACCGCTGCATGTCCACAGCGCAGGAGTGGATAGCAAGCGTGCCGACCAGTCGCGCGCCTCATCCAGCGTCACCCGCCGGATCGCATCCACCCATGCATCCTGGGTCCGGATGGCGGGTTCATCGAGCCGGGTGCCCAGATGCATCATATTCGATTCGACCGAATCCATGCCCATGCGCAGCGACACCTCCAGCTGGCGCACGGCGCGCTGCAACTCGTCCTGATTCAGCGAAGCGGAAAAGTCCTGCATCACCTGCCTGACCACGCGCATGCATTCGCCCAGCCTGCCGCAATCCGTGCTGCCGCTGATGCTCCATGCGCCGGTGTCTGAAAGACCCGACAGATGCGAGGACACGCCGTAAGCCAGACCACGTTTTTCGCGCACCTCGCGGAACAGCCGCGAACTCATGCCGCCGCCGAGGATCTGATTCACCAGCCAGGCCACCGGACGCTCTTCCGATGCCACGGCAATGCCCGGCATGGAGATCACGAAATAACCCTGTTCGTCGTCGCGTTCCAGCAACTGTACGCCGCTGGCCATCTGCGCGCCGTTGCGGGCGAGCTGTGCCGTGCCCTGCGGCCAGTCACGCTGCCCGAGAAAGTTCGTCAGTTCGTCATGGGTGATACCGCCGGCTGCGGCGATCAGCATATGCGGCGGGCGATAATGCGCACCGAGGAAGGCGGCAAGATTTCCGGCATCGAAGCCGGCCAGCGACTCACGGCTGCCCAGCACCGGACGGCCAAGCGCCTGATCCGGATACAAAGCCTCGACATGCTGGTCGAACACCCAGTCCTCCGGCACATCTTCGGCCATCGCCATCTCGGAATAGATGACCTCGCGCTCGCGCTGCCATTCATCCTCGGGCAATGCCGGGTCGATGACCATATCGCACAGCGTGGACAACGCTTCCTGCCAGTCCTCGCGCAACACCCGCATATGGAAGCAGGTGCGTTCGCGCGCCGTGAAGGCATTGGCCGTACCGCCGAGCCTGTCCAGCAATTCGGCCAGTGCATCCACATCCAGCTTTTTCGTGCCCTTGAACAGCATGTGCTCCAGCGCATGCGCCATGCCGGCCTGTGCCGCTGTCTCATCACGGCTGCCGACATCGAGGAAGATGCCCAGCGACACGGTTTGCGCCGCCGGCATCGCATGGCTCAACAGCAGCGGTCCGCTGGCGATGCGGGATTCATCAATCGGTGACGTCATACACTCTCCGGCAAAAAGAAGGGAGGCGGTAACCCGCCTCCCGTATTAAACATCAGCTTAAGGCTGCAGCTTATTTGTCCACATCCTTCATAGACAGACGGATCTTGCCGCTGCGGTCGACTTCCAGAACCTTGACGCGGACCACCTGACCCTCGCTCAGCACATCGCCGACCTTGGCAACGCGCTCGCTGGAGATCTGCGAGATGTGCACCAGGCCGTCGGTCTGACCGACCAGACGCACGAATGCACCGAAGTCCATCAGCTTGACGACCTTGCCCTCATACACGCGGCCGACTTCGACCTCGGCAACGATATCCTCAATCAGCTTCCTGGCCTTCTCGCCGGCTTCACCGGTAACAGCGAAGATCTTGATGCTGCCATCGTCCTCGATATCCACCTTGGCGCCGGACTCTTCGACGATACCACGGATCACCTTGCCGCCTGCACCGATCACTTCGCGGATCTTGTCCGGATGGATCTTCATGGTGAACATGCGCGGAGCATGGTCGGCAATGGCAGCACGCGGCTGGGCGATGCACTTCTCCATCTCGTTCAGGATATGGATACGACCGTCATGCGCCTGAGCCAGGGCTTCGCGCATGATCTCGCGGGTCAGACCGCCGATCTTGATGTCCAGCTGCAGCGTGGTCACGCCATCGCGGGTACCGGCCACCTTGAAGTCCATATCGCCCAGATGATCTTCGTCGCCCAGGATATCGGTCAGCACGGCATAGCCGTCCTTCTCGAGGATCAGGCCCATGGCCACACCGGCCACAGCTGCCTTCACCGGCACACCGGCATCCATCAGTGCCAGCGAGGTGCCGCACACGGAGGCCATCGAGGAGGAACCGTTGGATTCGGTGATCTCTGAAACGGAACGGATGGCATAACCGAAGTCATCCATGGTCGGAAGCACGGCTTCCACACCACGACGTGCCAGACGCCCATGACCGATCTCGCGACGCCCCGGAGGGCCGAAGCGACGGGCTTCACCGACGGAGTACGGCGGGAAGTTGTAATGCAGCATGAAGCGCTGCTTATCGACACCTTCCAGCGACTCGGTCATCTGCATATCGGACTCGGTGCCCAGCGTGATGGTGACCAGCGCCTGGGTCTCGCCACGTGTGAACAGGGCGGAACCGTGGGTGCGCGGCAGCACGCCGATCTGGCAATCGATAGCGCGCACATCCTTGGTCGAACGACCGTCGATACGCGGGTTGCCGGCAATGATGGAACGGCGGACCACATCCTTCTCCAGACTCTTTAGCGCGGAGGACACATCGTTGGAGGAGAACTCACCCGGAGCCTCTTCGCTGCCGGCCAGCCTGGCCTGTGCGGCCTGACGGAAGGCATCGATCTTCGCGGCGCGCTCGGACTTGTCCTTGATGGCATAAGCGGCGCGGACATCAGCCTCGAAAGCGGCCTTCACGGCATCCTTCACGGCATTGCCGGAACCGGCGACCTCGATCACCATCTTTTCCTTACCGGCCTGACGGGCCAGCTCTTCGATGGCGTCCAGCACCGGCTGGTAGCCTTCCTGACCGAAGATGATCGCGTCGATCATCTGCTCCTCAGAAAGCTCCTTGGCCTCGGATTCGATCATCAGCACTGCGTCGCGGGTACCCGCAACCACCAGATCAAGACGGGATTCCTTGAGCTGCTCGTAGGTCGGGTTCAGCACATACTCGCCATTGATGAAACCGACGCGGGAAGCGGCGATCGGCTCGGCGAACGGCACATCGGAGATGGCCAGTGCTGCGGAAACGCCATTGATGGCGACGATATCCGGATTGGTCTGCTCATCGGCGGAAATCACGGTGGCGATGATCTGGGTCTCGTGGAAATAGCCCTTCGGGAACAGCGGGCGGATCGGACGATCGATCAGGCGGCTGGTCAGGGTCTCTTTCTCGGACGGACGGCCTTCGCGCTTGAAGAAGCCGCCGAGGAAACGGCCGGCTGCGTAGGTCTTCTCCTGATAGTGGACGGTCAGCGGCATGAAATCCACACCCTGCAGCGGGGACTTGGCTGCGGTGGCCGCGACATGTACGACGACATCGCCGCACTGGGCCAGCACGGAACCGCCGGCCTGACGGGCGACTCGCCCGGTTTCAAACGATACTTCCTGTCCGCCCACATTGGCGGAGGTCTTCTTGATATTGAACATATTCATTCCTTTTTTGCCGGATTCATGCGTGGGTTGGAAACAAAGTTATAAAAAGAGGTGAATCGAAGGGGGCAAAAAAGAAGGGCGAGCCTAGGCTCGCCCTTGCAGAAATTCAGCGACGCAGCCCCAGGCTGTCGATCAGCGTGCGGTAGCGGTTGAAGTCTTTGTTCTTCAGGTACTTGAGGAGGTTACGGCGGACGCCGACCATCTTCAGCAGACCACGACGGGAATGATGATCCTTGTGGTTATCCTTGAAGTGCTCGCTCAGCCCGTTGATGCGGGCGGTAAGCAGCGCAACCTGAACCTCAGGCGAACCGGTGTCGCCCTCGTGGGTTGCATATTTATTGATTACTTCGTTTTTCTGTTCCAAATCCAACGCCATGAATCCAGCTTCCTTTGTCTATCCTTGTTATAGGGCGGCGAACCATAGCGGCAAGTTGACAATCTTGCAACATTTGAAACACACACCGGGGTTTTACCTGCTTAATATGACTGATCCGAATTCGCAGATGGCTGCTGGGGCGCGTTATCGAGCGATTCCCAGTAGAACTTGGGCAGGTTCTGCAAAGCCCTGATCAGGCCCTCGTTCCAGGCTTCGGCGATCTGTTTGGAAAACGGGTCGTCCTCGGCCAGACTCATCTGCCGCGGAAAATCCAGACTGTCCTTCTCATAGATCAACAGATCGATTGGCGGCCCCACGGTCAGGTTACTGCGGATGGTCGAGTTCATCGACACCAGCGCACAGCGGCCGGCCCGCTCCAGAAAGGTCTGCCGGTTGACCACGCGATCGAGGATCGGCTTGCCGTACTTGGTCTCGCCGATCTGCAAAAACGGGTGCTCATCGGATTCGTGGATAAAATTGCCCTGCGGATAGATCATCAGGGTTTCATGCCGCGAGCCTGCGATCTGGCCGGCCAGGATAAAACTGGCCTCGAAGCTGGTGTTACCGGCCTCGCGCACCACATGAAGGTTCTGGATGTTCATATTCACCGCAGCGATATAGTCGGCGGCCTCCTGCATGCTGCTGACCGACAGCAGATTGGGAAGCGCCCCGCTCTTCACATCGGCATTGAGTTTACGGGTGACAAGCTGGGTCGTCGCCAGATTGCCCGCCGACATCAGGGCGAACACGCGGTTTCCGGGCCATACGAAGGTATGCATCTTGCGATAGACTGAAACATCGTCAAAGCCGGCATTGGTGCGCGAGTCGGAACAAGCGACAAAACCGTTTTCAACATTGATGCTTACGCAATACGTCATATCAAACCTCAAACAATTCTTGTGCCATCCGCAGCTTCACCACAGGCAACACAACGGCGGAGCCTGAGCAAAACCTGCGAAAAAAGATATCCCCCAGTTATTTCAAGCACGCTATTTTTTAACTGCGCTTCGGCTTTGACAGCTCTACAGGCCGGGCGGCCACACCTTCCATGACGGGTTCCGGCGCACGACGCAGGTCCAGCGTCAGCGGATAATCCGGATTGCGCCCTTCACGACGCACATGCATCTGGCCGGGGGTATGGCCGTGATTCCAGAAACGGGCCACCCGGCGCGACTCGGCCTCATTGGCATTGACCGGGAAGCTGTCGTAGTTACGCCCGCCCGGATGCACCACATGGTAGGTGCAACCACCGATGGAACGCCCGCTCCATGTATCCACCAGATCGAACACCAGCGGTGCCTGCACATCGATGGTCGGATGCAGGCCGGATGGCGGACACCACGCGCGGTAGCGAACACCGGCGACATATTCGCCGCGGATACCGGTCGGGGTCAGAGGCAGCGGACGGCCGTTACAGGTGACGATATGCCGGCTGTCGTTCATGCGGCTCACCTTGACCTGCACGCGCTCCACCGAGGAATCCACATAACGCGCCGTGGCCCCTGCAGCCACCTCCTCGCCCAGCACATGCCACGGCTCGATGGCCTGACGCAGTTCGATCTCGATATCGTCGTACACCACCGTACCAAAGCGCGGGAAGCGGAATTCAAGGAACGGTGCGAACCAGTCAAACTCGAAGGCATAGCCCGCGCGCTGCATATCCAGCACCACATCGCGCATATCCTGCGCAATGAAATGCGGCAGCATGTAACGATCGTGCAGCTCCGTGCCCCAGCGGGTCAGGCTACCGCGATAAGGGGCCTGCCAGAAACGTGCCACCAGCGCGCGCAGCAGCAGCATCTGCAACAGCGACATCTGCGCATGCGGCGGCATCTCGAAGCCACGGAACTCGACCAGCCCGAGCCTGCCGGTCGAGCTATCCGGCGAATACAGTTTGTCGATGCAGAACTCGGCGCGATGCGTGTTGCCGGAGAGATCGATCAACAGGTTGCGCAACAAGCGATCCACCAGCCACGGTTGCAGCGTCTCCTCGCCAGGCTTCAGCCGCTCCTGCATCTGCTGGAAGGCGATCTCCAGCTCGTACAGACTCTCGTGGCGTGCTTCATCAACGCGTGGCGCCTGGCTTGTCGGCCCGATGAACATGCCGGAGAACAGATAGGACAGTGCCGGATGATGCTGCCAGTAGGTGATCAGACTCATCAGCACATCCGGCCGGCGCAGGCAGGGGGAATCCGCAGGCGTGGCAGCACCCAGCGTCACATGGTTGCCGCCGCCAGTGCCGGTGTGCCGGCCATCGAGCATGAATTTCTCCGTACCCAGCCGGGTTTGCCGCGCCTCTTCATAAAGGATGTGCGTGTTTTCCACCAGCTGTTCCCAGCGGGAGGCCGGATGGATGTTCACCTCGATCACACCCGGATCGGGGGTGATGGCGAACTTCTGCAGGCGGGTATCCGACGGCGGCGTGTAGCCCTCCAGTCGCACAGGCAGCTTCAGCACAGCGGCACTGGCCTCGATGGCCGCGATCAGAGAAACGAAATCCTCCAGCAGCGGCACCGGCGGCAGAAACATGCATAACACGCCCTTACGCACCTCGGCACACAGCGCCGTATGAACGATCTCTCCGGGGTCGTATTGCTTCGCGTCGCCTTTCGCTTTGGCTTTTGCCTTGCCCGCCGACTCTCCGGCATCGGGCGGGGCATCGGTCGCATCGAAGGGATCGCGACCGAAATCCTCTTCCTGATCCGCCGGCGCGACCCAGGGCAGGGAGGCCAGCGGCAGACGCAGACCCAGCGGTGAATCACCGGCGATCAGATACAGGTGCTCGCGGCGCAGCGGCCAGCGGCTGCTGTAAAATCCATTGGGTATGACCGCCCCTGCAGGACGCTTGCTCAACGTGGCAGGCAGCGCTTTGAGCGGCAGCACATAACCTGCTGGCTCGCCCAGCCCGCTTTCCAGCAGGCTGGCGATACGGCGACGCTCGTCGCTGCTTTTCAGATCGGCCTTCAGCGGGTCGAAATTCTCCGGCCAGCGCTGCTCCTCACCGATGATCTGGGCGACATCCTCATAGGCCGGGATCACATAAGCCGGATCCACATCCAGCTTTCCGGCCAGTTGCCGCATGAAGTCCAGCGCATCGGCTGTTTTCAGCTTCCCGCCGTCGTCTGCTGTCTGCAGCAGCTTATGATCCTGCCACAGTGGTTTGCCATCGGTGCGCCAGAAGCAGCTCAGCGCCCAGCGCGGCAAAGGCTCGCCCGGGTACCATTTGCCCTGACCATAATGCAGCACCGCCCCCGGCGCGAAATGTCCCTGCAGGCGGGTCAGCAGTTCGCCGGCCAGCTCGCGCTTTTTATCCGACAATGCCGTGAAGTTCCATTCGTCCCCGTCCATGTCGTCGATGGATACAAACGTCGGCTCACCGCCCATGGTCAGACGCACATCATGTTTATCGAGCTCGGCATCCACCTGATGCCCCAGATCGAGCATGGCCTGCCACTGCGCATCGCTATACGGCCTGGTGACTCGCGGGTCTTCATGGATGCGGGTGACCTGCATGGCGAAATCGAAATGCGCCTCGCAGCGCTCGGTACTGCCGATCACCGGGGCTGCCGACGACGGCATGGCCGTGCAGGCCAGCGGTATATGCCCCTCGCCGGCCAGCAGGCCGGAGGTGGGATCAAGTCCGATCCAGCCGGCACCCGGAATATAGGCCTCAGCCCAGGCATGCAGGTCGGTGAAATCGTGTTCGGTGCCTGAAGGGCCGTCGAGCGCCTTCACATCCGCCTTCAACTGGATCAGATAACCGGAAGCGAAACGCGCCGCCAGCCCCAGACGACGCAGCGCCTGCACCATCAGCCAGGCGGAATCGCGGCACGAGCCGCGGCCCAGCTCCAGGGTTTCCTCCGGTGTCTGCACACCGGCTTCAAGTCGCACCACATAGCCGACATCGCCCTTGACGCGCTGATTGACCCCCACCAGCAGATCGATGGTGCGCAGCTCCTGACCCAACAGGGCCTCGCGGGTGCGCTGCATCCAGGCATCCAGCAGCGGCGAGTCCTCGCCCGTTTCCAGATACGGGCTCAGTTCCCGCTTCAACTCATCCGGATAGCTGAAGGGGAAGTTCTCGGCGTATTCCTCCATGAAAAAATCGAACGGATTGATGACCGTCATATCGGCCACCAGATCGACGGTGATCTTCAGTTGTGCGGCTTTTTCCGGAAACACCAGTCGCGCCACCCAGTTGCCGAACGGGTCCTGCTGCCAGTTCAGG
Source organism: Zetaproteobacteria bacterium CG06_land_8_20_14_3_00_59_53 (assembly GCA_002779605.1). Lineage (GTDB taxonomy): Bacteria > Pseudomonadota > Zetaproteobacteria > Mariprofundales > Mariprofundaceae > UBA1543. The sequence goes on along the minus strand of PEWE01000009.1, from coordinate 9,609 downwards.
AAGACGCCGGTCGGCTCGATGTTCAGCGAGTAGCTCAGGATGGGCGTACGGCTGTGCGCAGCCGGGCGCAGGCGCACCTCATGCGGCCATAGCTTCACCGGCCTGTCGAAGCTGTAGCTCGTCTGGTGGTGCAGTGCAACGCGAATCGTCATTGGAAATCCTTCATGTCCTGCCCGTGGCAAGCCATCCATGTATTCCACCCGCCGCCACGCTAGAGCCGGAGCGTATAAATTGCGAGCCTCACACCCTTCGTCAGGCGCGCTTGCCGGAGTGTCACCGGCTTGGCATCCTCGCAGTCGTGAATAACGCATCCACATCACGGATCGGACAGCCATGAATCCGGGCATCATCGAACCCACCGAAACCTTTGTGATCGCCGTACTGCTAGCGGTCGGCGCACAGGTTCTCGCCGGGCATCTGCGCATGCCGGCCATCGTGCTGTGGCTGGCAGGCGGTATGCTGCTCGGCCCTTACGGTGTGCATCTTCTGGATATCGGCGCCGTGCAGCCGGCCATGGAAACCCTGATCGAGCTGGGTCTGGCGGTCATTCTGTTCGAGGGCGGACTGAACCTGAACCTGCGCGCGCTGCGCGAGCAGGGCTGGGTGGTCGGACGCCTCGTGCTGCTCGGCCCGCTGATCACCATGCTGCTCGGGGGCAGCCTGCTGCATCTGTTCAGCAATCTCCCATGGGATATCTCGCTGCTGTTCGGCGCGCTGGTCGCGGTCGGCGGCCCGACGGTCATCGTTCCCATCGTGCGCCAGACAAGGCTGGATCGAAAACTGCGCCACATCCTGACCGGCGAGGCCATGCTGATCGACGCGGTCGGCGCCATGCTGGCGATCGTGATGCTGCAGATCGTCATCTCGCCGAGCTTCACCGTCGAATCCATCCTGCCTTCGCTGACCAGCAAGTTTCTTGTCGGCATCTTCTGCGGCTGGGCCGGCGGCCGCCTGCTGATCCTGCTGCTCAGAGGCAACTGGCTGAAGGATACCGAACTACGCCCCACCGCCACGCTGGCCATCGTCTGGGCGCTGTTCCATCTGTCTAACCACATCAGCGATCAGGCCGGCCTGATGGCGGTACTGGTGGCCGGTGCCGTGCTGCAATACGAGCAGTTGCCCGATATCCAGCGGCTCAGGCATTTCAAGGGCAGTCTGGCCACCCTGCTGGTCGGCATGCTGTTTGTGCTGCTCGCCGCCGGCCTGAATCTGGGTATCGCGGTAAACTACCTCGGGCAGGGCATCCTGCTGTTTCTGGCGCTGGTCGTGGTCATCCGTCCACTGGTGGTGGCAAGCTCGGTGTTCGGTTCGGACCTGAGCCTGAATCAGATGAAATACCTGGCCATGATGGCTCCCAGAGGCGTGGTGGCCGCTGCCATCACCGCGCTGTTCGGCGTGATCATCACCCGCATGGGCATCCCCGGCGGCGAGGTGCTGGAAGCGCTGGTCTATATCATTATCATCCTTTCCGTGCTGGTGTACGGCATGCTGGCCTCGCCGCTGAGTAAAAAGCTTGCTGTCGAGGGCAGCGACGAGCGCTCGGTGCTGATAGTCGGCGGCGGGCAGATCGGTGCCGAACTCGGACGCACGCTGAGTGACGACCGCGAGGTGCGCTTCCTCGACCTTAATGGCGAGGTCATCGCGCATCTGCAGAATTCCGGCTATGTCGCGGTGCGCGGCAACGCGCTGGACCCGATCTACATGGAGATCGTACATGCCGAGGAGATCGGTGTGATCGTGGTGATGACCGGCTCCTCCGACCACAACCTGCTGATCGCCCAGCTGGCACAGAACGATTTCCATGTGCCCGAGGTGTTCGTCGCCCTGCAACCGGACGACGAGCAGAAGCAGGCGCGCATGATGAAGCAGCTCGGTGCCAAACGCCTGTTCGCCAAGCCGTACAACTACACCTACTGGAACGATCAGGCCTACCGCAAACGGCTGGTGTACGAATCACGTACCGTCGAGGAAGACTCACCGCTGATCGGTGTTTCCATGGCCGAGGCGCGCATCCCGCACGGCGTGCAGCCGCTGGTGGTGATCCGCAACGGACGCACCGAACTGACCTGCGACGAGTTCCGCTTCGCCGCCGGCGATGAGATCAAGATGCTGATGCGCCCGGAGCGTATGCAGGAAGGCCAGCCGCTGATCCTGCCGCCGGCCAAGCAGGCCACAGCGACAACCCCGGTCGCCTGAGGCGATCCCTGCAGCGCACCCGCTTCGCCCCCAGCCCCACCGGACATCTGCATGTCGGCAACGCCTACTCGGCCCTGCTCTGCCGGCAATGGGCGGAAGACAACGAAGCCGAACTTCTGCTGCGTATCGAGGATATCGATTTCAATCGCTGCCGCCCGGCATACGCCGCCGACCTGATCGATGATCTGCGCTGGCTGGGATTTGAGTGGCAGGGAGATATTCGTTACCAGAGCCGACATCTGGATGAGTATGCTCAGGCCCTGAAGAAGCTGAAGGACGACGGACTGGTCTATCCCTGTTTCTGCACCCGGCGCGATATCCAGCGCGAGATCGAGGCTGCCGGCCTGGCCCCGCATCTCGAAGACATACCGGAAATCTACCCCGGCACCTGCCGCGACCTCGGCCAGAGCGAGCGCGACCAGAAAATCGCCGATGGCATGCCGTGCGCATGGCGACTGGATGTGCAGGCCGCACTGGCAAGCGTCGGCGATATCGGCTGGCGGGATACCGGCGGCAGGCTTCATCCCGTAACCGCACAACTCAACGATGCGGTGATCGGGCGCAAGGATATCGGCTTCAGCTACCATCTGGCCGTGGTGCTGGACGATGCCGCACAGGGCATCACGCATGTCATCCGCGGCGACGACCTGATCTCCAGCACCGGCCTGCACCGCCTGCTGCAGGCGGTGCTCGGGCTTTCTTCACCTGTTTACCTGCATCACGCCATGCTGCTCGACACCCGGGGCGAGCGGCTTGCCAAGCGCAACGGCGCCCCTTCTCTGCGCGAAATCAGGACAAGCGGTGTGTCCGCCGATACACTGCGCCGGCTTCTATCCGGAAACGCGGGCTCAGCCCCGATGATCTGGACAGGAATCGAATAACTAAACAGAGGCAGATGCATTGGCGGCGAACAGCAGAACCATCCTCGATCTGATCGGTAACACGCCGCAGGCCTGCCTGACGCGGCTGACTGCCCACCTGCCGTCGAACATCATCATCGAGGCCAAACTGGAGCGCTACAATCCCGGCGGCTCGGTCAAGGACCGTCCCGCATTAAAGATGATCCGCGACGGCATCGCCCGCGGCGAACTCGCCCCCGGCAAAACCATTCTCGATTCCACCAGCGGCAACACCGGTATCGCGCTGGCCATGATCGGCGCGGCCTTGGGATATCCTGTGCGGCTGGTGATGCCGGGCAATGTGTCGGATGAACGCAAACGCATCTGCCGCGCCTTCGGTGCCGACCTGATCTTCTCCGATCCTCTGGAAGGCTCCGACGGCGCCATCCTCAAATGCCGCGATGTGTATGAGCTGGACAAGGAATATTATTTCAAGCCTGACCAGTACAACAACCCGGCCAACCCGCTGGCCCACGAGGAAACCACGGGGCCCGAGATCTGGCGCGATACGGATGGGAAAATCACCCACTTCATCGCCTCGATGGGCACCTCGGGCACACTGGTCGGCACCGGGCGCTTTCTCAAACGCACCAACCCCCAGATCACCATCATCGCCGCCGAGCCGGATTCGCCGTTCCACGGCATCGAAGGCCTGAAGCATATCGAATCGAGCATCGTGCCCGGGGTGTACGATGCCTCGGTGCACGACGAGAAGATCGGCGTTTCCACAGAGCGTGCCTACGAATTCACCCAGCGACTGGCCAGCGAAGAAGGTATCCTCTCCGGACAGTCCTGCGGCTGCGCGGCGGCGGCGGCCCTGACCGTGGCCGAGCGTCTGGCCGCCGAGGGCAGGCCGGGGCACATCGTCGCCATCTTCCCCGACGGCGGCGAGAAATATCTCAGCACGCCGGTATTCTCCGGTGAAACCATGCACTACGCCGATGGTATCTAACCGGAATTTGAACAGATTTTCATAATACTTTAGCTTTAAACTCAGGTATTCATGCTACCTTGCAAACTCCAATCCAGAGAAGGAGGTAAACAAGATGAACGATCGCAAACAACATATGCAGCATGCCATCCATGAATACCTTGAGGCAGTGGCCGAATCCTTCGGTGAGGACTATCGCCAGGCCATGGTGGTCGAGCCGAGGGGTTCCGAAATTCTGATCAGGCATCCCGATGCAGCTTTCGGCGAGATGGTGCCTGTTGGTTATATGCCGATCCTGACACGTAACACGCGCAATGGATGGTTCCGTAAACATGCCGCCTGATTTCAACCGGCAAGACGGGATAACCAGACAAGCCTAACGACAAAGCCCCGCCGATGGCGGGGCTTTGCATTGCATCAGAAAAGCCTGAATCAATAACCGGATTCGTCTTCCATGCGCTCTTTGGCGCGGCTTTCCTTCTCTTTTCTCTCCTTGCGGCCTTCTTTCTCGGCCTTGTCCTTGCTGCGCTTGCCCTCGCGCTCCATATCCTTGCGCTCTTCGCGGGCATCATTCTTGGCCTTGTCGTGGTGCTTCTTGCCGGCGTCCATCGACTTCATGGCATTTTCCTTCATGCCGTGATCCGAGGCCATCGCGGGGGCGGATGCCAGACCCAGCGCAGCCAGCGCAGCCAGACTCAATAGTGTTTTACGCATAGAAGTATTCCTCCTTGATGTATCGGCCCATGGCCCGATGCGTAGCACTATAGAACCGCCACACGCTTTGCCATAGTGCGATTTGTCACCCCTTCGACGCAATGCTGCTTTCAATATGCGCTTCCCGCGCTAGCTTTGCCTCTTTCTTTTTCAGCGTAAGGAGTCCCCCGTGAGCAACACGTTCAATGCCAAGAGCAGCCTGAAGGTCGGTGAAGCGACCTACACCTATTACCACCTCGATGCAGCCGGCGATGTCGCCCGCCTGCCCTTCTCGATGAAGATCCTGCTGGAGAACCTGCTGCGCCGCGAAGACGGCGAGGTGGTCAGCCGCGAGGATGTGCTGTCCATCGTCAACTGGGATGCGAAGGCCGAACCCTCCAAGGAGATCGCCTACATGCCGGCGCGCGTGCTGATGCAGGATTTCACCGGCGTTCCCGCCGTGGTGGATCTGGCCGCGATGCGCGATGCGGTGGTGGCTCTGGGAGGTGACGCCTCGCAGATCAACCCGCTGGCTCCGGCCGAACTGGTCATCGACCACTCCGTGCAGGTGGATGCCTTCGGCTCGGATGCCGCCATGGGCAAAAACGCCGAACTCGAATTCGAACGCAACCGCGAGCGCTACAACTTCCTGAAATGGGGGCAATTGGCCTTCGATAATTTCAAGGTCGTGCCGCCGGATACCGGCATCGTGCATCAGGTGAATCTGGAAAATCTGGCGCGCACCGTATTCGTGGACGGTGACAACGTGGCCTATCCGGACACGCTGGTCGGCACCGATTCGCATACCACGATGATCAATGGCCTGGGCGTGCTCGGCTGGGGCGTGGGCGGCATCGAGGCGGAAGCGGCCATGCTCGGCCAGCCGGTGTCCATGCTGATCCCCAAGGTGGTCGGCTTCGAGTTGACCGGGGCATTGCCGGAAGGCGCCACGGCCACCGATCTGGTGCTGACCATCGTGGAAATACTCAGAAAACACGGGGTGGTGGGCAAGTTCGTCGAGTTCTACGGCTCGGGTCTGGATACCCTGCCGCTGGCCGACCGCGCCACCATCGCCAATATGGCCCCGGAATACGGCGCCACCTGCGGCATCTTCCCGATCGATGATGAAACCCTGAACTATCTGCGCCTGTCCGGCCGTTCGGAGGAGAATGTCGCGCTGGTCGAGGCCTATGCCAAAGCGCAGGGTATGTTCCGCAGCGAGCAGGTCGCCGACTACAGCGAGACCCTGTCGCTCGACATGTCCTCGATCGTACCGTCACTGGCAGGCCCGAAGCGTCCGCAGGACCGCATCGAACTGAGCAAGTCCAAGCCCTGCTTCGCCACCGCCCTGCAGGCCGGCAAGAAGGAAGCGGGCATCGCCTCGCATGCCGTGACCACCACCATCAACGGCCAGCAGGTCACCATCGACGACGGCGCCGTGGTGATCGCCGCCATCACCTCCTGCACCAACACCTCCAACCCGTCGGTGATGCTCGGTGCCGGTCTGGTCGCCAAAAAGGCGGCGGCCCTGGGACTTAAATCCGCGCCCTGGGTGAAGACATCGCTCGGCCCGGGATCTTTGGTAGTGACCGAATATCTTGAAGGCGCAGGCCTGATGCAGCCGCTGAAACAGCTCGGCTTCCATGTCGTCGGCTACGGCTGCACCACCTGTATCGGCAACTCGGGGCCATTGCCCGTCGATGTGTCGAAAGCCATCGCCGAGGGCAATCTGTCCGTCTGCTCGGTGCTCTCCGGCAACCGCAACTTCGAGGGCCGCGTGCATGCCGAGGTGCGCATGAACTACCTCGCCTCCCCGCCGCTGGTGGTGGCCTATGCCATCGCAGGCACCATGAACATCGATGTGTACAACGAACCGCTGGGAAAGGGTTCCAACGGTCAGGATGTGTATCTGAAGGATATCTGGCCGACCCAAAGCGAGGTCGCTCAAGCAGTGGCCGGGGTGAATCGCGCCCAGTTCACCAGGTCCTATGCCGATGTGTTCAAGGGCGATGCCAACTGGCAGCAGCTGGCCGCACCGGAAGGCGAACGCTTCGCGTGGGAGGATGATTCCACCTATATCCAGAACCCGCCGTACTTCACCGGCATGAAGAAACAGCCGGGCATGATCAACGATATCAAGGGCGCGCATGTGCTCGCCGTGCTCGGTGATTCGGTGACCACCGACCACATCTCGCCGGCCGGCAATATCAAGGCCGATTCCCCGGCCGGGCGTTATCTGCGCGAGCAGGGCGTGGAGCAGAAGGATTTCAATTCCTATGGCTCACGCCGCGGCAATCACGAGGTGATGATGCGCGGCACCTTCGCCAACATCCGCCTGCGCAATCGTCTGGCCCCCGGCACCGAGGGCGGCGTGACCGTACACCTGCCGGAAGGCGAGCCGATGAGCATCTATGATGCCGCCATGCGATACAAGGCGGACGGCATTCCGGCGATCGTGATCGCCGGCAAGGAATACGGCTCCGGCTCCAGCCGCGACTGGGCTGCCAAGGGCCCTGCCCTGCTCGGCATCTGCGCCGCCATCGCCGAAAGCTACGAGCGCATCCATCGCTCCAATCTGGTCGGTATGGGTATTCTGCCGCTGCAGTTCAAGGCGGGGGAATGCGCCAGGACGCTGGAGCTGACCGGCCGCGAGGAGTTTTCCATCAGCGGCATCCATGAGGGCGCCAGAGAGGTCACGGTGAACGCGGACGGTCGAAGCTTTACGGCCATCGTGCGCATCGACACCCCGAAGGAATGGGACTACTACCGCCACGGCGGCATCCTGCACTACGTGCTGCGCCAGCTGGCAGGTTGTTAAAAAGCAACACCGGCAGCAAACGACAAGGGCCCCGCACGGGGCCCTTTTTCATGCTCTTGTCAGCATCAATGTATGTGCAGCGTGGAGGTCTGCTCGTCGGAGTGCTGGGCTGCGTACTGCCGGGCGAAATACACCGATACGCTCATTTCAACGATCACCACGATCACCACAACGATGCCGATAGCGATAAAGAATCTGGTGGATTTTTTTCATGCCCGTCTCCTCACGTCTGCCCTCAGCCGTGAATCTGCCGCCCGTCCGGATGCTTGTCGATTGCTCCGCCCGGACAACCCCGGATACCTTCTGCTAGCAGCCCCATAGCATTGACTATTAGCATTCAGCGCGTAGTTTTCGTCTCAATACGGCTGGCGCGACACTTTATGTGTTGGCGCCAGTTTTCATTTAAGGCCCCACAACTCCCATGATTCCCAGTCTTCGATCAATCCCATGTCGTACGGGCTTACTGCTTTACAATGCAGATCCGGGAATTCCCTAACAAGCCGGGCGAATCGTTCAGCCCAACTGGAATTGGGACAAATAATCCTCATCAGCCTTTGCATAATGCAAAAATAGAAAAAAGGCCTTTCCGGTTTTAGCTGATTCCAATAACGGCCTTGAATCGGGGTAAGATATTCCAGCATATTGCCATTCCATAACCGGTTATGATGCGCAGACACATTGCGGACAAAGTTCAGGCCGCGCAGCCAGCCGGAAAAATCGGGGCCATCTGACGCACCGTATTTTGCTGCAATGATGTTTTGATCAGCGCGGTACATGCCTGCAAAAAGCTTGGAGAGCATACCGAAATCCCAGATTTCGGTGGATACCCAGATTGGTAACCTTCCGTACTTATCCAGATAATGTTTTACAAACTCGACTCTGCGGGAACGCTCAAGATTCTTCTGATAAGACGCCAGCCATTCCTGATGACCTGTTTTCCCGCTTCCGGGTAAAACCTTCGATGTAAAATCCTGAAAAAAGATCGCCGGGACTTCGTGGGCATGGATATCTTTCTCGCCCAGCAGATGTGCCACGTCCACCCTCACCGACATCTCAATGCGCTCAAGGGCATCAAGCGCCAGCATCCGCAACTTCTTGTCGAACACATAGAGATTCACCGCATCTTCAAAGTGACTGCCTTCCATGAAATGATCGACACACCTTGTTCCGGCAAGCTTCCCTTGCGCATCTTTGGTGATCTCAAAAGCCCGGAACGGATACAGGTAACCGCTAAGCCGGTAGTAGCCGAGCCTCTCCAGATAGCTCAGGGCAGCCGCTTCATCATCAATCTGCAATCCTCGCCCCTTGAGAATCGACAGTTGCTCGTCAAATGACTTCCACGGCTTTTCCTGGCTCATATCCCCTCCCCCTTCAATGCCCCGATCTGCTAAGCCCGCCCTGTATCCTCCCGGATCACGATATGCGTGGCTCCGCACACCGAGCAGTGGAAACGATGCACTTCTTTGCGCAGCTCTTCAGCCGTCGCGAACGGGGTTCGCGGCAGGATCTGCGCGACGTCCTGCTGGAAGTCGCAGGCCTCGCAATAAAGGTAAAAGGTCGGTTGGTTGTCTGGCATGTTCTGTCTCCGCATCCGCATCTTACCCAGCCAGAGCCACGGGAACCAGTCACCCGCAAGCCTGCCTAGTGACGATACAGATCATGCTGCTAACATCGTTCCGGCGAGGTGATTTATGGCAGATCAGCAAGCAGTGTTTGCAGCCGCATGCAGCGGCGATTGTGAGACGCTTAAACATGCCCTGGATTCAGGCGTTGATATCGAGGCCAGGGATGCGAAGCAGAACACCGCCCTGCATCTGGCCACCCGGCACAAGCAGGGCGATTGCATGCGCCTGCTGATTGCCCGAGGCGCGGATGTGAATGCCCGCAATGCTGATGCCTCCACCCCGCTGCATCTGGCAGAAAAGCATATGGAAACCATCCGCATCCTCTTAGAGGCCGGAGCCGATCCCAACCTCACCGACGTCACCCCATCTTGAGTAGCAGTCCCGTTTAGAGTCCGGACCTCACTGTAGCCGATTTTGCAGCTAATTGCTTTGCATAGGCGGCAGGTG
>PEWE01000025.1 GCA_002779605.1 Zetaproteobacteria bacterium CG06_land_8_20_14_3_00_59_53 | reverse complement strand
CTGATGGCCTGGACTATTTGGCAGGGCATGCAGAAAAAAGCCGATGCGCTGGGAAGCGAGATGGAGCAGGAACTGGAAAATCGCGCCATGCCCATCCACCGGGCGGTCTTCTGGCTGGTGGTCGGGCTGGCGTTTTTGATTGTCAGTTCCCGCATCCTGGTCTGGGGCGCGGTGGAGATCGCTCATGGATTCGGAGTCAGCGACTTGATCATTGGCTTGACCATCGTCGCCGTGGGCACTTCGCTACCGGAACTGGCTTCATCAATCATTGCAGCCAGGAAGGGCGAACATGATATCGCTCTCGGCAATATCCTGGGCTCCAACCTGTTCAACACCCTGGCGGTGGTGGGCATCGCCGGTGCGATTCATCCGCTGGTCGTTGGGCCGGAAGTCTTCAATCGGGACATGCTGGTGATGGCCGCGCTGACCCTGTCGCTGTTCGTTATCGGCTATGGGTTCCGGGGGCGGGGCCGCATTAACCGCATCGAGGGCGCGGTGCTGCTGGCCTGTTATGTGGGCTATACGGCCTACCTGGTCAGGAGTATTTTCGCATGACCGTTCTGCATACCTTCGGGCTGTTTGTTGTCACGGCCGTTGCCGAAATCGTCGGCTGCTATCTGCCATACCTATGGTTGAAGAAGTCTGCCTCGCCGTGGGTTCTGCTGCCAGCCGCTGCGAGCCTGGCACTCTTCGCTTGGCTGCTTTCTCTGCACCCAACGGCGGCGGGCCGTGTCTATGCGGCTTATGGAGGCGTGTATGTTTCTGTCGCCTTGGTATGGCTGTGGCTGGTGGATGGAGTTCGGCCTCATGTCTGGGATTTTGTCGGCGTGGCCGTGACGCTGCTCGGCATGAGCATCATCATGTTCGCGCCCCGGGGTGGGTGATCGAGGTCGGAACCGGCCAATTCGATTCCCGTTTTGGGAACCGAACCGGCGTCCGAAAACCGGATTCGAAGTTGTCGCGGCTCACAGCAAAGCAGATGAATTGAGCACTTCGTTGCCGGTAGCACGGCTCGCGCTGCCGCAGAGATCGTAGGCGTTCAGGTCAACACGTAAACCTCCCCCGTCAAGGCGACAGATTGAAAGTAGAGCTTCTGGCGGGCTTCCAGTGATACCCGGTTCGACAGCGAATGTGTTTAGAGCGTATGCTTCCTGTTCTCGCTGCCGATGATGCAGCCCGAAGGGAGTTTACTGCATGCCGCTGGTTGCACATCATCCTCTGCCCGCTTTCGAGAAGCTTCGCCAGCACGGCGAGAAGGTTTTGTCGCTGGACGATGCCCTGCGTCAGGATATTCGCGAATTGCATGTGGGCTTGCTCAACATGATGCCCGACGCCGCCCTCACCGCCACCGAGATGCAGTTCATGCGACTGGTCGGCAGCTGCAACCAGATCGCCCAGTTCTTTGTATATCCATTCACTCTGCCGGCGCTTCCGAGAGGGCCGGAATCGCAGGCCTACATCGAGCATTACTACAAAAGTTTCGATGATATCCGCGCCATGGGTCTGGATGCGCTGATTGTCACCGGTGCCAATGTTACCAATCCGTCGCTCGATCAGGAGCCTTTCTGGGAACCGTTGAAAGAGGTGATGGCATGGGCTGCTGAAAACGTCACCTCGGTGCTGTGCTCATGCCTTGCCACGCATGCGCTGGTTAAACAGCTCTATCATATAGATCGTCAGCTCTTGCCGGCTGGCAAGCTGTGGGGTGTTTACAACCATCATGTTGTTCACAAAGAACACCCCCTGCTGCGCGACATCAACACCCGTTTCGATGTGCCGCACTCGCGCTTCAACGCGGTGCATCGCGATTCTCTGGAACAAGCAGGACTGACAATTCTCATCGAGAGCGCCACTGCGGGCGTGCACATGGCTGTCAGCCCTGATCAGTTCGGTATCGTGTATTTCCAGGGGCATCCCGAATACGACACCAATAGCCTGCTCAAGGAATACAAACGCGAAGTGACCCGCTTCTACCATGGTGAGCGCGGGGATTACCCGCCCTGCCCGGAGAACTATTTCAACGACGATGTCCTGATGATCGTGAATCATTACCGCGACGAACTACTCGCCGCCAGACAGCAGGCGCACCCCATGCCGGAATTCCCGGATGAGCACATCGAGCCGTTGCTCGACAATACCTGGCGCGATACTGCCAAGGGAATCGTCAATAACTGGCTGGGACTTGTTTACGAGCACACCGATTTCCAGGCTCGCGGCCGCAGGGCCAGCCCATCCGATTCATCCACCAAGCCATAGGAGAGAACATGAAAACCGAGACCATCGCCATCCACGCCGGTTACGAAACCGACCCGACAACCAAATCGGTCGCCGTTCCGATCTATCAGACCGTGGCTTATGAATTCGACAACGCGCAGCACGGCGCCGACCTGTTCAACCTGGCGGTGCCCGGCAACATCTACACGCGTATCATGAACCCGACCGCCGATGTACTGGAAAAGCGCGTCGCGGAGCTGGAAGGCGGCATTGCGGGCCTGGCGGTCAGCTCGGGCAGCGCCGCGATCAATTACGCGATTCTCACCATCGCCGAGATGGGCAATAACATCGTCACCGTGCCGATGCTGTACGGCGGCACCTACACCCTGTTCGCGCACATGCTGCCCAAACAGGGTATCGAGGTGCGTTTCGCCGAAGACGACACCCCGGAAGCGCTGGAAAAACTGATCGATGCCAAGACCTCGGCCATCTACTGCGAATCCATCGGCAACCCTGCCGGCAACATCGTCGATCTGGCCGGTATCTGTAAAATGGCCAAGAAGCACGGCATCCCGGTGATCGTGGACAACACCGTCGCCCCGACCCTGATCCGCCCGATCGATTACGGCGCTTCGATTGTCGTCTACTCGCTGACCAAATACATGGGCGGCCACGGTAATTCCCTGGGCGGCATGATCGTTGATTCAGGTAAATTCCCGTGGGCCGAGCATGCCGCACGCTTCCCGATGCTGAACAATCCCGAACCGTCGTATCACGGCGTGGTGTACACCGAGGCGCTGGGTCCGGCGGCCTTCATCGGTCGCGCCCGCACCGTGCCGCTACGCAACACCGGCTCGGCCATCAGCCCCTTCAATGCCTTCCTGATCCTGCAGGGCATCGAAACCCTGCCGCTGCGCATGGAGCGCCACTGCGACAACGCCATCAGGGTGGCGAAACATCTGGAAGCGCACCCGGCGGTTGAGTCCGTACAATATGCCGGACTGGAGAGCTCGAAGTATTACGCGCTGGCACAGCAATACACCAAGGGACGCCCGTCCGCACTGCTTACCTTCAACATCAAGGGAGGCTTCGAAAGGGCTGTGAAGTTCTACGATGCTCTGGGCCTGTTCAAACGACTGGTGAATATCGGCGACTGTAAATCTCTGGCCGCGCACCCAGCCTCAACCACGCATCGACAGTTAACCGAGACGGAACTGAAGGCCGCCGGAGTTACACCTGACATGATCCGGCTGTGCATCGGCATCGAGCATATCGACGACATCCTTGCCGATATTGATCAGGCGCTGGCTGCCGACTGATTCACCCCTGGCATACATGCACACAAGGCCGCGGCAACTGCCGCGGCCTTGTTGTATGCGGCAGAGGGAATTCGGTCTAGATTCGCGTCATGACCAATAACAATATCTTCAAGAAGATCTGCATCGCCAACAATCTGCGGCATTTCGAGATCAAGGACATCTTCGAACTCGGCGGCTTCGAGTTAAGCAGCAGCCGCATCAAGGCCTTCATGGCCGGCTCGCAGAACAAGAACTACGAGAAGCTTTCCGACGAGCATATGGAAGGTTTTCTCAACGGCTTCATCATCTACTCGCGCGGTCCGCTGGATGAGCCCACCGCCCTGCCGCGCACCATCGAGAACGCCATCATCCAGCTGATCGACGACGGCAACCTGACCGCCATCGAGGAGATCCGCAGCCTGATCGAGGATGTTGAATTACCGGACAGCGATACCGGCGACTGATCCCGAACCTGCAAACAAAAGGCCGCCCGATGGGCGGCCTTGTCATTTAGGGCCTGCGATTCTCCTGAACTTATTCCTCGTGATGGATGTCCTTGATGATGTAGCCACCGGACTTTTCATCCTTCTCCAGCGTGAGCAGACCGCGCTTCCCGGCCTCCTCCAGCATCTGGCCGAAGCTGGAGAAGCCGTGATAGCCCTCGGAGAACCCCGGCTTGCGGCGCTTTAAAGTCTGCTTGACCATCGAGCCCCACACCTTGTCTTCCTCGCCGCGCTCCTTGAACAGGTCCTCCACTGTTTCCAGCATCAGATCGATACCTTCCTGGCGCAGCGCTGCCTCATCAGCCGGTGCCTCGACACCTTCGGCAACAGCAGCCTTCGCCTTGGCGCGGCCCGATGAACGGCGACGGCGGGATTTGCCCTGCTTCTCCGAATCGCGCACCAGGTCGTCGTAATAGATGAATTCGTCGCAATTGGAGGTGAGCAGATCAGAGGTGGACTGCTTCACACCCACACCGATCACCAGCTTGTTGTTCTCCCTGAGCTTGGACACCAGAGGCGAGAAATCCGAATCGCCGGAGATGATCACGAAGGTATCGACATGCGCCTTGGTGTAGCACAGATCGAGCGCATCCACGACCATGCGGATATCGGCGGAATTCTTGCCGCTCTGCCGCACATGAGGAATCTCGATCAGCTCGAACGCCGCTTCATGCATGGGCGCCTTGAAATCCTTGTAGCGCGCCCAGTCGCAGTAAGCTTTCTTTACGACGATATTGCCCTTGAGAAGCAAGCGCTCCAGCACCCGCTGGATATCGAAGGCGGCGAGCTTCACATCGCGCACGCCCAGCGCCACGTTCTCGAAATCGCAGAACAGCGCCATATTGTGTGAATCGTTTCTGCCGTTCATTTGCTACTCCCTGTGCCTATCGGCAGTACTGCGACCGCTTCCGGCAGAATCATCAGCTTGCCGGAAGCGGTGCCCAGTATCCTTTAGATTGGAGTATATGTCTCGCACTCAAACAGGCATCTGTGAAATGTTCCTCCGACCAGAGCATCATGGATGCCATATCCCGATAACGCATCCCTCAGGCCGACATACCGTTTCCGATGCGCAATATTATTTCCCTGCTTGCCAGGCGAACGGCGCAAACATCGGATCCAAGGGCGTATCTGTGAGATGATTGAAATAGTTGCTGATTATTTTCTGGCCGAGAATCGTCAACACCTCGATGGCATGTGTCTGCTCATAACCCGCAGCCGCGAATGTCGCCAAATCCTCTTCCGGAACCCCGCCACGATTTTGCAGTGCCGACAGAGCGAAACGGCGAAGGGCATCGAGCTTCAGATCAGAAAGTGTAGTTTTCTCCCGCAGCTCAACCAGAACCTCCTCCGGCATATTCACCATCGTCGCCAACGTTGAATGCGCGCCCACGCAATATCCGCAATCGTTTTCTGCGCTGATGGACAGATAGACAACCTGCTGCTCGACGGGTGTAAGCCTGCCGAATTTGTAAAGCGTTTCACTCATATGGAGATAGATTTTCAGTGCTGCCGGCGACTCGGCCAAACCGCGATACAGATTGGGAATCGCGCCGAACTTTTTCTGAGCCCCTTCAAGCTCCGGTCGAATGGCTTCGGGGGCTGTTTCGATTGTATGTAGTGTGAAATCCATGATTAAGCTCCTTTTACTTTGTCGTGTTGTTGCTTGCAGCCAATTGGCGCAAATCGTCATCGGTGACTGCCTGCCCACCCACTCCCTATGCACCGGGTGGAACATCCTCGATAATCACCTAGGTCACATCGCGAAGTCCTTCCCCTTCGACCGAAAGCACCGCCTCTGTCACCTTGTGGATCATCTCCTTTTTCTGCTGCAGATTCAGATATCCTCCGATACCTTTCATTTGTACCAGCGGCATAGCGCGCCTCCTTTCCGACCTTAGATCGGTGTGATTGATGTGCGGAGATTACGCGCAAGAATTGGACTTTGAATGCTTATTGATCCACCATTTATGTCTATTCGTACATATCGAGGTGCATATGGATGTGCTGGCTGAAATTCTGGATTCGGTAAAAATGCATGGCGATGTATTCCTGCGTTGCGCTTTTGCCGGCCCATGGATCATGGAAATCGGGCAAAAGAAGGTGGCGGAGTTTCATCTGATCGTTGCCGGTCATTGTTACATTGCCATTCAGGGTTTCACCGTACCGGTATGCCTTGAGCCAGGGGACATTGTGTTGTTTCCCAACGGTCACGCGCATGTCCTGCTTGATTCGCCGGATACTCAAGCAAGCGATGCATCCCTGATTGCGCCTGAAACACTCCCCGAGAATCTGGAGCTTCTCACAGTCGGGGAGGGTACCGAACCTGTGAGCATGCTGTGCGGTTATTTCAGCTTCGATCATGCAGGGCATAGCGCCCTGATGCAGGCCCTTCCCGACTTTATCCACATTAAGGGAGAACTATTAAGCGGCGACTTCCCTTGGCTGAAAAACACCGTGGAGTTTATAAATTTTGAAGCCGAACACTTTCGTCCGGGCACATCCGCAGTCATCAATCGTTTGGTTGAGGTTCTCTTCGTTCAGATTCTTCGCGCTTACATCACCACATCCAACCAGAGCGCAGGCCTGTTGGGAGCCATTGCGGATGTTCGCCTTGGCAGAGCCCTGAAAGCCATGCACAAGACACCAGAACATGCATGGACACTGGAAATGCTGGCGAACCGGGCTGGCATGTCGCGCTCGGCATTTGCAGCCGGATTTCTCGCACAGGTCGGACAAACGCCTATGCAATATCTGACGGAATGGCGTATGCACAAGGCAAAAACCATGCTGCAAGGCTCTCACTCCGGCATCGGGGACATTGCAGAGCGATGCGGCTATCAATCCGAATCCTCATTCAGCAAGGCCTTCAAAAAACAGTTCGGTGTTTCACCAGGAAGCTTTCGCAAGACCTCAAAATAATAAAGCCGCTCAACGAGCGGCCTTATCAAAAGAGCTGTGTGCTTGTTACCGGTGGTATTTAACCGATTCCTCTCGCACGGCCTTGAAGAACTCGATGGCATGCTCCGGCGGCACATCCGGGGTGATGCCGTGCCCGAGATTGAACACGTGGCCGTTGCCATGGCCGAAGCGCTCCAGGATATCCTTCACCTCGGCGCGGATGCGTTCCGGCTTGGCATACAGCATGGTCGGATCCATATTGCCCTGCAACGCCACCTTGTGCCCGACGCGCGCCTTGGCCGCATCGATATCAATTGACCAGTCCAGACCGAGCACATCGCAACCGGTATCGGCCATAGCCTCCAGCCAGCCCATGCCGCCCTTGGAATAAAGGATGACCGGCACCCGGCGCCCGTCGTTCTCGCGCGTCAGTTGCTCGACGATGCGCTGCATATAGCGCAGCGAGAATTCGTTGTAGTCGCGGGTGGTCAGAATGCCGCCCCAGGTATCGAAGATCTGCACAGCCTGCGCGCCGCTGGCGATCTGCCCGTTGAGATATGCCGCAACCGAATCCGCCAGCTTCTCAAGCAGCAGATGCATGGTTTCCGGCTCATTGAACATCATGGCTTTGACTTTCGAAAAGCTCTTGGAGCCGCCGCCCTCGACCATATAGGTGGCCAGTGTCCACGGAGAACCGGCAAAACCGATCAGCGGCACACGCCCGTTCAGGTCTCTGCGTATGGTACTGACCGCATCCATCACATAGCCCAGCTCGCGGGTCGGATCATCCAGCACGGGCAGCTTCTCCACATCTGCACGGCAGGTGATCGGGTCGGGGAACTTCGGACCCTCGCCGGCACCGAAGGTCAGCTCCATACCCATCGCTTCAGGCACGACCAGAATATCGGAGAAGAGAATCGCAGCATCGGCACCAAGAATATCAATAGGCTGCAGGGTGACTTCGCTGCACATCTCAGGCGAGCGGCACAGATTCAGAAAACCGCCTGCTCTGGCCCGGGTTGCCCGGTATTCGGCAAGATAGCGTCCGGCCTGACGCATCATCCATACAGGTGTGCGCTCGACGTCCTGTCGCAGACAGGCACGCAAAAACAGATCGTTCTTCAATTCAGTCATCATACATTCCTTAAAGGAGAGTCATTAATCCCAGATATAACCTTCGGTCGGTGAAGAAGCAGATGCAAAGGCACGCTTCGGCATACGCCCGGCAAGATAGGCGGCCCGACCGGCGCGCACGGCATCACGCATGGCGCCCGCCATCATGCACTCATCTTTGGCTTCGGCAATGGCGGTATTGATCAACACGGCATCCGCACCCAGTTCCATCGCCTTGGCCGCATCGGAAGCCGTACCGATACCGGCATCCACCACGATCGGCACCTTCGCCCGCTCCTTGATGACGCGGATATTGAACGGGTTGGCCAGCCCGCGCCCCGAACCAATCGGATTGCCCAACGGCATCACGGCCACACAACCGATCTCCTCCAGCCGTGTCGCCACAATCGGATCATCGTTGGTGTACACCATCACCTCAAAGCCCTCGGCAACCAGTGTTTCCGCCGCCTTGATGGTTTCCACCACATTCGGATACAGGGTCTGGGTATCGCCCAGCACTTCCAGCTTGACCAGATTCCAGCCACCCGCCTCTCGTGCCAGACGCAGTGTACGCACGGCATCTTCGGCGTTAAAGCAGCCGGCGGTGTTCGGAAGGATCACATATTTCTTCGGATCGATGTAATCCAGCAGGTTTTCCTTACCCGGATCGGTGATGTTCACCCGGCGGATGGCCACGGTAATCATTTCCGCCTCGGCCGCTTCGGTAGCTGCCTTGGTGGTGGCAAAATCCCTGTACTTGCCGGAGCCGACAATCAATCGCGATGTGAAGCTGTGGCTGCCTACGTGAAAAATATCCTTGCTCATTCCCGCTCCTGTCTCATCCGCCGCCGATCATGTGCACGATCTCGATGCGGTCGCCCTCGGCCAGCGCCGCATCTGCATAGGTGCTCTTGGGCACGACCTCGAGATTACGTTCAATGGCGATCATTCGCCCCTGAATGCCGAGTTCGGCAAGCAAATCATCCATGCTGGCCGCATCCGTTTCGTGCTGCTCCCCATTCAGGTAGATGTGCATGAAGATCGTCTCCGATACCTTTTGCTATTGAAAAGCAGCTTTTTCGGCCGATTTCCGGACAATACGCAGCATTTTTCTGCTTTTTCATTTGACCGGCATTTTTACACTGCGTAGCTTGGGGCTATGCTAGCAGCATCAGTGACTGTGCCCAATCCCCCGCAAAACGGGGGGGAGAAACCGACTGCGACCCAGACATTCAGGCCGTTGCCGACCCCTGAAAGCTGGCGCGGCGTCGGCCAGGGCTTGAAGGATGCTGCCGGCCTGCTGCAACTGCACCTGTTCGCCCAGGCCGAGGATGCACTGCTGCAACTGCTCGAGTTCGCCCCCATGGAAGGCAAGGCATGGCACATGCTCGGTCGCTGCCATCAGGTACAACACAGACATGTGAAGGCACTTGAGTGTTTTGAGCGCGCGGCCTGCTGCTACAACACGCGCAGCCATACGGACGATGCACCGCCCGCTTCAGCCCGCCTGGCCCGCTTGCTCTGGGAGCAGGGAGAGGAAGATGAGGCGCGCAGCATGCTGGCTCAGTTGCTGGCAGGCAGTCCCGCCGACCCTTCACTGCTCAGCATCCAACAGCAATGGAATCAATCGACAGGCCCCAAGCCTTACACACGGATGCAGGAGGCCATGGCATGAAGCCGTTGAATATTCTTGTGATACATGGTCCGAACCTCAATCTGCTTGGTAGCAGGGAGCCGGAACACTACGGGCGGGAAAATCTTGCCGGTATCAACCAGTCTCTGATTTCGCTCGGAGATTCGCTTGCCTGTAGCGTCACAACATTCCAGAGCAATCACGAAGGTGAACTGGTGGACCGCGTGCATCAGGCCGTTGGCTCTGCGGATGGCATTGTCATCAACCCGGCGGCCTACACCCACACCAGTGTGGCATTGCGCGACGCTCTGCTCGGCTGTCACATCCCGTTTATCGAGGTGCATCTGTCGAATGTGCACAGCCGGGAGGCATTCCGGCATCGCTCGCTGCTGGTCGACGTAGCTGTCGGCGTGATTGCCGGCTTCGGGCCCGATTCTTACACCCTGGCTCTGCGCGGTCTGTGCAATTTTTTACGCAGCCGGCAGGGCAACCATTCTTAACCATTCAAGGAGAACCATGTGGATATTACCCAGATTCGTAAACTGATGCGGCTGATTCAGAATACCGACATTACAGAAATCGAGGTCACGGAAGGAGAGCAGACGGTTCGCATCTCGCGTAAAACCGCTGCTTCCGATGTGCAGCATTTCGTGATGCCGCAGGCCCATAGCGCTCCGGCAGCGGCTCCGGCCCCGGCAGCGGCCCCTGCTCCGGCAGCCAAGGCTGACGATGCCCACGTCGTCACCTCGCCCATGGTCGGCACCTTCTATCGTGCCCCGTCGCCGGATGCCGATGCGTTCGTCAATGTCGGCAGCAAGGTCAATAAGGGCGACACCCTGTGTGTCATCGAGGCCATGAAGCTGATGAACGAGATCGAGGCCGAATACGCCGGTGTGGTCGAAAAGATTCTGGTCGATAACGCAACACCGCTGGAGTACGGCCAGCCGATGTTTGTCATCACTCCGTCGGCCTAGGGGCGGCGCATGTTCCATAAAATCCTGATTGCAAACCGCGGCGAGATAGCCGTCCGTATTATCCGCGCCTGCAAGGAAATGGGCATCGCCTCGGTCGCTGTATATTCCGAAGCAGACAAGGAAGCCATGCATACCCGCCTCGCTGACCAGGCAGTGTGCATCGGTCCGGCGCCAAGCAACCTGTCCTATCTGAATATCCCGGCCATCATGGCCGCTGCCGAAATCACCGATGCACAGGCGATCCACCCCGGCTACGGCTTTCTTGCCGAAAATGCAGAGTTTGCCGAGATCGTCATCGCGTCCGGTTACACATGGATCGGTCCGTCGCCTGAATCCATGCGCATCATGGGCGACAAGGTTTCCGCCAAGAACAAGATGCGCGAGGCCGGCGTGCCGCTGGTTCCCGGCTCCGATGGCGCGGTCAACAACGTGCAGGACGCCAAGCGCATCGCCCAGGAAGCCGGTTATCCGGTGATCATCAAGGCCTCTGCCGGCGGCGGCGGACGCGGCATGAAGGTGGTGCATTCCGAGCCATCACTGGCCGGCGCAATGAGCATGTGCCAGAACGAGGCCAAGGCCGCCTTCGGTGACGACACGGTATTCATCGAGAAGTTCCTCGAGGAGCCGCGCCATATTGAAGTGCAGGTGCTCGGCGATACGCACGGCAATATCGTTCACCTGTTCGAACGCGAGTGCTCGATGCAGCGCAAGAACCAGAAGGTACTCGAAGAAGCTCCGAGCTCCTTTGTCGATGAAGATACCCGCAAGAAGCTTTGCGAGGCGGGCGTCGCGGCTGCGGCTGCGGTCAACTATGTCGGTGCCGGCACCATCGAATTCCTGATGAATCCGGACAAGTCTTTCTACTTTATCGAGATGAATACGCGAATTCAGGTGGAGCACCCGGTGACGGAATGGATCACCGGTGTGGATCTGATCGAGTGGCAGATCCGCGTGGCCAACGGCGAGCCTCTGGCCTTCAAACAGAACGACATCAAGATGAAGGGGCATGCCATCGAGTGCCGCATCAATGCCGAGCACCCGTTCAAGTTCACCCCGCAGCCGGGCACCATTTCCCTGTATCACGCGCCCGGCGGTCGCAGTGTGCGCATGGATTCGGCCATCTATTCCGGCTATTCCATTCCACCGTTCTACGATTCGATGATCGGCAAGGTGATCACGCATGCCCGCGACAGGCAAAAATGCATCCGTCGCATGCAGCGCGCGATCGATGAGCTGGCAATTATCGGTGTACTCACCAACCAGGAACTGCACCGCAGGCTGCTGGCCAACCCCGGCTTTCAGAAAGGCGAGTTCAATATTCACTTCCTCGAACGCTGGCTGAAGGAAGTCAACGCATAGGCCCATTACCGTCATCGGCAAAGCCCGCGCATCAAATCAAACGCCCCCGTTTCCGGGGGCGTTTCTTTTTAGCAATTAGCGATTCTTCGTGGCTGGGCCGGCTTAATGACCACGTCGCTGGCGCACGGCTGTAGCGAGGTCATCCAGCAGGGCTCGCGTGTCGTCCCAGCCGATACATGCATCGGTGACACTCTGGCCGAACACCAGCTCGCGGCCCGGCACGACATCCTGCCGGCCTTCCTTGAGATGACTTTCGATCATCACACCGGTGATGGCGTGGTTACCCTGAGCGATCTGACCGGCCACATCACGCCCGACAATCATCTGGCGCTCGAATTTCTTGCTGCTGTTGGCATGCGAGAAATCGATCATCAGGCGATCCGGAAGGCCCGCTGCGAGCAATTCAGCAGAAGCCCGGCGGACGCTCTCCGCATCGTAGTTCGGCTGGCTGCCGCCACGCAGGATCACATGGCAGTCCTTGTTGCCGGAGGTGGAAAAAATTGCCGAACGCCCCTGCTTGGTCAGCGACATGAAGTGATGCGGATGCGAAGCCGCGCGCAGCGCATCCACAGCCACCTGCAGGCCGCCATCGGTGGCATTCTTGAATCCGACCGGGCAGGACAGACCGCTGGCCAGCTCACGATGCGACTGCGATTCGGTGGTGCGGGCTCCGATGGCGCCCCAGCTGACAAGATCGGCCACATACTGCGGGCTGATCAGATCAAGGAACTCGGTACCGGCAGGGATCCCCATCTCGTTGATATCGAGCAGTAACTGACGGGCTAGCTTCAGGCCTTTATTGATGTGGAAGGTACCGTCCAGATTCGGATCGTTGATCAAACCCTTCCAGCCCACGGTGGTGCGCGGCTTCTCGAAGTAGGTGCGCATGACAATCAGCAGGTCAGTGCCCAACTCCGCTCTCGCCGGAAGCAGGTGGCCCGCATATTCCAGAGCCGCGTCGGGGTTGTGAATCGAGCACGGTCCGACAATCACCAGCAGTCGGTCGTCGTCACCATTCAGGATGGCATGGATCGCCTTGCGGGCTTCAAAGGTTGTCTTTGCCGCAGCATCGGAAATGGGATGTTCGCGGTGCAACTGCTCCGGCGGAACCACTTCCTCGATGCCAATAATGCGCAAATCATCGGTTTGATATGTTGTTTGTGTCGTCATCGTCTGCCTCGGGCGCGCAACTATACGCATCCGGAGGGGATTTTCGAGAACCTGTCTTTGCTGCGCGGCCAAACGCCTGTTCCGGCACGATTCATGCTCATCTATTTGCAGGCGATAGATGAAGGCATGCGTCTGCTGTCATAGGCGCTATGCAAAGGAGGCCAGCATGAATGCATTTCGCGCCAAACGCATCGCAGACAATCTCAGCAATGTCCGCTCCTTCCGTGTGCGTAGTCACCTGTACCGTCTGGAAGTCGATTACCGGGGCAACCTTGCCTGCTTCGATTCAGAAACGGCATTCTGGGCCTTTGTTTTCAAGGTGGCACAGGCCGGTCACGAAGAGAACTCAGTGAGTGAGGTCGAAGCCCGCCTGCAGGCCTGAAACGCTTAACTTAAGCCACAGCTGCCAAGCGCAGCAACGGGCTATTTATCCTTGAACAAGTCTCCCAGCGCGGCAAATGCCTTGTATGTGGAGCCTTTCTCCTCATCCGGCTGAATCGGCCCGCGCGCATCCGCCTCCATGAATCGCTGATGCTCGTTGTCGTGGCAATAGATACACAGTAATTCCCAGTTGCTACCGTCCTGAGGGTTATTGCTGTGATTGTGATCCTTGTGATGCACCGTCAGCTCGCGCAACTGCTTGCCGGAAAAATCGCGCCCGCATCTTGCGCACACCCAGGGAAACAGCTTCAGGGCCTGTTCACGATAATTTTCGCTGTCTTTCCACGACCCCATGACGCCCCCTTTCAGGCCTGCATTCCGGAATGCCGCAACAGTGCATCCACCTGCGGCCGCCGCCCTCTGAATGCAACAAAAGCCTGCATGATATCCCTGCTCCCGCCAATCGAGAGAATTTCTGTGCGCAGACGTTCGGCTGTTTTGCGCGAGGTGATACCCTCCTCCTCGAAGGCGGCAAACACATCGGCTGAAAGAACCTCGGCCCACTTGTAGGAATAGTAGCCTGCTCCATAACCTCCCGCGAAGATATGCGAAAAGCTGTTCTGGAAGCGGTTGAAAACCGGTGGCTTGAACACGGATATCCTGTCCCTGATGCCATCCAGCAACGCCTGAACGCTCTGCCCCTGGTCCGGGCGGTAGCGGCTGTGCACATCCAGATCGAACAGTGAGAATTCGATCTGACGTAGCATCTGCATGCCCGACTGGAAGTTTTTTGCTGCCTGCATCCGCTGGAAAAGATCGTCCGGAATCCTTTCTCCGCTGATGTAGTGCCGGGCGAACATATCCACCGCCTCACGCTCCCAACAGAAGTTTTCCATGAACTGGCTGGGCAGCTCCACCGCATCCCACGGCACACCGCGAATGCCTGAAACACCCAGTTCCTCCACCTCGGTCAGCATATGATGCAGGCCGTGACCGAATTCGTGGAACAGGGTGGTTACCTCATCGTGCGTCCACAGGGCGGGCTTGTCGCCGACCGGCGCATCGAAGTTGCACACCAGATAGGCCACCGGAAGCTGCAGGCCGCCATCCGGACGACGCCAGCGCACGATACATTCGTCCATCCATGCACCACCCCGTTTGTGCGCCCGGGCATAAGGATCGAGATAGAAACCCGCTCGCTTCTGGCCGTTTGTATCGAAAACATCAAAGTAACGCACCGTATCGTGCCATGTCGGCGCATCAGCCTGTTCGATCCGGATGCCGTATAGCTTTTCAACCAGCGTGAACATGCCCTGCAGCACAGCCGCTTCCGGGAAGTAGGGTTTCAGCTCCTCCTGTGAAATGTCGTACAGGCTCTGGCGCAACTTCTCCGATGCATACGGGATATCCCATGCCTGCAAATCGCTGATGCCGATGTTATTTGTTGCATACTCACGCAATTCGACCAGTTCCTGAGTCCCGAACGGCCGGCTCTTTTCAGCAAGCTCAAGCAGGAATGCGCGAACATGCTCCACCGATGGTGCCATCTTTCTGAGCAGCGAGACCTCGGCGTAATTTGTATAGCCGAGCAATTCAGCACTCTCCTGACGCAGGGCAAGCAGCTCATCGATGAGCGGAGCATTGTCCAGCTCTCCCGCCGATGCGCGCGTTACGTATGCGGTATAAAGCTTTTCGCGTAAGGCGCGGTTTTCCGCATACTGCATGAACGGGATATAGGACGGCGCATCGAGTGTAATCAGCCAGCCTGTCTTGCCATCATGCCTGGCGCGTTGACCCGCAGCGCCGCGAATTGATTCGGGCAACCCGACAACATCCGCTTCATCCACCAAATGCAGTTCAAACGCACGCGTGGCATCGAGCACATGTTGTTCGAATGCAGTGGCCAGCTCCGAAGAGAGCATGGCGATCGCCTTGAAACGCTCCTTTTTTTCACCTGTCAGTTCAGCACCGGACAGGCGGAAATCGCGCAACGCGTTCTCAAGCACCTGCTTCTGCTCTGCCGACATGGCCTCGAATGCAAGACTGTCACGCAGCGCATGCATGGCAGCATACAATCTCTCATTCTGTGCCAGTTCGGTCTGCCACTCGGCCATCATGGCAATACCCTGCTGATAGACCGGACGCATCTCTTCGCTGTCCTGGACCGCATTCAGATGGCCGACCGGTCCCCACAATCTCCCGAGCTGCTCATCGAGCACTTCGAGGGGCTGCATCAATGACGACCAATCGTGTTCCTGCTTTTCGAGCAGTTCGTCCACGCTCTTTCTCGCCTGCTCAAAATAGCCCTGCAGCGCAGGAAGAACATGCTCCGGTCTGATGGCCGCAAAGTCCGGTAGTCTGGCCGATAAGGCCTCTGCAAGGGGATTATCTGTTGGAAGACTACGTGTGTGGTTCATAAGCGAACCGTGCTGACTAAACGACCTGCTGGCAATAACAGAAAAGCGGCGAAGTGCCTGCTTCGCCGCTTTTCCTTCTCAGGAGGACACATTCAAGAAGAATGATTTTTTCTACTACTGCGGGGCAGAATATAGCGGCTGTTTATGTCAGATTTATGTCAGAAGTCTTAAACTCGGTTAATGCTTGTTTGCTTCTGCTGCGTACAGTCGGGCCAGGATCTCCCTGCCGCCGGCATCGAGAACCTCATCAGCCAGCTTGATGCCCAGTGCTTCAGCCTGATTCTTGTGCCCTGAGATTTCGCTGCGCAGGATGCGCGAGCCATCCACTTCGCCAACCAGACCGCGCAAGTTCAATGTGTCACCATTCAACGTTGCAAAAGCGGCGATCGGCACCTGGCAACCACCCTCCAGCCTGGCGAGAAAGGCGCGTTCTGCACGCGTGCGAATCACTGTTTCTTCATCATTCATTCTGGAGACCAGCGCATTCACTTCGGCATCGTCATCCCGGGTCTGAATGCCCAGTGTTCCCTGTGCCACGGCAGGCAGCAGCAGATCGGTGCTGATGAAATCGTGCATCTGATCCGCCATACCCATGCGAAGCACACCGGCAGCAGCGAGTATCACTGCGTCCACATCCTTGCCGAGTTTGGAAAGACGCGTCTGGATATTGCCGCGAATCGATACGAATTCGAATGTCGGAAAAGCTTCCCGCAACTGCGCGATACGGCGCAACGATGAGGTCCCGATGCGAGCACCGGCAGGCAGTGTGTTCAACGCGCCGCCGGTGATGGTGGCCACGGCATCGCGCGGGTCTTCACGCAACGGATGGGCGCAAAGCCCGGTCCCGGCCGGAAGCTCTGTCGGCACATCTTTCATCGAGTGCACGGCGATATCGGCCCGCCCGTCCAGCAGAGCTTCGTCGATTTCCTTGGTAAACAGCCCCTTTCCGCCCACCTGGGCCAAGGGCACATCGAGAATCTTGTCGCCGCGCGTAACGATCTTGACCAGCTCGGTGGTCACCGAAGGGTCAAGCCTCTTCAGCTCTGCGGATACATGTTCCGCCTGCCAGAGCGCCAAGGGCGAGCGACGGGTTGCAATCTTGATGTGCATCGGGGTTCCTCCTGTGGCACTACGGTCTTGCCTTGCTTTCGGTAGTCAGGACACGCTCATGCTGGGCAGGAAAACTAGCGGCCCTTTCCTCACAATACAAAGACGGGCTTTATCTCACCGCCTTGTTGAGCATGATCAGCAAATGCTGAACGCATCAGCGGCCTTTCAGCTCCAGGCACCTGGCCCGCAAATCGTTCATATGATCGATTCCTACATACATCTCGCTGCGTTTTTTGTAGTGCAGCACAAAAGTCGGCGCGCCGAAGGCACCGGCTTCAAATGCCTGCAGGGTATTGGCCTGCAAAGTCGTAAGCATGTCCTCATTCAGCGCCATGTTCCATGCAGCAGGTAAGCGACCGGATGCAAATATCTGCTGCAACCAGCCATCCTGCCTCGGATCCACATCGCCCGACCACAGGCTTTTGAATACGACGGATGAATATCGCGCCCTGTCGGCATCGGATAGTACACAGGCAATACCCAGTGCAGGTCGGCTGTCAAAGCTTCCCGGTAGAATCAACCTGAATGGTATCTGCATCTTCTTCGCCTGCCGTCTCAAATCCTTTACCAGATAGCGCGCCTTGTTCGGGACCATTGCCGGCGGGGTGTTGCCGGAGAGCTTGAACAACCGCGGCAGATTGATGGGAATCCAGCTTACTTCCACACCTGTTGATTGCTGCAGATCGGGAATCCTTTCAGCAGCCAGATAGCTGAACGGGCTGATGAAATCGAAATAAAAATCAATACGCATCGTGCATCACCTCTTTCGCACTCACATAACCAAGCGGGCGAATGGCAACTGTATTGCGGATACGGGTGCATACCTTGCCGTCGGAGCGGACGAACGTCATATCAAAGCGCGGATTGGCCCTGCCGTCCCGTGCCAGAGCCTCTTCGATGTCCGCATGCGTTGCCCAGGGGAAGGTGAAGAGCAACTCCAGATCGGAGTTGCCCACGCGTTCGAATGCAACATCCAGATGACTTGTCGCGACGCGGTAACCCGGGAACCGCTTCAGACATGCCAATGCAGGAATCGGATCGGCCAGATTGGCCTGATAACCTCCATACATATTGCCTCCCGCGTTGGAGGAAACCCAGTTCAAGGGCAGGCGCAGTCTCACATTTCCCCAGTTCTCATCCAGCCGGAGCACCTTTACCCGCATCAGCCAGAACGGCGGATACCACTCCAACCTTCGCCTCTCGGACACAAACGACATGCGGTTTAATAATTCGAGTTGGCTGATCATAGGGCCTTTTGAAGGCATGCTGGCATCTGACTAGTTAGTTTCATATGTAAACCATCCATTTGTAGGTTTACAATAGATACCATTAAATTATTGGTTTCTTTTTGTAACCTGCTAAACTGCATCCATGTCATCGCAAACTGCATCCACCCCCGGCTGCCCGATTGACGGGCTGCTGCAGATCGTAGGGGATCGCTGGAGCTTACTCATCCTGCGAGATGCATTCTATGGCGTTCGCCGCTTTGACGGATTCCAACAGCATCTGGGCATATCAAAGAAGATTCTCGCGCAGCGCCTGCGCAGCCTTACTGAAGCAGGGATATTCAACCGGGTGATGTATCAGGAACGGCCGCAACGATTCGAATACCGGCTAGCAGCCAGGGGATTGGACACGTTCCCTGTGCTGCTAAGCATGAGTCGATGGGGAACGCGCTGGCTATCGGAGCCGGGAAAAGAATGGTTGCAGCTTCGCCATACCGGGTGCGGAGAGATTATCGAAGCGCAGCTGGTATGTAGCCACTGCGGAGAGCGCTTAACACCCGCGAGGGTCAAACCACTCGCAGGCCCCGGCGCTGAGTCAAAAGATATCGAAAGCCTTGCCAGAGCGATAAGAAAAACTTCGAGCTGAGCGATCAGGTCTTGGCCCGCCCCCTGGATGAACCGCGACGCGGCCTTCCTGAACCACCCCCGCTTCTTCTCGCTCCGGATTTGCCCTTATCGCCCGTCTGCTCGGCACGATCCTCGCTCTTCAGACCTTCTGCCGTAGCTTCAGGGTTCGTGGGCTTGCCGATCTCCAGCATCTCCTGCTCGATTGCATGCACCGGAATGGCGCGGCTGATGTAAGCCTCGATATCCGGCAGACCGAAACAATAGCGCTCGCAGGAAAACGAAATCGCGACACCGGTAGCGCCTGCTCGCGCGGTTCTTCCGATACGGTGCACATAATTCTCCGCATCTTCCGGCAAGTCATAATTAAACACATGGGTCACGCCATCGATGTGCAATCCCCGACTTGCCACGTCGGTAGCCACCAGCAGATGCAGCTTGCCGGACGTGAAATCTTCCAGAATCCGCATGCGCTTCTGCTGCCGCACATCGCCAGACAAAATGCCAATGGCAAAGCCATAACGGGCAAGATTTCTCGCCACCTTCTCGCCCGTGCGCTTCTCATTGATAAAAATCACGCCTCGCTCCACCCTGCCCTGACGCAGCAGATGAATCAGCAAGGGGAATTTTTCGTCCATTCCGGTGTGATACATCGACTCGACAATGCCGGAGGCGGTGATATTGCCCTCCTCGGCGCGCAGCTTTTCAGGGGAATTCATGTGCTCATAAGCAAGCTCGAGCACCCGGTGTGACAGAGTGGCGGAGAACATCAGTGACTGCCTTTCATCGTATCTAGGCAGACGATGCAGCATAAAGCGCAGATCTTTGATAAACCCCAGATCGAACATGCGATCGGCCTCGTCGATCACCAACATCTCGGTATGACTCAATGAATAGGCTTTCTTCTTCAGGTAATCGATCAGGCGCCCCGGTGTACCAACCAGAATATCCACTCCGTTCTCGAAGGCGTTCATCTGCTTTTCGTAATCAACGCCTCCGAAAACTGTGTGCAGCTTCAAATCGGTATGCTTCACCAGATTTCTGGCATCGTCGGATATCTGAACCACCAATTCCCGGGTTGGTGCGATAATCAAGGCTCTCGGTGTGCTCGCCTTACGGCCCGGTTTGGGGGGCGAGGTAAGCAAGCGGTTGATCGCGGTAATCAGAAAGGTTGCCGTTTTGCCAGTTCCTGTGCGGCCCTGACCGGCAACATCCTTGCCGGCAAGTGTCATCGGCAGGGCGATTTCCTGCACATCCGTCAGGGTGGTGAAGCCGAGATCGTCAATGGCCTGCTGCAGCGGAGCTGGAAGATTCAATTCTTTAAAATGCATGTGGGTGGTTCCTCGTTGGATATCGCCTTGAGACTATGCCATTTGCGATTGCTCCGCAAAGGCCGTGCCATTAGGCTTGCCCGTCTTCAAGCGCGGGCCCATGGCGCAATTGGTTAGCGCTACCGGCTCATAACCGGTTGGTTCCAGGTTCGAGTCCTGGTGGGCCCACCATTTCTCCTTGTCGCAGACCTATCAACGGACGAACACCCAATCCGAAGCCGTGGAAAGTTCGGCGCGGTATGCGTAGTTGGCCTGATCGAAATTCTTAAGTGCCTCAGGATCCTTCACGCGCTTGTCGATGGCATAGCGGCACATCAACCCCCTCGCTCGCTTGGCATGAATTCCGATGGTTTGATATGTGCCGTTTTTATGTTCCTTGAAATGAATATTGACGGCACCGCCCGGCATGCGCTTCAAATCCACGGACCGGGAATATTCGTCGGAAGCCAGATTCACCAGCGTTTGCTGCGCCTGTCCGGCAAGCTCATCAGCCAGCGCCGACGTGAGGGCATCCCCCCAAAAGGCATAGAGATCCCGGCCATGACGACCATCCAGCCGCGTGCCCATTTCCAGACGGTAGGCCTGCATCAGATCCAGAGGGCGGAGCACACCGTACAGGCCCGAAAGGATGCGCAAATGCCCCTGTGCATAATCAACCCCTGCGGCTTCGAGACTGTCTGCATCCAGCGATGCATATACATCACCCCGAAAAGCGAACAGGGCCTGTTTGGCATTGCTGAGCTCAAAAGGCAAATGCCACGCCTTGTAACGACGCTCGTTCAATTCCGAAAGGGTGCTGCTGATGCGCATTAGAGCGGCAAGCTCTGCTGACGTCTTCTGGCGCATGATGCCCACCAACTCAGCGCTTCTGTCGATGAATGCTGGCCGAGAGTACGCTGCAAGCAGGGCCGGAACTTCCATCTCCAGCTTCTTTGCAGGGGAAATGATCATCAACATGGTTGGACTCCTGAACTTGTTAACTACGGGCCGGGCGATTCAGTGCACGTTCCCGAAAGCGCACCAAGTCCGGCGCTTGCCGCAGGGTCGCAAGATACATATGATGCGCCGCCTGACAACGCGGACTGGAATCGGGATGTAGCTCAGCCTGGTAGAGCACTGTCTTCGGGAGGCAGGGGCCGGAGGTTCAAATCCTCTCATCCCGACCATTCCTGTTCGCATCGCACGGCGCCACAGTTGCGCTGTCATAAGTTCTTGCTTGTGAGTATCAATACGCTTGTGAGCCCTCATGGCGGCCTCAGTCGACAAGCAACTCCTTCTCAACTAAAGCGCGCAGCTCATCCACGCCCCGCCTGTTCAATGTGGACGTCGGCAGGGGTGAAAGCATACCGCCCATGGCCTGAGTCATCTCCCGCAGACGCTTACTGCGATCATTACCTGTTAGCTTGTCGGCCTTGGTCGCCACAGGAAGCCAGCGAAGACCGCGCTCATTCAGCCATTCGATTAACTGCAGGTCGGAATCCTTCGGGCCATGCCTGATATCCATCAAAGCCAGCACCAGCTTCGGCTTGGTCTCTCCGCTCAGATAGTGCTCAATCAGCTTCTGCCACTGGGCCTGATCGCCCTTTGATGCGCGGGCGAATCCATAGCCCGGCAGATCGACAACCAGCATCCTCCCGTCCACCTCGAACAGATTCAGCAAGCGGGTGCAGCCGGGAGCCTTGGATGTCTTCACCATACCCTTTCTACCGAACAGCGCATTCAGCAGGCTTGATTTCCCGACATTGGAATGCCCGGCAACAGCTACCTGTGGCAAATCAATCGCCGGAAACTGCCGATCATCGGCAACTGACTGAATAAAACTGGTGTTTTCCCATGTGATTCGCATGGCGCGAGACTGTTCGCTTTGACGATTTGCTTCAAGAACAAGCTGTCGCGTGACACAGACAAGGTAAACGCCTAGGGTTGCCTAAATTATGTGCAACTCATCTAACTCCGCACTGCTCTCGGGCTTCAATATCGGGACCCATCGTGTTGACATGCCGTTGGCGCTCGCGCCGATGGCTGGCATTACCGATCTGCCCTTCCGACTTATCTGCAAACGTTTCGGCGCAGGCATCACGGTCACAGAAATGATTGCCTCCCGCGCTGTGGATCAGGGAAGAGAGCGCACCGAACGCATGGCCGAGATCGGCCCGGAAGAACATCCGGTAGGCATTCAGATTGCCGGTTCGGATACCGGCTACATTGAAGAAGCAGCTCGCTGGGCCGAACAACGTGGCGCCGATTTCATTGATATAAATATGGGTTGCCCGGTCAAAAAGATCTGCAAGCAAGTGGCAGGATCGGCCCTGCTCAAGGATGAACCGCGCGTGGCGCGCATCCTGGCGGCAGCGATTGGCGCCGTTCAAGTCCCGGTGACATTGAAAATCCGCACCGGCTGGGATGAGCATTCGAAAAATGTTGAACGGATCGCGAAGATTGCGGAGGAGGCCGGCGTTACCATGCTGATTGTTCATGGCCGTACCCGCTCCCAGATGTTCAACGGACATGCCAATTGGGAGGATATCGGCCGGGCCAAGCAGGCGGTATCCATCCCGGTGATCGGCAATGGCGATGTGGTGGATGCTGCAACGGCACTTGAAATGCTGCGCATCTCCGGAGCCGACGGCGTAATGGTCGGACGCGCTGTACAGGGCAATCCATGGGTACTGGCCGAGATTCGTGATGCCCTGCTCGGCAAGCCCGTCAATAGTAATGCTTCCATTCAGCGCTGGCCTGTGGTTCTGGAGCATCTCCTGGCACTGCATGAACATCACGGTGAGCGCACTGCTGGACAACTGGCAAGAAAGCATGTCGCTTGGTACAGCAAAGGCTGCACGGGTTCTGCAGAGTTTCGCAGGGACTTTCAGCGCCTGTCTGACTGGCAGGGACAACTTGCATCGGCAGAGAGCTTCTTCACCAGTCAGGCTGAACAGGAAGAACTGCAACATGCCGCGTGATGCTGCAGCGGCATGCGACATTCCGCTTCCCATGTTCACGCTCAATAATGATGGCACGATTGAGTCCGCTAATATCGAGGCCCAGTCCAGACTCAACCTCTCGGAAAACGCTTTGCGGGGACAGCCCATCGAAAATCTGTTCGGCCCCGAATCCGAGGTCAAATCGATCATGCAGCACCTGCGTGTAAGCGGGCAACCACTGTCTGACCACGGACTGTATCTCCGACCCAACGGTGAACCCTGCACACTTCATGCCGGTGAATTTAAGGACGGTTATGTGATTGTCATGGTCCCTGAGGCCAACCGGCAGCAGCACGACCTGCATGCCAAGCGGCAGGAAATGGCCGAGGCCGTTGCCCGCATTGCGCTTGAGATGGCACATGAGGTAAAAAACCCGCTTGCCGCATTGCGAGGTGCAGCCCAATGGCTGGCTGAACAACCAGCCAACGAGGCACAAAGCGAGGCAATCGCCATGATGCTTGGTGAAGTGGATCGCATTAAGCAGCGAATCGATGACTTTCTGCAATTGGGCCCGCGTGCCGACATCGGCATGGAGCCGGTTAATATCCATCAGATGATCGACGATGTCTGTCGTCCGGTGGCTGGCGTATCCGTCCGCAGGGTGTTCGACCCGGGGTTACCGCCGGTACCAGCGCATGC
Source organism: Zetaproteobacteria bacterium CG06_land_8_20_14_3_00_59_53 (assembly GCA_002779605.1). Lineage (GTDB taxonomy): Bacteria > Pseudomonadota > Zetaproteobacteria > Mariprofundales > Mariprofundaceae > UBA1543. Next base: position 31,532 of record PEWE01000025.1, on the reverse strand, counting down.
CAGCCGTTTGCGACAGGCGATCGAAAACCTGTGGAACAACGCTCTGGAAGCCGGCGCAGAGCATATTGAATGGCAAACCCGCATCAATCCCACGGTTCGCCTGCACGCTTACAAAGGCCCTGTGCTCGAAGTTCGCATCAGCAATGATGGCTCGTCGATTCCAGCCTCTCTGCTTGACCAGATATTCGAGCCCTTTGTCACCGCCGGCAAAAAGCGCGGAAGCGGCCTCGGTCTGGCGCTTGTGCAGCGTGTCGTGCTTGAACATAAGGGGCAGATCACTGTGCAATCCAACGACGGTCGCACAGTATTTATTTTAAGACTTCCACTGGTGCAACAATGATGCGGACACTGATTGTCGATGATGATGCCGGCATACGCTGGGTATTGAACAAAGTCCTGGAGGAAGAGGGCTTTGATGTTGTACAGGCGGATTGTCTTGAGGCGGCTAGAGATGCACTCCGGTCTGGTCCGTTCTCCATCACCTTCCTTGATGTGTACCTGCCCGATGGCAATGGCATGCAGGCCCTCAAAGATGGTGAATTTCCTTCTCCGGTGGTGCTGCTGACAGCCGAGAGCACGTTCGGTAATGCAGCCCAGGCTTATCGCATCGGGGCAATGGAATACCTTCCCAAGCCGTTTGATCTGGAGGAGGTCCGCTCTCTGGCGCGCCGTATCAAGCCCAAAGAGCCTGTGGCCGCGCCGGAATCCGCCCCTGAAGAGGCCGATAATGACATGTTTATCGGGCGCAGCCCTGCTATGCAGCACCTGTTTCGCACATTGGGACGCGTAGCTGCATCAGACCTTACGGTATTGATCACAGGCGAGTCAGGGACAGGCAAAGAGCTTGTCGCACAGGTTCTTCATCGGCAGAGCAGAAGATCGAGTCGCCCTTTTGTCCCGATCAACACAGCCGCCATCCCTGGCGAACTTCTCGAGGCGGAACTTTTCGGCCATGAGAAAGGTGCTTTTACAGGCGCAGATCGGGCCAGAATCGGTCATTTCGAACAAGCCAATGGAGGAACGCTCTTTCTGGATGAAATCGGGGATATGCCTCCTTCCCTGCAGGTGAAACTTTTGCGTGTTCTTGAAGAGGGTGTGATTCAGCGGATAGGCGGTCGTGAGGACCGTCAGGTGAATGTCCGGCTGCTCGCAGCCACACATCAGAATCTACTGCAGAAAATTGAAGCAGGAACTTTCCGTGAGGATCTGTATTACCGTCTTAATGTGATTCCGGTGCATATCCCCCCGCTACGGGACCGCAGGGATGACGTTGCGCAACTGGCAACCTTCATGCTCGACGCCGCCGGCCGTGAACTAGGCATGCACCCCCCGATCCTGCTTGATGAAGCTATAGGCCTGCTGCAATCCTATGATTGGCCGGGCAACGTGCGAGAATTGAAAAATGTCATGCGTCGATTGGCCCTGCTCACACCGGGTGCCGCCATCACGCTTTCCGACGTTGCCCTTGCACTCGGCAATCAGAGTAACCGCAACGATAACGAAGAGACGCTTTCTGACGCGGTGAACCGCTGCATGAGAAACTACATCAACCATCTCGGGCATGCCGAACCGGAAGACTTATACAAGCACCTGATGGCCGAAGTGGAACCGCCGCTTATGATGCTTGTGATGGCCCACTGTAGGGGAAACCAGATCAAAGCAGCTCAAACCCTTGGCCTGAACCGGAATACAGTTCGCAAACTTTTGCGTCAGTACCATATCGATCCGCAGTATTTCAAGGAATAAGCATCTTATGCCTGATAACGACATCCGCTTGCAGGACATAGAAACCAAGATTTCCTATCAGGAACTATTGCTTGAGCACCTCAACGAGGCCCTGACAAGTCAGCAGAGACAGCTTGATAGCCTGAAACGCCAGATCGACAATATTTTACAGATGCTGAAGTCGCCGCAGAATCACATCAATCGACCTGAAGACGAGGCCCCGCCACCGCATTACTGATAGGAACCGGGCCGAAAGGCCCCGGTTTATTGATATATTTGATCGCTGATTCGGAAAAACCCTTTTGTGCTGACGTAAAGCCTGGCGACTCAGCCAACACTAAAAGATTCTTTCAAGCACGAAGCCGGCTTAGAACACCATCGAGTTCCGCGGCCCGCGTATAACGGATCTTCAACTCGCCGCCCCCATTTTTCTTGCACACAATCTCAACAGACAATCCAAGACGTCTTGTTAATTCATCCTGAAGAGCTGCAACATCGGCGTCCATGACTTGCCCAGCAGGCTTTCTCTCTGGCGCAGAAGCCTGTGCCTTTTTTGCCTGAGCCTCCATCTGCCGGGCGCTCCATCCATGGGCCACACATTGCTCGGCAAGCTGTCCCGCCACATGCTCGGACAGCCCGATCAACGGACGGGCATGGCCCATATCCAATTCCCTGTTATCAATCATTTTTTGCACTTTTTCCGGGAGTTGCAGCAAACGAAGCAGATTGGTGACCTGTGTTCTGGAGCGCCCGATGCGCTCAGCAACCTGTTGTTGGGTACAACCGAACTCCGCAACCATCTGCTGATAGGCTCGAGCAGATTCAATCGCCGTTAAGTTGTCACGTTGCTCGTTCTCAACAATGGCAAGCTCCAGAGCCTGCAAATCATCCACTTCACGCACAACGGCCGGAATATCCGTCAGACCAGCAGCCTGAGAGGCCCGCCAGCGCCGTTCACCTGCAATCAATTCAAACCCGTCTTCGCTCGGGCGCAGTAGAATCGGACTCAGCACGCCGTCCCTGCGAATTGAATCGGTCAGGCTGTCCAGTTCCTCAGGGGCAAAGCGCTTCCTCGGCTGAAAGCGGTTAGGGCGGATTTTGGAAATAGAAACCCTTGTAGCCTGCGCCAGTATTTCCGGGCTTGGAATATCACTGATCAGGGCACCCAACCCCCTGCCAAGCGCTCGTTTTTTCTGCATGTTTTCCATACCCTAGCCCCTCCGAATCATTTCCTGAGCAACCTGCAAATAAGCCTGCGCCCCGGAAGAACGAATATCATGGTACATCACCGGAACACCGAAACTCGGAGCCTCCGATAGCCGAACATTACGGGGAATACTCGCATCGTAGACCTGCGCACCGAAATAGTTCCGCACTTCCTCTTCCACCTGAACGCTGAGATTGTTTCTGCGATCGACCATGGTGAGCAATATTCCATCCATGTCCAATTGCGGGTTCAGGCTTCCCCTGACACGCCGGATGGTATCCATCAGCTGGGTGAGGCCCTCCATAGCATAGAATTCCGCCTGCAGAGTAATCAGCACCCTGTCGGAAGCAGTAAAGGCATTCAGCGTAATTAAATTCAAAGCCGGCGGGCAATCAATAAACACATAGTCGAACGGCGCCCCGTCATAACTCGCCAACGCCTGCTCTAATACCCTCTCACGCCCTTTAACACCAACCAACTCCACTTCTGCACCAGCCAGATCCATGCTTGCCGGAACAAGCATCAAACCCTCACAGCTTGTCGGAAGCATTGCATCTTCCAATGGGGTTGCATTAATCAGGATTTCGTAACTTCCCTGGTTCACAGCCTTTTTTTCTATTCCCAGGCCGGTGGTGGCATTTCCCTGCGGATCCACATCGATTAGCAGCACTCTCTTTTCCAGAGCAGCCAAAGATGCAGCCAGATTAATGCTTGTCGTTGTCTTGCCGACACCGCCCTTCTGGTTGGCAACCGCAGTCACTCGTTTCATGGCATTATGTTTCACGTGAAACCCCTTCTTTACAGTAACAGTGAATCCTCTGCTTGATGCCCTCAGACACAATCGTATCAATTGACTCCAACTTCCAGCCATGGATGTCGATCAGATCAATGGTTTCCGGAACAGGCAGTATCGCACGACCTTTATCACCCATGCTTTGCGCCATCATCGGAAGCAGTTCATCGGGCCGCGTAACAGCTCGCGCCACTCCGATATCAGCAGATACACCAGACAGATCCCTCATATCGCAATCATGCACTTCGGCATCAAGCTTAAGCAGCCTGACGATATGGCGAAGATATTCAGCCCGCTTCTTCCTTCGCTCGACCAGCACACCATGAACACCGGGGCGCCGGATCAGGATCGGGATCCCCGGCACGCCCATGCCGCTCCCGACATCAAGCAGCACACCCGAATCGGGTATCCAATTGCACAAGGCCACTGAAGGCCCGATAAATCGACGCGAGAATTCCTCGGCATCATGAATCGCCGTCAGGTTGAGGGCGCGCGAAAACTTCATGGTCTCTGCAATATACCTCTGCATATCATCCACCATGTGAAGAGCCCCTCTTTTGCAGATGCATCATCAAGCTGGCAATGGCAGCCGGTGTAATCCCGGAAAGGCGAGCAGCCTGCCCAAGGTTCCCCGGACGGACTTTCTCCAGTCGTTGCCTGCATTCCATACTGAGTCCGGGCACTGCAGAATAGTCGATTCCATCGGGAATCGTCTTTTGCTCCAGCTGTCGGAAACGAGCAAGCTCGATATCCTGCTTCTGCAAATATCCGTCATAGTGAATCAAGGCCCGCAAACTCAGCCTGTCTCTTTCGTCCATAGCCTCAGCAGAGGACAATAGCCCCCAGATTCGATCCACATCCACATCCTGCCGATGCGCATACGCAGAGAAGCTCATGCCGTTCTCAGGAACAGGCAACCCCGCGCGCTCAAGCCGCTCCCGCCACTCGCGACCATGCCCGATACAAAGCGATTGCGCCTCTGACTCGGCTGCCTGTAAACGCGCCTGTCTCGCCACAAATCGCCTGTGCTGTAAATCATCGTACATCCCAAGACGAATCGCTGTCTCGCCAAGACGCAGGTCGGCATTGTCCTCGCGCAACTGCAAGCGGAACTCGGCGCGCGCTGTAAACATACGGTATGGCTCAGTGATGCCTTTACCCGTCAGGTCATCGACCATCACACCGATATATGCCTCAGAGCGATCCGGCACCCAGGAATCAAGATCGCAAGCCAGAGCAGCAGCATTGATTCCGGCAAGCAACCCCTGAGCAGCAGCTTCTTCATACCCTGTCGTCCCGTTGATCTGCCCAGCATGAAACAAACCAGACACCTTTTTGCATTCAAGAGTGTTTTTTAACTCGGTCGGATCCACGTAATCATATTCAATCGCGTATCCAGGCCTAATCATAACCACGGACTCCAGGCCCGGTATTGCGCGCAGAAACGCCCACTGCACATCAACAGGCAAAGATGTGGAAATTCCGTTGGGATAAATCTCTTCGTGATCGCGCCCTTCCGGCTCCAGAAATATCTGGTGACTATCCTTATCCGCAAAACGCACAACCTTATCTTCGATGCTGGGGCAATATCGTGGCCCTATGCCGGAAATATCTCCGGCATACATAGGAGAGCGATGCAGGTTATCGCGAATAACATCGTGAGCGCGCTGATTCGTGCGCGTGACATGACAAGGAAGCTGGTTTCCGATAAGCGGCCCGCTTCTGGTGGAAAAGGGCAGAACATCCGCATCCCCGACTTGCACTTCAAGCCCTTCCCAACAAATGCTTCGCCCATCAAGACGAGGAGGCGTACCGGTTTTCAAACGCCCCACCGAGAGCTCCCGACGGTACAATTCATCCGTCAAGCCGATGATCGGAGCATCTCCAGACCTGCCTGCGGGAATTTTAACCTCTCCAACATGAATCAATCCGCCCAGGAAAGTACCGGTAGTCAGAATAACCGCGCCAGCTACGTGCGCCACTCCAAGCTCATCAACAGCCCCAACCACACGAGACTGGTCAAACAGCAATTCACGCACGCTTCCCTGATGCAGGACAACCCCGGACCCGGCCAGAATCTGGCGCATGCGCATATGATACAACCTGCGATCACATTGAACCCTTGTCGCCTGAACCGCAGGGCCCTTGCCACGATTCAACAACCGGTATTGCAAAGCAGACATATCAGCGACATGCCCCATGGCCCCGCCCATCGCTTCTATCTCACGAACCATATGCCCCTTGCCAATACCGCCCACCGCAGGGTTACAGGACATCTTCGCAATGGTATCCAGATTCTGAGTAATCAGACGAACACGGGCACCGCGCCTCACAGCGGATAAAGCAGCTTCACATCCGGCGTGACCGGCACCGATCACGAGCACATCCACCGGACCATCCGGATGTTTCACGTGAAACCTGCTGGGAATCGTATTCATAGGCCGGCAAGCCTAGGGGTTCGCCCTACAGACGGCAAACAAAAGGGAGGCCGAAGCCTCCCTCTGTTAACAAGAGGGAGTAATCAACCCTTGCGGGACTTTTCCATCATATCGTGAATGATCGGAGCAAGAATAAGCTCCATCGCAAACATCATCTTGCCGGCCGGCACCACCAGGGTGTTACGGCGGGACATGAACGAATCCTTCAGCATCGAAACCAACCAAGGGAAATCAATACCGAACTGCTCAGGCTTGCGAATACGAATAACCACAACACTCTCATCCGGTGTAGGCACATCACGAGCCACAAAAGGATTCGATGTATCCACCAAAGGAACGCGCTGGAAGTTGATATCTGTATTGGTGTACTGAGGCGTCATAAAGTGCACATAGTCATGCATGCGGGAGAGAATGTTTCCTACCACTGCCTCGGAAGTGTAACCGCGCATGGCTGTGTCACGATGAATCTTCTGAATCCACTCCAGATTAACCACCGGCACAATACCCATCAGCAGATCTGTGTACGGACGAACCTCTTCTACACCCCCATGAAGACCCTCGTAAAACAGAAGGTCGGAACCCTCGCCGATATCGCGCCACGGAGTGAATCGGCCCGGCTCGACACCATAAAGCTTCGCCTCTTCATCATCATGCACGTATGTACGGGCCTTGCCGACACCCTTTTCACCGTAGGAGCGGAAAAGATCGGCAATCTTGTCAAAAAGATTAGCCTCGTCGGAGAAGTGACTCAGGCGCTTGCCGGCCGCTTCAAACTCTTTTGATTTCTCACGGAACTCATAGCGATCGAACCGGTGAAAGCAATCGCCTTCGACCACAGCAGGCGTGACCTTCTCGCGCCGGAAAATGTGCTCCAGAGCAACCTTGGCGGTACTTGTACCAGCGCCCGATGAACCTGTCACCGAAATTACAGGATGTTTTGCAGACATAAACCCCTCCAATTATCTTAATAAGAACGGGTGGTTACGAGGAAACAAGCTTCCCATCCCTGTCTTTCAGGCAGCCATCCATTTCTTGCGGTGACGGATTATGCAGCACAACAGGGGTCGGCTTCAAGGGGCCATACAGAAAGACCTATTATTTTCCGATACAGAACTCGGAAAATACCCGGTCCAGAATATGCTCGACATCACCAAGACCAAGTATCTCCCCCATGCTCGACCATGCCCTTCGCCATTCCATTGCGGCCATATCCATCGAAACCGAATCACCAAGAAGCTCAGCCCCGTTCAGCAGGTGATTTCTGGCCAAGACGATCTGCTGACGATGTCGACTACTGGTGATCAACAGCCCCTCCTCGGCAGCAGGAATATCACCAAGCCTGAATGCCAGAGAGTCAATCAGGATATCTATACCGTCCCCGGCATGGGCTGAAATCAGGTGATACATAGCCGGAAAATCGACATTGCTGTTCACCAGGTCGATTTTATTCATGACATAACAATCAGCTTCAACACCGGGATCCCAAGTTTCGGGATTGGATGCATCGGCCATGGCAATGACCAAATCCGCCGTTCCGGCTGCCGCCCGTGCCCGCTTGATGCCCTCCTGCTCGATATTGTCAGCGCTTTCACGAAGACCTGCGGTATCAATAAGACGGACTGGAATTCCATGCAACTCGAAATCAACCTCGAGGACATCACGTGTTGTGCCGGGTTGAGGGCTTATGATGGCCCGATCCCTTCCAGAAAGCAGGTTGAGCAGTGTTGACTTGCCTACATTGGGTGCGCCGACAATCGCTACAGTGACCCCCTGAAAGAGCCTCTCACCGAAATCAGAGGTGGCCAGCAAAGCATCGATGGGTTGCAGCAACTCATCGGCAAGCCGAGTCCGCAACTGATCGAAAAACAAACCAGGGATATCTTCCTCCGGAAAGTCCAGACACGCCTCAACATGGGCAACAAGGCCGGTCAACACATCCATCAACCCACTGATTTTTTTGCCGAATTCGCCTTGCAGATGCCGCTGTGCCTGTCTGGCGGCCCGCAAAGTGGCGGCGTCGATACATGCGACGACAGCCTCAGCCTGCTCAAGATTCATCTTCCCGTTTTCGACTGCCCTGCGAGTAAACTCCCCTGGCAACGCAGGTCTGGCTCCCAACCCCATCACCCGCTCCAGCAATGCGCGCAACAGGACGGGACTACCGTGCGCCTGAAGCTCTACGACATCGTCCCCGGTATAAGAAGCCGGAGCAGGAAAATACAGCAGCAGTCCACTGTCCAGAGGCTCCCCGTTCGCATCGAGGAAGGAGGCATATCTGGCGTGCCTCGCCTTGAGGGGTTCTCGCAACCCGCACATATTTCCGGTGATCGCTTGGGCTGCCGGCCCGGAAATCCGGATAACGCCGAGCCCCCCCCTGCCGGGAGGGGTCGCGATGGCGGCTATGGTATCCACAGGTTCGACTTAAAGGGCGTTTCTGACCTTCAGGATGTACCACTGCTGGGCAATGGAAAGAACATTGTTCACCAGCCAGTAAAGCACCAGGCCGGACGGGAAGAACAAGAACATGAAGGTGAAGATCACCGGCAGGAATTTCATGATTTTTGCCTGCAACGGGTCCGGAGGTGCCGGATTCAGACGCTGCTGGATAATCATCGATGCACCCATGACGATGGGCAGCACATAATATGGATCCATGGCAGACAGGTCAGTAATCCATCCGTAGAAAGGCGCCTGACGCAATTCAATGGAAACCAGTAGTGACTTATACAAAGCAAAGAAAACCGGTACCTGAATAAGAATCGGCAGACAGCCGCCCATCGGATTCACCTTATGCTTCTTGTACAGCGCCATCATCTCCTGGCCCATCTTCTGACGGTCATCGCCATAAAGCTCGCGAACACGCGTCATTTCAGGCTGCAATTTGCGCATCTCAGCCATAGACTCGTATGACTTCTGGGTAGGCCAGTAAAACAGGATTTTGATCATCAGCACCAGCACGATGATGCAAAGGCCATAGTTGCCGAGGAAGCCATGCAGCCATAACAACAAGTCATGAAGAGGCTTGGCAATCACAGCGAACCAGCCGTAATCAACACTCCGCTCCAGACCAACCCCCAGTTTATTCATGATCGGCGTGGCTTTAGGGCCGATGTAGATATCCGTATTAAATACGGTGTCTGTCGCTGTGCGGTCGCCACCGGTCAGCACACCTGTCTGATAGGTTTTGCCATCACCCTTGAAGTAATAGTCATAGACACGATCCGGATCGCCAATAATGGCAGCGATGAAATAATGCTCCATCACACCCGTCCAACCGCCTCGGGATTTCTGCTTGACCGGGCTGTTCTTGTCCAGATCGTCGTAACCATTCTCCACCAGCTTGCCGTCAAACAGGGAGATCGGGCCTACGTACTGGTAAACATTACCTTTATCCCGATCAGGGTTGCGCGTTACCACCTGACGGAACATCTCATACTCAGCGTTGCCACTGATCACATCACTGACCTTTACGACATAGCTCCCGGGAGTCAGCGAAATGGTACGAAGCCAGCGATTGCCGTCAGCAAGTGTGGTTTGTAATTGCAGGGTATTGCCTGCACGGCCCTGAGCCTGCGGAATAACTGTAAAGGAAGGCAGTGCCTGACCAAGCAGACCGGAGTTTATATAAAGAGGCCGTTCGCTCGCTGTGTTCAGCACCGATACAGGGAGCGAGCCGGGTTCGTTTGTCTCAAGATATTGAGTCGTGGTTGCTGAAATGATGGCACCCTCGTTATTTACCTTGAGAATCAACACATCATTGTGAAGCTGGGCCAATTCCTGATCGGCTGCATCCTGTACCACGGCTTGCGGAGCCCGCGACGAAAGACTGGCATCAGGAACACTGCCTGTCCCTTGAGCCAGCTGAGCAACACCGCTCTGCGGGGTGGCAGGCTCCGTAAGGGCTGTTTCAGCCGGCTGAACTGTCACATCTTCGGTGGGAAACAGTGCCTGCCAAGAAACCAGTACCAGCATGGACAAGACAAACGCCATGATCATGTTGCGTTGTTCCATTATTGTTGCTCCTTCATCACATCAGCAGTCATTATTTTATTAGCATTCTGGTGTTCCGGATTTATATCCGGAACAGGATCGTAGCCACCTTCGGCAAACGGGTGGCAACGTAACAGTCGTCGCATGGCAAGGCCAGTGCCGCGCAACCAGCCATGCAGCTCGACAGCCTCTGCAGCATAAGCGGAACAGGTCGGGTAATGGATACAGCGCTGGGCCAGAAATGGAGAAATAGCGATCTGATAAAGACGGATCATCGCTAGTATCAACCCTTTCATTTCATTCTCTGCAGGAGTTTGTCTTCGATGCGATCCAGCGCGCGCTGCATATCTTCGGCCGGATGAAGCATTCCGGAAGACGGGCATGAAGGAATCGCCAGGATGTCGACACCAAGACAGCGGATACCGCTGGCGCGGAAACTTTCGCGCCATTGGCGCTTCAGCCTGTTGCGTTGCACGGCGTTACCATATTTACGAGATACTGCGAGACCGATTCGGGCATGGGGCAAACCGTTGGTGGCAAAAATCAGGCGAACACCACCACAGACAAGTTTCATCCCGCCACGCAAGGACGCAAAATCGGCCTTTGTTTTAAGCCGATCACGCGAAGAAAATGTAGATATCCCAGGACCCGATGAAGGGTCTTAAGCGCTCAGGCGCTTGCGACCCTTGGCACGACGGCGCTTGATAACGGCACGGCCGGAACGCGTAGCCATACGGGCACGGAAACCATGGTTTCGTGCGCGGCGAATTCGACTGGGTTTATACGTAAAACTCATGGACTACTCCTTAAAAGGGTGGCGAATAGTAAAGTTGCGTCCCCTACTGTCAAGCCGCATCTTACTGCTATCCTACTCGCTCGCCTGCTGCGCTCTTTGCAAACAGGCTTTGCACCTGATGACATTGACAGCATAAGACGTATTCTTGCCCGATGAACGATCCTCAGCAAAAAATCGACTGGCAGCGTATTCTGGATGAACTGGCTGAAGAAGTCCCTGCCGCCCGCTTTGATGCGTGGATAAGGCCTGTACGTGCCGCCGTTGAAGGTCGAACCATGATCCTCTCGGTCCCCAGCCGGTTTTTTCTCGACAATCTTCGCGACCATCATGAGAAAGCCATCCGCAAAAAAGTTCAACAGCATTTCGGTGAAGATGTACTGATCGAGTTCGGCGTGAATCCGGATCTGGCGGTGGAGCAACCACAACCAGGAAAAACCGGCGAAGTCACAACGGGACAGGTCGATGGATTCATTGACCACCGCTTTACGTTCGCAAATTTTGTGGTTGGCCCCAGCAATGAATTCTGCCATGCCGCCTGTCGTGCTGTTGCCGACCTGCCCGGGTCGATTTACAACCCGCTTTATATCTACGGCGGAGTCGGTCTGGGTAAAACCCATCTGATCAATGCTGTCGCCAACGAGCTTCTGAATCAGAATCATTTCAAGATCGCCTACCGGACCAGTGAGCGGTTCACCAACGAACTGATCTCGGCGATCCGCAACGGCACGACCCAGCAATTCCGCGATCGCTACCGTCAGGTGGATGTACTGATCGTTGACGATGTGCAGTTTATCGCCGGTAAAGCCAGTACCCAGGAAGAGTTTTTCCACACCTTCAATGCACTGTACGAAGTCCGCAAACAGATCATCCTTACCTCCGACCGGCCACCGCGCGAAATGAATCATCTTCAGGAGCGCCTGAAATCGCGCTTCGGATGCGGCCTGGTCGCTGATATCCAACCACCGTCACTGGAAACCCGTCAGGCCATCCTGAACAGTAAGGCAGAACTTGCAGGAATCGAGCTTCCGGCAGATGTCACAGCCCTGCTGGCCAGCAGAATCACCAGCAATGTGCGCGAACTGGAGGGGGCGCTGACCCGTCTGACAGCACACGCCACTCTAACCGGCCGCACCATTGATATGGACTTCTCGCGACGTGTGTTGCGCGACCTGCTGCATGAAGAGGTACGCGCTGTCACGGTCGAGGATATCCAGAAACAGGTTGCCAATTATTACAATATCCGCCTGCAGGATATGCGCTCCAAGAAACGGACTCGAAATGTGGCCTTCCCGCGTCAGGTGGCTATGTATTGTTGCAAGCAGCTCACCTCACTCTCCCTGCCGGAGATCGGCGAGGCATTCGGTGGACGCGACCACACCACGGTGTTGTATGCCGTGCGGAAGATAAATGAGATGATGCAGGGTAATGAAAGCCTTGAGGTCGAGGTCGAGCGGATGATGCAAATGCTGCGCAATTAACGCTCCTGTGCTGTGTGTACAGTTTATGTACAGTTCACGAACGAGCTGTGGATAGATTGGTAGTGTATTGAGTTTGTACGGCGATTCTAACCGAGAGGCATTTTCCCGCGCATTTTCTCCCCGTCTTTATGCGCAATTCATCCACAGGCAAAGGCATAGCTAACCAACTGGAAAGAAAAGGGAAATAAAGTTTCGAACATCATACACAGATACTATGATGATGACTGAATATTTGATATAAAACGGCTTTACAATAAAGGAGAACATTCATGCACGTTTCACTCTCCCGTCAGGACATGTTGCAGGCAGTTCAGCGTTGCCAGAATATCGTTGAAAGACGGCACACCATTCCCATTCTGTCCAACATTCTTCTGCGCGCAGAAGATGATGCCCTGCATTTCTCGGCAACCGATCTTGAGGTTGGTATCCGCACACGTTGCAGCGCTTCAGTGAAGAAATCAGGAAGCCTGACGGTATCGGCACGTAAGCTGTTTGATGTCATCAAGGAGCTTGATGCTGAAGCGGATGTCGAACTGGATCTCGCCGATGGTTTTGTTGCACTGAAAAGCGGTCGTTCGCGTTTCCGCCTTACCACACTAGCTGCCGATGAATTCCCGGATATGCAGCAGGATGAAGCAGGTGTTGTGATTGAACTCGATGGTTCTGACCTGTCCGCTATGCTGGCCTCAACCAGTTTTGCCATGTCCAACGATGAAACCCGCAAATACCTGACAGGCACATTGTTCGAAGTGGATAAGCATGGAAATCTGTGCCTTGCTGCAACCGACGGACATCGTCTGGCCCTGACCCGGACACGTTTGCAGCAGGTTGTCAGGCCCGGTCAGTGCATCGTGCCGCGCAAGGCAGTGAACGAAATCCGCAAGCTCAGCGAAGAGGTATCCGGTCAGGTCAGTCTGAGCATGGGAGAGCGCCAGATCTCTCTGCGCGCCGGTGATCACTTTCTCAGTTCCAAGTTGATCGATGCACGTTTCCCCAACTACTCTGATGTGATTCCGAAGGGGAATCCTCATGCGGTGGTCGTGGATCGTCTGGCTCTGGATCAGGTGCTTCGCCGCACCATGATTGTCGCCAACGAGTTCACCCACGATGTTCGCCTGGTGCTCTCCGGAAATGAGATGCAGGTGTCCGCGCACAATACCGAGCAGGAAAAAGCCGATGAGTCGATTGCCATTGAGTTTTCCGGACCGGATATCGAAATCGGTTTTAATGCACGTTATATCCGTGATGTTCTTGGTGCCCTGAAGAGCACCAGCGTCACCCTCAGCCTGAAGGACGGTTTGTCTCCTGTCCTGATCAAGCAGGACTCCGATTCGGCAGAAAACTATGTGATCATGCCGATGCGTATCTGATCCGCATCTTGCTGAGGCTGGCGGAATGAATGGATCCGCGCTGATTCTCGGGGAGGTCTGTGCAACCGACCTGCGCTGTCATGAACAGGTGGACTGGCGATGTGAAAAAGGCATCAACCTGTTAACCGGAGAAAATGGCAGTGGCAAAACCACCCTGCTGGAGGCCGTGTTCATGATGGGACACGGCCGTTCTTTCCGGCAGGCGCGGGATCCATTTCTCGCTCGTCACAACCGCCCCGGTTTTAACATTCGGGGCTCATGGACGCGATACGGTCCTGTACGTGTCGGGGTTGCCGGTGTCCAGTCAGGTGTAAAGATATTCCTGCAGGGCCGGCAGTTGCAGCGACGCAGTGACCTGACGGAGACACTACCCGTACTGGTCGAATCGCCGCAGGCGGCACGTCTGATGGATGGTATCCCTGCCGAGCGCCGGCGCTGGCTGGACCAGATGATGCTTTACTGTCATCCGGAGGTGTTGCGGCACTATCAGGCTTATCTGCGATGTCTGATGCAGCGCGGTCGTTTGATGCGCCGCAGGGGAGCAGGGAGTGAGATCGAAGTCTGGGAAGAGCAGATGGCGGTGCATGGAAGTGTACTGGTAAACGCGCGTGATGGTTTGCTTGAATGCCTGAATCGTGAGCTTGCGGACGAACAGGGGTTGAGCGAAACGACGGTTCGCCTGCAGATACAACATTCGGCCCCCGTGAACAAGGCTGATTGGATGGCGAAGCTGGCCGAGCAGCGGTCTCAGGGTCAGTATATTCTGCGCATCGGCCCGCATTGTGATCGCCTGCAGATGAATTTCGGCAAACGGGATATCCGGGCCGTTGGCTCGCGTGGTCAGCAGAAGCTTGCCGGTGTTGCCTTGAGGCTGGCGGAATGCCGGCTTAGGATGCAGCATCGTGGATTGATCCCGGTATTATTGTTGGATGACTGTTTCGAGGCACTTGATCCTACCCGAAGGGATCGCCTCATCGAGCGTTTATTGTCACATCCGGGTCAGGTGTTAATGACCGGGCCATCGGGGACGGATAGCGGACAGGATGGAAAAATCCATTGCACTGCAGTGCAGTCCACACGAAAGAATCAGGTGACGGAGCCGGCTGATGAGGCCCGACGAATGGAGGAAGCGGCATGAGTGAAGCCGACGAGAAAAAATACGGTGCGGATAGTATCCAGGTTCTGCGCGGCCTGGATGCGGTACGTAAACGTCCGGGTATGTATATCGGCGATACCGATGATGGAACCGGTCTGCACCATATGGTTTTCGAGGTGGTGGATAATGCCATCGATGAGGCTCTGGCCGGTCATTGCGACAAGGTCGAGGTGATTCTCCATTCCGACGATTCGGTGACGGTGCGTGATAACGGTCGCGGCATTCCTGTGGATATCCACTCGGAGGAAGGTGTATCGGCTGCGGAAGTGATCATGACCGTGCTGCATGCCGGAGGTAAATTCGATAACAATTCCTACAAGGTGTCCGGCGGCCTGCATGGCGTGGGTGTTTCGGTTGTGAATGCCTTGTCCGAAACCCTGGAGCTGGTTGTCAGGCGAGGCGGTAAGGTGCATTTCCAGCGCTATCTGGAAGGTGTACCTGAAGCGCCGTTGAAGGTCATCGGCGATGCCAAGGGTTCAGGTACCGAGGTGCGGTTTCTTTCCAGTCTCAAGGTGTTTTCGCATCGCACATATTCCATTGATGTTCTGGCAACCCGGCTTCGCGAGCTGTCCTTCCTGAACAGCGGCGTGCGCATCGAGTTGTATGATGAGCGCAATGATAATCGTCAGGTGTTCGAGTATATCGGTGGTATCACCGCTTTTGTGCAGCACCTGAACCGTACCCGCAATGCATTGCACAAAGACTGCATTACGGTTGTCGGTGAGCGTGACGGTGTGACGCTTGAGCTGTCCATGCAATGGACCGATGCCTATCAGGAAAATGTTTACTGCTACACCAACAACATCCCGCAGAAGGATGGCGGCACGCATCTGGCCGGATTCCGTTCAGCCCTCACCCGTTGTATCAACAGCTATGCGACATCCACCGATATTCTGAAGAAGAGCAAAGTGACGCTGTCCGGTGAGGATTGCCGCGAGGGTCTGACCGCTGTGTTGTCGGTCAAGGTGCCCGATCCGAAGTTCTCCTCGCAGACCAAGGAAAAGCTTGTGTCCAGTGAGGTTCGCGCGGTTGTGGAATCGGTGATCAACGAGCGCTTCGCCGAATGGCTTGAAGAGAATCCAAAAGAGGCCCGCAGTGTGGTCGGCAAGGTTGCGGAAGCGGCGATGGCACGCGAAGCTGCGCGCAAGGCCAGAGAACTGACCCGCCGTAAGGGAGCGCTGGATATTTCCAATCTGCCGGGCAAGCTGGCTGACTGTCAGGAGAAGGATCCGGCTTCCTGTGAAATCTACCTTGTCGAGGGCGATTCCGCAGGCGGTTCGGCCAAGCAGGGACGCGATCGCAAGTTCCAGGCGATTCTGCCGCTGAAGGGTAAGATCCTGAACGTCGAGCGCGCGCGCTTTGACAAGATGCTGTCCAATCAGGAAATCGGCACGATGATCACCGCCTTCGGTACAGGTATCGGCCCGGAGGATTTCGACCTCTCCAAGCTGCGTTATCATCGTATCATCATCATGACCGACGCCGACGTGGATGGTTCTCATATCCTCACCCTGCTGTTGACCTTCTTCTATCGGCAGATGAGGGAACTGGTGGAACGCGGACATTTGTATATCGCCCAGCCACCGCTGTACCGCGTCTCGCGCGGCAAACAGAGCAGGTATATCTCGGATGACAACGGACTGTTCGAATTCCTGCTGGAGAACGGCGGACAGGGCATGAACTATTACTCGTCCAAAGGTGACAAGCCCTTGAACGGCGATCGTCTGGCCACGCTGGTACGCGGCATCCACAAGCTGGACAGATTGCGCAAGCGGCTTTCACAGCGCGTGGATGTTCCGGTGCTCAAGCTGTTGCTGGAAACCGGCAAACTGGAGCGCTCGATGTTCCGGCATCGTGAAGAGCTTGAAGCACGGATGCAGGAAGTGGCCGTGGCCTTCGCCGCATCGGCCCGTCCGGATGAAAGTATCGAGTACATCCTGCATGAAGACAGTGAACAGGGCAGTTGGCAGGTGGAGTTCAGGCGCCGAGATCACGGGCGCACCATGCATTCCTGGCTGGATATGGACCTGGTAGGCACTGGCGAGTACAAAGAGGCTCAGACCCTGTGCGCCAGCGTGCAGAAGACGGTGGGAGAAGGCGCCTATTTCGAGCGCGAGGCGAAGCAGTGGCCGGTTGCGCATTATGAAGATATCGCCGCGGTGATTGAGGCCGAGGGACGCAAGGGTCTTGGTATCCAGCGCTATAAAGGTCTGGGTGAAATGGATCCGGAGCAGCTGTGGGAAACCACGATGGACCCGTCCGTGCGTGTGCTGTTGCGCGTAACACTGGATGATGCGATTGCCGCTGATGAAACCTTTGCAACCTTGATGGGCGACGCGGTGGAGCCTCGCCGCAAATTTATTCAGGACAATGCCCTGAAGGTGAGGAATCTCGATGTCTGATCATGCTGCCTCCGGAAGCAAGAAGCCGACACTGACCTACGCCGATGCCGGTGTGAGCATTGATGCCGGCAACGCCTTCGTCGATCGCATCAAGTCTGCAGTGTCATCCACGACCCGCCCCGAGGTGATCGGAGGGCTGGGTGGTTTCGGCGGGCTGTTCGCCGCCAACTTCTCTCACATGAAAGAGCCGGTGCTGGTCTCCTCCACCGATGGTGTGGGCACCAAGCTGCTGCTGCTTCAAAAGCACAACCGTCCGCATGTCGCCGGTATTGATGCCGTGGCCATGTGCGTCAACGATATTGCCGCACAGGCGGCCGAGCCGCTGTTCTTCCTCGATTATCTGGCTACCGGCAGACTTGAAGGCGAAACCCTTGCCGGTGTGGTCGAGGGTATTGCCGAGGCCTGCCGTGTCTGTGAATGCTCGCTGATCGGCGGCGAAACCGCTGAAATGCCGGGTATGTATGCTCCCGGACACTACGATATCGGTGGTTTTTCGGTCGGCATCGTGGATCGCGCGAAGATCGTGGACGGGTCCACGATCGCTGATGGCGATGTGATGCTGGGCCTTGCCTCCAACGGCGCGCATTCCAATGGCTTTTCCCTTGTCCGTAAGCTCATCGAAACCGGCAAGGCCGATCTGGATAACGATGTGTTGTCCGACGGCAGCAAGGCCGTTGATGGCGTGCTCGCCCCTACCCGCCTGTATGTCCCTGCGGTCAAGGCGATGCTCAAGGCCGGTATCGAGGTGCATGGTTATTCGCACATCACCGGCGGCGGTATGTTCGACAACATCGAGCGTATCCTGCCCGAAGGTCTGGCGGCTACCGTGGACATCTCCTCCTGGCCTGTGCCTCCGGTGTTCGACTACCTGCTTTCCTTCGCCGATGTCGCCCGCAACGAACGCTACCGCACCTTCAACATGGGCATCGGCTTCGTGGTGATTCTCTCCGAAGATCTTGCGGATCAGGCTGAAGCCGTGCTCAAGGGCACCGGGGAAACCGTCTATCGTATCGGCCATATCCACAAGCAGGCAGTGGAACCCGTCACGCTGGTGGGTTGAGCCGGTCTGACAAAAGGGGGCGTTGCATGTCTACAGGGACTATTCGTCTGCATCGTGTTATCCGGGCCGATGCCGGGCGTATTTACCGGGCATTTCTGGATGCCGGCGCCATGGCGAAATGGCTTCCTCCCTATGGCTTCACCTGCACGGTGCATCATATGGATGTAAGGGTTGGCGGCAGCTACAGCATGTCATTTATCAACTTCTCGACGGGCAAGGGGCATACTTTCGGCGGCCAGTATCAGGAACTCCTGCCGGGCGAAAAAATTGTCTACACCGATAAATTCGATGACCCGGCGCTGCCGGGGGTGATGCAGACTACAGTGACACTGAAGCCGGTACTTTGCGGCACCGAGCTCAATGTCGTGCAGGAAGGCTTGCCCGAGGCGATTCCGACCGAGATGTGCTATCTCGGCTGGCAGGAATCGCTCGAACAGCTCGCCAGGCTTGTCGAGCTGGATATTCCGGACTGAACTGGCATGGACGTTCGGGATGCATTGCTATTGCGGAAGTCCGTGCGTGCATTTCTGGACAAACCCGTTTCCGGCGGGCTGATCGAATCACTTCTCGATGCCGCACGGCATGCGCCCAGCGGGGCGAAAACCCAGATCTGGCAGGTCGCGGTGGTCACGGGCAGCAGGAAGCAGGAAGCAGGAAATCCAGCAGGCGATGCTGGCGAGATTCGAGCGCGGCGTGCGCGGCAGGATGGATTATCAGTATTATCCGGAAACATGGTTCGCGCCCTATACAGGGCGGCGCATTGCCTGCGGAAACCAGCTTTATGAAGCCCTCGACATCAAGCGCGGGGACAGGCAGCGCAGGGCGGATCAATGGGCCGCGAATTATCGCAGCTTCGAGGCGCCTGTCGTTTGTACTTTTTTCTCGACGGGCGGCTGCGTACGGGGTCGTTCGTGGATTTCGGCATGTTCCTGCAGTCGCTGTTGCTGGCGGCGGTCGGGGCCGGGCTGGCGACATGTGCGCAGGCCGCGCCCGGCGAGTATCCCGATATCGTGAAGTCAGCGCTGGGTTATCCGCATAACAGCATCCTGCTGTGCGGCATGGCGTTGGGTTACGAGGATACATCCGCACCGGTGAACAGCTATCGCACGCCGCGCGAGGATGTGCATACTTTCACCCGCTTCTTCGATTAAGGACTGAAACAATGGGTAACAACGCAATAGCCGTGATGGCATCGGGCAAAGGCAGCAATCTTCGCGTCATCCTTGATGCTGTCGCAGCCGGCAGATGTCCGGTGCAAGTGAAGCTGGTGATCTCCGACAAGGCCGATGCGCAGGCACTGGAGATCGCGCGTGCCGCAGGTGTGCCGCAGGTGGTGCATCTCTGCCCGAAGTCATATGCGGACCGGGCTTCATTCGATGCCGACTGCGCTGAGTTGATTGATGCAGCCGGATGTCAGTGGATCGTGCTGGCCGGCTATATGCGGATTCTCTCCAGCCCGTTCGTACGGCGTTTCCGCGGCCGCATGATCAATATCCACCCGTCCATTCTTCCTGCATTTTCAGGTGCAAAGGCGGTCGAGGATGCATTGAGTTACGGCGTGAAGGCATCCGGATGCACCGTGCATCTGGTGGATGAGGTGCTGGATGGCGGGCCGATCCTTGCCCAGGCTGTCGTGCCGGTGCTGGACGGAGATACCTTCGAGAGTCTGCATGCCCGCATTCAGGTGGAGGAGCACAAGCTTTACCCGGCAACACTGGCGCGCATGGTCACTTCGGGTTTCGACATCGAAGGCCGTCGCGTGATCTGGCGTACATAACAGGCAGGAAAAACCAGCAGGCTTTGCCATCGCATAAAACACCCGTGCTTTACCTAAACCCTTATTGCACATAGCTTCCACGGCTATCCGTTTTTTGCGCAACACCAGTACAGGGGACCGCAGGCCAGACCTGACGGACCAAGGAAGGATTCATCATGTTTCAGAGCCTTTTCGGCATGTTCTCACGCGACATCGCGATCGATCTGGGTACAGCCAACACACTGATTTATGTGCGCGGCGAAGGCATCGTTCTCGACGAGCCATCAGTGGTGGCCCTGCATGAAGGCGGGCCGGGAAAGAGCCGCCGCGTGCTGGCCGTGGGACACGAGGCCAAGCGCATGCTGGGCCGTACGCCGGGTGCCATTCAGGCCATCCGTCCGCTGAAGGACGGGGTGATCGCCGACTTCGTGGTGACCGAGGAAATGCTCAAGCAGTTCATCCGCAAGGTGCACAAGCGCAGCTGGGGCATCGCTCCGCGCATCGTCATCTGCGTGCCTTACGGTTCCACGCCTGTTGAGCGCAAGGCTATTCGCGATTCCGGCCTGACCGCCGGCGCACGCGAGGTGTATCTGATCGAAGAGCCGATGGCCGCCGCTATCGGTGCCGGTCTGCCGGTTACCGAGGCTTCCGGTTCGATGGTGGTTGATATCGGCGGCGGCACGTCCGAAATCGCTGTGATCAGCTACGGCGGTATCGTTTATTCCCGCTCGGTTCGTGTGGGTGGTGACAAGATCGATGAAGCCATCATCAATCACCTGCGCCGCAAATACAGCCTGCTGATCGGCGCATCCACGGCCGAAAAGATCAAGATCGGTCTGGGTAGCGCCTATCCGCAGGAAGAACGCCGCGAGATGGATGTGAAGGGCCGCGACCTGATCAACGGCGTGCCGAAGAATCTTTCGCTGGACGATTCCGAGATCCTCGAAGCCATCACCGAGCCGGTGAATGCTGTCATCGAAGGCATCAAGGTCTGTCTGGAGCGCACCCCGCCAGAGCTGGCTGCCGATATCGTGGACAAGGGCATCATGCTGACCGGTGGCGGCGCGCTGCTGGTGGGCCTCGATCAGCTGGTGCGCGAAGAAACCGGCCTGCCGGTCACCGTGGCTGAAAATCCCCTGCACTGTGTGGTGCTCGGAACCGGCCGGGTGCTGGAAGAGCTGGATCGCATGCGGGACGTTCTCTTCGAGGAATAAGAAATGCCGCGTCGCTGGTTGGGCATCCGTCCCTGGATATGGCTGGCGACGTTATTGGTGCTGCTGGTTGCCGTGCAGCAGAGCCCGCTCGGTCAACAACTCGGTCCGCGCGTCAATCTATTCTTCACCCCGCTGGTCGGCGCCCTGCAGGCGCCCGGCATCTGGTGGAACGATATCAGCCAGTGGTTTACCGGCCGCGTGCAGATACAGCACGAACTGCTCGACCTTCGCCGTCGTGTGCAGCAGCAATCCTTTATCGAGCAGGAACGCGATGCCTTGCGTGCCGAGAATATCCAGTTGCGCAGTCTGCTCGCCCTGCCCGAGCTCCCGGATTACATCTGGCATGCCGCCAAAGTGCTCGGCCGCAGCCCCGACAAGATGAGCCAGCGCCTGATGCTCAAGGCGCAGATGCAGATCAATCCCGACGATGCCGTTGCCTCGAGCGAGGGTCTGGTCGGTCTCGTCGATTCTGTTTCCGGTCATCTGGCCGTGGTCCGCACCATCCTCGATGCATCACTGGCAGTACCGGCCACCCTGCCCGGCAGCGGACTTGCTGTACTGGTGCGCGGCCAGGGCGAACGTCTGCTGGTGGATTTCGTTCCCTTTGACAAGGCGCCTGAGGCAGGCAGCGTACTGGTGACCAGTGGCGCAGGCGGCATCTTCCCGCCCGGTATTCCGCTGGCCCGTATACTGAGTGTGCGCGCCGTGGCTGGCAGCGTGTTCGCCGATGTGGAGGCCGAACCGACAGCACACTGGCGGCGCGATGCCTGGCTCAGCGTTGCATCGCAACAACAGCAACCCTGATGTTTTCTCCGCTTCCCCCGGTGCTGTTGATGCTGGCGGCCGTAGGCCTGGCATTGAGCCTTGCCACCGGGGGCCTGCTGCAACCTGACTGGGCACTGGCCGTGCTGCTTGCCGCGTTATTGGCGCGGCACAGCCTGTGGCCATGGATCCTGCCGGCACTGCTGGTGCACGATCTGGCTCTGTACTGGACACCCTGGGGGGTTTTTCCGCTGGCCTGTCTGCTGCCCGCCATCGTGCTCAGCCTCGACGATCAGATCGGTCCGGGTCTGCCACAACGCATGGGTATGCTGCTGATCGTCAGCCTGCCGATGTTGCAATACGGCTCCGGTGTGATGCAGTGGGTACTGACCCTGCTTTTGTGTGCGCCTCTGTGGCACGTACTGGCCCGCATATATGACCGTCAGTACGCTTGAAGAGCGCGGTCGCTTCGAGCGGCGCCTGCTACTGTTGCAATGGTTCGCCGGATTGTTGCTGTTGCTGCTGTTTGTCCGGCTGGCCGATCTGCAATGGCTGCAACACGAGGGCTTTTTATTGCAGGCCGAGCGCAACCGCATCAATGTCGTGCCCATCCTTCCCACGCGAGGCGAGATCGTGGATCGCAACGGCAAAGGGCTCGCACTCAATGCCGTTTCCTACAACCTGACGCTGATCCCGGAGCGTGTGGAGAACATCTCCGCGGTACTGGCCAATCTGCAGAAGCTCATGCACTGGACGGACGAGCGCACTCAGTCGCTGCGCAAACGCATCACCCGCAGCCGTGATGACCGGCCGGTTCTATTGGCCGATAAGCTGCAATGGGATGACGTGGCGCAGGTAGCCGCGCGCCTGCATCATCTGCCGGGTGTGGATGTGCAGGCCGGCACGCACCGCTATTACCCCTACGGGCCGGACACCTCGCATCTAATCGGTTATGTCTCGCTTGCCCGTGGCGAAGATGTGCAGGCAGGAATACTGTCGACCGAGAAGGTCGGGCGACGCGGGGTGGAGCGTGCCTATGAGAGTCTGTTGCACGGCAGCCTCGGCTCGCAGTATGAAGAGGTGGATGCACATGGCCGCCGCATCAGTGCATTCCGCAGGGTGCCGCCCGAGAAAGGCCAGCGTTTGAGCCTGAGTCTCGATGTGGATGTGCAAAAGGCAGCGTCCGATGCGCTTGGCGACCGCACCGGTGCGGTCGCAGTGCTCGATGTGCATACCGGAGAAGTGCTGGCCCTGCTCAGCAAGCCGGGCTTTGAGCCGAATCGATTTATCACCGGCCTGGAGACCGAGCAATGGCAGGAGTGGGTCAACGACCCGCAGCACCCGCTGATCAATCGCACCATTCAGGCAGCCTATCCGCCAGCCTCGACATTCAAGATCCTGGTTAGCTTGGCGGCGTTGCAGGCCGGCTCCCCGCTGTCGCATCAATCGACCCAGTGCGACGGGTTTATCGAACTGGGTGAACGCAAGCTGCGTTGCTGGAAGAGACGCGGCCACGACCAGGTCGATCTGCACAAGGCGATTGTCGAATCCTGTGATGTGTATTTTTATGAACTGGGCGATCAGTTGGGTATGGCGGCTATCAGTGAGGCGGCTCAGACATGGGGTTTCGGCGAGGCGACCGGCATCCCGATCGGGCCTGAATCCGCAGGCCTCATTCCGAGGGTGACCACGGGTAAGGGCGCACGCCGCTGGTATCAGGGTGAAACAATGATCACGGCTATCGGACAGGGTGAGGTGACGGTCACGCCTTTGCAACTGGCGCGGTTTGCGGCTGCCATCGCCAATGGCGGGACCCTGCTCCGCCCCGAACTGCTTGCAGGGCAGCCTGCCGATATCGAGCGGCAGATCGAGGTTAAGCCGGAGCAGTTGCAGGCGGTGCGTAGTGCCATGCGGGATGTGGTGGCCAGTGTGCATGGTACAGCTCATAGCTCCATGGGCAGGCTGGCGTGGACCTCGGCGGGCAAGACCGGAACCGCGCAGGTGGTCGGCGAGGCCCAGGACGATGAAAAACCTGAAAATGACAAACCCCTGAAGAAAATACATCAGGACCATGCCTGGTTCATGGGATATGCACCTTATGAGAACCCGCGCATCGCTTTTGCGGTGATTGTCGAGAACGGTGGCCATGGTGGCAGTGCTGCCGGCCCTGTCGCTGCGGCCGTGGTCAGGGCGATGGCAAAGGCTGAAGGCGTTGACAGCGAACAGGTAATGCAGCCCGATGCTGTTGTTTTGACCGATGGTGCGGAGGGGGATTGATGACGCGCTGGATGCCAAGACTGGACTGGATGTTGTTGCTGATCATGTTGTGTCTTGCCGTGTTCGGTCTGGTGACCCTGTATGCTGCGGTGCATCAGGGCGGTATCGTCCTCTGGCAGCGTCAGGTGATCTACTGGCTGGTCGGCCTGAGCATGTTTTTTATCGTTTGCCTGATACCCATCCGCCTGCTCGCTCTGATGACCTGGCCGGCGTATCTCGGTGCGCTGCTGGCGTTGCTGCTGGTACCTGTGCTGGGTGAGGTGCAGATGGGCGCTCGCCGCTGGCTTGATCTCGGTGTGATCAATGTGCAGCCGTCCGAGCTGATGAAATGGGCGCTGATGCTGTTGATGGCCCACTGGTTCGCATCGCGGCATGCATCCAGTCTGCGCGATCTTTCCCTTGCCCTGTTGTTCGCGGTGCTGCCCGCAGGCCTGATCGTCATTCAGCCGGATCTCGGTACCACGCTGCTACTCCTGCTTTCCGCCACGGTGATGGTGTTTGCTGCCGGCCTGCCCTGGCGCTGGGCGGCATACGGCGCAGCCGCAAGTCTGATATCGCTGCCCGTGCTATGGCTGAACATGCATACCTATCAGAAGCAGCGTGTGCTCAGCTTTCTGGACCCCGAAGCAGACCCGCTGGGCGCCGGCTACCATGTGATTCAGTCATCCATCGCCATCGGTTCGGGTGGAGTGTTCGGCAAGGGCTATCTGCACGGCACGCAGGCGCGTTTGCATTTCCTGCCTGAGCAGCATACCGATTTCATCTTTGCCGTGCTGGCTGAAGAAGGCGGACTGATCGCCTCCGGCCTGTTGCTGCTGCTCTACGGCCTGTTGATCAGCCGGATCGTGTCTATCGCCTCGCGTGCCGCCACGCGATTCGGTGCCATGCTGTGCATCGGTGTGGCAGCGATCTTCTCGCTGTATGTCTGTATCAACATCGGCATGGTGAGCGGTGTAATGCCGGTGGTCGGCGTGCCGTTGCCCTTCGTCAGTTACGGCGGTTCGGCTTTGATTACCATGCTGGCAGCTCTCGGCATGGTGATGCGGGTACATATCGAATCGCGCGATAAGTTGCCCTGGCAGCGTCCAGGCAGTCCCTTCGCCTGAGGCCTGTCAGGCCTGATGCAGCATTTCGTAGATGGCGGAGAGTGCCATCATGGCGGCAATCACGGCAAACACCCCCTTGAGCAACAGGCGGAGTTCTTCCTCCCCGAGTGATGCGTGCAGGCGTGCTGACCATTGCGTGGCGCGCGGCAGAACCAGTAAAACGGCAGCCAGTACACCAAGGGCGAACCATAACTGACCCAACAGCAGCGGCCGCCATGCTGGAATCAGCAGCCCGTTGACCAGCAGGGCAGCCGCTGCCATCAGCGTGCCGCACAGTACCGAGGTGCCGACCGCCATGCGCAGCGGCAGGCTGCGGCGCAGCAATGGAACCAGCATCGTGCCACCGCCGATACCCAGTGAGCCTGAAACATAGCCGATCGGAAACGAAGCAAGCCAGAGCGAAGCGCGGCCGCGCACAGCGCCCATCGGGCGGCCGTAATCCCAGGCGATCCATGCATCCAGCACGGCAAGCCCTGCAAGTACCAGCGCTTCCGGCAGATGCAGGGTCAGCATCAGGCCGATGGATGCGCCGACAACCAGTCCTGGAAGCAGGTGAACGGCCGTGACGTGGTTGATATGGCCCAGACGGTTGTGGGCCTTCGCCGAGAAGCCGCCGGTCAGCACGATAGCCAGCAGGCTGATGAATACGGACAGGGAAACCCCGGCGGAATCGTGCGGCAGGCAGGCGTAAAACACCGGCACATAGATCAGGCCGCCGCCGATACCGGCCAGGCCCGAGAGCACGCCGGAGAGCGTACCGCCCAGCGCACCGGCGGCAAGGCCAATACAGAGCATGGTGATTTCGGCTTCGCTCATGGCGGGACTCTGCAGTCTGACATGGCCGAATCAAGCTCCCGGATCAGGTGGACACAGCAAAAAACAGGGCCTTACATTGAGTTATTGACCCTCCCCCCCTACAATGGCCGCTCATTGAGGTTGTTTCCCGCAGGGGCCAACCGGACAAGGGGTGCGGCGTGAGTGCAGGCGCGGACAAAAACAAGCAGATCGGGCAGTTGAATGTCGAGTCTCTGGACTTCGAGCAGGCGCTGGCCATGCTCAACGATCTGGTCGGCAAACTCGAGGCGGGAGAACTGCCACTGGAAGAAAGCGTTGCCGCATTTGAAGCCGGAGTGAAACTGTCCCGGCGCTGCGAATCACTGCTGGATGCCGCCGAGCAGCGCTTGCAGGTATTGAACGACGACCAAGACGCCTGAGCCATGATTGTTAAGCCAACAACCATGGGCGAGCAACCGATCGACCGACAAATCAAACAACATGCCGATGCCCTGAATGCGGCATTGGACAGGATGATGAATGAGCGCCGGGGGCAGGTGCCGCAGCGCCTGTGGGAGGCGATGCAATACAGCCTGCTGGCCGGCGGCAAGCGCGTGCGTCCTGCCCTGATGCTGCAATGCCTGCGCGCCTGCGGAAGCGATGCCGACATCATGCCGGCAGCGATGAGCATCGAGTGCATGCATACCTATTCCCTGATCCACGACGACCTTCCCTCGATGGACAACGATGATCTGCGCCGCGGCATGCCGACCTGCCACAAGCGCTTTGATGAGGCGACCGCCATCCTGGCCGCCGATGCCCTGCAGGCCCTGAGTTTTGAATTGCTCGCCATGCAACAGGCCGATGCTGCGATCCGCATCCGCCTGATCCGCTTGCTGGCCGCTGCCGCCGGGGATAGCGGCATGGTCGGCGGACAGGCCATGGACATGCAGGCCGATGCTGCAGGCGTTTCCGGGTTGCCTGAAGTGGAGCGCATCCATGCCATGAAGACCGGCGCGTTGTTGCGTTACAGCTGCGAGGCGGGGGCCCGGCTGGCCGGTGCATCTGATGTCGCCGTGGCTGCCTGCTGCCGCTTCGGAGAGGCAGTCGGCCTGCTCTTCCAGATCACTGACGATATCCTCGATGCCACGGCGAGCAGCGAGGCGCTCGGCAAGAGTGCGGGCAAGGATGCTGCACAGGGCAAGGCGACCTATGTATCACTGCTGGGACTTGCCGGGGCCAGAGCGAAGGCTGGGGCGACGCATCGCGCCGCGCTTGAGGCGGCTGGTCTTTTGGGGGAGGATGGCAAGTCTTTGCAGGCATTTGCCACATATATCATGGAGCGGGGGCAATGAGCGACTCAGCGAACAAGACAGACAGCAGCGTTTATCCCCTGCTGTCCGCCATCCAGAGCCCGGCCGACGTCAAGCGGCTGGATGCCTCCCGCCTGCCGCGCCTGGCGCAGGAGATGCGCGATTATCTGATCAAAACCCTGGCTCCGATCGGTGGCCATCTGGGTGCCGGACTGGGTGTCGTTGAGCTGAGCATCGCCCTGCATCGGGTGTTCAATTCTCCGCAGGATCGCATCGTCTGGGACGTCGGACATCAGGCCTATCCGCACAAGATGCTCACCGGGCGACTGGATCGTATGCCCACCATGCGGCAGTACGGCGGCCTTTCCGGCTTCACCAAGCGCTCCGAATCAGAGCACGATCCTTTCGGCGCGGGGCATGCCTGCACCTCGATCTCTGCGGCCTACGGCATGGCTGTGGGTTGCGATCTGATGCATACCGAGCGGCGCATCGTGGCGGTCATCGGCGACGGAGCACTGGGCGGCGGCATGGCCTTCGAGGCGCTGAACAGTGCGGGCAGCGACAAGCGCCGCCTGCTGGTGATCCTCAACGACAATGAGATGTCCATCGCTCCGAATGTCGGCTCGATGTCGGCCTATCTGGCACGCCTGATCAGCGGCAAGTCCTATACCAATATGCGCGATGCCACGCGCAAGGTGTTGAAGCAGTTACCGCTGGCCTATGAAGCCGCGCGCCGTCTGGAAGAGCATGTGAAGGGCATGGTCACGCCCGGCACTTTGTTCGAGGAAATGGGCTTCCGCTATTTCGGTCCGCTCGATGGACACGATTTCGAACATCTGCTGCCCACACTTGAAAACTGCCGTGATCTGGAAGGGCCGATGCTGTTGCATGTGGTCACGCGCAAGGGTTTCGGCTTCGCCCCTGCAGAAGAGGACCCGGAAACCTGGCATGGCCTTGGTCCCTACAGTCTGGAAACCGGTGTACCGGTGAAAAGCGACGGCAAGCCGCCGACCTATACTCAGGTGTTTGCCGATACGCTGGCGGACCTGGCCGATAGCGATCCGCGTATCGTGGCCATCACCGCCGCCATGCCGGGCGGCACCGGCCTGTCGCGCTTTGCCAAGCGCCATCCGACCCGCTGCATCGATGTCGGCATCGCCGAGCAGCATGCGGTGACCTTTGCCGGGGGTCTTGCTGTCGAGGGCATGCGCCCGGTGGTGGCGATCTACTCCACCTTCATGCAGCGCGCCTACGACCAGATCATTCACGATATCTGCATCCAGAATCTGCCGGTGGTGTTCTGCATGGATCGCGCCGGTATTGTCGGGGCAGATGGTGCCACGCATGCAGGAAGCTTCGATATCTCATTTATGCGCGCCCTTCCCAACCTCACCGTGATGGCTCCGAAGGACGAGTCGGAACTGGCCGATATGCTGGCCACGGCCTTGCGGCTGGAAGGGCCGAGCGCCATCCGCTATCCGCGCGGCAACGGCGAGGGTGTGGCGATGCATGTGCCTCAGGCGCTTGCCGTCGGCGAGGCCGAACTTATGGCCAGCGGTAAGGATGGTCTGGTGATTGCCATCGGCACACGAACCGGTGAGGCCGTCACAGCCCTTGAATCCATCCGCAAGCAGCACGGCAAGAATCTCGGCCTGATCAACCTGCGCTTCGTCAAACCATTCGATACTGCACTGATCCTCAAGCACCTGAAAAAGGGCAAGCCGCTTCTGGTGGTTGAAGAGGGAAGCGTCGAGGGCGGTGTCGGCGAGGCGATTGCGGCATTCGCGTTGCGCGAGGGCTGGAGCGGGCCTTTTGCCAACCTGGGCATTTCCGACGAGTTTCCTGCGCATGGCACCCAGGCTGAAATCCTTCGCGATCTGGGTCTGGATGCCGCCGGCATCGAAGCCGCACTGTTGAAGCTTTCAGGACTTTAAGCCCTGTCCTTGGATCATCCACCCAGAATCAAGAAGCTCCGCCTGGATCACCTGCTGACCGAGCGCGGTATGGCAGAGAGCGGCAATCGCGCGCAGCGCATGATCATGGCGGGGCTGGTGTATGTGAACGGCCAGAAGGCCGACAAACCCGGCCATCCGGTGCGCTCGGATGTCGAGATCGAGGTGCGCGAGCCACTGCGTTATGTGTCGCGCGGTGCCCTGAAGCTGCATGCCGCCCTCGAGGCCTTCCCTTTCCCTGTGCAGGGCGCGGTCTGCCTTGATGTGGGGGCTTCCACAGGCGGATTCACCGACCTGCTGTTGCAGGAGGGTGCCGCCAGAGTGTATGCCGTGGATGTCGGGCACAGCCAGCTGCACTACCGCCTGCGGGAAGACGATCGCGTCATCAATCTGGAGAAGACCCATATCCGCGAGTTGACCACCGAGCATGTGCCGGAGCATGTTTCCATTCTGGTGATCGATACCTCGTTCATCTCCCTGTCCACGGTACTGCCGCTTTCCTGGTCCTTTCTTGCCGATGGCGGATGGTGTGCGGCTCTGATCAAGCCGCAGTTCGAAGTAGGCCCCAAGTTGCTCAATAAAGGTGTGGTGCGTGATGCATCGGCCAGACAGGAGGCCGTGCAGCGTATGACAGATATGGCGCTGACGCTTCCCGCAGCCGATTTGCTCGGTGTGGTCGAGTCGCCTATCCATGGCCCGAAGGGCAATATCGAATACCTGCTGGTGCTGCGCAAGGGCACCGAGGTGCAGGAGTTGCTGGGATAAAAAAGGAGGCCGAAGGGCCTCCTGATTTAAATAAGCGAGCTCAATGGGTGGTGTGCTGCTCTTCCAGGCGCTGCTGGTAAGCCACCGCGAAATTGAACGGATCGAGCAGCAGCGGCATGAAGCCGCCATCCGAGGTCAACTGGCTGACCAGTTGGCGGGTGAACGGGAAGATGATGGTCGGGCAGTCCACACCGAGCACCCTGAGTATGTGCTCATCCGGAATGTTCTTCAGCAGGAAAAGGCCGGCATGCTCCACTTCCACCTCGAAGATCACCTTGTCGTCTTCAGTGTTCCTGGCCAGAGCCGACACCTTCAGGGAAACCTCCCAGAGATGCTCATCCACCTGACGGTTGTTCACGCCGAGGTTGAGATCGATCTTCGGCTGCTCGGCAGCGCCGAACACCTGCGGTGCATTGGGGTTCTCGAAGGAGATGTCCTTGGTATAGATGCGCTGCACACTGAAAATCGGCTGTTCGTTGTGTTCTTCTTTTGCTTCGGTCTCTTTTGTCACGGTATCGTTCCTTTCAATGTATCATTCGATGGGATGGCAAAAGATGGTCCATCCTCATGGCATTGGCAACAGCCGAAGAGGCTTGTGCGCAATGATGGCGCTCCACATTCACAGGGCGTTGATGAGATCAAGCGTCCTGTCATCCCGGATGCCCGAGTAATACTTGTCGATAACCTGCGAAAACACCGGGCTTACCCCCGGCACACTCTCGAACAGGGTCATCGAGGAACACAGTTTCACATCGTCCGGATAGCCGAAGTTGTCGGATGCAGAGCGCCCTTTATCTGCAGCAGGATGTTCGCACATTCGCTCTCCCAGCACCGGGTGTGCCAGACAAGCGGCAGCCTCATCCATCCCCTTGATGGCATAGAATTGCGCGGTCGGACTGAATCCCGGTCCGTCGATCTGCGGAAAGATGAACCACATCCAGTGGCTCTGCTTGCGTCCGGATTTATGTAAGGAGGCCACGCCCGCATGGCATTGCTTTGCGCATCCAGAAAACGATCCCATGCAAATGGTGCGTCGATTGTTGCCTCCCTGTTTCCCGATCCAGCATGGCGCAAAGCCGTAAGGACCGCAAACCGGGATAAAAAAAGGTTCATCGCGGAAGTCCGGGAAAGGCGGCTTTGATTTTGAGGAAGAAGTATTCGTTATCGCGGAACCCATAGGCCATGCGTTTGATGACCT
>PEWE01000013.1 GCA_002779605.1 Zetaproteobacteria bacterium CG06_land_8_20_14_3_00_59_53 | reverse complement strand
ATGCAAAGCAATTAGCTGCAAAATCGGCTACAGTGAGGTCCGGACTCTAAACGGGACTGCTACTCAAGATGGGGTGACGTCGCTCTTTCCTTCGGAGATTTTTGTGTCCGCTGTTTTCTCAATCCACTGCCTAATTTCAGTAGATGGCGCATCTTTTCTTAATTGCTCTAACTCCAGCTGTTTCTTTTCCTTTGCTTTTATTAGGCGTTCAATCTTCTTTGCCTCTTTCTCAGATACTATGTCCTTATCTTTTGCTTCGATATACTCTCTTGCCTTATAGAGCTTAGATGTCGCCACTTTGTACTCGAAGAAATGAATAATCACTTCATTCCATGTCTCAAGCTTCTTGGTTTCTTCACTCATTAATCTCTCCCAATCTCCTGATAAATTCCTAAGCTCGGATGATAACTGTATTCCTGAGCTTCATTGCTAAACTCCGTTAGCCGAACCTCGCCAAAACGGCGACTGACTTCTTTCAATTCAATTCCAAAATCATCAGCCAGTTGCTGATAAACCGTCAAAGCATCCTGCTCAAACCAGAAGCTCACACCTTCTCCAAATTCATCCATTTCAACAGCATTAAAACTGACCGAAGGATCACCAAACTCTGGCGGTGAAACTTCCTCATTCTTCCATTTCCATTTTGGGGTAGTAAACGCATCATCCAGCCAAAGGAAATAGGCTTCATCCTTATTTGAATCACGGAAGCGTTGTTGCCGTTGCACTTCACCGCACCAATGCGGATGTTTTTCCCACCACAGCCCTGCTCCCGTATCTTTGTTGAATAACTTTTCTTTCAATGCCTTATGCTCAAGCTCAATCAGATTCTCATATTCTCCATTTGCATTGGTTCGATATGATGCAGGTAGAGCGATTCTCTGAATTGCCGTAATCTGTTTATATTGCTCATCACCCAGAACATCAAACAAATCGTGTGATTTCATCACTAGGTTTGTCGATTCAAATCCCGGACGCTCAAAGCACACCATTTTATTCGCAAGTGCCTTGTAATTTTTATTTAATAGCAGGATGTTGGCTTTATCGGGGATCTGATTCCTGTGCCTTAATACCCGGCCTGCAAGCTGAATGACAGAACGCATCGAACTGGGCTCAACAATGGCCCAGTCGTAGTCGTGATCCCTCCCGACCTCTGCCACAGGGGATGCCAACACAATAAAAATGTGATGTTGGATTTCAGGGTGCTTCTGTATGGCTTGCCGGATTTCAGGCTCTTGCCAGACGGCACTCGGGTGTTTTCGATTTAGCAATCTGTCCAGTTTGTTTTCAATAGATGAACGTATCGCAAGCGGATAACGACTATGGTAAATACAATAGTGAATGCAGGTTCTTTCTGGCGCATCCAGTTTTAAAAGTGCTCTTGAAACTGCAATTAGAGGGTTGATGTTGGCCATACGTAGCAAACCGATGGAGAGCGTTATTCCCTCATGGTGAAGACAATGATCCTGATGCAAGCGTGTCGCTCCATTTCGGATGCTAATCGCCATGCTTTCCGCGATAGTTTTATTATCTTCCCGACCTAACCTGATAATCTCAGCCATGCGCTTTGCTGGCAAGATCTGTAAATGCTTGATGCGTTTTTGCACAAATCCTTCGTGCGTTTTTCTAAATCCATCCAATGTGTTGCATAAGCTACTATCGCTCTCCCATTCATCGAACCACGCACAGGTAATTTCACCCGACCATCCTTCAATATTCGCTTTTGCATATTGCGACCATCCAGACTGATAAGCCTGAAACAGTGCATAAGTTAAAGCGGGTGGAATGGTTGCGGTGGAAAGAAGTACGCGGCTGCCAAGCATACCCGCCCAATGCACCAGACGGCACAATGCAGGCAAATCATCCAATCCGAAGTCATCGGGCTCATCCAATACCAGGTCAGAGGTCAATAAACGTAAGGTGGCAGGAATCTGTTTTCCGCCTTTTGTACCTTCAGTTGCGGGCATCAGGTGATCAATCGTGCTAACCAAAACAGGCGCCAGCAGTATCTTATCCAGACCATTTTCTTTCTTTGTCCAACAGCTCAGACTGTGTTCTTCCAATCCGCCCTTGTAGTGAACATACAAATCCGGATCGAGCAACCCCTCCTGTGATTCACTCCCCATATCTTCCACTGGCGTTTTTTCGCCTGCCTTCCCCTGGGTTCTATGGAGTTGCTGATTTTCAAAAAGCTGTTTGATTGCAGTTCCACCAACAGCAATTGCGAGTTCTTCGTCAGAAAGCTTGAGTTCGTCCTGAAATTCTTTACCTGTTTGTAAGGTGAGCACACGAAGCCCCAAAGCCACGCTAAATCGCACACGTCCGGTTTGTCGTCCTATTGCAGTCATAATCTTGGCATTGGCTCGGGTTTTCCCCATGCCTGTTGAAGCCATATTAACACCAAAAAAGCCGTAACTCAGAGTTCCCTTACCAACTTTCTCAGCCAGCTTCCTCGCCTTGTCCTGCCAACCAAAATGCTCTTTTAGTTCTTTTGGTACGTTTTTGGTCAACGCGCTGTTTGGATCAAGTGTTTCAAGGCTGTCATTCAAACGGGGCAAAGCCCGAGTGATTTTCATTGCATGCTGCGCCACACCGATCAGATGTTCATCCAACTGTTGTTTGTATTGTTGTTTGCCATCAACCCACTGCGTGTTGGCATAAACCCTGTAATGTGGATTTCTCCATTCTTGGGTAACTTCATCCTGAGAAGAATAATAGTGATCAGCCAAAATCAAACTAAGACGGGACAAGTGGCTGGTATAAAGCTGTTCATGTAACCAGTCCTCATCTGAACTCAGCCAAGTATTCAGTCTGGGCAATGCTTCAGAAGCCAACATACAAGCTTTGGAGCGCCATTGCATGCTTTGTGAAGGCAGTGCCGCAAACACCCAGTTTTCATCTATCCGTTCTTTTTGATCCGCATCATTACAGCGGTAAGAATTCCACAAAGCATTGAAATTTTTATCAACCCATTCATCCAAATATTGTAAATTCGGAGGGGAATTTTCTTTCCATCCGGGATAAATTGGCAATCTGTGGTGTGTCACGATAAGCCATGCCACCAAGCGACCAAAAGCTGGCAACTCAGATAATTTGGGACTATTCGCGCCATCCAAACCATCTTTAAAGCAGGATGAGAAAGCATCCTGGTTTATTTCGCTTAATGCCTCCAGCCACTGATGATCATTTTTGTCCGCCACGAATGCCTGAAACAATAGGAAAGAAACCCATTCATGGCGATACGGTTCAAATGCGTCGGTTTTCATGTCTGGATTGATTTTATTCTGAAACAGTTTATTGGCTTTGCCAATATCGTGAAACAGGCCTGCAATAGCAGCGGCGAACTGCATGACTTCCAGTGTTTTCCATTGGTTCTTATCCTTTAATTGTTCAACCTCCTGTTCCGTGTAATTCACCGGCACAATCCCCTGCTCATTAAATCTGCTTCGATTACCCACCACCCAGATCAACTCGCTGCGCGAACGGCTCCTGATCCAGTGGCAGGAGACGGCAGTGCTTTTGCTCGCCGTCTGGCGCAGCATCTTTTTCACTGTGTTCAGGCCATCCTCGGTGATCACTGTCTGCCATGTGTTATCACCGATACGATCAGCAAAGGCATCGAGCACCCGCCGGGTTTTCTTCAGGGCATTCTTTTCGCACTGGGAGATAAACGTCACCATCATTTGGGGTTGCCTTTGTCATTCTTGATGCGCGGTTTTTTATCTGGTGCCAGATAGTTTTCAGAGGTCACGACTTTTCTTCCGGTCTTTGTTTCCAGTTCCTTGCGTGCGTTATTAGCGATACGTCCCCCGGATTTTGCCGCTATGGTGTTTTCATTCATGCCGGTCGCATCGACGCTTTCAGCGATCTGCCGAGTGGATAATTCGGCCAGGGCGGTGAAGATGAGTTCGGCTTCACTCATGTGGTCACGCAGGTTCTGACTTTTGAGGCCTTTCAGGTCTTTGTGTTGCCTGATACCGACCTCAGCCCATTCCTGGTGGATGATGTTGGTGAGGATGGCGAATTCTTCCCCCTGCTTGATGTCGTGTTCAGACCAGTAATCGGTGAGTTTGTTGCGGGTTTCCTGCCCGGTCATGCGCCGCTGAATCCACTTTTCACTGCGGCCATGCTTTTGCCAGGTTGCGCGGGCGCGATCAAGGGAGCGGGAAGGGTCGGCCATTTCCTGCATGCGTTCGTAGCCTACTTTGGCCAGCCAGAGTTTGATGGGCTCGGCCTTGGAGCTGGGTACGGATTGCACCAGACGCAGCAGAGTTTCGGCGGTGGCAACGTCGGTGAGGTAGTTTTTACCATCGGCAGCACGCAATTTCAGTCGGTGACAATTTGTCACCGACTCACTACCTTCTCTGGTTAGCCGTTGCTTAAGTTTATTCCAATATTTGCGGGCAGTTTGGTAGTCGGATTGTTGTGTTAGCACCTGTACGATGTCAATCACCGAAAACCACCAGATTTCCGCTTCTTCGTCATAAATCCGGCGAATTTTGTAATCCTCAAATAAGGTCATATCCGTTTTCATTGGCATCTTTCCTTGATAATGATTCTGGTTTTGACAACCCACTGATTCATATCGAAGCCACGCTCCTGTCTCTGAGCGCCTGCTCCTTCACATGATCAAACATAAAGTCCAGCGCCTTGTGATCGGTAAACGCCTGCAAACACTGCTGGCGAAACTCCTGCTCTGTAGCGTTCTCTTTGGCGCAAATAAATGCCCACGGCAATACCAGCGCATCCTTGATCAGGTCTGCCACATCAAATACCAATGCACCCCTGCGCGTTTTCCCATGCATTACCGCAAATCCGTGCGGAATACCCAGCACCCAGAGCGTGGTCGCGGCAAGGCCATAAGCCAGATAGTTGCCATGATTGAGAAAAGCGTTGGCTTTATCGGCGGCCTCGTGCTCCCGAACAAATGAGCTCATCTTCGTTGCCTTTGCCGCAAATTTATAGAGCTGTTTGGTCAGTTTGGCCTCAGTAACCAGCAGATAATTTGTCTGGCTTGCCGATACAACACTGCTGCGGCATGCCTCCAGCGCTCCGGAAAGACCGGCATCTGCGGCATCAAACCCTGCCAGCTTCAGCTCCCGATCTTTCGACCAGACTTTGCATAAATAATCAATGCGAGCCTGCTGCATCGCTTTTGCTGTGCGTAAGCGCTGATCATCATCAAACCAGAAACCCAGCCACCCTTGCAGATATTCAGTAGGCCGATATTCGCTTTGCGGCGTCATCCACTCAATCGCATTACCCATATAAAGCGGCGTACCGCCCCCGCCGCAAAAGCCGATCAATACACCAGCCTGCGCCAGCATACGCATCGCAGCCTGAGTGATGGAAGTACCGTTGCCCAACAGAATGACGGTCGTATTGGCGATTGGAATATTGAAATACTGCTTCTCCGCCTTTGCCTCGGTCAGATAGAGAACTCGCCCATCCTTCTGCATCACCCGGCAATGCTCCAACAGATAAAGATTGGCCCGCTTGGAGTGCAGGATGGTTTTCAGATCGCTGGGAGAAAGATCTTTCATTCCTTAGTCGCCTTCTTCCCATGCACAAAACCAATGGGCCGCTTTTTGCCTTCGGGCGGATTCATCATCTCGCGAATACCACCGGCGCGACCGCCAGCCAGCGTGCGAACAGGCTCAGGAAACCACGACGATTCAGCATGGCACCACCTCCAAAAAACGGTATCGCC
Organism: Zetaproteobacteria bacterium CG06_land_8_20_14_3_00_59_53; assembly: GCA_002779605.1. Lineage (GTDB taxonomy): Bacteria > Pseudomonadota > Zetaproteobacteria > Mariprofundales > Mariprofundaceae > UBA1543. Next base: position 138,870 of record PEWE01000013.1, on the reverse strand, counting down.
GCCATCGTACAGAGGTACAAGCTCATATATTGATCTCACCTGCATATTGATCGACCGCCTGCCGCAATCGCTCTGCCACCTGCGCCCTCAATTCCGGTGGAGAAACCACCTCCACCTCCGGGCCGTGGCGGCATATCTCCATGATCAGCTCGGTGGGATTGTTATACGGGATGCATAATTCAAAACGGCCATCCTCCAGCCATTCGCCTGTTGCATCCGGAAACCACGCCTCATCGGCCACCCAGGCCGCCGATTTCGCCGTGAACCTCAGCACGGCCGTAGCGGTCGGCTCGCCCGAGAAGATGCCAAATGAGCTCGCCAGCTGCCGCTCCAGTACGGCTTCATCCAGCGCCTCGCAGCTGCCTGCCGTGGCCTTTGCGCTGCTGATTCTCTCCACGGCGAAGGTGCGCAGTTCGCCTTTCTCATGGCACCACGCATCCAGATACCAGTTGCCACGATAGTGGGCCAGCCGCTGCGGCGAAATATCCCGCGCGCTCTTCTCGCCGCGCTGCCGGCCCTCGTAGGCAATATGAAGCGGCTGACGCTCAAGCAGTGCCGTGGCAATGACAGGAAACAGGGGGAGCTCGCGGCTGCGCTTGCCCGCCGCAATCATGCGGATGCGGTGCATCTGGCCTGCGGCTGCCGGCACACTCTTATTTAAAATGGTTTCAATTCTTTCACGCAGACGGTGAAACTCACTCTCCAAAAAGCCACCGGAAAGTCCGGAGGCGAGCTGCTGCATGGCTAAAAGCGCATGCAGCTCTTCGGCAGAGAACCAGACACCGGGCATCTCAAATGTTGAGTTCTTACTGTAGAAATAGCCATCCCTTTCCCTGTTCAGGATCGGCGCATTGAGAAGATCACGCATCTCGGTGATGGTGCGCTTGACCGTGGATTCCGAACACTCGAAACGCTCGCACAGCTCCTGCATCGAGACAGGCTTTCGCCTCTGTTTGAGCAGCTTGTCCAACTGATATGCACGCTCAAGCTTGTCCATTCCCCTCCCCTGAAAGCAGGCAACTGCTCCGGTCCAGCATATAGCAACACGCAGGGAAGTCACCGCCGAAATGAGCAAGGCCCGCCTCTTTCGAGGCGGGCCTTGTTTGAATATACCGGAATGCAGCGCGAGCGCTTACCTGATCTCGGAGAGCAGATCCTTGTTCATCACCAGATTGCGTACGCCATGGGCATGATCTTCTTCGAACTGGTTGCCTTCGCACCACTTGCCAACGGAGTTGATGTCAACCTTGGCAACGTGGGGGAACACGCTCCAGGACACCTGGAACGGAGAACCTTTCTCGTTGTAGCCCGGACCCGTGGTGGAACCGATATAGTCCACAGGTGCTCCCAGATCAGTCGGCATGTTCACAGCCTGATACTTGCCGTGCACCTTTTTGACCTTGGTCAGCTTGCCGAAATCCAGTGCGTGCTTGTCATTCACAACCACATAGACCTGTGCCTCGACACGCAGCTGCGGGTTGTTGTCCACATCCTTGGCCAGGCAGGAATCCAGAGACTTGCCCGGGTTGATATCGGCGGTGGAATGGACGTAGTGCACCTCAATGGTGTCGCCCGGACGCAGGGTGCTGTGCGAGCTGTCGCATATCTTGCCATGCGTAGCTTTCAGTTCCTTCTCGCTCAGATCGATCACGGCCTTGTATCCGCTCTGATAGCCTTCGCCATTGCCATTACCGGCATATTCGGTGAACTGGCCACCCTTGTGTTCGGCGTTCTTGTGAAAATGGATGTTGCACAGGTTCATCTGCGTGTATTCAGGCGCATCGCCGAAAACAATATCATTCTTGCCGGCTTTGCTGCCAATATCGCGCGGAGCCTGAGGGCCGAAACCCTTGCCCTTGGTGTTCCTGGCCAACTCGGCACGCTGTTCGGCAACGACTTTGTCGGACACGCTCGCATGATTGGTACCGTGTTCGCCGTGCGCTTGCTTGGAATGAGTCGAACCGTGTGTCGAGTGAGCTTCACCGTATTCATTGGCATAAGCCGGTGCTGCCAGCAAAGCGGCAGCCGCCATTGCGATTGCAATGTGTTTCATAGTGTCTTCCCCTGTATGGTTAAATTGGCTACATCCCCTCAGATGCAGCAGCGAATATGCTTTGCGCATCCGCAAAAGGCAAGTTACATCGGTTCCTCAGGGCTCTCAGCAAGCCTCACATCCTTTCCCCGGAGCGGAAGCTGCACGCGCACCTCCAGTCCACCCTTCGGCCGATTGGCCAGTTGAAGTCGCCCGTCATAGCGATTGACGGTTTCCTGCACGATGGCCAGCCCCATGCCGTGCCCGCTGCCCTGCAGGCCGGGCTGCCTTCCGCGCTCGTCCTGGGCGCGATAGAAGCGCTCGGTGACATGCGGCAAATGCTTCGGATTGATGCCCGGTCCTTCATCGGCCACACGAAAGGCCGCCTCTGCCTCGCCGCACTCGATCTCCAGTGTCACACAGTGGCCGGTCGGGGTATAGCGGACGGCATTCTCGACGAGATTGGTCAGCACCCGGTAAAAATCCGCGCCATCCATCGGAAACACAGAGCAATCGCCTTGCGTGCCAAACGCAAGGCTGACGCCCTGCCTGTCCGCCACGGGCTTGAACAATTGCTCCAGTTCGCGCACAACCACCTGCGCATCGCAATGCGCGCCGACAGCGGGTTTGCTGTGGCCCAGCGTATCCAGCGTCAACATCGAATCGAGCAACTGATTCAGGCGTTTGGACTCCTGCACGATGGTTTGCACGGCCTCGGCACGCATCTTTTTCTTGTCGCCAAAGACTTCGATGCTGCGTGCATAGCCCAGAATCGAGGTCAGCGGAGTTTTCATGTCATGCATCAGATCGCGTACCAGCTGATCACGCTGCCTTTCCAGATCCCGCTGCCGGCTCACATCCAGACACAGCAACAGCGCCTCGCTCTCACCCAGCGGAGCCAGACGAACGGCCAGCACATGATCCCCGGCCAGCATGTCCGGAACGGCCATCGGCTCCGGCATCTGCTTCAGCGCCTTGCGCAGTTCATCATTCCATTTTTTCCCGCGATACAGCACAGCTATCGGTTGCGGCATACTCAGCTGGCGCGGCAGGCGGAACACTTTTCTGGCCTGCGCGTTCACCATCAGCACATTACCTTCCATATCCAGCCGGATAATGGCCTCGTTGACGGTGGAGAATACCGCATCCAGACGGTCGGAACGTCGTTGCAGTTGCTCATTCAGGCTGAGCAGCTCCGACTGACTCTTCCAGTTGTCCTGTCTGAGCTGCCTGAGGATCTTGCCCTGTCGCAGCAAAATCAGTAACAGTATCGGTACAACGCCAAGCCACCAGGCTGAAATCATTCAGCCGACCGCTTCGTCGCCGTTGAAACGGTAACCCATGCCGCGAATGGTCTGCACGCAATCACCCGAACCACACTTCTCCAGCGCCTTTCGCAAACGTTTGACGGTCACATCCACTGTTCGCGGCTCGACATAAGTATCCTGGCCCCAGACATGATCCAGCAGATAGTCCCGACTACGGGTTTTCCCCGGCTTCTTCATCAGTGCCTGCAACAACCGGTACTCCAGCGGCCTGAGTGTGGCGACATGCCCGTTCACATTCACCGTATAGGTATCCGAATCCAGCGAGATGGCACCATGAGTAAGTGCCGCCTCGGTCTTGGCAACGCTGCGTCTGAGTAGTGCCATCAGGCGCGCCACCAACTCCTCGGGCTCGAAAGGTTTGGCGAGATAATCGTCGGCCCCTTCATTCAGACCCTGCACCCGGTCGGCTGTCTGGCCCAGTGCGGTGACCATCAACACCGGCAGCATTTCTTCAGGATTTCTGCGAATAAACCGCAGCACGCGCATACCGCCCGAGCCCGGAAGCATGCGATCCAGCACCACGGCCCGATAACCGCCTTCCTGCAAAAGCCTGATGGCTTCATCACCATTGGCGCAACATTTCGTATTCAGCCCTGCCGCCTCCAGATGCAACTGGATCAGGCGCGCAATCGGCGCATCGTCTTCAACGACCAGAACGGGGCGTGTGTCATCCAGCATGGTTGCTATCATGGATTCAGCCCGTCCGCATGACAAGCTGTTTGCTTCCAATCAATCCGATATCGGTGAATCACCCTCACTCCCTCCACTCAGAGATGAAAACTGCGTGCGTAATCACGCAGTGCGGCATACTCACTTTCCAGCTTCAGCGACATATGCGACAGCAGTCGGAACATGAAATGCAGCAGGCGATTGCCGAGCAATGGATCTTCCAGCGTAATCACATCGAAATACGCGCGAGACAGGCTGAGCACGGTCAATTCCTCCTGCGCGGTTACCGTAACCGAATGCGGCCGCTCATCAAGGAACGAAAACAGGCCGAACACATCGCCAGCCCTCAGGGTGGAATAGAAATTGCCCGATTCGTCACGCACTGAAACCGAGCCTTCGAGTATCATATATACATTGCGCGCTGAATTTGCACCGGCATTGTAAATTTCTTCGCCCTTGCGGAATCGCTCTTCCTCGAAACAGGAGAACAACACCATCGCGTCGCTGACCGAAAGCTCGCTCCCGATACCCAGGCTACGGAAACGCATGAACAACGGGTTGGCCGCCACCGAGGCGACGAATGCGGTTAAATTGCTATGGGCCGTTTTCGGCCCTTCTGTCTTATTCATATATCCCTCTTCTTATTGCGGAGCACTTTGCTATCGCATTATGACAAGTGCGTGACATGAGGAATGTGTCATACGGGTGTCATATTCCATTCCTAATGTTCGGCGCATCTCATTCCTTAGGAGGAATACAACATGAATTTGAATATCAAGAACTCTGTCGCAGCAGCGGTTGTAATGATGGGCCTGGCCCCGTCCGCATTCGCTGGTGGCGTGCAGATCGACAACACCAGCCTCACCGACATTCTGGTTTCCAAGGGCGTTCTGACCAAGTCCGAAGCCAAGGCTGTTACCAAGAACAACGACGGCAAGCTCAAGATGGAAGCCCTGTTCTATCTGAACACGACATCCGTCAAGGCCGACACCACCACAGCTGCCGGTACCGTCAGCACCAAGACCTTCGGTCAGAACGTTGACCGCGCCTACTTCACCGCCAAGTACAACTTCAACGATGACTGGATGATGCGCTTCACCACCGATATGGGTAATGAGCCGTCTCTGGGCAAGAAGCAGAACATCTATCTGAAGTATGCCTATGTTGAAGGCAAGCTGGCTGGCAAGGCTGCCGTGCTGCGTCTGGGCCAGTCCCACACCCCGTGGATCGACTACGAGCAGGGCCTCTGGGGTCACCGCTACGTGGCCAAGGTCATGATCGACCAGTACAAGTTCGATGATTCCTCCGACGTCGGTGTTGGCCTGAAAGGCAAGCTGGCTGACGGCCTGATCGGCTACTGGGTCACCGAGACCAACGGTCTGGGCTACGGCACAGGCAATGCTCCTACCGGTAACCAGGGCCTGGACTTCAACTCCCGCCTGGGCATCTACCCGGTTGACGGCCTGACCCTGGACTTCCAGTTCCGTGATGGCTACCGCGGCACCAAGGTTAACGCTGCCGGCGTGACCACCACTGGCGTCAAGTCCACCCTGATGCAGGCAATGGCCACCTACAGCTTTGACGACTACCGTCTGGGCTTCAACATCATCTCCAACAAGGACAAGGCCAACTCTGCTACCGCTTCCACCACCCACGGTGGCAACGTAAGCAGTGGCTATGCAACCGCAGCCATCGGCGACCAGGTCAAGTCCAACGGTACGGCTGTCTGGGCCACCGGCAAGTTCGGCGGCGGCTTCGGCGCCTTTGCCCGTTACGAGAACATGACCAACAAGCTGACCAACGGCGTTGCCGGCAATCAGAGTGAAAAGCTGAACCGTTATGTCATCGGTGCTGAATACACCGTGACCAAGGGTATCGACTTCTCCCTGGCTCTGGACAACACCAAGCTGAAGACCCGCGGCGGCGTTGCTGCCAACGAGCGTAAGGACACGCGCTTCGGCCTGTACTCGCAGGTGAAGTTCTAAGTGTAACGACAACGGGGACGGCACATGCCGTCCCCGTTTTTTATCCGCTACCGCAGCACCGATTTACCACTCGATTAAAACCAACAAGGAGATTGAAAAAATGTACAAGCACATTTTTACCGCAGCTTTCGTGGCTATTGCAGCCTTCGCAACCATTCAGACCGCCGATGCCCGTGAAATCCGCATCGTCGGATCTTCCACCGTGTTTCCATTCTCCAGCGCCAATGCTGAAGAATTCGGTGCCACCACCCGCTTCAAGACCCCGGTTGTCGAGTCCACCGGTTCCGGCGGCGGCTTCAAACTGTTCTGCGCCGGCGACGACCTGAATACCCCGGACATCAGCAACGCCTCGCGTCGCATGAAGGCCAAGGAGCTGGAGCTGTGCGCCGAGAATGGTGTGAAAGGCATCACCGAGGCAGTGATCGGCTATGACGGCATCGCTGTCGCACAGAGCGCCGACAATGCGCCGATCAACCTTTCCCGCGAGGAAATCATGCTGGCTGTGGCCGCTGAAGTCCCGAGCAAGGACGGCAAGTCCCTGGTAGCCAACCCATACCACTACTGGAACGAGATCAACCCCGACCTGCCGAAGCGCAAAATCGTGATCTACGGACCGCCGGCGTCTTCCGGTACCCGCGACGCCTTCGAGGACATGATCCTCAAGCACCTGACCAAGCACATGGACGTATACACCAACCTGTACCACGCTGACAAGGTCAAGAACAAGGCCTACAAGAAGTTCCACAAGATCCGCCAGGATGACGTGTATGTTCCCTCCGGTGAAAACGACAACCTGATCGTGCAGAAGCTGACCAAGGACAAGGATGCTTTCGGCGTGTTTGGATACAGCTTCCTGGAAGAGAACAAGGACAAAGTTTCGGGCGCCCTGATCAACGGCATCTCCCCGAATCCGGAGACCATCTCCTCGGGGAACTATCCGCTGTCCCGTTCGCTGTACTTCTACATCAAGCACTCGCACGTGGGTAAGGTTGACGGCATTCAGGAATACGCCAACCTGTTCATGAGCGAGAAACAGATCGGCAATAACGGCACCCTGCTGGACATCGGCCTGATTGCCCTGCCGGAAGCCGATCGTGCACGCTACCGCAAGCAGGTTGAAGAGCTGGCCAAGCTGACCGAGGGTGACCTCAAGAAGTAAAGCCTCACCGCTGAAAGCAGAACGCCGGGCGGAAAGCCGCCCGGCGCTCTGTTTAAGGCCCCACAGCATAAACATCACAATCCGCAAGGGTTCTGATGGAAACATCCGCCGAGGCCGCTGTTTCCATCCGAGTTCAAAGAGGATAGTTTTTAGCGCGTTACTCAAGAGGAGCTTACCCCCATGAGCACATCCACCGCCATCTGCAGCCTGAATGCTGTCCACGAGTCACATTGATGAACTCCGGTAATGTTATCCTGTGGATACTGGGAGGCTTGCTGCCTCTCTGTGCCATCGCCTTCTTTCTCACCCGCAACCGCATGACCCACCGCGAGGTCGCCGGACTGGAAGTATTCTCCCGCCCCGGTTACTACGGCTGGTTGTCGGTGATTTATATCGCCGCACCGGCGATCTTCGTAGCCCTGTGCTTCTCAGCCCTCGGCCTGCTGCATCTCTACCAGACCCCGCTGCCAATGTTCACCGTCGGCATCCTGACCGCTGCCGCACTGGGTCTGGCTGCCAGCGTGCGCCTGATCAACCCGGAAAAGAATGCGCGCCTGCTGGTGGAAAAATGGGCGCGCGGCCTGATGATCTTCGCGGCTGGCATTTCAATCATGACCACCATTGGCATCCTGCTTTCAGTGCTGTTCGAATCCATCCGTTTCTTCCAGAGCGTACCCCTGTGGGAGTTCATCACCGGCACCCGCTGGGAAGCCGACACGGCCTTTCTGGCCGGCGCGGGCCGCGGCGAGGAAGGTGCTGCCAAACCGCATTTCGGGGCGGTTCCGATTTTCGCGGGCACCTTCATGATCACGGCAATCGCCATGCTGGTCGCTATTCCGATCGGCCTGTTCTCGGCCATCTATCTTTCCGAATATGCCCCGAAAAAGGTACGCGCCACCGTCAAGCCGATGCTTGAGGTGCTGGCCGGCATCCCCACCGTGGTTTACGGCTTCTTCGCCGCCATCACTATCAGCCCTCTGGTGGTTCAGGCTGCACATGCCGTGGGGCTGGAAGCAGACTACACCAACGCCCTGGCTCCGGGCCTGGTAATGGGTGTGATGATTATCCCGTTCATTTCCTCGCTGTCCGAGGATGTGATCCACGCAGTGCCGCAGGCCATGCGTGACGGCTCACTGGCCATGGGCATCGGCAAAGCCGAAACCATCCGCCATGTGGTGCTGCCGGCAGCCATGCCGGGCATCATTGCCGCCTCCCTGCTGGGCATGTCGCGTGCCATCGGTGAAACCATGATCGTGGTGATGGCCGCCGGCCTGCGCCCGAACCTGACAGCCAACCCGCTGGAAGGCATGACTACGGTGACCGTGAAGATCGTGGAATCCCTCACCGGTGACCAGCAGTTTGATTCACTACTCACCCTGTCGGCCTTCGCGCTCGGCCTGGTCCTGCTGTTCATCACCCTGGCGCTGAATGTGATTTCAACGCTGGTGATCTACCGTTTCAAGAAACAATTCGCGCTGGTGTGATATGAACGAGACATTCAAACTCGACGAAAATCTGCTCAGGAAGCGCTACCGCGCTGAAAAGCGTTTCCATGCCTACGGGATTATTGCCATCGGTCTTGCACTGGCATTTATCCTGTTTTTTTTCATCGATGTGCTCTCCAAGGGCATTCCGGGTTTCCAGACAGTGCAGGTGCAGGTGGAAGTCGATTACTCACAGGTGGTGGCCGATGGCAACTATCGCCGGGTGGTTCAAAAAGACTTGGTGCACATAGCCAGCCGCGGCTGGATGCGCACCGTGCCAATGCAGCTGAGAAATCATCCTGAGATGATCGGCACGAAGGAAACGATATGGGTACCGGCCGCATTCCGCGTAAACCAGTACATCAAGGGCAATGAAGGTCACGGCCTGGAACAGAAATACCAGGCCCTTGCCGATGAACTCTACAAGCAGGGCACCATCCGCAAGGCCATCGACTGGCATTTCTTCACGCGCGGCGACTCCAAGCTGCCGGAAATCGCCGGCGTGGGTGCCTCGCTGGTCGGGTCGCTGGTGGTGATGTTCATCACCATGATACTGGCCGTACCGATCGGAGTGGTCACCGCCGTGTATCTCGAAGAGTTCTCGCCGGACAACATGCTGACACGCACAGTCGAGGTGAACATCAACAACCTTGCGGCCATTCCGTCCATTCTGTTCGGCCTGCTGGGACTCGCTATTTTTATCAATTTCTTCGGCGTGCCGCGCTCCTCGGCGCTGGCCGGCGGCATGACCCTGGCCCTGATGACCCTGCCGATCATCATTATCAGTACGCGTGCAGCACTCCGCTCGGTACCCAATTCGATCCGCGAGGGTGCATTCGGAGTGGGTGCATCCGGTCTGCAGGTAGTCTGGCACCATGTGCTACCGCTGGCCCTGCCTGGCATCCTCACCGGCAGCATCATCGGCCTGGCACAGGCTCTGGGCGAAACCGCCCCGCTGCTGATTGTCGGCATGATGGCTTTCATTCCCGAGGCACCACTATCGATCTACCAGGCATCCACCGTACTGCCCGCGCAGATTTACACCTGGTCCTCAGATTCGATTCGTGCCTTCGGCGAGCTCACTGCCGCCGGTGTGATCGTGCTGCTCACCATTATGCTGATGCTCAATGGCCTCGCCATCTGGCTCAGACAACACACTAGCCGTACCTGGTAGGAGATTTTACACTCATGGCCAACAAGCAAACCGGAAACTTCAAGCTCGAAACCAGAAACGTCGAACTGTGGTACAACAAGTTCCAGGCTCTGAAGGGCATTTCCCTCGGCATCCGCGAACATCACGTGACCGCCTTTATCGGACCCTCCGGCTGCGGCAAGTCCACACTCTTGCGCTGCTTCAACCGTATGAACGATCGCGTGGATGACTGCCGTATCACCGGCGAATTCCTGATCGACGGCAAGGACATCTATGATCCGAAGGTGGATGTGGTGCACCTGCGCAGCAATATCGGCATGGTGTTCCAGAAGCCCAACCCGTTCCCGAAGAGTATTTTCGAGAACGTCGCCTACGCCCCACGCATCCACGGCGTGGTGAAGAATATTGCGGATATGAACAATCTGGTCGAGGAATCGCTGATCAAGGCAGGCCTGTGGGAAGAAGTGAAGGATAAGCTGCAGCAACCAGGCACCGCGCTGTCCGGCGGCCAGCAGCAGCGCCTGTGCATTGCACGTGCCATCGCCATGCGTCCCGGCGTGATTCTGATGGACGAACCGTGTTCCGCACTCGATCCGCTGGCCACGGCCAAGATCGAGGAACTGATTGACGAGCTCAAAGGCACCTTCACCATCGTGATTGTGACGCACAACATGCAACAGGCGGCGCGCGTATCCGATCATACGGCCTTTTTCTATCTGGGTAATTTGATTGAAATGAATGATACGCATACAATATTCACCGCACCGGGTAAACAGCAGACTGAAGACTATATCACGGGCCGCTTCGGCTGATGGACACCAGAGGGGAAAAAGCTATGGCACAGCATACCTACAAACGATACGACGAAGAACTGGGCACACTCAAGGAACGCGTGCTGTCGATGGGCGGACTGGTGGAAAGTGCCATCCGGCGATCCATGAAGGCACTGAACCAGTTCGATGTCGAAAAGGCCCGCAAGGTCATCTCTCGTGACAAGGCCATCAATGCGCTGGAAGTCGAGATCGATGAAATGACCCGTACCCTGCTGGCCCTGCGCCAACCGGCAGCTGGCGATTTGCGCTTCATCATCAGCACAATCAAGATTGTCACCGATCTTGAACGTGCCGGCGACCTGGCCGAGGGCATCGCCGAGGCAGTGCTGCAAAGCCAGGATCATCCGCTGACCCATCTGGATTCGATGAACTCGCTGTCGGATGCCGTCTGTCTGCAGGTCAGCGCATCCCTCGACGCCTTTGCACGTGGCGATGTGGAAGCGGCACTTGCCTGCGTGGAATCCGATAAGCGGGTCAATAAATTGTTCAAATCGGTACAGCGCGAGACTCTGTCGTACATGATCGAGGATCCCCGCCAGATCACCACCGGTATCATCACCATGAATATCGGGCGCTATCTGGAGCGCATCGGCGATCATGCGGCCAATATTTCCGAGATGGTGGTGTACATGGTCAAGGGCCACGATATCCGCCACGTGGATCACGAAACGGCAGCGGCCTTGATCAAGGGCACACTTGCCGACGACGAATAAGCTCAACTGAAACGAAAGGAGTCGGCGTTGCCGGCTCCTGTTGTTTCAACTCAGGCCTGTGACGGCTTATCGCCCTTCCTTGCATGCATCTCTGCAAGCAGCGCGACTCCCTTCTCCCGCTGCCCATGAACAATCATCAATTCCTGTTCAAACACGCGGCGCTCCTCTTCGACCTTCTCTTTGGCGATATCCTTGTGAAGCTCCATCTCCTTCTTTTTCAGCTTCATCAGCAGGCTGGCAAGCTCTTCGTATTCCTGACGTTCCTTCTTCTTATCTTCGCTAAGATAGCCATCCAGTTTCTTCAGCAATTTCTGCAGCTTCATATTGTTGCACCTTCACCCGTCGAAAATTCAGTCCTCATGGAGCCTCCTCCTTGAGCAGTGCCCTGATTTCATGATCGTCCAGCGCGATCCTGTGTTCGACATCGGTCTGCCCCTTGCCTGCGGCATGGAACAGATCTCCGGCCGCGGCGATCAGGTTTCGGATCACGTCGTAGGAATAATTGCTGTCGTTGATCAGCGATATGCCCATCTCGGTGGTGATTCTGTGATCGCGGATCAAGGCCTGACTGCGCTCGTGCAGAATCGCCGCATTCTCTTCCAGTGTGAGCTTGAGGGCATCGAGTGACAACACCGCGACATCGTGCTCACCCCCTTCCCTGATCTTCTCCAGCCGGCGGATCACCCGCACGATACGGGAGCGGATGCGATCATATTCTTCACGGATATAGACATTATCCGAATCGATATATTCCAGCATGTTCTTCTGCATATGCTTGATGCCCTTGAGCACGTTGATGATGTTCTCGTTGGCATTGCGGATGCGTGTCATCTCCTGCGATACCTGCGCATCGCCGGGCACCCGGCTGCAGAACTCGATAATCGCCCCGTACAGGCTTTTGATATTTTTTTCGTATGCAGCATCAACATTGAAGGAGAAGGGTTGCCTTGAACGGGCGATGACCTCCTCGATGGGCCTTGCGGAGAGCATATCCTCGCGTCGGATGCTCAGGCCCTTGGCCACGATGCCGCGCGCATTCTTCAGCACCCGCAGGGTCTCGTTGCGCAGAGCCTCGATGGCGGTGTCGGCAAAGGCCAGCGCTGCGTCGTTAAGATACTTCGGCACGGCGAAGCGCAGCGGCGGCACGGGTATCACTCTTTCAAGCAAGCCGACCATGCGGCCGATCAGCGGCACCATGAGGAGGATGCCCGTCAGGTTGAACAGGGTATGGAAGACGGCGAGTTTCAGTGTGTAATCGTCCGCAGCGATCCCCAGGACGTCACTGATATGCTCCACGCCGTGCATGAATGACTGTATAAAGGTGATCGTCACAAGGCCCGTCACCAGATTGAACATCAGATGCCCGCCGGCCAGCTGCCGGCCACGCTCATTGGCACTCAGCGAACCGATGATGGCGGTGATGGTGGTGCCGACATTGGCGCCGATGGCCAGTGCCAGCGCGTTCTCATAGCTGATCTGCTGCGCGGCGAGTGCCGTGATGATGATGACCAGCGTGGCGTGGCTGGATTGCATGATCACGGTGGCGGCGATGCCGATCAGGGCGAACAGCAACAACCCCGGATAACCGGCCACCGCATACTCGGCCAGTTGGATGGTCTGCCGGAAGGCCTCGAAGCCCTCCTTCATGAAATGGATACCGAGAAACAGAAAACCCAGACCGGCAAGGATATAGCCGGAGCCTTTCAGCCACTTGGCCGACTGAAAGAGCAGGATCACCCCGAACACCAGCATCGGCATAGCGTAAGCGGCGATATCCACCTTCAGGCCGAAGCCCGCAATCAACCACGCGCCGGTGGTGGTGCCGAGATTCGCACCGAAGATGATGCCCAGCCCCTCGGAGAGTCCGATCAGGCCCGCGCTGAGGAAGGAGATGGTGATCACACTGACCAGCGAACTGGACTGCATGATGGTGGTGGTCACGATACCGAAGCTCAGGCTCTTCCATAGACGGTCCGTGCTGTGCCTGAGTATCTTCTCCAGCGCTCCCCCGGTGAAGGCCTTGAAGCCCTCTTCCAGCGCCAGCATGCCGAACAGGAAGATGGCCACACCGGCGGAGATCATCTTGAAGTCCGGACTGACCCAGAAGCCATAGGCCAGCACGATGAACACCGAGGGCAGCATAATCCTGCCGAAGACGTTCTTCAGCAAGGCATGCCCCCTGAGACCGGCATGCTCATCCCGTCAGGCGGTTGCAGGCCTGGCCTTGCCCTTGCGCAGTTGCGCCATGTGCATCAGTTCGATCTCGCGCGCACCCGATATCACGACATTCTCATCGGGCACGAAATCGAGTTCAGGGTTGTGGTCGCCGTAGTCCACGGCATTGAGAATCACCCTGAGGGCATTCAGGCGGGCCAGATGCTTGTTGGTGGAGCGGATCACCGTCCACGGTGCATCAGCGGTGTGGGTGTTCCTGAGCATCTCGTACTTTACCTTATCGAAGTCGTCCCAGCGTTCCTGTGCCTGCACATCCACCTCGGAAAGCTTCCATTGCCTGAGCGGATCGTTTTTGCGGCGATCGAAACGCTTTTTCTGCATCTCCTTGGTCACGCTGAAATACAATTTCACAAGGATGGTCCCCTGGCGTACCAGATCTTTCTCGAACCCCGTCACGCCGGTCATGAAGTTGCGGTATTCCTCATCCGTGCAGAAGCCGAACACCGGCTCCACCATGGCCCTGTTGTACCAGCTGCGGTCGAACAGCGCGATCTCGCCGCCGGTGGGGAATTGCGACACATATTTCTGGAAGAACCACTGGCTGCGCTGCTCGTCGGTCGGCTTGCCCATGGCGATCACCCGGTAGTGCTTCTCGTTCATGTAGCGGGTCACGCTGCGGATGGTGCCGCCCTTGCCCGCCGCATCGCGGCCTTCAAACAGGATGATCATGCGTTTGTTGGCATCTTCGAGATACTTCTGCAAGCGGATCAGCTCGGCCTGGAAAGGCTTGAGCTCCTCCTCCTGCAAATATTTAATGAGCACCGCTTTGATCTTCTCGTCGCTGAGGTTGTTTTTCTCCGCCAGTGCGTCAAAACAGCGGGAACCACCCCCGGCTTCCCCCCCTCCCTGCAGAGATGTTCCTTCAATGTTTGCTGTTGTGCCTTCCACGTGGACTCCTCATGAACCGGGAATAAAACCGCATCGCTCTTGCAGCATACACCCAAGCTCCCGAATACAAAAGCCGATGCCCGGTATCAGCTGCATCCGGACGACCGGGTGGTTCTTGGCTGCCGCCTGCATACAGGGCATGATAGCGATCTGAAAGGCATGACGAGTCGGGGAACAGGCGGACACATGGAACGATCCACAGACGAACTTTCAAACGAGAGCGAAGCCGAAGCATCGCTTGCTCCCGGTGTTTACATCGCCGCCATCGATGTCGGCTCCAATGCCATGCGTCTGGGTATCGCGCTGCGCGACGACAAGGGCATCCCCAATATCATCCTGCGACATCGCGAGCCTGTACGTCTGGGTCACGATGCCTTCACCAGCGGCACGCTGAGCGAAGCCACGCAGAACGAGGCCATCGAGGCCTTCCGTCAGTTCCGTCGCATCCTCGACCGGCATCATGTCGGCAGCCTGCGGGCCACCGCCACCAGTGCGATGCGCGATTCCAGCAACGGTGCCGAACTGATCGAACGCATCGAGCAGGAAACCGGCATCAGGCTGGAGCTGATCAGCGGTGAGGAAGAAGCGCGATTGGTGCATCTGTCCATCTCCACGCGTGTCGATCTGGATCATCACTTCTCCCTGCTGATCGATATCGGCGGCGGCAGTGTGGAGGTCACACTGGTGGACGATGCCGAAATCATCGCCTCGCAGAGCTTCCGCATCGGTACCGTCCGCCTGCTTGAGATCCTGGGCTCCGGCGAGGACTTCAACGCCCTGCTGAGCGAATATCTCGACGGCATGCGGCGCAAGCTGCGTGCCCAGATCGGCAAGCGCAGGGCCAACCTGTGCATCGGCACCGGCGGCAACTGCCTGTCCATCGGAGAACTCGGCCTGCAACTGGGCCTGAGCGAGAGCAATAGCGAGATCAGCCGCAAGGGCCTGCGCAAGATGATCAGGATCCTGGGTGGCATGAGTGTGGAGCAGCGCATCCTTGAATTCGGCCTGCGACCGGACCGCGCCGACGTGATTCTTCCCGCTGCCATGGTGCTGCGCGAGATCATGAGTGTGGGCAAGGCAACGTCGCTGCGCACCCCTGAAGCCAGCCTGCTCGACGGCATCCTGCTCGACATGGTCGCACCCGAACGCAATCTGCAACACTCGCGCCGTATCAGCCTGCTCGGCTGGGCGCGAAGTGCGAAAAAGAAGTATCAGGTGGACCAGAGTCATGCCATCGCGGTCACCCGGCTGGCCCTCGGCCTGTTTGATCAGACTGCCGGACTGCACGGACTGGGAGAGGACGAAAGACTGCTGTTGGAAATCGCCGCTCGGGTGCATGAGATCGGCATGTATGTGCGCGTCGGTCGCTATCATCGGCATGCCGCCTATCTGGTGAATGCCGCCCCGCTGCTCGGCCTTTCGACGGAAGAAAAATCCATGCTGGCCGAAACAGTGCATTACCAGCGCAAGTCTTTCCCCTCGGTTTCGCATGAAGGCTTCGCAGCCTTGAGTGACGGGGCGAAGGACAAGGTATGGAAGATGAGCGCCCTGCTGCGTCTGGCCATCGCCCTGAACAAGGACCGGCGCGACCGGGTACAGAGCATCGCTGTCGAATACGACGACAAGTCCCTCACCCTGCATCTGGAGGGCAGGGGCGATCTGCTGCTGGAACGCTGGGCTGTGCTGCAGGTCGCCGATTACATCAAGGCGGCTCTGGATCGCAAACTCATCATCGATCTCAACCTGCCCGCCGCGAAGAGCGAAGTCCCGGCGTAATCCCGATCACCCCTGTTACAGGCGGGCCAGCTTCTCCAGCAGACTCTGTTGCGCGCTTTTCGTGCTGCCGCGACCACCGACGCGCTTGTAGCTGCCATCCGGTTGCATCTGCCAGGTGCTGGCGTTGTTCACCATATACGGGCGCAGCGCATCCCCCATCACCTGACGGCGCAGCTTGTCGTCCAGCACGGGGAAACAGGTTTCCACGCGCCGCAGAAGATTGCGGCTCATCCAGTCCGCGCTGGCACAGAACACCTCTTCGGCCCCGCCATTGTGGAAGCAGAACACGCGTGAGTGCTCCAGAAAGCGACCGAGCACGGAACGCACGGTGATATTTTCCGACAGACCGCGAATGCCGGGACGCAGACAGCAGATACCACGCACGATCAGATCGATTTTCACCCCGACCTGCGAAGCCCGGTACAGGGCGCGGATGATCTCCGGCTCTTCCAGACCGTTCATCTTGGCGAGGATTTTTGCATCCATGCCCGCGGCAGCATTCTCCGCCTCGCGATTGATGCGCTGGATCAGGCCCTTGTGCAGCGTGAACGGGCCGGAAAGCATCTCCTTCAGACGCGATGCCTTGCCCAGGCCGGTGAGCTGCTGGAAGATCTTGTGCACATCCTCCCCCAGCGCGGTATTGCAACTCAAAAGGCCAAGATCGGTGTAGTAGCGACTGGTGATGGTGTGGTAGTTGCCGGTGCCGAGATGCACATAGCGGCGCATCATCCGTCCTTCGCGGCGCACGATCATCATCATCTTGCCGTGCGTCTTGTAGCCCACCACGCCATAGACCACCTGCACACCGGCAGCCGACAGACGATCGGCCAGCGCGATATTGTCCTCTTCGTTGAAGCGCGCCCGCAGCTCGATAACCGCCACCACCTCTTTATGGTTACGCGCGGCGCGTACCATCGCATCCACGATCGGCGAGTTCACATCCACGCGATACAGGGTCTGCTTGATGGCCAGCACCTGCGGGTCGTCCGCCGCCTGACTGAGCAGGGTCACCACCGGTGCGAAGCTCTGGAAGGGGTGATGCAGCAACACATCGCCTTCGCGCAGGATGGCAAACAGATCAGCACCCTCCACCTGCAACTGCGCCGGAACGCCGGGGGTGAACGGGGCGAATTTCAGATCGGGGCGATCCACATCGTCACATACCGCGGCCAGACGGTACGGATTCACAGGACCCGCCACGCGATACAGATCGGTATTCTTCAGATTGAACTGGTGCAGCAGGAAATCGGACAGCTCCTCCGGACACTTGGTGGAGACCTCGAGTCGCACCGCCTCGCTGTAACCGCGATCGAGCAACTCGCCGGCCAGCGCCTTCTTCAGATCGGGAACTTCGTCCTCATGCACCAGCAACTGGCTGTTGCGCGTCACGCGGAACTGATGACAGGCCTTGGCCTCCATGCCGGGAAACAGCTCACCGACATGCGCATGGATGATCGAGGAAAGGAACACATAATTGTAACCCGGACCGGCGATCTCCGCAGGCAGACGGATGACACGCGGCAGAGTGCGCGGGGCCTGTACGATGGCATGTTTCAGATCGCGACCGAAGGCATCCTTGCCCTCCAGTGCCACGATAAAATTCAGGATCTTGTTCAGCAGTCGCGGAAACGGGTGCGCCGGATCCAGTGCAATCGGGGTCAGCACTGGCAGCAGTTCCCGATTGAAGAAGCGCTTGATCCACGCCGCCTGCTGCTCGCTCCACTCAGTGCGGCGCAGGAAGCGGATGCCCTCGGCTGCCAGCGAGGGCAATAGCTCATCGTTGAGCAGCTTGTACTGCGCCTCGACCATATCGGCCACCCGCAGACGCACCTGCGCCAGCAGATCACCGGCGGTCAGGCCATCGGCACCCGGATGCCCCTGTCCGAGGACGATGCGATGCTTCTGCAATGCCACACGGACTTCAAAGAACTCGTCCAGATTGGATGAGGAGATGCACAGAAAGCGCAGGCGCTCAAGCAGGGGGAGCGAATCATCGGCAGCCATCTCGAAAACACGCCGGTGGAAAGCCAGAACACTCAAATCCCGGTTCACAAAATTGTCCGGGCTTTTCAGGTCGAATAATTCACTGTCCACGTGCGTGCTCTCCTTGCAGGCTGGCTTTTTCTCAATCAATTCGCATTGTCCCGAACATGACGGAAAATGCCAGTGACACGGCCATATCCACGGGATATTCCGCTGCAAAAAAAGGGCGGCCCCGAAAGGCCGCCCTGATTCTGCAATCAGATCCTTACAGCTTCTCTGCTTCGGCGGCCAGATAGGCGGCAACGCCCTCGGTCGAGGCAGCCATGCCCTTCTTGCTCTTGTCCCAGCCTGCCGGGCAAACCTCGCCGTGTTCCTCGTGGAACTGCAGGGCATCCACCATGCGCAGCATCTCATCAATGTTACGACCCAGCGGCAGATCGTTGACCACCTGATGACGCACCACGCCTTCCTTGTCGATCAGGAAGGAGCCGCGCAGGGCAACCGAGCCGCCCAGCAGATGGAACTGGTCACCGCAATCGTCTTCAGCGGTGGTGTTATTGATGAGCACGCCGTAGTCGGCAGCGATTTCCTTGGTCAGGTCGGCCACCAGCGGATAACGGATCTGGCCGATGCCGCCGTTGTTCACCGGCGTGTTCTTCCATGCCAGATGGGTGAAGTGGGAATCGACGGACACGCCGATCACCTGCACACCGCGATCCTCGAACTCCTTGAGGCGATGGTCGAAAGCGATGATCTCGGACGGGCAGACAAAGGTGAAGTCCAGTGGGTAGAAGTACAGCACGACATACTTGCCCTTGTAGTCGGACAGAGAGAAGTCTTCCTTGAATGAATTATCGCCCATCACTGCGGTTGCGGTGAAATCCGGGGCCTGTTTGGTTACCAGTACGCTCATTTGTAAACTCCTTGGTATGTAAAATCGGGACGTTAGCATAGCAATCCCCGCCGCATTTGCCACCCCGCACGATGCATGGATTTATACCCGATAAATTCAGAAAGCGGGCGGATACAGCAGGAAATATATATTTGTCGGATGATGATCGAGAGCTGTTTCTGTCAGTACTTTCCCATGTCGTCGATCGATTCGGTTGGATTTGCCACGCCTACTGCCTGATGAGTCGCTACATTGTACGCAATCCGGTCGCTGCCGGGATGGCGTACAATGTGGCTTGTCTTGCATGACGGTTACTTTGCGAGAATCATCGGGGAAGTCTCGATTGATCTGGTACCAAGTCCTTCCGCCTACCGAGATTGACAAGATTAAGGATGTCAAAAGAAAAAAGACCCGGCGGGATGCGGGATCGGGCCGGGTCGATTGCGGGGAGCGGGACGCTTACTGGATGTTCGGGTCCGGCTGGATGATCATTTCCACACGACGGTTCAGCTGACGACCGGCTTCGCTGGCGTTGCTGGCGCGGGGCTCGGACTCTCCTCGGCCTTCGGTGCGGATGCGCTGACGGCTCACACCCCGGCTTTCCAGATAGTAGGCCACGGCATCGGCACGCTGCTGGGACAGACGCTGATTGAACTCGGCGGAACCCACATCGTCAGTATGACCGACGATCGTCACGCCCGAGCGGTTGTAGCGCTGCAGGACATCGGCAACCTTATCCAGCGTCCGGCCGAACGACGGGGTCACGTTCGCGGAACCGAAATCGAAGGATACTTCGCTGTTCATGGTGATCTTCAGATTCTCGTTCTGCAAACGCTCGATCTCGATCTGGTGCGCTTGCTGTTCGGCTGCCAGCTGGCGGTTGAACTCGGCCTGCTGCTTATCCATGTAGGCGCCCACGCCGGCACCCAGCGCGCCGCCTGCGGCAGCACCGACCAGCGCACCGCGCAGGGCTCCACCGGAATGGTCGCCCTGATAGCCGATCACGGCACCCAGCACGGCACCGGCGGCGGCACCCATGGCGGCCTTTTCCTTGGCATTGGCATTCGGATCGTTCGGCGTGGTGACGCATGCGGCCAGTGATGCGCACAAGGCCAGTGGCACTACAAACTTCGTCATCTTCTGCATGGTCCTATCTCCTGAAATCAAACGTTAAATCGAATTATATGACAATATAACCGGCGGTCACGGTGTAATCCTTGCGCCGCGAAGGTAAAAATACCATGAAGCAATCGCGCCGGTATTTTCTATGAAATGTCCTTACAGACCCAGCCAGGGGGCCTCGGCTTTGCGCCTGGCCTCGTAGGCGCGGATGGCATCGCCCTCCAGCAGGGTCAGACCGATATCGTCCAGACCGTTGAGCAGGCAATGGCGGCGGAACTCGTCCACATCGAATCCGATGACCTCCCCGTCCGGGGTGGTGATGGACCGGGCCTCAAGATCCACGGTCAGGCTATAGCCTTCCTGCGCGGCACAGGCGGCGAACAGGCGATCCACCATCGCCGCATCCAGACGGATGGGCAGGATGCCGTTCTTGAAGCAGTTGTTGTAGAAGATGTCGGCGAAGCTCGGCGCGATCACGCAGGTGAAGCCGTAATCCAGGATCGCCCACGGCGCATGCTCGCGGCTCGATCCGCAGCCGAAGTTTTCGCGCGCCAGCAGGATGCTTGCTCCCTTGTAGCGCGGCTTGTTGAGCACGAAATCCGTCTTCAACGGTCGATGCGTGCAATCCATGCCCGGCTCGCCGCGATCCTCGTAGCGCCATTCGTCGAACAGGTACGGGCCGTAACCGGAGCGCCGTATACTTTTCAGGAACTGCTTGGGGATGATCGCGTCGGTATCGACATTGGCCCTGTCCATCGGGGCCACCAGTCCGCTCAATGTGATAAATGCCTGCATGATTAACTCCAATCCCTGATATCAACAAAATGGCCAGCGATCGCGGCGGCGGCGGCCATCGCGGGGCTGACCAGATGGGTGCGTCCGCCCATGCCCTGACGGCCTTCGAAGTTGCGGTTGCTGGTGGAGGCGCAACGCTCGCCCGGCTCCAGCCGGTCGGCATTCATCGCCAGACACATCGAACAACCCGGCTCGCGCCACTCGAAGCCGGCCTCGCGGAAGATCACATCCAGCCCCTCGGCTTCGGCCTGCTGCTTGACCAGACCGGAACCGGGCACGGCCATGGCGAGCTTCACGTTTGCCGCCAGCTTTTTCCCCTTCACCACGGAAGCGGCAGCTCGGAAATCCTCGATGCGCCCGTTGGTACAGGAACCGATGAACACCTTGTCCACGGCAATCTCGGAGATCACCTCGCCTTCGCTCAGCCCCATGTACAGCAGGGCACGTTCCCAGCACTCGCGCTGCACGGCATCGCGCGCCTCGGCCAGATGCGGCACCGAGGCACTCACCGGTAGCACCATCTCCGGGCTGGTACCCCAGCTGACCTGCGGGGCGATATCGGAGGCCTGCAACACCATCTCCTTGTCGAATACCGCATCCGAATCGGAATGCAGCTCGCGCCATGCGGCCACCGCCTTGTCCCAATCCTCTCCCGTCGGTGAGTATGGGCGACCCTTCACATAATCGATGGTGGTGTCATCGGCGGCCACCATGCCGCAGCGTGCGCCGGCCTCGATGGCCATATTGCACAGGCTCATGCGCCCTTCCATGGACAGCTGGCGGATGGCGGGACCGGCGAATTCGATGGCATAGCCAGTGCCGCCGGCGGTACCGATCAGGCCGATAATGTACAGCGCCACATCCTTGCCGGTGATTCCGGCAGGAAGCGCCCCTTCCACCGTGATGCGCATGCGCCGCGGTTTCTGCTGGATCAGGCACTGCGTGGCCAGCACATGTTCCACCTCGGAGGTGCCGATCCCCATGGCAATGCAGGCAAATGCGCCATGCGTTGATGTATGCGAATCTCCGCAAACCACGGTCATGCCAGGCAGGGTCAGGCCCTGCTCGGGTCCCATCACATGCACCACACCCTGACGCACATCGTTCATGCCGAATTCGGTGATCCCGAACTCACGGCAGTTCTCGTCCAGCGCTTCCACCTGAATGCGCGAAATCGGATCGGTGATGCCCTTGGCCCGGTCAGTTGTGGGCACATTGTGATCCGGAGTGGCCACGGCGGCGGAGGCGCGCCACGGCTTGCGATGGGTCAGGCGCAGACCCTCGAAGGCCTGCGGACTGGTCACCTCATGCACCAGATGGCGGTCGATATACAGCAGAGTCGAGCCGTCCTCGTTCGCCTTGACGACGTGCTGGTCCCAAACCTTGTCGAACAATGCCCTGCCCATAAACACTCCTTTCTCCAACAACTTCACAAAACAATCTCAATCAATGGCGAACCATAGTTCCGCTATACAAACAAATAAATCGATATATTCTTGTCCAAATGATGAGTTTTTCTCATGCCTGACAGACGCAGTCCGGTCCGCCTTCCGTCGCTGAACGCGTTGCGCGCCTTCGTTGCGGCCGGCCGCCATCTTAACCTTAAACTGGCTGCGGATGAACTGCATGTCACCCCGTCGGCACTGAGCCACCAGATCCGCGCGCTGGAATCCGAGCTCGGCATCGCGTTGTTCGTGCGCACCCGCCGGGGCCTGGAACTCAGCGATGCCGGCCATTTGATCCTGCCGGGCATCAGCGCGGCCTTCGACACTCTGGGGGAAACCATCGCGCAACTGCGTCCGGGCAGCGCATCGAATGTGCTGAATGTCAGCATGCTGTCCACCTTCGCCATGCGCTGGTTCATTCCGCGCCTGTACCGCTTCCAGCAGCGCCATCCGGACATCGAGGTGCGCATCTCCACCTCCATCGATCTGGTGGATTTCACACGTGCGGACATGGACTGCGCCATCCGCTCCGGGCGCGGCGTATGGGCGGGCACTCATGCCCTGCGCTTATTCGACGAGCGCTTCACGCCGGTGTGCAGCCCCGCCCTGCCTGAAGGCGAGACCCCGCTCGCTTCCCCCGCCGATCTGGCCGGACACACCCTGTTGCACTCCAAGTTGCGCCCCGACGACTGGCGCGTCTGGCTGGCCGCAGCCGGTCTGCCGGAACTCAAGCCCGCGCACGAGTTACAGTTCGAGACGCGCAACTTCGCCATCGCCGGCGCCATCCGGGGGCTGGGCGTTGCCATCATCGATCCGCTGCTGGTGCAGGAGGAATTGAAGGACGGGCGCCTGATCCAGCCGTTTTCCCAAACCCTGCCGACCAGCAGTGCCTACTATCTCGTGTGGCCGGACTGGCGCGAGGAACCCGCCAAGCTGGCCGCCTTCCGCGCATGGCTCTCCGAAGAGATGGCCCGACCGACCTGAGCCCATGAGCGGAAGCCGCCGCTTGATGCTTCCGAAACAGTGGGCATGCCGGTAGCCTGCCGCATCGCAAACAG
Organism: Zetaproteobacteria bacterium CG06_land_8_20_14_3_00_59_53; assembly: GCA_002779605.1. Lineage (GTDB taxonomy): Bacteria > Pseudomonadota > Zetaproteobacteria > Mariprofundales > Mariprofundaceae > UBA1543. The sequence continues at coordinate 115,320 of PEWE01000013.1, read as the reverse complement.
TTGAGCTGGAGGGACGATGTCCATCAAATCTGACAAGTGGATCCGCCGCATGGCGCAGGAACACGGCATGATCGAGCCGTTTGTGGACGGTCAGATCAAGAAAGCCGAAGACGGTACGGGCATCGTTTCCTACGGCCTGTCCTCCTACGGCTACGATGTGCGCTGCTCCAACGAATTCAAGATCTTCACCAATATCAATTCCGCCGTGGTGGACCCGAAGAACTTCTGTTCGACCTCGTTCGTGGATGTAAACGCCGATGTATGCATCATTCCGCCGAACTCCTTCGCGCTGGCCCGCACCATCGAATACATGCGCATCCCTCGCAGTGTGCTGACCATCTGCCTGGGCAAGTCCACCTATGCGCGCTGCGGCATCATCGTCAACGTCACGCCGCTGGAGCCGGAATGGGAAGGCCACGTGACGCTGGAGTTCTCCAACACCACGCCGCTTCCCGCCAAGATCTATGCCGGCGAGGGCGTGGCCCAGTTCCTGTTCCTGGAATCCGACGAGGTCTGCGAGACCTCCTATAAAGACAAGGCCGGCAAGTATCAGGGTCAGACCGGCGTGACCGTTCCGAGGCTTTAAGCATGAAACTTTCCGATATCCTGCAACAGACCGATGGCCCGCTTTTCTCCTGCGAGTTCTTCCCGCCGAAGACCGACAAGGGCGAGGAGAACCTTTGGGCCTGTCTGGATGAACTGAAGGTCATCAACCCGGCCTATATCTCGGTGACCTACGGGGCCGGCGGCACCACCCAGGAACGCACCAAGGGAATCGTGACCCGCATCCAGGCCGAGACCGGCCTGTCGCCTGTGGCGCACCTGACCTGTGTGGGCTCCACAGCCGACGACATCGCCGCCCTGCTGGCCGATTACCGCGCTGCCGGCATCGAAAACATCCTGGCCCTCAGGGGCGACCCGCCGGAAGGCATGGGGCGTTTCGAGGCCACAGCCGGCGGTTTTTCGCACGCCACCGACCTGATCTCCTTCATCCACGACCGGCAGGGCTTCTCCATCGCCTGCGCCACCTATCCCGAAGGGCATCCGGAATCGAAGGGCGGCATGATGGACGATATCCGCTACCTGAAGATGAAGCAGGATCTGGGTGCGGCATGCGCGGTCACGCAATATTTCTTCGATAACGAGGCCTTTTTCCGCTTTCAGGATGCCGCCGACGATGCCGGCATCACCATTCCGATCATTCCGGGCATCATGCCGATCACCAATTACGATCAGATCGTGCGCTTCTCCGCGATGTGCGGCGCAAGCATTCCGGAGAGGATTCACAACAGGATGGTGCCGGTGCGCGACGATCTGGATGCGGTGAAGAAGCTCGGTATCGAAATGGCTCTGGAACAGTGCTCCGGCCTGCTGGGCAGCGGTGTGAAAGGCCTGCATTTCTATACCCTGAACAAATCCGAAGCGACCATCGCTATCGTCCAGAGCCTGTAGCATGCAGACTGCCGATGCGCATCCGGCCCACCGGCTGAACATCGTTGCCGATGCACACATCTGGGGCGTTGAATCAGCCTTCTCCTCGCTGCCGGGCATTGATGTCTCGCTTCACGTGATGGAAGCCTCCGAGATCAATCGCCATGCACTGCTGCATGCCGATGCGCTGATCACCCGATCGGGTACAAAGGTCAATGCACAGTTATTGGCTGGCACGCCGGTGCGCTTTGCAGCCACCGCCACCATCGGCGACGACCACTTCGACAAAGTGTGGCTGGATGAACAGGCCATCGTGCACGCCAATGCCGCAGGCTCATCCACCGGCTCGGTCATCGAATACATGCTGACCACCCTGCTGGAGCTGCATGCGCGCGGCCTGATCGATCTGCCGGCCACCCGTATCGGCATCATCGGTGCGGGACGCATCGGCGGCAGGCTTGCCGGCATATGTGACAGCCTGAACATCCCCGTGCTATGCAATGACCCGCCGCGAGCACGCAAAGAGGGGAACGACGGCTTCTCAACACTGCATGAACTACTGGAAACAGCCGATGTACTCAGCCTGCATACGCCGCTGCACCGCACGGGAGAGGATTGTACCATGCACCTGATCGGAGCCGCCGAACTGGCGCGCTTCAAGGGACGCGGCATCATTAATGCAGGACGCGGCGCCTGTCTGGATAATGCTGCCCTGCTGGACTGGCTGAACGCTGATGCATCACGCTTTGCCGTGCTCGACTGCTGGGAGGGCGAACCGGGTATATCCCCCGCCCTGCTGGCCCACCCGCAACTGGCGCTGGCCACCCCGCATATCGCCGGACACTCGGTGGACGGCAAGGCTGCCAACACGCTGTATGCACGCAAGGCCCTGTGCCGCTGGCTTGGTGTGCCGGACGGATGGGATATGCATGGCCTACTGCCGGACGCCGGGTTCCCCGTGAGCATGCCTTGCAGCACGGACATCTGGGCGAACCTGCATGCCGCCGCCACGGCCATGTATGATATCGCAGGCGATGACGCCGCCCTGCGCGGCGGCCTCGATCCCGATGACCCGGACATCGCCAGACGATTCACCTCGCTGCGCCGGCATTACCCGCCGCGGCGCAGCTGGGAGATGGTCGCGCTCAACTTCCGGCGCCCGGACCCGATGACCCCCAAGCTTGCCCGCGCGATGGGCATGAAAATCGTATAAGGTGTAGCCATGCAAACTGAACAGATCGATAAGAACAACCTGGTCTGGATGGACCTTGAAATGACCGGACTCGATCCGGAAACCGATACCATCCTGGAGATCGCCACCATCATCACCGACTCCCAGCTGAACCTCGTGGCCGAGGGTCCGGTGCTGGTCATCCACCACCCCCAAGAGGCGCTGGATGCGATGAACGAATGGTGTGTCCGCCAGCATGGCGAATCCGGCCTCTCCAAGCGCGTGCTTGAATCGACCACCACGCTGGCCGAGGCCGAAGCCGCCACGCTCGAGTTCATCAAGAGGTACTCCCCCGAGCGCGCTTCCCCGCTGTGCGGCAACTCCATCCATCAGGACAGGCGCTTTCTGGTGCGCTACATGCCGGCTCTCGAATCCTGGCTGCACTATCGCAATATCGATGTCAGCAGCATCAAGGAGGTCGCCCGCCGCTGGTACCCCGGCCTGAAGAGTCCTGAGAAAAGCGGCAACCATCTCGCCATGGATGATGTGCGCGACTCTATCGATGAACTGCGCTTGTACCGCGAGAAGGTGTTTATCCCCACAAACTGAATGTGTTGGCACTTGTCCGACCCTCCGTCTACAATGGATGCAACAAATCAGGACAAGGAGGTTGGATATGTTTCTCAAAGACAAAAAGTCAGGTGACCTGGTCGAGGTTCTTGACCCCAAAGAGATGTTCAACCCGGCATCTGCCAAGATGAAGGTGCGCTTTCAGGCCGGCGAAGAGGTCGGCGATCCGATCACAGTCAACAAATCGGGCCTGTGCTTCCCGTCCGATGAAGCCCTGCCGCGTTGCTGGCTGGATACCCAATACCGCGTCAAATTCTGAATCCGCAGCCGTTCCCGCCGGCCCCCTGTCCCGACGGGGGCCGGTTTCCGGTTACCTGCGACACATCACACAGCGGCTGCCCGGTGCCGACGATAATTCGCACTTGCATCCGCGAACCATTTTCCCATAATCCGCCTCCCGCAGAACATCGCATGGCCAGGTAGCTCAGTCGGTAGAGCAGCGGACTGAAAATCCGCGTGTCGTTGGTTCGATTCCGACCCTGGCCACCATTAGCGATCAAGGAGTCACGAGAAATCGTGGCTCCTTTTTTTTCGCCTGTGCAAACCTCACGACCCTTTACCACCTTCAGGATAACCCTCCGCAACACTCGGTTTTCCACGTAAAAAAACTATGGACGAATAAACTTTTACTTCATAGACTCCGGATACAACTTTACCCAAGGAGGTGGAAACCGTGGTCGGAAATGTTTCTGAAAATCCCAACTACAACATGGCGATTGTCAAAGCTTTTGCCGTCTGTGCAGTGGTTTATTTCGTCGTCGGCGCGCTGGTGGGCGATTTGATTGCATGGCAGTTATCGTTCCCATCACTCAATGTGAGTGAGTATCTCAGCTTCGGACGTCTGCGCCCACTGCATACCAATGCGGTGATTTTCGCATTCGGAGGCTGCACGCTGATGGCGACCGCCTTCTATGTGGTGCAGCGCACCTGCGCAGTGCCGCTGTGGAGCAGCAAGCTGGCCTGGTTCACCTTCATCGGCTGGAACCTGATCATCGTTTCCGCCGTGGTCTCCTTCCCGATGGGCTGGACCTCCGGCAAGGAATACGCCGAACTGGAATGGCCCATAGACATAGCAATTGCCGTGGTCTGGCTGTCCTATATGTTCAACTTCATCATGACCATCGCCAACCGCAAGGTCTCACATATCTATGTGGCCAACTGGTTCTTCCTCGGCATGATGATCATGATCACCTACCTGCATGTGGTGAACTCGCTGGCCATTCCGGTGACCATGACCAAGTCGTATTCGTTGTTCTCCGGCGTGCACGACGCCATGATCCAGTGGTGGTGGGGCCATAACGCAGTGGGCTTTTTCCTGACCGCCGGTTTCCTCGGCATCATGTATTACTTTATCCCCAAGCAGGCCGATCTCCCCATCTTCTCCTACCGCCTCTCCGTGCTGCACTTCTGGGCGCTGATGTTCGGTTATGTATGGCTCGGTGCGCATCATCTGCAATACACCGCCCTGCCCGACTGGGCCGGCTCACTCGGTGCCGCCGTATCCATTGCCATGATCATTCCATCCTGGGGTGGCGCTGTGAACGGCCTGATGACTCTCTCCGGTGCCTGGCACAAACTGCGTGACGACTACGTGCTTCGCTTCCTTGTCGTATCATTGGCCTTCTATGCGATGTCCACCTTCGAGGGCCCGGTGATGTCGCTGAAAACCGTGAACGCACTTTCCCACTATACTGACTGGACCATCGGCCATGTGCATTCCGGCGCACTCGGTTGGGTGGTGATGGTGTCTGTAGGTGCGATCTATCATCTGGTCACCCGCCTGTGGAACAAGGAGATCTATTCCGTCGGACTGGTGAACACGCATTTCTGGATCCACACCATCGGCACGGTGATCTACATCTGCGCGATGTGGGTATCCGGCATCATGCAGGGCCTGATGTGGCGCGCCACCGATGACTACGGCAATCTGGCCTACACCTTTGCAGAAAGCGTGGTCGCCATGCATCCGTACTATGTGCTGCGCTCTGTCGGCGGCCTGCTGGTACTGCTGGGCGCCATCATCATGCTCTACAACATCGTCATGACCATCCGGACTGCCGGCCAGCCGAACGCTGCCGCAGCACGGGCATAAGGGGGCTATCATGGGACTCGGAAGATTCATCGGCACACTTTTCGGACGCTCAATCGACCCGCAGAAACGACGTGAGAAAAAGTCTTTCCAGGAGTCGCTGGAGAAGAACGTCTGGGGCTTTATTGTCATGGTCGCCATTGTGGTTTCCATCGGTGGTATCGTGGAAATCGTTCCCCTGTTCTATCTCGACAACACCATCGAGAAGCTGAGCCGGGAAGAGGATTCCATCCGCCCTTACACGGCGCTGGAGCTGGAAGGACGCGATGTTTACATCCGCGAGGGCTGCTACCTGTGCCATTCGCAGATGATCCGTCCATTCCGCGACGAGATGGAACGCTACGGGCATTACTCGCTGGCCGCGGAATCGAAATTCGACCATCCGTTCCAGTGGGGTTCCAAGCGCACCGGCCCTGATCTGGCACGCGTGGGTGGAAAATATTCCAACGAGTGGCAGGTACAGCATCTTCGGGCGCCGCGATCGCTGGTTCCTGAATCGGTGATGCCGGACTATGCCTTCCTGGAGGGCTACAAGCTTGATGGCGTCCTGACCGAGAAGAAGATGCGCGCCCTGTCCATGGTCGGTGTGCCTTATAGCGATGCCGACTTCGCCGGAGCAGCTGCGGCGGTGGACGGCAAGACCGAAATGGATGCACTGGTCGCTTATCTGCAGGTGCTCGGCACCATGGTCAAGTTCGAAGCAGGAAAGGACTACCGTGAATAAGCTCGCCGAATACTTCAGCACCGATTGGGACGCCATGACGCGGGCCGACTGGACCGGGCTTGTCATCGTACTGATTCTCACCGTACTGATGGCCGGCCTGTACATCTGGGTCTTCAAACCCGGCAACCGCGACAAATTCGAGCAATACCGTGATTTTGTAAACGACGAAAAGGAAATGGACAGGGAGGTTGGACATGGCCAAACAAGATAAGCCGCAACACACCCCGGATACGGGTCATGAGTGGGACGGGATACGCGAGTTGACCAACCCGCCGCCGCGCTGGTGGATGATCGCCTTCCACGCCAGCTGGATCTGGTGCGTGGTGTATTTCATCCTGTATCCGGCCATCCCGCTGGTGAACGATTCCACCAAGGGCATCCTGGGCTGGACGCAGATCAAGGAGTTCAAGCAGGCGGTTGAAGAAAACGAAGCCGTCAAAGCTCCTTTCCTGCAGAAGGTGGCGGCCATGGACGGACAGGCGCTGCTGGCCGACGACGGTCTGCGCAACTTCGCCGAATCCTCGGCCAAGGCCATCTTCGGTGACTACTGCGCGGCCTGTCATGGTGCAGGCGGCGAGGGTGCACAGGGACTGTTCCCCAACCTGGCGGACGACGACTGGCTGTACGGCGGTGATATCGACACCATCATCGAAAGCATCACCGATGGTCGTCAAAGCAATATGCCGGCGCACAGCGAGTTCCTCAACAACGATGAACTCAACCAGTTGACCGACACCGTGGTCGCCCTCTCGCAGGGTAAAGCGACAGCGGAGCAGATGACGCAATTCGACGATGTCGGCTGTTCGAACTGCCATGGCATGGACGGCAAGGGCGGCGCGATCAACGATCTGGGGTCGGGCGCAGCCAACCTGACCGATGCGATCTGGCGTTTCGGCAGTTCACGCGAGGAGATCATGCGCACCATCCGCGACGGTGTGAACCAGGATCCGGCCGATGTTCCGAACACCCGTATCGCTATCATGCCCGCCTTCGGCGGCAAGCTCAGCCCCGAGGCGATCAAGATGCTGGCCGTCAAGGTGCATGAATTCGGCGGCGGGAAATAGGAGGCTGACATGGATGCAGTTGTTATCAGCGTCATCATCTCCATCGCCGGATGCCTCGTTATCATCGGCTATCTGGCCTACAGGTTTTTCAGGATCATCGGCAGCAAGGGTGATTCTGAATAAACGCAGGGTCTGACAATTGAAGGGAGAGGGAGGTGTATGCCTCCCTTTTTCTTTGCTTTAGGTGGAGAGGGCGTTGCGCCGCGCTGGCGCGAAAATGAGCATTCCAGGCAAGGCTGATGCATGACATCATCCATGCCGATCAGGAGCAGTCATGTCGGAAGAAAAGCAAAGTATCGAGGAGCTCTATGCGGACGCCGCCCACTGGCATGTGAACACCGGTGGCGAAACCATCCATGCCAAGCGCGTCACGGGTCGTTTCCGCAACTACAAATGGTTCGCAGGGTCGCTGTGGCTGCTGTACTTCATCGGCCCCTACTTCCGCTGGGACGGACAGCAGGCGATCTTCTTCGATATCCCGCACCGCCAGTTCCATATGTTCGCACTCACCGTCTGGCCACAGGATATCTGGATGCTCTCACTGGTCCTCATCCTGCTGGCCATGACCCTGTTCGGCGTCACCGCCGTGGCCGGGCGCGTGTGGTGCGGCTATTTCTGCTTTCAGACGGTGTGGACCGACTGGTTCACCTGGCTGGAGGAAAAGATCGAGGGCAATCCGGTGCAGCGCCGCAAGCTCGATGCCGCCCCGTGGAACGCCCGCAAGATCCGCCTGAAGCTCTTCAAACACACCCTGTGGATGCTCATCGCCATCGTCACCGGTGTTACATTCGCCGCCTATTTCACCGACGTGTTCGATCTGTGGCTGCGCTATCTGAGCCTCGATGCCCCGCTGGTGGCATGGGCTGTGCTCGCCGCCTTCGTCTTCGGCACCTACGTGTTCGCCGGCTTCATGCGCGAGCAGGTGTGCTTCTGGCTGTGCCCCTATGCCCGCATCCAGAGCGTGATGCTCGATAAAGACACCATCCTGCCCACCTACGATGCGAAGCGTGGCGAGCCGCGCGGCAAGGTGAAGGGCAAGGGCAACGAGAGTCGCGGCGATTGCATCGACTGCCAGCTGTGCGTCGGCGTCTGCCCGACCGGCGTGGATATCCGCGAGGGTATGCAGGAGGGCTGCATCCACTGCGGCATGTGTATCGATGCCTGCGACAGCATCATGGACAAGGTGAACCGGCCGCGCGGCCTGATCCGCTACTCCTCGGAAAAGGAAATGACCGGTATCAAACTGCCGGCGCTGTTCAAGCGGCCGCGCGTCATCGCCTACAGCAGCATCTTCATGCTTTCGGTGGCCGGTATCGTCTATGGCCTGACGCATATACCGCCGGTGGAGCTGTCCATCGTGCATGAGCGCCAGCCGCTGTATATCCGGATGAGCAATGGCGAGATCCACAACAAGTACACCATCAAGGCGGTCAACAAAACACTGGATGATCTGCACATGCGGCTGTCCATAGACGATGAAAGCGGTGTGACAATCGTGGGCGGAACCATGGATGTGGTGCTGCAGGCGGGCAAGATGGTGCCGTTCAGCGTGTTCCTGACAGCACAACCGGAAAACCTGCAGGAAAAGAAAACCAGGATTCGTTTCATACTTGAGAATACCGGCACCCCGGCGGTCCGCCTGAGCTATAAATCGGTGTTCATGAGCCCGGTCGGGAAACAGGAGTAACTGATGCTGAGTGAACAACTCAAAGAGGATCTGAAAAGTCCCTGGCTGCGCGGTGTGCTGGGCATCGTGGCCGTGGTGGTGGCGGTGAATATCGTATTCATCAGCTGGGCCTTTATCTCGCCGCCCAATCTGGTGGTCAAGAACTACTACGAACGCGGCAAGAACTACTTCCACGACAAGGATATCCGTCAGCAGGCCGAAGCTTCTGCATGGCGCCTGCAACTGCTGCTGCCCGGGGATATGCAGGCCAATACGCCGGCCACCTGCCGGCTGTATGTGATGGATCATCAGGGTCAGCCGGTGAACTCCGGAGCGGTGCGCATCTCGGCCTACCGCCCGAACGATGCGAACTACGATTTCAGCGTGGACCTGCAGAAGGTGGATACAGGAACCTTCGCTGCTCCGCTGAGCTTCCCGCTGCCGGGCAACTGGGACCTGATCGCCCGCATCGAAGCCGACGGGCAGCGCTTCGATACCGCCCAGCGCATCTTTGTCGGCAAGTGACACCATAAGCTGCTTCCACTGCGGCCTGCCGGCCACGGGGGCGGCGGCATGCAGCGGCGTGGTTGCCGGAGAACAGCGCCAATTCTGTTGCAGCGGCTGCCTTGAGGTGTGCCGGGTGATCCATGAGGCAGGCCTTGATGGCTTCTACCAGCGCCTGCACAAAAGGGAGGCGGCCATCGCTCCGCCGCCAGAAACACCTGCGGATATCGATCAATACGATCTGCCCGAGGTGCAGCAGGCGTTCGTGCGACGATTGCCGGACGGCTCCAGCGAGGCGCATCTGATGGTGGACGGTATTCATTGCGCCGCCTGCGTCTGGCTGATCGAGAAGGCGCTTGCCTCCATGCCGGGCGCCATCAAAGCCGAAGTGAACCTGGTGCACCACCGCCTGCTGTTGCAGTGGCAGTCGGCGATCACCCCCCTTTCCGCTATCCTCAAACGCCTCGCCGCCACCGGCTATGCCGCCGTCCCCTTCGATCCGGACAATGCCGAGGGGCAACTGAAAGAGCACAACCGGAAACTGTTGTTCCGCATGGGCTTCGCCGGCTTCGGCGCGATGAACATCATGTGGATCTCCATCGCCCTGTATGCCGGTTCCTTCTCCGGCATCAGCATCGAGGACAGGCATTTCTTCCAGTGGGTCAGCTGTGCCATCGCCACCCCAGTGCTGCTCTACTCGGGCGGCCCGATCCTTGTTTCGGCGTTTCGCGGCCTGCGCCGCGGCCTGCTCGGCATGGATCTGCCCATCGCCATCGGCGCCATTGTCACCTACGCCTATTCCCTGGCGCAGACCGCCATGCAGGGCGAACACGTGTATTTCGACACCGTGGTCAGCTTCCTGTTCGTGATCCTCATCGGCCGCTACCTCGAAGCACTGGCCCGTCGCAATGCCTCCTCGGCCACACTGCGACTGCTGGAGTTGCAACCGCGCATGGCCACGCGCATCACCGATACAGGTGAAGAACGCGTGGCGGTGCGCCGCTTGAGTCCGGGAGACATCCTGCGAATCCGGCCCGGCGACCGGGTGCCTGCCGACGGCGTGGTCACCGACGGAGACTCGCATATCGACGAGGCCATGCTGACCGGAGAATCCATGCCGGTGCACAAGCAGACCGGCTGTCGCTTGGCCGGTGGCACGGTGAATATCGATGCGCCGCTGAGCATGCGGGTCGAACAGACCGGTACGGACACTATGCTCTCCCGCATCATCCATCTGGTGGAATCCGCGCAGGGCAGCAAGGCGCGCGTGCAGCAACTGGCCGATCGAATCGTGCCGTGGTTCGTCGCCACCACGCTGCTGCTCGCCACCCTCACCTTTCTCTTCTGGATGCGCTCGGATATGGATACGGCGCTGCTCGCCGCCACCGCGGTGCTGATTATCACCTGCCCTTGTGCGCTGGGGCTTGCCACGCCGATGGCGGTGGCGGTGAGCACCGGCGTGGCTGCGAAACACGGGGTACTGGTGCGCAACGGCGAGGCGCTCGAAGGCCTGTCCGCCGTCACGCATGTGGTGCTGGACAAGACCGGCACACTGACCGAAGGCCGCATGCAGGTAAGCGGTATCGTCAGCGAAGATTCCGCTGACCTGTTGCAAATGGCCGGCGCCGTGGAGCGGCATTATTCCCACCCGCTGGCTGCGGCCATCTGCAAGGCAGTCGAGGCCGCAGAACTCTGTTTCCCTGTCAGCCGGAACCATCAGTTGCTTCCCGGGCTGGGCGTCGGAGGTATTGTAGAGACAGCAAAGGGAGAACAGCAGGTATGGGTCGGCAATCGCCGCTTGATGTACCGGCAGGGCATCGCGCTCGATGCAGCCACCGAATCAGGTTGTCAGCGAATTGAAGCGGATATGGGCGCGGCTGTGCTGGTGGCAGCGCGGGGGAAATTTCTCGGCCTGTTGCACATCGAGGACAGCCTGCGTCACGGGGCCGTCGAACTGGTCGAACATCTGTCCGGTCGCGGTATCGGGATCACCATATTAACCGGCGATTCCGCCGCCGCTGCGACACATCTGCAACAATCCCTTGCTGCACATGCAAGCCGGCCCATCCGTGTGGTTGCCGATGTGCTGCCGGAAGATAAGTTGAACGAGATCGAATCCCTGCAGCGAGCCGGTGAACACGTGCTGATGGCCGGCGACGGCGTCAACGATGCCCCGGCTCTGGCCAGAGCGGATATCAGCATCGCCATGGGCAGCGGCACGGATGTGTCGATGGAATGTTCGGACATCGTGCTAATGGGCAGTGATGTGCGTAAAATCCCGTGGGCCATCGCGCTGGGGCAACGCACCCTCGCCACTATCCGGCAGAACCTGATGCTTTCGCTGGCCTATAATGCCGTGCTGGTACCGGCGGCGATGGCCGCATGGGTCACGCCGGTGTTCGCGGCCCTTGCCATGCCGCTGAGCTCGCTGCTGGTGATCGGCAATGCCATCCTGATCCGCAGGCATATGCATGGCGTGCGACCGGGTTAGCATGAGCGGCTACGGCAAACGGAGAGATTGATATGAGCGTCATCTACGGCCTGATTCCGGGCATGATCCTATTGGGGCTGGTCAGCGTGCTGATCTTCTTCTGGGCGGTGAATAACGGCCAGTACGACGATATGGAGGGGCCGGCGCACCGCATCCTCGATGATGACGATATCGAGCAGAAAGACGATGCCTCCGGCACGGACAAACATCCCTGATGGAGCATGCCCTCACCGGCCTGCCCGCGATACTGCTAATGCTCTCCATGGGCTTCATGGGCAGCCTGCACTGCATCGGCATGTGCGGCGGTCTGGTCGGTGCGCTGAGCATGAGCCGGGAGAAGGTCTGGTGGTCGGGGCTGCTGGCCTACCAATTCGGACGCGTCAGCACCTATGCAGCCTTGGGCCTGATCGTCGGCCTCAGCGGTGCAGCATTGAGCGCCCTCGGCGGCGAGCAGTTGCAGCGTGTGTTCGCCATCTTTGCCGCCCTGTTGATGATGTTTTTCGCGCTGAACCTTGCCGGCTGGCTGCCGGATCCGTTGAAACACTTCGGTGCATGGGCCAGCCGTAAAACAGGTCTGGCGCAGTTGGCCGTGCGCGTGTCGCGCGGCGCCCGGGTCAGCAGCTGGTATGCACTCGGCCTGATCAACGGCCTGCTGCCCTGCGGGCTGGTGTATGCAGCCCTGTCGATGGCGCTGGCATCGGGAAGCGCCTTGAGTTCCGTGCAGATGATGCTGGCCTTCGGATGCGGAACGATCCCGGCGATGATGTTCGTGCCATCCATCCTGCGTGGCATGACCCCGACGCAACGCAGCATCTCGCTGCGCATCGCGGCCCTGCTCATTCTTGTACTTGGCCTGATGACCCTGTATCGCAGTGTGTTTCCGCCGCAGCGCATGCATATGCACACCGCCTCCGGCATGCACGCGGCTGAAGCTGTTTACTCCGATGCCTGCTTCGCAGCAGACGGATTGGCGAAATGCAACATCGGCAGCGCGTCCTTGCCTAAAATCGCGCGTAGACCGGCAGTGGCGTAGCGGTATTCGACCAGCGTCCCGTCCGCGACGGGACGGGCGGAATCGGGCACCCCGAAACGGGCTTTCAGGTTATCGGCGCTGACATCCAGACTCGGGATCAGCGTCAGTTCGGCAACCACGGCCCCGGCCATGTTCATCAGGTCGGCTACGGCCGGATTCATGCGCACCACGCCGTTCTGCGCCTGATGGGGTTGTGAAGCGCGTGACTCGATATCCAGCAGCCTCGATTGCGGCACATCCAGCAGCAGGATCACCCGGGTGTGGTCTGCGATGGACGGGAAATATGCCTCCATCTTCAAACCAGCGGAGGAATGCCCAGTGGGATAGATATACAGGGCCACCTCGGCCTTGCTCTGCAGGATTCGCTCAGCCTCGCGCAGCGTGGTACTGCCCAATGTCACACCCAGCACATGCACCTGCCCGGCCTGATCCACATAGGTGTCGGCTACACTGCCGCCCTGCTTGTGTTGTGAGGTCGTCCAGAAAAACAGCCCTGCTGTCACCACGGCCACGGCCAATAAAGTCCACATTCCAATCCGATCATGCGTCATCGGGGAACTATCGCGGAATGCCACTGAAAGTCCATCACGTCCGGGAATTGTTGCTGACACATTGCGCTGCTAACATGGAGCCTTACCAACTCGAGGGGAGTACACATGGCACCGATGAATATCGTGTTTATCGCATCCGAGGCTGCACCACTGGCCAAAACCGGCGGCCTTGCCGATGTGGCGGGCTCGCTGCCGCTGGCGCTTTCCCGCCTCGGACACCGAGTCACGGTGATTCTCCCTTATTACCGCAAACAGATTGGTGCCAGCGGCGCGCCGGTTAACGCGATGAACAAGGCCGTCACCATCTGGGTGGACGGCGTGAACCGCACCGCACCGCTGCACAAGGCCGTGGTGGAAGGCGTGGATTTCATTCTGGTCGAGCAGGACGACCTTTTCGCCCGCGACGGCATCTACGGCCCGGCAGGCGGTGCCTGGGAGGATAACTTCCCACGCTACCTGTTCTTCAGCCGCGCCGCCCTTGAAACATCCTGCATGCTCGGTGCACCGGTGGATATCCTGCATTGCCACGACTGGCAGACAGGCTTCATCCCGCTGCTGGCGAAAACCCAGTACCAGCACCGCACGCATCTGGCCAAGGCGAAAAGCGTATTCACCATCCACAATCTGGCCTATCAGGGTTGCTTCCCGTCCTTCTGGCTGCACCGCCTCGGCCTGCCGGCAGATTATTACCATACCGGCTGCTACGAGTTTTACAGCCAGATCAACTGTATGAAGGCGGGTATCGCCGCCGCCGACCATGTCACCACGGTGAGCAAGACCTACGCGGAGGAAATCCTGACGCCGGAATACGGCTGCGCCCTCAACGGCTTCCTCGGCGATCATAAGAACAAACTCTCCGGCATCGTCAACGGCCTGGATATCGAGAACTGGGACCCGTCCGGCGACAGCGCCATCGCCGCCCCTTTCGGCCCCGGCAAACTGGCCGGCAAGGCCGCATGCAAGGCCGCCCTGCAAGCCGAAACCGGACTTTCCTCCGACAGCGAGCAACCGATGCTGACCATGATCTCGCGACTGGCCGAGCAGAAAGGCGTGGATCTGCTGCTTGATTGCATCCCCGGCTGGCTGCAGGAGGGCTACCAGATCGCCATCCTCGGCTCCGGCGAGCCTGCCTGGGAAGCCGCTCTGCACAGACTGGCTGCCGAGCGTCCGCAGCAAATGTATTTCCATGCCGGATTCGATGAGGGGCTGGCGCGCCGCATCTATGCAGCCGGCGACATCTTCCTGATGCCATCGCGCTTCGAGCCATGCGGTCTGGGGCAATTGATGGCCATGCGCTATGCCAATATCCCCGTGGTGCGCGCCACCGGCGGTCTGAAAGACACGGTCACCGATTACGCACAGGACAGGAACAACGCCACCGGCTTCGCCTTCACCGAGCCCAATCCCGATGCATTCCGCGCAGCACTTGACTCAGCCGTGGAAACATGGCGCAAGCCGATAGTGTGGAAGCATGTGATGGGCAATGCCATCAAGCGCGATTCCTCATGGGATGCCTCCGCCAACAGCTATCTCGAGCTATACGCCTCACTGAACGACTGACATGCCGGAAAAGCTCGCCCTCGGGGTGGATATCGGCGGAACCAATATCCGCCTGGCTGTCGTTGATGAAAACGGCACGGTCGTTGATCGCAGCCGGCAGGAAGCAAGGCTTTCGCGGCATGATGCCAACGAACCGGATGCGGCGGCGGCACTGGTGCTCGATGTGATGGACAGAGCCATCCGGCCGATGCTCGACAGGCACCCCGCTGTTCAGGGGATCGGCATCGGCTTTCCCGGCTTCTTCGATGTCCATCAGGGTCTGCTGCTCTCCTCCCCCAACATCCCCGGCCTGCAGGACTTTCCGCTGGATGCCATGCTGGGCAAGCGTCTTGCCTGCCCTGTACAGGCGCAGAACGATGCCTCTGTGGCAGCCCTCGGTGAGTTCCGCTTCGGAGCCGGTAAGGGTGCTCCCTCGCTGCTGCACCTCACGCTCGGCACCGGTGTCGGCGGCGGCGTGGTGCTGGGTCATCAGCTGTACACCGGCGATGGCGGCATGGCGATGGAGATCGGCCATATGCATGTGGCCCCGGATGATCGCATATGCGGCTGCGGAGCGCGCGGCTGTCTGGAGACATGGGCCAGCGCCACGGCGGTGGCAGAACGATTCGCAGCGCTTTCCGGCAAGTCTGCCGATGCCCGCGATGTGACGCAGCTGGCCGATGAGGGTGACCAGCATGCCCTGACAGTGCTGCACGATGCAGGCCGCACACTCGGCCGTGCCATTGCCGAGGCGGTGAAGCTGCTGGATATCCGCCGGGTGAGCATCAGCGGCGGCCTGACCGGCGCATGGAATCACCTTGCACCGGCCTTGCAGCAGGAACTCGACGCACACCTGATCCCGCCGCTGGTCGGCAAAATCGAGGTGCTACGCTCCTCGCTCGCCGACGATGCCGGCATCCTCGGCGGCGCCGCCATGGTGTTCGATTAAAACCGATCTGACTGACTGAATTCAGCGACAAAAAAACTGCGCCATCCTGAGATGACGCCGCTTTTGCTTTTGCGCTGGTACTTAGACTTACAGGTAGGTCATCAGACCCATGGTCAGCGGATGAGCCAGATCAGGGTGCGTCGGGTAGGCACGCACGTGATAGGCAAAATCGCCACTGTCGTCCGGCATCAGATTCACCTTGTAGGCACCATCCTTGACATGCTCCATGGTCACCATGCGATAAGGCTTGTAGCCACCATTGCGAGTCGGACGAAGCAACATCACTTCAACCTTGATGTCATCGGCAGTCAGGCCGTCCAGATTGACCTGGACATTCAGCTGCAATTCCTTGCCGAAGGTCGTATCGAACTCGGTGGCACTGCTGCCCACCATGCTCAGGCTGATCTTGCTCCAGGCTTTGCGAACCTTGGACTTCCATGCCGCAAGAGCGCGGGCATGCTTGAAGTTGTTGGCTGCCAGCAGCTTGCCGTGCTCCGAGGCCGGCACATAGAAGCGCTCGGTATATTCGGAGACCATGCGATCGGTATTGAAGTGCGGGATACTGGAGATCATCGCACGCTTGGAAATACCCACCCACTCATCGGAGAAACCGCTTTCGTTACGACGATAGTAGGTCGGAGCCACTTCACGCTGCAGCAGGTGATACAGTGAAGCCGCATCATCCACGTTGCGCTTCTCGTCATCCTCGATATCGCGCTCGCCACCGATGGCCCAGCCGTTATCGCCCTGGAAACCTTCCGGCCACCAGCCGTCGAGAATACTCAGGTTCGGCACGCCGTTCATCGCAGCCTTCATACCCGAGGTGCCTGATGCTTCCATCGGACGGATCGGATTGTTCAGCCAGACGTCCACACCGGCAGTCAGGTAGCGACCCAGACTCATGTCGTAGCCTTCCAGCATCAGAACGCGACCGACAAAGCCGGGCTTGCGGGCAATCTCATGGATACGGCGGATCAGTTCCTGACCGGGCTTGTCGGCCGGATGAGCCTTGCCCGCGAACAGGAAGACAACCGGACGCTTGCTGTTGTTGAGTAACTCGAGCAGGCGCGCTTCATCCTGGAACAACAGCGTGGCACGCTTGTAGGTGGCAAAACGGCGGGCAAAGCCGACCACCAGCGTGCGCACATCGAAGAACGAGGTCATGGCCTGCACCAGATGCGCGCTGTCGCCGTTACGGCGGGCCTGACGCTCCAGATGCTCGCGGACATACTGCAGCATGCGCTGCTTGTTGGTCTGGTGGATACTCCAGTACAGGTAGTCCGGAATGTCCTGGATGTTCTCCCAGTAGTCCGGATCGAGCAGATGGCCGCGCCACTGACCGCCCAGATGCTGGTTGAATGCATTGACGAACTCCGGCGCCAGCCAGGTGGCCACATGCACGCCGTTGGTCACCGAGGTCACCGGGTTTTCTTCCGGCTTGAGATCAGGCCACATCGACTGGCAGATCACCGAACTGACTTCGCCGTGCAGCTTGGCCACACCGTTGACATAGGCTGCGCCGTGGATGGCCAGAGCGGTCTGGTTGAAACCGTGGGCGCCATGCCCGAAATCGCCATGCCCGAGCTGATGCAGCTGCGCCAGGGATATGCCCAGCTTTTCAGCAAAACCGCTCATATGACGATCGAACAGCTCCAGCGGGAAGATGTCGTGACCGGCGGGAACCGGGGTATGGGTGGTGAATACGGTGCTGGCGCGAACGGTTTCCAGAGCGGACTCGAAATCCAGACCGGCCTCCGAAACAAACTCGCGGGAGCGCTCGAGCACGATAAATGCGGCATGGCCTTCATTGGCATGCCAGACGGTCGGGGTGATGCCCAGCAGGCGCAGCGCGCGAACGCCGCCGATACCGAGCACGATCTCCTGCTTGATGCGGTTCTCGATACCGCCACCGTACAACTGGTTGGTGATAACACGGCAGGAATCACAATTCTGCGGCAGATCGGTGTCCAGCAGTACCAGCTGGATATGCCCGGCCTGAGCGACCCACACCTTCACATCGGTAACACATTCCGGGAAATCCAGATGCAGGATGACATCCTTGCCGTCCTTGTCCTTGGCAGGCTCGATACACAGATCGCCGAAGCGGTTGTCGTGATACACGGCGACCTGCTGGCCGACGGCATTGATGGTCTGCGTGAAATAGCCCTGACGATACAGCAGGCCGACAGCCGTGAACGGCAGGCCCAGATCACTGGCCGACTTGCAATGATCGCCGGAAAGGATGCCGAGTCCACCGGAATAGATCGGCAGCGACTCGTGGATACCGAATTCGGCGGAGAAATAGGCGATCTGATGTGCGCCCGGCTCCTCGATCTTGTTGGTGTACCACTGATGCTCCTCTTTCAGGTAGGAATCGAAACCCGAAACCACACCATGATACTGGGAAAGAAAGGCGCGATCTGAAGCCATTTCATCCAGTCGACGCTGGCTGACGCGGCGCAGGAAAGCGCGCGGGTTGTGACCGCACACGATCCACAACACGGGATCCATCTGATGATACAGCGCACGGGCATCGGAGTTCCACGCAAACCACAGGTTGGATGCGATATCTTCAAGACGTTTCAGGGCTTTGGGGATGGTCGGGCGGACCCGCAACAAAAAGGTGTTTCCTTCGGACTTCACTTGGGTACCTCGCAAAATTTGACGGCGCGAACCCTGTCCAAATGACCCACCCAAGTCAACGCGAACGGGAGCCCTTACAGCGCCTCAATCCAGACCCAGCATCCCCTTTTTCAGCGACGTGTCGGCGGGGTGATCCCCCAACCACACAGCAAGCAGGGCACGCTGGAAATCTTCTCCCGGCACTCTGCCTTTTTCAATGTCATTGGCAACCACACGCGTGCCCCCGCCATCAGGAAGGAACTCGAAGATCAATACATCGCCCTTGCGGGCATCGCCGAACATGCTGTTGAAGTGTTGCAGACGTGCCTCCAGCGCATGCATCTGCCGGATATCCTGATTCTTCTCGAACCCGGCCTGCCCGATCCGGTCATCCAGCCGGACCCCTTGCAACTCGGCCGCTTCAGGCGCAGCCAGCGGCATCATCCCGGCGAACAGCAACGCTGTCGTCAGGAAAACACCGACCTTCACGGATTGCATTTTTTCAGGTGCGTATCGATCTTCAGGATGTGGTTCACAAGCCAGCTCTCCAGAAAGGCATGCAGGCGGCTGATCAGGTCCGTGCTTGCCCCTTCGACATCAAAACGATGCCGGAACTGGGTATAGGCATCGAGCAACTTGGCATGCTGCTCCTTGTTCTTGTCCGCTACCGGACACTTCTTTGCACGCATGCAGATTTCCTCGTAGCAGAAATGCGAGCGGGTATACAGGCCGAGCGTGTCGAGGAACCGCTTCACATAGGCATCATCGATCGTGCCGTTCATATGCTCTTCCAGATCGGCAAGATACTGGAACAGCTGCTTATGCTGCGCATCGATCTCCGCATCCCCGGTCGTGTAATCATCACTCCATGCTAAAGGCATTTCCCCCTCCTGTTCACCAATATCCTGATTCTACCCGCTCGCTGTCATGCTATGCCGAAATACTACAGGCGGCCTATCTCCGGCAAATCACCGACCAGAGGGCGGACGTAGTCCAGCCAGGCATCGGTAACATCGTTACCTGCGGCATTGATGTATGCATCGGCAACCGCAGTTGTTTCCCTGGCAACGCTTGCCAACGGGGTCATGAAATATTCGCTGGCATACGGCGCGCTGGAAAGCCTGCGGATGGCCACCGAGCCATTGCCTGCACCGCTTGCCGCATGCTTCACACCGAATGTTCCCACCTCGCGTGCCTCGCGTGCATCCACCGGCGACACGATGGTCGGGAAACTGCGCTGCAGATATCCGAAGGTGTCGGCACGCACACGCACGCCCTCACCCTTGAAGGCTTCCTTCACATGCGCCGACAGGCAATCGCCCAGCGCGCCGGTACCGGAAAGCTGCACATTGCCATGCGAATCGCGCTCGCCGCTGGAAGCGATCGGATTGCCATCCGCATCGGAAATGCCTTCGGAAACAGCCACCACGCAACGGCCATGCTTTGCCACCACGCTGCGCACATCCTGCTTGAACTGCTCGATATCGAACACGCGTTCGGGCAGATAGATCAGGTGCGGGCCATCGCCCTCCGCCTGACGTGCCAACGCAGCTGCCGCGGTCAGAAAGCCTGCGTGACGGCCCATCACCACATTGATTTTCACGCCCTTGAGCGCGTTACTGTCGCGATCGTCGCCCATGAAAGCCAGAGCCACGAAGCGTGCAGCCGAGGCAAAGCCCGGGCAATGATCGGTCACGCGCAGGTCGTTATCGATGGTTTTGGGAATATGCACGGTGCAGAAATCGTAATTGGCCTCGCGGGCCATTTCGGAAATGATGTGTGCGGTCTCGGCCGAATCATTACCGCCGATATAGAAGAAGTAACGCACATCGTTCTTCCTGAACACCTCGAACACGCGCTCGCACTCCGCACGTCCCGGCTTCAGACGGACCGAGCCGAGGGCTGCTGCCGGTGTCTGTGCGACGACCTCGAGCTGCTCGACCGACTGCGTGGTCAGATCGACAAAATCCTCTTTCATGATGCCGGCAATACCATGCCGGGCTCCGAGGATACCGGTAATCGCCTTTTCCTGACGTGCTGCAAGCACAGCCCCGACCAGAGACTGGTTGATTACGGCCGTCGGCCCGCCGGATTGTCCGATCACCATCTTTCCTTTAAGCACCATGCACCTCCATGTATGATTGTCCCCGAATGATTGTCACATCTGACGGGGATACGCATCATAGCATGCACGCACGCGGAACAAAGCACCAATCGCAGCAACCCGCCACGCAATCGATGGAGTCTTAAGCATGAGCAAGCCGACCAGCAGCGCCCTCGCAGGCATCCTTGAAAGCGCCGGCAGAGAAATTCTGATGCCCGCCTTTTTGCAGCAGAACAAGGCGAGCACTGATAAGGACGATGGCTCCGTGGTCACCGAAACCGATCTGGCATGTCAGCAACACGTCCGGCAGAAGCTGGCCGCCGCATGGCCGGACATAGCATTTCTCGGCGAAGAGATGGAAGCGGCCGAACAACACGCCTGCCTGCAACAGGGCGGACGTTTATGGTGCCTTGATCCGCTTGACGGGACCACCAACTTCGTCACCTCTTTCCCCGGCTTCGCGCTTTCACTGGCCCTGATCGAGGACGGCAGCCCTGTGCTGGCCTGCATTGTCGACCCTGTACGCAACGAAACCTTCTGTGCCCAGTCCGGGCACGGCGCGCAACTTAACGGCAGCGCCCTGCACGCCAGACCGGCGACGGACATGAAAAGCTCGGTGGGTTTTGTGGATTTCAAGCGACTGGATGCGACACACAGATTACAGATGACCACGCCGGGGCATTACCGCAGCCAGCGCAATATCGGCAGTTGCGCCCTCGAATGGGCATGGCTGGCAGCCGGGCGCGGACAGTTCATCATTCATGGCGGAGAAAAGATCTGGGATTTCTCCGCCGGCGGACTGATCGCGCTGGAAGCCGGCTGCACAATCAGCGACTTTGACGGCAAGGCCTTATTCGACAACATCCGGCCGGTATCTTCGATCGCCGCCGCAGCCTCGGATGCACTGCACCAAAATCTGCTGCAGCTCCTAAATTACTGAGATAGCATAGCTTTTCCCTCTATATATTTGGGGTCGCCTTGGCAGGTTTTATCGGCTAAGATGCGGCTCCCGCAAAGCGGAAGAAGTTCGACTGGGAGGGTTTCATGGGCAGGGTAAGCAACCTTAAAATTGATCTGGTAGAGGTCTGCGAGGCCGCAGCCCGCGCCTGCGCGCCGTTCGTCGGCTCAGGCCAGAAGGATGAAGGCGACGGTCTGGCAGTGGATGCCATGCGCAAGCGCATCAACGAGGTCAAGATGAAAGGCGTCATCGTTATCGGCGAAGGCGCCAAGGATGAAGCCCCGGCTCTGTATGATGATGAACCCGTCGGCACCGGTGAAGGCATCGGTGTGGATATCGCCGTCGATCCCATCGAAGGTACCAATCTTTTCGCCAAGGACATGCCCGGCTCCATCGTGACCCTTGCAGCAGCACCTGCAGGCACCATGTTCCGCCCCGGTTCCTGCTTCTATATGGACAAGCAGGTGTATCCGAAGGCCGCTCGCGGCAAGATCGACCCCGAAGCACCGGTAGCCGATCGCCTGAAGCAGCTTGCAGCTGCCATGGGTAAGGAAGTCGGCGAGCTGAAGATCTTCATTCTCGACAAGCCGCGCCACCAACAGATCATCAAAGAAGTTTACGCCGCAGGAGCCAAGGTTCGCCTGGCGACCGACGGCGATGTGAACGGCGCGATCCAGGCTGTTCTGAACATGGGTTCTGATGCCCTGTTCGGCATCGGCGGCACGCCGGAAGGCATCGTCACCGCCTGTGCGGCACGCGCCATGGGCGCTGAGATGTTCGGTCGCATGGCCCCACAGAAGGATTTCGAGATCGAGCTGTGCAAGAAAGAAGGTATCGACACCAAGCGCATCATCACGCGCGACGAACTGGTCACCTCCGACGACTGCCTGTTCATTGCCACCGGCCTGACCTCCGGCGCCTATGTGCGTCACGTCAAGACAGGCCACGACACCTTCGGCAAGTTCATGACCACGGACACCGTGGTGCTGGACGGCGGTATCGGTAATATCCGCCACGTACAGACAACGCTTCACGTTTAGACCGGTCGTGACCCGCGAGGGCCACTGTCGGGGTGTAATATAAATATATTTTATACTCCGCATAATAAATGATGATTAGTTTTTATACTTAAATCAAATAGGGTTCGCGCGGGTGATTAACACCAATCAAGAACCAAAGGGGATTAGCACATGAGTAACAATCGCAGACATCTGGCCAACGCTGTTCGCGCCCTGTCCATGGACGCAGTACAGAAGGCTAACTCGGGGCATCCGGGCGCGCCGATGGGTATGGCCGATATTGCCGAAGTCCTGTGGAACGATTACATGAAACACAACCCGGCCAACCCGCAGTGGGCTGATCGCGACCGTTTCATCCTGTCCAACGGCCACGGCTCCATGCTGATCTACTCCCTGCTTCACCTGACCGGTTACGACCTGCCGATGGACGAGCTCAAGCAGTTCCGTCAGCTGCATTCGCGCACCCCGGGCCACCCGGAATACGGCTATGCTCCGGGCGTCGAGACCACCACCGGCCCGCTGGGCCAGGGCATCACCAACGGCGTCGGCATGGCGCTGGCAGAGAAGACCCTTGCCGCCCAGTTCAACAAGCCGGGCCACACCATCGTCGACCACAGCACCTATGTGTTCCTCGGCGACGGCTGCCTGATGGAAGGCATCTCGCATGAAGCCTGCTCGCTGGCCGGCACTCTGGGTCTTGGCAAGCTGATCGCTTTCTGGGACGACAATGGCATCTCCATCGACGGTCACGTCGAGGGCTGGTTCACCGACGACACCCCGGGGCGTTTCGAGGCCTACGGCTGGCAGGTGATCCGCAATGTGGACGGCCACGACGCGGTCGAGATCAAGAAGGCCATCGAGGCCGCCCGCGCCGAGAAGGACAAGCCGACCATGATCTGCTGCAAGACCATCATCGGCTTCGGTTCCCCGAACAAGGCCGGCACACACGACTGCCACGGTGCAGCTCTGGGTGACGACGAGATCGCACTGGTCCGTAAGGAACTGGGCTGGGATGCCGCACCGTTCGAGATCCCTGCCGATGTCTATGCCGGCTGGGACAACAAGGAAGCCGGCGCTGCCGCCGAAAGCGAGTGGGACAAGCGCTTTGCCGCCTATGCAGCCAAGTACCCTGCCGAAGCTGCCGAGTTCAAGCGCCGCATCAACGGTCAGCTGTCCGCTGACTGGGAAGCCGGTGCCGATGCCTACATCGCAGCTGTCGATGCCAAGGGCGAGACCATCGCCTCCCGCAAGGCTTCGCAGAACGCCATCGAAGGCCTGGCCAAGATCACTCCGGAATTCCTGGGCGGCTCCGCCGACCTGGCAGGCTCCAACCTGACCCTGTGGTCCGGTGCCAAGCCGGTGATCAAGGATGCAGCCGGTAACTATGTGAACTACGGTGTGCGCGAGTTCGGCATGGCTGCCATGATCAACGGCGTTGCCCTGCACGGCGGTTTTGTGCCCTACGGCGCGACCTTCCTGATGTTCTCCGAGTATGCCCGTAACGCCCTGCGTATGGCTGCCCTGATGAAGGTGCGTCATATTGAGGTATTCACCCATGACTCCATCGGTCTGGGCGAAGACGGCCCGACGCATCAGCCTGTCGAGCAGACCGCAACCCTGCGCATGATTCCGAACATGGATGTATGGCGCCCTTGCGATGCCGTTGAATCGGCTGTGGCCTGGAAGGTCGCCATCCAGAACCAGACCGGTCCGAGCTCACTGATCTTCTCGCGTCAGAACCTGCCGCACCAGAAGCGCACAGCAGCCCAGATCAAGCTGATCGAGCGCGGCGGCTACATCCTCAAGGATTGCGACGGAACCCCGGACGCCATCATCATCGCCACCGGTTCGGAAGTGTCGCTGGCCATGGAAGCCGCTGCCAAGCTGAGCGGCAAGAAGATCCGCGTTGTGTCCATGCCTTCCACCAATGCATTCGACAAACAGGATGCTGCGTACAAAGAGTCCGTGCTGCCATCTTCGGTGACCGCGCGTGTTTCAGTGGAAGCCGGTGTGACCGGTTTCTGGGCCAAGTATATCGGCCTGAACGGTAAAGCCGTGGGTATGGATACCTTCGGTGAGTCGGCACCTGCCGGCGAACTGTTCAAACTGTTCGGCATTACAACCGATGCTGTGGTTGCCGCCGTCAACGAAGTAGCTTGATTTAATATACATACAGAGAGGAGTTATAAATGACAATCAAAGTTGGTATCAATGGATTCGGTCGTATCGGTCGCATGGTGTTCCGTGCAATCGCCAAGGATTTCACCGATATGGAAGTGGTCGGCATCAACGACCTGCTGGACCCGGATTATCTGGAGTACATGCTGAAGTACGATTCCGTGCATGGCCGCTTTAACGGCGATGTGTCGGTCGACGGCAGCAATCTGGTCGTCAACGGCAAGAAGATCCGCCTGACCGCCGAGCGCGATCCGGCCAACCTGAAGTGGAATGAAGTGGGCGCCGAGATCGTCATCGATTGCACCGGCTTCTTCCTGACCACCGAAACCTGCCAGGCCCACATCAATGCCGGCGCCAAGAAGGTTGTGCAGTCCGCTCCTGCCAAGGACAAGACCCCGATGTTCGTGTACGGCGTGAACCACAACACCTACGCCGGCCAGACCATCGTGTCCGCTGCTTCCTGCACCACCAACTGCCTGGCTCCAATGGCCAAGGTGATCAACGACAAGTTCGGCATCAAGCGTGGCCTGATGACCACCGTGCATGCTGCAACCGCAACCCAGAAGACCGTGGACGGCCCGTCCAACAAGGATTGGCGCGGTGGTCGCGGCATCCTGGAGAACATCATCCCGTCCTCCACCGGTGCTGCCAAGGCTGTGGGCGTCGTTCTTCCGGAACTCAACGGCAAGCTGACCGGCATGGCCTTCCGCGTGCCGACCTCCGACGTTTCCGTGGTCGATCTGACCTGCGAACTCGAGAAGTCCGCTACCTATGAAGAGATCTGTGCTGCCATGAAGGCCGCATCCGAAGGCGAGATGAGCTCCACGCTGGGCTACACCGATGAGAAGGTTGTCTCCACAGACTTCCGCGGCGTTCGCTTCTCCTCCATCTTCGATGCCGGTGCCGGTATCGCGCTGGACGGCACCTTCGTCAAGCTGGTTTCCTGGTACGACAACGAGTACGGCTATACCTGCAATATGATGAATCTGGTTCGCCATATCGCCAAGTAAGAGCATGAACGTGGGGGCTTTCAGCCCCCACGTTTGTCATTGCCGGCCCGCCTCAGGGTCCACCGACGGACCGGCAGCGACAAACGTTAGCGTTTAACATCAGAGTCCATGTCATCAACCTGCCACACTGCGTGACAAGCTTGTCAGCGACTCATTCATAGGGAGTGAAACATGTCTGTAATCAAAATGACCGATCTTGACCTGAAAGGTAAGCGAGTACTGATCCGCGAGGACCTCAACGTGCCGATCAAAGACGGCAAGGTGACTTCGGATGCCCGCATCCGCGCCAGCATGGCGACCATCACCCACGCAATGAACGCCGGCGCCAAGGTGATGCTGATGTCCCATCTGGGCCGTCCGACTGAAGGCGAATTCAGCGAGGAGAACTCCCTGAAGCCGGTTGCCGATCACCTGTCTTCCCTGCTGGGCAAGTCTGTCCGCCTGATCCGCGACTACATCGACGGTGGCTTTGATGTTGCCGATGGCGAAGTCGTGCTGCTGGACAACGTGCGTTTCAACAAGGGCGAAGGCAAGGATGACGAGGCCCTGTCGAAGAAATACGCCGCACTGTGCGACATCTACGTGATGGACGCCTTCGGTACTGCGCACCGCGCACAGGCTTCCACCCACGGTGCCGGCAAGTTCGCTCCCGTGGCATGCGCAGGCCCGCTGCTGGCTGCCGAACTGGAAGCGCTGGGCAAGGCCCTGCACAACCCGGCACGTCCGATGATCGCCATCGTCGGCGGTTCCAAGGTTTCCACCAAGCTGACCGTGCTGGAGTCCCTCTCCAAGGTCGTGGATCAGCTGGTTGTGGGTGGCGGTATCGCCAACACCTTCATTGCTGCTGCCGGTTACCCTGTCGGCAAATCGCTGTACGAAGCCGACCTGATCGACACCTGCAAGAAGCTGACAGCCGATGCCGAATCCCGCGGCGGCAGCATTCCTGTGCCGACCGATGTAGTTTGCGCCAAGAAGTTCGCTGCTGATGCCGAGGCAACCCTGAAGGCCGCAGATGCCGTGCTGGATGACGACATGATCTTCGATATCGGCCCGGATTCCGCACAGGCCCTGGCCGAGATCATCATGAAGGCCGGCACCATCGTGTGGAACGGCCCGGTGGGAGTGTTCGAATTCGACCAGTTCGGCGAAGGCACCAAGACCATTTCCATGGCTATCGCCAATTCTCCGGGATTCTCGATTGCAGGCGGCGGTGACACACTGGCTGCTGTGGATAAATACGGCATCGAAGACAAGGTTTCTTATATCTCCACCGGTGGTGGTGCATTCCTTGAGTTCCTCGAAGGCAAGAAATTGCCTGCAGTTGCCATGCTTGAGGAGAGAGCCGCCTAAGTGGGAGTTTTTCGCAGAACTAAAATTGTAGCAACGCTTGGTCCCGCCTCCGAATCACCGGAGGTGCTGGACCGGCTTATCGGCGCCGGCGTGAATGTCGTCCGCCTGAATTTTTCTCATGGCACACCTGAAGAACACCGCAAGCGGGCCGAAAATGTCCGTGCTGCAGCCAAAAAACATGGCGTCTATATCGGCATCCTTGCCGACATGCAGGGGCCGAAGATCCGCTGCGGCAAGTTCATCAAGGGCAAAACCATGCTCACCCCCGGTCAGCACTTCATCGTCGATGGTGCGCTGGATCTGGATGCGGGTACCGATGAGCGCGTGGGTATCACCTACAAGGAACTGATCGGTGACGTCGAACCGGGCGCACGTCTGCTGCTCAATGACGGTTTGATCGTCATGGACGTGGACAAGATCGTCGGGCAGGAGATCCACTGCACCGTGGTCATCGGCGGCGAGCTGTCCAACAACAAGGGCATCAACCGCGCCGGTGGCGGACTTTCCGCAGCAGCGCTCACCGACAAGGACAAGGAAGACATCAAGACGGCCTGTGCCATCGGTGTGGACTACATCGCCATCTCCTTCCCGCGTGACGGTGCAGATATGGATTATGCCCGCACGCTGGTCGAAGCCGAAGGCAGTCGTGCAGGACTGGTGGCCAAGGTGGAACGTGCCGAAGCCGTCATGGATGCCAACCTGATCTCCATCCTGGAATCATCCGATGTGGTGATGGTGGCGCGTGGCGATCTGGGTGTGGAAATCGGCGATGCTGCCGTGCCGCCCGCGCAGAAGAAAATCCTGCGCATGGCTCCGAAATACAATTGCCCGGTGATCGTGGCAACGCAGATGATGGAATCGATGTGCAACAATCCGATCCCGACACGTGCCGAGGTCAACGACGTGGCCAATGCCGTGCTGGACGGTACTGATGCCATCATGCTTTCTGGTGAAACCGCTGCCGGTAAATACCCAGTGGAAGCTGTGGAAGCCATGCACCGCACCTGCCTTGAAACAGAAAAGCAGCCGGTGATGGCATCCGCCCAGACACGTGATCCGCGTTATCCACCGCAGTCGGTGGACGAGTGCATCGCACGTCAGGCCATGGAGGTCTCGCATATCATGCCGATCAAGGCGATTGCGGCCTTCACTCAGAGCGGCAACACCGCCCTGTATATGTCGCGTCACCTCTCGCGGGTGCCGATCTATGCCCTGACTCCGCTGCAGTCCACGGCAGGACGTGTCACACTGTTCCGCAATGTGATTCCCAAGCCGATCAGCGGCGACTACGGCCCGACCGATGCTCAAAAGGCCACGCAGGATGCCTTTGCCATCATGCTGTACGACAAGCTGGTGGAGAAGGATGATCTGGTGGTCATGACGCTGGGAACACCGATGGGTCATGCAGGAGCAACCAATACGATGAAAATCGTGCAGGCTGCCAACGTTTTTGAAGGCTGAATTGATTTACCGGCCCTGAAGGGCCAACATAACGGGGACTGAAATCCCTGCAAATTCCAAGGAGGAAGAAAATGGCTCTAATTTCACTGAGACAACTGCTGGATCATGCTTCTGAAAACAGCTATGGCATGCCTGCATTCAACGTTAACAACCTGGAACAGGTTCAGGCGATCATGGAAGCCGCGAATGAAGTCAATTCGCCGGTCATTATGCAGGGCTCGGCCGGTGCACGCTCCTATGCCGGCGAACCGTTCCTGCGCCATCTGATTCTTGCTGCTATCGAGCAGTACCCGCATATCCCGATCGTGATGCATCAGGATCACGGTGCGGAACCTTCGATCTGCCTGCGCTCCATCCAGTCCGGCTTCTCGTCGGTGATGATGGACGGCTCCCTGCTGGCCGACGGCAAGACCCCCGCTTCCTACGAGTACAATGTCGAGACCACCCGCAAGGTCTGTGAAATGGCTCATGCAGGCGGCGTATCCGTGGAAGGCGAACTGGGCTGCCTGGGCTCGCTGGAAACCGGCATGATGGGCGAGGAAGACGGCCACGGCGCTGAAGGCGTTCTGGACCACTCCCAGCTTCTGACCGACCCGGAAGAGGCTGCCGATTTCGTAGCCAAGACCGGTGTTGACGCACTGGCCATCGCCATCGGCACCAGCCACGGCGCCTACAAGTTCACCAAGCCGCCGACAGGCGACATCCTGGCTATCGATCGCGTCAAAGAGATCCATGCACGCATCCCGAACACCCATCTGGTCATGCACGGCTCATCTTCCGTGCCCCAGGACTGGCTGAAGATCATCAATGATTTCGGTGGTGATATGGGCGTAACCTATGGTGTGCCTGTGGAAGAGATCGTTGAAGGCATCAAGCATGGTGTCCGCAAGGTCAACATCGACACCGATCTGCGGATGGCATCCACCGGTGCGATCCGTCGTCATCTTGAGCAGAACAAGTCGAACTTCGATCCGCGCAAGTTCTACAAGGAAGCCAAGATGGGCATGAAGGCGATCTGCAAGGCCCGTTTCGAGGCCTTCGGCTCTGCCGGTCAGGCATCGAAGATCAAACCGAAGTCCCTGGAAGAAATGATCAGCTTCTACAGCTGATCATTTTCAGCGACTCAATATAAAAACGGGCTCTTCGGAGCCCGTTTTTTTTGTTGCCAAGACCAAGAACAAAACCCCGCGTTATAAAGGCACGCCTATCCTGTCCGCAGCCTGTTGAATGATGTCAAAGCAGAAAGGGGGGACTATGTCCATCGGAACCAATACGGGATTCCTGTACAACAGTCGCTGGCTCGATCTGGCCATCACGCTTGTACGCTCAGCCATTGCGACTATGGCCATCAGCTCGGATATCGACTAACTCATCCCGTTCATGATTCCGGCTGTGATCGGCCTATTCCGTCAGTTCATGTCGCTGCTCAGCTTCCCTTTCATCCTGTCCGTCGGTATCGCCCTGCTTCTGGCGATCGACTGGGCAGGTTGGCTGCCGTTCACCATCGGCCTGGCTTAACGCCCGGAGGAACGCCCACCGCCGCTGCGACGGCCTGCGCCGGAACTGCGCCCTGCCTCGCCGCGACGCGGTCCACCGGCACGCGGATGACCCTGTGCCGGACGCCCATGACGCTGTCCACCGTTGCCATGACGCGGACCGCGATCATCGTCGGAGGCTTCGGATTTCGGCTGTGCGGCAAAATCGGTAGTAAAGCCCGGCACGTGCAGCACGTCGATCTTCTTGCCGATCAGGCGCTCGATGCTGCTCAGCAGCTTCTCTTCCTCGCGGCAGACCAGTGACAGGGCATCACCGCTGTGCCCGGCACGCCCGGTACGCCCGATGCGGTGCACATAATCCTCCGGCACATTGGGCAGCTCGTAGTTCACCACATGCGGCAGCTGGTCGATATCCAGACCGCGGGCGGCGATATCCGTGGCGACCAGCACGCGGACCGTACCCGCCTTGAAACCCGCCAGCGCATTGGTGCGCGCTGTCTGGCTCTTGTTGCCGTGGATCGCAGAGGACTGGATACCATCCTTGCCCAGCTGTTCGGCCAGACGGTTGGCGCCATGTTTGGTGCGCGTGAACACCAGCACCTGCCGCCAGTCGTGCTCCAGAATCAGATGCGATAGCAGTGTGCGCTTATTGGTTTTACCGACCGGATGCACAACATGCGAAATCTTTACTGCAGTACGGTTGGGGGCGACCTCGACAAGCGCCGGGTTATGCAGGATGCCGGAAGCCAGCTTCTTGATGTCCGCGGAAAAGGTCGCGGAGAACAGCAGGTTCTGACGTCTGGCCGGCAACAGGGCCAGCACCTTGCGGATATCGTGGATAAAGCCCATATCGAGCATGCGATCGGCTTCATCAAGCACCAGAATCTCGACCTTGGAGAGGTCGCACTTACGCTGACCGACCAGATCAAGCAGACGACCGGGGGTGGCGATCAGGATGTCCACGCCATGACGCAATTTATCGATCTGCGGTTGGATGCCAACACCGCCGAATACCACGGTGGATTTCAGCGGCAGGTATTTGCCGTAGGTCCGGATGCTTTCATGGATCTGCGCCGCCAGCTCGCGGGTCGGAGCCAGGATCAGTGCGCGGATCGGGCGCTGGCCGTGGCCTGCCCCCTCTTTGTCCAGCAGTTGCAGCATGGGCAGGGTGAAACCGGCGGTCTTGCCGGTGCCCGTCTGGGCGCCGGCCATGATGTCGCGGCCATCCAGAATATAGGGGATCGCCTGTGCCTGTACGGGCGTAGGGGTGGTGTAGCCCTGTTCGGAAACGGCGCGCAGCACGTTCCCCGAAAGGCCGAATTGTTCAAATGTCATTGTTATGTATTCCAGATGCGCCTGCCGGGAGAACCCCGGACCGGTCCAGTGCATGATTATTTACCGGGAAGCAGGGCTAAAAAGCTCCCCTTCCTTTACGATGCAGACCAGATGCCACCGCAAATCAGTACGCGCACCCTAGCCGTCATGCCGGTAAACAGCAACCGCAACCCGATGTTCGCGATCCAGCTCGAACACGACATGCGAATCAGCCGGCTGTGTTTGCAGCTGATGCCGGGTCAAGCGCTCGAAGAACAGCACGAAGCGGGCCAGCTGCGCAGAGTCCATCCCGGGTGTAGGCAATCCCTCTTCCTGCTGGATTCGCCAGCGCAGCACCGATTCGAAATCCGGCACCTTCAGGAACACCCTGAAATCGATGGCATCGAACAACAGCGGGTAAACATCGGCCAGCTGCCGGTTCACATAATCCCGCCAGATACCACCGGCATCCTCAAGCCGCTCCAGCTCATTGCAGGGTCCGGCAAGCTCGCTCTGTGCCTGCGGCGCAGCCCCCAGACACCAGCCTTCGAAAATCAGCAGATCCACCGGCCCCGCAACCATCTCCCACTGTTCACGCGGACGCGGCTCATCCCTGCCTTTGTCGAAGCGTGGCAGCAGAACCCGGTCACCGGCCTGTGCCTCGCGCATGGCCTGTATGGTCTGAAGGCCCAGCGGCACATCATGCGTGCCCGGCACGCCGCGCGTGGCCAGCAGCGGATGGACCCGGGCTACCAGTTCCTGACGAGCCACCCGACCCAGATACAGATCATCCATGGAAAGCACGGCAACCCGCCAGCCGAAGCGCTGCCTGCATATAAGGGCAAGAACAGCTGCAAGCGTGGATTTACCGCTACCCTGAGCACCGTTGATACCCAGCGTGACGGGTTTTTTTGCACTTTCCTGATGCAAGCCCTTTAAGCGCTCTGCCAGTGGCAGGTAGTAGCGTTGCAGCATGGGCAACAGATCCCGCGGCAGCGCATGACTGTCCAGAAAAGCTGAAAGTTCATTGCACAGATCATCTTGCATGGGCATCCATCGTAACGCAGCAAACCGAGCAGACAAGAGAGCCTCCCGCTCAGCCATCGGGCATGTTGAACAACCACCCGTAAAACAGCCCTGGTTCATTTTGGCTTTATCCTTGCTGCACCTTTTGCTGTATCAGTCCGGTAAAGGCTCCGCGGACGTTAGCCGACAAATATCAACGGCCCTGATTGCATGGAGGCAAAGAGCAGTGATACAGCAGTGTGCAGACCGAAAAATCCATGCCTGAGCGGGTGGATTCCGAACGGCGGGAATATGAACGCTACCTCACCGATCTCGAGGTTGAGGTGCATGGCCGGCTGCAGGATGGCCAGCCCTTTTGCGATCATTTGCAGCTGCAGAACATCTCCGGCGGCGGTGTCGGACTGCTCACCCGCTTACCGCATCGCTACAGCATCGGGCAGAACCTGACGCTCAGGATCAAGCTGCCTTCCACGGACCGGATTGAGTCCTTCATGTTGTGCAAAGCCATCGTCAAATGGGAGTACCCAAACAATGCCTCAGACGCGGCAGAACAACCGACCGTGATCGGCCTGTGCATCGGCGAAAGAAGCATCGAACATCGGGAGCGCAAGCCCGGAGGCGATGCCGGTGACGGACATCGACGATGAAAAAACTCATGCGCTTCCGGGATATCGAGCAGGCCAGCTACGCCCTGATCGGCTTCATTCCTTATCTGCTGGCGATTTATCTGATTCTGCTGCTGGATATCCCGCCCACACCCTCCATTCTGGTGGCCGGAGCCCTGGCTCTGGGCGCCCATCTGACCGGCTACTCCCTGATCCGGCGTTTCGGAAAGCAGCTCGCCGATGTGTACGACCTGACCGGCAAGGCGGCAGGTTCGGAGGAAAAACAGACCATCAGGATCAATGAGAAATCCCCCGATGAACTGGCAGGCATTCTGCGCAATTTCAACGCTCTGATGGAGGAGTCCAAGCGTTCAAATCACAATTTCAATGAAGTCACCACCAAGCTGCTGGTCTACACACGCGAGATCGAACGCTACCAGTCAAGACTCAGGGACGAGGCTGTATCGCGCACCCGCTTGAGCCGCTATGTGGATAAAAGTGTCGCCGACAGGATTGCCAACTGCCCCGACGATGTTCTGCTGCAGAATATCCGGCAGGAGGCGACCATTCTTTTCGCTGATATCCGTTCATTCACAAGCATCTCCGAACATATGGGTCCGGAGGCGGTACTGGATTTTCTCAGTGCCTACTTCGATGCCATGGTCAATATCATCTTCAGCCACGATGGCATCCTCGACAAGTTCATCGGCGACGAACTGATGGCCACATTCGGCGTGCTCGGCAATCCTGAGGACGGTCCGGTCAATGCGGTGAAGGCCGCCATCGCCATGCAGGTCCGCACGCGAAGCCTGATGGTCGAGTTCCGCAAGAAGAAATACCCGGCGTTCGAGATCGGCATCGGCATCAATACAGGTGCGGTGGTGATGGGCAGTGTCGGATCGAAAAACAGAATGGATTACACCGTGATCGGAGATGCCGTGAATGTCGCCTCCCGGCTGCAGGAATTCGCGGAAGGTCAGAGTGTCGTGGTCGGCGAGGAAACCTACCAGCGCTGCAAATCCAGAATATCCATGAATCCAAGAGGCTCGGTCATGGTGCGCAACAGGGTGAACCCGGTGAAATGCTTCGAGGTGAAAATGTAGATTTTCCGCCGGGCCGATTGACAGTCCCGGCATTTGCGACATTGTTCACACCCATGAAGAAAAAGACCCTGCGCAAACTCCCCCACCCGGTGCTTATCGGGCTGATGGGCTGCGGAAAAAGCAGCATCGGCAGGCGATTGAGCAAGAAGCTGAAAATGCCGCTGGTGGATCTTGATGATGTGATCGTTGAACAAGCCGGCATGAGCATCCCCGATATCTTTGCACGCGACGGCGAAGAGCACTTCCGCGATCTGGAGAGCGTGGCGCTGGCCAACCATATCGGCCAGCGGGTCATTCTGGCCAGTGGTGGCGGTGTGGTGCTGCGCAAGCTCAACCGCAAGATACTCAAGGAACATCCGCCGGTGATCTGGCTGAAGGCATCACCCGAATTCATCGCCGCGCGCATCGCGGGCGATGCGAACCGGCCGCTGATCGCCAATCAGGATGCCCTGTCACGGCTGACAGCGCTGGCCGAAGAACGCTACCCGCTATACAAGGAGTGCGCCGATCTGGTGATCGACAGGGAAAACATGGACAAGGACGACATCACCGACAAGATCATCAAATACCTGAAGAAGAAGGCCAAGGCACAATGAACGGAGACATACACGACGAAGCGGAGGAATCTCTGTATGACCGCCCCAGCAAAAGCGAGCTGAAAAGGCGCGTCGAGGCACTGCAGAAGGCCGGCGAATCGCTGATCGATCTCCCGCCCGGCAAGCTGGCCAAACTGCAGCTACCGGACGAACTGCGTCGTGCCGTGGTGGAGGCAGCCAAGATCCGCAGCAAACATGCGGCTTTCAAGCGCCAGCGGCAGTATATCGGCAAGCTGATGCGCGAGTGCGATGCCGAGCCGATCCTCGAAGCCCTGAACGATATCCAATCCACGCATCAGACAGAGACCTCCCGCTTCCACGAACTGGAGCACTGGCGAGATTCCCTGCTGGCCGAGGACGGGGGGAACACCCTCACCGAATTCATCGCAAGCTATCCGGGAGCGGATGTCCAACTGTTGCGCAATCAGGTGAGCAAGGCCAGGCGCGAAATGAGCGGCGGGCGTGGCCGGCATGCGCAGCGCGAGCTGTTCGCCATGCTGCGCGGCATCATCGAAAACGCCTGAGCCCCGTACCGCATGCCTGTCCTGTTGTTCAAGCTGCGCAACGTGCCTGACGATGAAGCCGAGGATGTGCGCGGGCTGTTGCAGGAAAACGCTATCGATTTCTACGAAACCACCGCCGGCAACTGGGGCGTTTCCATGCCCGGCATCTGGCTGCATGATAACAGCCGTCTGGGCGAGGCGCGCAGCCTGCTGGAAGCCTATCAGAAGAACCGTGCCATCACGGCGCGCGCTGCCTATCAGGCGGAACTTGCCGCTGGCCGCAGACGCACGGTTTTCACGCTCATCAGGGAATCCCCGCTGAAGGTCGCCCTGCTGCTGATCGCGCTGTGTTTTGTGCTTTATATTTCCATCATGCCCTTCATGCGGCTGTAAAAAGACACACAAAAGATAGGTGAAGAACGGTTGTTTTCGATCGTCAAACGATTATCATCCAATCACTTTCGGGAACAAGAGTGAACAACTGTTTTGTTGAACCACACAAATATCCCAGCTGAATACTCAATCGACCATGCGCCGGACACTGCTCTTGCGCCTCAGCCGATGTTCCGGCCGGCTCTACAGCCATTCCTAAAAAACATCACATCCGGAGAAGCTCATGCCTGACAAGAAGTACGTCTACTCATTCAACGAAGGCGATGGAAAAAACAAGATGCTGCTCGGCGGCAAGGGTGCCAATCTGTGCGAGATGACCCAGATCGGCCTGAATGTCCCACCGGGATTCACCATCACGACCGAGGCATGCCTGGAATACATCAACGCGGACAACAAGCTGCCGGACGGCGTCATGGAGCAGGTCAAGGCGCACATGACGGAACTGGAAAAGAAGACCGGCAAGGTGTTCGGCGATGCGCACAACCCGCTGCTGGTCTCCGTGCGTTCCGGCTCCGCGATGTCGATGCCGGGCATGATGGACACCATCCTGAACCTCGGCATGAACAAGGACACCCTGCAGGGCGAGATCGAACAAACCGGCGACGAACGCTTCGCCTACGATGCCTACCGCCGCTTTATCCAGTTGTTCGGCAAGATCGCGCTGGGCATCGGCGACGAGCATTTCGATGTGCCCTTCGAGGCCATCAAGAAGCGCGAGGGTGTGAAGGAGGATGTCGGCCTGAGCACGGAGAATCTGAAAGAGATATCTCAGGAATTCCTCGATGTGGTGCATGCCCAGACCGGCCGCGCCTTCCCGGAAGACCCCTATGAACAGCTCGATCTGGCCATCAAGGCCGTGCTCGGCTCATGGTCGGGCAAGCGCGCCGTGGATTACCGCCGCGAGTTCAACATCACCCCGGAACAGGCCAACGGTACAGCTGTGAATATCTGCACCATGGTGTTCGGCAATCGCGGCGATGACTGTGCCACCGGCGTGGCCTTCACGCGTAATCCCGGAACCGGCGAGAACGTGTTCTACGGTGAATATCTGGTCAATGCACAGGGCGAAGACGTGGTGGCCGGTATCCGCACACCGAAACCCATCGCCCAGATGGAAAAAGAGATGCCCGATCTCTACCGCCAGCTGGAAGAGCTGCGCGCCAAGCTTGAGAAACACTATTCCGAGATTCAGGATTTCGAATTCACCATCGAAAAAGGCACGCTTTACTGCCTGCAGACCCGCAACGGCAAGATGAACACCCAGGCCATGGTACGCACCTCGGTGGAACTGGTTGCCGAAGGGCTGATCAGCAAGGAACAGGCCCTCTTGCGCATCGCTCCGGAATCGCTGGAACAGATGCTCTTCCCGCGTCTCGAACCGACCGCCAAGGTACAGTCACTGGCAACGGGACTTCCGGCAAGCCCCGGCGCTGCCTGCGGGCATGTGGTATTCGATGCCGACCGCGCCGTTGCGCAGAAAGCCGCTAATGGCAAACCGCTGATCCTGCTGCGCGAAGAAACCAAGCCTGAAGACATTCACGGCTTCTTCGTCTCCGAGGCCATCCTCACCAGCCGTGGCGGCAAGACCAGCCATGCTGCCGTGGTGGCCCGCGGCATGGGCAAGCCCTGTGTGGCAGGTGCCGATGGCATCGAAGTAGATGTGATGGCCCGCCGCGCCCATATCGGCGATGTGGTGATCAAAGAGGGCGATATCATCACCCTCGACGGCACCACCGGTAATGTCTATCTGGGTGCGGTGCCGACGGTTGAAGCCGAGTTCTCCGATGAGCTGAAGACCCTGCTCTCATGGGCGGATGAACGCGCCCGCCTGAAGGTCATGGCCAATGCCGATGTGCCGGAGGATGCCGAGCGCGCACTGAAGTACGGTGCCATGGGCATCGGTCTGTGCCGCACAGAACGCATGTTCAACGCGGCCGAGCGCCTGCCGATCGTGCTGGAGATGATCGTTTCCGAAACACTCGAGCAGCGTCAGGACGCCCTCGACAGACTGCTACCGATTCAGCGGCAGGATTTCATCGAACTGTTCACCACCATGTCACCGAACCCGGTGACCGTGCGCCTGCTCGACCCGCCGATCCACGAGTTCCTGCCTTCCGAGAACCAGTTGCTGGATGACCTGATCCAGCTGCGTCACCTGCGCGATACCATGCGCGGCTCCGAGGTCCTTTCTTCGACCCTGAGCCTGCTCTCCGGTCGCAACACCTCGCAGACCAGGATCCAGCAGCTGGCGGACTCGGCACTGGTGGAAGAAGCCATCGAGAAGAAGGAAACGATCCTGAAGAAGGTCCGCGCCCTGTTCGAGGTCAACCCGATGCTCGGGCATCGTGGCGTACGTCTGGGTATCACCTTCCCTGAGATCTATGCGATGCAGATCCGTGCCGTGCTGGAAGCTGCCTGTGCATGCCAGAAGGCAGGTACCGAGGTACATCCGGAGATCATGATTCCGCAGGTGTGCACCTCCGAGGAACTCATCCATATCAAGAAGATCGTCGAGACCATCAAGCATGAGGTTGAAGCATCCGAGGGCGTCTCCCCGGTCTTCAAGTTCGGCACCATGATGGAAGTCGTGCGCGCCTGCATGCGGGCATCGCAGCTGGCTGAAGAAGCGGAATTCTTCAGCTTCGGCACCAACGACCTGACGCAGGCGACCTTCTCATTCTCCCGCGAGGATGCGGAGAACAAGTTCCTGCCGATGTACAACGAGGTGGGTATTCTGCGCGACAATCCTTTTGAAGTGCTGGATTCCAACGGGGTGGGTAAACTGATGAAACTGGCTGTCGGCTGGGGCCGAGAGAAGAAGCCGGACCTGAAGGTGGGCATCTGCGGCGAGCATGGCGGTCATCCGGCTTCCATCATGTTCTGCCACAGCATCGGCCTGACCTATGTGTCATGCTCGGGTCCGCGCGTACCAATCGCCCGTCTGGCTGCGGCACACGCATCCCTGCTCGAAGCAAAGTAAGACGCAGTTGGATAAAACCGGAAAGGCCCCGCGAGGGGCCTTTCCTTTTTCGCATCACTGCAGTTTTTCACCAGGAGAGAACACAGCCGGCCTTTTTTCTGCGGCAAGATAGTCGACGATAAACGATTGTTTGTGATCTTTCAGGAATGTCCCGAAATCCCATGGCGTGCGTGTCAGCAAGCGGCGGCATGCGGGGCGAAAAAGATAGGCGTGAACCAACTCGCGTTTCCCCCCCTGCAGCCAGACAGTGACCGGCTTGCGCACATAATCTTCGCCCTCGAAGGCATCGAATACCGGCCAGAGGCAGGAGGAAAAGGTGTACAGCAAACCTTGAACCACGCCACCCTGCCCTTTCACCATGCCGGGATAGGCCTCGCCGCGGACGCTCAGGCAAATATGGTTTTTCACCAGCCCGGGGATTCCTTCAAGCGTCATGCCCGCCACCTTTTGCATGATCTCAGGGCACATCAGCGTGCCGTAGGCAAACAGCCGCGCCATCAGGGTCCCGTATCCGCTTTCGCGGCCCAGTTCAGCGCCACGCCCCAGCAGGCCAGTCCCGGCAATGCAGCAGGAAGCCAACCATCTACAAATCCGGCCACCAGAAACAGCAGCATGCCGGCCAGATTCACCATCAGGATACGATTCAACATCGCATGCCGGACCATCCATGCATGCACGGCAGGATAGGCGAAGCCGGCGAACATCAGCCATGCGGAGACCTTGATCACGCTTTTCATCGTTTCGCTGCCGTAAGCGGCCAGATTCACCGAGGACTGGATCACCAGCAGGGGCAAACCCACGGCCAGAGCCCCCTTGAGCACAATCGACATGCGCGACTGTCCGCCTTTGCTGTTTCCGCTCATGTGCTGCTCCCTGGCATGCTTTCGCCTCTACCGAAATATGCA
The DNA here is from genome assembly GCA_002779605.1 of Zetaproteobacteria bacterium CG06_land_8_20_14_3_00_59_53. Lineage (GTDB taxonomy): Bacteria > Pseudomonadota > Zetaproteobacteria > Mariprofundales > Mariprofundaceae > UBA1543. Next base: position 75,855 of record PEWE01000013.1, on the reverse strand, counting down.
TGCCCGTAGAGCACTCTGGCAATCTGAATGAAGCGGTGTTCCTGCTCGAACTATGCCCATAACATCTGCTACATTCACGGCATGTATCCGCCCATACGAACAGTCGTCGCATTTCTGCTCTGTCTGGGTCTGCCTGTATATGCTCACGCCGACGAGAACATCTCCCTGCAGTTGAAATGGAAACACGCCTTCCAGTTTGCCGGCTTCTATATGGCTGTGGAAAAGGGGTTTTACGCCGAACGCGGACTGAATGTAACGCTGCTTGAAGGCGGACCGGGCAAAAACCCGATCGATCATGCCCTGAGCGGTGAAGGCCATTACGGTGTCAGCGATACCGGCATTGTGCTGGCACGCGCCAAGCGCAAACAGGTACAGGTGCTGGCAGCCATCTTCCAGCATTCACCGCTGGTGCTTGCCGTCATCAATGGTTCCGGTATCCGCGTCTTTTCCGACCTGAAAGGCAAACGCATCATGATGCAAACCGGCGGCATGGATGCCGTCCTGCTTGCCGCCATGAAAAAAGCCGGCGTAACCGAAGGCGAATTCACCCGTCAGGACACCAGTTTCGACCTCGACGACCTTATCAACGGCCATACCGACGCCTTCAGCATCTATCTGACCGACCAGCCCCACCAGCTCGATAAGCGTGGCATAGCCTACCGCGTCCTGCGCCCGGGTGACTACGGCATCGATTTTTACGGCGATATCCTGATCACCTCGGACGAGGAGATTCGTCATCACCCGGAGCGGCTGAAGAAATTCAACGAGGCCAGCATGCAGGGCTGGGAATACGCCCTGAACCATATTGATGAAACCATCGCCCTTATTCTGCGCAAGTACAACACGCAAAAGCTCACCCGCGATCAGCTCGATTTCGAGGCTTATAAAACACGCGAAATGATCCTCAAGGATGTGGTCGGACTGGGCTACATGAGCGTGGAGCGCTGGCAGAAGATCGTACAAACCTATGCGGAACTGGGTTTGATTCAGGCTGATTTTCCTGTGTCTGCTATGCTGTACACACCGGAACCCGGCATCGGCGATGTGGTCGCCCACTACTACTGGCAACTGGCAGTCGGCATGCTGTTGTTATTATTGTCGATCTTTGCACTGCAATCCATGCTTCTCAAGCGCATGGTGAAGAACCGGACCATCGAACTTGCGATGAGCGAGAATCGCTTCAGGACACTGGTCGGTAATATTCCCGGCGCCGTCTACCGGTGTCGTCCCGACAGCGGTAGCAGCATGGAATTCATCAGCGACGACATCGAGCGGATCAGCGGCTTTCCCGCAACTGATTTTATCGACAATGCGTCACGTTCCTATCGCAGCATCATTCACCCTGATGACATGCCTCTGGTTCAGAAAACTGTCCAGGCAGCCATCGCACAGTCGGATTCCTACGCCATAGAATACCGTATCGTCTGCGCCGATGGCAGCGAGTGCTGGGTGATGGAGGCCGGCAAGGCTGGCGACAGCATAGATACAGGGAATGTATGGATTGATGGCTGCATTCTGGATATTACCACCCGCAAATGGGCAGAAGGACTGCGGGAATCGATCACATCCATTCTGGAGATGATTGCTATTGAGAGGAATCTCAAGCATATCCTGGAAAAGATTGTTGCCACCTACGAACAGCGCTACCAGAAGATGAAGGCATCGATTCTGTTACTCAGAGACGGGCGGCTTTATCAGGGTGCCTCCCCGAATCTGCCTGCGGAATACAACGCTGCTGTCAATGGCATCGAAATCGGACCGATGGTCGGCTCCTGCGGAACGGCCGCGTTCAGCAAAACCCGTGTTATCGTCGAAGATATCGAGCACGATCCGCGCTGGGCTGCTTATGTCGACTTTGTCCTGCCTCTCGGCCTGCGCGCCTGCTGGTCCGAACCGATTATCAACTCGGATGGAAAAGTGCTGGGCACCTTTGCCATGTATTACGATCATCCACACGCCCCCGGTCAGGAGGAGCTTGAGGACATCTCCTACGCCGCTAAACTCACCGCGATTGCCATTGAACGGGAACACAATTTCGAAGCCCTGAAAATGCTATCCCAGGCCATTGAGCAGAGCAGTGAAGTCATCACCATCACTGATGCCGATGGTGTCATCGAGTACGTCAATCCCGCCTTTAGCGAGATCACCGGCTTCAGTCGGGAAGATGCCATCGGCAAAAAGCCGCATCTGGTGCGTGACAAGGCACGGAGCGAACTCGTCGAACAGATGTGGCAGTCACTGCATCAAGGAAGGTCCTGGCGCGGCAAGGTGATGGAGAAAAAGAAGGATGGAAGCCTTTATCCGGCCATGCTGACCGTCTCGCCGGTCCGCGACGAGAATGGTGAAGTCAGTCACTACATCGCAGTGCATGATGATCTTTCACAACTGCAGAAGATGGAGGAACAGTTCCATCAGGCACAGAAGATGGAGGCCATCGGCACGCTGGTCGGAGGCATCGCTCATGATTTCAATAATATGCTGGCAGGCATCACCGGTAATCTGTATCTGGCCCGCGAGTTTGCCAAAGATCGCCCGCAACTGAGCGATAAGCTTTCCCGCATCGAAGCCCTCAGCATGCGCGCTGCGGAAATGATCAGCCAGCTCCTGACCTTCGCCAGCAAGGATGTCGTACAGAAACGCCCGCTGACCCTGACTCCGTTTCTGAAGGAGACATTGAGACTGCATCGCGTTTCAATCCCGGAAAGTATCGAATTGAGTGTGAATATCATCGACAATATGCTTGTCTCCGCCGACCCCACACAGATGCAGCAATTACTGCTGAACCTGATCACCAATGCCCGTGATGCTGTCAGCGGCACTGCCCAACCGGCGATTCATATCGAGCTTGCCCGCTATCGGGCCGACGGCGGTTTTGTAGCGCGTCATCCCGGGGCACAGCTGCAACCCTATGCCCTGCTGAGTGTCCGCGATAACGGATATGGCATCGATAAAGAAAGCCTGAGCCAGATTTTCGAGCCGTTTTTCACCACCAAGGAGGTCGGCAAGGGAACCGGTCTGGGGCTGTCGATGGTCTTCGGAACGGTGAAGTCACACGATGGCTTCATCGAAGTTGACAGCTCGCCCGGTCGGGGAAGCAACTTCAACATCTACTTTCCCCTGCTCGCTGACACGGATCCAGAGCTGCAGGAAGAACAGGTAAAAATCGAGACCGGCAACGGGGAAGCTGTTCTGCTGGTCGACGATGAACAGGAGATACTGCAAACCACAGGGCATGTGCTCAGCAGTCTGGGCTACCATGTCATCACAGCAACCAATGGCCGGGAAGCCCTGGAAATATTTGCTGCGGATGCAGGAAACATTGATCTGATCCTGACGGATGTGGTGATGCCGAAGATGGGCGGACTGCAACTGGCCGAAGCGGCACGGGTTATCAATAAGATGATTCCTGTTATCTTCACCACCGGCTACGACCGTAAGCAGATGCACGATGACGGGCTCAAACTGGCAGGCAGTATTGTGCTCAACAAACCGTTCGGCATCGAAAAGCTGGCTCAGGCCTTAAGGCAGCTGTTGAATCCGGGCTAGACCACATCCCGGTCATGGTTCATCGCTTCTGCCCGATCCGGATTCGACGCCTGCATGTCAAATTCTGGCGATCATTGCCATATAGATATTTACGACACGCTGGCTGACATATTAACGATGCGCCTGCCATCATCAGGGAAGGGGGCTGCTACATAACAGGCCATACGCTTTAACGCGAGGTGTGGGTATGCAGGCATGGTTTTACGCAATGGGCGCAAGCGCCATCTTTGTATCGTTCGGAGCATCCGCAGAGGCCTCCGAGCCGATCGGCGATGAATGCAACGGACGGATCATCTACCAGACGGGCGAGGGCGACACGCCTGCCTGTGCGGGCTGCCATGCCGAGGACGGCCTGGGCACGGAGGATATGGGCACCCCGCGGCTGGCCTACCAGGTGGACACCTATGTGCTCAAGCAGCTCACCGATTTCGCCGACGACAAACGTCAGGACAATACGCAATACGCCATGAACAATATCGTCAGATCGTTGAGCGAACAGGATCGCAGGGATGTCGCCGCCTATGTGCACACCCTGAAAACCCCGTTCATCGGCTCCGATCTGTCGCAACTGCAAGCCGACGGTGCAACGGTCGGCAGGCCCGAATACGGCAAGATGCTCGCCGAGTACGGTGCGCCGGGCCGGGGCATCCCGGCCTGCCAGAGCTGCCATGATTTCCACGGGAGCAGCGCAGGACGCATGTATCCGTCGATCGGCGGACAGCGCTACACCTATCTGAAGCATGAACTGGAAACCTTCAGGCTCGGCGCAACCACACCTTCGACACAGGATGCCATGGCCCGTGACAACGACCCTGCTGCCCAGATGCGCAAGATCGCAGCCCGAATGACGGATGAAGATATCGACATTGTGGCCGCCTTCCTGACTGTTTCCAGGCCGCTGACCATCGGTAACCCGCGCGCCCCGATGCGCGATTAGGGGACAGGCTGTCTGAGCGAAAAACAGCCCCGCATAAGCGGGGCTGTTTCATTAATGCGGGGCGATAAGCCGCGGCTGTTTCCTGCCTTCAGGTATCTTCGGGATCCCGGCTCAGGGTCTTGCGGCCTGAGATCATGGCGGACACCAGCGATCCCCCTTCGGAGATCTCGGCGCGCGCCACAGCAGCGATATGCAGCACGATCAGCAGCATCAGGAAGTATGCGGTATATACATGCACCTCGCCGAACGGACCCTTGAATGCACCCAGCTCTTTCATCTTAGCGGCATCGACAAAGCTCTTGTCATAGGGCTTCAGACTGGCCGGATCCACACCTTCAGCCGCCACATATGATGCCACGCTTGAGCCGAACGGCGGGTAATAGATATCGGTGCCGGCACGTACCAGACCGGTCACGGCAAGCACCAGCAACGAAGCCATGATCACCGCCACAGCCAGCCTGCCCAGCGGGTTGTGCCCGAGATACTGCTTCGGCTCACCGGCCCTGATGCTGGCCAGATAGCCCTTCACCTCTGCAACATAACCCTTGCCGGGAAGCATGCTTCCCCAGCGCGCGAAGCGGTTACCGACAAAGGCCCACCCGATGCGCACCAGAAGATTGAGCACAAACACATAGCCGATCAGCACATGGATGGTTTTCAGCATGATCCTCGCATCAAGGCTGGCGATGCCCAGTTCCTTTTTGAACAGCATCATCAGCCCCATGAATATCAGCAGAATGACGGTGGTGAAATTCACCCAGTGGAAGATACGCGTCGGTGCGTCCCAGACCCTGTATTCCTTCAACATGACAACCTCGCAAGTGTGATTTTGAAACGACCGTCCCCCATCGGATACGGAGGGATGATCATAAAGGCCTTTACTGAAGTGAGTATGAAAAATACAGCTCTGCCGCGCCTTTGTCTGGAATCACCGCCTACTCGATGACCTTCTTGCGCAGATTCTTCGCCTGACCACGGATGCTCTTGCTTTCCAACCGGCGTTTTTTGGAACCGAGCGTGGCGCGCGTCGGCCTGCGCTTCTTCCGCACCACCATCGCCGTACGGATCAACTCCTGCAAACGGCTCAGGGCATCCGCCCGGTTCATCGCCTGACTGCGATACTGCTGCGCCTTGATGATGATCACGCCATCGGAGCTGATGCGCTGGTCACGGCATTGCAGCAGGCGCTCCTTATATGCATCCGGCAGCGATGAGGCGCGGATATCGAAGCGCAGATGGATGGCGCTGGACACCTTGTTGACGTTCTGTCCCCCCGCCCCCTGCGCGCGGATAGGCTGCATCTCGATCTCCTCGTCGGGGATACCGACGGCGCCGGAGATTTCCAGCATCAGTCCAGTTCCGCTCTTAAAGCCATGATACTCAACCGGCCTCGAACTCCCTGAGCGAATAACGCTCCATGGCGGTGATATCCATGCAGGCATACATCGAGGACTTGTCGCGATAGATGGTATCAGCCAGCCAGGCTTCTTCGGCATGGATATCCGCCTCGCCCACAGCCTTGCTCCACACACCCTTGCGCTTGCCTGCGCCCTGCCCGTAGGTGAACTCCGGCAGCCAGCGGTAACCGCGCTCGCGCAACACATCCTTCTTTTCGAACGGTGCGTTCACGGCAAAGAAGCGACGGCTCGTCTCGCGTGCATGGGTCAGCAGCTCCACCATGGCCAGCTTGCCGGAAACTGGCAGCCCCTTGGTCAGTAGGTGCAGCGTGGCCTGCGCATCGTTGACAGCCCGGTGCCCCTCGAAGAAATAACCCAGCCGGTAGGCGATGTAGTCCAGTTTGAGGCTGGAGACTTCCTCGAGCGTCCAGTCGATATCGAACATCGTGCAGGCCCAGTTGGCCGTTCTGGTGGCAGGCAGGCGACGTTCCATCATCTGCCGGTCGAAGGCGGCATTGTGAGCGATGATGATATCGGCTTTTTCCAGCCATGCGTTGATCTCATCATCATCCAGTTTCTGCCCTGTCAGCATCTCGTCACTGATACCGGTGATATTCTTGATGACCTCGCTCAGCGGCTTACCCGGATCTTCAAAGCCGCCGTAGCTGTGCAGGATGCGGTAGATCATGCCGGTGGCGGCATCGTACTCGAAGGCCACCATGCCAAGCTCGATGATCTTGTCGCGCACGGTATCCAGCCCCGTGGCCTCGACATCCACCACCAGCCCCACACGCGGCATCGCCGGCTCCCCCGGCCAGTAACGTTCCGGGAAACTCAACCGTTCGATCACGCGGAAGCGATGCGTTGAATTCAGATGCTCAATGGCTTCGATATCGTTCATGCAATCACCTTGTATACCTGCTGACTCGCAGATAAAACTCCGTCTGGAAAGAGAATATGGCAATGCCGGCGACTATGAAAGAAGTTTCCCTTCCCCGGCCAGCAACAGTAAATATGCAGCAAAGCCGCAAAACAGAAGAACGCCCTCAAACCTGTTGATACACCCCCGTGAACCGGAACCAAAGGCCGTCACAAGCAAGACGATGCTCAATGCGAACATCACGGGTATATCACGATTCAGGACTGCGGCACCAAATGGCCCGGACGCAATCAGCGCCGGCATGCAAAGCACCGCAAGGATGATGATCATATTCGAACCGAGCACGTTGCCGATAGCGATATCCGGTTCCCGCTTGATTGCCCCTGCGATACTCGCTGTCAACTCGGGCAGGCTCGTTCCAATGGCCACGATGGTCAGACCGAACACCATCGGGGAAATGCCGGATATCCGTGCGATAGAGGATGCACCATTCACGAAGCGATCCGCCGACCAGGCCAGCAGAATAAAACCGGTCAGCAGGGCAAGGCGTCGAGTATCAAGCGATCCTCCGCATATAGATGCTGAAATCGTTGGTCAGATAATCACCGAGATAGCTGCAATCCGGGGTAATGGTGGCGCAGTAGTCCAGCATGGCATCCGGATCGAAGGCCACCAGGTCTTGCAGGTCTTGCAGGTGTTGCATCTCCCGGTTGCGCGCATCGAGCATATTGAAGGCGACACCGAAGCGGCAAAGCTCGAACATGCGGGCGATCACCCGCCGCGCATAGGCTCCGTCATCGTGCAGCTGCCAGTTCAACGTGCCCGACAACACCACCCAGTCGAACGACCGCGGCTTAAAGTCGAAATCGAACAACTCGCCGCACATCAGGGATACATCGGGATGGCGCTGTGCGGCAATGGCAAGAATCTCAGCTGAGAGATCGATGCCGGTGTAAGCCACATCAAGCCTGTGACTGCGCAGCCAGTCGCGCAGGTCGGCGAAACCGCAACCGACATCGAGCACGGAGTCGCCCAGTGCAATGCCGATACCCGCCAGCACCCGGAAGCGCACTTTCTGCTGACCGCGCGAGGCCCAGTGCAGCGCGTCAGTCGTGCTCCCGTACAGAGCCAGACTGTCGCGGTGCAGCTCGATGAGATGTTGTTTTTGTGCTGCATCCATAGACGGCGAAGCATACAATGATTGCCACTCCCCGCATGCCGCGGCTTTGACATGCAGGGACCGACGTACACAAGGAGCCGGTCATGGACGAATTTCTGCAGGCAGCCATCGGGGAAGCACAAAAAGGTTTGAGCGAAGGCGGCATCCCCATCGGTTCGGTACTGGTGATCGACGGCAGGATCGTCGGCCGCGGCCACAACCGCAGGGTGCAGAACGGCAGCGCGGTACTGCATGCCGAAATGGATTGTCTGGAGCATGCCGGTCGCCTGACCGCTGCCGACTATCGCCGGGCGACACTGTATTCCACGCTATCCCCCTGCGATATGTGCAGTGGTGCCGTGCTGCTCTACGGCATCCCGAAGGTGGTGCTGGGCGAGAACCGCACCTTCAGGGGGCCGGAAGAACATCTGCGTTCGCGCGGTGTGGAGCTCGTGAATGCGGATAGCGAGGAGTGCTACCGCCTGATGCAGGACTTCATCGCCGCCAATCCTGCCCTATGGAACGAGGATATCGGCGAATGATCAGCCTGCTGCATCCTCGCGACGCATATACACAGTGAAATCGTTTTTCAGATAGGCATCGTGCAGTTCACACGCAGGGGTCAGCGTGCGGCACCAATCCAGCATCGTCTCCGGCTGATGGCTTTGCAGATCGTGCGCATTGAGATGCCGCGCATCGAGCAGGTTGAAGGCCACCCCCTTGCGGCATAAGGCGAACATGCGCCTGATCACCCTGCGGGCATAGCGCCCCTGATCGCCCAACTGCTCGTTCAGAGCACCTGAAAGGATCACCCAGTCGAAACTTTGTTGCGTAAAATCCATATCGAACAGATCGCCGCAATAAAACGTTCCATCGGGATGTCGGGATTCCGCCTCTGCAAGCAGGTCCGGCGACAGATCGATGCCCGTATAGTCCAGATGCCCGGTTCCGATACGTTCGAACCAGCGTTTGAAATCCGCGAAGCCGCAACCCACATCCAGCACAGAATCCCCGTTCCCGATACCGATGCCGGCCAGCACCTCGAAGCGGATCTCCTGAATCTCGCGACTGCTCCAATACAGGGCATTCGGGTGATAGCCATGCCGTGACAGGCTGTCCCGATGCCGGTCCACGATGCGTTTGCGCTGCTCTTTCTTCACGCCGCAATGGTATCCCGAAGACATGTGGCGCGCTGCATTCACTTTCAGTTCAGAAAACACTGTAAACTGAATAACTTCTGCCGCAGACATCCATGTCCATGAACCTCGGCTATCTGATGGGCACTGCCATCTTCGCCGCTGTGTTCGTGATCGCCGTGGCAGCACAGATCAGGGCGAACGGCTTTCACCCCCTGCTCTACTGGATGACGATCATCGCCACCACCACGGTGGGCACCACGCCGGCCGATTTCGCCGACCGCTCGCTGGGTATCGGCTATACCGGCGGCACAACCCTGCTGGCCCTGCTGCTCGCCTCATCGCTGTTCATCTGGCACCGCACACTCGGTTCGGTGTCGGTGAACGATGTGTCCTCCCCGAAGGCGGAAGGCTTTTACTGGCTGACCATCATGTTCTCGCAGACACTGGGCACCGCGCTCGGCGACTGGACGGCGGACACTGCCGGTCTCGGCTACACCGGTGCGGCCATGGTCTTCGGCAGGATGCTGGCAGTGATGGTTGTGGCCTACTTCCGCACGAATATCTCAACAACAGCATTGTTCTGGGCGGCATTCATTCTCACCCGACCGCTGGGTGCCGTGGTCGGTGATTTCCTCGACAAGCCGGTAAGCGCAGGCGGTCTGGAACTCAGCCGCTATTCCGCCTCGGCCGTGCTCATCCTGTTCATCCTGGGCTGCATCTTCTCCTTCAATCACCGTGCTGCGAAAGGATCCGGCCATTGAGCGTATCTGTCAGGCTGTTTGCTATTCCGGGCTTCTCGCTTAGCCTCGATGCATGAAGCAGGAACAACCCAATAACCCGCTGCACGGCATCACGCTGGAGCGCATCGTCAGCGAACTGGTGGAACACTACGGCTGGGGAGAGCTAGGTATCCATGTGCGGATCAAATGCTTCAACAGCGACCCGTCGGTGAAATCCAGCCTCACCTTCCTGCGCAAGAACCCGTGGGCGCGAAGCAAGGTGGAGAATCTCTATCTCGATATGCTGCATGAGAAGCAGCGCGACGCAAGTTCACCGTCGTGGCCGGGCCGGACCTAGATCAAAGGATTCAATCCCATGTCTTTCAAAACAACCGACCTGTACGACGCGCATCTGGAGAACCTGCAAGTGGCCGCCCCCATCTTCCGCGATTTCGGCGGCAAGGTCCGCTTCCACGGGAAGATCGTCACACTCAAGGCCGTGGACGACAACACCTTCCTCAAGGCCGCCTTTGAAACCGATGGGCATGGCAAGGTCCTGGTGGTGGATGCCGCTGGCTCCATGCGCTGCGCGATGATGGGTGATGTGATGGCGGCTCTCGGCGCATCCAATGGCTGGGAGGGCGTGGTGATCCATGGCTGTATCCGAGATTCTGCGGGTGTCGCCAGGGTGAATATCGGTGTGAAGGCACTGGCGACCACTCCGCGCAAGACGGTGAAGCGCAATCAGGGTGTTCCCGATATCGCGGTGCATTTCGCCGATGTCAGCTTTCAGCCCGGGCATTACCTGTATGCCGATGAAGACGGCATCGTCATCTCGCAAGCGGCGATTGAATAGGATGTCATACGCTGAAATATTAGGCGGCACTGCATATTATTTAGCCTGAAACCAACGGGAAAAGCGGAAAAACATCGATAAATCAAGGCGTTCCTCATGGCACCGCCATTGCTGATTATGTTTACCGCTCTATCCTGTGCCTTCTCAAAGATTTGAACGCGCAGCACAGAAACGCTCAACGAGAACTGGATGTACACCATGAAAGATGACGTAGCAGCACACAATCAGGACACCGCAGCGGCTCCGCCGCACGTATGGCATCAGCTGATCAACCTGAAGCTGGCCGCGCTCGGCATGCCCACCTGCCATCTGAAGGAAGAGGACTACACCTATCTCGGCATGGCCGACAGTGTACTCAAACGTTACGCGCGCCTCCGCCGCCTGCTATCCACTTATCGCTGCCCGGCCGATCAGCGTATCCAGAACTTCCTCAATGCATATCTTGCCGAGAACGGCGTGCAGGAGATCATCGAACTTCCCGGCACCACTCTGGTTGCAGACAAACCGGGCATCGCGCGGGAGGTGTCGCTGCCACTGAACGGCAACCATTTCCGCTCGGACATCGTCGAGTCCTACCGCCTGCTGCAGGGCGTGCTGCACAACCCTAAGAATGACCGCCGCACTACCAAGGGCGTGTTCCACATCGCCGCAGGCGGCCTGCCGGTTCCCGCAGACAAACTGGAAGTCCCCGCCAATGTATATGCGGCCCTTCTGAAAGAGGCCCTCGATCCGCCGCGCTCGCTGCTTGAATTGCCCGCCACCAGTGAAGAAGCCGAAAAGGCCGAACTTTGGGTCTCCCTGCTGCTCAGGCCGACGGTTCGCCCCGGCGTTGCAGGCGTTCTGCCTGACAAGAGCCTTGAGGTGCGCTTTTTCGCGCCCGGCGGTCTGGTCTCCAATCTGGATTTCGTGGAATCGATCTTCGGCAATGCGGGCGACCCCTTCCTGCCGGAGAACGATGCTGCGCTGGATATCGAGCACTGGACCGGCCAGACCGGCTGCATTATTCTCGCCCCGCATCTGGTCGGTCTGAAGAAGAAAGCGCTCGGCCTGCCGCATGTGGATCAGGCCAGCGAACGTCAGCGCCGTGACGGCATGTGCTGGACGGATGCGGATGAACTCTACAACGACGGCAACGCCTTCAAGCTGGTCTGCCGCGATATGCGCGGAGTGATCGTCACCGTCATCGCCGACAACTATTTCGGCTACAGCAAGAAAGAGATCAAATCCCATATCAGCTACTCGGCCAACCTGTTCGGCGGCTGCGAAGAGGAACATGCCGGTGGCGCACTGGCCTTCCCGCGCTACAACCTCGGCGAGATCTATCTGCCGCACTCAAGCTATATGGTCGAAGGGCGCGCCTTTGCAGATCTGTGCCAGCGGCTTGCCGACAGGATAGAGCTGCAGGCCGAAGGCTATGCCATCGACAAGCGCTATCCCGAGATCATCTATGTGCCGGAGGATACGCAGATCAATATTCACGACCTGAGCGTATGCTGGCAGGGCAAGGATGGCGCGAATCAGATCAAGCTTCTGGCCAGGCACACCTATATCTATCCGAGCGGTTTCAGGGTACATCTGGAGCGTCATCCTGATGCGCCGAGCTGGCGACTGATCGGCACCATCGGCGAGGGGACCTTCTGCCACAAGCCGAGCACGGTATCCGGCGGCGGAAAGTCGGAGATATCCAAGTCCATCGCCGGTGCGGTCATTTCGGGTCCCGTATATGTGGGCAATTTTGAAGAGGATATCGCACGGGTCAGGGCGTTGTTCGAAAAGGATTATTCCACCCGCTTCCGCAACAAGGGCACCCACGAACCGGACACACGCAGCCTGCTGAGCAGGGAGCGCAGTCTGGGCTCGGTGATCAAACTGCTGACCCCTTCGGCCGACGATTACACCAATGCCTACAACCGCTGGCTGGACAACGTCCCGCAGCACATTCTGGCGCTGGCCTTCATGATCAAACGTTTCTACAGAACGGCATGGGGAAGCGACTGGGATAAACATTTCTCGGTGGACAAGGTGAACGGCCACGATGGTCACGAACTGCGCCACCACGGCCGCAAGCTCATGGCAAGCTACCTGCGCGTCGGCTTCGGTGAAGACGGCAGCTGGCGGCTGTTCAAGCTGCGTCAGGACTATATCGCAGCCGACAAACTGCAGATGGAAGACGACATCACCGCCTCGACGGTGATTCCGACCGGCTATGTGGACGGACTGAATCCCGAATTCGATCATCCGAGCATCAAGATCACCGATAACTGCGAAACCCGCCTGTTCCAGAGACCGGACGAGGCCATCCATCGCGGTGCGGATCTGCAAACCGAATCCGACCTGTCATGCGGCAACAGCTTCATCTCCAATTTCGAACCCATGCAGCGTCAAGACGCGCAGGAGATGATCGAGGATGTGGTGCATTTCGAGGAATTCAGCGCGCCGATGCAGGGCCTGATCACCGGTGCCGCAGGCATGGATGAGTCGCTGTATTTCGTTTCTTCAGCGCATCCGCGTATCGTGAACGGCAAGCCGAGCCAGAATGTGCGCTACCTGCAGGACAGACCCGATCTGGCCGATCCGCGATCCGCCTATCTGGCGGAGATCAGCACCCGTCTGAAGCGCGGACTTGCATCGCATCAGCCGGTATATTTCCCGGTCAACGCCGTGCTCACCGGTCGCCGCAACAACCCGCCCGGTCCGGGCGCAAGAACCCTGGCGGTATTCAATCCCATCCATTATCAGGAACTGCCGGAACTGTTCATGGATTTCATTTGCAGCCTGACCGGAAAATCGCCCTCGACCACCGGCGCGGGCTCGGAAGGGGCACTGACCAAGGGGCCGTTCAACTCGCTGTCGGCCACAGCCGATCTCAACAATGCACTGGTGTCCTTCATCCTGTGCGGTTACGACGGGTTCTCCACTGCTGCCGGCTATATCGGAGCCAACCGGCGCATCGATCACGATATCAGCATGCTGATCCCCGAGATCTGGTGCCGTATGCCCGTGAAGTTCCAGAAGCCGTCCTACATGATCAAGCAGGGCTATCTGGAAAAACTGGATGATTTCGAACACGAGGGTAAAACCGTGCTCGCCAGCCGGCTTGGCTACCGCATGACAGAACGCTTCGTGCACGACCATTTCGGCAAGATGTTCGACAGGCCGATGGCGGTCTTCGACGAGGCGATGCTGAAGCCCGAAACCCAGGGCATGGAAGACTTCGTGGACGGCATCAACAACATCTGCGAGGCGCAGCAACGCGTGGCCCTCGACTACTTCACCGACGGCTCCATCGAGAATGCCTGCCCGCCGCTCAAGGCCCTGCTGCATATCATGGCGCATGGCAACTACGAGGGGCTGGATGTGAATCATCCGGATATCCGCCGCATGTTCACCCGCGACTACCTGCTGCAAAGCGACTGGTATCGGGAGCGTCTGGTCATCAAACAGCAGCGCGACAGGCAGCTATGGCTGTCGCACCGCGAATACCTGAGCAGCCAGCTTCAGGAACTCGACGAGGATGAAGCCGACAGACAGGAAGACCTGGCCGAACGCATCACCGAAGCCGACCGCATGATCGAACGGGTGTCCGCCGCCGACTACCTGGAACGCCTGCACGGCACACTGGGCGCCGACTGGATCCACCGATTGGCATAAACGGCAAGCCCTGCCCGGAATACAAACGAGCAGCTGAGATCAGGTCAGACAACTCCCCTGTCTGACCATTCTGCTTGCACCCAACCCCCTTCCCCAAGGTCTCGAATCGGCTGCCGGTTCAAGTCAGTCGGGGTTCAGACAAAAAAAGAAGAGGGCGGAATCATCCGCCCCCTTCCTGGTTTCTTGCTTGCTGATGAAGCCTTACTTCAGGACAACCAGTTCCACACGACGGTTCTTGGCACGACCCTCGGCTGTGGCGTTGTCGGCGACCGGCTTGCTTTCACCGTAACCACGCGAGGTCAGGCGGTCGCCGGCGATGCCGTGCCCGACCAGATAGGCACGCACGCTGGCTGCACGCTTCTCGGACAGCTGCTGGTTGTAGCTATCCTTGCCGCGTGAATCGGTGTGTGCACCAACCTCGACACGGACGTCAGCACGCTTCTTCAGAGTAGCGACAGCGCCATCGAGAATCGAGATCGAAGCAGGTGTCAGCGCATCGCTGTTGGTTTCGAAGTTCACACCGGTCAGGGCGATGGTTTCGGCCTTCATCGGCTTCTTGCAGGCTTCGACAGCCAGATCGGCATGCTTGATGGCTTCGCCGATCAGTCGGGCATTCTCATCCGGGTGGATACCCTCGGTCAGCTCATGCGCTGCCCAGAGAAGATTGGCCTGAGCCTGAGCCATGTGCTTCGGTGCGCAGGTTTCGGCACCTGCATCACGCGCTGCAGCCACATGCTTGCGGGCTTCGCCCAGTTCGCTGCGGTCGACATTGATGCCACCGTGGGTTGCACATGCGCCAAGCAGGGTGCTGCATGCCAATACTGTGAAAAGTTTCCTGTTCATTACTTACCCCCTGCTTTGGCAGCTTCTTGTTCCGCCATTTTCATGAATACACGGTCAGCACCATCGTGCTGGGAATTCTCAGCCCCTGCGATCATAGCCAGTTCGCGTGCCAGATAGGCGTGGTAGTTATTCAACCCCTCGGTCTGGGAACGTACGGCGGCGGCCCTTTCTTCCATGCTATCGCCGAAGGTGCCGGCCGAGGCCGACGGTGCAAACGACATCAGGACTGCGGCAAACAATCCGGATGCGATAAAGATTGATTTCATTCTCTTCCTCCTTGGTGAGTCTGATGTGCAAAGCGTGACGCAGAACATTGACGATGACCAGTGACTTTTCTCACCCGATGATTCGCGATGTACTCAGGGCCTGAACGGAGCGTTTCCGGCAGGCATGGCTCCGTCCGCAACTGAAGCATCGTGCTGCCATCCCTTGCTGACCAACACCCGCATATCGAACGGCATCTGCTCCCCTCCACCAGCCCGGCGCATGCAGCGTACACCTTCGAGAAAAAGCTCGAAGCATGGGAAATCATACGTACATGCATTGAATCCCTTACCTCTCCTTCATCAACCTAATTCGGGCTTGGCACCAACTTGTTCACAGTCCCGCTTAAAGGATCGGCGTAATACACGGTATCATCCTTCCCGGACCACTCGAAAACCGAATTTGCATTTACGCCAGTAGCTATTTGCGATGTTATTCCGCTGTTGCTATAACGCAGGAGGCTGCCTCCGATGGCATTCAGGATGTCGCCGTTTGGACAAATATCGTATCCCTCATCCACGCTGTGACTAATTTGAGGTGGCCAGGGAGGATACCAACCGGATGGAAGCATCCAGACATTCCCGGTTAGATCCACATGGATAATAGTATCTCCACCGCTCTGAATATCACGTACCCCAATAGCGAAAAAGAAGTTTCCGTTGAATCCCGCTTTCAGGTTTGAAGCAGTATTTATCCCCCAATCCAGAGCCGAGACCCCTGTGGGTGGCGCTCCTCGACCAAGCCCAAGCGACCTTCCTGCGACATGGGAGATAGCCCCTGCGGGACCGACCCTGTAAATAAAGGCATCTTCGGCAATATACACCCCACCATCAGAGGCAACATCAAAATCATATATGTATGGATATAGACGATAAGGATTCGGAAACGAGCCTGCCGAATACACAACGCCTGTTTGACCTTGCGGACTTACTCTGAAGATGTTGGTGGCATACGAGAAACCATTCATCCCACTGTCACCATAATACAGGCTTCCATCCGGCCCAACATGCTCCACTTGCGGCACGCCGGGCACCGAGGTGATCGTTGAGGGGCCGTCTGTCTTATACACCAGTTTTTTCACCCCTCCGCCGGGAATGAGTACGCATACAGTCCCGCCACCCCTCACTGGAGTACAGGAACTTCCTGCGCTGAGACTGATATAGATGGAGCCATCAGGTGCAGCCGCGACCCCCATGCCGCTCATAATTACCTGCGGCTCCATATTGTACGGCGAAGGTTGAAGTTGCTGCCTGCTCGCAAGAATATAATTCATAATCAATGGTCGGGTTGAATTGCCATTCAGATAGCTGCCGACAAAGTCATGACCCCATGTATCGGCATTTCCTCCGGTCGTGGTGTTTGTCGCATTGGCCGTAAGCGTGTTGGGCCACAGAGCGGCAATCACCACATCTTCAATGGCTGTAACATGCAGACCATTGATGCTCGCCACTCGAATATCCGGCGATGCTACCGCCACGATGCCCACGCTGTTCCCCCATTCAGGCTTCTGCGCCGCCAGCGCATCGTAGGCCCTGTTGGCATAGAAGTTCCCCTGCGAATGAGCCACGATCACCACCCGCATCCCCTTGTTGAGCAAGGCCTTATAGCCGGGCTGTTGTTGCAGATTGGCTGGGTCGCCGGATAGCTGCTTCTGAAGGTCCGGATCATTCACATAAGCCGTCGCATTCGTTGCCACCGCAATATCCTGCATCAAGGTGCTAAACCATGCCGGAGCGCCCGGCAAACCTCCCGCCCACCGCCAGAACATGGCATAAGTCGCCGCCTGCTTCTGCACGAATGCCTCATGCAACTGCGCCAGCCCGGAAAGAGAACCCAGACCCGCCGCACCACCATTATCGGCATAAGCCAAATAGAACTCAAATTCAGACAAGTATTGGGATGCTTGGAAGTACCCTCTGATTGTAATTTCTAACTTTACAAGCGAATCGTCTGCGGCCTTTTTATCATTGTACATTCCATTGCTGAACACAATCGCCGACTTCGACTGGCAAACGCCAGCCTCCGCATGAGTGGGCAATGCATGGATGGAGAGCAGCAATAGCGCGAATAAAATCAGTGATCGAAACATTTTCATTATCCCCCCCCCCCCCTCAATTCGGCATTACATCGGGATCAAAATTGCAGCCTTTTTTCCAGTCTGCATAATCCATTCCCTTGAACATACTCCCGCTCAACTGATGATCAGCTTGCAGCCACGCTTGTGATCGCAAAGCTGAATTCAGGAATATCGCTTTATGCTCGGAACTAATCGTAGAAAATATTCCGCCTTGAATATACGCCAAGCATCTAGTGTCCTTCCCCATTTGAATGGCATGCATCATCGATTTAGCGGGATCTACCGCATCCAAAATAAATTGTTGCATCGTAATTGTCATTTGGGTTAATGAAGCCCTTGTCTTCTGAGAATTCGGATAGGTCAGAGCAATCCACCGCTGCACATCGTCGCGCACGCCATCGTTGTCGGAGTCGATGCCGGCCAGCGTCGCCTGTCCCGCAAGGCCTGGATCGGGCGGCAGTCCGGCGAGGACACTTCTGTCATTCACCGTCACCGTCTGCATGACCGTGGCACTGTTGCCGTTGGCATCGGTGGCTGTCCACGTCACTGTCGTGATGCCAATCGGGAAGGATGCCGGCGCATTGTTGCTGATGATGATGGGAATAAATGCATCCATCGCCGTAGCAATTCCGATGGCGACGGCAGTCGGCTGACCTGTAGCCGAATCCACTGTCACCGCTGCCGGAGCCGTCACAAGCGGAGGCGTGGTATCCTGCACGACGACGTTTTGCGTTGCCGTCGCCAAATTACCCGCCGCATCGGTTGCGGACCAGAGCACCTGTGTAACACCCAGAGGAAATGCTGAGGGGGCATTGCTGGTAGGGGTGAGGGAGCCGTCCACGATATCGTTAGCGCTAACAATCCCTAGATTCACCGAGCTTTGCGCTGCCACAGCCTCCACCGTAACCGCTGGCTGCTGCATGGAAATCAACGGTGGTGTGGTATCGGTAATGCTCACCGTTTGCGTCGCAGTACCAACATTCCCCGCTGCATCGGTGGCTGTATATGTAACTGTCGTTACGCCGACAGGAAAACCTGCTGGTGGTGCATTGTTCGAAACGGCGAGCGCGCCACTAACAGCATCCGTGGCGGTGGCGGTTCCCAACGCCACAGGCGTGATAGCGGCTGTAGCTTCAGCAGCCACAGACGCAGGAGACGTCACCACAGGAGCAGTCGAATCTATCGCTGTCACGGTAACAAGCTGGCTTGTCGTAGCACTGTTGCCATGTGCATCCGTGGCTGTCCAAATCACCGTTGTAACGCCAATCGGGAATACAGTTGGTGCATTACTGCTGATGCTAACAGGTAAGATGGCATCACTGGCCGTAGCCTGACCAATGGCAACGGCAATCGCCTGCCCTGCGGAAGAATTCGCCGTGACTGCCGCTGGCGCAGTGATCACCGGCGGCGTGGTATCCACCAGCGACACTGTTTGTGTGGCCGTACCGACATTGCCCGCTGCATCCGTAGCACTCCAAATCACGGTTGTTACTCCCAAGGGATACGGGCCAGGAGGCGAAGCGATGGCTCTCAAACCTGTACTAACATTGTCTGACACCGAGGCTGCGCCCAGCGCAACCGGCGAAAGCAGGGATGTCGCCTCCTGCGTGATGTTTGCCGGCGGAATAATAACCGGAGGTGTTATATCCGTTGGTGTCCCTGGTGGCGTTGGCGGAGGTGGGCTTACGCCGCCTGATCCGTTGCCTGAGCCATCCTTGCCTTCTGCCGATCCTTCCCAATTCTTCGACTCGTCATCGGCATCATCGTGTTTATCAGAGGACTCTCGAGCCTTGTCCTTGTGTGCTTTCTGAGCATGCTTTTTTTGCTGATGTGCCTTATCTTCATGCCCCTCGGCGGCGTACGCTGTTGTAATGTTCCCCGATGCCATGATTGACGGCAGATAATGCGCCGTAAACGGCGAGGCGAAGCAAACCAAGTATATCCCAATGCAAAAAACGTGCTTGATCATATCTCCGCCCCAGAGGAACCGGCGGCTTATCCGGTCTGCAAACCCCCTCGTTGTCCCAGCGTAGTTATAGTGCCCTGCGCAGTCTATCCCATAAACAAGGGAAGTAGCCTTTTTTCAGCGCCCCTTGAAACGATCTGATCCGACCCCTATCTATGAGGTTCAGAACAATCTGAACGAACAAGCCTGAGGAGAAAACATGAGCACCCAGAACAATACCGAAACCCGCGCCTTTCAGACCGAGGTGAAACAGCTGCTGGATCTGATGATCCACTCGCTGTATTCCAACAAGGAAATCTTCCTGCGCGAACTGATATCCAATGCCTCCGACGCCGCCGACAAGCTGCGCTTCGAGGCCACCACCGACGATGCGCTGTTCGAAGGCGATAGCGATTTGAACGTGTTCATCGGACTGGACAAGGATGCACACACCATCACCATCCGCGACAACGGCATCGGCATGAGCCGCGATGAGGTGGTGGATAATATCGGCACCATCGCACGTTCCGGAACGCGTGAGTTCTTCGACAAGCTTTCCGGCGACAAAGAGAAGGATGCCCACCTGATCGGCCAGTTCGGCGTCGGCTTCTATTCCTCTTTCCTGGTCGCTGACCGCGTGACGCTGACCACCCGACGCGCCGGGCTGGGCAAGGAACATGGCGTGCACTGGGAATCAGCAGGCGACGGCGAATACAGCATCGAGACCGTCGAGCGCGAGGCCCGTGGCACCGAGATCGTGCTGCATCTGCGCGAGGAGGCCGACGAGTTCCTCGATGACTGGCGCATCCGCTCTGTCATCCACAAATATGCCGACCATATCCCCTTCCCCATCCGCATGCTCGGCGAATCCAACCCGGCAGTCGAGGTGGACGGCGAAGTCACCGAAGCGGAGAAGCCTGCACAGGTCGAGACCGTCAATCAGGCCTCGGCCCTGTGGACCCGTCCGAAATCCGAGCTGACGGATGAGGACTACACCAATTTCTACAAACATATCGGGCACGATTTCGAGGACCCGCTCGGCTGGATCCATCAGAAGCTGGAGGGCAAGTATGAGTTCTCCCTGCTGCTCTATCTGCCGAAGAACGCCCCCTTCGATCTCTGGCAGGCCGAATCGCGTCATGCCGTGAAGCTGTATGTGAAGCGCGTGTTCATCATGGAGGCCGGCGAGGATCTGATGCCGCGTTATCTGCGCTTCGTGCGCGGTGTGATGGATTCATCCGATCTGCCGCTGAACGTATCGCGCGAAATCCTTCAGAAGTCCCCCGCTATGGATGCCATGAAGAAGGGCGCGACCAAACGCGTGCTCGGCCTGCTCGAAGAAATGGTAAAAGACAACCCCGAGGATTACACCGTTTTCTGGGGCGAGTTCGGTAACTGCCTGAAAGAAGGGGTTGTCGAAGACCATGCCAACCGCGAAAAACTCGCGGGCCTGCTTCGTTTTGCATCCACTGAAAGCAATGAGCAAACGATCAGTCTGGGAGAGTACATCGGCCGCATGAAGGACGGGCAGGAAACAATTTACTACATCACCGCCGACACCTTCGCCGCCGCCTCGCACAGCCCGCATCTTGAGGTATTCCGTAAGAAGGGTATCGAAGTGCTGCTGCTGCACGACCGCATCGACGAATGGCTGGTCTCGCACCTGACCGAGTTCGACAGCAAGAAGCTACAGTCCATCGCCAAGGGCGAGCTCGACCTTTCGTCCATCGGCTCTGAGGAAGAAAAGGAAGCCGGGAAAAAGGCAGAGGAAGAAGCCGCCAAACAGGCGGGGCCGGCAGTGGAAAAGATCAAGAAAGCACTTGGCGAAAGGGTCAAGGATGTTCGCGTCACTACCCGCCTGACCGAATCACCTGCATGTCTGGTGTCCGACAAGTTCGACATCAGCGGCAACCTTGAGAGAATCCTGCGTCAGGCCGGACAGGATGTGCCGCAGGTAAAACCGATTCTGGAGATCAATCCGGAGCATGAACTGGTCAAACGCTTGTCCAAAATGCGTTCTGAGGAGAAAATCTCCGATTTTGCCGACATCCTTTTCGATCAGGCAGTGCTGGCCGAAGGCGCTCTGCCGGAAGACCCTGCTGGCTTCGTACGCAGAATTAACGCCTTACTGATCCAGTAAGACGGGTTACAGAAAGCAGGCAAAAGTGCCGCAACCGATTTCAGGCGGTTGCGGCACTTTGTTTTGCACGTCTAAAGTCCGCCATCTTTCAGCCGATAGGAAAAGAATGGAGAAACCTATGAAATCGATTCCATTCGGCCTGAGCGTTGCCCTAATTCTGCTATCCGCAGCTGTATTCCCACTGTGCGGACTCGCTGAAGATAATTCGTCCTACAGTTCAAACGAAAACTCCAGTAAGGATTCAAACGAAAACTCCAGTAAGGATTCAAACGAAAACTCCAGCAAGGATTCAAACGAAAACTCCAGCAAGGATTCAAACGAAAACTCCAGCAAGGATTCAAACGAAAACTCCAGCAAGGATTCAAACGATAGTTTGGACACAAGTTCCACACGATCAGCAGGACAAACCATGGTTTGCGTCAGCATTGCCCAATTAACCGCGTCAGAATCTTCCACAGCATCCGGCGAAACATCTTCGAAGAGTTCCAGATAGTCAGATGGTGACGATCGATTCGAGCAAGCTGCAGATGGACAAAACACCCCTTAATGCCAGACGGGTAAGACAATGGAGAACGCCATGAACATCAAAATAATCTGTATGTGTGGGTCCTTATTCCTGACATTATCCCTGATCTTACCGCAAACTGGACAAAGCGGAGACTCGAGAGACTATTCCAGTGAACAATCAAGCAAGTATTCCGGCGAAAGTTCTGATTCGAATAGCGATTCAAGCCCGGTCAGCACATCCTCGTCTATTCAATCCAATTGCAGAACCATCGACGCTTCTGGCGCTCTGGTACCGGGTGTATGGGTTCCACAGAATAATATGACCATCAGCGGAGCAGCTCAGGGCGACAGACCGGAAATTGAAAAAATAGAGAATTATCGCGATATCTACGGTATGTAGAGAAACAACAAAAGGGCTATGCAGCCTTAGGTCGGCCGATCCCCGGACGTACCCGGAAAGGTGGCTTCCTCGTCAGCGAACGATTCCGCCGGCTCTTCGCCATCAATCAGGTCGTTGACCTCGTCGTCAGACGGATTGCGCTTCTCCAGCTTGCGTAGGCGCTTTTCTTCGGCCTTCGCCTGCTTGGCGAGTTCCTTCTGACGCTTCTCGTATTTGAAATTTGTTCTGGCCAAGGGAATGCCTCCAATCGCGATTCTACCCTTCAGAGGCCATCAGATCATAGCGAATTGGAACCTGAATTCCGGGCAGCGCCGCATTATGCCAAGCTTTCGACCTGCCGTCCCGAAGAATGTCGGGACGGCGACAATCATCCTATTTTCTGACCCATTGCCCCGAAGGCGACTGGACAAATTGTCCGGCAGGGGTTTTCTCGATGGCCTTCCGGCCGGCAAGCTGCTCGACTGTACCCAGACTGGTGCCATTGCTCTGTGCGATGTTCTGATATGCAGCTCGACGCTGCTGATTGATGTCGGCGACCAGACCTGGTACATCACCCGGCGCTCCGGGTACGATGCCGAGGTAGCCGTTGGGTTGCTCACCCACATAACCGGCCGCCTTTGCGCTGCGCAGATCGGCTGCTGATGCCTCGGCAAGGTGCAGGCCGGTCAGCGAAAAACCCAAGGCCAACGCGATCAAGAGGAAAAACAGAACGGATTTGGCTTTCATTTTGTGCTCCTTGGATATGGCTTAAAACAGACCGCTGTCTTTGGAAAGTACATTCTCCAGATCCTTTTCGACCTTAACCCGGATTTCATGCTTGATATTCATATTGATGGTAATGGGCTTGTCGGGCGCTTCTACCTTGATGGTCGGATTGCAGGCCGATAGTGAAACAAGGGCCGCCAATACCATCAACTGACACCTGCTTGCTTTGATCATGGTCCCCACCTCTGTCAGCCGCATCTTTGCCCTGATACGTCATTGCTTTGCAACATAAAGGCATCCGCACCTTCCGTCCAGATGCAAGAATTACTCCTGCATCTTTTTTTTCACACTTTTCTCTACTCTGTCACCGATCTCGTCCGCCGCACGCAGGCTCTGCAACAGCTTGAGCATATTTTCCTCGATATTCAGATTCAGTTCGATCGGCCGACCGTCTTCATAGCCGGGATTATTGCCTTTCAACGCGATGTGCAGGGTTAGTTGTCCATCCGGTTGATAGTCGGCCTGCGTATGCAGCACCTTGAAATGAAAATTATTGAGCACCTGCATGGCCATACCGAATGCCTTGTCAGATGCGGCCATCTGCTGCATCGAGGCCGTCCCCAGATAGCGAATCAGCCCGCCAGGCATACGGGCATCGAGACTTCCAGCGGTCATTTTCAATCCCTTATCTGTCCAGTCGAATGGTAAAGTACCATCCAGTAACCCATCGGCAAAAAGCCCTTCCTGCTTGCGGAATTCCACCAGTTGTTTCACATCCACATGCTCTAGCCTGAGTACGAACGGATTGCTCCTGCGCGCGGTATCAACATCGATGGACCCGCTGGAAACGCCCCCTCCAAATGCCTGCGCATGCACATCCTGCAGCACAAAGCGAAACTTCCCTTTGAACGGATAGTTCACGCTTGCCCGCATGCCCACATCAGCCAGCGGCAAGCCCGGGTCAAACATTTGCGCACTGATATTCTCCGAATGCAGACGAATCCTTCGTGCATCCACGACAGCACTCACATCCCCACTCAGGCCGGAAAACGAATTTCCTGCGTATGCTCCTTTCACATCAGCCAGATGCAAAAGAAAAAATGCAGCGAACGCCTTTTTGCTCCATGTAAGCTTTCCCGTCACAGTCAGGCTTCCTGCCTGAAGCAGTAAATCATCATTTTTGCCTGCGAACCTGTTCAGAAACGGTATTGCTGCGGGAAACATCATCGGAGCCGCGCTGAGATTCAGTTGCCCGGAACCATGCGCTGAGTCGTGTCTGAGTTTTCCGTCGAGTTTAAGGATGCTGTCGTCAGCAGCGAATCCGACTTGCGCTGTCAGGGAAGTGCCATCAAATTGCACATCTGCTAGCAGCCTGCCGATCGGCAGGGTCAATCCGTCGATGTCAGTCATCAGTCCATCCACCAGCAGCGATCCAGTTGCGGCAAGCAACCTCCCTGCCTTTAGATGCAGTTGCATGCCACGGATGGACAGCTTGTTCGCCCCCCACGCCAGCCGGCTCATATGGATACTGAGGTCCGCCGGCTGGCTGAGCATAAGTGCGTCCGAAAAAGTAAGTGAAAAAGCGTTTAGCAGCCGGACATCCAGTCGAGGAATACTCATCTCATCAAATTTAATATCTTGCAGCTGTAGAATACCGCCATGATTCAAAGACAGACTGAGCGCATCCTCCACTGAAAATCCGCCCGACAAGCCTGCAAAGGAAAGTCGTGAACGGAAATCATCACCGAAACGCGCAAGCGAATCATCAGCAAGCACCCACCCCCCCTTGCCACCAGTATATGTAACGCTGCCCTTCAACGATAACTTTATTGCATCCAGATGCGCATCGATATTGAAGGTGGATTCGAAATTCAACTGCCTTATCCCGCCTGCCAGATCGAGTTTCCATCCTGCTTGCATGCTTCCGGAAAGTTTGTATTCGGGCATGGATAGCCAGATGCCAAGCTGGCTGTCCAGCCTGCCGAGATCGACTTGAAGACTTCCTCGCACAACCGGACCGGATTCCAATTGCATCAGCTGACAATTCATCTGTGCAACCTCCATACCCGCATGTGAAATACGCCCGGCGCAGTTCCCCGACTCGCTCAGGAAAAGCGCTGCCTGTAAGCCCTGCGCATCAGCTTCTCCCATACTCAGTAGCAGGGATTTCTCCGCGTAGTTCACTCGTCCGTTCAGTTGCTGCACGATCGCATGCCCAGCATCCAGTCTGCGCAGGGTAATGCGATTAATAGCGATGCGATCAACCGGAATTGCGGCGAACGCAGCAGCCGGCGGGATCTGGCTGAAAGAATTATCCACATTGGCTTGTGGTGCAGGAAGAACAGCAACATCCAGCGTTTCCAGAGTCAGGCTGTCCAATTGCATACGCATCAGTCCGTGAAGTGTATAACTAAGGATCGCTTGGCCGGCTTCGATCTCCAGTGAACCATCATTTCGCCTGATGTGCAGTTGAGAAATGAGGCACCGGCCGGAGCCCACCTCTTCAATATCGATGGTTCGCGTTTCAAAGCCCATGGTTGCCAGTTCAAACTGTGCCAACCGGGCTAGCCACCACGGAGCCGATATCCATAAGCCTGCAGCAAGCAAAGCCGAAACCAGCACACCCCCGAGCATCCAACGAATCACACGCATATGAAAATTTTACACGAAAGACCTGAGAATGGCAGTGACTGATCTATTCACGGAATTACCGGACATCCATATTTGGAATGATGGACAAACAATGGGGCCGACACGATGATGCGTCGGAAATTCAACTGATTGAGGAGAATCAACATGAGTATTCTTAACCTTATCCTTGCTATCTTCCTGCCGCCGGTCGGCGCATTCCTGCAGGTCGGTGCAAGCAAGCACTTTTTCATCAATATCGTGCTGACCCTGTGCGGAGTGCTGCCGGGCGTACTGCATGCAGTCTGGCTGGTCGTCACCAACCAGAAGGGCTGATACACAGCGCGCCCCGGTTCACCGGGGCGCGTTTTATATCGCAACCCGGATCGCTGTGTCGAAAACGTCCTTGAGCCCGTCCTGGGTTAATGCGGAGCATTCCCTGTAGGCCACGGCACCGATCCTGCGCCGCATATCTTCAGCCTCCGCAGGACTGATCAGATCACCACGGCCCGCATTAACCCTTTGCAGCACATACGGATCATTGCGAAGGTCAGCCTTGCAACCCACCAGCACGATCGGTGCGAATGGCAGATGATGCGCCAGCTCCGGCTTCCATTTGCTGGCAATATTGTCGAAGGAAGGTCTTGAGATCAGCGAAAAACAGACAAGGAACACATTCGTGGCCGGATAGCTCAGAGGCCGCAAGCGGTCATAATCCTCCTGCCCCGCCGTGTCCCAGAATCCGATGTTCACAGGTAAACCGTCCACCATCACATTGGCGCTATAGTTGTCGAACACCGTCGGAATGTATTCGCCAGGAAAGGCATTGGTGGTGTAGGAAATCAGCAGACAGGTCTTGCCGACCGCCCCGTCACCCACCACCACGCATTTCACATTGCTCAGCTGTGTATGCCGGGATGAAACGGGGCGTTTGACAGCATTGGCTTTCACAGCTGCTGCATTGACGGGTTTTGCCTTGATCATGAGCTACCTCCCGGGAACCTCTGCAACACGGGCTTAATGCCGCAGGTATTTTGCCATCAGACGCAGCGCGAGCCGGCGCGGGGTGATGCGTTGCAACAGGTACAGCAGCTTATGGCGATTGCCGGGCACGCAGAAGCCGCCGCCGCGGTCCAGCTGTTTCAGACTCTCCGCTACGATCAGCCGGGCGCGCGTACGGAAACCGCTGCCCGGCCCTTCCGGCATGCCGGACACATCACGGAAGCCGGTCGGCGACGGCCCCGGCGCAAGGGTCACGACGCGCACCTCGCTTTCCAGTTCAAGACGTATCGCCTCGCTCCAGTATGTCAGGCCGGACTTGGCGGCGGCATAGGTACTCATATAGGGCAACGGGCTTTCGCCGGCCAGCGATGAGACATTGATCATGAACCCCATATTGCGGCGCAGCGTGGGCAGCAGGGCATGGGCGATATCCACAGGCGCGACCAAATCGGTAAGCAGAACCCCCATCTGCGGCTTGATTTCGCGCTGCTCGAACGCGCCCCAGATGCCGAAGCCGGCATTGTTCACCAGCCCGTACAGGCCGGGATATTCCTTCACCTTGTCGATGAAGGCCTCTCGCTCGGCATCCACCGAAATATCGGCATACATGCAGATATGCGAATCGGGCGTGCGCAGATTATGCAGGGTCATCAACATGCGCGGTCTGTCGCGTCCGTGCAGGATCAGGCGATAGCCGCGCTCTTCCAGTTGCCGGGCGAACTCGCAACCGAAACCGCCGGAGGCACCGGTCAGCAGAACAACCGGGCGGGTATCGGCTTTTTCACTCTTTGCCATCGCCGGCTCAGGCTTTCATGGCAGCACGCCGGATGGGCTGCATGGTGCGCTTGCGGGCCTTGAAGGAACACACCTCTTTCACACCGCAGGATTCGAGTAACTCCAGACATTCATTCATGCCGTGTCCCACGGCATCCGGCCCGTGTGCATCAGAGCCATAGGCAAAGGGAATGCCGAGCTCGGCGGCTCGTGCCACGATCCTTGGATGCGGATAGATCTCGCCGACCGGCTTGCGCAGACCTGCCGAGCTTATTTCCAGCGCCACACCCGCCTTCTTCACTGCCTGCAGCATGGCTTCCTCGGCCTGCAGTACACGCTCACTATCTGCAGGAGGACGATAACCGAACTTCTTGATCAGATCGGGATGCCCGATGATGTCGAACATACCGGATTGGGCCGATTTCCCGACCAGATCGAAGTAGGCGCAATACACCTCTTCCACCCCGACCTCATCCCAATGCGCCAGCTTCGCCGGATTGTCGAAATCCCAGTCGCCGATGTAATGCACCGAGCCCATCACATAATCCCAGTCGTAGAGCGCCAGCAGGCGCTTCATGCCCGCCTCGCTACCCGGCCTGAAATCAGCCTCGATGCCGACACGCAGGCGCAGCTTCTTCGCCAGCTTGTCGCGCACCTGTTCCACCTCGGTCAGATAACTGTGCAGCTCCTCAGGCCCCATGCGCCAGTCGTCCATATAGCCGCGCGGCATCGGCGAATGGTCGGACATGCCGATTTCCTTCAGCCCCGCAGCAATCGCCGCCTCGGCATATTCGAGCACCGTGCCACCGGCATGATGGCAGCGCGGGGTGTGCATGTGATAGTCGGGAACGGGTTGAAAGCGCATGCTTGAAACGTAGCCCAATCCCCCGCCTCTCGCCAGATGCTTTTTACAAGTACTCACCACGAAGACCCGAAGGACGCAAAGGAAAACTTTCTGGTTCCAACTTCGTGTACTTTGTGTCTTCGTGGTTCGTCGTCGGTGATTGTTATTGCGTAGAGGGATGAAAAGGCAGGAGCGTGAGTTTGCTTTGATGCAGCACGCCATCGGCATCGACCAGCAGGGCCTGCATGCCCTGCGCCCCGACAAGCGGCACGCCCTTTTCACCGAGCACGAAAAGTGCCGTGCTCCAGGCATCGGCCAGCGTGGCATTGGCGGCGGTAATCACGGTGGCGCTGCTGCTCAGACCGGCCGGCATACCGGTAGCCGGATCGAGGATGTGCTGGTAGCGCCTGCCCTGATAGATGAAAAAGCGCTCGTAATCGCCGGAGGTGACGATGCTGATATCGCCGCTTGCCTCGAACCAGCCGAGTGTCGCTCCCGGCTTGCGCGGATGACGCAGGCCGATGCGCCAAGGCTTGCCCTGATGATCACCGATCATACGCAGATCGCCACCCGCATCGAGGATGGCGTTGGCAATACCGTGCTTTTTCAGAACATCGATGCCGCGATCGATCGCATAACCCTTGGCGATGGCACCGAAATCCAGCATGGTCTGATTGGAGAGCCGTTTCCAGCCGGCCTGTGCCATCACCAGCTTTCCGATATCCGAACCGCTGCGTGCTCTGGCAATGGCATCATCCGAAGGTGGTGATGCCGGCGCTTCGGGCAGGGAGAAACCCCACAGCAGGCTCAGGCTGCCGATCACAGGTGAGAAGGCACCCCCGCTTTGATGGGCCACATCCCGTGCCATGCGCAGCAGATCATCCACCCCGGCAGGCAGGGAAACCGTCTGGCCGGGCGTGCTGGCATTGAAGGCCTTCACGGCATTGGCGTGCGTGCCGTAGATGGTGAAATCGTCCTCGATGCGCTGCATCTCGTCGGCGGCGGCACGAATGGCGTCCAGCGCCTTGTCTTTTTCAACCCCGGCAACAGTGAACTGCACCAGTGTGCCCATGATGAAGCGAGATTCGCGCACATCCTGCGGGCCGGAGCATGCGGCAAGCAACAGACATAATGCCATCGATAATGACAGACGGTGCTGCTGCACTGACAGGGTCAAACTGCCGCCAGTTTTCCCTGAGTTGTCCGCACAATGCGGTTCGCCGCATCCACATATACCAGCTCCGGCTTGAAGCTGGCTGCCTGCGCCTGCGGCATCTCCGCATAGGTGCAGATGATCAGCAGATCGCCTGCGCTGGCCTTGTGCGCCGCAGCACCGTTCACGCCGATGGTGCCGGATCCGCGCGGGGCCTCGATGGCATAGGTGGTAAAGCGTTCTCCGTTGTTCACATTGTAAATATGCAACTGCTCGAAGGGCAGGATATTGGCCGCCTCAAGCAGATCGGTATCGATAGCGCAGGAGCCTTCGTAGTGCAACTCGGCATGGGTCACCGTGGCACGGTGGATCTTCGATTTCAGCATGGTGATATGCATGGCGTCTCCGTCATTCTTGCAATGGGAATATTATCGATCAGACGAGCCGGTCCGATGCGCGCAGCCACAAAGGCGCGCGCCGGGCTGCCGTCCAGAACAGTCAGGCTTTCGAGCGAATCGGCCACCCGTATCTCAAGGTACTCCGGGCTGATGCCGGCGGCAGCCAGCACCCTTTTGCCGGCATCCAGCAACACGGCCGCATCATGCTCTCCGGTGAGGGCCTGCAGGCGCATACTCTCCAGCGCCGCGTGCAGCGCGCGACCGGTCAGCAACTGCTGTTTGTCGAGATACCGGTTACGGCTACTCATGGCCAGGCCGCCGGCCTCGCGCACCGTCGGCACGCCGACGATCTCCACCGGCATATGCAAATCGGCCACC
Source organism: Zetaproteobacteria bacterium CG06_land_8_20_14_3_00_59_53 (assembly GCA_002779605.1). GTDB lineage: Bacteria > Pseudomonadota > Zetaproteobacteria > Mariprofundales > Mariprofundaceae > UBA1543. Next base: position 45,513 of record PEWE01000013.1, on the reverse strand, counting down.
ATGCGGCGGATGATGGCCAGTTGCTGCCAGTCCTTCTCGCCGAACACGGCGATATCAGGCCCCACGGCATTGAACAGGATGTTCACCACCGTGGCCACGCCGTCGAAATGTCCGGGCCGGGATGCACCGCACAATACATCGCTCAGGCCGTGAACCGTCAGGCTGACCTTCGGCGCACCATCGGGATACAGATTCTCAGGGTGAAAGATCACATCCGCACCGGCTTCGTCGCATACCCCGGCATCGGCTTCGAAGCTTCTGGGGTAGCGCGCGAAATCCTCGTTCGGGCCGAATTGCAGCGGGTTCACATAGATGCTGACCACGACAAGATCGCCCAGCTTGCGAGCCTCGCGGATCAGCGTGGCATGTCCCTCATGCAGGCAGCCCATGGTCGGCACCAGCACGATGCGCCGCTTGCCGCGCTCTGCAGCCAGCATGGCGCGCAACTGCGGTGTGCTTGTTGCGACCTTCATCCGGGGAACCTCCCCTGCCGCACATCGTCGCCCCAGCGGCTGATCGCATCGGCAAATACCTGCCGCGCATTCGTATAGGCCGGCGCGAACGGCGGATTGGTATCAGAGAGGCCGAGCAGATCGTGCCACACCAGCACCTGCGCATCGCAATCCGGCCCTGCACCGATACCGACGGTCGGCACACCCGCATTTGCCGTGATCTCGCTGGCCAGATCGTGCGGAATGTTCTCCAGCACCAGTGCCACGGCTCCGGCTTCGCAAACCGCCTGCGCATCTTTCAGCAACTGTGCCCGTTCATCAGCACTCTTGCCGCGCCTGCCGTAACTACCGAACTTCTTCACCGATTGCGGGGTCAGCCCGATATGCGCCACCACGGCGATGCCGCGCTCGCTCAGAAAGCGGATGGTGGCAGCCATATGCTCGCCGCCTTCCAGCTTCACAGCATCGCAGGCGCTCTGCTGCAACACGCGCACGGCATTTCCGAAAGCCTGTTCGGGGGATAACTGGTAGGTGCCGAAGGGAAGGTCGCAAACCACCCATGCACGACGGCGGCCGCGCACCACGGCCGCGGTATGATGGATCATCTCTTCGAGGGTGACGGGAATGGTGGAATCGTAGCCCAGACAGACCATGCCGAGCGAATCACCGACCAGCAGCACATCCGCACCGGCCTCGTCGGCCAGACGCGCCGAAGCAGCATCGTAGGCGGTCAGCCAGATCATTTTATGGTCGTCCCGCTTGGCGCGCGCGAGCGTCGCTGCGGTGACCGGTTTTACAGTCGTATCGGTCGTCATCGTTCCCTGTCCGCTTCACTCCGGATGGCATGCAGCGCCGGTAGCGTCATAAAGGATGCGGCAAAGCCTAACGCTTTTTCTGCTGTTCTGCATAGCCTGACTGTTCTCCTGCGGGTTTCGTCGCGAGCCCCCGCCAACCAGCTGTAAAACCTGTTGAAAATACAGCTTCACACCGTATGTTTGCCGGACTGGAGAATGCCATCCGTTTTATATATATTGCGCACCCCCTGTCGGGGGCCGATGCGCCCGAATGAGCAGGGAAAACAGGTTTACCCGCGCAGGTTCTGCCACGACGATGCGTCGCCGGACCAACGCGCCAGTATCAAGGGAGTTTGCATGATGCAGCAAGCAACGAACAACTCGAATAACAGGCCGCAAAAGCAGGGTCTGTATAATCCGGCAAACGAACACGATGCCTGCGGCGTCGGCTTCATTGCAAACATCAAAAACGAAAAGAGCCACACCATCGTGCAGAAGGGTCTGGAGATCCTCACCCGCCTGACGCATCGCGGTGCTGCCGGTGCCGACCCGCGCGAAGGCGACGGCGCAGGCATCCTGACCCAGCTGCCGCACGATTTCTTCGCTGCCCAGGCCACCGCTCTCGGTTTCTCCCTGCCGGCTGCCGGCGACTATGGTGTGGGCATGATCTTCCTGCCCAAAGAACAGGGTCATCGCAACACCTGCAAATCCGTCATCGAGCAGACCATCAGCGAAGAAGGCAATGTGCTGCTGGGCTGGCGCAAGGTGCCGGTGGATGCTGTCGGCGCCGATCTGCCGGACAGCGTGCTGGCCTGCGAGCCGGTCATCGAGCAGGTGTTCGTGGCACGCGGCAAGGGCTTTGCCGATCAGGAGGCCTTCGAGCGCAAGCTGTTCGTCACCCGCAAGGTCATCAACGGGCGTGTGAAGAAGCTCGGCTTCGTGGATGCCGCCAATTTTTATATCGCTTCGATGTCCAGCCGCACCATCGTATACAAGGGCATGTTCCTGTCGCATCAGGTGGGTGCCTATTATCAGGATCTGAATGACCCACTGTTCACCAGCGCTCTGGCTCTGGTGCATCAGCGCTTCTCCACCAACACCTTCCCGTCGTGGGAGCTGTCCCATCCGTTCCGCATGGTGGCGCACAACGGCGAGATCAATACGCTGCGCGGCAACCTGAACTGGATGAACGCCCGCCGCCATTCGATGAAGTCCGAGGTGCTGGGCGAGGATCTGGACCGTCTGTGGCCGATCAGTAACGAAGGCCAGTCGGATACCGCCTGTTTCGACAACGCTCTGGAGCTGCTCTACATGGGCGGCTACTCGCTGGCGCATGCCGCCATGCTGATGATCCCCGAGGCATGGGCCGGTAATTCGCTGATGGATGATGACCGCAAGGCGTTCTACGAGCATCATGCGGCCCTGATGGAGCCGTGGGACGGCCCCGCCGCCGTAGCCTTCACCGACGGCCGGCAGATCGGCGCAACCCTCGACCGCAACGGCCTGCGTCCGGCCCGCTACCTGATCACCGATGACAATCTGGTGGTCGGCGCCTCCGAAATGGGCGTGCTGGACATCCCGGAAGAGAAGATCGTCAAGAAGTGGCGTCTGCAGCCGGGCAAGATGCTGCTCATCGATCTGGAGGAAGGCCGCATCATCGACGATGAAGAGATCAAGCAGCAGTTGTCCTCGGCACGTCCCTATCGTTCGATTCTGGGCGAGACCCAGATCCAGCTGGAAGACCTGCCGGACGAGATCCCGACCATGCCGCCGAACCATGAGATCCTGTTGCAGCGCATGAAGGCCTACGGCTATTCGCAGGAAGACCTGAAGTTCCTGATGGCTCCGATGGCCATCTCCGGTCAGGAAGCCATCGGTTCGATGGGCAACGACAATCCGCTGGCCGTGCTGTCCAACCGCTCGCGCCATCTGAGCAACTACTTCCGTCAGCTGTTCGCACAGGTGACCAACCCGCCGATCGATCCGATCCGCGAGGAGATGGTGATGAGCCTGACCTCCATCATCGGTCCGCGCCCGAACCTGCTGGGCCTGAACGACGGTGTGCCGCATCTGCGTCTGGAGGTGCACCAGCCGATCCTCGACAACGTGGAACTGGAGAAGATCCGTCACATCGACCAGACCACCAACGGCAAGTTCCGCACTATCACGCTGTCCATGTGCTACCCGGCCTGCGAAGGCGCCGAAGGCATGAAGGAAGCCATCGACAAGCTGTGCGCGGCTGCCGAGAAGGCTGTCTCCGAACAGTACAATATCGTGATCCTTTCCGATCGCGGTGTGGATGCCGACAACGTCGCCATTCCGTCGCTGCTGGCCACCTCGGCCGTGCATCAGCACCTGATCCGTCAGGGCCTGCGTACCGAGACAGGCCTGGTGGTTGAAGCGGGTACGGCTCGCGAAGTACATCATTTCGCCACGCTGGCCGGCTATGGCGCCGAAGCCATCAACCCGTACATGGCCTTCGAGGTGCTCTACGACATGCAGCGCAGCGGCCTGCTGCCGGACGACATCCCGCGCGAAGAGATCCGCAAGCGTTACATCAAGGCTGTCGGCAAGGGCATCTACAAGGTGATGTCCAAGATGGGCATCTCCACCTACCAGTCCTACTGCGGCGCGCAGATCTTCGAAGCCGTCGGTCTGTCCTCCGATTTTGTTACCGCCTATTTCACCGGCACCCGCACACAGATCGAGGGTGCAGGTCTGGCCGAGATCGCCGAGGAAACCATGCAGCTGCACCGCGATGCCTTCGCGCATGCCCCCGGCTACCGCAACACGCTGGATGTCGGCGGTCAGTATGCATGGCGCAACAAGGGCGAAGAGCACACCCTGACACCTGAAGTCATCGCCAAGGTGCAGCACGCCGTGCGCACCAACAATTACAAGCTTTACAAGGAATACGCTAGGACCATCAACGAGCAGAATGGTCGCCTGCTGACCCTGCGCGGCCTGTTCAAGTTCAAGCCGGCCACCGCCATTCCGCTGGAAGAAGTGGAACCGGCGAGCAGTATTGCCAAGCGCTTCGCCACCGGTGCGATGAGCTTCGGCTCTATTTCTCATGAAGCTCACAGCACGCTCGCCATCGCCATGAACCGTCTGGGCGGCAAGTCCAACACCGGTGAGGGCGGCGAAGAGCCGGAGCGCTTCAAGACCATGCCGAACGGCGATTCGATGCGCAGCGCCATCAAGCAGGTGGCCTCGGGCCGCTTCGGCGTGACCACCGAGTATCTGGCCAATGCCGACCAGATCCAGATCAAGATGGCGCAGGGTGCCAAGCCCGGCGAGGGCGGCCAGCTGCCCGGCCACAAAGTCGATGCGCGCATCGGCCGGGTGCGTCACTCCACCCCCGGTGTGGGTCTGATCTCCCCGCCGCCGCACCATGATATTTACTCGATCGAAGATCTGGCACAGCTGATCTTTGACCTGAAGAACACCAATACCGATGCCGATATCTCGGTGAAGCTGGTGTCGGAGATCGGCGTGGGTACCGTGGCTGCCGGCGTGGTCAAGGCGCATGCCGACCATGTGGTGATCGCCGGTCACGACGGCGGTACCGGTGCATCCCCGCTGACCTCCATCAAGCATGCCGGCTCCCCTTGGGAACTAGGTCTGGCCGAAACGCAGCAAACGCTGGTGCTCAACCGTCTGCGCAGCCGTATGACGCTGCAGGCCGACGGCCAGATGCGTACCGGCCGCGATGTGGTCATTGCAGGCCTGCTGGGTGCCGATGAGATCGCCTTCGGCACCATCGCACTGGTGGCGGAAGGCTGCATCATGATGCGCAAATGCCATCTGAACACCTGCCCTGTCGGCGTTGCCACACAGGACCCGGAACTGCGTCAGAAGTTCGTCGGCAAGCCTGAGGATGTGATCAACTTCTTCATGTTCGTCGCCGAAGAGACCCGCGAGATCATGGCGGAGCTCGGCTTCAGGACCTTCGACGAACTGATCGGCCGCTCCGACCTGCTGGACACCAACGATGCCGTACGTCACTGGAAGTCGCAGGGTCTGGATCTTGCACCGCTGTTCCATCGTATCGATCCGAACGGCACGCCGGTGTTCCACTGCGACACACAGGATCACGGTCTGGCAAAGCTGATCGATAACTGGCTGATCGAGCAGGCCAAACCTGCCATTGAAGACAAGAAGCCGGTGATCATCGAAACGCCGATCAAGAATCACGACCGCAGCTTCGGCACCATGCTTTCCGGCAAGATCGCCAGGAAGCACGGTCAGGCCGGTCTGGCTGAGGACACCATCGTCATCAAGGCCCGCGGCACGGCCGGTCAGTCGCTCGGCGCATGGCTGGCCCGCGGCGTGACCATCGAGCTGTCCGGTGAGGGTAACGATTATGTCGGCAAGGGCCTCTCCGGCGGCCGTATCGTGATCTATCCGCCGGAGAACTCCGGCATCGCGGCCGAGAACAACATCATCGTCGGTAACACCGTGCTGTTCGGTGCGACCGAGGGCGAGTGCTACTTCCGCGGTATCGGCGGCGAGCGCTTTGCTGTGCGTAACTCCGGTGCTGTCGCTGTGGTCGAAGGCCTCGGCGATCATGGTTGCGAATATATGACCGGCGGCACCATCGTGGTGCTGGGCGGCACAGGGCGCAACTTCGCGGCCGGCATGAGCGGCGGCGTGGCCTATGTGCTGGACGAGGACGGCAGCTTCGAATCGCGCTGCAATATGGCGCAGGTCGAATTGCAGCCAATCCTCTCCGAATCCGATGCTCTGGAGGATTTCGATCACCAGGGCCCGGATATGGAGATGCACGGTCGCGTGGATATCGAGCATTCCCTGAGCCAGAACGACCAGAAGATCCTGCTCACGCTGATCAACCGACATGTGCACTACACCAATTCCGCCGTGGGCAGGAAGATGCTCGCCAACTGGGCGGATTATTGCGGCAAGTTCGTCAAGGTGATGCCGGTAGAATACCGTCGCGCCCTGCAGGACATCGAGACAGAGAAGACAGCAAAAGAAGGCAAGGAGTTGACTCATGGGTAAGCCAACCGGATTCAAGGAATTTGCGCGCGAGGGGCTGTCCTATGCACCGGTCGCCGACCGTCTCACCCATTTCAAGGAATTCTCCGCGCTGCCGGAGGACATGAGCCGTCAGGGTGCGCGTTGCATGGATTGCGGCATACCCTTCTGCCATAACGGCTGCCCGATCAACAACCTGATCCCGGATTTTAACGATGCGGTGTATCGCGGCAAGTGGCGCGAGGCACTGGATATCCTGCATTCCACCAACAACTTCCCGGAGTTCACCGGTCGCATCTGCCCCGCCCCGTGCGAGGAGGCCTGCACGGTGAATCTGATCGGCGATGCCGTGTCCATCAAGAACATCGAGCTGTCGATCATCGAGAAGGGCTGGGAGAAGGACTGGATCGTTCCTGAGATCGCCAACCACAAGACCGGCAAGCGCGTCGCCGTGGTCGGCTCCGGCCCCGCGGGTCTGGCCGCGGCACAGCAGCTGGCGCGCGCCGGCCACGATGTGGTGGTGTTCGAGAAGAACGACCGCATCGGCGGCCTGATGCGCTACGGCATCCCGAACTTCAAGTTCGACAAGAAGGTGATCGACCGCAGGCTCGCACAGATGCGCGCCGAGGGCGTCGAATTCAAGGTCAATGCACATATCGGCGTGGACATCCCGGCCAAATCCTTGCTTACGGATTTCGATGCCGTGGTGCTTTCCGGCGGCTCCGAGAAGTCGCGCGACCTGCCGGCCCCGGGCCGTGAGCTCAAGGGCATCCATTTCGCCATGGAATTCCTGCCGATGAACACCAAGCGTGTGCTGGGCGACAAGATTCCGGCCGACCAGTGGATTTCCGCCGAGGGCAAGCATGTGGTGGTGATCGGCGGCGGCGATACCGGTTCCGACTGCATCGGCACCTCCAACCGCCATGGCGCAGCCTCGGTCACGCAGATCGAGATTCTGCCGAAGCCGACCGCAACGCCGGACAAGCTGGTCACCTGGCCGAACTGGCCGATGAAGCTGCGCACCTCCACCTCGCAGGAGGAAGGTTGCGACCGCGACTGGGAAGTGAACACCCGCCGCTTCATCGACGACGGCAAGGGCAATGTGAAGGCCATCGAATGCGTACGCGTCGAGTGGAAGCAGGAAAACGGCCAGTGGAAGATGAGCGAGGTGGAAGGCAGTGAGTTTGAACTCAAGGCCGATCTCGTGCTGCTCGCCATGGGCTTTGTGCATCCCGTGCATGAAGGCATGATCGATGAGCTGGCAGTGGAGAAGGATGCTCGCGGCAACGTGGCGACCAACTCCAGCGACTACCGCACCAGCCTGGACAAGGTGTTCGCCGCCGGCGACATGCGCCGCGGCCAGTCACTGGTTGTCTGGGCCATCAACGAAGGCCGCCGTTGTGCCGCCTCCGTGGATGAATTCCTGATGGGGCATACCACCCTGCCCCGCTAAACAGGCAGCTCGCCAAACAAAAGCCGGCGGTCATCCTTCCAGATGGCCGCCGTTTTTTTTGAAATTCCTGCGAAACTGAGCCCGTTGCATCATCCTGCAATAAGCAATAGGGATCTGGGGGTGGAGAAATGTACAAACCTCTTTTGACTTCAGACAACTCAGCACCGCCTTATTCCCTACCAAAGGGAGAACGTCATGCCTTCTGAATCAAATACTCCTCAAGGCTCTATGGATTTGGCACTTTTCATTGCCAGGTCTTTTGGTCGCTGGCCGCCGGTAGTTATTGTGCTCACCCTTATCGCTGTCGGATCATGGTATTTAATCAAGGAGCTATCGACGCTTCAATCCCGGCTTATCGAAGCAAAGCAAAAACAAGCTGATGCCGAAATTGAACAAGCTAAAGCTGAAGCTGGCGCTGCTTTTGCTGTTGTCCGAGCACGAGCGGAAATCATGGCTGAACAGATCAAACCAGGGCGTGTCCACACTAACCTGAGGCTATCGACAATCAGGGCGAAATTGATGAAGGTGATAAACACGACGTCGAGCTTTTCGAATCGGGAAAAGATGCGTCTGAAGCCCTTGATTCTCCTGAATAATCTTTCCACCTCGTTTCGTCTGCGATACATAGCCCGGTCATATTCCCAGGGATCGAGGCGATTACTCTTGGGGGGGACAACCGGAATATAACCAAGTTCATGAGCCAACTGCCGGGTTTCGTTGCCTTCATAAGCCCTGCCCATGAGCAAATGAGTGGGCTGGCCAGCTTTTTCGAGTGAAAGAAGCAACTGTCTTCCAGCGGGAGCATCATGTGTGTTGCCGGGGGTTAGCGCGAAGGTTATGGCTGTTCTTGCGTCGGCTGCAGCCAGATGAATTTTGGTAGTCCAGCCACCCCAGGACTTTCCGATGGATTGAGGGCCGTTTTTTTTAACGCACCTGTTCCATCGGGGTGCACCTTGATACTCGTGCTATCCAGGGAAATGGCATCGACGGTGATTTTGATGATCTGCTGGCGCTGAAGTTCCTCGAAAACGCGATCAAGGACACCGCCCTTCGCCCAACGGCTCATTCGCATGTAGACCGTATGCCAGCGCCCAAACCGCTTCGGAAGGCCGCGCCATTTACAGCCATGCTCTGCAACATAAAGAATGGCATTCAGTAATTGCAGATTGCTCATCGATACATTGCCCCGCTGTACCGGTAGGCAATGCGCTATCTGGTTGTATTGCTGTTCGCTAAGTTCCATGCATTCATACTACATGATGTCAGCCGTAGTGTGAACACGCCCTGATCAAAGCAGTGCGCGAGATCGAGATCGCCAAGGGTCTCGAGCTGGAACCGGGGGTTTCCACCGAAGGGCTGGAGAATGTGTACGCCAGACTGGCTATCCGCAGCAACCACCCGAATTGCGCGCTGTGCAGCAACGTATGGCCCGAATACCAGATACCGGCAACGTCGCCAGCCCGATAGCCGGACCATCTTCCGTGGCGAGCGCACCGCATGACATCGAAACCACCGATCCTGCCCGGCAGGCGCTGGATACCGTGGAAAGCTGGCGCAAGGCATGGAGCGGCAAGGATATGGATGCCTATTTTTCTGCCTATGCAGCGGATTTCGATCCGGGTGACAAGTACCCGTCGCTGGCGGCATGGCAGGACTACAAGCGCAAGGTGCTCGGTAAAAAGGCGAGGATCGAGGTGAAGATCGAGAATGCCAAGCCCTATGCGCTGCCGGATGGCTCAATCAAGGTGTTCTTCCTGCAGCACTATCGTTCAGGCGCATACAACAGCGACGACATGAAGATGCTCCGGCTCAGAAACAATGGCGATGGGTTGATGATCGTTCAGGAAGTCACCAACTGATTGCACCGTTCAGTCAGACGAAATCATTGTGCCCATCCTGAATATACGGATAATCCAAACATCTGAATTTACATCAGGGAGGATGTATGAGATGGATGTTTTCCAGCGCGTGGCGTTTGCTGCCAGCCGCCATCATATGCTGTCTATTTCAGGGAAATGCGGCGGCAGAAGACTGCACTTACGATTATCATTCCAACCACCGCATACTAAGCGAAAATTTTCATAATATCGGGTTTACCCTGTGCGAGACTCACTTCCCTGAAGGATCAACACAACGTGCCGCTGTCCAGCATGTCATTGACATCCTTAACGACGTTCAGGGAAGCGACATCCATTTTTACATCAAGGGATACGAACCCCATACAAGCTACGCCTCAACGGGTATCCAGAATGGCGTCAATAAAATCGACATGGTCTCCTGTACCGACACTACATGCTGTAATGCGGGTGGTGATTGCTCCTTTGATGGAAGAACTCTTCCGAAGCCTTCCGCAGGAGCAATCCAGGAATTTGATCTCGTTTTTGATGCTTCCAGAAACTGGGACTACGGCCCCCCGCAGGAGTGGGATCTAACCGGGTACGACACTGCGGGAAGAGCTCGCACCTATTATCAGTCAGTCCTGCTTCATGAGATCGGTCATGGTCTTGGTTTCCAGCACACAGAGACAAGGCACGCAGCTGTTTCAATCATGGGGTTCAAGACTGGTAAATGGATCGCCAACAAGCAGGTAGGTCTTAAAGCCTTCGACCAGGGACATATCCTGTTCCATTATGCAAAACGCAACACAGGAAAACGCCCCGACCTCCTGCTTTCCAACTACAAAACAATTCCGCGCTCTGACCTGCCCGTCAGCTCGGGAATTCCACATATGTCATTTGAACTGGCTCTGAACGACGGGATATCGGCAACGTTTGTTCCAAGGGGAAGAAGCTTTAATATGACGTGGACCCGGATGAATGCCGGCGGCCCGGTCAAAAAGAAATATCACACACATGTATACCTATCACGCAATGAAACCCTCGACTCGTCCGACAGGCTCGTAAAATCATGGGTTCATCAAGGCCGCGTGAACGAATACTCAACATTAAGCGCCAGCACGACTATTCAGGTTCCAAGCGACCTGCCAACCGGAAATTATTACGCGATTCTGAAAATCGATTCGGACCAGGAAATCACCGAGCACCATGAAGACAATAACATCCTGACAATCTGGAAACAGTTCAGGGTTACCATGTAAGGACGAAGATTTGCGAATGAATCGGGCGCAGCATTCAGCCTAGCCTACGGTCAGATGCGGCAGCAGCATGGCGGCAAGGCTCAGGATCAGGAAGAAGCCGCACATATCGGTCACCGTGGTGAGAATCGGGCCGGAAGCCACCGCCGGGTCTTTGCCGAAATGCTTGAGAATCAGCGGCACCGTGCCGCCGATGGATACGGCGATCACGGTGTTCACAGCCAGCGCCACGCCGACCACCAGACCGAGATAGGGATTGCCCTTCCACAGCATCGCCACACCGGCCAGCAGCAGGCCGAGAATCACCCCGTTGATGCAGCCCACCGACACCTCTTTGAGCCACACACGCATGATCTCATAAGGCTTGATGATGCCCAGCGCCAGTTCGCGCATACTCACCGCCACGGCCTGGTTTCCCGAACATCCACTCATATCCGATACGATCGGCAGGAACACGGCCAGTGCGATGACCGCGCTCAGGGTGTCCTGATACATGGCGATCACGCTGGCGGAAATGATGTTCAGCACGATATTCAGGCTAAGCCACGACACGCGCCGGCCCGAGCGCAGCAGCAGAGGCTGCGAGCGGATCTCATCAGCGCCGATGATGCCCTGCGATTTGCGGTAGGTGGCGGCTGCATTGTCCGCCAGAGCCTCGGCGACATGCTGGCGATGCACCACACCGACCAGCTGCCGGTCCGCACCCACCACCGGAACAGCCAGAAACGGGTGCTGATCGAAGAATTCGTCCAGCTCGCTTAACGTGGCATCGTCCCGGACCGAAAGGCAAGGCTTGCTGATAAACGCCATGGGCGAACTGTGGCTGGATAGAACCATGCTGCGCAGCTCCACGACACCGCTGATCTTGCCCGATCTGGAGGTGACATAGATATACATTCCAAGGGTTGAGGGCTGCGACTCCCGCTCGCCGAGCTTGGCCAGCACCTCCCCCACCGTCATATCATCCCGATAGGCGATCACCTCGCTCATCATCAGACCGCCTGCCGAATCCGCGGCATAACTGCTCAGACGTTCCACATTGGCCGCCGCCTCGGGATGCATCTCGGCGAGCACGGCTTTGGCACTCTCGGCCTTCAATTCACTGATCAGATCCGCCTGATCCTGGCTCTCCATTTCACTCAGGATCGAAGCGGCGTCGGATGCGGACAGCTTGCCGATCATCTCGGCTGCATGCTGGTTGGGAAGCTCCTCGATGAAATCAGCAGCATCCTCGGCCGACAGCGTGGTCAACACCTTCTCGCGATCATCCACGGACAGCCGCAGGATGGCACTGAAGGTTTCGTTCACACCGATGGATTTAACGTATCGCCTCAGCCCGTCGGCATCATCCGCTGCCGCCAGCAAGCGCAGCACATCACGGGACTTCTGCTCCGGAGCCGTCTGGACCTCCGTCTGGACCTCCGTCTGGACCTCCGGCTGGACTTGCTGCTTCATGGTTCCACCTCCGGCTGCGACAATGCTTATTGATACTGCGGCGTTTTCCCTTTGACAGTAGCATGTATTTGCAGGCCTGCCATCCACGGCAAGTGATTGCCAGCTCTTCGAAGTTGCAGCATTGTTTGCAGACAATTCTGTGAAGCGGAAACGGGGTGAAATGAGCCGGACGACAAGGCAGACAGGCACGACATGCTAGGCACGACGGAAAGCTGGTTTTTCTGGGCGGTATTGTCGGCGGTGTTTGCAGCACTCACGGCCATCTTCGCCAAGGTCGGCATTCAGGGCGTGGATTCCGATTTCGCCACCCTGTTCCGCACCTTCATCATCCTGTTCGTGCTGGCCGGTTTCGTGTGGTACGCAGGCAAATGGACCGACCCGCGCGCCCTTTCCGGCAACACCATCGTGTTTCTCACCCTTTCAGCGCTGGCCACCGGTGCCTCATGGCTGTGCTACTTCCGCGCCCTGCAGATCGGCGATGCCTCGAAGGTCGCCCCCGTGGACAAATTCAGCCTGGTACTGGTGGCGATCTTTGCTGTCATCTTCCTTGGCGAACGTCCCACAGCAAAGGACTGGACAGGCATCGGGCTGATTGCCGGCGGTGTACTGCTGCTGGCGCTCAAACGTTAGGAATGCTCCGGTGAATATCATCGAAACCGCCCTGCCCGGCGTGCTGATCATCGAACCGGACGTGTTTCCGGATAGTCGCGGCTTTTTTCTGGAGGGTTTCAATGCGGCCCGATATGCCCGGTACGGCATTCCCGGTGAAGGCCATGGCTTTGTGCAGGAGAATGCCACCCGCTCGCATCACGGCGTACTGCGCGGCCTGCATTTCCAGATCAACCATCCACAGGGCAAATTATTCAGTGTGAGTGCAGGTCGCGTGTTCGATGTCATCGCCGATGTGAATCCTGATTCACAGAATTTCCTGCAATGGATCAGCATGGAGCTCTCTGATGACAATCATCGTCAGGTCTGGGTGCCGCCGGGCTATGCGCACGGCTTCTGTGTGCTCTCGGAAACAGCTGATGTGCACTACCGCTGCACCGACTATTTCGATGCACAGGATTCAGGTGGCGTGGCATGGGATGATGCACAACTTGCCATCGGGTGGCCGGTCGTCGAACCGTTGCTCTCCGATAGAGACAGGGCGCTGACAAGTATTGCAAGTACCCGGCGCTGGCGATTGCCGCAGTGAAAGAACCGGAATGCGGCTGCTGATTGCGGGGGCGAACGGCCAACTCGGTCGGGAAATCTCGCGCCTGACCTCGCATCACACCCTGCTTGCCGCGGATTCCTCTCGCATGGATATCACCGATGCCGATGCGGTAAAGCGGGCAGTTCTGGCGTTCAGGCCGGATGCCGTCATCAATGCGGCCGCCTACCGTTTCGTGGACAGGGCTGAATCCGAACCCGGCGCTGCCTTCTCGGTGAATCGAGACGGGGCTGCCAATCTGGCCGGAGCATGCCACGCAGCCGGTATCCCATTGATCCATCTATCCACGGATTGTGTGTTCGACGGCAGCAAACAGAGCGCATACTCAACCTATGACGCGACCGGACCACTCGGCGTATATGGCGCAAGCAAACTGGCCGGCGAGCAAGCGGTTCGCTCGCTCTGCGAGCGACACCTGATCCTGCGCACAAGCTGGGTGTTCTCGCCGCACGGCAGCAATTTCGTAAAAAAGATACTCGAACTATCTTGTACTCAAGAGGAACTGCGCGTGGTGAACGACCAGCGCGGCTGTCCGACATGCGCCGGTGAGCTTGCTTCAGGCATCCTGCATGCGCTGGAAAGCGGGGTGGAGGCGTGGGGGACATACCACTTCTGCCAACCCTCTCCGACCACATGGCACGCTTTCGCCGGGGCGATCGTGGCCGAAGCCGGGCGACAGGACTGGCCGCTTCGTAGTGTTCGCATTCTGCAGGTGAGCGCACGGGAATTGGGCCTGCCAGCCAAGCGTCCGGCCAATTCAGTACTGGATTGCACTGACTTCGAGACCACCTTCTGCTATACCATACCGGCCTGGTCAGCTTCTCTGGACACGGTGATACGGGATCTGCGCGGAGCTTCCCGTGTGATCTAAACGACACCGCCGGCACTAGGCCGGCGGTATTGGATGTTCCAAATGCTGGACGCGATCAGGCGCGCTTGCGGTATTCACCGGTGCGGGTATCGATCTCGATCCTGTCGCCGACGTTGCAGAAATCGGCGACCGAAAGCTCCATGCCGGTGTTGATCTTGGCCATCTTCATGACCTTGCCGGAGGTGTCGCCACGAGCGGAAGGCTCGGTGTAAACGATCTCGCGCACCACGATGTTCGGCATGTTCACCGTGATGGCCTTGCCGTTGTAGAACACAACCTCGCACTCCATGCCGTCTTCGAGGTAGTTCAGCGCGTCGCCCATGCTGTCCTTTTCGACTTCATACTGGTTGTACTCGCTGTCCATGAACACATACATCGGATCGGCGTAGTAGGAGTAGCTCACAGCCTTATTGTCGAGCACCACCATCTCGAACTTGTCGTCGGCGCGGAACACGGTTTCCGTGCCGGTATCGGTGAGCAGGTTTTTCAGTTTCATCTTCACCACAGACGCATTGCGACCGGATTTACTGAATTCGGCCTTCTGCACGACCATCGGATCACTGCCCACCATGATGACGTTGCCTGCGCGAATTTCCTGTGCTGTTTTCATCTGTACTTACCTCTCAAAATTAGGGTCCGAACTTTCCCTTATTCTGCCGGAAAAATCCACCAGATTCGCACTCAGGCTGCCGCCGACCCCCGCACTCAAAGCCGTGCACCATTGCTCAGCATGGCTGGAGAGCCTGCCCAGCATGGCCGCAAACGCAGGCCATATGTCTGCGGCACCCTCACCGTGGTTCCACGCCTCCCAGAACCGGCGCAGCATCAGCGCGTCGGCTGGCTCAAGACCGCTTTCATACAGATCGAGAAAGGCCGAAAGCTTCCCGATGTGCGCCATATCGTCCTGCGGATAGATATGCCAGACCATCGGCGTCGCCGCCCACTGCGCGCGCACGAAAGAATCCTCGCCGCGCACCACATTGATATCGCACAGCCACAGTAGCTCGTCGTAGCACGTCTGCTCCACGAAGGGCAGAACTCGAATCTCCAGCCTGCCGCGCATATACACATCGCCTGCGACAAGGCATCTGCCCGACCATGCCGACACCTGCGGTAGCACCCTGCCCTCCGGCACCATGCACAGCACATCCCGTTCCCCGCCCGCCCAGCCATCCAGCAGGGGCGGGATATTGTCGTTCTCATAACAGAACAGCGATACTTTGAGGGCCGACGGCTGCGGCACCGGCATGCCGAAAGCAGCCCAGAAAGCGGTCTGCGCAGCGCCATCGGCGCGCAGGGCATCGCGCCGCTCAAGCAGCCCGGCTTCGCGCAGCAGCCCGCCGGTACCAGCGGTGAATCCCGGAAAGAAGAAGTACCTGACCAGCCCGGGCTCCGGTCGTGGTGAGGGCAGACCATGGCAATCGTTCACCCATGGCTCCGCGCTGAGATATTCCAGATTGAACCACACAGGCCGCGGAGTTTGCCGCGCCATGGCTGTCAGATACACGGACGGCAGCGCGCAGCCGAAACCGTCGATCACCACATCGGCGGGGACAACATCTGCAAACGGCTCCGCCCAGCGCCGCACCTCAACCCCGAGGCACTGCTGCATATCAAGTCGCGCATCAGCTTCGGGGCACAGACGCACAAAGCTCTGCACATCATCCACCCACAACCGGACAGCAAGACGGTGTTCGCCGGCCAGTTGCCGCGCCAGCCGCCAGCACACGCCGATATCGCCATAGTTATCCACGACGTTGCAGAAGATATCCCAGCGCATCCGGGCAAGGTCAGAGTCGTTGTGTGGCATGCGCGGATGCTCGCATGCGGCAGGCCTACCGGCAAAGCTTGCAAGCTGCTTGTCGGCCTCGTGCGATTGCGGAACAGCTTTAATTGCAGCATCCTAGGGGTACAAACCGTTTGCCCGGATGATGGCTGAAGCCGGGTATCCTCAATGGAGGGTTCGATGACCGGACAGGCAGAGAAAGCTGAAAAAATGCCGTCGAAAGATTACCACAAGGCTCTCGCAAAACTCGATATCGAACTGGTGAAGTGGCAGCACTGGATCAAGGAACAGGGGCTGCGGGTCGTGCTGATTTTCGAGGGCCGGGATGCCGCAGGAAAGGGCGGCACCATCAAGCGTCTGACGGAGCCGCTGAACCCGCGCGGATGCAATGTGGTTGCCCTGCCCGCCCCTTCAGACCGGGAAAAGACCCAATGGTATTTCCAGCGCTATGTGCAGCATCTGCCTGCAGCAGGCGAGATCGCCATCTTCGACCGCAGCTGGTACAACCGCGCCGGCGTGGAACGTGTGATGGGCTTCTGCACGGACAAGGAATACCGCGAATTCATGCGTTCCTGCCCCGAATTCGAGCGCATGCTGGTGCGCTCCGGTATCATCCTGCAGAAATACTGGTTCTCGGTGAGCGATGAAGAGCAGGAGCACCGCTTCCAGAAGCGTGCGACCGATAAAAGCAAACACTGGAAACTCAGCCCGATGGATCTGGAGTCGCGCGATCGCTGGATGGAATACTCCAAGGCCAAGGATGAGATGTTCTTCTACACCGATATCGAAGAGGCCCCCTGGTATGTCGTGCATGCCGACGACAAGAAGCGCTCCCGCCTGAATTGCATCAGCCACATCCTGCACTCCATTCCCTACAAGGATGTCATGCCCGCCCCCGAGCCGCTGCCACCGAGGAAGCAACAGCCCGATTACAAACGCCCGGACATCAACGATCAGCACTTCATCCCGGAGAAGTATTGAAACTGTAGCAGCGGCCCCGCAGCAACAACAAGAGCGCCTCCCGAAGGAGGCGCTCTTGTTGTGCGTAGCGAACGGTATTACTGACCGTAGATTTCACGATAGGAATACGATGCGCTGTCCGGATGGCCCGCCAGCGTACCGCCCTTTACTCCGGCAAAGTAGCTGTTCATCGCGGCACCATCGGCGGCCGCGGTATCCGGCAACCACACACCGCTGACCAGTGAAGTGCCGGATGCATCGATGGCTGCACAGGAGGGCAGCGATGCAATATACAAACTGCTCACCCAGCCAGCGCATGCACCCATCGTGTCCCCATGTGCCAGATGCGCATACACCGATGGCTGGCCCACCGTGATGGTATGCTGAGCCTCCGCATTACCCGGCGGGACATGGCAGATGGTGGCCCTCGATATTCCGTTTCCCGCTTCCTCATCGGCATTCAGGCCGAGGGTACTCAGCGCCTCGCTTCGGCTGATGCACACAAATGCCCCCGTTGCGGAAGTCTGCGACGAGGCGTTTTTGCCATTTACCGTGCCACTCATGCCTGCGCTGCTCTTGCTGCAGGCGCCAGCGTGCGAATCCATCGGCATAGCCAGCGATCCGGTCAACCACGCGGCTCCCGCGATTATCGTCAGGGAAATACCGCGATTCAGCATACGTATTGCTTTCACGTTCATATCAACCTCCACCCGGCGCCCTTGGGTGCTCCCGCACCTTGCGGGAGCACCTGTATCCGTCGGGTAGATGCCAAGGTAGTCCGGAACGGATTTTTTTAGATGTGACGCCATTCACACTGATATCCGGTGTATGGTCGCCTGAGTTTTGATCTACAGTGGGACTATGTTGAGCATCGCCCTGATCTGCATCGTGCTGCTGGTGGTCTTCGATTACACCAACGGCTTCCATGACACCGCCAATATGGTTGCATGCGTTATCGCCTCTCATGCCATGACACCGACACAGGCCATCATCGTGGTTTCCGTATTCACCTTCCTCGGCCCGATTCTGGGTGGAACTGCCGTCGCCGATACACTGGGAGGATTCGTAGCACTCGGCGATCTGCCGGCGAGAGATGCCGTGCTGATCATTCTCTGCGGCGCTGCGGGTGCCGTGACACTGAATTTCCTGACCTGGTGGCGCGGGCTTCCCTCCTCCTCCTCGCATGCGCTGGTCGGCGGACTGGCCGGCAGCGTCATTCTCTCCGCAGGCGCCGATCATGTGCATTGGGGATGGGCACAGCTTGTCTCGCATGGCGGGGTACACGGCATCATGCTGATCGCCGCCGCGCTGTTGTTCTCGCCGCTGCTGGGTCTTGCAATCGGCTGGTCCCTGCATCTTCTGGCACGGCTGGCTTTGCGACGCGCCTCACCGGCTGCCAACCGGACATTGCGCCGCCTGCAATGGATCGGGGCTGCTGCACTGGCTTTTTCGCACGGTGCCAACGATGCCCAGAAAACCATGGGCATCATCACGCTGGTGCTGCTGCTCGGCGGCTCGATCGAAAGTTTCTCTGTGCCCTTCTGGGTGATTCTGCTGTGTGCTGCCAGCATCACGCTGGGCACGGCCTCCGGCGGCTGGCGCATCGTGCGCACCGTCGGTTTCGGAATATACAGGATGCGCCCGATCCATGCCTTCAACAGTCAACTGGCGGCCTCCTCGGTGATCTTCTTCGCCGCCATGTTCGGCGGTCCGGTCTCGACCACGCATGTGGTCTCCTCGGCCATCATGGGTGTGGGGGCAGCGGATAAGCCGCGCGCCGTACGCTGGAGCAAGGCCGCCGAGATCGCCTTCACCTGGCTGATCACACTGCCGGCGGCAGCGCTGCTGGCCATGCTGTACCATACTGTTCTGGCGAGGTGGTTGTGATGAAGCAAAGAAAACCGTGGTGGCTGAAAGCATGGGAGATGATCGTCCCGCCGATGACCGATTTTCATGCCCTGCTCGGAGAACAGGCTGAAAACCTTGAGGCTGCATCAAAAGCGCTGCAGGAATATCTGGAAGAAAACGATCCGGCACTGGCCGCGCCGGTCAAGGAACATGTCCGGGCCGGGCATCAGCTGCGCCAGCGCAATCTGGCCCTGCTGCACAAAAACTTCATCACGCCGATCGACCGCGAAGATATCTATACGCTGGCCATGAACATCGATCACATCCTCGACTACCTGAAGAACACCGTGCGCGAGGTCGAGGTGTTGCAGGTGGAACCGGATCACTGGATGCAGAAGATGGCCGAACAGTTGAGTATCGGCGCCGGCGTGCTGCGTCAGGGACTGAAGCTGCTGCAGGACGGGATGGCCGATCAGGTACCATCCTCGATGACCACGCATCATCAGGAAAGACATATCGAGGCACTTTATCGCGATGCGCTGGCCGAAATGTTCGGCGGGGAGGAATACCGGCTGCTCAGCGAATCGTCCAGCGATCCCTCGGGGCGGGAATGCCTGCAGTTTGTCATCAGCCGCATCAAGCGCCGCGAAGTGTACCGGCACCTGTCCAACGCCGCCGACCGCCTCGATCATGCCGGCGAGGCACTCAGGGATATCAGTGTGAAATACGAGTAGGCCCGGGGCCCTCACAGCAGGCCCCGGAGCGGCGATCACTGGCCGCGGATTTCCCGATAGGCTTGTTGAGTACTATCCGGCACTCCGGAGCAGGTACCATCCTGCAGCTGGAAGAAATAGACATTCAGGCCGGTCCCGTGACCGACTGCGGTATCCGGAGCCCAGATACCCGTCACCGTTGTGCCTCCGGAAATGGCTCGCAGGTAGGAAGTGATGCCACAAAGGCCTGCATGACGGTATCAACACATTCGCCAAGCGTATCGCCGTGTTTCATATGCGCATCTTCGAACGACTGATCCACTCTGATGGTGTGCATCGTCCCGTTTTTCTTGTTGCTCTCGACATGGCAAAGCGTCACCTGAGTGGGCTCCTTGCCCTCTTCATCATGCGTTATCAGCGAGTTCAACACCTGATCGCGGTCTCCACAAACAAGAGTTGCACAGCCTGAGACATAAATCTCCCCGGCATGGATTCCATCCAGCGGCATCGCAACGATGCAGAACAAGCAAGTGATGCCTGCAATCGTGACTGGAAGGAAATGGCTTTTCATCTGGATCGTTCTTCTTGAAGTATTCATCCTGACACCTCTGCTGACGCTATCGGGTGTATGCTGACAATGCACCTGTGTCCGCCAGGATGAAATGAATGTATACCTGTTATATTTTTTTGATTCGTGACGCCCGTCACAGGCAGGGAGCTATTTATCCTGCGCGTTAAAAAACATCGTCATTGAGAAGGGCTTTCCGCATAGTGCCCTCGCCGAACACAACCCGCTGACGATAACCCGGCTAAATACCGACCTCGTATAAACTGTAGATGCCAGCTTTACCCTTCAGCTCACAGTTATGCGACGCAGACACCTCAACCTCTGTTTTCACCTGATCATAGGCCGATTGCGAAATCAACAGATTCGACCCGAAAAGCTTATTGGCCTGCTCGATGCGGCTGGCCATATTCACGGTATCGCCAATCGCGGCCACCTTGCTCATCGGACCGGTACTGAAATCACCGACAATCGCCGAACCGAAGTGAATGCCGGCGCGCATGCCGAGCTGTCGCCCGTACATCTGCTGCAAATACGCATTGAATCCGAGCAGTTCCCGATGCATGGCGCGCACCGTTTCAATCGCATCCATCACCTGCCCCGAAGCCTTACCACAGGCACCGAACAACACCAGCATACCATCACCGGCCACATCGCTGATCACACCATGGTTCGTCTCAATCACCCGGTTCATGGTCAGGTAGTAGCGGTTCAGAACATGCACCACGTCGAAGGCCGGAAGTGACTCGGCAAATGCCGTGTAGTCTGCAAGGTCGGCAAACATCACCGCGATGTCGCGTTCCTGGCCAAGGCCGCCGACACCGGTCCGGCTCAATTGATGCCGGATAATCTGAGTATCCAGATCATCCACCGCCAGACGGCGCATGCGGATATCACCATCGATGCATGTCTGGCAGGCCAGTCGAATGTCGCCGGGAAGCCCAAGTCGCAGGCTCATCGCCGCTTCTGCATCATTCCTCGGACGGCAGAATTCCAAACCCGCAGTCACCCGAACCCGGCAGGTTGAACAACGTGCGTTTCCGCCGCAGACATGCGTATGGCGGATACCTGCATGCAAAGAGGAAGCGAGTACCGACTGATCATCGGCAGCAGCAAAATCCAGATCGTCGGTTTCTGAGTAGATGCGATGCAAAGGGCCTACATATCCACGCTAAAACGCCGGCAGGCATTCTCGAAGCTCAGTTCCGCGATATAAGCCGGAGAGACACCACGCACCGCGGCGATGCATTCGGCCACCTGCTGCACATAGGCCGGTTCGTTGCGTTTGCCGCGATGTGGCATCGGGGCCAGATAGGGTGAGTCGGTTTCGATCAGGATCGCCTCTTCCGGCACAAAACCGGCCACGGCGCGCAGGGCTTCGTTGGCTTTGTATGTCACATTGCCGGAGAAGGAGATGGACAGGCCCATATCCAAGGCCTGCGTGGCAGCTTCGATGCCTGATGAGAAGCAATGCATGATGCCGCCGCAGGCCTCGACCCCCGCATCCTTCATTACACGCAGCGTGGCCTCGTCGGCATCGCGCATATGTACGATCACCGGTTTATCCACGGCGATGGCCGCCCTGATATGGGTACGGAAACGGGCCTCCTGCAATTCGGGGGCCACACGATGGCGGAAGAAATCCATGCCGGTTTCACCGATGGCCACGCATTTCGGATGTGCTGAAAGTTCGCACAACTGTTCAAACGTCGGCTCGGCCTCCACCTCGTGATTGGGGTGCACACCGACACTAAAAAGCACATGATCCCGCACCTCGGCAAGCGATCTCAGGCGCGGCACGTTCTCCAGATCGACGGCCACCGCCACCAGCCACTGCCCGCCTGCCGCCCGATATCGCTCGAACATCGCCTCGCGATCCTCGTCGAAATGCTCGAAATCCACATGGCAGTGGGTATCGACAAGCGGCAGGCCGGCGGCAGTCATGCAAAAGACCTCAGACCAGCAGCTGTTTGAGGTGGGCCAGCGTCACATGATGCAGTTCGCCAAGCTTATGCGGATTATCCAGCACCTCGACGGCATCGCGATCAGCTTCGCCAAACTCGGAAACCACCAGATCGGCGCCGCCGAAATCGTGATCACAGGTATAGTCGTTCACCGTCACCACACACTTGATACCGGCGGCATTCGCCGCCTTCCAGCCGTTCTCCGAATCCTCCAGCGCCACGGTGTTCGCTGCGGACATGCCGAGCTTGTCCAGCGCGTAATTGTAGATATCCGGGGCCGGCTTCTTGGCCGGCACGATGTCGCCTGCGGCCAGCACGGCAAAGCGATCGAACCATTCCTTACCCAGTGAATGTTCGATCAGCGCATCCAGTGCGGACGGCGTGGTGGTCGTGGCTACACCGAGGGTGATGCCGGCAGCCCATGCTTCCTCCAGCAGGCGACGCACGCCCGGACGCAGAGGAATACGGCCTTCGGCGATCAGCGACTCGTAGTGTGCGGTCTTGCGCGCATGCAGGCCTGCGATCTCCTCATACGGCATCTCGTGCATGCCGCCGCGATCGATGTCAAAACGGATGCGTTCCTTGCCGCCGGTCACGGCCAGCAACTCGCCATAGGTTGGCACATCCCATTCGCGCTCGTGACCGGCCTCGGCGAAGGCCATATTGAAAGCCACGCGGTGCCCATCGCGCTCGGTGTCGGCCAGGGTGCCATCGACATCCCACAAAAGACATTTCAGTTCGCTCATTCCTATACTCCCGATTGAGATTTACGCCCGCTGTGGGCTATATTGCATGCATGGGTATCCGTCTTTTCGAAGAACATCCGCTGGCTCTGGCTGACAAGCCCCGGCTGCAACGGCCACCGATGTATCAGGTGTTGCTGCTCAACGATGATTTTACGCCCATGGATTTCGTGGTTGATATTCTGCGTGAATATTTCCATAAATCGGAACCGGAGGCCACCCGCATCATGTTCACCGTGCATCATGAGGGAAAGGCCCTGTGCGGCACCTATCCGCGCGAGATTGCAGAGAGCAAGGTTGTGCTGGTGCGGGAGGTGAGCCGCAAGCATGATCACCCCTTGGCATGCATTATGCGAAAAGAGAAGGGAGATGGCCATGCTGAATGAAGAACTCGAACGCACCCTGAACGACGTATTCCGTTCGGCGCACTTGCACCGCAACGAATTCGTGACCGTCGAACACCTGCTGCTCGGCCTGCTGGAAAACAGCGAGGCCCGTAAGGTGCTGGAAGGCTGCGGCGCGAAACTCCAGCCGATGCGGCAGAAACTGCAGGCCTACATCTCCGAACATGTCGCCGTGCTGCCCGAAGGAGCCGGTGAGACCACAGCCAGCGTCGGCCTGCAACGGGTGATTCAGCGTGCTGTGATGCAGGCGCAATCCTCCGGCAAGGACGAAGTGAACGGTGCCTATATCCTGGTCGCCATCTTCGCCGAGAAGGAATGCTATGCCGTGCATATCATGCGTGAAGGAGGCATCTCCCGGCTGGATATCGTGAATTATATCTCGCACGGCATGCCGGCTTCCGATCCGCTCGATGCACTGGAAGGCATGCAGGTCGAGGAGCAGGAGAAAAAGGCCAAAAAGCCGACCGCGCTGGAACGCTTCACCATCGATCTCAATGCCCGGGCAAGAGCCGGCAAGATCGACAGGCTGATCGGCCGCGAGTCGGAGATCGAACGCTGCATCAACATCCTGTGCCGCAGGCGCAAAAACAACCCGCTGCTTGTGGGCGATGCAGGCGTCGGCAAAACGGCCATCGCCGAAGGTCTGGCAGGAAAGATCGTCGATGGTCAGGTGCCGGATGTGATCGCCGATGCCGAGATCTACACATTGGATATGGGCTCTCTGCTGGCCGGCACCAAATACCGCGGTGACTTCGAGGAACGCCTGAAGGCCGTGCTGGTCGAGATCGGCAAGAAAGACAGCGGCATCCTGTTCATCGACGAGATCCACACGGTGATCGGCGCGGGCTCGGCCAGCGGAAGCACCATGGATGCCTCGAATCTGCTCAAGCCTTCGCTGGCCAATGGCGAGTTGCGCTGCATCGGTGCCACGACCTATCAGGAGTTCCGCTCGCTGTTCGAGAAGGACCGCGCTCTGTCCCGCCGTTTCCAGAAGGTGGATGTGCCGGCGCCTTCGCTGAGCGAGTGCATCGAGATCCTGCTGGGGCTCAAGCCCACGCTGGAAGAGCACCATGGTGTGCGCTACGCCCGAGCCGCAGTCAAATCTGCTGCGGAACTGGCCAGCCGGCATCTGCACGAACGCAATCTGCCGGATTCGGCCATCGACGTGCTGGATGAGGCCGGCGCTGCTGTGCAGCTGATGCCGCTGGATAAACGCAAGAAACAGATCACCGTGGCCGATATCGAAGCCGTGGTGTCGCGCATCGCGCGCATTCCACCGCGCAGCGTATCGGCCTCCGACAAAAAATCGCTGCGCCATCTGGAGCGCAACCTGAAACTGACGGTGTTCGGGCAGGACGATGCCATCGAGGCATTGGGCAGCGCGATCAAGCTGTCGCGCGCCGGCCTGTCGCATCCGGAGAAGCCCATCGGTTCCTTCCTGTTCACCGGCCCCACCGGCGTCGGCAAGACCGAGGTGGCGCGCCAGCTGGCCATGCTGATGGGGCTGGAACTGATCCGCTTCGATATGTCGGAATACATGGAGGCGCATGCGGTATCCCGCCTGATCGGCTCCCCGCCAGGCTATGTCGGCTTCGATCAAGGCGGCTTACTCACCGAAGCCGTGAGCAAGAATCCGCATGCGGTCGTGTTGCTCGACGAGTTCGAGAAGGCGCATCCGGATATCTTCAACGTGCTGTTGCAGGTGATGGATCATGGCAAGCTGACCGACAACGCCGGGCGTTCTGCCGATTTCCGGCATGTGATTCTGATCATGACCAGCAACGCGGGCAGCTTCGAGATGAGTAAGTCGAGCATCGGCTTTGCGCCGCAATCTTCCCACGGCGACAATACCGGAGCGATCAAGCGCATGTTCTCGCCGGAATTCCGCAACCGGCTGGATGCCATGATTCCGTTTGCACCGCTGAACAGCGCATCCATCCGCCATGTGACCGATAAATTCATCATGCAGCTGGAAACCCAGCTTGAGGGCAAGGGCGTGCAACTTGATATCAGCGCCGAGGCCCGCGCATGGCTGGCCAGCCACGGTTTCGATGCGGAGATGGGCGCTCGTCCCATGGCCAAACTGATCGCGGATCACATGAAGAAGCCGCTGGCCGATGAAATCCTGTTCGGTCGCCTGCAAAAGGGTGGCAAGGTTCGTTTCGTGGTCGAAAACGACAAGTTGTGCATTGAATTCCCGGTTACGGTGTGACCGAAGGAACCGGGACACCCGCTGAAAACAACCTGCCCGACGACGCGCAGGCTGCATCCGGACAGGACGCGCACGAAGTCGCTGAGATCCCTGAGCATTGCCTGCGCTGGTGTTTCGAGGTGCTGGCCCCGGCTGCACCGGAAATACCACCCTACGACCTGTGCCACCCTCCTGAACTTGCCCCTGAAACCCTGGCCCGCCTGAAATCCTGCATTGCAGTCATCCCGCCGCTGCCTGAGATCTGGCATAAGGTGCGGGCAATGGTGGAGAGCGACGAGGCATCGCCGCGCGATCTGGCCAGGCTGGTCGAGCAGGATCCGGTACTCACCTCGCATGTGCTGAAATGGGGTAATTCCGCCATCTATGCCCCGACCGGGGCACATGCCAGCACCGATGTCGCCCATACACTGGCCCGCATGGGCATGGACGAGGCACAAAACCTGATCCTTGAATCACTGTTACCACAAATCGGCGAAGTCGGAAAAAAATCCTCGCTGGAAGCACAACACATCTGGTTTCACAGCAAGGCCATCTCGATGTTCTGTCGTCAGCTGGCGGCTTTTTCATCGCATATCGATGCTCACCACGGTGCGCTCTATGGACTGATGCACGACATCGGCAAGCTGATCATCCTGCATCTGGAGGATGATGTGGCGCAGGGCCGCATTCATGCGCACATGCAGGACGGCATGCCGGATCTGCAAGCCGAATGGCAGGTGCTCGGCTACACGCATATCGATGCCGGCATGATGCTCGCCCTGCACTGGCATCTGCCGCGCGAGGTGCACCGCTTCATTTATTTCCACCACCACGCCGGCTGGCATACGCTGAATGAATGGCCTCAGGATGAGCATGATGCGGTGATGCTGGTGCATGCGGCGCATATGCTGCTGCACGGCATGCAGCAAACGGCCCCGCCCGGCGGTGTATGGGAAAAAGCCGTGCGCATGCGACTGGATGAAAGCGAGGCCGTGCTACGCCATCGCCTCCACATCCCGCTGACCGACACGGCCCTGTATGCGCATCTGCAACACGATATTGATCGCCTGAAGCTGCTGTTTCCCGAGCTTTATCCGCCGGATAAAGACTGACCCGGGGATATCCGGCTAGATCCTCAGCCCCGCCCGGCGCGCCCGCTCCACATCGTCCAGCGTATCCAGATCGTAAGCCGTGCTCAGGCAGCGCACGCTCAGCCCCAGTTGCCGCGCATTGCCCAGCGTCTGCTGCAACACATCGGGGGTACTCCAGACAACACCGTGCAGCAATTCAGGCCGGTAACCGCGCACCGCCAGCAGGTCGTAGCCGCCATCCTGCACCGGCCCCAGCACGACATCGCAGGTTTGCAGCGCCCGATGTGCAGCTATCAGACGTGCATCCTGCATATGCGGGCTGTCGCTGCCCAGCAGCAGGACAGCATCCGCGCCACAGTCCACCGCCCGCCGCACCATACGCTGCATGCGCTCGCCCAGATTCCCCGCTCCCTGCGGCAGGACAGGCGCACCGAAAGACTGGAAAAACGGGTGGTTCTCATCGTCAGCGGCGATCCATGCATTGGGAAACAATCGCAACGTGCGACGAATGACGATCTCTGCCATTGCCATATAGAGCTCAGCAGCCTGCTGCGGACTCAATGCCGGGGTCAGACGGGTCTTCACCTTCCCGGGCACCGGCGCCTTGCACATGATCACCGGCCGCATCAACAGGCCGCGCTTCATCGCGCCTCCCGGTACAAGGCGGCAAGCTTTTCAGGGGAAACGCCCAACCAGAACATCAGGCGAAGACGCCACATCAACAGCACGGTGCGCAGGATGCCATGCTGCTCCCAGCGTCTGCCGGAAGTGAGGATTTTTTTCTTCAGACAGGCGATCCCCCCCTGCCGCTTCATGCGGCGGGAGAACTCGATATCCTCCATCAACTGGATACCGGCAAAACCCTTCAGGGATTCAAAGGCCTCACGGCGCACGAAGATAGCCTGATCGCCGGTGCTGATACGGGTAAAGCGCGAACGCAGGTTGATGAACCATGCAATCACACGCAGCGCGGGATGACTGCCTGTCAGGCTTACATCAAAGCGTCCGCCGGCAATGTGCGGATCGCGCATCACTCTGCGCACAGCCTGCATATGTGATGCATCGAGCTTTGTGTCGGCATGCAGGAACAACAGGACATCGCCGCCGGCCGCTTGCGCTCCCGCATTCATCTGGGCAGCGCGCCCGGCGGGCGAGGTCAACCAGCGGATGCCGCTTTGCGCAAGCAGATCCCGGCTCCCGTCGGTGGAACCGCCATCCACGACCAGACATTCATCGGCACCGCTTTGCCTGAGCCCGTCGAGCAGATGCGGCAATCCGGCTGCCTCATTGAGTAGCGGAACAATGATACTGATTTTTAATGACGCCGCAGAATCAGGAATCGGCAAGTTCAAGCATCACCCAGCCGCTTCCCTCGGCGCGGAAATTGGTCATCTGTCCCTGCCAGACGCGACCGGCCAGTGCGATGAGTTCAGGCCCATGCGTGAACAGGCGGATATCCAGCCTGAAGGTTGCGCCGTTGAGTTCTATCTCGCTTGCCGGCACATACTGTTGCATCACGGTGTCCAGCGGATCGAGTTCGGCAAAACGCTTGCGGCTGATGCCCTTGCCCAGCAACACACCCTTACCGCCGTGCCGCGCTGCCGGCTTGAATACCCAGCGATTGCGTTCATCCCAGACAGTATCGGGATGCATATCGCTGAAGCGCCGGGTTTCGGGAACGATGCCGCGAATCAAAGCGATATCATCGGGCGGCAGCAGGCTTTCCAGGAAGCCGTCGCGCCACCAGTCCACCATGCGGCCTTTATCACCCAGCAGTGCATAGCTGCGCGGATGCGGATTGAGTTGCACAAGCCTGCGCTCGAAGGCTATGCGCATATGCTGCAACCCGGGGCTTTCCAGATAAAAATCGGTATGCCGGTTGTAGATACCATCCAGGCGCAGGTCTCCGGCATACAAGCCGTCGGCTTCAAGATGCATATCCTGCGGGCTGAGCAACAGCACCGTGCGCCCCTGCATAGCGAGAATCTCCGCATAGGCCTGCATCTCGGGATACATGAACTGCTGCGTGATATCCTCGTCCATGATGGCCATCTGCCGCCAGTTCTCCGGGAACATCCCGCACAGCCGGTTCACCAGCACATCATCCCAGCACGGCAGATCGGGCTGCGGTAACCACAGATGATCGCCCATATACAGGCCACCGGCATTGTTATTGATTTCGATCAACTTCGGGCCGTCCGGCGTGAGGTGGAAATCGTATCCCATCAGGATACCGGGAGCGCCGGGATCGATGCCCGCCGCCGACGGCAGAATGCCCTGCAGGCCGTGCGCATAGGCGGGATTCTGTTTCAGCCTCCACATGGTATAAACGAAGTCCAGCATGGTGTCGAAATCGCCGACGGCGATTGCAACCGGTTTGTCCGAAGCCAGATTCATGCAAGGCCTGCCATAGGGTTCTTGTTCATGGCTGTGAAAGCTACCCGAATGGCCCTGCTGCTGTACAATGCCGCCATGTCAGTCGAAACCACCGGTTCCAGCGATACCCCAAAACAGCGCCTGCAACTTCCTGCCCTGTCGCTTGCCGAACTGACGCAGTTCATGAAAGCCGCCGGCCAGCCCGCATTCAGGGCAAAACAGGTGTGCGACTGGGTGAACAAAGGCATCACCGATCCTGCCCGCATGGCCAATCTCCCCGCTGCGTTACAACAGGCTTTGAACGAAGGCCTGATCTGCTCGCCTCTGACCCTGATCGAGCGGCAGACGTCCACGGATGGCACACGCAAGTATCTGTTCGGCCTTGAGCGCGGCGGCAATATCGAAACCGTGCTGATTCCGGAGCCCTCACGCGGCACCGTATGCGTATCCTCGCAACTCGGCTGCGTGCTCGACTGCCCTTTCTGCCATACCGGAACACAACGCTTTTCCGGCAACCTCAGCGCCGGGGAAATCGTCGCCCAGGTGCTGGCCGTGAAGGACGACCTGCGCAACGACCCCCTGCCGGAGGGTCTGCACACCGATGTCACGCACATCGTCTATATGGGCATGGGCGAGCCACTGGCCAACGAGGACGGCGTGCACGACAGCCTGAGCCTGCTGATGGGCGAGCAGGGCCTGAATATCTCGCGCCGCCGAATCACCGTATCCACCTCCGGACTGGTTCCGCAGATCATGCGTCTGGGGGAAGCCGCACCGGTGAATCTCGCCATCTCGCTGCATGCCGGATCCGATGCGCTGCGCGACGAACTGGTACCGATCAACCGTAAATACCCGTTGCAAGAGTTGCGCGCCGCCCTCGATGCCTATCCCCTGCCGGCACAGCGTCACATCACGCTGGAATATGTGATGCTCGCAGGCGTCAATGACCGTGACGCCGATCTGGATGCGCTGTGCGCTTTCGTGAATCCGCAACGCGAACGCGTCAACCTGATCCATTTCAATGCCTGGCCGGGCTCGCCGTACACTGGAACAAGCCAGCAACACATGCACCGCTTTGCCGGGCTGTTGATAAACAAAGGGCTTCGTGCGACGGTAAGGCGGTCACGCGGCGACGATATCATGGCTGCTTGCGGCCAATTGAAATCGCATCTGGGCGGCCAATTGAAATCGCAGCTTGAGCAGCGCGCAGCATCTGCGGACAGTCGCGACTCAGACACCACAGTTTCAGGAGATTGAACAGCACATGAATCAACGTATCGGCATTATCGGCGGCAGCGGCCTTTATGACATCGAAGGCATGCAGATCCTCGACGAACCGCGCCTTGAAACCCCATGGGGTAAACCCTCCGACGCATTGATGCTGGCCCGCATCGGGGAGCAGGAGGTGGTTTTCCTGCCGCGACACGGTCGCACGCACAGCATCCCGCCGCAACGCATCAATTACCGCGCCAACATCTATGCCATGAAGCTGGCCGGTGTATCGCAGATCATCTCGATATCGGCTGTCGGCTCACTGCGCGAAGCCATCGTGCCGGGGCATTTTGTGATCGTCGATCAGTTCGTGGATCGCACCAACGGTCGCGATTCCACCTTTTTCGAAGGTCCGCTGGTGACCCATGCCTCGATGGCCGAT
The DNA here is from genome assembly GCA_002779605.1 of Zetaproteobacteria bacterium CG06_land_8_20_14_3_00_59_53. GTDB lineage: Bacteria > Pseudomonadota > Zetaproteobacteria > Mariprofundales > Mariprofundaceae > UBA1543. The sequence goes on along the minus strand of PEWE01000013.1, from coordinate 14,885 downwards.
CCGGTGTGTGCCGCCCTGCGCAACCGCCTGCTCTCCGCCTGCAAGTCAGCCGGCGGGATCACGGTCCACGATGGCGGCACCTATCTGTGCATGCAGGGACCGCAGTTCTCCACACGCGCCGAATCCGAGCTGTATCGCAGTTGGGGCATGGATGTGATCGGCATGACCAATATGCCGGAAGCGAAACTGGCGAGAGAGGCGGAGATTTGTTACGCCACTGTCGCCATGAGCACCGATTACGATTGCTGGCATGCCGAAGAAGCGGATGTGAGTGTCGAAGGCCTGCTGGAAGTCATGCACGGCAACGGCATCAGGGCAAAGGCCATGCTGACCGCACTGTTTTCCGCAGGCGAAGGGCTGCATGAGTGCCATTCCGGCTGCCGGCATGTACTGGACACGGCGCTCATCGGCGGGGTTTCCGGACACAATGATGCCGCGCTCAGGCCGGTGCACGCATTGATCGAGAGGTTACTGTGATTAGTTCACGCTTGTTGATGATCATGCTGATGGGCTCAAGCCTTCTGCTCGGTGCCTGTGCAGGCAACAGGCCGGTACCGGACAGCCCTGAGGTCCGGGTCAAGAAAGTGGAATCACATTATCGCCTCGGTCTGGATGCTCTGGAAAAGAACAATTTGCCGAAGGCCTTCGACGAGCTTCTGATCGCCGAACAACTGGGACCCGGACACGCCGAAGTGCTCGACGCGCTGGGCTATGCATGGCGCGTGCGCGGCGATCTGGAGAAGTCGAGCAGCTACTACAAGCACGCCCTGGCCATCGAGCCTGCAGCGCGCACCTGGAACAACTACGGCGCACTTCTGCTGACCATGAAGAAGCCCGTGGAAGCCGAAACCGCCTTCCGCAAAGCCCTTGAAGACCCGCGTTACCCGCACCCCGACTTTGCCTATATCAACCTCGGCGATGCCCTGTTGATGCAGAACCGCTTCGACGATGCCATCGCAGCCTACCGGCAGGCCCGCTTGCTCAATCCCCTGCAGGATGTTTCTCTCATGAAAGAGGCTCAGGCCTATCGTGAGCATAACCGGCCGGAGTTCGCCAGGGCCATGTATGAAACCATCCTGCGCAACAGTCCCGCCAACAGGCAGGCACTGGAAGGCCTGCTTGCCATGCAGCAGGATGAGGGCGAGGCGAAAAACCAGTTGCAGAAATTCATTAAAATCACTCAGGAGCCGCTGGACCGGGCCTGGGCGGAAGAAGCACTCAAGGCGATGCAGCGATGACGAAAAAGCCGGAAGACAAGCACCAAACCACCCAGCCGGAGGCACCCGTTGATGTTGCCACCCAGCATCCGAGGGGGCGTCTCGGTGAGCGCCTGTCGCAGGCCCGCCAGAAGCGTGAGATAAGCATCGCCGAAGCCTCCGAACGCCTGAGGATTCGCAGCAACTATCTGGAAGCGCTTGAATCCGGCGACTGGGCGCCCCTTCCGGAGGAGGTCTATGTGATGGGCTTCCTGCGTCAGTATGCCAGTCTGCTCGGTGTGGACATCAGCAGCGATATCGAAGCCCTGAAGACCGGCGAATACCAGCTCACCAAACCTTTCACCATGCCCGATCCGCCCATTGCGATGAACCGCACCTGGGCCATCGCAGCAGGCGCGTGCTTCGTGCTGCTGCTGATCCTGTTCAATGTCGTCGATGAGGGCGAAAAGGAACCGGCCATGCCACCCGGAACGCTGCAACTTGCCAGCCCCGACAGTATACCCGACACATCCCTGCCACAGACGATGCCTGAAGCTGATTCCACTACGCCATCCGATGCCGCTCAGCCCACCGTGGACACGGCCTCCTTGCCGGTAGCCGAATCCGCTGCGCAAGCTGCTGTGGCCGAACCGGTCGAAATGAATCCAAACCTGCCTGTTGCACCACAGGCCCCTTCGGCTGTCGAAGCAGTCGCACCCGCGAAGGAAACACCAGCGCCTGCTGTCGCACAGGCCCCGGCAACCAAACCATCCGTGGTCGCCGTCATCGAGCATGACGCGGATCAATCCGCCACTGCGTCCGGAGGCGGCCACAGCTATCAGATCAGCGCGGTGAGTGAAGATGTCTGGCTGCAGGTGCATGACCCCGACGGCAATCTGGTCAAGGAAGCCCTGCTGCGCAGCGGACAGAGCATGCGATTGAGCAGCGACGCGGCATACCTGCTGCTCACCGCAGGCAATCCGCTGGCGCTCAGCATCAGCATCGATGACCGGATCATTGCCGAGGCCGGCACGCTGGGCGAAAAAGAAAAGGTCCTGCATGACTATCATCTGACCCCGACAGACAGCGGCAGCGCCCGCTGATGTCGTCTGCTTCCATGTCTGCTGCGCTTACGCATGCCATCGAACTGATTCACCGCCCCTCGCCGACCCCCGGGGACGGCGAATGTCAGGATTACATCGAAGCCCTGCTTGCCCCGCTCGGCTTCACCCGCACCCGGGTGGATGCCGGCGGCGTGACCAATAGCCTGTACAGCCGTCCCGGTGAGAGACCGGGCGTGCTTGCCTATGCCGGACACACCGATGTGGTGCCGACAGGGCCTGCAGAACGCTGGCCGCATCCGCCGTTCGCCGCCGTTGTCGAGGACGGCATGCTGCATGGACGCGGGGCACAGGACATGAAAGGCGGTATCGCCTGCTGGCTGGCAGCCCTTGAGGATTGTTGCGCCCGCGGCATCCCGCTGCCGGGTCTGCAACTGCTGATCACCTCGGATGAAGAAGGCGACTCGGTGGACGGTACCATTCGTCTGGTCGAATACATCACGCAGCAGGGTCTCATCCCCGATGCCGCCGTGGTCGGCGAACCCTCCTCCTCGAAACTGGTGGGCGACACCATCCGGCGCGGCCGGCGCGGGGTGGTCCATGTGTATGTGCAGGTCGAGGGCAAGCAGGGGCATTCGGCCTACCCGCAGGATGCCGACAATGCCATCCATCATGCCGTGGAAGCCCTGCATCGTATCCTGCATATCGACTGGGGCACCCCAGCCGCCGATTTCCCGCCGACCACCTGCCAGTTCACCAATCTTGCGGGTGGCGAAGGTGCGAGCAATGTCATTCCCGGCCGCGCATCGGCCTTTGCCGACATCCGCTACAACCCCGGGCTGGATTTCGCCGCTATCAAACAGCGCATCGAAGGTGCCTGTTCGATCAGTGGTGCGGTGCGTCTGGATATCCGCCACGAGGCCGCAGCCTTCTATACACCGGACTGTGCGCTGCTCGATCTTGTCGAGCGCAGCATCAAGCGGGTCAACGGTGTACAGACGCTGCGCGATACCGGCGGTGGCACCTCCGACGGCCGATTTATTGCCGCAGCCGGCATTCCGGTGGTGGAACTCGGCCTGACCAACGATACCATTCACCAGATCGGTGAACGTGTGGCAGTATCCGAACTGGATGAACTGACCCGCATCTACACCGAAATCATCACCCATTTTGAAGGAACGACATGCCCCTGACAGCCAGCAAGCAATTGGAAACCTTTGAGAATCCCAACCCCGAGCGGGATTACACCATCCAGATCGAGTGCCCGGAGTTCACCTGCCTGTGCCCGAAAACCGGCCAGCCGGACTTCGCCGTCATCACCCTGAACTACACCCCGGATGCGCTGTGTGTGGAGCTGAAATCCCTGAAGCAGTATTACTGGAGCTTCCGCGATGAAGGTCATTTCCACGAAAAGGTGAGCAATATGATCGCCGACGACATCATCGCGGCCATCAAGCCCCGCTGGCTGCGTCTGGAAGCGAAATTCAATGTGCGCGGCGGTATCTACACCAATGTGGTGGTGGAGCACGGCAAAAAATCGTGAGATTCCTTCCGTTCCGCAAGATGCATGCCCAGGGCAACGACTTCGTCATCCTCGACGGACGCAACTGCGAACTGCCCGAACTGGATGCGGAACTGATGGTCTCTCTGGCCGACAGGCGAACCGGCATCGGCTGCGATCAGGTGCTGGTATTGCTTGCCGATGATGGCTGCGATGCCGCGCTGCGAATCTTCAACAATGATGGAAGCGAGGCCGGAAACTGCGGCAACGGCCTGCGCTGCATCGGCTCTTTACTGCTTGGCGAAAGCGGCACGGAATCAACCAGCATTCGCCTGCGCGATCGTATCGTGCGCGCCGAACACATCGAAAACGGCGTCCGCGTGCATATGGGCAAGGCCAGAGTGACGGACTCCACGGGCGCGCATGTCGATATCGATATCGGCAATACACATCGGGTGTTCTTTGAAGCCATCGGGGACTTTCCGGATGACCGCAATGTGGAGATCGTCAGCGGTCAGGTGGCAGATGATGCCTTTGTCGACATCATCGAGCGCGGTGCAGGCCGCACCCCTTCCTGCGGCAGCGGTGCCTGTGCCACTGCAGTCGCCATCTGGCATCAGGACGGACATGCGCGCCCGCAGCACATCCACATGCCGGGCGGTATGGTCACGGTATCCGGCACGCCGGACGACGTCCGTCTCGAAGGCCCGGTCAGCTTCGTGTTCGCCGGAGAGTTCTGCCTGTAGAGCCCTTCCCGGACGAGTGAAGGACACCACCCTTCTTCTTTCCGGTCTAAGCCAGATTCAACCAGTAGCGCGTGCCTTTGCGCTCGCCGGTCCTCGTCAACGCGCCCATTTCGATTAACTGCTGCAGATCGCGCGTTGCCGTAGCCCGCGAGGTGCCGGTGAGATTAATGTAGTTCTCCGCCGAAAGCCCTCCCTGGAAGCCGGCGGGTCCTTCCCTGAACATACGCTCAAGCGCCTTTTGCTGGCGCGCATTGACGCTGCCGCGTAGCCGGTCGAAGAGTCGGGTCTTGGCCAGCAGGAAATCGAACAGGCGCTGCGACCAGGCATTGGCGGCGAGCGTCGTTTCGGCGAAATACAGCAGCCATGGGGTGATTTCCAGCTCTTTGTTATTTACCTCCAACTGGTCGTAATAGGTCTTTCTTCCGGATTCAATCACCTGCGACAGAGCAAGCAGCAGCGGTTGCCGCATGCCCTGCGACAATGCCTTGGCAGCAAGGGCTCGGGCAATCCTGCCGTTGCCGTCCTCAAACGGATGAATCGACACGAAATACAGGTGAGCGATACCGGCGCGGGTCAGTTGGGGTAGTGGTGCGGCACCATCGGGGGCCGAGTTATTGAACCATGTAATAAAACCATCCATTTCCCTTTCCAGTCTGGCCGCAGGAGGTGCTTCAAAATGGATGCGTGGCTTGTGGAGTGGGCCGGAAATCACCTGCATCGGTTCCTCACCGGTGCGATAGCATCCGATATCGGACATATCCCTGCGCCCCAGCATCAATTGAGCATGCCAGTCGAACAGGGTTGCCTGGCTGAGAGGTTCGGCAAACTGCCGGTAGAGCAGGGTCATCATCTCGGCCATACCCTTCTCGGCCGCCGGAACCTGGCGCGCATCATCGGTCGCTAGTCCGAAATTGCGACGGACAGAGGATTGCAGGCTATCCCGATTCAGCATTTCCCCCTCGATGCGAGCGCTTTGCATCGCTTCATCGCTGATAATGCCGACGCTCATTTCCGCCTTGTCCGTGTCGCCGAAATGCGTGAACGCGCCAAGCAGCAACCCGGATTCATGCAGGAACCGGTCTTCCAGCCTTGTCAGCAGAGCCGCATCCCAAACGAATGCAGGCCATCCATTCTGTTGCCAATTCCATGTCATGAGGCATAAGTTGGCACTTTATAACTCATATATCAAGAATAAATGATGCATATAATGATGGGTTATAACTCATCGTTGCGAGCCGGGCGGCTCAACCAAGGAGCCAAATAGCTAAAGCCAACCAGGATTCGCCCGTGTCGACGGGCTCGAACCGGACGGATTATGCCGGTCAGCAAGGATGATGATGAACACGTTGCAGGCGGGCTGTTTCAAGCATGCCAGATTCAATCAATCGTTTTCCAGAATATCCTTGAGGACGGCGAAATCGTTTTCGAACTCGCGTTTAAGGGTACGCTCCACCACGGGGCCGCCAGCTTGAAGAAATGCCCTACATCCACCTTCAGCGAACGCGAAACACGCGTGACATCCCCGCTGATCTCGGTGTAGCGCATCTCCGCCTCCATCGTCAGCGGTCCGGATGTGGTGCGGGATTTCCAGTAGTGGTCGTTGGCCGACTGCTCGATCACCTCCCAGTCCTGCTCCCACAGACGACCGAGGAACTTCGATTTCACATGGTAGATGGTGCCCACATGCACAGGTCCTGCGGAGGAACGCCGCGACTCGACCACCGAGGATTGCCACAAAGGATCGTTATCGCTGTCGTCCAGAAAGTCGTGCACATCCTCAAAGTTCCTGCAGATATCAACACTGACTTCGATGGTGTGTTTCGACATACCGTTCTCCTTTCGTGAACCACTTGCGACAATGCATTCAGTCGCTGATGCAAAGTGTGGGCTATTGCTAACGCCTGCTCCATGCCTTCGCAACGCGCTGAAATCACCCGGCAGCATCGACGCCCTCTGCGAGCAGCGCCAGAAACTCCGCGCGCGCGATCTCGCGTGCCCCCAGTGATTGCAGATGCCCGGTGTGGAACTGACAATCGATCATCAGCCAGCCCTGCGTGACAAGCTCGGCGAGCGCCACCTTGGATGCATCCGTCACCCGCGAAAACATCGATTCGGCGAAAAAAATGCGGCCAAGATGCACCCCGTACAAGCCGCCGACGAGTTCCCCCTGCTGCCAGACCTCGATCGACGCGGCATACCCCATATCAAACAGCCGCTGGTAAGCCTCCATCATCTCCGGATGTATCCATGTTCCCTCGGCACGCCCGGCGCAACCGCGCATCACCGCCGCGAACGCCGTGTCGCGGGTAACCTCAAAGCATGCCTGCCGCATGCGTCTTGCCAGTCGCCGTGAGCAATGGAACTCGCCGGGAAACAGCACCATGCGAGGATCGGGGCTCCACCAAAGGATCGGCCCACCCTGCTCGTACCACGGAAAGATGCCGCAACGATAGGCCGCCAGCAGGGTCTGCGGCTCAAGGTCTCCGCCACCTGCGAGCAGGCCATCGTCCTCCGCCTGCATGGGATCGGGGAAAACAATGAGCTGGTCTTCGGAGGTCATGCGCCAAGCCTTGCAATCCTGCGCCCCGCCATCAAGCATGCGCGCATGGTGAATATCAAGACTCCCGCGGACATCGAAGCCATGCGTCCGGCCTGCCGGCACGCGGCGGATACGCTGGTGATGATCGAGGCGCATATCCGGCCCGGCATCAGCACGGACGACATCAACGATCTGGTGCATGACTTCACCATCAAGGCCGGTGCCATCCCGGCACCGCTGAACTACCACGGTTTTCCGAAGTCGGTGTGCACCTCGGTGAACCATGTGGTCTGCCACGGCATCCCGACGAACAAGGTCCTGAAGGACGGCGATATCGTCAATGTGGATGTCACCAGCATCATCGACGGCTGGCACGGCGACACCAGCAAGACGTTCTACGTCGGCGAACCCTCCATCAAGGCGCGCAAGGTCACCGAGGTGGCGCGCAAGGCGCTGGAGATCGGCATCGCCATGGTGCGCCCCGGAATCACGCTTGGTGATATCGGGCATGCGATTCAGCTATATGTCGAGTCGGAAAAGTGCTCTGTGGTTCGCGAATACTGCGGCCACGGCATCGGTCGGAATTTCCACGAAGAACCGCAGGTTCTGCACTTCGGAAATGCCGGCAGCGGCTTGAGGCTGCAACCCGGTCTGGTGTTCACCATTGAGCCGATGGTCAATCTGGGCAAGAAGTCCATCAAACTGCTCGGCGATGGCTGGACCGTTGTGACGCGCGACAAGTCCCTCTCCGCCCAGTTCGAGCATACTCTGGCAGTCACCGAAACCGGCGTGGACATCCTCACCCTGCCCTCGACCTGAAAGTCTTTCCCGTGCCTTTCTCCGCTGTTCAATAGCCTCCGTCCGCATAGACTGCGGCATGCTTTATTTCGACCGACTCTCCCTGCGCCGCGGCAGCAAGCTGCTGTTCGAGAACGCCTCCTGCACCATCCATGCCGGTGACAAGCTTGGCGTGACCGGCGCCAACGGCTGCGGCAAATCATCCCTGTTCGGACTGATTCTCGGCCAGCTTGAAGAGGATGCGGGCTCGTTCCGCATGAACAGCGGCATGGTGATCGCGCATGTGGCACAGGAAACCCCGGGACTCCCGGTTCCGGCCATCGAGTTTGTCATGCAGGGCGATACCGAACTCACCGAAATAGAGACCCAGCTCGCGCCAGCAGAGCTCAGCGGTGACGGCCATGCACTGGCCCGACTGCACGACCGCATGGCCGCCATTGACGGATATGCGGCAAGATCGCGTGCGGCGCGGCTGATGCACGGCCTGGGATTTGCGGTCGGCGAAGAGGAAAACAGCGTGGCCAGCTTCTCCGGCGGCTGGCGCATGCGGCTGAATCTGGCACGCGCACTGATGTGCCGCTCCGATCTTCTGCTACTTGATGAGCCCACCAACCATCTCGATCTGGAAGCTGTGATCTGGCTGGAGAAATGGTTACGGGCCTATGCGGGGGCGATGTTGCTGATCTCGCATGACCGCGACTTTCTGGATCGCTGCGTGACGCATATCGCACATATCGAGCAGCAAGCATTCCATCTCTACTCCGGCAATTATTCAGCATTCGAACGGATTCGCGCCGAGAAGCTGGCGCAGCAGCAGGCGGCGCATGTCAGGCAACAGGCCGAGATCGAGCATATGAACAGCTTCATCACCCGTTTCCGAGCCAAGGCCACCAAAGCCCGGCAGGCACAGAGCCGTATCAAGGCACTGGAACGCATGCAACTGATTGCGCCTGCGCATATCGATTCGCCTTTCTCCTTCGGCTTTACGCATCCCGGTGTGGTACCCAACCCTTTGCTACGTCTGCACAAGGCCTCGGCGAGCTATGCCGATAAAACCATTCTGAGTAGCATCTCATTCAGCCTGCTTCCTGGCGAACGCATCGGCCTGCTCGGCCCCAATGGCGCAGGCAAATCCACGCTCATCAAACTGCTGGCCGGTGAGCTCGCCCCCGCATCCGGCACACGTGACACCGCGCGCGACCTCTCCATCGGCTATTTCGCCCAGCACCAGCTCGAACAACTGCACGACGAACTCTCCCCGCTGCAACACATCATGATGCTGGATGACAAGCTGTCGGAAAAAGCGGCTCGCACCTTCCTCGGCGGTTTCGCTTTCCATGGCGATATGGCAACCGGTCCAGTTGCCCCGCTATCAGGCGGAGAACGCGCGCGGCTGGTGCTGGCCCTGATTGTGTATCAGCAGCCCAATCTGCTGCTGCTCGACGAGCCGACCAACCATCTCGATCTGGATATGCGACATGCGCTGTGCATGGCCCTGCAGGATTTCGAGGGGGCATTGGTGCTGGTCTCCCATGATCGACACCTGCTGCGCACTGTGTGCGACGAACTGGTGCTGGTCTCCGGCGGCAAGGCCGAGCCGTTCAACGGCGACCTGGACGATTATGCGGATTGGCTATTGGCCGCGCGCGACGCGGTGGATGCACCGGCAGCAACGACCACCGCCCAACCCTCAAGGCAGGAAGAGCGCAAGCAACGCGCCGATCAGCGCAAGGCGCTGCAACCGCTGCGCAACCGCATCAAGAAGCTGGAAAGCGAGATGGAGACCCTGCATGCCCAAAAGTCAGCGGTGGACGAACAGCTGGCCGACCCGGCGCTCTACGACAGCTCGCAGCACGAGCTGCAACAATCCCTCGGCCTGCAAAGCGCCGAACTCGCCAGCAAACTAGAAGACATCGAAGGCCAGTGGCTGATGGCCTGTGAAGAACTGGAGGCCGCCGAAGCGTTGTCAGCCTGAGAGGCTGGTAGCTGACCGGCATGGTTCGGCTAACTTCGGTCATTGGCATAACTATGAATAACTGATTTTCCTCTGTGGTGAGCCTCTGATTTCAGGTCTTTCTATTCGTCCGCGGATGCATCCAGTGCGGAGAGCAATTCCGGAATCAGCATGCCGAGCTCGGCGCCCATGATGGCGAAATCGGCGTCGAATTGTGCAGATGCATCACCATCGGCATCGGCCTGCTCGACCAGTTCTGAATCAAAGCGGATGCGGCGGATGGAGGTGTCGTCGCTTAACACAAAACTCACCTTGCCCTGCCAGCCCATGCCCATCTTGAATACCCGTTTGCCCGACAGCACATGCGCGCGCACCTCCGATGAGGCCACATCCACATACTTGCAGCGCACCGTGCTGGTCACCTCGCCGACCGAGCGCAGCTCGCATTCGTCTTCCAGCACGAAGCCTTCGGGAAGTGTGGCTTCGTCCATCAGCCACTGTGTCATCGCGGCTTCCGGTGAGGCCTTGGTCTGCGGCAGTACAACATTCAGGGTACCCACCGACTTTCGCAGCAGCATGATCAGCTCTTCGGATTTTTTGGAGGATGCGGCATTGACCACCAGCCAGCCGCCCTTCGGGTCGATGTAGGCAAAGGTGTGGCTGGCCTTGACCAGCGCGCGCGGCAGCAACTCGTTCATCAGCTGATCCTTGAGCTCGGCGCGCTCCTTGCGGCCCACCGGCCTGCCCGCCTGCTGCTCGATCTCGAAGGCCTTGGCATCCAGCAGTTCGCGCACCAGGGATGCGGGCAGCACCTTGTCCTCGCGGCGCAGGCAGAACATCAAACGCCCGTCCACCTCGTGCACCAGCATCTCGCCTTGCAGTCCCAGTGGCGCAGCCCAGCCCTCGCAGGCCAGCTCCATCTGTCCGCAGCCGCGCGCCTGATGCTTCTCAAGCGCAGCGTTGAGTGCATCTCCGCCCATGGTGAAGGGCTGCTCGAAGCGATAAAACTGGATATTTCTGAACCACATGGGGGGTGTCCTTTTGTTCTGTTGTCGGGATGGCTTACGGGAAATACAGGGTCGGGGAATGTACCCATTCAGCGCGGTATCTCAACCGCGGGTTCAGGCCTTCTTTTGCTCTGCGACCAGCAGGATACCGTCGTTACTGATGACAATCAGCTTGCGCTTGTACAGCGAGCCGACCGCCTTCTTGTACATGCCCTTGCTCAGCCCGAACAGCCCGTTGATGGTCTCGGGAGTGCTCTTGTCGGTCACCGGCAGGAAGCCGCCGGCATTTTTCAGTTCGCGCAGCACGCTCTCCACACCCTCGTCGGTCTTGTCGCGGCCGCGACTGTGCAGCGCGATATCAATTTTGCCGTCCGGACGGATGCGCTTGATGAAGCCTCGCATGCGCTCGCCGCGCTTGAGCGGGCGCACCACCTCATGGAAATGCAGCAGGCCCCAGTGCGAGGTGTTGACGATCACCTTGTAGCCCAGCTCGCTCTTGTTGGCGACGAACAGGTCCACCTCTTCGCCCTCCTCGAAATCGTCCTCGGATTCGTCGTAGAGCAGCGCATCGAGCCGGGCCGAGGCGGTGATGCGGTCGGTCTCCTCATCGACATACACGCCGACCACATAGCGCTTGCCCTCCTCCATGCGGTGCTCCATCTCGTCGAACGGCACCAGCAGGTCCTTGGGCAGTCCCCAGTCGAGAAAGGCGCCGGTCTTGTTCACCGACACCACCTTCAGGCAGGCGAAATCGCCGACCATCACATAGGGCTGTTCGGTGGTGGCGATGATGCGGTCTTCCGAATCGCGATAGATGAACACCTCGATCTCGTCGCCGATCTTCGTGCCTCTCGGCACATAGCGGGTGGGCAAAAGAATCTCGTTCTTCCTGCCGTCGGGTAGTTCACCACCGTCCAGATACAGGCCGAAATCGACCTCCTTGACCACGCTCAGGCGGTTCATCTTTCCCATTGCAATCGTCACAGCACTCATAGCGGGCAATCCTGCATGCTTCGCGGCGATGTTCATATAGCCGGACACAAAACAAAGGGCCGGACAAAAGCCCGGCCCTTCTTGATGCGCGTCAAAATGGGTGATTAATTGATCGTGCTGGTGCAACTCATTCGACAGTGCTGGTGCACTGGGGGCAGCGCGTCGCCTTGATGGCGATGGTGCTGAAGCAATGCGGGCATTCCTTGGTGGTCGGCTCCTTGGGCGCCTCGACCGGAGCTGCATCCTCGCGCTTAAGCTGGTTGATACCCTTGATGAGCATGAACACGGCGAAGGCGACAATGGTGAAGCTGATCATACCATTGACGAACAGACCGATATTCATGGTCACCGCACCGGCCGCCTGCGCGTCGGCCAGCGTGGCATACGGAGCCGCAGCCTTGGCGCCGTCCTTCAGGGTGATGAAGATATCGGAGAAATCCACACCGCCCAGCAACAGACCGATCGGCGGCATCAGGATGTCCGACACCATGCTCTTCACGATGGTGCCGAACGCACCTCCGATGATAATACCCACGGCCATGTCCACGACATTGCCCTTGACCGCAAATTCCTTGAACTCTTTAACAATACTCATATGCCCTCCTTGATGGCCAAATTCGGCGCATTTCAGCAGATATGCCGGCGAAAGACAGGATAATTGTCACATGCTCCGGCAGCGGCAAGCCCTGTCTCGCCATTTGCCTGCTTTCGCCCTACCATGCGCGCCTTTCCAGACATCCTAACGTTCCAAGGGCAATCCATTGATCTCCACATCCGGCATCACCATGCAATTCGGCGACAAGCCGCTGTTCGAAAACATCTCCGTCAAATTCGGCGACGGCAACCGCTACGGCCTGATCGGCGCCAACGGCTGCGGCAAATCCACGCTGATGAAGATCCTCGGCGGCGATCTTGTGCCCACATCCGGCACGGTGAACATCGACAGGAACGAGCGGCTGGGCAAGCTGCGCCAGGATCATTTCGCCTTCGAGGAACGCACGGTGCTGGATACCGTGATGATGGGGCATGAAGCGCTGTGGAAGATCAAGCAGGAGCGCGACATCCTGTACGCCAAGCCCGATTTTAACGAGGAAGACGGCATGCGCGCCGGCGAGCTGGAAAGCCATTTCGCCGATCTCGACGGCTACAGTGCCGAGGCCAATGCCGGCGATCTGCTGATCAGCATGGGTATTCCGGTGGAATCGCACCACGGGCTGATGAAGGCCATCGCCCCGGGCTGGAAGCTGCGCGTGCTGCTGGCACAGGCCCTGTTCGGTGATCCCGAGATCATCTTGCTGGACGAACCGACCAACAACCTGGACATCAATGCCATCCGCTGGCTGGAAGGCGTGATCAACGCGCGCAACTCGACGATGATCATCATCTCGCATGACCGCCATTTCCTGAACAGCGTGTGCACGCATATGGCCGATCTGGATTACGGCGAGTTGCGCATCTATCCGGGCAACTACGACGACTACATGACCGCAGCCTCGCAGGTGCAGCAGCGCCTGCTCTCCGAGAATGCCAAGAAGAAGACCCAGATCGCCGAATTGCAGGCCTTCGTCAGCCGCTTCTCGGCCAATGCATCCAAGTCCAGCCAGGCCACCTCGCGCGCCAGGCAGATCGAGAAGATCAAGCTGGAGGAGGTCAAGCCGTCCAGCCGGGTGAGCCCGTTCATGCGCTTCACGCAGGACAAAAAGCTGTATCGCGTGGCCCTCGAACTGAAGGGCCTGAGCAAGGGCTTCGGCAAGCAGCAGTTGTTCAAGAATCTGAATCTGATGATCCCGGTCGGCGAACGCGTGGCCGTGATCGGCCCGAACGGCATCGGCAAGACCACGCTGCTGCGCTGCCTGGCCGGCGACCTTGAGGCAGACAGCGGCAGCATCAAATGGTCGGAGAATGTCACACTGGGCTACTACGCACAGGATCACTCCGCGGACTTCGCCGAGGATCTCAACCTGTTCGACTGGATGGCGCAGTGGAAGAAGAAGGAGCACGGCGAGCAAGAGGTGCGCGGCAACCTCGGACGCATGCTGTTCTCGCAGAACGACATCAAAAAATCGGTGAAGAAACTCTCCGGCGGCGAACAGGGCCGCATGCTGTTCGGTAAGTTCATGTTCATGAACCCGAACGTTCTGATGCTGGACGAGCCGACCAACCACATGGACATGGAGTTCATCGAATCGCTGAACACCGCGCTGGAGCATTATCCGGGCACGCTGATCTTCGTCAGTCACGATCGCGAGTTCGTTTCCTCGCTGGCCACCCGCATCATCGAACTGACCCCTGAGGGCATCGTCGATTACCACGGCACCTACGAGGAATATCTGGAGCGTCAGGGCATCGCCTGAAAAGGAATCCGGTCATGAAGTCTTTGCTCGTCGCCATCTTCAGTCTGCTGGTCTGGAGCCAGCAGGCCTGTGCCTCGCAGTCCAGCGATGTCATCAATGCGCGCAACTGCGACCAGGTGCTCGATAAAGGCTTTTACCAGATCTGTTACGGCTACCGCGAAAAGGGCGCCAGATTTGTCGCCTACACGCTGGACGGGAAGAAGGTGAACGCGGGCGATATCAGAAAACGCCCGAGGTTCTATGCGGACCGCGACATTCCGGCGCAATACCGCACCTCATCCTCCGATTACACGAAAAACGAATTCCAAGCCGATCGCGGGCATCTGGCCCCCGATGCCTCCTTCGACTACTCCGCAGCCGCATTGAACTCGGTGTATTCGATGGCCAATATCATCCCGCAGTACGGCCAGATCAACCGCAAGACCTGGGTGAAGGCCGAACGCTACGAGCGCCTGATCGCCTCGAAACTGGGCAGTGTGAGCGTCATCAACGGCGTGGTGTACGGCATCCATCCCCGGCGCATGGGCAGTTCAGGAATTGCCTACCCCGATGCCTACTGGAAGATGCTGTACAACAACAAGGGATTCGAGCGCTGCTTCTACTACCGCAACGACAGCGGCGAGAAGATCAAAGGCGATAAGCTGATACCTGAATCAGTGAGCGGGTAACCCACACCTCTCAGGGTTGTCGCGCCAAGTCATTTTCGCGAGAAGTTTAGAGCCTGAATCCGTCGCCC
>PEWE01000015.1 GCA_002779605.1 Zetaproteobacteria bacterium CG06_land_8_20_14_3_00_59_53 | reverse complement strand
TGTAACATAAAACATAAATAAAATCAGCTAATTACAAAAGAAGAAACAGAAAATTACCAATGTAAACTCACTGATTCAGGGTTTCGTTATGACATTGAATGAAGTATTGCGGGCCATTACAGCCGCCCGTGCGGCGCATCTGCGCTGGGTGGCAAGAGCGGAGGGTTTGGTGGCCGGGTTGCCTCTGGATAAGGATCAGGTTCCTGTGTTGCCGACCGATTGCCAGTTCGGTACCTGGTACTACGATCAGGGGCAGGTATTGAAGAAATTGCCGTCCTATCAGGCGCTGGAAACCCCGCATGACATGTTGCACAGGCTGTATATGGAAATTTTCCGCATTCTGTTCGGTGAAGACGAGCGCTCGATGCTCGGTAAGTTGTTCGGATCCAGACGCAGTTATAGGGAAAAACAGTTGGAGGAAGCATCCAAACTTCTACCCAAGCTGCGTACCCAGTCGGATTTGTTGCTCAGGTGTCTTGATATGCTGGAGCAGGATCTGAATATGGCCTCTAAACGGGCTGTAGCCAAGCCCAAGGCTGTAAAGCAGCAAGCGGCTGAAGAGCAGTCGTTCGACGATATGCTTGAATCGATTCCGGCTGATGCCAATGTCTGATTCACCGCTGTATGCAGCGCCAGGCGGAGGTTAATCCGTGCCGAGGATTTTTTTTGCTGCGCTACAGTCTCTGGCGATCTGCAGGGAGAGGTCATCGGGGCCAGTGAATGCGCGGTCTTCCCGGATGCGGCGCACGAACTCAACCTTCAGCCTCTTCCTATAAAGATCCGGCGTGTCGTCGAATACATGTGTTTCCAGAATCAGTGTTCGTCCTGCAAATGTCGGACGGTACCCGAGATAGGCGGCACCATTCCATCTGCGTTCGCCACAAAAGGCATGTACCGCGTAGATGCCTGCCGGAGGGTGAGCCAAATCCTTCACATCGATATTGGCGGTCGGGAAACCGAGTTTACGACCCCGCTGATCGCCTTTTCCAACATGGCCGGAGATACTGTACGGTCGACCAAGAAGATCACTGGTCAGCGGGAAATCGGCGGCCTCGATGGCCGAACGGATACGGCTGGAAGACACCACGGCATCGTGCATTTCAAGTGCCGCGGCCTCGCTTACCGTAAAGTGCATCGACTCGCTTTCTCCCATTCCACGAAGTTCGTCCGCATGCCCGGCGCGATGGTGCCCGAAGGCGAAATCGTAGCCGACATGGATGTGCCTAAAATGTAGGGACTGATGCAGGCGATTCACAAAATCGCTTGCCGACCATTGCGAAAGCTCCCTGGTGAAATGCAATAGCAGAACCGCGTCGAGACCTGCCGCCGCCAGCAGTTCCAGTCGCTCGTGCAGATGGCACAGGCGGCGCGGTGCCTCACAGGGAAACAATACGGCACGCGGGTGTGGCTCGAAGGTGACGGCAATCGCCGGTCCGCTCACTGCAAGGGCATGGCCTCGGGTTTCGGCAAGTACCTGCTCATGTCCCATATGTACGCCGTCGAAATTGCCGATGGTGACGGCTCCGCCGTGAAGCAGCGGATCGGCCTTTATCGTATCCCAGCTACGCAGAATTTTCATCTATGCTTGTTTCCTGTTTTGGTAATGCGCTCAAGGATGCGGAAACAATACGGCCATTTGTTCAGTTCATCGGCCGCATGATCCTCACGGTACACCTCGGCCCATTCGGCCGCATTGAAATCTGGAAACCACGCATCGCCTTCGAAGCTTGCAGCAATGCCGGTCAGATACATGCGGGACGCCAGCGGTAGCGTCAGTTCGTAAATCTCGCTTCCACCGATAACCATCACCTCGGAAGCATTTTCCGTTGCTGATTGTAACTGGTCGAGGTCATGGATCACGCAGCAACCTTCGAGTTTCAGCTTCCGGTTTCGGCTGAGTACGATATTCAGCCTGCCGGGAAGTGGTTTGCCGATGGATGTATAGGTATTTCTACCCATCACCACGGGTTTTCCCATGGTTTGTTTGCGGAACCACTGCATATCAGCGGGAAGCCGCCATGGCAGGGCATAGCTTGCACCGATCAGGCGCTCTTCATCCATCGCGGCGATCAGAGATATTTGCATGGGGGGGATCTGCATGGCCGCATCCTTCCGTAAGTTCATCCACTTGCAAAGGAAAAGACTGTTTCAGGTCTACAGCCCGGAGTTCGCGACGGATGCTACCAGATGTGCTGCAAGCCGGACGGCAAATATATGCCTGGGCTCCCCAATGCTGTCTCCGATTTCCTTGTTGATTCCAGCCTTCTGCGTTTCTCTCAGGCGCAGACGGCTGATTGCTGGAAGGTGTGGGATCACACCATCTTCCAGATCGTCATCTCCCCTGCGCATGCTTTTTACCAGCGCATCGGTGACATCCACGCTGTCGATCAGGGTTATTCGGTGTCTGTTCGGTGATTCGATACGGTGATGTCTGACTACAAGAACGAAATCCTCCGCCGGGCCCTGTTTTAAAGCTGGCGCGCATTCATTTCCCGTGAAAGCTGCGAATGAGATTCAGCCTTTCCGGTGTGGTGGCCTGCAACAGTTTATCCGGAATTGCCATCACAAGAATATCTTTGACATGATCCTGCAGCAGGCCAGCCATGAAGGCATCTGAATGGCTGGCTGCTTGTTGCGATATGTTGTCGATGTGTTCAGCTGCTAAAGCGATCAGTCCATGTTCCTGATTGTCCGCAACAATGCCGCGCAGATCGATTTGCTTGATGCTGCCTTCATTAAGTTTTTTCTCAGTCGTTCAGCCAGAGTATCGGTTGAGCGATGCAGGAGCTGGTTCCTTTTTTCTGCTGGCCAATGATTTCTCTCTACGACGGAGTAGATATGGCCGCAGTTCAGGTCAGATGTTTCATGTTGTAACGAGTGATGAATATTTGCCGTGTATATTATGCGAACTTTAAGTATAACAGGCCATTGTCTGGCCGGATCAGCTGTGTCGTCCCGTTGCTGCCTTCAGACCTACAGATCGGTCGCGTGAACCTTCCACAAGGCCTTGTTGACAGCTTCACAGGAAGCCAGCTCCTGTAGCGTGGTTTTCGGCATCAGGCTGCCCCAGGAGTCCAACGGCATGGTTTTACACGGATTACCACCGGAAAACTTCAGATGGATGGCCATAAGGTCGGCAAGATAGACGGTGAACACCTCGCGGCGAATCTCTACAGGCACATCATTCGGTTCAGCAAAGGCGGGGTCATGGTGGTGGCCTATGGCGCGAATCAGTTGCTCGGGCAGCTCCCAGGCCATGGCCAGCATGATGCCCGCCTCGATATGCGTGCAGCCTGCCATGGTATCCTCCCATTGCAGGAAGCCTCTGGGCTTGAGCAGGGCCGTGGCCGGCTGAGCCTGAGAGGCTCTGAGCACATGATTGAGCAGCATGCGGCCGAGATCGTGCAACAGGCCGAGTGTTGCCGCTTCGGCGGCATTACAGCGTGGCACATACCCCGCAATAATTTCGGCAAGTGCGGACACAGCCATGGAGTGCCGCCACAGCATTTGCTGATCGAAGAATGCAGGGCCGTTGTATAGTGCTGAAGACAGGCACTGGCGGGTGGAGATGCTGCGCACCATATTGCTTCCCAGATGCGCGACAGCTCGTTCCACATCGACAATCGGCTTGAGCAGGTCGAATGCGGGGGCATTGGCCGCGCGGATGATTTCCGCTGCCAGAGCCGTATCCTGAGCGATGATGTGGCCGATGTCGTGCAGCGATGCCTGACCGGCAAAGGCCGCCTGCATTTCATGCCATACCCATGAAGGCCGGGGCACGCTCCCCAGATTTTTTTCCAACTGGGATAACGTGGCCTTATCGGCAGGGTCCGGTTTGATACATGCGCTTGCCACTCCGTCGCCTTCATCCAGAGCGAGATCGAAAGGCTGATGACGGGCTTTATCCCCGTTGCTTCCGATGACATTGCCGAACCAAGTCTTCATGCCAGCTCTCCAGTTTTTACCGTCGGGGGAGGTGTCCGGTTTTTCAGACGCCTCCGAATGCCTGTTTCATTTCTTCAAGGCTGTCATCCAGTTCGATTTCGATGGCGGCGATATGCGATTCCCCGATACCGAGCCTCTTGATGGCACGGAACTGCAGTGGGTCGGTATCCTTCGGCGCCGAATCAAGCAGCGGGGCATGCCCCAGATGCTGGGTGATATAGCTTCCTGCATCGACAAAATCGAGCAGCTTTTCGCGCGGCCTGTCGTCGGATTCGATGCCCTGATGCAAAATAACCTGAGTAAAAATATCGGGCAGGTTCCAGAAGTGAAACAGGCGCGCCCCCATCTCGCGATGCAATTGCTGGAGAATCTCGATACGCCGCTCCGCATTGCAGGCCATCATTTCATCAGGGACGGCGCAGATGACTGTCGGGACGCCGATCTTGTGCAGAAGACCGGTGATAAATGCATCCTCCGGTGCCACCTGGGGAATCATCTGGGCCAGATGCTGGGCGGCCACGGCCACGGCCAGCGAATGGTTGAAATTGCGCCGGATGGCATCTTGCAGTTCGGGTTGTTTCACCTGCATATACAGACGGCTGGCAATGCCCATCAACAGTTGCAGCACATGCGTGGAGCCGATGCGCTGGATGGCCATCGGCAGGTTGCGGATCTCATGGTGCGAGGGATTGAAACGGGCGCTGTTGGCAATCCTCAGAACTGCCGCGGAGAAGGCCGGACTCTGCGCGATCACACCGGCGATATCCTTGGCGCCCTTGCTATCATCGGCGATCACCGCGCGCACCTTGAGCACGGCATCGGGCAGCACCGGCAGCTTCGCCTCGCCATCATTGAATTTCCGGCGTATGCGGGCGGCTATGTCGTCGGCTGTTATTGCCATGATATCCCTCTCATGTGGCGAACGTCTGCTGTAATTCTTCGCCCCGATCCTCGATATCGATGATGATGCCGGTGATCTGGGTCTGGTTCAGGCGCAGCCGGCGGCTGGGGGCATGCGCTTCGAAATCGATATCATCGGCGCTTCCACCGTCTTCCAGCTTGTGTGCGATGAGTTCGGCAACATCAATGCAATCGAGCATGGTCAGATTGGGGCGTTCCGGCGATTCGATACCGTGGTGCTGGGCAATCATGATAAACTCTGCGGGCAACTGCCATTTATGCAGCAGCCGGGCACCCATTTCTCGATGGAATTCGTCGCAGACGATCATGCGTTCGGCTTCGTCGAGCCTGGCAAGCTCGTCGGGAATGCAGGAAACCAGCGCATCCTTGCCCTGATCGTGCAGTAGTGCAGCGAGAAAGGTGTCGCCGGGATGGGCCATGCCGGTGCTGATGGCCAGTTGCTCTGCAGCGGCCGAGACCATCAGGACATGCTCATGATTCCCCTTCAGGCAGGCGCGCAGTTCGGGGTTCTTTACATTGAGAAACAGCTTGCTGGCGACGCCGATCAGCAGCTTGAGGATATGGTCTGCCCCGATGCGTTGGATGGCCATGGTCAGGTTGCGGATGTCCTTGCCACTGGTGTTGAAGCGGACGCTGTTGGCCATGCTCAGCACCACAGCGGCAAAGGAGGCGTCCCTGATGAGGATATTCGAGATCTCCGCAACTGCGTAATCGCCCTTGCTCATCAGTTGTTGCACCTTGATTACGGTGTCGGGCAGAGAGGGAAGCTTGAGATTGTCAGCATTCAGTTTGCTGCGGATCTCGTCGGCGACTGCTTCACTCAGGGCATTCATGTTTCATCTTCCTCCATCAGTGCGATCACTTCTTTCACTGTACGCTGCGAGTTTGATCTGGGTGTAATGCGATACACCTCCTCCACGGTCGTCATCCCCTTGAGTACCTTGTACATGCCGTTCTCCATCAGGCTGAGCAGCTTGGTGGTGGCACAGCTGATATCGCGCACCTCGTGCGAGGTCTTGTGCTCCAGGATGGCCTCGCGCACCGGGTCGTTGAGCACCAGCAGTTCGTGCAGGCCGGTGCGCCCGAAATAGCCGGTGCCGTTGCAGCTGGCGCAGCCGATGCCGCGATGGAAGGTATGATTGTTCAGGGTCTCCTCATCCAGTCCGATCATGCGCGCGATGCGCGGATCGGGCAGGTAGGCCTGCCGGCAGTCCGGGCAGATGGTGCGCGCCAGACGTTGCGCGAGGATGCTGACCACGGTGGAAGAGATCAGGAAGGTTTCGATGCCCATATCAATCAGACGCAGCAGGCCGCCGATGGTGTCTTCGGTATGGAAGGTGGTCAGTACCTTATGCCCGGTCAGTGCCGCCTGCACCGACACCTCCGCCGATGTCTTGTCGCGTATCTCGCCGAGCACGATGACATCCGGATCCTGCCGCATCACGGCTTTGAGCGAGGCATTGAAGTCGCGTCCGGCCTTCACATCCACCGAGCACTGCATGATACCATCTATGGCGAACTCCACCGGGTCTTCCAGCGTGATGATCTTGGTGTTCGGTTGATTGAGATAATCCACGCCGGCATACAGCGTGGTGGTCTTGCCGCTGCCGGTGGGTCCGGTGATGATGATGACCCCGGTCGGCACATCCAGTGCCTCGTGCTTGAAGCGGTTGAGCATGGTCTTGTTCATCTGCAGCTGCTCCAGCGATTTCAGCCCGCCGTCGCGGCGCAGGATGCGCATCACCGTGTTCTCGCCGTACAGGGTCACATAGGTGGATACGCGGAAATCCACATGTACATGCCCGACCTCGCGGTACATACGCCCGTCTTGATGCCGCCGGGTGTCGGCGATATCCATCTCGGACATCACCTTGATGGCCGAGATCACCCTTAGGGCAAGATCGGGGTGCATATCGGTGTGGTGCACCAGCACGCCGTCCATGCGCAGCCGGATGCGCACCCGGTCGGAGAGCGGTTCGATATGGATATCGCTGGCCCTGTTGCGGACGGCCGCCAGAAAGATGGCGTCCACGACATTCTGCACACTGTCCTGATTGCCTCCGGTTGTTCCTGCGCCGTGCGCCATGCGGTTGATCAGCGTTTCGATCACCGAGCGCACCCCGATGGAAAGACTGGCTTTCTTCTTGGATTGCTCCTCGATCTCCCGGATGGCCGCTTTGTTCAGCGGGTCGCTGCACACCAGAGAAATGCTGTGTTCGCCCTCCTCGTACGGAATCAACAGGTTTTTTTTCAGGAAGGGGAAACCGAATTTTCTGGTTACCTCGAGGTTGATCATCTCCAGATCGATATGGATCAGCGGGATGCCCAACTGGTCGGACAGTCCCTGGGCCAGTTCGCGTTCGTTGATGAATTCGCGTTGTATCAGTACCTCGCCGATACGCGCGCCCGGCTTGCGTTGCATGATGTCGATGGCTTCCTGCAACTGTTCCAGCGTGATATGCCCCATCTCGCATTGCAGGTCGCCGAAGCGGAAGTCCTTGCCGTGCTTGCGCAGCATGCGGCGGTGATCGTCCTCGCTGATCATGTTCAACTCGAGCAGGATGGTGGAAATCAGCTTGTTGCTGCCCAGCCGTTTCTGCACGCGGGTGGCCTTGTCCAGCTGGCGTTCGTCAATGATACCTTCCTGCAGCAGGATGCGCGCGAAGGTACCACCCGGCAGGGTGTTCAGTTCAGGATAATCGCCCGTCGGTAGCGACGTGGACTTGTTAACGGATGTGGGCATCGCACCTCCTGTGCGCCGGCCGGTGCATTCTGGAACGTTCGGATTGGAACCTTCGTGCCGGAACAGGCAGCCGCGCTGCATGGATGAGCAATTTCAGTGCCAATAAAGGATAAATCGGTTGCAAAGACATCAGTTTGATTGCCTTCGGGCAATTTTCTGATGGTGGAGGTTCAGGCGGTCCTTTAGATGCCCGGCTGTCCGGCGGACTCCATGGCTTCGAGATCCACGCCGACGATGCGGGATACGCCCGCCTCCGGCATCGAAACGCCGATGATGCGGCCGGCCATCTGCATGCTGACTTTGTTGTGGGTGATATTCAGGAATTGCACCTCGGAGCAGAACTCCTGCACCATCTGGCCGAATCGGCCGACGTTGGCGTCATCCAGTGGTGCATCCACCTCATCGAGGATGCAGAACGGCGCGGGTTTGATGCGGAAGATGGAGAACACCAGTGCCACTGCGGTCAGGGCCTTTTCGCCACCGGAGAGCAGGTCGAGATCCTGCAGCCGCTTGCCGGGCGGCTGGGCGATGATCTCCACGCCAGCGGTCTGCAGGTCTTCCGAATCCAGACGCAGCTCGGCTCTCCCTCCGCCGAACAGGCGCGGGAAGGTCTCCTTGAAATAGGCATTCACCTGATCGAAGGTCTCGCTGAAGCGCTGGCGTGTGGTGCGGTCGATGCGCGTGATGGTTTCGGAAAGTGTGGCAAGGCTGCTTTCCAGATCGCCGGCCTGTGTGGCAAGAAACTGTTCGCGTTCGGCGGCCTGCTCGTATTCCTCGATGGCCAGCAGGTTGACCGGCCCGAAGCGGTTCATGCGCTCTTCCAGTTCGCCGCAGCGGGCCAGGATGGCGGATTCGTCCAGCGCTTCGCCGTCCGGTTCCGTCAGGCTGTCGAGCTTTTTGAGCAGGGCCTCGCCGGTCTGTCGGCAGCGCTGCACGATCTCCCGTTCCAGATCCTCCAGCCGCGCCTTTTCCGCTGCGAGGGTCACCTCGCGCTGTTGGCGCTGGTTGCCCCGGTCCTGATGCTGGGCGCGCAGCCGGTGCTCCTGCCGCTCGGCCTCCAGTGAGGCCTGTTGCAGATCATGACCCTGCCTGCGTACCTCGTTGAGCTCACGGTGCAGGGCCTCGACAGCCCCGGCTGCCTGACGCAGATCATCGTCGCTCTGCACATGCGTTGCTGCCTGCGCAATCTCGGCTTCCAGTACGTGCAGGGCATCGTCATCCTGCCGGATGCGGTTATCCAGATGCGCCGATTCCTGTTGCAGCCGGGCCTTGTCGCGCCCGATGGCCTCGATGGCCTGCCTGTGCAGGGCCAGCTCCTGTGCCGCGGCGGCGCGCTCTCCCTGCAGACGGTCCAGTTGCTGACGCGCGGCCTGCTCGGCGGCGCTCTTTCCGGCCAGCGCCTGCTCGGCCTGTTGCAGTTCAGCCGGATCGGGGGCGGCGTGTGAGCTGGCCTGCGCGGTCAATTGTTCCTGTTGCTGGCCGATCTCCTGTTGCTCGACCAGCACACGTTGCAGATGACCTTGCAGCGATTCGATCTCGGCGGTGATGCGCGCGGCCTCGGCCTTGCGCGACTGGCTGTCGCTCTGCGCCCGGGTGGCGGCCAGATGCGCCTGCTGCCATGCCTGTTGCTGGGCGGCGAGGCGTGTCTCGCATTCGCTGAACTGCTGCTCGGCGTTGGTTAGCGCTGCCTCGGCCTTTTTCAGAACCGCATTCTTCTCGCGCAGCTCGCGTCCGGCGGCAAGCCTGCGGGCGGCGGACTGATGTGCCGGCGGAACCAGCCAGCCGGAGGCTTCCATGCGCCAGCCGTCGCGGCTGACTGCAGCCAGTGCGTCAGGGTTGTGAGTCAGCGCGACGGCAGCGCCGGCGATATCGTCGAGCAGCAGCACGCAGGCGAACATCGAGTGCAGAGGGTGATTGCCATCCAGGCCCAGAGCCTCGGCCAGACTGCCGCCGATGCCGCCCCGGGAAGAACCGGTGTGGAAGGCTGCTGGTAACTCGCGGCTGTCATTGAGCAGTTCGCGCATGGTTCCGATGCCGGCACCTGCGGGAAGCTGTGCATTGCCGTCGCCGCCGCGCAGGGCCGCGGTGACCGCCAGTTCCAGTCCCTCGCCGACCTGCAATGATTCATCCACCCAGATGGCGCCGGACTCGCGCCAGCGGCGCTTGGTATCGGCATCGATGCTGCTCGCCTCGACCCGGCCTTTGAGCGCCTCGATATCGCCGTGCAGGCGACGGGTCTCGCCGTGCCGGGCATTGAGTTCCTCTTCCAGCGAAGCGCGCTGCATGCGGATGGTATCGAGCTCCTGCTGCGCCTTGTCCAGCCGCACCTCGGCTTGATGGGCATGCGACTCGTCGGCCTGCACCGCCATGGACAATTCATGCTCACGCGCTCCGGCACTCTCCAGCTGGGTGCGTATCTCAGCCTCTCTTCCGGAAAGCAGATGCAGCCTTTCCTGCAAGCGCCCCAGGCTGGTTTCGGCCTGCTGCCGCTGCCGGGCGGCATCGCCGTGCCGGCTACGCATCCGCTCGAATTCACCGAGCAGGCGGTCGCATTCGGCGCGGGCCGCCTTATGGGCATGCAGCGCGGTCTCGCAATCATTGTTTGTCGCATCCAGCGCGGCGATCAGCGGAGCATCGCTTTGCGCCTCGATCTTCTGTTGCAGTGCCGCCAGCTCGCCGGCCAGCTCTTCACTGCGTCTGCGGCTCTCATCCACGCGCTGGCGGGTGCTCTTGCGGCGCTCTTCTAAAAGGCGGCGTTCGCCAGCCATGCGCTCGGCCTGACGCTGCATCTCGCTGCGCTGCATCTCGGCCACGCGCAATCTGTCCTGCACGCCCTGCGCGATCTCTTCATGCGCCACCAGCTTCTGCCGTGCTTCATTCAGTTCGACTTCACCTGCGGCATGCAGCCGGGCAATCTCCTGCTCCGCCTTTTGTGCCGCGCGCAGTTCGTTGTCTTCCTTCTCGACACGACGGCGCAGCTGGCGCAGCCGGATGCCGAATGACAGGGCGCGCGAATCTTCCCATTCGTTCTGCAGATTCCTGAAGCGCTCCGCACGGCTGGCCTGTGCCTTGAGGCTGCGGCACTGGCTGCGCACCTCTTCGAGCAGGTCCATGACGCGCTCCAGATTGGCGCGGGTGTCCTGCATGCGGCGCTCGGCCTCGCGTCTGCGATGGCGGTATTTCATCACGCCCGCCGCCTCTTCCAGCATGGCGCGACGCTCTTCGGGTTTTGCGGACACCATGCGGGTGATCGAGCCCTGCTCGATGATGGCATAGGCGCGGGTGGAGATGCCGGTATCGAGGAAGAGATCGACGATATCCTTCAGGCGCACCATCTTGCCGTTGATGAAGGCATCGGAGCCACCGTCGCGCATCAGCCTGCGGCGGATGCTGATCTCCTCCATCTCGTGATAGGGACTGGGCAGCTTGCCCTGCTGCACGGTAAAGGTCAGCTCCACATCGCATACGCCGACCGGCGGTCTGGTTTCCGAGCCCTGGAAGATCAGATCGTCCATCACGCCGCCTCGCAACTGGCGGGCGGAATGCTCGCCGAGCACCCAGCGGATGGCATCCACGATATTGGATTTGCCGGAGCCATTCGGCCCGACGATGGCGGTTATTCCATGCGACAGTTCAACCTTCACCGGATCGACGAAGGACTTGAAGCCGGCCAGTTCGATGCGTTTTAAGCGCATGCGGGTCTGGCCTTGTTCAGATGATTAAGCATCAGGAAGCTTACCATGCAGGCAGTAAAACTTGAGGCGATGATCATGTAAAGCACAACCAGCTGGGCGCTTGCCGCAGTCAGAGGGGCCGCACCGGCCAGCACCATGCCGACGAATATCCCCGGCATATGCACCAGCCCCGCCACGCGCAGCGTATCCACCGGTGGAATCATGGCCTGCCGCAGGCCTGCCAGCGCATTGTCGCCGTCCATGCGGTTGAACATCAGGGAAACGGTATTCATGCCGTTGGCTACCAGCATGCTACCCAGCGGAATGATGGAGCGGGTATCGGCATCGATCGCGCCGCTCACCGCCAGCCATGGCAGGCAGACGATACAGGCCGCAGCCAGTCCGATACTGGCGGCCAGCCAGGCCTGCGAGGGGGTGGAATGATGCGAGGCCGAGGTGCGCCCTGCCACGATGCAGAAGCCGGTTAGCAGCAGGGCCTGCGCCCAGTGCGACTGGATATCGAAGATCCAGTGCAGCACGAAGGCCAGCAGCAGCAGCTGCACCAGCCCGCGCAGGCTGGCCCACAGCATGCGCTTCTGCAGATCGAGCTTCTCGCGCCATGCCCAGGCCGCGGCACAGCCGAGCAGCAGCCATGCGGCGGCAAGCCCGGTCAGCGTGTCGGCATCGGGCAGCGGGATCAAAGCCGTGAAATATCCGCCAGTTTGAGGAACAGCGCGCGCAGCCGGGTGAGCAGCGCCAGACGATTGACGCGTACAGCGTCATCCTCCGCCATCACCATGACATCGTCGAAGAAGCGGTCCACCGGCTCGCGCAGGCCGGCAAGGGTGGTGAGCATGCCGCCGGCCTGTTCGGGCATGGCGGCCTCGGCTGCCTTGAGTGCATCGAACAGCTTGCGCTCGGCCTCTTCGCCGAACAGATCAGGGTTCACGCCCGCCTGCACAGCATCGGATTTCTTCAGGATATTGGCGATGCGCTTGTTGGCCGCAGCCACGGCCTGACCGGTTTCCGATTGCGAGAAGTCGGACAGCAGTCGGGCCACTTCAAGCAACTGGTAGAGCGGCCGGGCGGTGCTCGATTCCATGGCGGCTTCGATGGCCGTGCGCGAGCAGTTCAGTGAAGCGGACAGGCCCAGCAGTCGCTCGACGATGAAATCGCGCACCTGCTTCTGGATGTCTGCGGAGATCGAGGTGGTGATGCGCTGCTGGTTCCACTGCTTGGAGGATTGCTTGATCAGTTCACCCAGACTCATCTCCACCGGTTGCAGGCCGATATGCGTGGCATCGCTGCCCAGCAGGTGGATCAGGCTGATGGCGGCACGGCGCAGCGCATAGGGATCGGCACTGGCGGTCGGGATGCGCCCCAGATGGAAATAGCCGAGCAGCTTATCCATGGCCTCGGCGATGGCGATGCCGCGCGCGGCAGCCACGGCACGCGTGCCGTATGCCGTATCCATGTCTTTCGGCAGGCCCTGATAATGCAGCGCGATGGCATGCGCCACATCCTTGGTCTCGCCGCCGGACAGCGCATAGGTGCCGCCCATGGTGCCCTGCAATTCGGGGAACTCGCGCACCAGACCGGTGGTCAGATCGGATTTGCACAGGTAGGCGGCGCGCTGCGCCACATCGGCCTGCGCACCCATGGCGGCGGCATTGTCCAGCATGAAGCTGCGCAGTCGCATGACCTGATCGCCGACCGTGCCCAGACCTTCCTGAAAGACGATGTGATTCAGCTTCTCGACGCGTGCCTCAAGCGACTCCTGCGGATCGCGGTCGAAATAGAAGGCGGCATCGGCGAGCCTGGCATTGACCACTCGGGCATTGCCCTCGGCCACCTTGGACGGGTCTTTCGAATCGATATTGGCCACGGCGAAGAAGCGGTTCGATGTCCTGCCGTCGGCGTCGTGGGTGATGAAGCAGCGCTGGTGGTTCTTCAGTGTGATGCGGATGACCTCTTCGGGCAGGCGCAGGTAGTCGGCGGCGAACTCGCACAGCACGGGAACCGGCCATTCGGTCAGGTCGGCCACCTCGGCCACCAGATCCTTATCGGCCACGATGCTGAGATGGTTGGCCCCGGCCAGTTGCTGCATGCCGGCATTGATGCGCTGCATGCGTGCATCGCGGTCGGCTTCCACCTTCGCGTCGCGCAGCCAGCCCAGCGGGTCGCTTGCGCTGATTTCGCCGGTGCCGCCGGAAATGCGGTGGCCGCGGCTGATGGTTCCGGATGGTACGCCGGCGAAGGAGAACGGGATCACCTCGTTGCCCAGACGGGCCACGATCCAGCGCACCGGACGGATAAAGGCATCGTCGCGCGCGTCGCCGTCGTTCCATTTCATCTGCTTGGGGCTTGGCAGGCGGCGCAATATGGCCGGCAGGGCCTCGGCGATGATATCGGCCACCGGGCGCCCCTCGCGGTGCACCACGGCCATCAGGTAGTTACCCTTGCCGTCGCCCTTATCGGCCAGCGTGAAGTCGCTCAGCGAAAGTCCGGACTTTTTCGCGAAGCCTTCGGCGGCCGGGGTCGGCGCACCGTCTCTGTAGGCCACCTTTTCCGGCGGGCCCCACACGGTTTCGTCGCGGTCGGCCTGACGCACCGGGCAGTCGCTCCAGTGCAGCAGCAGGCGGCACGGTGTGCAGCCTTCGGTCCATGTCGCATGCTCGATGCCGTGCGCGGCGAGCAGTTTGGAGAGCTCATCGCGCAGGGAGCCCAACAGGGAAGTGGAGACACCGGCGGGGATCTCCTCGGTGCCGATCTCGATCAGCAGCGGTTGCGTGCTCATTCATCCACCCCCGCGTAGGCACGGGCAACGGTGCGGGCAAGTCCGCGCACCCGGCCGATGAAGCGCTGCCGTTCGGCCACGGAGATCGCGCCGCGCGCGTCCAGCAGGTTGAAGGCGTGCGATGCTTTCATGACTTCCTCGTAGGCGGGCAGAACCAGATTCTTTTCGGTTAGCCGTTTGCACTCGCCCTCGGCGGTATCGAACTGCGTATGCAGCCAGGCGGTGTCCGCCTCGTCGAAGTTGAAGGTGGAGAACTCCACCTCGTTGCGGTGGAACACCTCGCCGTAGGTCACCTTCGAGCCGTCGGGGGCTTCCACCCAGGTCAGGTCGAACACATTTTCCACGCCCTGCAGATACATCGCCAGCCGCTCAAGGCCGTAGGTGATCTCGCCCGGCGTGCGGCTCATCTCCACCGAACCCACCTGCTGGAAGTAGGTGAACTGGGTGATTTCCATGCCGTTGAGCCAGACTTCCCAGCCCAGACCCCAGGCGCCCAGCGTCGGGGATTCCCAGTCGTCTTCCACAAAGCGGATATCGTGCACCTCGGTATCGATGCCGATCTCGCGCAGCGAGCCAAGATACAGATCGAGGATGTTCTCCGGGGCGGGCTTGAGGATCACCTGGAACTGGTAGTAATGCTGCAACCGGTTCGGGTTCTCGCCGTAGCGCCCGTCGGTCGGCCGGCGGCATGGCTGCACATAGGCGGTGCGCCAGCTCTTGTCGTCGAGCACGCGCAAAAAGGTCGCCGGATGAAAGGTGCCCGCGCCCATCGAAGAGTCGTAGGGCTGCTGCAACACACATCCCTGCGCGGCCCAGTATCGTTGCAATGTGAGAATCAAATCCTGAAAGGTCACGGAACTGTCCTTCTCCCTGTAATTGAAGCACGCAACGCTACCTTTGCCCGCCGCTGCATGCCACCTCGCGATGGTGGGTTTTATAAATCAGCTTAGGGTCATTGAGCGTTTGATTTTATTCGTCTGTCGGAGAAGTCCCAGGCGAGTCAGGGAATAGCCACGGGATGGAATGCGAAATTCGATTTCCTGCCAGTTGTGAGGAACTTCTGTGACCAGAAAGCAAATCCGATTAACTGTATGGATGCCAGTAAGAATCCACTGATCAGCGGTGACGGAACCATCCACGACGGACCAAACATGGGTGGCTGGCAACTGCTTCACCAGTTCAAGGTCAGCGCCGAATGACTCCAGCCCCAAGCCGCCCCAGATATCGTGATTGGCACCTTTATGACGGTACGGACGAAAGAAGTCGTAGAAGGCATCCTCAAATATAAGCATCTAATTACTCAATAAATGAGTTTCGGTGCACATTCAACGCTTGAGGGTCTGGCGCGAAGCGATGGGGAAGGGTGAGAGTCTTTCCTTCTAGTTTGGAAAAATTAGCAGTCTGGAACTCAGAGGCTTTTCCCTTTTTTAGGAGGCTGGAAACTACAAGCCTGTAATCTTCATCGAATGTGATTAAGTGCCGATCAAAGGCCTTGTCATGCAGGGCATTTAAGCAAAGCCCATTGGTAGGGTCTGCTCGGCGAGCTTCGCTTTCACTCCAAGGGATAATGTGGCTGGCAACAAGCAATTGGGAGGCTGAGAGGCCTGTTATTGCACACTTTCCTTCGTAGTTAGCTAAAACCGTATCGCGGAAGAATTTTTGAACTCGACGCACCTTAACGAATCGTTGTGATTCTGAAGGACCATCTGGTGCTTGCTGTTCAACAGTCTCTTCGAGGATTTGGGTTCCAGACATTAAAGCCTCAAATGCTGCTTCACTTTTCTCAGCCATACCTGTCCAGTCATGTTGAAATGATGCCCATACTTCTCTGTCTAGTTTGCTGGCTCCTTTGAGGCCTACAACGCCACGGCTTTGATGGTAACTGTCGAGTGATGCAAGGTTGCTCAATTTCATAGCCAATGAGCCAGGGGTTCTGCTCATTTTTTCTGCAACGGCGCATATATGTTCGTTTGATTGATCAAATTGGCCGAATGGGATTCGGCAATATAGATTCATTGCGATTAGCAACTCGTCTTTGGTCCAATTTCTTGGCATCTCCGCTTCCCCTCAATGAAAAATTTTGTTTGGCAGATAAACTAGCGTTAGTTCGTGTGCAGGGCGAGTTCCGAGTCTCGAGATTTGCCTTATAAAATCGCCGAGTATTGTTTTTATTCTCTAGGCGTTTGACGGAAAGTTTGTTCAGGTTGATGGTTGCCGATCTTGGCTGAAAAGGAGTCGAACATGGCGACATTGAAGGAAATTGAATCGCAGGTTGCGCAGTTGTCTTCAAGCGAGCTTGCTGAATTTCGAGAGTGGTTCAGCGAATTTGATATGGTCGGACGAGGACAGTCCTTGGAGCATGACATTGTGGAAGCATTGCTGGAGGTGCGTCAGGACTTGGCCAAGGGAAAAGTGATCCGCGAATCAGCCGAAGCGCATGTGATCAGGGTCGCCGGAGATTGACTCAGGCCGCTTAGAACTTGCATTGATTGGCAGGCTGGCCTTATTCTTTCCGCATTCAATGGAACGACGATGTATATCCGAACGGAACCCGCAGGACCATGCGTGCATGATGCGCAGGGCCGCTAACTAGACAGGAACACACTCTGGACACCCTCTATATCAAAACCTACGGCTGTCAGATGAACGAATATGATTCATCGCGCATGGTCGATCTTATGCAGGAAGCCTATGGCCTCCGCCTTGTCGGCACGCCTGAAGATGCCGATGTCATCCTGATGAACACCTGTTCGGTGCGCGAAAAGGCCGAGGAGAAGGTGTATTCCGAGCTCGGGCGCTATCGCAAGATCAAGGATGTGCGGCCGGACATCATCATCGGGGTCGGCGGTTGCGTGGCGCAGCAGGAAGGCGAACGCATCCAGAAGCGCGCGCCGTTTGTGGACATGGTGTTCGGGCCGCAGACCTATCACCGGCTGCCGGAGATGGTGAAAGAGATCCGCCGCGAACGGGTGCATCTGCTGGCCACCGATATGCCGGAGATCGAGAAATTCGATCATCTGCCCAAGGCCGTGCACGGGGGCTTCGCTGCCTATGTGACCATCATGGAAGGCTGCGACAAGTTCTGCACCTTCTGCGTGGTGCCGTACACGCGCGGCCCGGAACTTTCCCGCCCGGTGGCCGATGTGATGCGCGAATGCCGTGAGGTGCTCGATGCCGGGGCGCTGGAGATCACCTTGCTCGGGCAGAACGTGAACGGTTATATCGGTATCGGTCCGGACGGCGAGGAATGGGATTTTTCCATGCTGCTGTATGCGGTGGCCAACCTCCCCGGACTCAAGCGCCTGCGCTTTTTCACCAGCCATCCGATGGAGGTGAACGACGGGCTGATCGAGGCCTTCGCCGAGCTTCCCGTGCTGATGCCCTTCCTGCACCTGCCGGTGCAGAGCGGCTCGAACCGGATTTTGAAAGCCATGCACCGCGGGCATGACCGCGAGCATTACTTCCGGCTGATCGAGCGCCTGCGTGAGGCGCGTCAGGATCTCGCTTTGTCCTCCGATTTCATCGTCGGCTTCCCCCATGAGACCGACGAGGATTTCGCCGACACCATGCATCTGGTCGAGCGCGTGCGCTTCGATTCGGCTTTCAGTTTCACCTATTCGCCGCGTCCCGGAACGCCCGCCTCCAAGGTGGCCGATAATGTGCCGCAGGCGGTGAAGGACGAGCGCCTGCAACAGCTGCTCGCACTGCTCCGGCAGCAGACCCGCGAGCTGCATCATGCACACATCGGGCGCACCGAGGATGTGCTGGTGGAACGCGCAAGCAAGAGCGAAGGGGATATGCAGGGACGCACGCCCGATTTCAAGATCGTGCATTTTCCGGGCACGCCCGGGCAGGTCGGACAGATCATCCCGATGCGCATCACCGCGGCCTACGGGCAGTCGCTGCGCGGCGAGCCGGTGGAGCCTGCATGACGCTGCTGCATCTGGAGAATCTCGACGCCGATGTGCTGCGCAGCCTGTGCGGGGCGGACAATCGAGTGCTCAAGCGCGTCGAGAAGGAATTCGATGTCAGCTTTTCCGGTCAGCCGGGGGCATGGCGGGTGCGGGGCGAGCGCTCCGCCGAGGCGGTGGATGCGATGCATGCGCTGCTGGCATGGGCGCAGCGCGGGCCTCTGGAGGATATGCAGGTGGAAGCGACCTTGAGGCACGACAGGAACGAGATGCGGCAGGCTGTGGATGCCGCCGCCGGCGATGTGATCGTGGCCGGTCGCCGCCGGGTACAGGGCAAGACCCCGAACCAGCGGCGTTATCTGGAGAGTATCCGTTCGCATGTGTTGACTCTGGGCGTGGGACCTGCCGGTACCGGCAAGACCTATCTGGCGGTGGCCGCGGCGGTGGCCGCCATCGAGGCGCATCAGGTGGAACGCATGATCCTCACCCGTCCGGCGGTGGAGGCCGGCGAGAAGCTGGGCTTTCTGCCCGGCGATATGCAGCAGAAGGTGGATCCCTATCTGCGCCCGCTGTTCGATGCGCTGGCCGATATGATCGGGCTGGAGAAGATGAACGCGATGCTGGAAACCGGACGCATCGAGGTGGCTCCGCTGGCCTATATGCGCGGCCGCACGCTCAACGATGCCTTCGTGATCCTCGATGAGGCGCAGAACACCACGCGCGAGCAGATGAAGATGTTCCTGACCCGGCTGGGTTTTTCGTCCAGAATGGTGGTCACCGGCGATACCACGCAGGTGGATCTGCCGGGCAAGCACCACAGCGGTCTGCTGCATGCGCTTTCGGTGCTGGAGGGTGTGAAGGATGTGGGCATCTGCCGCCTGCAGGGCAGGGATGTGGTGCGTCACAAGCTGGTTGAGGATATCGTGGCGGCCTACGAGCGCAGCGAGGCGGGGGAATGATCGTGTTTGACAAGGGTGAGGGAAATCATGATTGATGTGATGCTGGATGCAGGCATTGATGCAGGACAGGTGCCCGGCGATGTAACGGTGCGTCATGCGGTGGCCGCGGCCTGCATGCAGGCGGGCATCAGCCGGAAGGTGACGTTGTGCGTGCGCTTTGCCGATGACGAGGCGATCCGAGAATTGAACCGCGAATGGCGCAACAAGGATGTGCCCACCGATGTGTTGTCCTTCCCGATGCAGGAAGGGCCGGATTACACGCTGGAGGAATCGCTCGGCGATATCATCCTGTCGTGGCCGTTTGTGGTACGCGAGGCGGATCGTCTGGGACTCACCCCGCAGCAGCATGCGCAGCATCTGATCGTGCACGGTGTGCTGCATCTGCTCGGTTTTGTGCACGGCGAGGATATGGATGCTGAGCGCATGCAGGCAGTGGAGCGCAAGGCGATGAAGCAGCTCGGCCTGCACGATCCCTACGCAGGGCAGGATATTGGAGCGGATGATGATTGACGGCATGGGCGAGCGCTTCAGAAAGCAGATGATCGAGAAGCTGCGGCCGGGGCGCGACGAGGAAGAGTTGCTGGCGGTGATCGGCAATGCAGAGGCGATCCAGTCCGACGAGCATCGCAGCATGCTGGAGAACCTGGTGTGGTTCATTGATGTGCGGGTGCGTGAACTGATGGTGCCGCGTCTGGAGATCTTCGCACTGGATAAGGCGGCCACGCTGGATGAAGCGGTGCAGGTGATCGCCGGCAAGACCTTCTCCAAGCTGCCGGTCTACGATGGCGATCTGGATCATATAGTGGGTATGGTGCATGCGTGGGATATCTTCGCGGCCAAGATCCGTGGCGAGCGCAAGCAGTTGCAGGAATTTTTAAGCCCGTGTCTAACCGCACCGGAATCGGAACTGGTGCTGGGTCTGCTCTCGCGCATGAAGCGCGAGGGTGTGCATATCGCCATCGTGACCGACGAATACGGCGGAACCGGCGGACTGGTGACGCTCTCCGATCTGCTGACCGAGATCGTCGGCTCGATGGATGAGGCAGGCGAGGCGGCCAACGGCGAGGAATGCGCCCGGCAGCCCGACGGCAGCCTGATCGTGCATGGCCGCACGCATGTCGAGGATGTCGAGGATGAGCTGGGCATCAAGCTGCCCGAAGGCGACTACGATACCGTGGCAGGCCTGGTGGTCAGCCTGTGCGGACGCATCCCGAGGCGCGGCGAGCATCTCGAACTGGCGGGACTGGATTTCGATATTCTGGAGGCTGAACCCAGACGTGTGCTGCGTCTGCGCATCCACCCACCGACGCATGCAGCACTTCGAAAATAGGGCGCTGGCCGACACCCGCCTGTTCATCCTCCTGCGGCTGATAGCGGCTTTCGCCTGCGGCGCGGCGATGCCGTTCGCCTTTGCTCCTTATGATCTGAAATGGCTGGCCATCGCGGCCCTCACCGGCTGGATGTTGCTTTTGCTTCCCGGCAGGCCCGTTGCCACTGGCTTCTCCTTCGGCATGGGCTGGTTCGGCCTCGGTGCCTGGTGGCTGGCGCCGACCCTGCATACCTTCGGGCCGCTGCCCTGGTTCTGGGCGGGGTTGGCTGTGGCATGTGTGGGCGCGGTGCTGGCGGTGTTTCCGGCGCTGCTTGCATGGAGCGCACGGCTGCTGGCAGGCGGTGAGCGCGGCCGCATGCTGTTGCTTCTGCCGCTGCTGGCGGTCGGCGAGGAGTGGTTGCGCGGCAATGTGTTCACCGGTCTGCCGTGGACCCCGCCGGGCAGCCTGCTGCTCGATACCCCGGCCATCGGATGGGCGGCTGTCGTCGGGGTGTACGGTATGAGCCTGCTGCCTTTCGGCCTGGCTGCCGCTGTTGCCGCGCTGTTGGCGGGCATCGGGCAGCGTCAGGCGCTGACTGCTCTCTTTCTCTTACTTCTGGCCGGATATTTCGCCCCCCATACCTATAAGGCCGATGGCGCGCTGCATCGTGTGGCGCTTGTGCAGGGGAATATCCCGCAGCTGCTGAAATGGGATGCCAGGTTTCTCGACGCCACCATGAAACGCTATGCGAGACTGAGTGCCGAGGCCGCGCCAAAGAGCGATGTGATCATCTGGCCGGAAGCGGCCGTTCCCCTGTTTCTCGAGCAGTTCCCGGATTGGGCCGCCTGGTTGCATGCGCAGATGCAGGAGTGGGATCGCCCGATGATGTTCGGCGGTGTGAAGATGGCTGCCGATGGCATCGGTGCGCACAACGGCCTGTTTCTCTACACCCCGGGCAGCGACGAACTGAGCTTTGTCGGCAAGAAGCATCTGGTTCCCTTCGGTGAATATGTGCCGGCATGGATTCCCTTCCTGCACCGGCTGGTACCGGGCATCGCGGATTTTTATCCGACCGCCGATGCCGGAGTGCTGCAGCCGGAAGGCGGACGCTATGGATCGCTGATCTGCTATGAGGCGATCTTTCCGGAAGAGGGAAGGACCCGCGCGCAAACAGCCTCGGTGCTGGTGAATGTGACCAACGATGCATGGTACGGCAAATCCCCTGCGACTTGGCAGGACCTGCAGGCGGCCCGCATGCGGGCGGTTGAAACCGGTCGCTACCTGCTGCGCGCGGCGAACACCGGCATCACGGCGATCGTGGCGCCGGACGGGCGCATTGTGAACAGCATGCCGTGGTTTGAATCCGGCGTGGTGTACGGCGAGTACCGTGACAGCACGGCCAGCACCCCTTATCTGCGCAACGGGGATGGGCTGCTTCTGTATCTGCTGATTCCCGGCTTGCTGATCGTGATATTTCCGCGGAGGCTGGCGCGATGAGGCAAAAGGTTTGTGTGATCGGTGCCGGTTCATGGGGTACAGCGCTTGCGATGGTGCTTTCAAGGCACGGGCGCGAGGTGCATCTGCTGGCGCGCGACGCGGAGAAGGCTTCCCGCATGCAGCAGGCGCGCAATAATCTCGATTACCTTCCCGGCATCAATTTTCCGGCGAGTTTGAAGGTCACGGCTGCGCCGGAAGAGGCGTTGCAAGGAACCGTTGCGGTGGTCGTTGCCACTCCCTGCCATGCTGCCGGGGCCATTCTGCCGGCTGTCGCCGCCCATTGTGACGGGCCGGTGATCGCCGCTTTCAAGGGGCTCGATCCGGTCAGTTTCGAGCGTACCGATGAATTATTATTGCGCCACGTGGGCCGCGAGCGGGCGGCGATCCTTTCCGGTCCGTCATTCGCACTGGAGGTGGCGCGTGGCCTGCCGACGGCCATCACCATGGCGGCGGGCAGTGTGCAACTCGCGCAGCAGGCCGCTGCTTTCTTTGATGATACGGCTTTCCGCATCTACAGCAGCGACGATATGACCGGCGTGGCGCTGGGCGGGGCGCTGAAGAATGTCATCGCCATTGCCGCCGGCATCGCCGCAGGCCTGAAGCTCGGTCATAACGCCGAATCGGCGGTGGTGACACGCGGGCTGGCGGAACTGATGCGCCTGGCCGGTGCCGCAGGTGCCCGTCGCGAAACCCTGATGGGGCTTTCCGGGCTCGGCGATCTGGTGCTCACCTGTACCGGTGAACTGTCGCGCAACCGGCGACTGGGCATGGCGCTGGCCGAAGGACTGAAAACGGATGCAGCACAGGCCAGAATCGGGCAGGTGGCCGAGGGTGTACGCACAGCCGCAGCAGCTCATGCCATGGCGCAGGCCATGGCGGTGGATGTGCCGCTGATGGAGGCGGTGAATCTGGTGCTGCTCGGCAAGCTGGAGGCGGCAACGGCGGTCAGTCGGCTGATGGCCCGCCCCGAACGCAGCGAGTTCTAGGGCCTGATTTCAGGGCCGTTTCCGATGAGTGACGAAGAGGATCTGTTCGGCAAGGCCATGCAGGATGTGCGCCGCATCCACAGCGAGCCACGCAAGGTCGTGGCGAACAAAACGGCGAAAATCACCATACAGCAGAGTGTGCGGCAGGCGGTACCCGTGCTGCCCGATGCTCCGGCGTATCGCCCGGAGGGAGGCGATGAACCCTGGATATTGAAGGCCGACGGCGTGTCCGCCGAACGCCTGCGTCAGCTGGCAGCGGGCAGGCCGGCGATCGATGCGGAAACCGATTTGCACGGCATGACCCGGGAGGATATGTATCGCGTCCTGTCCGGCGTGCTGGAAGAGGCTCTGGATAACCGGCGGCGTGTGCTGTGCGTGGTCCACGGGCGCGGTCTGCATTCCGAGGATGGCAGGCCGGTGCTCAAGGAGGCTGTATATGCCTGGCTGCGCGACGGGCCGTATGCCGGATGGGTGCTGGCGGTGATCCCCAGGCCGGGAACCGGCGGCGGTTCCGCCCTCGTGCTGCTGCGCCGTCGCCGCTGAGTCGTTTTGCCGGTCGGACTAGAACCAGATGGCGGGGTCGGGAAACTGCACGCCGTAATGCGCCGTGGCATAGATGAGTACAGCCGCCAGTACAGCGAACGACAGGGCCATGATGAAGAAGGCGGCCAGGATGATGAGCAGGGCGGCTCCAGCGCTGATGCGGGCATGCGATACCAGACCCTGCCAGTTCAGGTAGAGATTCGACATCCAGGCGATCATGCCGATGACCGGAATCCAGGAAAAAACCAGCGGTGCGCTGCTATAGGCACTGATCTGGAAGGCATCCACGGTGCTCAGTTCGGATGAACAGAAGCGACGGGCCGCCCAGCCCAGATAGATCGCCCACATCCAGGTGCCGATAGCACCGAACAGCAGCGAGGCGGGCAGGATGATGATGGTGCCGATCACGCCGGACAGGATTCCGATGACCAGCGCGGGGATGGCCAGATAGATGCACAGCAGCATCAGGCTGTCGCGATAGTCGCGAGCCTCGGGCATGGCCGCGAAATAGGTATTCGGTGCGGTCATCACGCCTTTGAAGGCCTCCAGCAATGTGTCGCCGATCTGCTCGGCGGAAAAGAAGCGGTGCATGGTCAGAATTCTCCTGTGCCCGGATAGATGCTCTGCATGCAAGGCTAAACATTCCCTTTGTGCAAGCCCTGAACATTTCCTATAGTGGGCCTATGAACCGCCCACTCTTCCTTCTCCTGCTGCCTGTGCTGATGATCTCCGGTATCGCGATTGCTGAAGATACCACGCCTCCATTACCGCCGCCGACTCAGGTGGCGGATGGTCCGGACGCGCTGGAGACGGTTGCGCCACCACCGGCGAGCGATGACTCCTTGAGCAGCGAATTATCCGCGCCCGAAGGCGATGCCAATGTCGAGATCTTTTCGACGACCCGCGAGGACGGCACCAGGGTCGAGGAGTATTCCCGACAGGGCAAGGTCTATATGGTTAAGGTCACCCCGCCGCACGGCATGCCGCCGTATTACCTGTACGACAACAACGGCGACGGCCAGTTCGAACGACGTCTGGGCGGCAATAAACGTCCCAACCCGCCTGAATGGGTGATCAAGCGCTTCTAGATTTACTCCGCTTCTGATGTCCGCGAAGCATTCTGCTGGAGAGCGTCCGGAACTCCTGCTGATCACCGATCATGTCCGCTATCCGGGCGAGGCCTTCTTTGTCTCGGTCGAGGCGGCACTGCAGGGCGGTGCTGATGCGGTGCTGGCGCGCGAGAAGCAGATGGACAGCGCCCGCCTGCTGGCCTTCTGCTCCCGGCTCAGGGAATTGACCCGACAATATGATGCCCGCCTGCTGGTGCATACGCAGGCGGATGTGGCGCGTGCAGTGGGCGCGGACGGAGTGCATGTTTCATCTGTCGATATCCGTGAGCTTCCGGCCATGCGCCGCTGGTTGAACAAGCCCGATATCAGCCTTTCCGCCTCATGCCACGATGCCGCACAACTTCGGCAGGCCTCCGATGCCGGGGCGGATTTCGCTCTGCTCTCGCCGGTGTTTCCCACGGCCAGCCATCCCGGCGCGCCGCATCTCGGTGTGGAGGCTTTCAGGGAGCTGGCCGGAGCAGCATCGCTGCCGGTCATCGCGCTCGGTGGCATCACGCCGGAGAACCGCGCCGAACTGATCGGTTTCCCGGTCGCCGCGATCGGGGCATTGCTGGGCGCGGAGGACCCTTCGGAAGCCGCCCGCCGCTTGCGGGAAAGCTAGAGGGTCGCGAAGCCCAGCGGCACGCAGCGCTCGTTGAAGTTCTTTTTCCCTTCCTGCATCTCCTCGGCGGTCAGCTTGCGTTTTTCATCGGGGTGCCAATCGTTGACCAGCGCCTGTTTGACCTCTTCGCACTGCTTCTTCTTACTTGCCACATCCCTTTTCAGAGCCAGGGAAGAAGGGGACGACACCCCTTCGGAATCGACCGTGACCGTGAAGGTCTTGGTCTCATAGCCCGGAGCGCTGACCCGCATGCGATAGCTGCCGGGCATCAGCGACATGCCTTGCGTGTAGGTTTCACCGGTAGCGAGCATCTCCACCCTGGCTTCACTCGGGAAGGCCCAGATCCAGGTTTCCAGCTTTTCTGCCCGCGCCGGCTCAAGATTCACCGTGAAGTTCTCCTGCTCTGCCTTGTGATCGATGTAGAAGCTCCGGGTCGCATAGCCCGGCCGGCTGACCTCGAAGCCGTAGCGCCCGGGGGCGAGGTACATGCCGTTCTCGAAGCGCGGCTGGATATTGGTGATCTTCACGCGCGCATCCTCGGGCGTGACATTCATGTAGATCCTGTAGGTGCCCCGGTGCTTGTCTTCCTCGATGGCCCTTGCGATATCGTTCCTGATCGATTCGGGTTTGTCTCTGTATGAGTCGCTATTGCAGATGGTTGGCTGGCCGCTCTTGACCATGCAATCCTCTTCGGCAACGGAGTCATCCCGGGGGCGTTCGTAACGGATGCGTACGTCGCCGTCCGAATAGCAGGTGATCCGGATCCGCTCATAGGTGCGGTGCCCCGACTTGGAGCAGAATTCCCGACTCCCGCTGCCGAAACATCTGCTGGGGTAATATTTTCCGTCATCCATGAGCATCGTCTGGGCTTTAACGGAGGCATTCAGATTCTTATAGGAATAGTCGTTTTCCTGCATGCGCCTGAGCACCTGCAAGCATGTCGCGATGTCGTGCTCGAAGGCCTTGAAGTGGTAGGTGCCCGAGAATATAAGTTCGGCCTGCGAGGCCTGCGGCGCGATAAAGCCTGCGGCCAGCAGCATCAGGCATGCGGTAAGGTGTTTCATGAGTCCCTCCGAAGTCGACAATTCCGGAAGAATCGAAAAATAATCCCTTGCGGTAAAGCGCTAATTTCCCTTCGGCTCGCTATGCAGGCGGGCAAGCAGGGTGGATATGAACCCATGGGCGCGTTCGTAAACAGGCGCAGCCTTGCGCTCGCGCGGGCCGGCCACGTTGAGGATGGCGACATGGTGGTCGCGCAACCATGCGATCACGGCGGCGAGGGCCCCGGGTTGCGGGTTCGGGGTGCGCAGCCTCTCAATGCGGTACGGCTTGCCGAGTTCTTCGCAGAAGCCGACGGTCAGCAGGGTGCCGCCGGAGGGCTCGCCCCGGCACAGGATCAGCGTGGCATCGGCATCGCGCACGTTCCAGCGGGTACGGGTGCGGTAGGCCGCACCGCGCGTTTCCTTAAGCGGGTAGATATCGGGGATCACTCCGTCTTCCGCCTTTCTTCCCCTCGGGCACCAGCCGCCGACGGTGAGTCCCGCGCGCATCGCGGCATCGAGTGCGGCCCGGTCCACGCCGGTCTGGGCGCCGGATACGATCTGCTTGAGGTGCGACGCGGCATGCCGCATGTCGCTCTGCCGGTTCAAGCTGATTGCAGTTTTTCGATCAGGGATTGCACGGCCCGGTGGGCGCTCTCCAGTTGTTCCGCATCCTGCGAGCTCAGGCAGATCTTGCCGCAGGGCTTGATGCCGAAGGTGCCGGGATAGGAGCCGATCTCGACATCCGGGAACTGTTGCTGGATGCGGTCGAGTGCGGCTGCGAACGTGCTCTCGGGAAAGCAGACCTCGACCTCCATGCGATGGAAGGCCAGGCCGCCGAAATCATCGAGAATGACCTCCAGTTGCGAGGCGAAGATGGAAGGCACACCGGCGAGCACATAGACATTGCCGATGCGTGCACCCGGCGCGATGGTTTTCTCGCAGCGGATCAGATGCGCACCCTGTGGCACCCGGCTCATGCGCCTGCGGCCGTCGTTCAGGCCTTCCTCACCATAATATTCGGTCATGGCCTGCACGATATAGCGATGCTCGATGAGCGGGACGTCGAAGGCTCGTGCCA
Source organism: Zetaproteobacteria bacterium CG06_land_8_20_14_3_00_59_53 (assembly GCA_002779605.1). Classification (GTDB taxonomy): domain Bacteria; phylum Pseudomonadota; class Zetaproteobacteria; order Mariprofundales; family Mariprofundaceae; genus UBA1543. The sequence continues at coordinate 413 of PEWE01000015.1, read as the reverse complement.
TGCATTCCATGGTGATGTCGTCGTGCGTCGGGCCGATGCCGCCGCTGCTGATCACGGCGTCATGGCTTGCCCTCAAGCGGTTGACCGTGCCGATGATGCTGTCGGCGATGTCCGGCACCACGGCGACCTCACTCAATCTGCAGCCGCGTTCGAACAGCTGCTGTGCGGCCAGATATGCATTGGCCTCGCGGGTCCTGCCGGAGAGGATCTCATTGCCGATCACCAGAATGGCGGCGGTCTGATGTTTGCGTTGCGCTGCACTCATGGGAGGCGAGTCTAGGTAACAGTTCCGGCCCGCGCTACCTCTTCACGACATAAAAAAAGGTTCATCGCGGATTGGCGGGAAATAGGGGTTAAAGCGAGCGGTGCCCCTGGTTAGGTTGTTTGTACCACCAAGCAACTTTTCCGGAGGA
>PEWE01000004.1 GCA_002779605.1 Zetaproteobacteria bacterium CG06_land_8_20_14_3_00_59_53 | reverse complement strand
GCGACAACGTGTCGATGATCGTCGAGCTGCTGACGCCGATCGCCATGGACAAGGAACTGCGCTTCGCCATTCGCGAAGGTGGTCGTACGGTCGGCGCTGGCGTCGTAACCGAAATTATCAAGTAAGAACGAAGGGATGAAGCGGCGGTAGGGAAACCTGCCGCCGCTTTGTCGCCCCTGGAGAATAGATATGCGTGATTTGCTGAGTTTGGCCTGTGCGGAGTGCAAGCGTAAGAACTACACGACGGACAAGAACAAGCGTACGACGACTGAGAAGTTGAAGTTGAACAAGTACTGTCCGTCCTGCCGCAAGCATACCCTGCACAGCGAAGGCAAGGTTTAACCAATAGGCCAGTAGCTCAATTGGTAGAGCACCGGTCTCCAAAACCGGGGGTTGGGGGTTCGAGTCCCTCCTGGCCTGCCATTTGGCAGGCCCGATAATCCAGACAGCGAGGATGTATTGATGAGCCGTATCGCGGAAGCACAACAGTTCATGCGCGAAGTGCGGGCAGAGGCCAAAAAGGTCGTCTGGCCGGAACGCAAAGAAGCGATCCAGTCCACCATCATGGTGCTGGTGATGGTCGTTTTTGTGGCGCTGTTCCTGTGGGCAGTCGACGGCCTCCTCGGCTGGTTTGTACAGAAGGTGATCTGATGGCCAAGCATTGGTATGTGGTTCAGGCGTATTCGAGCTTCGAAGACAAAGTCGTCGAGCAGTTGAAGGAGCGCATCGAGCGTTCCGGGCTCTCCGATGGCTTCGGCGAGATCATTGTGCCGCGCGAAGAGGTCGTGGAGCTGAAGAACGGTCAGAAGGTGACCAGTCAGCGCAAGTTCTTCCCCGGATACATTCTGGTGGAAATGGAAATGAATGATGAGACCTGGCATGTCGTCAAAGACACGCCGCAGGTTTCAGGCTTCCTCGGCTCCGGCGGCAAGCCGCGCCCGATGCCTCTGCGTGAGGTTGAGGCGCTGAAGCGGCAGATTGAAGAAGGTGTGGAGCGTCCCAAGCCCAAGGTTATGTTCGACGTGGGCGATGCTGTGCGCGTGATGGATGGTCCGTTTGCCTCCTTCAATGGTGTGGTAGAGGAAGTATTGGAAGACAAGGCGAAGCTGAAGGTGAGCGTTTCTATCTTCGGCCGACCCACACCCGTGGAACTCGACTTCGTCCAGGTCGAGAAGGGTTAAAAGGAGGACGTTATGGCAAAAGAAGTAACTAAAATCGTCAAGCTGCAGGTTGCGGCCGGTAAGGCCAACCCTGCGCCGCCCGTCGGTCCGGCTCTCGGTCAGGCCGGTGTCAACATCATGGAGTTCTGCAAGGCATTCAATGCCCGCACGCAGGAAATGGAAGCCGGCATGCCGATTCCAGTCGTTATCAGTGTGTACAAGGACAAGTCCTTTGACTTCGTGACCAAGACCCCGCCGGCATCCTTCCTGTTGCTGAAGGCCGCCAAGCTGCAGAAAGGCAGCGCCGAACCCAACAAGAAGAAGGTCGGTAAGGTCACTCAGGCACAGATCAAAGAGATTGCCGAGCTCAAGGCTGCCGATCTGAACGCATATGACGCTGAAGCCGGCATGAAGATCATCGCTGGTACGGCCCGTTCGATGGGCCTCGAAGTGGAAGGCTGAGGGAGACGACGATGGCTAAGATTTCAAAACGCATGAAGGCCGCCCGTGAGGCGGCTCCCAAGCAGGCAGTGACGCTGGATGCCGCTGTTGAAGCAGTGCTGGCACAGCCGGCAGCAAAATTCGACGAGTCCGTCGATATCGCGGTGAAGCTGGGTGTTGATCCCCGCCATGCCGACCAGATGGTTCGTGGCTCCATCAGCCTGCCGCACGGCACCGGCAAGACCGTTCGCGTGGCAGTGTTCGCACGTGGCCCGAAGGCTGAAGAAGCCGAGAAGGCAGGCGCCGATGTGGTCGGTGCAGACGATCTGGTAGAGAAGGTTCTGGCCGGGTTCCTCGATTTCGACCGCGTCGTAGCCACCCCGGACATGATGGGTCAGGTCGGCAAGCTCGGCCGTGTGCTCGGTCCGCGCGGTCTGATGCCGAACCCGAAGCTGGGCACCGTGACCATGGATGTGGCGAAGACCGTCACCGCCGTGAAGTCCGGCCAGATCGAGGTCCGTACCGATAAGGCCGGTGTGATTCATGCACCTGTCGGTCGCCGTTCCTTCGATGCCGCCAAGCTGGTCGAGAACGCCCGCTTCCTGGTGGACGAACTCAACCGCATGAAGCCGTCCGCATCCAAGGGCCGCTACATGCAGAGCATGACCGTTTCCAGCACCATGGGTGCCGGTGTCGCGGTCGATACAGGTAGCCTGTAACAACAGGCTGAACAAACAGCCGGGACCCTTGCGGGAACCGGCTGGCATTACGGTCCGTCAAAGACTGCGGGTGTCCCGGAACAACGGGGCTTAATAGGAAACATCCTGCATAGATGGTGAGCGATAAGCTCCTTCTAGCGGATCGAAAAAAGAAGGAGGTAGATGTGAATCGGCAAGACAAACAGAACGTAGTCGATGAGCTGCATACCGCCTGGCTTGAAGCAAACACCGGTGTGGTGACCCACTACCGCGGCTTGACCGTGGCTCAGATGGGATCCCTGCGCCGTGATTTGCGTAATGCCAAGGTGAGCATGCAGGTCGTGAAGAATACGCTGGCACGTCGTGCTGCCGAAGGTACCGGCTTTACAGCGGCGTCGGAGTTTTTCTCCGGCCCCACAGCCATTGCCTACGGTAACGACCCTGTCGGACTGGCCAAAGCACTCTCTGACTTTGCCAAAAAGAATGATGCGCTGAAGATTCTCGGCGGTGTTCTTGATGGCAAACGTTTGACTGAGGCTGAGGTCACTGCATTGGCAAGCCTGCCGTCGCGCGAGGTCCTGGTGGCCAAGATGCTCGGCAGCATGCAGTCGCCATTGACCGGTTTCCTGCGCACGCTCAACGAAGTTCCCGCTTCGTTTGTTCGTACGCTGGCAGCAGTCCGTGACCAGAAACAAGCCGCATAACCTTATTTACCCCCCCAAATACAACGAAAAGCTAATTAGCAAAGGAGCTAACCAAAATGTCTAAAGCATTGACCAAAGATGAACTGATTGCAGCAATCGAGAGCATGACCGTGCTCGAAATGTCCGAGCTCGTGAAGGCTCTGGAAGAGAAGTTCGGTGTTTCCGCCGCAGCTCCGGTCGCCGTGGCAGCCGCCGCAGCCCCGGCTGCAGCCGCCGCTGAAGAGAAGACCGAGTTCGACGTTATCCTGACCGCAGCAGGTGACAAGAAGATCCAGGTGATCAAGGTTGTGCGCGAGCTGACCGGTTTGGGTCTGAAGGAAGCCAAGGATCTGGTGGAAGCCGCTCCGAAGGCTGTCAAGGAAGGTCTCCCGAAGGATCAGGCCGAGGAAATCAAGGCCAAGCTGATCGAACAGGGCGCAACGGCCGAAGTCAAGTAAGCCACTGCTTTACTTGTTCTACCACGGGTAGTCAAAGACAAAACCCCGGCAGCAGATTGCTGCCGGGGGTTTGTCTCTTTCGCATTTCTGAAACTTTTGGCGAGGTCACAACATGGCAAGGCACACTTCTGTAAAACGCATCCGTAAAAACTTTGGCAGCATCCGTCCGGCAATTTCCATGCCGAACATGCTTCGTCTGCAGACGGATTCCTTCATCGATTTTCTCGGCGTGGGTCAGGGCTCGACGGATATCAACGAGTCCCGTCTGGCCGAGGTATTCAAGAGTGTGTTTCCGATCCGGGACTATGCGGGCAACGCGCAGCTGGATTTCGTGGCGCTGGAGTACAGCCCGCCGCGTTACGATCTGGACGAGTGTCGTCGCCGTGACATGACCTATGCCCTGCCGGTCAAGGTGAATCTGCGCCTGACCGTGTATGAGGCCAACCCCGGCAAGTCCGGCAGCCCTGCGCGCAATGCGCAGCGTACCGTTCGCGAGGTTCGCGACCAGTCAGTTTATATGGGTGAGATCCCCCTGATGACGGATCACGGTTCGTTCATCATCAACGGCACCGAGCGTGCCATCGTGTCGCAGATGCACCGTTCACCAGGCGTGTTCTTCGACCACGACAAGGGCAAGACCCAGGCTTCCGGCAAGTATCTGTTCAAGGCCCGTGTGATTCCGTACCGCGGTTCATGGCTGGATTTCGAGTTCGACCCCAAGGATAAAGTCAATTTCCGTATCGATCTCCGTCGCAAGATGCCGGCAGGTATCCTGCTCAAGGCACTCGGCTACAATCAGCAGGAGATCCTCGACCGCTTCTACGAGCGCCGCACATTCCGCTTCGACAAGGCCGGTATGCAGATGAAGTTCGTGCCCGAGCAGCTGCTCGGTAGCCGTGCGTCAACCGCCATCAAGGTGGACGGCAAGCAGGTCGTCGCCGAAGGCAAGAAGGTGACCCCGGTGGCCATCAAGCGCCTGAACGAGGCCGGCGTGAAGTGGATCTATGTGCCACAGGAAGTGGTCATCGGCGAGTATGTGGCAGCCCCGATCATGGCCGATGGCGGCGAGATCATCGTTGATACCAATGCCGAAATCGCAGCCGACACCCTCGACGCCCTGAAGACCGCCGGCATCAAGGAATTCGAGTGCCTGTTCATCGACGCCTTCCGCCGTGGTCCGTGGCTGGCCGACACCATGCGTCTGGACGATGTGCAGAGTAAGGAAGAAGCCCGCGTTGAAATCTATCGCATGATGCGCCCCGGCGAGCCGCCGACGGTGGAAACCGCCCGTGCCCTGTTCGAATCGCTGTTCTACGATGCCAGCCGCTACGATCTGTCGCGCGTCGGCCGTATGAAGCTGAACAGCCGTCTGGGCATCAGCAACGACGAAGTGCCGCTGGATAAAGCCACGCTGCGCAACGAAGACATCCTCTTGACCCTGGATACCCTGCTGAAACTGCGCGACGGTATCGGCGAAGCCGACGATATCGATCACCTGGGCAACCGTCGTCTGCGTTCGGTCGGCGAGCTGCTGCAGAACCAGATCCGGCTGGGTCTGGTGCGTATGGAACGTGCCATCCGCGAGCGCCTGTCCTCCGGCGATCTGAACGAGATGATGCCGTCCGATCTGGTCAACGCGAAGCCGATGATCGCCGCTGTGCGCGAGTTCTTCGGCTCCTCGCAGCTGTCGCAGTTCATGGACCAGACCAACCCGCTGTCCGAAGTCACCCATAAGCGCCGCCTGTCGGCACTGGGCCCGGGCGGCCTGTCGCGTGAACGCGCCGGCTTCGAGGTGCGCGACGTGCATCCGACGCATTACGGTCGCATGTGCGCCATCGAAACCCCTGAAGGTCCGAACATCGGCCTGATCAACTCGCTGTCCTGCTTTGCCAAGATCAACGAGTTCGGCTTTATCGAGACCCCGTACCGCAAGGTTGTGGGCGGCAAGGTGACCGATGATGTGGAATACCTGTCGGCCATCGCCGAGGAGAACCATGTGATCGCCCAGGCCAACGCCAAGGTGGGCAAGGACGGCAAGTTCGAGGCGGATCTGATCCAGTGCCGTCAGAACGGCGATTTCATCATGGCCGAGCACGAGCAGATCGACTACATGGACGTTTCGCCGAGTCAGGTGATCTCCGTGTCCGCTGGTCTGATCCCGTTCCTCGAGCACGACGATGCCAACCGCGCACTGATGGGTTCCAACATGCAGCGCCAGGCTGTGCCGCTGGTGAAGAGCGAGAAGCCGCTGGTCGGTACCGGTATGGAAGCCTCCGTGGCACGCGACTCCGGCGTGGCCATGGCCGCACGTCGCGGCGGTCTGGTGGAGAGCGTGGATGCCAGCCGTATCGTGGTGCGTGTGAACGATTCCGAACAGGTCGAAGGCGAGCCTGGCGTGGATATCTACCGTCTGTTCAAGTACCGCCGTTCAAACCAGAACACCTGCTTCAATCAGCGTCCGCTGGTCAAGGTGGGCGATGCTGTGGAGCGTGGCGAGATCATCGCCGATGGTCCGTCCACCGATCAGGGCGAACTGGCGCTGGGCCGCAATGCTCTGCTGGCCTTCATGCCGTGGCGCGGTTACAACTTCGAGGACGCTATCGTGATCTCCGAGAAGATGGTTCGCGAGGATGTGTATACCTCGATCCATATCGAAGAGTTCGAGTGTGTGGCTCGACAGACCAAGCTGGGTGATGAAGAAATCACCCGCGATATCCCGAACGTCGGTGAGGACGCACTGCGTCATCTGGACGATTCTGGTATCGCCGTGGTCGGTGCCGAAGTGAAGCCGGGCGACATTCTGGTCGGCAAGATCACCCCGAAGGGCGAAACCCAGCTGTCTCCGGAAGAGAAGCTGCTGCGCGCCATCTTCGGCGAGAAGGCCTCCGATGTGCGCGACACAAGCTTGCGCGTCAAGCCGGGCGACGAGGGCGTGGTTGTTGACGTGCAGGTGTTCACCCGTCGCGGCGACGAGAAGGACGAGCGCGCCCGTTCCATCGAGGAAGAGGAAGTTGAAAACCTCTACCGCGATAAGGAAGAAGAGCGCCGTATTCTCGAGGCCAACGTGGTCGAGCGTCTGAACGGCCTGTTCGGTGGCAAGAAGGCCGTCAAGGCCAAGGGCCTGAAGAAGGGCGACGAGATCACTGCCGCCTACCTTGAGGGTCAGAAGCTGCGCGAGCTGTCCGCCATCTCGGTGGACGACGACAAGGTTAACGAGACCGTGGCAAGCATTCTGGAGAGCATGGACAAGGAGCGCGCCCGTCTGGAGAAGCGCTTCGAGGACAAGGTTTCCAAGGCCCGCGAGGGTTCCGAGCTGCAGCCCGGTGTGATCAAGGTGGTCAAGGTGTTTCTGGCTGTGAAGCGCAAGCTGCAGCCCGGTGACAAGATGGCCGGCCGTCACGGCAACAAGGGTGTTATCTCGATCATCGTGCCGGAAGAGGACATGCCGTACATGGCCGACGGAACCCCGGTGGACATCTGTCTGAACCCGCTGGGCGTGCCTTCGCGTATGAACATCGGTCAGATTCTTGAGATCCATATGGGTCTGGCAGCACATGGCCTGGGCCGCAAGATTTCCGACCTGTTGAATAAGCGCAAGAACGACGAAGAACTAAAGAGCTTCATGCTCAAGGCCTATGCCGAAGATGCGGAAGCCGTGAAGCAGATCAGCGCCATGAACAATGCCGATCTGATCGAGCTTGCCGAACAGTTGAAGGGCGGTGTGCCGATGGCGACACCGGTGTTCGACGGCGCCAAGGAAGAGCAGATCCGTTCGATGCTGCGTCTGGCCGACCTGCCGGAATCCGGCCAGGTGCAGCTGTTCGACGGCAAGACCGGCGATGCTTTCGATCATCCGGTGACCATCGGCTATATGTACATCCTCAAGCTGCACCATCTGGTGGACGAGAAGATTCATGCCCGTTCAACCGGTCCTTACTCGCTTGTGACCCAGCAGCCGCTGGGCGGCAAGGCGCAGTTCGGTGGTCAGCGCTTCGGCGAAATGGAAGTCTGGGCTCTGCAGGCCTATGGCGCTGCCTACACCCTGCAGGAAATGCTCACCGTGAAGTCCGACGATGTCGCCGGACGAACCGCCATGTACGAGTCCATCGTACGCGGCGACATGGCCTTCCATGCCGGTATCCCGGAGTCGTTCAATGTGATGACCAAGGAACTCAATGCCCTGGGCATTGATCTGGAAATGGTCAAGAAACCTAAAGTAAGTCAGGAGGCCTAAGTCATGCGTGACGTACTGAACCTGTTCCAGAAGCCGAGCAGCATTGAGGAATTCGACGGCCTGAAGGTCAGCCTGGCCAGTCCGGAGAAGATCCGCTCGTGGTCCTACGGCGAAGTGAAGAAGCCGGAAACCATCAACTACCGTACCTTCAAGCCGGAGCGCGATGGCCTGTTCTGCGCCAAGATCTTCGGCCCTGTGCGCGATTACGAGTGCCTGTGCGGTAAGTACAAGCGCCTGAAGCATCGCGGTGTGGTGTGTGAAAAGTGCGGCGTGGAAGTCATCCAGTCCAAGGTGCGCCGCGAGCGCATGGGTCACATCGAACTGGCTGCTCCGGTGGCGCATATCTGGTTCCTGAAGAGCCTGCCGTCGCGTATCGGCCTGCTGCTCGACAAGACACTGAAAGAACTCGAGCGCATCCTGTATTTCGAGTCCTATGTGGTGCTCGATCCGGGCCTGACCTCGCTGGACCAGTTCCAGATCATGACCGAAGAAGAGTATCTGGAAGCCTTTGACGAGTACGGTGAAGAGTTCCGTGCCGGCATGGGTGCAGAAGCCGTGCGCGAGATGCTGGCTGCTGTGGATCTGGTCGAAGAGCGCACAAGCCTGCGTGCCCAGATCGCCGCGACCAAGGCCGAGACGAGGCTCGCCAAGCTGACCAAGCGTCTGAAGACCGTGGAAGCCATGGTGGAATCCGGCAACCGTCCGGAGCGCATGATCCTGGAAGTGATTCCGGTGCTGCCGCCGGAGCTGCGTCCGCTTGTACCGCTCGACGGCGGCCGCTTTGCGACCTCCGATCTGAACGATCTGTACCGCCGCGTGATCAACCGTAACAACCGTCTGAAACGCTTGCTGGAGCTGAAGGCTCCCGAAATCATCACGCGCAACGAAAAGCGCATGCTGCAGGAGTCCGTGGACGCGCTGTTCGACAACTCGCGCAAGACCAAGCCGATCACCGGTAACAACCGTCGTCCGCTGAAATCCCTGTCCGACATCATCAAGGGCAAGCAGGGTCGTTTCCGTCAGAACCTGCTCGGTAAGCGCGTGGACTACTCCGGCCGTTCGGTCATCGTGGTCGGTCCTGAGCTGAAGCTGCATCAGTGCGGCCTGCCCAAGACCATGGCTCTCGAGCTGTTCAAGCCGTTCATCTACAACAGGCTGGAAGCACGTGGTCTGGCCGGCACCATCAAGGCTGCCAAGAAGCTTGTGGAGCAGGGCATCCCGGAAGTCTGGGATATCCTTGAAGAGGTGATCCAGGAGCATCCGGTGATGCTCAACCGCGCACCGACCCTGCATCGTCTGGGCATCCAGGCATTCGAGCCGATCCTCATCGAAGGCAAGGCCATCCAGCTGCATCCGCTGGTTTGTACCGCCTTCAACGCCGACTTCGACGGCGATCAGATGGCTGTGCATGTGCCGCTGTCCATCGAGGCGCAGACAGAAGTCCGCGCACTGATGATGTCCACCAACAACATCCTGTCCCCGTCCACCGGCAAGCCGGTTGTGGCGCCGACGCAGGATATCATTCTGGGTATCTACTACATGACCTTCGAGCGCCCGTTCCGCAAGGGCGAGGGCATGGTGTTCTCCAGTCCTGATGAAGTGAACCGTGCCTATGAAACCGGCTCTGTCGAACTGCATGCACGTATCCAGTGCCGTATTCGTGGAACCCGCGAGAAGACTACCGTCGGTCGTGCCATCCTGTCTTCCGTGCTGCCACCGGAGATGCCGTTCTCCTGCATCAACAAGGTGCTCACCAAGAAGGACGTGGGCGGCATCATCGAGGATTGCTACCGTCTGGCCGGCAACAAGGCCACCGTGCTGCTGGTCGATCGCATGAAGAACATGGGTTACGAGCATGCCGCACGTTCGGGCACCTCGTTCGCTCTGGATGATGTGGTCATTCCTGACGAGAAGTACACGCTGGTTGCCAAGACCGAGGCCGAAGTGCTCAAGGTCCAGAAGCAGTATTCCGACGGTCTTATCACCGCAGGCGAACGCTACAACAAGGTGGTCGATCTCTGGACGCACACCACGGAAGCAGTGGCTGCCGCAATGATGAACAACCTGTCCCGCGAAGAGCACACCTCCGCAGACGGTACGCAGACAGAAACCTGCAAGAGCCTGAACTCGGTCTATATGATGGCCGACTCCGGCGCCCGCGGTTCCGCCCAGCAGATCCGTCAGCTGGCCGGTATGCGCGGCCTGATGGCCAAGCCGGACGGCTCGATCATCGAGACGCCGATTACCGCGAACTTCCGCGAAGGTCTGACCGTGCTGCAGTACTTCATCTCCACCCATGGTGCCCGTAAGGGTCTGGCCGATACCGCACTGAAGACAGCCAACTCGGGTTATCTGACCCGTCGTCTGGTGGACGTGGCACAGGATGCCGTGATCACCGTGCAGGATTGCGGGACCACCAACGGCATCACCATGACGCCGCTGATGGAAGGCGGCGAGGTGGTGGAAGAGCTGTCCGAGCGCGTGCTTGGTCGTGTGCTGCTGGAAGCAGCCTGCGATCCGCTGAGCGGTGAGGAAATTGCACCGGCCGGCTCTATGCTTAACGAGGAGCTGGTGGCCAAGATCAATGAAGCCGGTGTCGAGGAAGCCCGTATCCGTTCGGTGCTCACCTGTGAAGCCGAACACGGCGTCTGCGCCACCTGCTACGGTCGCGATCTGGCGCACGGCACCCCGGTAAGTCTGGGTGAAGCAGTCGGTGTGATCGCTGCCCAGTCCATCGGTGAGCCGGGTACCCAGCTGACCATGCGTACCTTCCACGTGGGCGGTACCGCATCGCGTTCCGCCGAACAGGCGCATGTCGAGGCCAAGTTCGCTGGTAATATCCGCCTGGACAACGCCGTTGTCGTGGCCGACCAGACCGGCGTGGTGGTGATCATCAACCGTCATACCGAGGCTGTGATCGAAGATGCCAAGGGCAACGAGCGCGAGCGTCATCGTATTCCTTACGGTGCACGTCTGCGTGTGCAGGATGGCGATACCGTCAAGTCCGGCGAGATCCTTGCCGAATGGGATCCGTACACCATGCCGCTGATCGCCGAGGTCGATGGCCGCGTGCGTTATCAGGATATGGTGGATGGCCGCACGATGCGCGAGCAGACCGATGAAGTGACCGGTCTGTCCAACCGCGTGGTCACGCAGCTTTCGGAGACCCGCAAGGTCGCGCTGCGTCCGCAGTTGCAGCTGGTTGATCCGATGAATCCTGAAGGCGATCCGGTCATCCTGCCGCGTACCAATACACCGGCACGCTACTACCTGTCTCCGGGAGCGATTCTGAACGTGGAAGACGGCGACGAGGTGCGTGCAGGTGACGTGCTGGCCCGTATTCCGCGCGAGACCACCAAGACCAAGGATATTACCGGTGGTCTGCCACGCGTGGTCGAGCTGTTCGAAGCCCGCAAGCCGAAGAGCCTGGCATTCATTGCCGCGGAGGACGGTAGCGTCTCCTTCGGCAAGGACATCCGCGGCAAGCGCCGTGTGATGATCACGCCGGATGACGGTGGCGAGCCGCTGGAGTACCAGATTCCGAAGGACTCCCACATCATCGTGCAGGAAGGCGATCGTGTGCGCCGCGGTGAGCGTCTGATGGAAGGTTCGCCGGCTCCGCACGACATCCTTGCCGTGCTGGGTGTCGAGTCGCTGGCCAAGTATCTGACCGACGAAGTGCAGGAGGTCTATCGCCTGCAGGGTGTGAAGATCAACGACAAGCACATCGAAGTGATCGTCCGCCAGATGATGCGCAAGGTGCAGATCATCGATCCGGGTGCCACCAACTTCATCGCTGCCGAGCAGGTCGAGAAGCGTCTGCTGGTCGAGATGAACAAGGCTCTGGAGGCCGAGGGCAAGCCGCCTGCGACCTACGAGCCGGTGCTGCTAGGTATCACCAAGGCATCGTTGCAGACGGAATCCTTCATTTCCGCGGCCTCCTTCCAGGAGACCACGCGCGTCATCACCGAGGCTGCGCTGGCCGGTAAGATCGACTGGCTGCTGGGCCTGAAGGAGAACGTCATTCTGGGTCGCCTGCTGCCTGCCGGTACGGGCTTTGCCAAGAAGATGATCCCTGTGCAGGAAGTCGAGGCTGTCGCCTATGCCGAGGAAGCCGTCGAGGGTGTGCGCGAGGATCTGACCGACATCATCGGTCAGGGCGTTGTTGCCGATGTCGAGTTCGAGGATGCCCCCGAAGCCGACGATGCAGCCCCGCAGGGTGGGGACGAGGAAGAAGCCGCTTAAGCGACTTCCCCGCAGTCAGCAAAACAAATCAAAGCCCCGGTTCGCCGGGGCTTTTTTTGTTTTCGCCTTTGGGTCCCACTTGTAGCTGTGCCGTGCCGGTTGTCTGTCTTTGACTCCGAGCCCCGTTTAAATCTGTGCCGGATCAGTAGCCAGCCCGGGAATTCACAGATATGTCACGGGGTGCATTTCTTGCTTCTTCTTTGTGCACGCAAAGAAGAAGGAAACAACCGCTCCTTTACCATGCGAACCCATATAGTTACCTGAAGCACTCTGCCCTCACCCTTCTTCTTTCTTGAATGGCCAGGAAAGAAGCAAAGAAGGCCACCACAAGTATCTGTGAATTCCCGGCCCAAGCACATGCCCGCAGGCGTAAACCGGCAGTAAGGCCGCCTATTTTTGCGCAAAGCCCCGCCGGGCATGCACTTGGTCCGGCACAGCTACAAGTGGGACCCACAGGTCAAAGTCATAGGCAGAACCTGTTTAACGCAAAGGGTCTTGGGGCGCAGCAAAAAGGGCGGGGATGGGCTAGGCTGGCGCGATGACGCGTTCTGCAAGCATGCCCGCCGAAAATCCGGCAACGATCTGCACACCGCCTGCCAAGGCTGTGCCGCAGCTGCCCATGTCGCGCAGCGAGGTGGATGCGCTCGGCTGGGATGAATGCGACATCATCATCGTCACCGGCGATGCCTATGTGGATCATCCCAGCTTCGGCATGGCGGTGATCGGCCGCGTGCTGGAAGCGCACGGCTATCGCGTGGGCATCATCGCCCAGCCTGACTGGCACTCGGCGGAAGCCTTCCGCGCGCTGGGCAGGCCGCGCCTGTTCTATGGCGTCACCGCCGGCAATATGGATTCGATGGTCAACCGCTATACCTCCGAGCGGCGCATCCGCTCGGATGATGCCTACAGCCCGGACGGGGCGGCGGGCCTGCGCCCGGACCGCGCGGTCACCGTGTATGCGCAGCGCTGCCGCGAGGCCTTCAAGGGCGTGCCGGTGATCATCGGCAGCATCGAGGCGTCGTTACGCCGCATCGCGCACTACGATTACTGGTCGGATACCGTGCGCCGCTCAGTGCTGCCCGATTCCAAGGCCGATATGCTGGTGTACGGCAATGCCGAAAGGCAGATCATCGAGATCGCCCATCGTCTGGATGCAGGCGAGGCCATCAGTGAGTTGGGCTTCATGCGCGGCACGGCGGTGATGCGCCGCGAAGTGCCGGCGGGCTGGAGCGAGATCGCCTCCACCGAGGTGGATACCCCCGGCGAACTGATTCAGTACACAGATCCTTATGCCATGCAGGAAGACAAGCAGGGTAAGATATGCAGTAGCAGTGCTGATGCCGCCGTTGCAAAGGCGGATGTGCAAGTTCAACCGATCCGCATATTCTCGCGCAGGCTGGATGCTGCGCATACGGTGATCCGCATGCCGTCGTACGAAGCGGTGAAGGATGATCCCGTGCTGTATGCCCATGCCTCGCGGCTGATGCATCTGGAAACCAATCCGGGCAATGCGCGCGCGCTGGTACAACGCCACGGCGAGCGCGATGTGTGGCTCAATCCGCCACCGATCCCGCTGACCACCGCCGAGATGGACTGGGTCTTTGGATTACCCTATTCCCGCCGTCCGCACGATTCGTATGGCTCCGCGAAGCTCCCGGCCTATGAGATGATCAAGACCAGCGTGAACATCATGCGCGGCTGCTTCGGCGGCTGCACCTTCTGCTCCATCACCGAGCATGAGGGGAGGATTATCCAGAGTCGTTCCGAGGATTCGATCGTGCGCGAGATCGAGGCGATTCGCGACAAGACGCCGGGCTTTGCCGGGGTGATATCCGATCTGGGCGGACCGACGGCGAATATGTACCGGCTGGCCTGCAAATCGCGCGAGATCGAGGCCTCCTGTCGTCTGCCGTCATGTGTGTTCCCCGACATCTGCAGGAATCTGAACACCGACCATGCGCCGCTGATCCACCTCTACCGCAGGGCGCGGGCACTGCCCGGCATCAGGAAGGTGTTCATCGCCTCCGGCTTGCGCTACGACCTGGCCGTGCGTTCACCCGAGTATGTCGAGGAGCTGGTGACGCACCATGTCGGCGGTTATCTGAAGATCGCCCCGGAGCACACCGAGGATGGGCCGCTGAACAAGATGATGAAGCCGGGCGTGGGCAGTTTCGAGGCATTTAGAAAGCTTTTCGACAAGTTTTCGCAAAAAGCAGGCAAAAAACAGTACCTGATCCCGTATTTCATCGCCGCCCATCCGGGCACCACCGACGAGGATATGCTGAACCTCGCGCTGTGGCTCAAGCACAACCATTTCAAGCCTGATCAGGTGCAGGCATTCCTGCCATCACCCATGGCCACAGCCAGCGCGATGTACCACACCGGACGCAATCCCCTGCGAGCTATAAGCCGACGGATCGGGCCGAAGAGCGAGTCGGTATTTACACCCAGAAGGAAGAAGCAGCGCGACCTGCACAAGGCCTTCCTGCGCTACCACGACCCGGCCAACTGGCCGCTGCTGCGCGATGCTCTCAAGAGCATGGGGCGAAGCGACCTGATCGGTCCCGGCCCCGAATGTCTGGTGCCCGACGGCGGGCGCCCGGTTCACCCCCTGCATGGCAAAAGGGAAGCTGTAAGCCGTTCGCGCATACCGCGTCGAAGGGGTGGCAGGAAATGATCCGGAGATTGTTAGCCGCTAACTTTGTGCTGTTGCTGCTGGCCGGTTGCGGCACGGAGAGGGCCGATGTGATGTTCGAATGCGCATCCCCGTCGGGCTCGAAGGTGGCGACCTTTTACCGCGTCTCGACAGGCGACCGTCCGGGCGATCAGACCATGAAGCTGAACATCCGTCCGGCGGGTGCCGCCCTCGATGCGGGCATGCACAGCTTCGCCTTCCGTCACGGCTACGATGCCATCATCCACTGGGATTCCGAATCCGCGATGCGCGTGGACTACCCGCGAGGTTCCGAGATCCTCGATCAGGAAACCGCCGTGTTCGGCACCAGCCAGACCTTCAGGTCCACTGACCCCATCCACATCACCTACACCGAACTCGAATCCACTCACGGGCATTTCATGGTGGAGGATCGCTGCTTCAGGTAGGAGCCCTTTCAGGGTCAGGTGTCGTCTTTATCGTGATATCAAAAAACGTAGTTCGCCATCATTCTTCCAGACTGGGTGTTTGTGCATGGCGGCGGTGAACAGGTCGGCATCCACCCAGCCGGAAAGCCAGGCTTGCAGGCGGGGGGAGGCTGTGGCTTTGAACCAGTCGGGCTCGACGGAGGCGAACTGGCGGACGAAGGGGAAGACGGCGATATCGGCCAGTGAGGGGTGCGGGCCGAACAGGAAATCGTTGTCCTCAAGCAAGGCCTCAAGCTCGTTCAGGAAGCTGCAGGCGGCGGTGCGGTGCTGCATCGGGTCGGCTTGTTCCTCGCAATATCGGTCCGGGTATTTGTGGCGGTCGAGATGCATCTTGAAATCGCTGTCGTTGCGCTCGATCAGCTCAACCATGTCGTCCAGATGCGCGGTGGCGGGATGCAGCCAGGCGGCCACATCGCTCTGCGAAAAGGCCCACAGCATGATGTCGAGGCTTTCTTCCAGCACCGAGCCGTCGGCGAACAGCAGCACCGGCACTGTGCCCTTGGGGGAGATCTCCAGCATCGCTGCCGGCTTGGCCTTCAGATCCACCTCGCGCAACTCGCACTGCACCTCTGCCAGCATCAGCGCCATGCGGGCGCGCATGGCGTAGGGACAGCGCCTGAATGAGAACAGGACAGGAAGGGGGGTGCCGAACATGCTGGCTTGCCGTCTAGTGCAGGCTGCCGGGAACGGCCAGCGTGAAGGCGGGGATCGGGGCTTCGAAGGCGGTGCCGTCGGCGGCCTTCATCCGGTAGCTGCCCTGCATGCAGCCGATGGGGGTATCGAGCACGCAGAAGCTCTTATAGGCGTGTTCGCCGCCGGGCGGGATGTCCGGTTGCTCGCCGATCACACCCTCGCCCTCGACCTCCTGCACCTGACCGTCGGCATCGGTGATGATCCAGTGGCGGCGCAGCAGCTGTGCGGAGATGCTTCCGGTGTTGCGGATGTTCACATGATAGATGAACACGAAACGGCCTTCGACGGCATCGGAATGTTCTTCGGCATATTCGGGTCGTACGTTCACATCGATCTGATATTGCTGTTCGCTCATGCCTGAAAGCGTAACAGGGAAAGCGGCGGATAAAAGGGCAAAAGAAGCAGGCTTATTCAGCCTGCTTCCATCGCCTTATTTGTCGCGAGGTTTACGCTTCGGGCCGCCGTGTCTGGCACCTGCCGGCTTGCCTGAACCGGGCTTGGAGCCGCTGCGCGTCGGGCGTTTGTCGCCGCCTCTGGCATCGGGTCTCGCCCTTCCGGGCTTATGGGAGAAAGTCTTGCGCTCAAAGGGTTTGCGGGCTGCACCCCCGATGCGCGAAATGTCCATCGGATGGCCGCAGACATGCACCTTCTTCAGGTCGCTGAACACATGGTTCGGCATGCCTTCCGGAAGGTCCACGGTGGAATAATCCTCATGGATATCAACCCGGCCGATGTATTCGCCGGACAGTCCGGCCTCGTTGGCGATGGCACCGACGATATGCGAAGCCTGCACGCCGTGTGCCGAGCCGACCTCGATGCGGAAGCGCTCCTTGCCGGCCTCGACATCGCGCGGACGCTCCACGCGGGCCGGACGTTCGCTGCGCGCAGGACGCTCACTTCTGCCTTCATAAGCCATGTCCGGACCGGTCTCGCGCTGCATGCGCTTGATGCTCGTGCGCTTGTCTTCGGGGATCTCGGGACGTGCCGGACGATCATGACGGCTGCGCTCTTCGATGTGCTTGTCGGCGGCTGAAAGCAGCAGCGGGGATTCGCCCTGCAGCATCTTGGCCAGTGCCGCAGCGATCTCCTGTGCCGGCACATCGTGTTCCTGTTCGTACTGCTCGATGATGGAAGCAAAGGACTCCAGACCGGCGCTTGCCAGGGTGTCGGTGATGCGCTGCTTGAATTCTGCGATGCGGCGATCGTTGATCTGCTCGGTGGTCGGCATGACCAGCTGCTCGACCTTCTGGCGCGTGGCGCGCTCGATGGCGGAAAGCATGCGCTGTTCGCGCGGGGCCACGAAAAGGATCGCGTCGCCCTTGCGGCCTGCGCGACCGGTACGGCCGATACGGTGCACATAGGATTCGGTGTCGTGCGGGATGTCGTAGTTGATCACATGCGAGATGCGCTCTACATCAAGGCCGCGTGCGGCCACATCGGTGGCCACCACGATATCCAGCTTGCCGTTCTTCAACTGACCGACGATGCGCTCACGCTGGTTCTGCTGGATGTCGCCGTTCAAGGCGGTTGCGGAATAACCGCGGGCTTCCAGTCGTTCGGCAACCTCGACAGTGGCCGTCTTGGTGCGCACGAAGATGATGACGCCATCGAACGGCTCGAATTCGAGAATGCGGGTCAGCGCATCCATCTTGTTCTTGCCGCTGACCATCCAGTAGCGCTGGTGGATGGTGGATGCGGTGGTGGTCTTCTGCTCGATGGTGACCTGTACGGGCTTGTTCAGGTGTGCCTCTGCGATGCGCCGGATCTGGCTCGGCATGGTAGCCGAGAAAAGCGCGGTCTGGCGGGTCTTCGGGGTGTGCTCGAGGATCCAGTCCACATCGTCAATGAAGCCCATGCGCAGCATCTCGTCGGCCTCGTCCAGCACCATGGCGGAAAGCGCATCAAGCTTCAGGGTGCCTCGACGGATATGGTCCATCACGCGGCCCGGCGTGCCGACGATGACCTGCGGGTTGCGTTTCAATTGGCGCAGCTGCACATCATAGCTCTGGCCGCCGTACACCGGCAGAACATGGAAGCCGGGGATATGATGGCCGTACTGCTGGAAGGCCTCGGCGACCTGGATGGCCAGTTCGCGGGTCGGTGCGAGTACCAGGATCTGCGGCAGCGTGGCATTCATGTCCAGACGGGAGATCAGCGGCAGCGCGAAAGCGGCGGTTTTACCCGTGCCTGTCTGTGCCTGTCCGAGTACGTCGTGCCCTTCGAGCAGCAAGGGAATGGTCTGTGCCTGGATCGGGGTGGGCTGCTCGTAGCCCAGCGCCTGGATAGCCTGCTGCATGGGTTCGCTTAAGCCGAGTTCGGAAAAAAGTTTGGGGTTGTTCATCGGGGTTCACCTGCGTTCAGGGTTCGGCCCTGATGGAGAAAAGTTTTGAAGTCAGGGTCGCTTATCTGTTTTAAAGGCGCCTTGCGGGGCGCATGGTAGCCGAACCCCCCCGATAAAGCACGGTACGGTTTAAGTCTTAAATTGTCAGTTGTCATTGTCTGTTGCGCGCATAAAGTCGGGGCATCGAGGTGCGCCATGTCCGACAACGATTTCGACCTGCTTATCATCGGTTCCGGTCCTGCCGGTCAGCATGCGGCGCTGCATGCGGCACGCATGGGCAAACGCGCCGGCATCATCGAACGCAAGCCGCGGATCGGCGGCGCGGGCCTGCAGACCGGCACCATTCCGAGCAAGGCGCTGCGCGAGGTGGCTTTTCTTGCCTCGAGATCGGGCCGGCGCGGCATGCGCGGCGCATTCGGCGGCGGGGTGCTCCGGCCGCACGGCCTGCTGGCCGAAGCTATCCGGCAGAAGGAGATGGTCATCGCCCAGCAGGAGTCGGTGATTCTCAATCGCCTGATGCGCAGCGGCGTGGCCCTGATTCCCGGCGATGCATGCTTTGCCGGCCCGCATGCGCTGGATGTGACAACCCCGAACGGCGAGGTGCGCCGCTTGAGTGCGGATGTCATCGTGCTGGCCACAGGTTCCAGACCGCGCCGTCCGGCCGATGTGCCTTTCGACCGCAAGGCGGTGCTGGATTCGACCTCCATCCTCAAGCTGCGTCATCTGCCCGGCTCGATGACCGTGGTCGGCGGTGGTGTGATCGCCTGTGAATTCACCTGCATCTTCGCTGCCCTCGGGGTCGAGGTGAGCGTGATGGACAGCCATGCTCAGGTACTCTCCTATCTCAGCGAGGATGTGGTGTCGGCACTGACCGATGCGATGCAGTCGATGGGCGTGCAATTCCGCATGAACAGCCGGGCCGCTGCCATCCGCAAGCAGGACGGGCAGGTTGTCGTCACGCTGCAGGATGGCGGCGAGATCGTCTCCGATGCGCTGCTCTACGCGCAGGGCAGGGAGCCGAACAGCAGCACCCTGATGCTGGAGCACGCCGGGGTGGATGTGGATGCCGGCTGGATCGGGGTGAATGAATTCTTCCAGAGCAATGTGCCGCACATCTATGCGGTCGGCGATCTGATCGGACGACCGGCGCTGGCCGCCACCGGCATGGAACAGGGAAGAATCGCCGTGATGCATGCTTTCGGCGAGAAGACGCCGCATATGGTGGACAATATGCCGATGGCCATCTACACGATCCCGGAGATCTCCTATGTGGGGAAAACCGAGAAGGAACTGCGTGCCGAGGGGGTGGATTATGTGGTCGGTCGCGGACGCTTCTCCGACAGCGCGCGCGGCCAGATCATCGGCGAGGAAACCGGCCTGCTGAAGCTCAATGTGGAGCGCGCCACTCGCAAGATCCTCGGTGTGCATATCGTCGGCGAATCTGCCAGCGAACTGATCCATATCGGGCAGCTGGTGATGAATCTGGGAGGCACGGTGACCGATCTGGTGCGCAATGTGTTCAACTATCCGACGCTGGCCGAATGCTACAAACTCGCAGCGCTGGATTGTCTGGCTGTGCTGCACCGCGAGCCGGCGGAACACGCTGAGAAGCAGGTCGCCGCTTTACAGGAATGAAGCCTCAGGCCCTAGCTTGCGAGATAGGCCTCGACCAGCGCGGCCTTGATGGCCGGGTGTTCTTCCAGTCTGGCGATGCCCAGATGTCTGAGCGCGATGGGTTTCAGGATGTCGTCGATTTTTTCCGCCTCCCATGCCTGGTGCAGTGCGTCGAAGTCCAGATGCCCGTCCGCCAGAAAGCGGCAGGCCAGTCCGGTCGGATGGGAAAACTCGACCGGTTCCATCACCATGACGTCGAATTCATAGGTGTGCGTGCCGATGCCGTTCTGCGCGCCGAGTTCGTGGTAGATGTAGTGCATCGGTTCGCCGTGACGCAGGCAGAGGTCGAGATCGATGGCTGCACAGGCGTCGATGAATTCGCCCTTGAAGCAGAATTCGACGTTCGCCATGACGCTGTTTCGCATGCTTCTCCCCTGTGGTTGTAGTCTGCGTCCGGGGTGGGTGGATGGTTTCCCGGAAGGCTCATGCTAGTCGCACCTGATGGACTGTCCACGCCGGCAACTGAGCGCACAAGAGTGTAATAGCCCCGCGATTTTCTGCGGGTTTTGCGGGGGCGCACAGGCTTGACACCATGCAATCTGTGTTGATAGTTACGCAACGGCTGAAAAGGGCTCTGTCATCTTTCGCCGTTTCTGAGGGAAACGTCACCACCGGAGGGGTCATGGGCGCAGAGTATCTCGCTACGCAATACGCACCGATATTTATATTTATCGTGATTGCTTTTGCCATGGGCGCAGCCCCGCTTGTGCTTACCCTTTTTGTTGCCACCCAGAAACCCGATGCCGAAAAACTCTCCGCCTACGAGTGCGGTTTCGAGGCCTTCGAGGACGCGCGCATGCAGTTCGATGTGCGCTTCTATCTGGTCGCCATCCTGTTTGTCATCTTCGATATTGAAACAGCTTTCATGTTCCCGTGGGCGGTGGTGCTGGACGCTATCGGCCTGTTCGGTCTGATCGAAATGCTGTTGTTCCTGTTCATCCTCGTGGTCGGTTATGTCTATGCCTGGAAGAAGGGGGCTCTGCAATGGGAATAGAAGGTGTTCTCAGTAAGGGTTATGTAACCACCACCGCTGACAAGGTCATCAACTGGGCGCGTACCGGTTCGCTGTGGCCGATGACCTTCGGTCTGGCCTGCTGTGCTGTGGAGATGATGCATGCCGGTGCCGCACGCTACGATCTGGACCGTTTCGGTATCGTGTTCCGCCCGTCTCCGCGTCAGTCCGACGTGATGGTGGTGGCAGGCACGCTGTGCAACAAGATGGCCCCGGCCCTGCGCAAGGTGTACGACCAGATGTCCGAGCCGCGCTGGGTGATCTCCATGGGTTCGTGCGCCAATGGCGGCGGCTATTATCATTATTCCTATCCCGTGGTGCGTGGTTGCGACCGCATCGTGCCGGTGGATATCTATGTGCCGGGATGCCCGCCGACTGCCGAGGCATTGCTCTACGGCTTCATTCAGTTGCAGGAAAAAATCAAACGCACCAATACGATTGCGCGGTAGGTATCGATGAGCGGTCAGGTGGATAATAAAGAGAACAAGCAGCAGGCATTTCCGGCGTATATGGATGCCCTGCAGAAGAAGTTCGGCAAGCAGGTGTTGTCGGTGTCCATGGGTATCGATATGCCGGTGGTCGTGCTGGGCTACCCGTGCATCGTCGAGGTGTGTCATTTCCTCAAGCAGCAGGGTTTCGAACAGATGGTGGACCTGTGCGGCGTGGATATGAGCGAATATCCGGGGCATGGTGCGAAGGATAAGCGATTTCAGGTGGTGTATCACCTGTTGAGTGTGCAGAACAACTGCCGTGTTCGCCTGAAGGTGCCGGTCAATGAGCGCGAGCTGGTCGGTTCCGTGGTCGAGGTGTGGCCGACGGCCAACTGGTTCGAGCGCGAGTGTTTCGATATGTACGGCATCATGTTCGTCAATCATCCCGATCTGCGCCGCATCCTCACTGACTACGGTTTCGAGGGCCATCCGCTGCGCAAGGATTTCCCGCTCACCGGTCGTGTGGAGATGTTCTACGACGATGCCCAGTGGCGCTGCGTGTACAAGCCGAACAAGGTGGAGAATCGCGTGTTGATTCCCAAGTCTTTCCCGGGGGTGGACCGTGGCTGAGATTAAAAACTACACCCTCAACTTCGGTCCGCAGCATCCGGCCGCGCATGGTGTGCTGCGTCTGGTCACCGAGCTGGACGGCGAGGTGATCGAGCGTTGCGACCCGCATATCGGTCTGCTGCATCGCGGCACCGAGAAGCTCTTCGAGTACAAGACCTATCTGCAGAACGTCCCCTATTTCGACCGCTTCGATTATGTCTCCATGATGGCCAACGAGCATGCTTATGCGCTGGCTGTCGAGAAGCTTCTCGACATCACTCCGCCGGAGCGCGCACAGTATATCCGCGTGATGTATGCCGAGCTGACCCGCATCCTGAACCACTGCATGTGGCTGGGTGCCGTGGCGCTGGATATCGGCGCGATGACCATCTTCCTGTACTGTTTCCGCGAGCGCGAGGATATCTTCGATTTCTACGAAGAGGTCTCGGGTGCACGTATGCATGCCGCCTATTTCCGTCCGGGCGGCGTGAGTAAGGAGCTGCCCGACGGGCTGCTGGACAAGATCAAGGACTTTACCGGGACCTTCCCCGGCTATGTCGATGAGTACGACACACTGCTCAAGGAAAACCGCATCTGGAAACAGCGTAATGTGGATATCGGTGTGGTGGACAAGGAAGCGGCATTGGCCTGGGGCTTTACCGGTCCGATGATCCGTGGCTCCGGTATCGCCTGGGATCTGCGCAAGACGCAGCCTTACGATGTCTATGACAAGATGGACTTCGATATCCCGATCGGTGTGACCGGTGACTGCTACGACCGATATCTGGTGCGTGTCGAAGAGATGCGTCAGTCCAATGAGATCATCAAGCAGTGTATCGCCTGGCTGTCGGCCAATTCCGGTCCGGTCAATGTGGATGATTACAAGCTGACGGCGCCGCCGCGTGCCTCGATGAAAGAGGATATGGAAGCGCTGATCCATCACTTCAAATATTTCTCCGAGGGTTACCATGTTCCCGCCGGTGAGGTGTATGCGGCAGTGGAGCACCCCAAGGGCGAGTTTGCCGTGTATCTGGTGTCGGATGGTTCCAACAAGCCCTACCGCATGAAGGTGCGCGCTTCCGGCTTTGCGCATGTGCAGGCGCTGGATTATATGTGTCGCGGCCACATGATTGCCGACGTTGTGGCCATCCTAGGCACACAGGATATTGTGTTTGGTGAGGTGGACCGATGAGACCGGCAGCGAACCCCGTGTTTTCCGATGCTCGTCTGGCGGAAATCAAATCGCTGGTCGAGCGTTATCCGGCCGCGCAGTCGGCATTGCTGCCGGTGCTGCATATGGCGCAGGAGGATTTCGGCTATCTGTCCATGCCGGTTCAACAGCTGGTGGCCGATACCCTCGGCGTGCGCCTGATGGCCGTGCGCGAGGTGGTGACCTTCTACACCATGTTCCGCGAGAAGCCTTGCGGCACATACCTGATGGAGGTGTGCACCAATGCCGGCTGCATGCTCAACGGGGCCAATGAACTGGTTGCTCACATGTGCGACAAGCTCGGCATCAAGGTCGGCGAGACCACGCCGGACGGTATGTTCACCGTG
The DNA here is from genome assembly GCA_002779605.1 of Zetaproteobacteria bacterium CG06_land_8_20_14_3_00_59_53. Lineage (GTDB taxonomy): Bacteria > Pseudomonadota > Zetaproteobacteria > Mariprofundales > Mariprofundaceae > UBA1543. Next base: position 60,120 of record PEWE01000004.1, on the reverse strand, counting down.
ACCGAGGTGGAGTGTGCAGGTGCCTGTGCCGGCGCCCCGGTGGTGCAGATCAACAATGCCTACCATGAAAAAGTGGATGCCGCGCATATCGATGCCTTTATCGATAAAGCGCGTTCGAAAGGAGGTGCGGCATGATTTCCTCCGATCCGAAAAAGGTGAAGTCCATTTGCTTTGACCGCATTGCGATCAAGGATCAGACCAAGCTGTCGGTGGCCAGGGCCAACGGAGCCTACGAGTTCCTGCCGACCGTGCTGAAAGAGTTCACTTCCGAGAAGATCATTGCCGAGGTCAAGACCTCCGGCATCCGCGGTCGCGGTGGTGCAGGCTTCCCGACGGGCCTGAAATGGTCCTTCGTGCCGCGCAATACCGGCAAGCCGATCTATCTGATGTGCAATGCCGATGAGGGCGAGCCGGGTACCTTCAAGGACCGCGATATCATGCGTTTCGATCCGCATCTGCTGATCGAAGGTATGATCATGGCCGGGTTCGCACTCGGTGTGCACGATGCCTATATCTATATCCGTGGCGAATTCCTGCATGAGGCGAATGTGCTGGATGCGGCGATCCGCGAGGCCTATGCCGCGAATCTGCTCGGCGAGAACATCCTCGGCACCAAGTTCTCCATGAACCTGACCGTGCATCGCGGTGCGGGCGCCTATATCTGCGGTGAAGAGACCGCGCTCATCGAATCGGTGGAAGGCAAGGCCGGTCGTCCGCGCTTCAAGCCGCCATTTCCCGCTGTGGAAGGCTTCTACCGCTGCCCGACCGTGGTCAACAATGTCGAGACCCTGGCGACCATTCCCGCCATTCTGAAGTTCGGTGGCGAATGGCATGCCTCTATCGGCGTGGCCAACAATACCGGCATGAAGATCTTTTCCGTGTCCGGACATGTGAACAAGCCGGGTAACTACGAGGTGCCGCTGGGTACATCGCTGAGAGCCCTGATCGAGGATTGCTGCGGCGGCCTGCAGCACGGAACAGTTCCCAAAGCAATTATTCCGGGTGGTTCATCCTCCCCGTGGCTGACTGCCGAGCACTACGATATTCCGCTGACCTTCGACGATCTGGCCAAGGCCGGCTCGATGATGGGGTCCGGTGCGATCATCGTGATGGACGAAACCGCCGATGTGCTGGCTGTGGCCCGTCGTCTGGCGCATTTCTATGCGCATGAGTCCTGCGGTCAGTGCACGCCCTGCCGCGAGGGTACCGGTTGGCTGGAGCGCGTGCTGGTGCGTATCGAGGCGGGCAATGGCAAGCCGGATGATATGGATGTGTTGCGCGATGCTGCCAGGTTCATGGCCGGGCGGACGATTTGTGCGCTGGCTGACGGTGCTGCGGCACCGGTGCTGTCCGTGCTCAGGCACTTCCCGGATGCAGTGCGTGCCGGCATTGTGGAGAAAGCGGCATGACGACCCTGTATATCAATGACGTGGAAGTAACCGTTGCGCCGGGCACCAGTATTCTGGAGGCCTGCCGTGCTCAGCAAGTGAGTGTGCCTTACTTCTGCTATCACCCGGAATTGTCGGTGGCAGCGAACTGCCGTATGTGCCTGGTCGAGGTGGAAGGCTGGAACAAGCCTGCTGCGTCCTGCTGCACACCTGTTTCCGAAGGCATGAAGGTCCGTACCCAGAGCGAAAGTCTGGACAAGGACCACAAGATGACCATGGAGTATCTGCTCATCAATCATCCGCTGGATTGTCCGGTGTGTGATCAGGGCGGCGACTGCAAGCTACAGGACTACTCGATGGAATACGGTGCATCCAAGGGGCGGTACTCCGAGGGCAAGCGCGCCGTCAACGATTACGAACTCGGTCCGTTCGTTACCACCTCGATGACCCGTTGCATCCATTGCACCCGCTGCGTGCGCTTTGCCGACGAGATCGCCGGTACCGGCGATATCGGCGTGCTCAATCGCGGCGATCATATGAGTATTGCCGGAATTGTGGATGAGTGCCTGAGTTCCGAGCTCTCCGGCAACCTGCCGGATGTGTGTCCGGTCGGAGCGCTGCTGGACGGTCCGTCGCACGATGTGTCCCGACCGTGGGAACTGACCCGCCATCATTCGACCTGCACGCAGTGCCCGAACGGTTGCGACATCCAGATCGAATCGCGCGGTGCTGAAGTGATCCGCATCCAGCCGGTGGTGGACAGTCCCGAGCCGTGGTTGTGCGATCGCGGTCGTTATGTTTATGACGCATTCCGTTCCGAGCATCGCATTCTGACGCCGCGCATACGTGAAAAAGACGAGATGCGCGATAGCGGTTGGGATGACGCCGTGCAGCGTGCCGTCGAGCAACTGAAGGGCAAGCGCGTCGGCATGATTATTTCGCCGTTCTGGAGTGTGGAGGGCTATACCGCCATCCGCCTGTTGCGTGATCTGGCCTTCCCCGATGCGAAGGTCGCCTTCGATCTGCATCGCCGTGATATGCGTCCGTTCGCCTTCGAAGAGGGCTTTGTCGAGACCACGCAGCAGATCGAGGATGCCGATGATGTGGTGATCCTGGGTTGCGATCTGCGCCAGCGCCTGCCGCTGATGATGCAGCGCCTGCGTAAGCGTCTGGGTCGCGGCAAGCCGGTGACCCGTATCGGCAGTATGAACTACCGGACCAATGCGCAGATCAGCAATGAAGCGCTGATCAAGCCGCGCGACTGGGCGGCGGTGATCGCCCGTGCCATGCAGCAGGTGTCCGATCTGGGCAAGACCGCTGCGGGCATGAAGGAATGGATGGCTGCTGTGAAGGACCGTCATGAGGCAGGCAAGCTGCTGGCCGATGCCCTGATGTCCGAATCCTGCTCGCTGATCGTCGGTGAAGAGATCCGCTGCCATCCGGATGCCGCTGCGCTGATCCACGGTCTGGATCTGCTGATGCGCGGCTGCGGCCATGCCGAGGCAGAGGCCGACGGGCGCAACCTGGTTCCCGAGGGTATGAATGCACAGGTGCTCTCCGCCGTGTTCGGTGATGTTCGTGTCAGTGCCGGCGATATCTTCGATGCGGCCGCTGCAGGCAAGCTGGATGCGATCCTGCTGGTGGGCAGTGATCCGATCGGTGACGGTCTGTTCCCTGTGCAGGCGCGCAAGGCGCTGGATAATGTTCCGCTGGTGCAGATCGGCGCGATCGCCGGACAGATCAGTGGCGGCGCGCAGGTTATGCTGCCGGCTGCTGCCTACTCGGAGATCGAGGGTACCTTCCTGAATATGGAGGGCCGGGTTCGTGTGGCTGCAAATCCCATCACCACCGTCGGACAGGAGCGTCCGCTGTGGAAAGTGATGATGCGTCTGGTACAGGCGCTGGGATACGAGGTGCCGGTCATTAATCTGGAGGAGTTGCGTCAGCAGGTGGTTCGTTTCCTGCCGGAGCTCGGACAGGCCTGGCAGAGCGACAAGGTGGATACCTTCCTGATGCCGACCAAGCGCAACAGCAAGGCTGTCTATCAGCCGGCCAAGGCCGATCTGAGTCCGGCCGGGCTGGACGTGGTCAGCCGTTATTCATTGTACCGTGAGGGTGTGTGGGCCAGGGCAAGTGCGCTGCTGTCGCATGCCGGTGAGCTGCATGCTCTGGACGACGTTCTGGTGCATCCGGACACGCTGAAGGATCTCGGCCTTGGGGCCGGTGAGCTGACCGTGGTTTCCGAACTCGGCGAGCAGCGCTTCACAGTCGGTACGCGTAACGATGTGTCGCCGGGTGTGCTGTTTGTCGCCAAGCGCGGCGTGGCAGGCGATCTGTCCAATTCGGTCAGGGTTACCCTGCGCGGAGGTGCGGCATGACTTGGCTAGATACAGGTATCACCGCCGGCATCTGGGCGCTGGAGATTCTGGCGATCGCCGTGCCGGTGGCGCTCGGTGTGGCATATATCACCTACTTCGAACGCCGCGTGATCGGCTGGATCCAGGTGCGTAAGGGTTGCAACCGTGTGGGTTATGCCGGTCTGCTGCAACCGATCGCCGATGGTCTGAAATTGTTCATGAAGGAAACCATCATCCCGACATCGGCCAACAAGCTGCTGTTCGTGCTCGCTCCGATGCTGGCGCTGACGCCTGCATTGATTGCCTTTGCCGTGGTGCCGTTCGGCGAAACCACGCTGTTCGGTCTGTGGGATACCGTGCATGTCATGGCCATCGCCAACCTGAATGTCGGTGTGCTGTATGTGATGGCGATTTCCAGCCTGAGCGTGTACGGCGTGCTGATGGCCGGTTGGGCATCCAACTCCAAATACACCTTCCTCGGTGCGATGCGCGCCACCTGTCAGATGGTGTCCTATGAGATATCCATGGGCTTTGCCATTGTCTGTGTGCTGATGATGGCCGGCAGCATGAACCTCAACGAAATCGTGCATGCACAGGCCGGTGGCTTCTGGCACTGGTACCTGCTGCCGTTGTTCCCGATGTTTCTGGTGTATTTCATCTCCGGCTGTGCCGAAGTGGCGCGTACGCCGTTCGACCTGATCGAAACCGAAGAGCTGGTTTCCGGTTATTTCACCGAGTATTCCGGCATGTGGTTCGCCACCTTCTCGCTGGCCGAGTACGGAGCGATGATCCTGATCAGTCTGCTGACCTCCATCCTGTTCCTCGGCGGCTGGTATGCGCCGCTTCCCTTCCTGGATGTGATTCCGGGGACGGTGTGGCTGCTGGGTAAGACCTGCTTCCTGATCTTCGTGTTCATCTGGTTCCGCGCCACATTCCCGCGTTATCGTTACGATCAGATGATGCGTCTGGGCTGGAAGGTATTCCTGCCGCTGACCCTGATCTGGCTGGCCGTGATCGGTATCGCCATCTATACGCCGGGCCTGTCCGATATCATCAACTTCTGGCGTCCGGGGGTCGGAGCATGAGCCTGATCAAACGCGCCGTTAAAACCTGGCTGCTCGGCGAGCTGTTCATCGGCCTGATGCTGACGGGTAAATATCTTTTCAAGAAAAAGATCACCGTGGAATACCCGGAAGAGCGTACCTGGTTGTCGCCGCGCTTCCGCGGCCTGCATGCCCTGCGTCGTTATGAGAACGGCGAGGAACGCTGCATCGCCTGCAAGCTGTGCGAGGTGGTGTGTCCGGCATTGGCCATTCTTATCGAGTCAGAGGAGCGAGCAGACGGCACCCGCCGTACCACGCGCTATGACATCGATATGACCAAGTGCATCTATTGCGGTTTGTGCCAGGAAGCCTGCCCGGTGGATGCGATCGTCGAGACGCAGGAATTCGAGTATGCCTCGGAGACACGCGCCGCGCTTTACTACACCAAGGACATGCTACTTGCGGTGGGCGACCGCCAAGAGCCGCAGATCGCCGCGAATATCGCGGCCGATGCGCGTTACCGTTAGGTCGTCGGAGGATCGATGCTGGAATTAGCTTTTTTCTACATGTTTGCCGGACTGGCCGTGGTATCGGCGCTCGGCGTGGTACTGACCAGCAACACGATCCATTCCGTGATGTTCCTGATCTTCTGCTTCTTCAATGCGGCCGGACTGTTCTTTCTGCTCGATGCCGAGTTCATCGGCATCATCCTCATCCTGATCTATGTGGGTGCTGTGATGGTGTTGTTCATGTTCGTGGTGATGATGCTGGAAGTGAATTTCGCCAAGCTCAGGGAGGGTATGCTGCAATACCTGCCATTGGGCGGCATGATCGCGCTGGCGCTGTTCATCGAGATCATCGCTGCGACCGGCAGCGGGGTGTTCTCCCCTGAGGGTATCCCCGATCCGGGGCATGCCGCACAGAGCGTGAACAACACGGTGGAGATTGGCAAGTTGCTGTACACCAGGTACCTGCTGGGCTTTGAAATCGCCGCCATTATCCTGCTTGTCGCACTGGTGGGCTCCATCGTGCTGACCCTGCGCACCCGCAAGGACGTCAAGTATCAGAACATTTCCCGTCAGGTGAATGTGCGTCCGGAAGACCGTATGCATAAGGTGAAAATGTAATGGTACCTTTATCCTATTATCTGGCTGTAGCCGCCTGTCTGTTTGCGCTGGGCATCATCGGCCTGTTTCTGAATCGCAAGAACGTGATCGTCATTCTGATGTGTATCGAACTCATCCTGTTGGCGGTTAATGTGAATCTCGCCGCCTTCTCGCATTTCCTGCAAGATCTGGGCGGGCAAATCTTTATCTTCTTCGTGCTGACCGTGGCAGCCAGTGAAGTGGCTGTCGGTCTGGCCATTCTGGTGGCGTTCTACCGCAACCGCCGCTCGATCAATGTTGAAGATATCAACACCTTGCAGGGATAGGGGGCGTTTGTGGAGCACACATTGCTGAATACGACCGAACTGCTGGCCATTCCGGCCCTGCCGCTGATCGCATCGCTGATCGTCGGTCTGTTCGGCTGGGCCCTGAAGGAAAAGCTGTCGCACAGCATCACCACCGGCAGCGTGATGGTATCCGCCGCACTCTCCGTGCATGTGTTTACGCAGGTTCTGGGCGGCGCCAGCTTTTACGGCAACTTCTGGACCTGGATGCTGTCCGACACTTTCGTGGTTCCGGTCGGCATGATGATCGACCAGCTCACCGCCGTGATGATGATTACCGTCACCATCGTATCGGCCTGTGTGCACATCTACACCATCGGCTATATGCACGGCGACCCGGGCTACTCCCGCTTCTTCTCCTATATCTCCGGATTCACCTTCTCGATGCTGGTGCTGGTGATGGGCAACAACTTCTTCACCCTGTTCTTCGGCTGGGAAGCGGTGGGTCTGGTGTCCTACCTGCTGATCGGTTTCTGGTTCAGGCGTGAGAGTGCCAATTTTGCGGCACTCAAAGCCTTTATCGTCAACCGCGTCGGTGACTTCGGCTTCCTCGTCGGCGTGCTGGCCATCTGGTACTACTTCGGCACCTTCGATTACCGCGAGGTGTTCGCGCATGTGCCTGCGCTGATGGCTCAGGGGCATACCCTGCATTTCTTCGGCTGGGAGATGACCGCCATCACCTTCATCTGTCTGGCGCTGTTTGTCGGCGCGATGGGTAAATCCGGTCAGGTGCCGCTGCATGTCTGGCTTCCGGATTCGATGGAAGGCCCCACCCCGATTTCCGCCCTGATCCATGCCGCAACCATGGTGACCGCCGGCGTGTTCATGGTGGCCCGCTGCTCGCCGATGTTCGAGTATTCCGAAACCGCACTGGCCGCCGTGGTGCTGGTCGGTGCGATCACCGCCTGGATGTGCGCCACCATCGGTCTGGTGCAGAACGATATCAAGCGCGTCATCGCCTACTCCACCTGTTCGCAGTTGGGCTACATGTTCGTCGCCTGCGGCGTGTCCGCTTATTCGGTCGGTATCTTCCATCTGATGACCCACGCCTACTTCAAGGCGCTGCTGTTCCTGGCTGCCGGATCGGTGATCCATGCCGTGCTCGGCGAGCAGGACATTCGCAAGATGGGCCAATTGCGCAAGTACATGCCGATCACCTATATCACCATGCTGATCGCAGGCCTCGCGCTGGCAGGTATTCCGCCGTTCGCAGGCTTCTGGTCGAAGGATCTGATCATCGAATCGGTCGCCGCTCGCGAAATGGGCTGGATCGGTCAGTTCGCCTACTTCGCGGTGCTTTCCGGCGTGTTCATGACGGCCTTCTATACCTTCCGCATGTTCTTCCTGACCTTCCATAACTCGGATCGTGTGCCGGCCAAGACCAAGTCGCATCTGCATGAGTCGCCCAAGGTCATCACCGTGCCGCTGATACTGCTGGCCATCGGTGCGCTCGGTGCCGGTGCATGGGGCGTGCTCGGTCTGGATATCGCCAATCCCGAGATCGCTGAAGGCTTCTTCGGCAACTCGCTGTTCGTGATGGATCAGCACAATCCTCTGCTGATCCTCGCCGAGGAAGGGCACCACGGCTGGTACCAGTTCCTGGGCAGCGCGCCGTTCTGGCTGGCTGTCGGCGGTATAGGTCTGGCCTTTGCGATGTACTGCAAGGAAACCGATATGCCGGGCAAGTTCGCGAACGCCGCCAAGCCTGTTCATACCTTCCTGCTCAACAAGTGGTACTGGGATGAGCTGTATGAGCGCACTCTGATGCGCCCGGCCCAGTGTCTGGGCAATATGCTGTGGCAGAAGGGCGATCTGGCCATGATCGACAAGGGCTTTATTCACGGCGGCATCGTCGGAAGCGTGCTGGCCGGCATGGAGCGCGTGCGCAGTTCGCAGACCGGCTTCGTGTATCACTATGCATTCGCCATGGTGATCGGCGTGTTCGGGGCGCTCACATATCTGGTACTGAAGGGCTAGGGAGAGGAACGACGATGGATCTGAATAACGTTCTGGGCTTCCCGATTCTGACATGGAGCATCTTCCTGCCGACGCTGGGAGCCATCCTGATCTGGCTGTTCCTGAAAAACGACACCGCTGTTCGTTGGGCCTCGCTGGCTGTTTCCGTGGCGACCTTCTTCCTCACGCTGCCTCTGTGGTTGTCCTTCGACAACAGCACGGCGCATATGCAGTTTGAGGAATTCCACCCGTGGATTGAAGCCTTCCATGTGAATTACCGTCTCGGCGTGGATGGCATCTCGATGCCGTTCATCCTGCTGACCAGCATGCTGACCATCATCTGTATCGTTTCGGCGTGGGATTGCATCAAGACACGCGTGAAGGAATACATGCTGGCCTTCCTGATTCTGGAAACCACGCTGATCGGCGTATTCGCTTCGCTGGATGCCATCCTGTTCTATTTCTTCTGGGAAGCGATGCTCATTCCGATGTACCTGATCATCGGTATCTGGGGCGGCAAGGATCGCGTTTACGCCACCATCAAGTTCTTCCTGTACACCCTGGGCGGTTCGGTACTGATGCTGGTGGCCCTGCTGGCCATGTATTTCAAGGCCGGTCAGACCTTCGACATTCAGGCCCTGATGGCGTATCCGTTCGACTTCGACTGGCAGTTCTGGGTGTGGATCGGCTTCTTTGTGGCCTTTGCCGTGAAGGTGCCGATGTGGCCGGTGCATACATGGTTGCCGGATGCGCATACCGAGGCGCCGACCGCGGGCTCGGTGATCCTGGCCGGTATCCTGTTGAAGATGGGTGCATACGGTTTCTTGCGTTTCTCGCTGCCGATCTGCCCGGATGCCTCGCAGTATTTCGTGCCGTTCATCGTCGTGCTGTCGCTGATCGCCGTGGTGTACATCTCGCTGGTGGCGATGATGCAGACGGATATGAAGCGCCTGATCGCCTATTCGTCGATCGCGCACATGGGCTTTGTCACGCTGGGCACCTTCATGTTCACCCAGCAGGCGCTTGAGGGCGCTATCTTCGGCATGATCAGCCATGGCTTCGTGGCTGCCGCCCTGTTCCTTTGCGTCGGTGTGTTGTACGACCGCATGCATACCCGTGAGATCGGGGCCTATGGCGGTGTGGTCGGTGTGATGCCGGTGTTCGCTGCCGTGATGATGCTGTTCTGCATGGCCAATGTGGCCCTGCCGGGCGCATCCGCCTTCGTCTCCGAGGTGATGGTGCTGGCCGGTACGTTCAGCGCGGATCAGTTGTATGAGATGGTTATTTCCAGCAAATGGGTGGCCGTGGCCGCAGCCATCAGTGTGGTGCTGTCCGCCTGCTACACCCTGTGGATGTACAAGCGCGTGATCTTCGGCGATCTGGTCAAGGCCGAGGTCAAGGCGATGCCGGATATGAATATGCGCGAGTTCGCTTTCTTCGTGCCGCTTATTGTGCTGGTCATCTGGTTGGGCATCTACCCGTTGCCGGTACTGGATGTGATGCATGCATCGGTCGCCAACCTGATCGAACAGGCAACCAGCAGTAAACTGCCCGCCGCAAACGCGCTGGCGGCTGCCGAAATGCTGCAGCACGCTGTAGCCCACTGAGGATGATGCGATGACACCATTGAATTTCCCGCTTCCCAACGTTGTTCCGCTGATCCCGGAAATGTTCGTGGCCGTGATGGGCATGGGCGTGCTGATGCTGGACCTGTTCCTGCCCAAGGAGCGCAAGGTGATCGGTGGCTATCTCGCCATCCTGACCTGCATCATTGCCGGTCTGCTGACCGTGCAGATCGGTATGGCCGAGACTGTATCCGCTTTCTACGGATTCTTCGTGCAGGACCCGTTCTCCTCCTATGCCAAGCTGTTGATCTATGCAGGCACGGCACTGGCCGTGATTCTGTCGCTGGATTACATCAAGAACGAGTTCGGAGTCGGCGAATACTATTCGCTGATGCTGTTCGCCATGCTCGGCATGATGATCATGGCGTCTGCCCCGAACTTCGTGACCCTGTATCTGGGTCTCGAGTTGATGGCGCTGTGCACCTATGTGCTGGTCGGTTTCCAGCGCGATGTGCTGCGTTCCTCCGAAGCCGCGTTGAAGTACTTCATTCTGGGTTCCCTAGCTTCCGGCATTCTTCTGTACGGTATCAGCTTCCTGTACGGCGTGTCCGGCAGCTTTGATTTTGCCACCATCGGGGCAGCCATCGAGCATAGCGGCAGCGGAGCACACTTTGCCCTGCTGCTCGGTCTGGTGTTCGTGCTGGCCGGTCTGGCATTCAAGATCTCGCTGGCGCCGTTCCATATGTGGACACCGGATGCCTATGAGGGCGCACCGACACCGATCACCGCCTTCATGTCGGTGGCTCCGAAGGTCGCCGGTCTGGTCATCCTGATCCGCGTGCTGGCCGATGCACTTCCGGCGCTGAACGTCGAGTACGTCACTATCTTCTCCTGGCTGGCCGTGATTTCCATGGCAGTGGGTAATCTGGCCGCTATTGCACAAAGGAACATCAAGCGCATGCTGGCCTATTCGACCATCGGTCATATCGGTTTCATCATGCTGGGTGTGATCGCCGGAACCGCCGACGGCTATGCCGGCGTGCTGGTGTATATGACCATCTATCTGTTCATGAGTATGGGCGCCTTTGCCGTGATCGTGCTGATGAACCGCGAGGGTATCCAGGGCGAGTTGCTGGATGATTTCGCAGGTCTGTCCAAGGTCCGTCCGGGTTATGCGCTGGCCATGGGTCTTTACCTGTTCTCGCTGGCCGGTATCCCGTTCCTCGGCGGCTTCTGGGCGAAGTACGTGGTGTTCATGGCCGCCATCGAGGCAGGTCACCTGTATCTGGCCATCATCGCGCTGCTGTTCTCGGTGGTGGGAGCGTTCTATTACATCCGCGTCGTCAAATACATCTACTTTGACGAAACCCGCGTGGCCTTCGAGTTCGTGGAGAACCGCCTGATGCAGGCCACCGTTGCGGTCACTGCCGTTGCCGTGGTTGCCATCGGGTTGTATCCGCAGCCGGTGATCAATATCTGCAAGGCGGCCCTCGGCGGCATCATTTAGTTGTATTACCCGGTCCGGCCCACAGGCCGGGTCGGGGTCTAGGATCTGAAAGTGACCCTATATGACAATATATCCAAACAACACTTGCCAAGCGGACGTGTTCTGAGTATAAATCGCGCCCTTTCAGATTTAACGGGAGTAACAAAGCAATGAAAGCTGACATTCATCCGGAATACAAAACCTCCAAGGTGGCTTGCTCCTGTGGCAATACCTTTGAGACACGCTCGACCGTAGGCGACATTCATGTCGAAATCTGCTCTTCCTGCCATCCGTTCTACACCGGCAAGCAGAAGATCATGGATACCGAGGGTCGCGTGGAGCGCTTCTACCGCAAGTACGGCAACAAGCCGTCCGCTTAAGCGCGCACCGACAAAAGAACTGGAGTTACGATTATGTATGCAGTAATACAGACAGGCGGCAAGCAGTACCGTGTGCAGGAAGGCGATGTCCTGCGCGTGGCGAAGCTGGCCGAAGAGCCCGGCAAGCAGGTCACCTTTGACAAGGTGCTGATGCTCGGAGAAGGCGATGCCGTCAAGATCGGTGCCGATGCCGCCAAGAGCAGTGTCAGCGCAGAAGTGCTGGCCCAGGGCCTGGGCAAGAAGGTCGAGATCTTCAAGAAGCGTCGCCGCAAGCATACGCAGCGCACTATGGGCCATCGTCAGGCTTTCACCGCTGTGCGCATCACCGCTATCGGTGCTGCCGCCAAGAAGGCTGCGCCTGCCAAGGCTGCTGCTGTCGAGGCACCTGCAGAAGCCGAAGCCAAGCCTGCCGCTAAGACGCCGGCAGCAAAAAAAGCAGCTGCTAAGAGCGCAGAGGAGTAAAGCATGGCACATAAGAAAGCAGGCGGTTCATCCCGCAACGGACGCGACTCAAACGCCAAGCGCCTTGGCGTAAAGAAATACGGCGGCGAGAATGTCATCGCCGGTAACATCCTGGTTCGCCAGCGCGGCACCAAGATCCGTCCGGGCGACAACGTCGGTTGTGGCAAGGATTTCACCTTATTCGCACTGGTTGATGGTCAGGTGGAGTATTTTCAGAAGGCCGGCCGCACGACTGTGCGTATCGCTTCCTGATTATCCCATCCCCGCAATGTTCGAAGGGCGCGAGCAATCGCGCCCTTTTTGCTTTTGCAACAGCTTACAAAATCCGGCGTATGCGTGCATGATTTTGCCGGTTCCTGCATCTGCTGCACGGAGACCCGCAAGGGAATCCATATGTATAAGAAGGTCAGCGTTGAGTTATGCGATTTATTGATGAAGTGAATATCGAGGTTCGGGCCGGTAACGGCGGTTCCGGCTGCGTGGCTTTCAGGCGCGAAAAATATGTGCCCAAGGGCGGTCCGAACGGTGGGGACGGCGGTCGTGGCGGGCATGTGATCCTGCTGGCCAGTACCCGCAAGAACACCCTGCAGGAGCTGTATCTGCGCAAGCGCCTGTTCGCCAAGAACGGCGAGCAGGGCAAGGGCTCGGATATGCACGGGCGCAATGGAGAGGACATCGAGATCGAGGTGCCCGTGGGTACCATGGTGCGCAATGAGGAAGGCGAGTTGCTGGCCGACCTGAAGGTGGAAGGCGAACGCTATATACTGGCGCGCGGCGGTCAGGGTGGTCTGGGCAATGCACGCTTCAAGACAAGCACCAATCAGGCACCGCGTTATGCACAGCCGGGTGAGCCCGGTGAAGAGGGCAGGCGCAAGCTTGAGCTCAAGGTGATGGCTGATGTCGGTCTGGTCGGTCTGCCCAATGCCGGCAAATCGACGTTTCTGGCGCGCATCTCCAATGCTCGTCCCAAGGTGGCGGATTATCCGTTCACCACGCTGAAACCCATTCTCGGCGAGGTGTTCACCGACGATTCGGATGCCTTCGTGGTGGCCGATATTCCCGGGCTTATCGGAGGGGCACATGAGGGCAAGGGGCTGGGTATGCGTTTCCTGCGCCATGTCGAGCGCACCAAGGTGCTGTTGCATCTGGTGGATGCCGCCAGCCTCACTGGCGCCGGTATTGCGGAGCAGATCGCCGAGGTGGAGGAAGAGCTGAAGGGCTATGGCGGTTCAGTCTGGGAAAAGACGCGGTTGCTGGTCATCAACAAAATCGATGTGCTAGATGATGAACTGCGCGCCGCTGTGCTGGCCGAGGCAAAGGCCAGCGGCCTGACCTGCTACATGATTTCTGCAGTCAGCGGAGAGGGTGTGCCGGCGTTGCTGCATGCAGCCTATGGTGAGGTGAAGAAAATGCGCGAATCAGAGGTGACCGAAGAGTGATCCGGCAACGCTCCGATATTGCCCGTGCGCAACGCATCGTGGTCAAGATCGGCAGCTCCCTGCTGGCCGCCGGCGATGCCGCAGGTGCGGCCGATGGCGGTGTGCAGATGGCTCGTGTGCAGCGCTTTGCAAACGAGATCGCAGCACTGCACGCCCATGGCAAACAGGTGATCGTAGTGTCGTCCGGGGCTGTGGCGCTGGGCCGGGTGCATCTGGGTTGGGTGAGCCGCAAACTGTCCGTGCATGAAAAACAGGCGGCGGCGGCCATCGGCCAGCCCTCGCTGATGCATGCCTATAAGCAGGCCTTTGCCGGGCACGGTATCGGGGTGGCGCAGATGCTGCTGACCGGCGACGATCTGCGTAACCGCCGGCGTTATCTCAACGCCAGCAATACCGGCGAGACCCTGCTTTCAGCCGGCGTGGTGCCGATCGTCAATGAGAACGACACCGTGGTGGTGCAGGAAATCAAGTTCGGGGACAATGATAATCTGGGGGCGTTGGTCAGCCTGCTGCTGGATGCTGATCTGCTGGTCATCATGACCGATGTCGATGCCTTGTACGATGCCAATCCGGCGACCACCCCCGATGCTCGTCGCATCGGGCTGGTCGAATCACTGACCCCCGAAATTCTGTCCATGGCCGGAGAATCGGGCAGCAGTTTCGGTACTGGTGGCATGGCGAGCAAATTAAAGGCCGCGCGCATTGCCACGCGCGGCGGTGTGGCCACGGCCGTGGTCAGCGGCGATAAACCCGGCATGCTGGCTGCATTGATCCGCGGGGATGATGTCGGCACCCTGTTTGTCTGCGGTGGCGACAGGCAGAGCCGCCGGCAGCACTGGATCGCCGAGGTTCTGCACCCTGCCGGGCGTATCGTGGTGGATGCCGGTGCGGCACGCGCCGTCGTCGAGCATGGCGCGAGCCTGCTACCGGTGGGTGTGCGTGCCATCGAAGGTGCGTTCGACAAGGGCGAATGCGTCGAGATCGTTGCAGGCGATGCGGTAATCGCACGCGGCCTTTGCAACTACAGCGCCGAGGAGATGCGCAGGCTGGCCGGTGTGGCCAGCGAGGATATTGAACGACTGCTCGGGTACCGGGATTTTTCGTCGGTGGTGCACCGCGACAATCTGGTATTGCTGGGCAGTAGAGAGGGGTCGAAACGATGACGACAACACATACGGTGCAGCAGATCATGCAGCAACTGGGCGAGCAGGCCAGGCAGGCTGCCGGAACCATGCGCATGGTGGATACCGAGGCCAAGAATTCCGCGCTGATGAAGGGCGCGGCACTGCTGGCGCGCGAAAAGCAGGAGATCATCGCAGCCAATGCGCTGGATATGCAGGCGGGGCGCGACAACGGGCTGGATGCAGCGATGCTGGACCGCCTGGAGCTGACCGCCTCGCGTATCGAGGCCATGGCGCTGGGTCTGGAGCAGATCGCGGCACTGCCCGATCCTGTCGGCGAGATCAGCGATCTGGTGTTCCGTCCTTCCGGCATCCAGGTCGGCCATATGCGCGTGCCGCTCGGCGTGATCGGCATCATCTATGAGTCGCGTCCGAATGTGACTGCCGATGCGGCGGCACTGTGTCTGAAATCCGGCAACGCGGTGATCCTGCGCGGCGGCTCCGAGGCGATCCATTCCAATCGTGCGATCGCCGGCGTGTTGCGTCGTGCGCTGCTCGACTGCGGTCTGCCGCAGGATGCCGTGCAGCTGGTCGATTCCACCGACCGTGCGCTGGTCGGTGAATTGATCAAGGCGGAAAAGTACGTTGATGTGATCATTCCGCGCGGCGGCAAATCGCTGATCGAGCGTATCTCGGCGGAGGCGCGCGTGCCGGTGATCAAGCATCTGGACGGCATCTGCCATGTGTATGTGGATAGCGCCGCCGACCTGCAGATGGCGACGAAGATCGCCGTGAACGCCAAGATGCATCGTACCGGTGTGTGCAATGCCATGGAGACCCTGCTGGTGCATGCAGCAGTGGCCGGCGAGTTCCTGCCGGTCATGGCCGAGGCACTGGACAAGGCCGGCGCCAGCCTGCGCGGTTGCGCGCGAAGTCGCGCGCTGGTGCCTTCCATGCAGGCGGCGACGGATGCCGATTGGGATACCGAATACCTTGATGCCATCCTCTCGGTGCGTGTGGTGGACAGTCTGGATGAGGCCATCGCGCATATCGCGGCGCACGGTTCCGCGCATACCGAGAGCATCATCACCGCCGACTACGCGGCGGGTATGCGTTTCCTGCGCGAGGTGGATTCCTCCTCGGTGATGTGGAATGCCAGCACGCGCTTCGCCGATGGCTTCGAATACGGTCTGGGTGCCGAGATCGGCATTTCCACCGATCGTCTGCATGTGCGCGGGCCGGTGGGGTTGCATGGGTTGACCACGCAGAAGTGGATCGTCCTCGGCCATGGCGAGATTCGGGGTTGACCGCTATTTGCCCCGTGGCGGCGTTGCTGCTGTGCTCGAATGTTCACGTACCGCCGGTACGCACCGCTGCTGCGCGCATCGCGCCTTGCCACGGAACAAATATCGGCCAACCGGTTGTTCCAGGAACCAAGGGCGTTTGACTCGGTCAGTGAAGCGCATCGGGTTGTTCGGCGGGAGTTTCGATCCGCCGCATATCGGGCATGTTGCGTTGGTTCATGCGGCGCTCGCCGGGCTACGGCTGGATGAGGTATGGGTGATTCCGGCGGGGCTGCCGGTACATCGTACGCTGTCGGATCGCGCTACCCCTGCTGACAGGCTGGACTGGATGCGGCGCATCTTCGCCGGAGATCGACGGGTCCGGGTGATGGATTGGGAGGTGGCGGCGGATACGCCGACACCGACGATCGTCACCCTGCGGCGTTTCGCGGCTGCATGTCCGGAAGTACATGGCGTGTTGCTGCTTGGTGCGGATGCCTTTGCCGGCATGGACGGATGGGTGGATTATCCCGAACATGCAGGCCAGTGTGATGTGGCTGTGTTCGGGCGCGCGGCGCATCAGCCTGCGGGCGATGCGGCGGCGGCGTTCGGCAGCATGTCGCTGCAAGCATGGTTGAACGGGTCTGCAGGATGCGGCCGGCGGGTGGATATGGATGTGGCATTGCCGGAAGTGTCGGCAACCGGGGTGCGACGCATGGCGGAGCATGGAGAAAATCTGGCGGGCATGGTGCCTGAATGTGTGCGTCGGGAAATTGAACAGGCTTATGCCGGACCGGCGGCCTGAGGAGAGCAAGTGAATCAGTCTATTGAGAAGATGAGCAGCGACGTGGTTGCGGCGCTGGAAGACAAGAAGGGCAGCGATGTGCTGGTGATCCGCGTGGAGGGACGTTGCGCGGTGACCGATCGTTTCGTGCTGGCCACCGGGCGCAATGCACGCCAGCTGATGTCCATGGCGCAGGCCGTGTCCGAGGTGGCGCATAAATATGGTTTTGCGGCACACATCGAAGGGCGCGAGGCAGCCGAATGGCTGCTGATCGATATGGGCGACATCGTCGTCCACCTGTTCCTGCCCGAGGTGCGCGAGTCCTTCCAGCTTGAGCGCCTGTGGCAGCAGCCCGGAGCCAGTCACGCAGCTGCGGAGCCAGTCGACGCGCAGTGAAGCTGCGCCTGATCGTCGTCGGGCGGAGAGCGGCGGAACTCGCCGATTTCGAGGCCCGCTTTGTGCAGCGCTTAAGCCCGTTCGCACCCTGCACGGTGATAGAGCTGCCCGACGGCAAGGGCAAACAGGCCACGCAACGCAAGCAGCAGGAGGCAGCCTCTATTCTGGATAAGGCGGGTAAGGGTTTCGTGCTGTTCGACGAGCACGGCAGACAGATGACCAGCATGCAATGGGGCGAGTGGTTCGCTCGGCAGCAGGGCGATGCCCAGCTGGATTTCGTGATCGGTGGCGCCGATGGCGTGCACGAGTCGGTGAAGAGCGCGGCCTCGGCCACATGGGGGCTTTCACGGCTGACCCTGCCGCACCAGCTGGTACGGGTGATCGCCCTGGAACAGTTCTACCGCGCGTTTTCCATCCTGCGCAATCATCCCTATCATCGTCCGTGATGTTTTTGTCCCGGCTTTTCTGTATCTCCCTGCTGCTGTTCGCAGCAGCGCCTGCTGATGCCGCCGATACCGCTGCAAAGCTGGAACAGGTCCGCCAGCAGCGCGTCGAGGTGCAGCGCATCCGCGAGCAACTGGAGGCGCAGCTCGGCACGCTCGGTGCCGAACTCAAGGGTGCGGATACGGCGGTTGTCGAGGCAAGCAGTGAGGCAAGGCAGGCCGGCGACAGCGTGAAACGAGCCGATACCCGCATCGCCGGGCTGAAGCTGCGGCAGGAGGAATTGCGCGGGCGGATGCTGCGCCTGCAGGAGCATATGCAGCGCGAGGCGGCCATGGCGTATCGTCAGGCGGATCGTCCGTCGCTGTGGCTGGATATGTTGTTTGATGCCAATGTCGCCGATATGCCGCACCGTCAGTTCCTGATGTCGCGGCTGGTGCACAAGCAGCAGCAGGATCGAGCGGAATTCGCCGAGGCGCGGCAGGCCCTGGCCACCACGCAGGCGGATATTGAGGTGCAGCGCCGTGAGTTGGATGCCCTGCGTCTGGCCAAGCAGCAGCGGCTGGACGAACTGCGGCAGGCCAGAGCGGGGAAACGGGCGCTATGGGAGAAGGTCAAACAGGATGCCGGCCTGAAGGCCGAGCGCGATAAGCAACTGGCGCGGCAGGAGCAGGGCCTGAAAAAGCTGCTTGCCGGCGTCGGCTCCACCCTGCTGAACACCGATAATGCCGACGAGTGGACGCCGATGCGGCAGATGAAGGGCAAGCTGGCGTGGCCATTGGATGGTAAGGTCGTCGCAGCCTTCAATTCGCCGACCGCACCCGGCCGCCCGAACCTTGCAGGCATTCAGCTTGCCCCCCGCCAGAGCGGCGGGCAGGTTAAGGCGATTGCCGCCGGGCAGGTGCGATATGCCGACTGGTTCGGGGGTTATGGCCTGATGCTGATTGTCGATCACGGCGATGGGTTGATGACGGTGTATGCGCACAACGATGCCCTGTATAAGCGTGCCGGTGACTGGGTGGCTGAAGGTGATGTGCTTGCCGATCCGGGCAATACGGGTTGGGTGCAGCAGACGCGGCTGTATTTCGAGGTGCGCGATAAGGGCAGACCGTCGAATCCCTTGCACTGGTGTCGCCGCAAGGGCTGATCCGGCAGTGTGCATGGCGATGTCCGTTCAGGGGGATTTGTTCCACCTCACGGAACAGGCTCCCGGCGTGCATCATGCTGCCGGAGCGATGATGGGATACGATGGCACCGCTGTGCGATGCCGGATGAATTTGAAAACAGGATGGTGTTATGGGTGTGAGCGTGCGCAAGGTTGTCTGGATGCTTCTGGTGGTTGTGCTGGCCGGTGGTGGCGTGGTCTTTTTGCAGAGCGAGCGGGCCGAAGCGGTCTCCGCTACCAACTACGAGCAGTTGCAGAAGTTCTCCAAGATCATGGAAATGGTGCGCCGCTCCTATGTCGAGGAAGTGAGTGATGAGAAGCTGATCGACGGTGCGCTCTCCGGCATGCTGAGCAGCCTCGATCCGCATTCGGTCTATCTCGACAAGGAGATGTACAAACAGATGCAGGTGGATACCACCGGCAAGTTCGGCGGTCTGGGTATCGAGATCACCGCAACCGAAGGTGCGATCCGTATCGTCACCCCGATTGAGGATACGCCTGCTGACCGTGCCGGCATCAAGGCCGGTGATATCATCATCAAGATCGACGATCTGCTGACCCGTGATATGTCGCTGCCCGAGGCGGTGAAGCTGATGCGCGGCAAGCCGGGAACCGAGATCACGCTGACCATCGTGCGTAGTGGTGAGGCCCAGCCTCTGGAGATCAGGATCGTGCGCGACATCATCAAGGTGAAGTCCGTGAAGAGCGATTTCGTGGCTCCTGGCTATGCCTATCTGCGCATCACCCAGTTCCAGGAACGCACTGGCGAGCTGCTCAAGGCGGATATCGATGCGCTGAAAAAACAGGCCGGTGGGCATCTGTATGGTGCAGTGCTTGATCTGCGCAACAACCCGGGCGGCCTGCTCGACCAGGCTGTCTCGGTGTCCGACCTGTTCCTCGACAGGGGCGGGATTGTCAGCACCAAGTCGCGCACCGGACGCAACCTTTCCTTCCAGGCGCAGACCGGCGATGAGCTGGACGGTGTGCCGCTGGTCGTGTTGATCAATAACGGTTCGGCCTCGGCTTCCGAGATCGTGGCAGGTGCATTGCAGGACAACCATCGCGCCGTGCTGATCGGTGCACAGAGTTTCGGTAAGGGCTCGGTGCAATCCGTGGTCGGTCTGCCTGACGGCTCGGCCATCAAGTTGACCACGGCGCTGTATTACACACCGAGCGGACGTTCCATCCAGGCGACCGGTATCGTGCCGGATGTGCCGGTGGAAGAGGTGCGTATCGCCCGTGAGGACGAGGATAAGAAAGCCAAGCCGACGCGTGTGTTCGAGCGCGATCTGAAGGGCCATCTGAGTAATGCGGGCAGGGCTGCCGCGCAGGGCAAGGCTGACGAAGTGCAGGGCAAGGCTGACGAAGTGCAGGGCAAGGCTGACGAAGTGCAGGGCGAGCCGAGCGAGGCTATGCAGAAGCGTCTGGAGCAGGATGTGTATCTGCAAAGGGCGCTGGATCTGCTGCGCGGCGTGCATGCCATCGAAGGTATGGCGGCGCGCTGAACCCGGTAAGCGGACAACAGGGTTAAGGGATGAGCCGACGGTCGCGCCCGGTATGGGTGTATGCCCTGCTTTCAGGCCTGCTTACCGTGCTCCTGCTGACCCTGTGGCTGGCCGGTAATGGTGGCGACGAGGCGGTTAGAAAGCCTGTAGCAGCGCCGCAGGCAAAGGCACCTGCCGTGGTTTTCGAAGAGGCTGTGCCTGAGGTCGAAGTTCCGGTGGCCCCCGAGGAAGAGGCGACCCCGGAGCAGGACTCTTCTCCCGCAACGTCGCCGGAAAAGCATCGCGGCATTGCGCTGATCCTCGATGATGTCGGTTATGATCTTCCTGCCCTCAAGCGTGCGATTGCGCTGAAAATACCCATGGCGATCGCCATTCTCCCTGAATCTCCGCATGCCGCCGAGGCTGCGGAACTGGCCCATAAGGCCGGTTATACGGTCATGCTGCACATGCCGATGGAGCCGGGAAATCCGCGCTACAGCAAGCAAATGGACAACGCTTTCATTCGTGTCGGCATGAACCGCGAAGATGTGCGCCGCAAAATGCATGATGCCTTGATCCGGGTGCCGTATGTTCAGGGAGTGAACAACCATATGGGTTCAAGGCTGACTGCTCTGGAGCAGCCGATGCGCTGGGTCATGGAGGTGTGTCGCGAGCAGAAGCTGTTCTTTGTCGATTCGCGAACCAACAAGGATTCGGTTGCCGCCAGCATGGCCGAGCAGGCCGGGCTGCGCTGGGGGCAGCGACAGGTATTCCTCGATGACAGCGTGGAGCCGGATTTGCTAATGAAATCATGGCTTAAAGCCAGAAAACGACTGGCCAGCAGCGGTATGGTGATCGTCATCGGGCACCCGCATCGTGAAACACTGGATTTCCTTGAGCATCAAGTGAATGCCTCCGACCGGGAGGCGATGGTGCAGATCGGCTCGCTATTATCCCCGATGCAGCATACGCTCGGCCACCCGTCCGGTGGTTGAGCGGCAGACAGGTGTTTGACTGCCCAGCCTGCGGCGGGAAGAATTGTGCAACACCGACAAGAGGTTCGAGCCTTTGATTCCAACGAATAATAATCATGCATCGAAACAAGCCGTGGATCGCAGCCTGCGAAGCCTGATCGTGCTTGCCTGTCTGGCGCTGTGCATACCCTCAGCAAGCGCTGCAACGCTGACAGCGGATTCCGCAGCGCAGCTCGCTTCGCTGGGTCAGGCAGAAGGTGCGCGTGCGTTGCAAATGCTGGCCAGTGCCGATGATCCGCTGGTGCACGAAATGCGGCCGTCCGATCTGGCGATCCTGAAGGCTACAGGGGCGCTGCGCGCCGGCGAGCCGGAGCAGGCTATTTCCACACTGCAGGAGGCGCGCAAGCAGGATGGCGCGCTGCAGGACGATCCGCTGGCGGCGATCATCGAGGCCGAGGCATATCGCCGTTCGGCCATTCGTGCTGTTGCCCGTGCCGGTCAGTACGCGCGTAACCTCAGCGGTGAGGAGCAGCGTCTGCAGGAAGCCGATCTGTCGCCCGGCATGGCCGAGGCCGATCAGCGTCTGCGCGCCTTCATGGAGCATGTCGATGGCCTGTCAGGTGTGCCGCTGGCCCTGCTCGATGTGGGCAGCGATGTGAAGAGCGTGTTTCTGGTCGACAAAAGCCGTTCGCGGATGTTCGTTTACGAGCGTGATGCCAAGGGCGCATGGCAGCGCGTGGCCGATGAGTATGTGGTGACCGGAACCAAACCCGGCGACAAGCTGGTGGCGGGTGATCTGCGCACACCCAACGGCGTGTACCGTTTTGTGAAGAAGCTCAGCGGTGCCGAGCTGGAGGACCGCTACGGTCCGGTGGCTTTTCCGATCGACTATCCGAACGAGCTCGACCGCCTGAACAACAAGAACGGCAGCGGCATCTGGATGCATGGCTATCCGAGCGGCGTGGACCGTCGTCCGCCGCGCGATACCAAGGGTTGCTTTGCCCTGCCCAACGAGCGTCTGCTGGCCATCGCCGGACATGTACATCTGGGACAGAGCTGGGTGGTGGTCGGCGAGCATTTTGCTTTCGTTGACGGCAAGGCCCGTGATGCGCTGCGTGATGAGGTGCTGGCCTCGCTGAATGCATGGACAAGGGACTGGTCTTCGCGCAACAGCGATGCATATCTGGCGCATTATCATCCGCAGTTTCACAGCGAATGGCGCGATCTGACTGCATGGTCGGCCTACAAGCGCCGGGTGAATACATCCAAGAGCTATATCAACGTCACGCTGGACGATGTCACTCTGATCCGTGTGCCCGATCCTGTCGGGTTCGGTGAAATGGTGGTCGCTGATTTCAATCAGCACTATGCCTCCGACAGCTATGCCGATACAGGTCGCAAGCGCGTGTATCTGGTGCGCGATACCAAGACCGGTCCGTGGCGCATCCTGCTCGAACAGGCCGTGGGACAATAATCCGTGTCCGGGGCTGACGACAAGCCGGTCGCCGGGATCAAGGATCACGCATCCCGCCGCGTACATCAGCTGGCCGAAGAGAATCGTCAGCTTCGTCAGTATGTCGCCGAGGTGATGGACAGGCTGCGTGAAAACGAACGTCTTTTCGCGCGCCTGTTCGATCTCGAGTCCAAGGTGCTGGCCTCATCCGATCCCGAGGATCTATGCTTTGCCCTGCTGCGCGGTCTGCGCAGCAATTTTGAACTCGATATGGTGCGTTTCTGGTTCTCCCGCTCCAGCTTCATCGGCGGACGACAGATGGACGGTGTCTCCGAGCGCGATCTGGTGTGGCTGGAGAAGTGCGAGATCGAGCGCATGGGCCTGAATCAGAAGCATGTCTGGCTGATGCAGCTTTCCGACGACAAAGGCTTCGACTGGCTGGAGGGGCGCGACCACCATCTGGCTTCAATGGCATTGCTGGTGCTGGGTGATCTGCAGCGTCCGTTCGGCGTGCTGGGTCTGGGCTCGGTGGATGGCGAGCGTTTCCAGCCTGGCAAGAGTGCTGATTTCCTGCAGCATCTGGCCCAGGTGGTGGGATTGTCGCTGGAGAATGCCGTGTCGCGCGAGCGTCTGGCGCGCCTGGCCATCACCGATTCACTGACCGGCAGTCACAACCGTCGCTTTCTGCAACCGCATAGCCATCAACCGCTCTCAAAATGGTTCGGTCAGGGCGTGGATGTCTGTTGCCTGTATATCGATGTGGACGATTTTAAATCCCTCAATGACCGCTTCGGTCACGAGGCCGGCGATGACGTGCTCAGCAAACTGGCCTCCACCATCGCTGGAATTGCGCGGGCGCAGGATCCTTTGATCCGCATGGGCGGCGACGAGTTCGCCCTGCTGCTTCCCGGCTGCCCGCTGGACAAGGCGCAGACGATTGTCGGCAAGCTGATCGAGCAATGCAATGCCATCCTGACGCACGATCAGCGCATCAGTGTTAGTGCTGGCCTGGCCTTTGCCTCTGCCGCAGATGACAAGCGGGTCAAGGAGCTGATCGGCGATGCCGATCAGGCGATGTACGTTGCCAAGGCGCTGGGCGGTGGGCGTTTTGAGCTGGCCGGCCGGAGCGGGTGAATGATGGGCGCGGCTGTATGAAGGCCGGAGCCGAATGAAACTTTCCGGGGCGATTGTCGCCTTTCTCAGGCAGATGCGGGACGTCCGTCTCGCCTCGCCGCACACGGTGGATGCCTACCGCCGTGATCTTAAATCCTTTATCGCCCTGACCGGTGAAATGCCGCTTGCCGATGTGCGGCGCTCGCATGCGCAGGACTGGCTGGTGGCGCAGCATGCCGCAGGCCGGGCGCCTGCCAGTCTGGCACGGCGGTTGTCCGCGCTGCGCAGCATGTTCGATGCTGCGGTGCGCGCCGGCTGGTGCGATGCCAATCCCACCGATGGCATGACCCCTCCGAAGAAGGCCAAACGCCTGCCGCGCACCCTTTCTGCTGAACAGACGGCCCTGCTGCTCAACCCCACAGATGCAAGCAGCGATCTGCGCGATGCGGCGCTGCTTGCGGTGATGTACGGCTGCGGCCTGCGTGTGTCCGAGGCGGTGGGGCTTGATCTGGGTGATATAGATATGCCTTCCGCCGAGCTGCGTGTGCGCGGTAAGGGGGGCAAGGAACGCATATCGCCGATGGCCGAAGGCGTGAGTCGTTTGCTGGATGACTATCTGCAGGAGCGTCTGGCCAATCCCGATATGCATGTGCATGCGCTGTTTCTCAATCGCTCGGGTGGCCGCCTTACCACGCGCAGCGTGCAACGCATGCTCAAGACAAGGGCGCTGGCTACCGGGGCCGATTCAGCCGTCACCCCGCATCGCCTGCGCCACTCCTTTGCCACGCATCTGCTGGCCGGAGGGGTGGATCTGCGCGCCATTCAGGAACTGCTCGGACATGCCTCGCTGTCCACCACCGAGCGCTATACACATCTGGATATCGACAAGCTGACCGGCATCTACGATGCGGCGCATCCGAGGGCAAGAAAGCACTGAGCAGACTCCGCTGTGGCTGGAGCGCAACATTGTTGCCGGTACCGGCTTGCAAGCCAAGCATGCTCGTCTACACTGATTTGCAGCACTGGTGTTCGGGTTTCTTCGGTGCACTTTCAACGAGGAGGTTTCTATGTTTCAGACTTTCAGAATGATGTCTCTGGCGACGATGTTTGCAGCACTGTTCGTGATAGCGATTCCATCGGCCGTGGCCAGCGACTACACCACCGGTGTTGCCGATAAATTCGCCCGCGGTTTTGCCAACACAGTGACCGGCTGGGTTGAGCTGCCCAAGGAGATTTCCAATACCAGCAAGGCTCAGAATATCGGTTACGGGCTGACCGTAGGGCTGGCCAAGGGTGTGATGCATACCATCGGACGTACCGTGGTGGGTGCCGTGGAACTGGTCACCTTCTTTGTTCCGAATCCGGAATATGTGCATCCGCGTTATGTCTGGGACCCGTTCGATACAGAGACGACCTACGGAGCAAAATAGCGTCGTCCATTTGACGGCTTGATGGCGGGGCTTCGGCCCCGCCATTCTGTGTTGAATCAATCCGTAGGTTTAGCTGAAGGGACGCCGCGCCTTGCCAGTTCATCGGCGCGTTCGTTTTCGGCGTGGCCGGCATGGCCCTTGACCCACTGCCAGCGCACATCGTGTCCAGCTGCGGCGGCATCCAGTTCCTGCCACAGGTCCTGATTGGAGACCGGCTTCCTCGCGGCATTCTTCCAGCCGTTCTTTTTCCAGCCGTGGATCCATTCGGTCATGCCCTGCACGACATATTTCGAGTCGGAATGGATGGTGATGCGGCACGGCTTCTTCAGGGCCTTGAGAGCTTCGATGGCGGCCTTGACCTCCATGCGCTGGTTGGTGGTGTGCGTCTCGCCGCCGAAGAGTTCCTTCTCATTGGCGCCCATGCGCAGCAGCGCTCCCCAGCCGCCGGGTCCTGGATTGCCCGAACACGCGCCGTCGGTAAAAGCCTCGACTACTGGTTTATCGCTCATGCGCCGATTGTGACGGCAAATGCCTGCCTGTGCACCCATCAAACACTGCCATCAGAAAAACAAACGCCTCCCGATGGGGAGGCGTTTGCCGGAGGGGCCGGTAAGCGGCCGGGGGATAAGCAGGCTCAATCCCTGTCGCCGTAACCGTGGCCGTAGCTGCGCGGTGCGGCGCGGTGTTCGACGCGACGCGGAGCCGGCTGGACATAGACCACGCGCTGCGCCACAGGGCGGTAATGCTGCACCCGCGGCTGATAGTGGTATGCCGTCGGCCTGTAGTGATGTTGCGGCTGGGCGACGTATACCTGCTGGTAGGCCGGCTGGTTGGCGCTGGCGATCATCGCTCCGGCGATGGTGCCCAGTACCGCGCCGAAGATGGCGCCTTCGACTGCCTGATTGCTGTTCGAGCCGACAACAGCTCCTGCGGTTGCGCCGACCACGGCGCCGGTGGCCATGGTGCGATCCTGATAGGAGGCTGCCTGAGCCATGGGCGCTGCCAGCAGGGCGGTGCTCAACAGGGCTGCGGTGATGATTCGTTTCATGTTGTTCTCCTTCGGGGAAGTGTCCCTCGATGTGGAGAACTATGGCTACCGTAATGTTTACGAGCGCGCCGGCTTGGTAACAGGGCGGCAAAACAATGTAACGATAGCGTAAAGACCGGGGTTTATTCCCCGGACAGGCTTCCCTGCACATGCAGGGTGCGCGTCGGGAAGGCGAAATCCAGCTGCATGGATTCGAGCAGGTGCATGATCCGCTTGTTCACTTCCTGACGTACCTGCAGGTAGTCGGCCCAGTTCTTCGAGGCCGAGAAGTAATACAGGAAGATGGATAGCGAGGAATCAGTAAATTCATCAAATTTCACCAGCTTGAAGTCCTGATCCACGCCGGGGTGTTTCTCAAGGATCGCCTCGATGCCTTCGATGGCCTGCTGCATCTGCTCCGGGGTGGTGCTGTAGGTCAGGCCGATGCGCATTTTGATGCGGCGCTTGCTGCGTGCATCGATGTTATCAATCACCATATTGGCCAGCAGCGAGTTTGGCACATTCACCAGTGTATGCTCGAAGGTGCGGATGCGTGTGGAGCGGAAGCCGATCTCTTCCACCACGCCCTCGAAATCGCCGGCCTTGATCCAGTCGCCGATGGCGAACGGGCGGTCCACCAGAATCATGATCGAGCCGAACACATTGGCGATGGTGTCGCGCGCCGCCATGGCCACGGCGATGCCGCCGATGCCGAGCGAGGCGATCAGGCCGGAAATCGAATAGCCCATGTTCTGCGCGATAACCAGCACGGCGGTGATGACGATGAAGATTTTGAGTGTCTTGGTCACGAAGGGCACCAGCTGGTCGTCCAGTGTCGAATCCGTTTGTGCGGCGCGGGCGCTAAGGTGGGCCGAGAGCCCGTCGATCAGCCGCCACAAAAACCAGGCTGCATTGGCAAGGGAGAGAATCCTGCCGATGCTGTCAACCAGCGGCATCAGCGGGAAAATAGACTCGGGCGGATTGAGCACATGCAGCGTGGCCAGGATGCCGAGCACATAGAGCAGCCAGCCGGCCGGTTTTCCGGCCGCATCCAGCAGCACATTATCCAGATGGGTGGCGGTACGCGATGCGATGCTCCGGGTGAGTCGTGCAAACAGCCAGAGCAAGGATTGCCGGCCGACAATGGTGATAAACAGGATCAGCAGTGCGGCGATCCAGCGGCTTGCCGGGATATCAAGAAACATCACATGTTGCAGCTCGCCCCAGGCCTCGATCATGCCGTTGTGGTCTCTGTTTCTGAATCTGCTGCGACGCAGGCTGCGCAGCGGCACAAATCCTGACGCAGGCCGGAAAACTCGTACAGGCCGGTATTGTGACCGTCGTCGAAGCTGATTCTCAGGGCATAGTTGCCGACCGGCTCGACAGCGGTGATGCGCACGGCTTCCTTGCCGGTGATCACCCTGGCCTGCTCCGGTGTATGCCCCCGGCAATCGGCGCACGGGCATTGCACGCGCAGCCACTCATGGCTGTAGAAGCTGTGATGTCCGTCCGACCAGTCGATCTCAAGACGGCCGTCGGCATTGTAATTACGCATGGCGACGGGAAGGGTTTGTGGCATACTTCCTCCGTGGGAGCAAGGCGGGTCTGTGATGCATAGGTCCGTCGGGCAAGGAGCATGAAATGAGCGACCCGGCATTGCAAGGACTGGTTCAGGACAGAGAGGCCATGTGCGCACTGGTCGGTCGGCGGGTGCGTTATCTCGGCGAGGTCTATGAGATCAGCGATATCGTGTTCGTTGAGGACATGATGATACTTTCCGCCGATTCAGGCACAGAAATGCAGGAAGACAGCTATGGAAGGGCGCATCGCCGCGTCCCGCGTGTGCAGAATCTGCGTTTCCGCGATGCCCACGGCAATCCTACGCAGGCTTGGGAGGATGTTTCCTTTCTCGACGGGCCGCTGGCTTGACCCGGTCCGGTTGATCTGAATTAGCCGCCGCTGGCCCTGTGCGTTCCGGGTTTCGGACTCAAGCCCTGTTCGATGGCATCGAATGACGCATAGGCATCCTGCGTGTCCTGTTTGGGGAGATTGGCGATCATCCAGCGGATCATATCCGTCCACATGCGATTGATTTCAGACTCGCTCGGCATGATGCCGGCGCTCGGTAATTCCATGGTGATCACCGGGATGCGGTGTTGCACGCCCGCGCAATTGCCCAGCGAGCCGGGATAGGTGCCCAGCAGGTTCAGATGCAGGTAACCCATGTGATGCGGCGGCTTGGGCGGCCCGTCGAAATCCAGCACGCCGTAGGGTGCATGCACCGAGATGATGACGTCCGGTTTGAAGCTGCGGATCTCTTCATACAACCAGCGCGATTCCGGCTCGCTGAGCGCGGCCTCGCCCGGATAGCGGCGCGGGTCCTTGCCGGTGCGGCGCTCCCAGTAATCGCGTGTCTGTGCATACCAGTCGGGGGTCGGGAAGTTGCGGTTCAGGTCAACGCCGTTGGCGTTCAGACGGGAAGAATGACGCTGCAACAGACCGTCGGGGTTGAGCAGTGGCACGATATGCCAATGGAACAGGCCGGAATGGTACTGATTCAGGATATTCATCCACTTGAATACGATACTGACCGAGGAATATTCATCGCCGTGAATGCCGCCGATCAGCAGTACGCGTGCCTGCGGCAGTCTGCTATCCATCGGAGGGAACTCGCGCATCAGGATCGGCTGACCCTTTACCGAACTGGTATCACTGGTCTGTAGGCCGGCGGCGTGACAACCGGCGACGCTCACACTGCCCAGTTTGGCTCCGATGGCATCGCATTCCGCATGCGCAGGGTCTGTTTGCGGATTCGTTGCTGAAGGGCTCTGGTTTTCAGCCTGCACGCATAGCGGCATGCAGGTGAGGCTCAGCAGCAATGTCAGCAGGATGCGCATGGGTAAGAGTTTGCGAAGCTGTGCAGGACAGTCAATGGGGAAGCTGCTTGCCTAGCGATCATGGCAGTGCGCTCCGTTTTCCCTCCCGCCAGATCAACCATGCGGAGGGGGTGTCTCCCAGATCGATCTGCATCATGAACGGGGACTCGGCACCATCCATGCCGGCGCCGAAGCGCAGATCGCCGAATACGATGTGCCTGTCGTCCCTGCCTAACAATACCGGAAAGCGCGCGAACCAGCGGTAAAAGGCCACGCCGGGCAGACTGTCGAGTCCGGCTACAGCCTGCATGGATGGCAGGCGCTGCCATTGCAGATGATCGGCTGTTTGCAGCGGCGGCATGTGCTTATCAATGAAGGATTGCGGAAACAGCGGGGCGCTGCCGGCAAAGCCCGGCTTCAGATTCACCGCGCTGCGCGTGTAGTGATCCGGCCATGTGGCGACCAGCTGCCAGTGGAAGGGGGAAAAGGGCAGCGGCAGGGCGGCATAGCCCTGTGCGCCGGGCCGCTCGCTGCGCGCCAGTTCAACAGCCTTATCGTGCGCCGACACCGACAGTCCCAGATAGCCTCCGGCGAGCAGCAGGGCTGAGAGGGCACATGCCCGCGCATGCTGAGGCCGGACGGCGGCTGCGAGCATGGGAAGCAGCAGGCAGGCGGTGAACAGCGGATCGATGATGAACAGCAGGTCGAGGGCGGCGCGCCAGTCGGAAAAGGGGGCCAGCAGCATGGTGCCGAACGAGGTGATCAGATCGAGGAAGATATGCAGCGCGATGGCGGCGGCGATCAGCCATGCGGGCAGGCGTGACGGCTTGGTATCGAACACCGCACGCGGGGCGGGAAGCAGCGAATAAATCAACCATGTCCATAGCGGCAGCATCAGCAGCGAGTGGGTGACGCCACGGTGGTATTGCAGATAGGTCGTATCCGAGATGAATTTAAGAGCGAAATCCGCATCCGGCGCCATGGTGAACAGCACCAGCAAGATCACTTGCGATACCGGCAGCGGCCTGCCCGGCAGGGCGCGGGCCAGCACCGAGCCGGAGATGGCGTGGGTCAGCGGGTCCAAGTCGGGATGTCCTGTAAAACAAGCGGCCAGTTGGCTCCGGGGTGGATGCTTCCGCCGCACACATCATGCGAGGCTCCGGTGACTGCGGCGAGGGTATTGGCTGAGCCGCACAGGGTTTGCATGGCCAGCATGGCGAAGCATGCAGCCTCCACGGCCTGTCCGGACATACCGCGCGATTCGGTGCCGCAAACATCTGCCGGAGCAAGCTTACCGGCGAGGCTTTGCATCAGATGGCTATTGCGCGCGCCGCCGCCGCAGACCAGCCATCGTGCGGGCGCTGCGGGAAGAAAACGGATGCAGTCGGCGATTGACCTTGCCGTCAGCTCGCAGGCTGTGGCCAGCCGGTCGGCATCGCTGATCTCCGGCCAGGCGAGGATGATATCCGCCACCGCACTACCGAAGTCCTCGCGTCCGGTGGATTTCGGCGGCCGTTTGCTGAGGAAGGGGTGTGCCAGCAGCTTGTCCAGCAAGGGCTGGCTGACGGCCCCAGAGGCGGCCAGTGCGCCGTCTTCATCAAAGCCGTTGCGCCCGTCTGACAGCTCCAGCATCAGCACATCCATCAGCATATTGCCCGGCCCGCAATCAAAGCCGCTGGTGCTGCCGTCCCTGCCCAGCCAGGTGATATTGGCGATGCCGCCGATATTCAGCACGGCGATATCCGTATCTTCCGAAGCGAACAGGCGGCGGTGTGCAAAGGGCACGAGCGGCGCGCCCTGACCGCCGGCGGCGATGTCGCGGCTGCGGAAATCATCGACCGTGGTGATGCCGGTGCGCTCGGCAATCGTTGCCGCACAGCCGATCTGCATCGTGAAGGGGTGGCGTTCTCCCGGACGGTGCCGGATGGTCTGGCCGTGGCAGCCGATGGCGGCGATGTCGCCTGTCTTCAGGCCCGCGGCCTCGATGGCTTGCAGTGCGGCATGGGCATAGGCGTGGCCGAGGCGGACATGCAGTGCGCCCATCAGCTCGATCTCGTTCACCCCGGGCTCGGCCAGTCGCAGGATCGGTTCGCGCAGCTCCGGCGGCATCGGCAGGGAAAGGAAATGCAGCAGCTCGGTTTTTTTTGTCATGCGCATCACGGCCACATCGATGCCGTCGGCGGAGGTGCCGGACATGATGCCGAGGATGATCGGGGGGGCTTGCATGCGCTCAAGCATAATCGTCAAACGTGGCAGATGCGAACAGGCGCGTTAGGATGGCCGCATCCCGATGCGTTCGGGGTATCGAAAGCAACGAGTGAACAGGTGAACCCATGAAGATTCAGGAACAGATGCAGCTGCTCAGCCGCGGGACGCTGGAGATCCTGCCGCACGGCAGTCTTGAGGCCAGGCTGAAGGAAGCGGCGGTCGAGGGACGGCCCTTGCGCGTCAAGGCGGGCTTCGACCCGACCGCACCCGATCTGCATCTCGGCCATACCGTTCTGCTCGAAAAGCTGCGCCAGTTTCAGGTGTGCGGCCATCAGGTGGTGTTTCTGATCGGCGATTTCACCGGCATGATCGGCGATCCGACCGGCAAGAACGAGACCCGCCCGCCGCTCACCCACGAAGAGGTGCTGATCAACGCCGAGACCTACAAGGAGCAGGTGTTCCGTATCCTTGACCCGGCGCAGACCGAGGTGCGCTTCAATTCCGAGTGGCTGAACAATCTCACCGCCGCCGATCTGGTGCGCATCTCCGCCAAGGCCACCGTGGCCCGCATGCTGGAGCGCGACGATTTCGAGAAGCGTTATCAGGGCGGACAATCCATCGCGCTGCATGAATTCCTCTATCCGCTGATCCAGGGCTACGATTCGGTGGCGCTGGATGCCGATGTGGAACTCGGCGGCAACGATCAGAAGTTCAACCTGCTGATGGGCCGGCAGTTGCAGCAGGCCTACGGCAAGGCCCCGCAGGTGATCCTCACCATGCCGCTGCTCGAAGGTCTGGACGGCGTGAACAAGATGTCCAAATCGCTGAACAACTACGTCGGCGTGGCCGAGGCCGGCAAGGAGCAGTTCGGCAAGCTGATGAGTATTTCGGACGATCTGATGCTGAAGTATTACGAACTGCTGACCGATGCCGATCTGGATGCGATCAAGGGCATGCACCCGATGGAGGCCAAGAAACAGCTGGCCGCGAATATCGTCGAGCGTTTCCACGGCAAGGGAGCGGGTGCCGAGGCACGCGCCGGATTCGAATCGCAGTTCACGCGCAACGAGATCCCCGATGATATTCCTGAGGCGATCCTGAAAGCGGATGCCGACGGCCTGTGGATCGTGCGTGCATTAAGTGAAACCGGTCTGACCACATCCAACGGCGAGGCCATGCGCATGATCGCCCAGAACGCCCTGTCCATCGACGGCGAAAAGATGGCCGACAAGGATTTCCGCCTTGCCGCCGGCGGCACCTATCTTCTCAAGCTGGGCAAGCGCAAGTTCGTGAATCTCAGCGTGAGCTGAGCAGGTTTAGAGGCGGGAGGGGAGCATGCATAAACATCTGACCGGTTTGCTGCTTTTCCTTGCGCTTCTCTCCGGCTGCGTCACCAATCCGGTGACCGGCAAGAATGATTTTTCGCTGGTCAGCGAGCAGCAGGAGCTTGCCATCGGGGCGCAGCAATATGCCCCGGCACGTCAGGCGCAGGGCGGCGATCTGGTGGCCGACCCCGGGCTCACCGCCTATGTCAGTCAGGTCGGCCAGCGGCTGGCTGCGGTCAGCGATAGAAAGCTGCCGTATGAATTCAAGGTGTTGAACAACTCGGTGCCCAATGCATGGGCGCTGCCCGGTGGCAAGATCACCATCAATCGCGGCCTGCTCACCGAGTTGCACAACGAATCGGAACTGGCCGCCGTGCTGGGTCACGAGATCGTGCATGCCGCAGCCAGGCACGGCGCGCAGAGTATGTCCAAGGGCATGCTGTTGCAGACTGCCGTGATGGGGACGGCCATTGCCACACAGGGCAAGGATTATGCGAATCTTGCCCAACTCGGTGCGGGGCTTGGCGCGCAACTGGTCACTCAGAAATACGGCCGCGATGCCGAGCGCGAATCCGATCACTACGGCATGCTGTATATGTCCCGCGCCGGATACGACCCGCAGGGTGCAGTGGAGCTGCAGCGCACCTTTGTGAGGCTCTCCGAAGGCAAGCAACAGGATTGGTTGAACGGGATGTTCGCCAGCCACCCCCCGTCACAGGAGCGTGTGAATAATAATATCGCCATGCTGGCCACCCTGCCCAGGGGCGGGGAGGTGGGCGCAGAGCGATACAGAGCCAAAACCGCGCATCTGATGCGCAGCAAGCCGGCTTACGATGCCTTTGATCAAGGTCGCGAGGCACTGGCCAAAGGCGACACTGCAACAGCCATGCGCCTGGCGAAGCAGGCGATTGCGCTGGAGCCGAACGAGGCGCATTTCTACGGCCTGATGGGGGATGCCGAGCAGAAGTCCGGGCATCTGAGTGCCGCAGCCGGCCTGTATGGCAAGGCGATCAATCTGAATCCGGGCTTTTTCTACTATTCACTGCAACGCGGCAAGGTGAACGAGCAACTTCATCTCGATACTTCAGCACGTGCCGATTTCGAAAGAAGTACGGCTCTGCTGCCTACCGCCGATGCGTATTACTCGCTGGGCAACCTGTCGCGCAAGGCCGGTCGTCTGGATGAAGCCAAGGGGTATTACACCAAGGTCGCCTCGGCTCAGGGAGAGATCGGCAAGCAGGCCTATGGCGATCTGGTGGATCTCGATCTGAAAGACAATCCGTCCAAATACATCCAGCTGAGAGCAGGCAAGGATGCGCAGGGCAGAATCGTCGCCCAGCTCGCCAACCCGACCCCGAGGAATGTCAACGGGATCGTCCTGCTTGTCCGCTTCACCAATGCGGCCGGTCAGCCGCAGCAGATACAGCGCAACTTTAACGGCGTGCTGGCAAGCGGAACCCAGCAGTTGCTCGATCTCGGCTTATCAGGCTTGGTCAGCGATGATCGCCTGAACACCCTGCAGGTCGGTATCACACAAGCCCAGGTCGCCCGCTAGCAAACGCATCCAAACGTGCCGGATAACCGTGAACGGCAGTGCCCGGCCGATAGGGGTCCGTCGGGCTAGTCGCGGAAGTTGGTGAATTTCAGGGGGCGGTCGGCATCCATGCCCTTGATCAGGGCGATGGCCTCCTGCAGATCGTCGCGCTTTTTGCCGGATACACGTACTTCATCGCCCTGGATGCTGGCCTGCACCTTCATTTTTTCTTCCTTGATATGCTTGACGATCTTCTTGGCCAGTTCCTGGCTGATGCCCTGCTTGATGGTGATTTTCTGGCGTTTGCTGCCGCCGCTGGCGTTTTCCGCTTCGCCGTATTCCAGACATTTGGCTTCCAGATTCCGGCGCGTCATCTTGGCGCGCAGGATCTCGCAGATAGTGGCCAGCTTGTAGTCGTCGTCGGCCTTGATGAGGATTTCGTTGTCGCCCAGCTCGATGCTGGAATTGCTGCCCTTGAAGTCGAAGCGGGTGGTGATTTCCTTGTGCGTCTGGTTCACCGCATTGTCCATTTCCTGCATGTCGGTCTCGCAAACGATATCAAAGCTGGGCATGTTGAATCTCCTTCGGGCGTTGTTCTGTTGGATAGCCTGAATAGTGCACGGATTGCACCGCCATTGTCCACGCATGCACGGTCACCGGCTTTGACATCGTTTTGCTTTGCCCTGAGCATGCGAAGCTTGCAGCTGTGGCGCGCTCTTTACGGAAAAGACCCCGGTTGCAGGAGGATGTTTGCGCAAGGATTTTGCAGATCAGGTTTCATCTCAGGCCGATACCCCCCGTTCCTCCCGGCGGGCTGCTTCCCGCCTGCACGCCTTTAAACGCCCCTCCTTCGGGCTGAAGCGCCCGGATATGAGCTCCTTCAAGTTTCCCCTGCGTCTCTCCGGACGCGGCATGCTGATCGCCCTGGCCGCTGTGCTGCTCGTCTGGGGCGTGGCCGGAAGCGGTGGCGGCAGCGAGGCGCGGGCCAGTATTCCGCAGGAGGAATGGATCACAGCCGAGGCGGTGCAGGAAGCGCCCATCGGTACCCCGTGGAAACGCGAACTGATCCAGCGCGGCGATGCTGCCTCACCGGTGCTGCTGCGCATGGGTTATGCGCGCGACGAGGTGAACAATATTCTGATGGCGGCCAAGCCTGTGTATTCGCTGGCCAATGTGCGTGCCGGACATTATTTCACCGGACGGGGCGAAGATGCCGGCGCGGAATTGTTCTATGCCGTGGACGATGAACGCGTGCTGCATCTCAGTAAACATGAGCAGACATGGAAGGCCGAGATGCAGTCGCGCATCGCCTTCACCCGGGATTCTGTCTATGAAGGCGAGATCAGCGACAACCTGTTCTCGGATGCGGCACGCGCCGGCATGGATGACCGCACCACGATGAATCTGGTGGATATCTTCGCCTGGGATATCGATTTCGTCCGCGATCTGCGCACGGGCGACAAGTTCCGCGTGCTGGTCGAGGATCGTTTCGATGCCGAGGGGCGCTTGATCGGCTCGATGATCAATGCGGCCGAATTCATCAATCAGAGCGAAACCTTCCGTGCCCTGCGCTACACGCTGGCCGACGGCAGTACCGGCTATTACACGCCGGAAGGCAAGAGCATGCGCAAGACCTATCTGAAGGCACCGGTGAAGTTTTCGCGCATCTCCTCTCGCTTCCAGTTGCGCCGCAAGCATCCGGTGCTGGGCTTCACCCGTGCACATCGCGGCGTGGACTACGCTGCGGCAGCCGGCACGCCGATCCATGCGGTAGGTGACGGCAGGGTGGAATTCATGGGCTGGAAGGGCGGCTACGGGCGATTCATACTGATCCGTCACATCAACAGTACGCACTCGACTGCCTACGGCCACATGCGCGCCTATGCCAAGGGGATTCACACCGGCTCCCGCGTGCGTCAGGGACAGTTGATCGGTTATGTGGGCATGAGCGGGCTGGCGACGGGGCCGCATCTGCATTTCGAGTTCCGGGTGAACGGCAGCGCCGTGAACCCTTTGAATATCAAACGAGACCCGGCCGAGCCGGTGCCGGCCGCGCAGATGGCGCGTTTCCGTGCCGAGGTTGAGCAGCGCATGCAGACGATGGGCAATGCCGCAGTCAGACTGGCCTGGGGGTAGGAATGAGCAAGGCGGAAACGGATATGGATGCAGTGTGGCTTGAGGATGCGCGCAGCGTGCTGCGCATGGAGGCGGCCGCGATCGATGCGGTGGCCGCGGTACTCGGCGATGATTTCTGCCGTGCGGTCCGCGCCATCCTGGGGCTCGACGGGCGACTGGTCGTGGTCGGCATGGGTAAGTCCGGCATCATCGCACAGAAGATCGCCGCCACCTTTGCGTCCACCGGGACGCCGGCCTTTTTCGTGCATGCCGCCGAGGCGCAGCACGGCGATTTGGGCATGATCACGCGACAGGACGCAGTGCTGGCATTTTCACACAGCGGCGAGACCTCCGAGGTGATCGGTCTGCTGCCGGTGATGAAGCGCATGGGTGTTCCGCTGATCGCGGTCACCGGAAACACCAAGTCGTCGCTGGCCCGGCACGCCGAGATGGTGCTGCATGTGGATGTGTCGCAGGAGGCCTGCCCGATGAATCTGGCACCGACCGCTTCGACCACGGCGGCACTGGCTCTGGGCGATGCACTGGCGGTGGTGGTGCTGCAACAGCGCGGATTCAAACCTGAGGACTTCGCCTTGTTCCATCCGGCGGGAAGCCTCGGGCGCAAGCTGATGCGGGTTGAGGAGCTGATGCACAAGGGTGGTGCCCTGCCGATGGTGTCCTTCGATGCACCGCTGAAGGATGCGATCATGACCATGAGCTCGCACCGCCTCGGTGTCACCGGCGTGCAGCAGGCTGGAAAACTGGTCGGTTGCCTGACCGATGGCGATCTGCGCCGCATCCTCGAATCCGGACATTTCGACCTTGCCTGTCAGGTGGCCGAGGTGATGCATCGCCGACCGCTGACCATAGCGGCAGGGCACCTGGCTTCGGAGGCGGTGCATCTGATGGAAGAAAAGAAGATCACCACGCTGTTCGTGGTCGATGACGATGGCGCGGTCGCCGGTGTGGTGCATCTGCACGATCTGTTGCAGGCCGGGGAGGGATGATGCACACCTTGAATGAATTTCCTTTCGCCAAAGCCAAAGGCATTCGCATGCTGATCCTCGATGTGGACGGTGTGATGACCGACGGTTCCATCATCATGAATGACAGCGGCGAGGAGTCGAAGGGATTCAATGTGCGCGACGGGCACGGCATCAAGATGCTGCAGCGCGCCGGGATTCACCTGGCCATTCTGACCGGCCGGACCTCCGGGGTGGTGGCCAGCCGGGCGCGTGATCTGGGTATCGAGTATGTGGTGCAGGGCAGCCTGAAGAAGACCGAGGGCCTGGACACGCTGCTCGTGCAGGCCGGTTTGCGGGCCGAGGATTGCGCCTTCATGGGTGACGATATCGTCGATCTGCCGCCGATGCGGCGTTGCCGGTTGTCATTCGCACCACGCGATGCGCATGCCTCGGTACTGAAGAGCGTGGACTGGGTAGCGACCTGTGATGGCGGACGCGGTGCCGTGCGTCTGGTTGCCGAAGGGTTGATTCTGGCCAACGGCGCCTGGCAGCAGGTGGTTGAAACCCCGTACGGGGTCACGCCGGCCGATTGCGGCTGGCCCGTGTCGGGGTAAGCGTTTTGTGGCGCGGCATCAAATGGGCGTTTCTTGCCCTGACCATCGGCTCGGCATGCGTGGCGCTGCTACTGGTGTTGCAGGCGGGGAATGCAAAGCAGCTGCACATTGAATCCCCGGACGGGGCGAAGAGCCAGCAGGCGCGGGTTGATGCTCCGCTGATCATCGAGCGCAAGGCAGGGAAGATGATCTGGCGCCTGAAGGCACAGAAGGCCGAACAGGAATTGAAGGGAAGCATGCATCTGCTGGATCCGGAACTGGAGCTTTTTTCGGAGGATGGCAAGCGCATCCCGATCACCGGGCGTGAAGCGTGGTTCAACCCGTTGAGCAAGGCGATTCACTTCAAGGGCGATGTGGTGGCACACTACGACGAATGGGTCTTGTATTCCGAGGATGTGAGTTACGACCATGCCGCCGATACCGTGCTCATCCCGGGAGATTTCCGCATCGAGGGCAAGCTGACAAAGGCGCGTGGCCGGGGCATGACGGTCTGGCGCGTCGATCACCATGTACGTATCGAGGAGGCAGCGTGGATCGAGGACAGACATCCCAACCAGATGGGGTTGAAACCATGAAGTATCTGCAGCTGTTTGCCTGCATGGCAGTGCTGCTGTGCGGCGTGCTTGCGATACCGCCTGCCGCGCGTGCGACGACGCTGACGGTGCAGTCCGATCATCTGGATATCTGGGAGAACAGACAGGAAGCGTTGTTTACTGGCAGCGTGCATCTGGTGCGCGAGGATTTCGAGTTGTTCTGCGATAGCCTGCGCGCCTTCTACCGGACCGGGGAGAAGGGCGGCGGCATCGACCATGCGCTGGCCACCGGTCATGTGCGCATGATTCAGGGCGACAAACAGGGCACCTCCGATTCAGCTGTGATCGATAACGACAAGCAGATCGTCACGTTGCGCGGCAATGCCGTGATGGTGCAGGAGGGCGGCAGGGTGGCTGGCGACACCATCGTGCATGACCTGAATGCCAAGACCACCGAGGTGTTGCAGGGCGAAGGTGGTCGGGTGACGCTTCGCATCGATGAGAAAACCATGAACGCTGTTCCGCAGCAGGGTGGCGGGGATACGCAGCCAGAAAAACCGGCTGCAGATGCAGCTGCCGCCGGGGATGTGAATGCCGCGCAAGAGGCTCCGCAACAGCCTGCGGAGGTGCAACAGTGAGTCAGGTCCACCATCTGTCCGCCGGCGGTCTGGCTAAAAGCTTCCGCAAGAAAAGGGTTGTGCATGAGGTCAGTCTGGATGTGTTTTCCGGCGAGTGTGTCGGTCTGCTAGGCCCGAACGGTGCCGGCAAGACAACCTGCTTTTATATGGTCTGCGGACTGATCAACGGCGATGCCGGTGTGGTCAGTCTGGATGGCGAGGACATCACGCAGCTGCCCATGCATCGCCGTGCCCGCCGTGGTATCGGTTATCTGCCGCAGGAGGCCAGCATCTTCCGCAAGCTGACGGTGCGCGAGAATCTTCTGGGTATTTTCGAAACGCTGGATATGCCGTCCGCAGTGGTCGGGGAAAAGCTGGAGGAGTTGCTGGTCGAGCTGGGTATAGAGGGTGTGCAGCATCAGAAGGCATTCACCTTGTCCGGCGGGCAGCGGCGGCGCACCGAGATCGCCCGCGCGCTGGTCACCGAGCCGAGCTTTCTGCTGCTCGACGAACCGTTTGCCGGTGTGGATCCGATCGCTGTGGAGGATATCCAGAGCATCATCGCCGATCTGAAAAAGCGCGGTATCGGTATCCTGATCACCGATCATAATGTGCGTGATACACTGTCCATCTGCGACCGCGCCTATCTGATGAATGCCGGCGAGATCCTGGTGCAGGGCACGGCCGATGAGATCGTGGCACATCCGGACGCACGTCGCCTGTATCTGGGCGACAGCTTCAAGATGTAGGCCGAGGGGCGGCTGATGATGGAAAACAAACAAACGCAACGCCTGATCGTTGCCATGACCGGCGCATCCGGAGCCGCCTACGGGCTGCGTCTGATCCAGAGGCTGGGGCAAGCCGGGGTGCAGCAGCATCTGCTGATCTCCGATGCTGCGCGTGTGGTGCTCAGGCAGGAAGTGGATATCGAGCTGCCTGCCGCTGATGCAGGGGTGGCAGGCGCTCTGGCGGAGCATCTGCATATCGATGCCTCCGGTCTGAAAAGCTATGCCCTGAAAGACTGGTTCTCGCCTGCCGCATCCGGCTCGGCGGGTATTGCTGCCATGGCAATCGTACCCTGCTCGATGGGAACGCTGGCACGCATTGCCACCGGTGCATCGGATAATCTGATCGAGCGCGCGGCGGATGTGATCCTCAAGGAACGCGGGCGTCTGGTGCTGATGCCGCGCGAAACACCGCTTTCCAGCATCCATCTCGAACACATGCTCAAACTTTCCAATATGGGTGTACATATCATTCCCGCCATGCCGGGCTTTTACCATCGCCCGACCAGCATCGAAGAGCTGGTCGATTTCATGGTGGATCGCGTGATGGCGCATCTCGGTGTTTGGCCTGAAGGCATGCGCCGGTGGGGCGCGTGATGCGCTTGCGTTTCGCCCTGCTTGCGGCTCTGGCGCTGAACGGCTGTGCTGCCGCAGCGGCAGTGTCGGCCATCCCCGGGGTGTTTGTGGACAAGGCCGTGGGCTTTTTCAGCGGTCAGGACGTCAGTCTTGC
Source organism: Zetaproteobacteria bacterium CG06_land_8_20_14_3_00_59_53 (assembly GCA_002779605.1). Classification (GTDB taxonomy): domain Bacteria; phylum Pseudomonadota; class Zetaproteobacteria; order Mariprofundales; family Mariprofundaceae; genus UBA1543. Next base: position 19,621 of record PEWE01000004.1, on the reverse strand, counting down.
GCTGGATATGCAGCGTTCGCTGGCCGCTGTGCAGCAGGGGTTGGAGCACATGAGTCTGCATGTGAATGTGCTGGAACCTGTGAACGACGGTTACCGGCTTGAGTTCGGTAACGGCGAGTTGGATGGAGATATATACCTGCAGCGGCTAACGGCCAGGCTGACCACCATGACCGTGTCGGCGCATCGCGGCTTGAAGCATCAGGCCTCGGTGGAGTCGGCGATCGTCAAGGAGGTGCGCGGGGTTTCGATGGATGCCGGCGAGCAGGATCGCTTCAGTTTTGAGGGATACAAACGGATCTATGAGAAGACGGATGAGGCCTCGAGGGAACTCGGATGGTTCCTGCCCGGGCAGAAGATGCATGTCGATAAAACCAACAGGGACGGTTGGTTGAGGCTCAAGCTGCCTTCGGGAAGCGAAGCCTTCATCGAGGGGAGCCTGAAGGGCGATGGCGCCTGATCCCGGCATGGACTGGCGGTCTCGCGGCATCTAGAATCACAGAGATGGTAAGCGGAGGTGGAGAATGGCAGTGGATCAGGCAATACTGGACGATGTGGCGGAAAAGGTGGCGGGAGGCTTGCGTCTGATCGGCAGCGTCAAGCAGGAAGCAGAGGCACAGATCAAATCGATTCTTGAAGGGGCATTTTCCGGTCTGGATGTGGTGACTGGCGAGCGCATGCAGGTGGCCGAGGCCATGCTGAACAAAACGCGCGAGCAGATGGCGGAGCTTGAAGCCCGCATCGAAGAACTGGAAGCCCGCATCAAGAAATAAGCCATAGGGGGTCAAGGGGGGATGCTGTCGAGGCTGCCGAGTGCCGCATTGCGCGGCTTGCAGGCGGAGCCGGTGGATGTCGAGGTGGACCTGTCACGCGGCCTGCCGGCGTGGAATATGGTAGGCCTTCCCGAGGCTGCTGTGCGCGAGGCACGCGATCGCGTGCGCGCCGCCTTGCTCAATTCCGGATTCGAATTCCCCCTGCGCCATATTACGGTGAACCTTTCACCGGCCGACCGGCGCAAGGACGGTTCCCATTTCGATCTGCCCGTCGCCATGGGTCTGCTGCTGGCCAGTGAGCAGTTCACAGCGGTGGACGAGGTCGCAGATTTTCCCTTCATGCTCGGTGAATTGGCGTTGGATGGTCGTCTTAATCCGGTGCCTGGCATGCTTCCCCTCGCCATGTTCGCCCGCGAGCAGGGCATGAAGAGCCTGATCGTTCCCGAGGGTAACGCGTCGGAAGCGGCGATGGTGAGCGGACTCGATGTGCTGCCTGCCGCCAGCTTGTTGCAGGCTGTGCGCCATCTGGCAGGGCGAGATCCGATTGCTCCGTATGTGGCAACGCCGACAGCAAATGCACCGCACAAAGAAGCCCCCGATCTGGCCGATATACGCGGCCAGTTGCAGGCCAGGCGCGCGCTGGAGATCGCGGCCGCAGGTGGACACCACATGCTGATGAGCGGCCCTCCCGGTGTGGGCAAAAGCATGCTGGCCAAGCGCATGCCCGGCATCCTGCCGCCGCTGACGATGGGGCAGCGACTGGAGGTGGCGCGCATCTTCAGCGTGTCCGGCGATGCAAGCCGCAGCCTGAGCGACACCGCGCCACCCTTCCGGGCACCGCATCATTCGGCCTCCGATGTGGCGATGATCGGCGGGGGAAGCTCGCCGCGGCCAGGCGAGGTCTCCAGAGCGGATTACGGCATTCTTTTTCTCGATGAGCTTCCCGAATTCAAGCGGCAGGTACTGGAGGTGCTGCGCCAGCCGCTGGAGGACGGCAAGGTATGCATCGCGCGTGCCGCCGACACCCTCGAGTTTCCGGCGCGTTTCCAGTTGCTGGCGGCGATGAACCCTTGCCCCTGCGGCTATCTCGGCCATCCCACCCGCGCATGCAGTTGTTCGCCTTCGCAGATCAATCGCTATCGGCAACGCATTTCAGGCCCATTGCTGGATCGCTTCGACCTGCATGTGCATGTTCCGCCGGTGGATAAAGGTGAGCTGGTTCGCATGCAGGCCGGCGAATCATCGGCGATAGTGGCGCAGCGCGTGCTTGCCGCCCGGCAGCGGCAGTACGCAAGGCTCGGCGAAGGACGGGTGAATGCCCGCATGAGCCAGCAGCAGATCGAGCGCTTCGCGCATCCCGATGCCGCGGGGGCGAAGTTGCTGGATACGGCGATGCAGCGGTTTTCGCTGTCGGCGCGCAGCTATCACCGCATTCTGAAGGTGGCGCGAAGCATCGCCGATCTGGCCGGAGAGAATACACTGGCGTCTGCGCATGTGGCCGAGGCTCTGCAATATCGCGGCGAGGGGGGTGCTGCGTGGTGAATTCAATCCCGACTTTTGGGGAGTGACATGGCTGCAACAATCGTTTGTAATCCGCTCAGTCAAAATAGGGGGGGGGTGTGATTTGGCGCACAGCGCTTGATTTACCCCCACCCTATCGTGCACCATATTGCCCTGAGCGAGAACTTAACCTACGGGGAAGGACATAAGGAGAAGTACCATGTTGACGAAAATTCAATACAACAAAGAAAAAGGCTTTACGCTCATCGAGCTGATGATCGTGGTGGCCATTATCGGCATCCTGGCGGCCATCGCCATCCCGCAGTTTTCCCAGTACCGCATTCGTGCATTTAACGGTGCGGCCGAGTCCGATCTGCGCAATATCATGAATTCCCAGGAAGCTGCGTTTGCCGACACCGAGTCCTATGTCGACTTCGCTGATACTGGTTCTGATACTGATCCGACCAACACCATCACCAGCCTGCCCGGTGCCAAGCTGTCGAAGGGTGTGAAGGCACAGTCCCTGTCCGCTGACACCACCTCCTATACGGCTGTGACCAAGCATCTGCAGGGTGACAAGAAGTGGGTCGGCTCGTCTGATGGTGGTATCGTAGCATCGGATGGTACTGCCGGAACTGCGCTGTTCTAAAGTCCTTAGCAAGGGGCCCGGCTTTGCCGGGCCCCTTTATTTTTGTCTCAGGGATCCAATGCCATGAAGCACAAACATGCTGATATGAATGCGGCAAGAGGCTTCACGCTCATCGAATTGATGATCGTGGTGGCAATCATCGGCATTCTGGCCTCCATCGCCATTCCCGCCGCCTATCAATATCGCCAGAAGGCGTTTGAAGACTCGGTGGTCAGTGATGTGCGCAATGCCGTTTCAATCGAGGAAGGTTATTTCGCCGAGAATCAGGCATACAAAGCCTTCGGGCCGGTGACCGGGCATACTGTTTATGCGCTGGGTACGGGTCTGGATTTGCACATCTCCAAGGGCGTGACGCTGACCGGTACGCTGGCAGATGACGGCTCCTTGTTGATCGAGGGAACCCATCCCGGTGCAATCAAATCGATCAGCTATCAGACTGCGGTGGGGATGCTTCCATAAACAGCCATATCGTCCAGCGAGTCACACTTCTTCTCTGGGCTGCTTTCTTTTTTTCGCCGCTTCTCTGGCCCAATATCATCGACAATTTTTCTGCCATCCATCTGCTTGCTATCGCTGTAGGGCTTGCCGCTGCGGCATGGATGGGCTCGGCTGACCGAGCCGCACAGAACTCTGCCCCACTTGCATGGTTGTTTCTGCTGCTGTTGCTACTGCCGATAGCTGTGCAGTTAGCCGGCGGGGATTTGCGCAATCCGTGGCGGACCTTCCAGATGGCACTGTATGTCTGTTCAGCATGGCTCGTTTACCGGATGAGCGGTTCGACTGCCGGAAGGCTGCTCGGCAGTCACAGCTGGAGCTTGCTGCTGGGTATCACCGGCAACATCGCGGTGCTGTTCGCCGTCCTGCAACAGTTCCATCTGCCGCTGTTTTCCGGATTCGAGGTATTCCCCATCTGGCAGGCATTCCCGGTAGCCTTTGCGGGCATGCATATCCAGCAGAACATGCAGGGCCTGTTTCTGGTGCTGGTCTGCATGCCTTTGTGGGCGAGGGCGATGAGCGAGACAAAGGCATGGCCGTGGTGGCTGGCATCCCTTCTGCCCTGCGCCGGTCTGCTGGCCACTAGTAGCAGGGGTAGCGCACTGGTGCTATTGGTCGGAGCTGCGATGTTGCTGTGGATATCGACGAGCCGGCTTGGTGCAGCCCTGAGAATGGTCGGCGTGCTGCTGCTGGCAGGTGCGATCAGTCATTACTGGCACATGTATCCTGAAATAACCGGGTTGGAAGCCACCCTCACAGAGCGCATGGCCTCGGTCGGCATGCAGGGGCGTTTCTTTGTCTGGGAGATGTGCTGGAGATTGTTCCTCGAACATCCATGGCTGGGTATAGGCGCGGGCAATCTGATGTCTTATGGCACGGAAGCCATCCCTGTATTGCTAAGTTCCCATCCTGAGTACGCAGCAGTGGCCTCGGTGATGATTGGAGGGCATGCCAATGCACATAACCTGATACTGCAATTCCTCATGGAATGGGGTGTGCTCGGCGGGGCGGCAATTATCGGCCTTATCGGGTTTGTCGCATGGCGGGTTATCGGTCTGCTGCATTCGCGCAGCACAGATCTTTGTGAGGGTCGTGTGCAGGCAGGTATCGGTAGCGCGATGATGCTGCTGCACGGCATGTTCAGCGTGAGCATGATGCAGGGCTATTTTGTTGTACTGCTGGCGCTTTATTCAGCTGCGCTTTTCGTGCCTGTAAATGTCTCGTCAGGCCCAAGCCCCCGTTTCTCGTTGTCCCGTCTGCTCATACTGATGATTCCGGCACTCTTCGTGATATGGAACTGGCAGCTGTTCGTCACCCGCGAATGGCGGGCGGAAGATGCTGCGAACCTATCCATCGACGATGCTGCCTTTGCTCGCGATGTAGGAGCAGCTGTGGATAATCCGTGGTCCTCGCGTGCGGCACTGCAATGGTATATCGGGCGCATGGTCTGGGAGCATGAGCCTGCCAGAATTGTTGCCAGCGAGAATTTCATTTACCGTTACTGGATGATGCATCAGGGCACACTGTCGCTGCGCTATCTGATTCTGCTGGCGCACCTGAAAGATGATACCTATGCCGAGCGGCGCTGGTCGGCGTTGTTCATGGCCGCTTATCCGGAACACAGGCTTTCGCCTTATTTGAAGGAACATCTTGCCCATGGGCATGCCGAAGGAGAAGCCATTGACCTCGGTCTCTAGGCTTTTCGGGCCGTTGCTTGTGCTGCTTCTGCTGGTCGCAAGTACAACAGCGAACAAGCATCTGACGGCTAATCGTGCTGCTGGGGAAGAGACGCGGATGCATCTGCCGCAGGGGGTGTGGCTGGATGCCATGGCGCTTGGCTATCGCAATCTGTTTGCCGAGACCCTCTGGATACGCACCCTGTCATGGTTCGGCGCCCATGTGCGCGATGCCGACTACAGCTATCTGGGCGGATTGCTTGCGGCTATCGCTCAACTCAATCCGCGAGCCGAACACGCATATTATATGGCCGGTGCCGTGTTGCCCTGGAATACGGGAAGCACATTACTCAGTCGCCCCCTGCTTGAGAAAGCCATGCTGGCCTTCCCGCAAGACTGGCGCTGGCCTTATTATCGCGGTTTCAATGCCTACTGGTTCGATCACGATAAAGCCGAATCCGGGCGTTTATTGGCGCAGGCTGCCGGGCTTCACGGTGCACCGCAGCTGGTGATGAGCCTGGCGCTGCGTATGCAGGCCAGTGCCGGCGAACTGCAAACCGCGCTGCTTTTTGTCGAACAGCTTTTAAAGGAGCAACAGGACAGCAATATCCGCAGTCAGTTGGAGCATTTGCGTGCCGACATCCTGACCGAACAGATAATGCGCACGCTGGATACGCGCCTTGCCGGATTGCCGCAGCGCTTTCATGATGCAAGAGATGTACAGCAGTTGCGCGATGCAGGGCTTTCCCTCCCCGCGATATTGCCGGATGGAGGGCATATCGTGATGTCGGACAAGGGTGAGCCGGTGAGCAGCGTCAGCGGCAAGCGCTTCCGTGTGTTTGTGCCGCCTGCGCGCGAGGGGGCTGGTGAGTGAACGGACTTCTTACGATCGAAGGGCTGAGTCTGAGCGTGCCGACCGGACATGTGATCCAGGGAAGAAAACAGGTGCTCGACGATGTTTCTTTTTCAGTCGCACGTGGTTCGGCCACCGCCTACCTCGGCCCCAACGGTGCCGGCAAGACCAGCACCTTCCGTATCCTTTGCGGCCTGATCCATGCCGATGCCGGCAGGGTGGAATTCGCGGGCGAACCCGTGCGTAGCGGACTGCCGGCCCGGCAGTTCGGATTCATGCCCGAGCAACCCCATTTCTATCGCAACCTGACCCCGAGGGAATTGCTGACCGGGCTGGGCAGGCTCTCCGGTCTGCGGGCAAGCGATATTCCGGCGCGCATATACGATTGGGCCGAACGGCTGGGCTTCAGCACGGTGCTGGATCAACGTCTGTCCGTCTGTTCCAAGGGGCAGGTGCAGCGTGTCGGTCTTGCGCAGGCCCTGTTGCATAAGCCGGAATTCGTGCTGCTCGACGAGCCGCTCTCCGGTCTGGACCCGCTGGGTCGCGAACGTGTGCGGCAGGTGTTGCACGAGGTGCATGCCGCCGGTGCGACCCTGCTGTTTTCCTCGCATATCCTCGGTGATGCGGAGGCGATGTGCGATGCGGTGGTGGTGCTGGATCAGGGCAGGGTCGTGCATCAGGGCGAGATCGCCGACCTGCTCAAGCGCGGCAACAGCTGGGCCGTGGTGGTGGAGGGTGATATCTCGCGCCTGCCGGCGGGAAGGTTTGTCGATCTCGGTCACGGACGCAGCCGGCTGTTACTCGATGGTGAGGCGGAGCGGGACCGGTTGCTGGATACCTTGCGCAAGTGCGGCGAGTGCCGGTTGCTGAGCCTCGAACAGGACCGGCAGACGCTGGAACAGGCCTTTGTGAAGCTATTGAAGAAGGGTGAGCAGTCATGATGGTTGGCATGGCGGCTGGCATGAATGGGGCGCTGGAGATTGCCCGCATGTCCTTTCTCGATGCGCTGCGCAATCGCCTGCTCTACGGCGTGCTGGTGTTTGTCGTGTTGCTGTTGCTGGCCTCGCTGGCCATCGCTGCGGTAACCATGGGGCGTACCGAGTTGCTGCTGCTCGATCTCGGGCTGGGGGCGCTCTCCATCATCGGCAACCTGATGGCCATAGTAATCGCCGTGCAATCGCTGCAACAGGAGCATGCCGAGAGGACGCTTTACGTGCTGCTCACCCGCTTGCCGTCACGTGGCTGGTATATCCTCGGAAAGTTCCTCGGTCTGGCCGCGGTGCTGGGTGGCCTGATGGTCCTGATGGTCATGATGCTTGCCGCGATGGTCGCCGTATTTGGTGATATCCACTGGCTGTCGTTGGCCCAAGCCCTGCTTGCCACCCTGTTCGAGATATGGATCGTGCTGGTCTTCTCGCTGGTCTTCGCGCAAGCCTCCAGTCTGTTCCTCGCCATCCTGTTGAGCTTTTGTATGGATATCGCAGGGCGGTTCACCAGCACCATTCATCAGTTTTCCGCGCAGGCGGAACATGCTGTGCTGCGTTGGGCGGGTGATGCGGTTTATTACCTGCTGCCTAATCTCGAGGCGGTGAACCTGCGCAACGGGGCGGGGGATATCGTCAGCTTCGGTGCAGATAGGGTGCTGGCTGTTGCCGCCTACGGAAGTATCGAGATAGCCCTGCTACTGGCCGTTTCCGTCTGGATATTCAACCGCCGCAACCTTTCCTGAGGGTTTTTTCTCAGCTTTTTCCAGGTTTCTGTAGCGGCCAGCGGGGGCGGGCATCCCAGTTCTCCGGAAATTCGAGTCCGTGCTGCAGGCGGCAGGCGGCGGCGTAGGCGATCATCGCCGCGTTGTCGGTGCAGTGTTCCGGTCTTGGCAGGTGCACGCCTACACCGTGCGTCGGGGCCTGCGCATCGAGCATGCGGCGCAGGGTGCGGTTGGCGGCCACGCCACCGGCAATCAGCAGGTGCGCGCTTCCGGCCTGCGAGCAGGCACGCAGGCTTTTCTTCACCAGTACCTCGCAGATGGCCGCCTCGACACCGGCAGCCATATCGGCGCGCGCCTGTGCATCCGTCATGTCGATGTCTTTCACGGCATACATCACCGCTGTCTTCAGTCCGGAGAAACTGAAATCCAGATTGTCGCGATTCAGCATCGGGCGGGGCAGCGGGAAACGTTGTGCATCACCGTTTACGGCCAGCTTCGATATCTCCGGACCGCCGGGATAGGGCAGACCCAGCAGGCGGGCGGACTTATCGAAACACTCGCCGGCGGCATCGTCGATGGTCTGGCCGAGCTGGGTGTACTGCCCGATGCCGTCCACGCGCACCAGCAGGGTATGCCCGCCGGATACCAGCAGGGTCACAAAGGGGAACGGGGGAAGTTCATGATCCAGCCCCGGGGCCAGCAGATGTCCTTCCATATGGTGGATGGGGAGGACGGGGATGTCGTGCACAGCGCCTGCGGCACGCGCCCATGCCGTGCCGACCAGCAGTGCACCCATCAGGCCGGGGCCCGCGGTCACGGCAATGCTGTCCAGCTCATGCCAGCCGAGCCCTGATTGTTGCATCACATCACTGACCAGTCCGGGTAGCACGGCAAGATGCTCGCGCGAGGCGACCTCTGGAACCACGCCGCCGTAACGCGCATGTGTGGCGATCTGCGAGGCGACGCGCTCGGCAAGCAGGCGGCCACCGGTCCGGCCGGAGGACCAGATGGCTGCAGCTGTTTCATCGCAGGATGTTTCGATGCCGAGGATATTCATGGGGATCAACTCCGCAGGGGTCGGATTGCAGCGCGCTGCCGGCGGAACGCTAACGCATCGACCGGCTAATTGCAGGGTGTGACAGCAGTCACGGCAGGACAGTGGGGGCTGGCGCATGTTTCGTCCATCACGCGGCATCCCGCTGAAGGAGGCAGACATGACACTGGTATGGCGGAACCACCCGGTAGATGAAGACACCAGCACATCGATCTGGCGCGGTGTGGTGATTGTGATTGTCGTACTGGTGCATCTGCTGGTTTCCGTCAAGGCGCATGCCGACGAGACGGTGATGCTGAAGACCGGATATATGACGCTGGATGCGAAGGGTAGTTTTGGTGTAAGCGCCGGTGCTGTTCCTGCCAGTCTGATCGATGTCGATTCCACGCTGAAGTTAAAAACCAGCAATGGCGTGACTATCGAGGCTGCCCTGAAGCTGGGCGATGTGCGCGCCGCACTCAATTACTTCCCCCTGGACTTCAGCGGCGACGGAGTGCTGGCTTCCAATGTGCAGTACAATGGACAGACCTATGCTGCAGGCAACAGCGTGCATGCCAGCCTGAAGGCCGATGTGTATGACGTCTCGCTGACCTATTATCTGTTGAACATGGACGATCTACCCAGTCGCCTGCAGATCGGTGTGGAGGCGGCGGTGAAGATGGTGCAAGCTACCAGTAGTCTGCAGGACAGGATCACAGGACTATCGCAAAGCAAGTCCACGACCGTAGCGATTCCGACACTGGGTGCGCGTGGTCGGGTGGCGGTTTCCGATTTTGTCGGTCTTACCGGGCGTGCCGGGTATCTTGGCTATGCAGGCAACCATTTCCTCGATAGCGAGGTGCAGTTCGAGTTCTCTCCGCTGCCGACCGCGGGGCTGTATGCCGGTTATCGCCTGATCGATCTGAAGCTGGACCGCGCCGGTGTGCTGCTTAACACAACCGTTTCCGGCCCCTTTGTCGGCGGGTTTGTCCGCTTTTGAATCCTGTTGCAGAAATCCTGAGCGTATTGCCGGATTTGACGCCGGCATGGTTCCGTTCCAGCATGGTGCTGCATGCGGAGGACTGTGTTGAGAAGTCCGCCCGCAAGAGCGCCTGGAGGTTGAACATGAAACAGGGAGTGGAAGCGATGAAACGCACAGGCATGATGCTGCTCGCCCTCACCTTGTGGCTGGCACCGGCGACCGGTCTTGCGGCTGATGCTGAGCAAGCCGCCAATCCGGTGGTTGCTGCCGCCACCGCTGAAGACGATACGTCAGCAGCCATGCAGGACGAGGCCACCCTGCCGGACAACGGCGTGCATCGTGTCAAAGCCCCCGATATTGATATCGCAGGCCTGCGCGATCCCTTCGAGTCCTACCTGACCGTGCTGGACCAGCAGAACAAGGAGCGCATGCATGCCAATCGCAGCCGTACGCCCGATCATGAGGCCCAGCCACTGGAAGGATTCGATCTTGGCGCACTTAAGCTGGTTGCCATCATGAAGATGGGCGGCTCGCGCGCTGCCATGGTGGAGGATCCGGAAGGCAAGGGCTATGTGGTCCGGACCGGAACCTATATCGGTCGCGATAATGGTCGCGTGGTGAACATCTCCGAGCGCAGCGTGGAAATCATGGAAGACGAGTTCACCGCCACCGGCGAAATCGCTAAACGCAAGGCCGCCCTGACCCTCAACGAAGTCAATCAGTAAGCACCACCCCGTTTTCCATGATGAGCAGTGCAGGCAGACCGATGCCGCGGGCGCGGGTCACGCGGCTATTCGAGAAGCTGCAGGCCGGCGATCCCGAGCCGGTGACCGAGCTTGTATATAACACCCCGTTCGAACTGCTGTGTGCCGTGATCCTCTCCGCGCAGGCCACTGATGTCGGGGTGAACAAGGCCACTGCTAAACTTTATCCGGTGGCCAATACCCCGCAGGCCATTCTCGATCTGGGTGAGGCGGGCTTAAAGCAATATATCGCGACCATCGGTCTGTATAACAGCAAGGCGAAAAACATCATGGCTGCCTGCGACATGCTGGTCCGTCTGCATGGCGGTGAGGTGCCGCGTTCGCGCGAGGCGCTGGAGGCACTTCCCGGCGTGGGCCGGAAAACCGCCAATGTGGTGCTCAATGTGCTGTTCGGTGAGCCGACCATCGCTGTGGATACACATATCTTCCGGGTCGGTAATCGCACTGGCTTGGCCCCCGGCAAAACCCCGCTGGCTGTGGAGAAGGGCTTGCTGGCCGCCATCCCGAAAAAGTTCCTGCGTCATGCACATCACTGGCTGGTGCTGCATGGCCGCTACGTGTGCACGGCGCGAAGCCCGCGCTGTCATCTGTGTCCGATCTATGATGAATGTGCCTGGCCGGAGAAACGCGGCGTGGCTGCCGGGGGAAGGGGCTAGATTCAGCCGCCTGTTGGCTTGCAGGCCGCTACCACGATGGTGCGTCCGAGCAGCATGGGTATGCGGTTCATCTCCTGCACCAGCGGTAGGTTGTGTTTATCCACTGTTTTGTATTTGCGTTGCTCGCGGCTGATGGCCTTGCGGGAAAGGAGCGCGATGGGCAGCCACAGCAGAATCAGTGCCGGAATAGAGGAGCGCTGCACCTGATCGATGCCCGAATACGCCGGCACAAGCCCCGCATCATGCATGGAATGGCAAAGGTAGAAGTAGGAGATCGGGTTGATATGCCCGCCGGTGCTGTATTTGTCGGAAGCGGAGATATGCAGCGGACCGAACAGGTTCCAGAAACCGAAAAACAGGAATCGCAGGCGTGATTTCAGATTCAGGATGTTCGGTGTGGTGACCACCACCAGCCCGCCCGGCCTGAGCACGCGGTGGATCTCGCGCAGCACCGCGCGATGGTTTTCCACATGCTCGACCACCTCGGTGAAGGTGACCAGGTCGAAGGTGTTGTCTGCATAGGGCAGGGCATCGTGATCGAGATTGACCACATCCACCTTCTGCCCTTCGATCTCCATCAGTGTATCGGTGTAGTCGCAGGCATGGCTGGTCAGTGTGTACTTGTCGTTGAGCAGGCGGATCAGCCTGCCGTCGCCGCTGCCGATATCCAGATGCTCACCGGCCAGCGCAGGTTCCCCTGCTTCGATGGCTTCCAGTACAGCCAGATGGATGCTGGGGGTGCTGTATTTCGCCGGTTCGCTCATGCACGGACGCTATCTGCGCGCAGTCCGGCCCGCAATCGGGGTGCGTTATGCCAGTTTGTCGTCGGCGACATGGTATTTCGGATCCTCGCTGAAATTCACCTCGACCAGATCAGCCGCCGTGGTCAGCAGTTGCACGCTTTCGGGGCTTAAGTGAGTCAGATGCAAGCGTTTGCCTGCCTGTTTGTAGCGCGCAGCCAGATTGTCGATCGCCTCGATGGCCGAGTGATCGGCGATGCGCGACAGCGCACAATCGATATACACCTCCTCCGGATCGCGAGCTGGATCGAACAGTTCATTGAAGCGATGCACCGAGGCGAAGAACAACGGGCCGTGTACGCGGTAGATGCGCGAGCCGTCCGCCTGGTCCTCGGCGATGGCATAGATATGCCGTGCCTGCTTCCAGGAGAACACCAGTGCCGTGGCGATCACACCGATGATCACGGCCGTGGCCAGATCGGTGAACACGGTGACCACCGCCACCAGAATGCCGACGAAGGAATCCTCGCGCGGCACCTTGTTGAGCAGGTTGAAGCTGCCCCACTCGAAGGTGCCGATGACCACCATGAACATCAGACCGACGAGGGCTGCCACCGGCACCATGGAGATCAGCCCGGAGGCGAACACGATGAACACCAGCAGGAACAGGGCTGCGGCGATGCCGGAGAGGTTGCGCAGGCCGCCGGAGGACACATTGATCATGGTCTGGCCGATCATCGCGCAGCCGCCCATGCCGCCGAACAGGCCGTTGACCGCATTGGCCACGCCCTGACCGATGGACACGCGGTTGCCCTGTCCGCGTGTGCCGGTCATTTCATCGACCACGCTCATGGTGAGCAGCGATTCGATCAGACCGACACCTGCGAGGATGAAGGCATAGGGCAGGTGTGGGGGAGTGTTTAATCTGGCACTAATGGGGAAAGACCAAAAAAAGCGGGAAGACCAGCAGGGACGTGGGATATAGCGGGATGGTGCCAAAAATTTGATTGGTACGGAAATAGTCAAATCTGAACAAAAAAACGACGGAATTGCGCAGCATCTGGAACGAACTGCACAAAAAGAACACGACATTGCTTTCTTTACGATTTTGCTTCGGAAGGCGCATGGTTATGAAGGGGGGAGGCGTTTAACTCTTCACAGAAGGCAGCCAACGTTGAGACAAGACCCGGCTTTGATATTAGGTTGATTATCGAGTCTTCATTACCTGCAGTAAGCATTGACAGCACCGCGTAGGCCCGCAAGCTTAAGTCATACAAGGCACTTGCATCCCCTTTAAATACCGGCTGCAGCGCGACCATGATCTCCATCAGGGTGATCGCCCCAGGCGAATCAAACTCCAGGCGAATCCTCCCTTCTATCTGAATCAAGCCCGCAAACGCACCGCATCCTAGACACTTCGCGCCACCGCTGATCTTGGCAGGCATGGCCGGAGGCAGATCAATCTCTTCAATCCCCACCGCTTCTTGCTGCTGCGCTGGTGTGCGCGGTGCCGCAGCAGGTGCGGATGGCATAGCGCCGCTCTGCCGGGCTTCTATCAGCACCATCACATCAGGTGGAGGCGTATATACGCGGCGCATACCACCCTTTCCCCGGCCCTTCTCCGTTGAAGCCTCCCATTTATCCCTAATTACGAGGTTGTGCCACCCCTGTCTGGTTGTTGGCATACCCGGAAGCTGCATCAAATTAAGCTCATGTATTGAATAAGCCATAAAACCCCCTAACCGTAAAGTTGCTTTACAGTTTTAAACTTCAACCGTAAATAATTAAATATCTATTTAAATCAATTGCGTGTCGTGTTTAGCTGAAATTTAGACAATTTTTTAAGCGTAAAGTGTTGACATGACTTTACCGTGTGTTTACAGTGCCGCCATGTCAAAAATAGCTAGCACGTTAAACAGCATGAAAAAACCAACCTCGAAAGATTGGCATCGCGCCGACATCATTGCCGCCGTACGGAAGACCGGAACCACACTTCAACAGCTTGCCTTCGCGCATAGCTACACATCCGGCGGGACGCTGCGCAACGCGCTTAACTATCCCGCCCCGAAATACGAGCGAATCATCGCTGAATTCCTCGGCACCACTCCACAAAAGATATGGCCTTCCCGCTACCACATAGACGGCAGCCCAAAGAGCGGGCGCGGCGAGCGCGGCATTGGGCGCTATCAGCGCAAGACGACCGGGCCGACCAAGGTCGGGCGCAAACCGAAAGCGAAGTTTAACGGCTCTACCGAGCCGGACAACGTTAATTTTAACGGGAGCAACTGACAGTGGACACCCGCACGCTCAACCTCTTTTCCCATAACGCCACCCGCCACGGCTCACTTGGTTGTCGCGCGGAGGTCGCCGCCGCGATGGCGGAGGCCATGAAGCGCGCGCTCTCGCAAGGTATCGGCCGGGAAGAGATCGCCACCCGAATGAGCGCTTATCTGGGCGAGAAGATCAGCGTCGGCACCCTGAATGGATACACCGCTCCTTCGCACACCTCTCAAGCGGAAGCGCACGGCCAGCCTGCCCGAGACATCAGCTTCATGCGGGCGATGGCGTTCGATGAGGCAGTGGAAGAAGACGTGTTGATCGGACTGTTCGCCGACAAGATCGGCGGGCGGCGCGTAGTCAGCAGTGAGGATGCCGCGCTGCTGGAGTGGGCGCAGCTGCACCAGCAAGAGAAGGAACTAGCCGAGCGCAAGAAGGCGCTGGAAGCTGTTTTCAAGTTGAAGGGCCGGAAATGAAAACCCACTATTCCTGCGCTGAGCTGGCGGCGATGCAGTTGCCGGGGTTGCCAACCACTAAAATGGGGTGGGCAAATACTGTTAAAACGGGCGGGTGGGAAGGCCGTAAGCGCACCGGACGTGGTGGCGGAATTGAGTACACCCCACCACCCAGGATTGCCAAGCTGATCGCCGCGCGCCGCGCCATCAAGGAAGACGGCCTTGCTGCTGCCGCTGCCCGCGCTGCGATGGCAGCGGTGAAGATTGAGGCGCGCACCAAGCAACACGCCAGGGCGCAGGTGCAAGTGGAATACCTGATGGCTTCATTGTCGGTCACCGGCCAACAAAAGCTCGGGGCGAGCTTCGACATCGTGCTGGCCTACCGCGACTATTTCAAGGCCCACAACAGCAACGGCCAGATCATGCGCCGCAAGGAGTCGTTCAAGGCGTTCTCGGATGACTACAACGCCAAGCGCATCAAGGTATCCGACGAGGTACGCGCAAAGTACACCACCATCAGCATGAGCTCGATCCAGCGCTGGGTGCTGAACAATGAGAAGCGCGGTCTAGTCGCCCTGGTGGATCACCGCGCCACCCGTGGCGGTACCGGCGGCAACCACAGCATCATCGAGCAGCATCCGGAGCTGGAAAAGGCGCTGATCGCCATCATCGCCGAGAAGCCGCACATCAAAACCACGCACCTGCTCGATGTGATCAATGCATTCTCGGTAGACAAAGAAACCGGGGTCATCGCGTGGCCGACTGTCTCTTATTGGGCACTGAACCGCTGGCGCGGCGCATTTGAAAGTCGCGACAAGCAAGCATTGATGGCCATCACCAACCCGGACGCATGGAAGAACAACTACCTGTCTGCCCTTGGCCGGCTGGACGAAGACGTGCTGTACCTAAACCAGCGCTGGGAGATGGATGGAACGCCCGCCGACTGGGAGCTGATAGATGGCCGTCACACCGCCAGCGTGGTGCTGGACATTTGGGGGCGTCGTCCGAAGATACTGTTCTCAAAGACGCCGCGCACCGAAACCAACAAGTTGTTGCTGCGCTCCGCCATCATGGACTGGGGGATGCTGGACGGGCAAGCCGACACAGATAACGGTAGCGACTACAAGAGCCGTGAAATGCGCATGTTCTTCGATGAGATCGGCGTAGAGCAGCGTTTCTGCACTCCCTTCTCGCCTTGGCAAAAAGGCCATGTAGAGCGATTCATCAAGACATACCTACACTCGATACTGGAGTTGCTGGACAACTTCATCGGCCACAACGTCGCCGAGCGCAAGCAAATCGAGGCAAAGCGTACCTTTGCCGAGAACCTGTTCAAGAAGAACTCCGTCGTTAAAGTGGATATGACTGCTGCCGAGCTGCAGCGGCTGACTGACCAATGGATTGATGGGGTTTATATGGTGCGCGAGCACCGCTCCTTGGGTATGTCGCCGCTGGAAAAGGTGGCCAGCTACACCGGCAGCATCCGCCAGATTACCAACGAACGCGCGCTCGACATCCTGCTGGCCAAGCCGGCAGGAAAGATGCCCACCATCACCAAGAAGGGCATTCGCTACGACAACGCCACCTATATTCACGCCGAGTTGCCGCAATACATCGGCGAGCTGGCCGACATCCGGCATAGCGAAGACCTGGGCAAGCTCATTGTGTACGTCAACGGCAAGTTCCTGTGCATCGCCGAATGCCCGGAGCGCACCGGCATGGATCGCGCCGAAGTCGCCGCCCACGGTCGCGCCAAGCAGAAGGAATTCATCGCCGCCAAGCGTAAGGAATACCGCGCCGCCAAGCATGCCCTGCCGATGTCCACCGGCGACCTGGTCAAGGAGATCCTCATGTCGCGCGCCGAGAAGGCGGGCAAGGTCACTGTACTGGCCAAGCGGGCGGAAGAATACCGAACCTCTGCACTGGCCGAGGCAGAGCGCGTCATTCAGGCGCAGGAAGCGCCGCAACTGTCGCCGGAGCACGCCAAGCTCATGGCCGAGGCACGGCGGTTATTGAACACGCAAGGCGCGCAGGTCGAGCCTATCGCGGAGGTGCATCCGATCGAAATGATGACCTTTGAGCAGAAGGTGGAGCTGTGGTACCGGCAGCGGGATCTGCTGGCCGCTGGCGGGATGATCAGTGATCCGCGCCTGGTCACCTTCCAGCGCCAGTTCGAGCACCTCACCAGATTCAAGGCACTGCGCCAGCAGCGCCAAGAAGAAAGCCCATCAGAGCAGCAACTCTGACGGGCCTATGAAGCAGTAGCACTTACTTAAGGTAACTACAGGAGCCATTATGAAACAAAGCAACAGCAGCGCACAAGCAGCACCGACGGGGATCGCCCCGCTGGCTAACATCGCGGTGGTGGAACGCGCCATCAGCCGCGCCCTTGGTCGCGGCATGCACCAGCC
The DNA here is from genome assembly GCA_002779605.1 of Zetaproteobacteria bacterium CG06_land_8_20_14_3_00_59_53. Taxonomy (GTDB): domain Bacteria; phylum Pseudomonadota; class Zetaproteobacteria; order Mariprofundales; family Mariprofundaceae; genus UBA1543. The sequence goes on along the minus strand of PEWE01000004.1, from coordinate 2,652 downwards.
CGGCATGGTGGTGATGAACGGCCCATCCGGCTACGGTAAGAGCATGGCCGCTGCATGGGTAACCGCCCGCAATCGCGCCTACTACGTGCAGGCATCCGATTTCTGGACCAAGAAGGCCATGCTCAAAGACATCTGCCGCGCGCTCGGCCTGCAGTTCAAGCCTGGCGACACCGTGGACGAGATGGCCAAGATGGTGGTGGCGCAGCTCGAACAGAGCGGCCGCCCGCTGATCCTGGACGAGTTCGACTACGTGGTGGATAAGAACCTGGTTGAGGCGGTGCGCAGTCTGTACGAAGGCAGCAAGGCCGCCACCCTCATCATCGGCGAAGAAGCTCTGCCGCAGAAGCTCAAGAAGTGGGAGCGCTTCCACGGCCGAATCCTTGACTGGTATCCCGCGCAGCCCGCATCCGTCGATGACGCACGCGAGCTGGCCAAACTCTACTGCCCGCACATCACCGTCGCCGACTGCCTGCTCGACAGGCTGGTGGATAAGGCGCGCGGCAGCGTGCGCCGCATCAGCACCAACCTCGAAACCATCCAGGAAGAAGCCATGAGCAACGCCTGGGAGACCGTTACCCTTGAGTTATGGGGGAGTCGCGCGATCCACACCGGCGAACCGCCGAGGAGATCGTGATGGAACAAGCCTATATCTGGGATGTGGCGGCCAGCGCCAAGCCGGGGGAGCGTGTGCAGGTGTTCGAGGATCAGCCGGAGACCATCGCCACCGCAACGGACAAATACGACGTGATAGATGGTGTGCTGTTCAGGCACTTCATCTGGTTTCAGGACCCGCCGGGATGGAACACACCAAAAATGCTGGGAGACGGGGGATTCGCGGTGCGATTCCGTTGGAATAAAGGAGGGGCGAGATGATTGTTCGAATTCACGATGAAGCGCACACATTCCCCGCCTGTCTTCGTGGTGGAGAAGGGGGTGTGGAGGTTGATTTCAATGCCTCTCCGCGCGCGGAAGACGGCTATATCAGCATGACCGTCAGCGGCGGTGTGTTCGGCGGAAAGTGGGGCGCGGCTTGCGCTTTTATGTCGCCGGACGAAGCTAAAAAACTAGCCAGAGACCTACTCGTCGCAGCGGGAGAAGTGGAGCCATATTATGGCGCTTAAACCCATCCACCTCGAACTGTCTGGCGGCAAGACCAAGCGCCAGCGCATCTGGGACCTGATCCGCAGCCACGGTGGCGACTTCGGCCAGAAGGACGTGACACCGGGCGACATCGACGACGACACCGCACGCGATTACCTGCGTGCGCTGACCAAGGCCAGCATCATCGTGATCGTGCGCGAAAGCACGCCGCGACATGTATGCACCCTGTGGAAACTGGTTGTAGATCGCGGCGCGGAAGCACCACGCATCAACAAGCGCGGGGAAGAAGTTCTGGCCGGGCGCGTCAACGAAGCCATCTGGGGTGCCATGCAGGCCCTGAATGTTTTCACCTACCGCCTGCTGGCCGAGATGTCAGGCGCAACAGAGCAGACCGTTAAATCCTACTGCCAGGCATTGCTGCGAGCCGGATATTTAACGGTCGAGCAGGAACGCAAGAGCAAGGGTTATGGCGGCATCGCGGCCAAGTACCGGCTGCTCAAGAGCCGCGTCAAAGGCCCGCGTCCGCCAATGATCACGCGCCTCAAGGCCGTCTACGACCCAAACATCCACGAGATCGTTTGGCAGCAGGATGAAGACGATGCGCTCGAAGCGACGGAGGCCGTATGAACCAAGACCGCCCCATGCCATACAAGGAAGAGCGCTGGTTCAAGCTGCTGGAGCAGGCTGTTGGGGCCAGCAGCAAGACGGCCGTGGCCACAAAACTCGGCTACTCCCGTCCCGCAGTCAGCCAGATTATGAACGGCATCTACATCGGCAAGCCCGACAAGATCGCCGCGCGAGTTCTGGAGGTGTTCGACCGCTGGCCATGCCCTTATCTGAACATCGAAATCACCGCAGAAGACTGCCGTGCCGTGCATTCCACAGAAACCCCGGCACACGACCCGGCTCGCCTGGCACACCGCCGCATGTGCCGCACCTGTAACCGAAAGGAAGGAGGTAAATGATGATCGACCACGCACCGCGCATCCGCGCAGAACAGCAAGCAGAGCAGGAGAACGCCATCATGGCCGACCTCGAACAGCGCAGTGCGCCGTTGTACTGGGCATTGGTCGCCGCCGTGGTTGCCTTGGTGCTGGCTGGCATCGCCGACCAGGCGAGCGGATTCGCGCAGCACTACGCCGACCTGCAAGCCACCAACGAAGCGTTCGCCCAATGCCTCAACGGCCGCGCCATCGGCATCGACAGCGGAGACGGCGGAATCGTGCGCTGCAACGTGCGGCAATACCCAAAACTGGTTGCGGGGATACAGCCATGAACGCCGTCGAACGCCTGCAGATCGCCCAAGTGGCCGACTACTGCGCGAAGTGGCTCCGTGCCAACGGCATCGAGGTGCTGCGCGTCGAGGGCGACACCGAGCAACCGTGCATCATCGTCAAACACAACGCCATGTGTGACCGCTTCGACGACATCGTGCACGCCTACGAGCGCGGCGAGCGGGGTGAGCGCCGCACCGGCTGGGTGTTCCGCTTCGGCTGCCAGATTAAGTGGGCGGTTCCTGCGCCGAACCCGCACAACGCCGGGAGGACAGCA
>PEWE01000021.1 GCA_002779605.1 Zetaproteobacteria bacterium CG06_land_8_20_14_3_00_59_53 | reverse complement strand
AAAAATTGTTTTCGTTTGGTTGGTTGGTTTAACGGGGTTCGGGTTTATCTGCGTTAAACCCAACTACCTTTTGTGCCAAATGCGGCGCAAATCAGTGCCAAATGCGGCGCACGCTTACAGCAGGATGATGCCCAGCGTCTCCAGATTCATGGGTACGGACGGGATATGGAAGCTCGGGAAGCCGCCGCTGATATTGGCGATATCGCCGACGGTCCTGGTGTCCACGCCGCCGAAAATAACAATCAAGCTGATAGTCAGGATGCCGGCCAGCCCTGCCGGGAAAGCGCGTGTGAGTTTGGGCAGCAGGAACATAATGGCCATCATCAACGCCACCAGTCCAAGCATGGTGTACAACGGTGCGCCGTTCAGCCAGTGCAGCGCGCCGTCGGCACCCATGGCCTTGAAATGATCCATCTGCGCCAGAAAGATCACCATGGCCAGACCGTTCACAAAGCCGAGCATCACCGGATACGGCACCATGCGGATATACTTGCCGAACTTCAGCCCGCCGAAGATCACCTGCAACAGGCCGGTCAGCAGGATGGCGGCGAACAGATACTCCACACCGTGCTGTGCGACCAGCGACACCATGACCACGGCCGTGGCACCGGTGGCGCCGGAGATCATGCCGGGTCTGCCGCCGATCAGCGAGGTGACCAGTCCCATCAGGAATGCGCCGTACAGGCCGACCAGCGGATTCACCCCGGCCACGAATGCGAAGGCCACGGCTTCCGGAACCAGCGCCAGCGCCACGGTCAGGCCGGATAGGATGTCGTCGCGGGCGCGTGCCGCGTGGTCGTAGTAAAGCTGGATCATGCAAACTCCTGTGATGTCCGGCGGGATGCCGGACGGGCCTTCACTCTAGCGCCGTCACACCTCACCTCAACCCGCCCCCGGTGCAGGCCGATGCGCCAGCTGCTAATCCTGCGGCCGGTTTCCGCGATACACCGGTAAGCAGCTGTGCCGTCAGCCCTGCTGGGCAGGTGGCGCAGCAACAGAGCACACACGCAGGCCGGGAGCACACAGATGGATCTGGAATCCGCCAAACAACTCATCGAACAGTACGGCTATCTCGCTATTTTTCTGTCCACCGTCATCGAGGGTGAATTCGTGGTGCTGGCCGCCGCGGCCATTGCCGCCACCGGGCTGTTGCAGGCGCACTGGGTGATCGCTGCCGCGGCACTCGGTGCTTGGGTCGGTCATATGCTTCTGTTTGCCATCGGTCGCTGGAAGGGCATGCAGCTGATCGAGTCCGTGCCGAGCCTGCGCAGGCATTATCCCAAGGCCAATCTTGTGATGGATAAATATGCCAACTGGTCGGTGTTCATCTTCCAGTATCTGTACGGTCTGCGGCTGGTGTCCGCCATGCTGTTCGGCTGCTCGACGATCACGCTGGGCCGCTTCATGGCCCTGCAGGTGATCAACTGCATCGTCTGGGCCATGCTGGCCTATTTTGCCGGCCACATAATCGGCATGCTCGCCGCGCGTATCTTCGAGATGGTTGGTATCTACGGGCTGCTGTTGTCTGTAGCTGCTGTCGCCTTCGTGCTGCTGGTGCTGTATCAGCGTTTCGCGCACCGCCATGTGCAGGGCTTTCTGGCCAGTGGTCGCGAGGTGGCGGAAGAGCAGCTCAATGCCACCGAGGGACGGCATTTCACGCTGGAACAGTTGGCCTACCATATCGAGCTGGCCCGGCGCATCGACAAGCCCTTGTCGCTGATCCTGTTGAAGCTGCCCGCTTGTGCCGGAGGCGAGCCGGGCAACCGGCTGGGGGTGCGTCTGTCACTGATGGCACATGAGTTGTGCCGCCTGCTGCGCCTGACCGATATCCCGGCACGCTTCGCACGCGACACCTTCGCCGTCGTGGCGCCGAATGCCGATGTCGCCGGTGCCCATCAGGCGATCGCCCGCCTGCTGGCTGAGCTCAAGCCGGAGAAGTCGTGTGCGGATGGAGCCTTGCCGCAATTGTTCGTGGGTGTGGCCGGGTGGCAGGCGGGCATGAGTTCGGGGCGTTTGCTGGATGCGGCCTATGCGGCTTTGCAGCACGGTGAGCGTCCGACCGGTACGCGTGGTGTCAGCGGTTTCGACGCGGAGGAAAAAGCGCAGTAAGCTTCCCCTATGTCTCAAAGAGAACCGCAGCAACCAGAACCGCAGCAGAAAAATATGCAGCCGTGTTCACGCAACTCAGGCGGAAAGCTGCCGCGCCGTGCCGCGGTGATCCTTGCCGCTGTGTTGCTGGCCGGAGCCGCGTTCGGGCTGAGCGCTTGCAGCAAGACCCTGAGCGGCAACGCCAGCAGGCTGCTCGATGTCGCCCGCATCGCCAGCAGCTCCAACCCAGCCAAGGCCATCGAGCGCACGGCCCGCAGTATCGGAAAATCCTACGAGCGCAACCCGGCGCAGGCCGTGAACGACCTGCGGGCGCTGCGTGCCGATTTCAACCGGCTGATGGCGCTGCTGTCCGGACGAGCCGGCAAACAGTGGGGAAAGAAGAACACGCGCACGCCGGATCGCGCCCATTATGTGAAATACACCCATAACTACCAGAGCCGGGCTATCGTCGATTTCGATAAGGGGCGGGTGACGGTTGAAACGCTGCAGCAGGACAATGCCGTGGAGAGCCTGAAGAGCGCGATCATCACCACGCTGCTCACACCGGATGATCCGCGTGCCGTGGATCTGTTCTCCGATGCCGAGATCAGGTTGAGCAGTCGCTCCACACCTTATCTCTACGGCCTGCTGCTGGATGGCGACGGCAAGCCGATCGGCGATGCGAAAAGGGCGGAGCGCTTCGCCGGGCTCCAGGTCGCGCAGGCCCTCAAAACAAAGGCCATTTCCACGGAATCGGGTAAGAAGACCGTGCATTATGTCGAGATGGCGATGGTCAGTAATTTCCAGGATAAGCAGGCGCAGAAGTATCAGGCGGTGGTGCATCGCTTCGCCAGAAAATACGGCATCAGTGAAAGTCTGGTGTTCGGCGTGATCCGTACCGAGAGCAATTTCAATCCCTTTGCGGTCAGCTCCGCCCCCGCCTTTGGCCTGATGCAGCTGGTGCCGGGCAGCGGCGGCCGCGAGGGATACAAGAAGGCACGCGGCAGGGACATGGCACCAAGCCGCGATTTCCTGTTCAATGCCGACAACAATATCGAGTTGGGCACGGCCTACCTCGGTGTGCTGTTCGACGAGCAGCTGAAGGGCGTGTTCAACGATACTTCAAGGGAATATTGCGTGATTGCAGCCTACAACACCGGTCCCTCGAATGTGCTCAAGGCCTTCTCGAAGAACAGGAATGATGCCTTTGATGTGATCAACCGCAGCCGCCCGCCGCAGGTGTATGAAAGGCTGGTGAGCAATCTGCCGTATGCGGAGACCCGTCGCTATATTCAGAAGGTGGTGAAGTACCGCAGGGACTACGTGCGTCTGTAAGCCGGCTTTCGACGCGGAGGCAAAAGCGCTATAAGCTGCGTTATGCAGCTTTCTCCGGGACCCAGCCATTGAACGCCCAGCCTGTCGAACAGGTGGTGCTTTCCGGCCCGTTCTACCGTGGCAGCCGCCGCCTGCGTATCGCATTGGTCGGCCAGCCGAACAGCGGCAAGAGCACACTGTTCCATGCTGTTTCCAGCACCAGCATTGATCACGGGCATTTGCGCGGTACTGATGCGGCCTACCAGCGCTGCCACGTGCAGATCGGCATGGATGAGGTGGAGCTGGTTGACCTTCCGGCTATTCGCAGCCTGCAGAATTTGTATGGTGATGATCTCGAAGGTCTGAAATATCTTCTCTGGGGCGATTCGCGGCCCTTGATTTCGGCTCATGAAGGTGATGAGCCGCCGGCCCCGTTCTCACGTCCAGACATACTGGTACATATCGTTGATGCCAGCACCCTGCTGCGCCATCTGGAACTCACCCTCGAACTGATCGAGCTCGGCCTGCCCATTGTCATGGGACTGAACATGATGGACGAGGCGCGCCGCAAAGGTGTACAGATTGATGTTGCTTTGCTCGAAAAAGAACTGGGGATTCCGGTCGTGCCGATGACCGCGATCAAGGGGCATGGAATACAGCGACTATTCGAACGCGCTGTTCAAGCGGTTCGAGAGAAATCCTGCCCGCTTCCGCAGCCATCCGGTGAGCATATCCGGCTGTGGGGCGAGAAGCTGCATCATGCCGTGGACAGGCCGGAAATCCGACGTGCCTTCGGGGTGCCGCAGCCTTTCCTGATCCGCCAGCTTAAACAGGCCAACGACTATTTTTGTCTGGAGTTAGCCTGCCACTTTCCGGCTGCTGCCGCTAGCGTGGAGGCCATTCGCCGCGAGGCTGATGCGCGACTTCCCCGTCCGCTTGCCGAGGAGGTGGCGGCTGATTATCACCACCGCGCTGCAGGCCTGTTTTCCCGCATCGCAAAACTCAGGCATCGCTCGCAAACCATTACCTGGGAGGACAGACTGGATGCGCTGTTCCTGCATCCGAACTGGGGGCTATTCGGTAGTCTGGGGTTGTTCGCGCTGGTGTTGTTTGTGGTTTTTGAGGTGAGTAGCGGTATTGATGCGGTCACCTCGGCGCGACTTGCGGAATTCGTGTCACATTGGCAACCGGACAGTACGGCAGGGGTGATCGGTCGTGCAGTGGCCGACGGGTTGGTGGGTCTGATCGGCATCGTCGTGCCCTATATGTTGCCGCTTGTGCTGATGCTGGTGGTGCTGGAGGAATCCGGCGTGATGCAGCGCGTGGCCTTCGTGGTGGACCGCTTCTTCCACTATATCGGTCTGCACGGCAAGGTGGCCGTGCCCTTCCTGCTGGGGCTGGGTTGCAATGTGCCGGCGATCGCTGCCACCCGCTCGGTGGTCTCGGGGCGCGACCGCATCGTGGCGAGTCTTTTGATCACCTTCGTGCCCTGTTCGGCGCGCTCGGCGATCATTCTGGCCCTCGGCGGCAAGTATCTCGGGGGGCTGGGCATCTTCGGCATCTTCATGCTCAATCTGCTGATCATCGCCCTGCTCGGTAAGCTGCTGGTCAGGCGCTACCCGGATATCAGTCCCGGCATCATTCAGGAGATCCCGGCCTATGCCCTGCCGAAGATCAGGCCGGTGCTGCATGCCACCTGGCAGCGCACCAGCGATATCCTGACCATTGTTACACCGCTGCTGGTCGGCGGCTCCATCGTGCTGGCGCTGCTGCACCATGTGGGTGCGGACGCATGGATCAACCAGATGCTCACCCCGGTCACCGTCTGGGCGCTGGGCCTGCCGGTGGTGCTCGGTGTGCCGATCCTGTTCGGTGTGCTCAGAAAAGAACTGAGCCTGTTGATGATCTATCAGGCGCTGGGCACCTTCGAGGTCGGCAACCTGCTCGACTGGGTGCAGATCTCCACCTTCCTTGTTTTTTTGATGTTCTATGTGCCGTGTATCTCCACCTTCGCGGTGATGTTGAAGGTCATCGGGAGGCGCGATGCGCTGTTCTCCCTCGCCCTGTCCATCGGCGTGGCGCTGATCGTCTCGCTGGTCGTGCGCGTGCTGCTGGAGGGCGGCCGTCTGCTGGTCTAACCGCCATTTTACCATTCACTCGATTCAGATCAGGGATTATGCTGGGACGGTTGATTGAAGGGGTGGGGAAATATGACTTACGGTGCCGTAGGTTTGAAACATGAGTGAACTGATTCTGGTGTCGGGTATCGAGAAGCGCATCTTCACCCTGCGTGGTGTGCAGGTGATGCTGGATAGGGATCTGGCCGAGCTATATGAAGTCAAGCCGATTCGCCTTCGTGAGCAGGTTAAGCGTAACAGCAAAAGATTTCCCGAAGATTTCATGTTCCAACTCATCGAAGATGAGGTTGATCTCCTGCTATCGCAAAATGCGATACCATCCAGAAAACATCTGGGGGGCACTTTGCCCTATGCTTTTACCGAACAGGGGGTTGCCGGAATATCCGGTGTGTTGACCAGCCATCGGGCAGTCGAAGTCAATATTGCTATCATGAGGGCCTTTGTTGAAATGCGCCGCTATATGACCGCCAATAGCGGATTGATATTGCGCCTTGAATCGCTGGAAAAAAGACAGACTGCCAGCGAACTTAAGGCGGATGAACGGTTCGAGCAGCTGTTCAACGCCCTTGAAGATAAAAGCATCCAGCCCAAACAGGGCATCTTTTATGATGGCCGGATTTTCGATGCGTATGCCTTTGTCAGCGGGTTGATCCGATCCGCCAAACGACGGATCGTTCTGATCGACAACTATGTGGATGAAAGCGTGCTGACCCTGCTTGGCAAGCGTGATGCACAGGTAAGCGTGCGGATTCTTACCCGCAACATCAGCAGACAGCTCAAGCTGGATGTCGAAAAGTTCAACAGCCAATACCCCGCCATCGAGGTACAGGCCTTCGGGTTGGCGCATGACCGGTTCCTGATCATTGACGACGATATCTACCATATCGGCGCTTCGCTCAAGGATATGGGCAGGAAATGGTTTGCCTTCTCGAAGATGGAGGCGGCCGCCATCGACATGCTGGCGAGAGTGAATGAGGCAGGCTAAGCGCATGATGCGCGTGGCATTGCTCCGGGGGCGCCCGTGAACTGCCCGAAGTGCGGGGCTGAGCAGCCGGAAGATGCACTTTCCTGCACGGAATGCGGCATCGTGTTCGCCAAGTTCGCGCGCCATCAGGCGATGCAGAAGCAGATTGCCGAACAGCGCGCCGGAGAACTTGCCGCGCTACCCATCCCGCAGGCGGACAATGATGCCGTGTTCTATGGCCGCGCTGCAGCACTGCTGATCATTGTGTATTTCAGCTGGCAGCTGATCGGTGAGCCGTTGAGCGCCAATGCCGCAGGCGAGAGTTTTCTTCATCTGATTAATTTGCCCTTCCACGAGGCCGGTCATATCGTGTTCCGCCCCTTCGGTGCGGTGATCACCTCGCTGGGCGGCAGTCTGGGTCAGTTGCTGATGCCGCTGGTCTGCCTGTTCGTGCTGTGGTTCAAGACGCGCGATGCCTTCGGTGCCGGTGTGTGCGGCTGGTGGTTCGGCGAGAATTTCCTCGATATCGCCCCCTACATCAACGATGCCCGCAGCCTTTCCCTGCCGCTGCTCGGCGGCAATTTCGGGGACAGCTCCCCGTATGGCTTCCACGACTGGGAGTTCATCCTCAGCGAAACGGGCCTGCTGCATCTCGATCACGCCCTCGCCAGCGCCGCCCAGTGGACCGGCTCGCTCATCATGCTCGCAGCACTGGCATGGTGCGCTTATTGGCTGAATCGGCAGTACGGCCTGCTGCATAAGGCTTCTGGCGAGTTGTAAACTTATACGTTGCGCGGAAAGCGTTTGAGTCTCCTTATATATTGCTTTTCATGCCCGTCTTGCCGGTCGGGAGTTTGTAGCTCAGCAGTCAAGCTTTGGCTTGTCTTCAAACGCGTTGTGGTCAAGGTATAACTTGACCAATGCTTGACTTATACTTGACTCATGAACGGTTCCGGGGGCTTGCCATGAGCGTGGGTGGCATTGAAGGGTGACAGATATGAGTAGCACGGTTGGAAACGACATCCTGATCTATCAGGCGGAGGACGGTTCCGCAGTCACCGAAGTGCGGCTGGAGCGTGAAACCGTGTGGCTTTCTCTCAACCAGTTGAGCGAATTGTTTGAACGCGACAAATCAGTGATCTCGCGACATTTGCGCAATATCTTCAAGGAAGGGGAACTGGATCGGGATTCAGTTGTTGCAAAAAATGCAACAACTGCCGCTGATGGGAAACGTTACCAAGTGGAACACTTCAATCTGGATGCGGTGATTTCGGTTGGATACCGCGTCAATTCGGTGCGTGCTACCCGCTTTCGTCAGTGGGCCAACCGGGTGTTGAAGGATTATCTGACGCGCGGTTATGCGCTTGATGAGAGGCGACTTCAGGAACAGAACCGCAAGCTCAATGATCTGCGCAATACTCTGGCACTGCTGGAGCAGACGCTGGCGCATCAGCCTGTGGGCGAGGTCGAGGCCAAGGGTTTGCTCAAGGTCATCGCCGATTATGCCTATGCCCTGACTACGCTGGATCGTTACGACCACGGCACACTAGCTGTTGCTGATACCTCAAAAGCTACCGAATACCGCTTGAGCGTTGATGAGGCAATGCGCATCGTTGATTCGATGAAGGGCGAATTCGACGGGCTGTTCGGATTGGAAATGGATCAGGGCTTCAGGAGCGCGCTGGGCGCTATCGAACAAACCTTCGATGGGAAAGACGTCTATCCGAGTGTTGAGGAAAAGGCCGCGAACCTGCTGTATTTCGTCGTGAAGAATCATGCCTTCAGCGATGGCAACAAACGTATCGCAGCCGCCATCTTCCTGTGCTTCATGGCCGGTCACGGCATGCTTTATCGCACCGACGGCGGCAAGCGCATTGCCGACAATGCGCTGGTGGCGCTCACCCTGCTGATTGCCGAGAGCAGCCCGGCCGAGAAGGACACCATCGTCAAGGTAATCATCAACCTGATCAATCGAAATATCGACTGATGCCGCGGCCTGAGGAGAAAGCATGACGGGGGAATTACTGACAGCAGCCACGCATCCCGAGTTGATCGCCTGGGTGGATGCCAATGCGCGATTGGAACAGCTCTGCCAGCGCGGCGGCTGGCCGGACGGGGCCACGCTGCGCATCGATGTGTGCAGCCGCGAGGGAAACGAAATGATCGCCAACATATTCTTCATCGAAGCCGTGCGCGAAATCTCCGTCTGCGAACCCGTCCGCGAAGAACGCTGCGGCAAGTTCGCCCTCACCTTTGATCCTGCGGGTCATCCCCAGTCCATCCGCCTGCTTTACCCGATGTGAATATCACTCGCTCCATTCACGCAATCCATCCAATGGGTTAGGTTCAGACCGATTGTGACAAGGGGAGAACATTGGAAGAATTCGAATCGCTTAAATTGAAACTCAGAGATTTCGCCGATGAGCGAGACTGGGATCAGTTTCACTCCCCCAAGAATCTATCTATGGCATTAATCGCCGAGGTCGGTGAACTCATTGAGCATTTCCAATGGCTGACCGAAGAACAGTCAAAAAGTCTTGATGCAAAGAAGCTCAAAGAGGTTTCCGAAGAGCTTGCTGACATCCAAATTTACCTAATACGAATTGCTGATAAGTTGGGAATCAACTTACTCGAAGCTGCCAACAATAAAATTGAACTGAATAGGATCAAGTACCCAGCAGATAAGGTGAAGGGGAGCTCAAAAAAATATTCCGAATACGAATAGCTGATTAGGAGTCGATCCAATGCTGGTGTATACGGCGAGCAAGAGTGAATTCATTGATGATGTTCGCAAGAGACACATTGATGACAAAATACATGCTGCGCTCCAACGTCATATCGGTCGCAGAACATCCGAGAGCGAGGTTCGCTCATGGCGCAACTCAATGATGTATATGAGGGATATTCTTGATGACGGTGATATTCCGTCTGATGCGGGAGTTGCCATTGAATATGTGCTTCCTCAAACAAGCAAGCGAGTCGATTTTATCCTTACCGGTAAGGACGACAATCAAAGAGATACTGCGATAATTGTTGAGTTGAAACAGTGGGAAAAAGTGTCGGCCACGAACAAGGACGGTATTGTAAGAACGTTTATTGGCAAGGGTGAGAGAGAGACAAGTCACCCTTCATATCAGGCGTGGACATATGCTGCTCTACTTACAGACTTTAACGAAACTGTTCAGGATGAAGACATTGATTTGTGGCCATGCGCATATCTTCATAACTGTGATCAAGACGAGGTTTTGAACCACAGTTTTTATAGCGACTACACAGACAAGGCTCCAGCCTTCTTAAGAAGGGATGGAGTCAAGCTCACCAGTTTTATTAAGAAGTACGTTAAATACGGTGATTCCGACAATGTCATGTATCGAATTGACAATGGGAGAATCCGTCCGTCGAAGAATCTGGCTGACAAGCTTGTATCTCTTCTCCAAGGTAATCAGGAATTTCTGATGATCGATGACCAAAAGGTCGTTTATGAAACCGCTATGGAATTGGCAAATACCTCCACAGTGAAGGATAAGCACGTTTTGATTGTGGAGGGGGGGCCAGGGACTGGGAAGTCTGTTGTCGCTGTGAACCTACTTGTTGCGCTAACTAAGCAGAGGCTTTTAGCCCAATATGTGACAAAGAACTCGGCACCTCGCGCCGTATATGCAAGCAAGTTGACTGGGTCATTTAGGAAAAGTCATATCGACAACCTGTTTAAAGGCTCTGGCTCATACACAGCCACTGAAGCCAATGTGTTTGATGCTTTGATTGTCGATGAGGCGCATAGGTTGAATGAAAAATCTGGGATGTTTAACCACCTTGGAGAGAACCAGATTAAGGAAATCATCAATGCCGCTAAATTCAGCATATTTTTTATTGATGAAGATCAGAAGGTGACGTTCAAGGATATTGGAGAATCAGACTCCATCGAAAGCTGGGCTACTCGGCTCGGTGCAAAAGTCCACAAGTTAGAGCTTGAATCACAGTTCCGTTGCAACGGGTCAAACGGTTATCTGGCGTGGGTAGATAATAGCTTACAGATTCGGGATACCGCGAATGAGACGCTAGAAGACATTCATTATGACTTCCGCGTGTTCGACTCCCCAAATGAACTCAGGGATGCCATCTTTGAAAAGAATAGGATCAGTAACAAAGCGAGATTGGTGGCTGGGTATTGTTGGGATTGGGTGAGCAAGAAGGATAGCTCAGCGAAAGACATCCTAATTGAAGAGCACAATTTCTCGATGAAGTGGAATCTCAACAGCGATGGGCAGCTATGGATAATCAAACCTGAGTCGGTCAGCGAGGTTGGGTGTATTCACACGTGCCAAGGGTTGGAAGTCGATTATATAGGCGTCATTATCGGTTCGGATTTTGTAATCCGAGATGGTTCTTCTGTTACTGATGCAGGTGAGCGCGCTAAGACGGATAAATCAATTTCAGGATATAAGTCGCTCCTGAAGGTCGACCCAGTTAATGCTCGTAAGAAAGCAGATGCGATCATAAAAAACACATACCGGACGCTTATGACTCGCGGCATGAAAGGGTGCTACCTTTATTGCACTGACGAAGAGACAAACGAATATTTTAAAGCCCTTATCGGGAGAGAGCAGATCGAAAGCCAAATTGAAATGGGAGCATCGGGTCTGGTCTTTGATGATGGGAAAGGCAACGAGGAGTCTAGTGCATCCAATGTAATTCCGTTCCCATTATTGGAAGCTCATAAGGTCAATCCTTTCGTGAATAGTGTCCCGATTTATGATCTTGAAGTCGCCGCCGGGCTATTCAGTGATACCCAAGTTGTAGATGAGGCCCCAGATATCGGGTATGAAGATCGTATTGATTCCTACAATTGGGTAGAGCTGCCTGACTTTATTCGTCCTAGCCGAGGAATGTTTGTGGCAAAAGTTGTTGGCGAGTCAATGAATAAACGAATCCCAAATGGTTCCTGGTGTTTATTCAAACTCAAACCCGTCGGGACACGCCAAGGGAAGGTGGTTCTGGTTCAGCATCATAGTATTGATGATCCAGATACTGGGGGGCGTTACACAGTTAAGGTGTACCAAAGTGAAAAAGTGAACACCGAAGATGGAGGCTGGCAACATAGTAAGATCATGCTCAAGCCGGATTCGACCGATCCAAGTTATAAGCCGATTGTGATTCAGGAAGAAGATGCCGAAGAGCTATTCGTTATTGCCGAGTTAATACTAGTAATGCCTTTGTGAATTCAATGTCGAGCAATGTCACCTGATTATTCCGGGAAGAGCATCAGGTTGGCGCCGTGTTTGATGTATAGCTCGGTGAGTTCGCGGGGCATGGAGCCGTAGAAGGCATAGTAATAGGGATAGTTGTAGTCCTTGTCGGTGACGACGTCACCCCCAATTTGAGTAGCACAACGATTTAGAGTCCAATCCCAAATTGAAAGGAGATTGGACATGAAGAAGCGATTTACGGAAGAGAA
>PEWE01000003.1 GCA_002779605.1 Zetaproteobacteria bacterium CG06_land_8_20_14_3_00_59_53 | reverse complement strand
CGGCCCCCGGGCCGGGAGCGGATTGAAACACCGGTCGCATTAACAACACGAGATCGAAACCCAGTATCTCCCGGCCCCCGGGCCGGGAGCGGATTGAAACCGGTATGAGATCAATAAGCCTGTTGAGCCCATTTCGTATCTCCCGGCCCCCGGGCCGGGAGCGGATTGAAACCGGATGAAATCGGGCGGTTGGTTTCGACTGCTAAGGTATCTCCCGGCCCCCGGGCCGGGAGCGGATTGAAACAAAGGGCGGACATCAAAATGGAATCCGGCAAAAGGTATCTCCCGGCCCCCGGGCCGGGAGCGGATTGAAACATGGCCGATTCGGGCGAGATGATCGGTACCGGCGCCGTATCTCCCGGCCCCCGGGCCGGGAGCGGATTGAAACCACGAGATGACCGTGGAGGAGATGCGCGGTCTGAAGTATCTCCCGGCCCCCGGGCCGGGAGCGGATTGAAACCTTGAGATGGCCGGCAGGCTGCGCAACTCGATGGGTATCTCCCGGCCCCCGGGCCGGGAGCGGATTGAAACCGATGGAATTGTTGTGCAAATGTCGGCGGCTGTAAGTATCTCCCGGCCCCCGGGCCGGGAGCGGATTGAAACGGGGCGAAGCCGAAAGTTTACACCAATGCGAAATGGGTATCTCCCGGCCCCCGGGCCGGGAGCGGATTGAAACTTAAAATAAAAAGGGGATCGAATGGCAGTTTCCGAGTATCTCCCGGCCCCCGGGCCGGGAGCGGATTGAAACCGTCGATGTGTCGGCGGGTGATGTCGCACTATCGTATCTCCCGGCCCCCGGGCCGGGAGCGGATTGAAACATCACAACATCACCTCCGAAACCATCAAAGACGAGTATCTCCCGGCCCCCGGGCCGGGAGCGGATTGAAACCCTTTAGTCGCGCAATCGATACACCCACCCGTCGGTATCTCCCGGCCCCCGGGCCGGGAGCGGATTGAAACTCTGCTATCGTCTGGTAGTCCATGCTTCACTCCTTGTATCTCCCGGCCCCCGGGCCGGGAGCGGATTGAAACAACAGCTACCCGCTGCCAGCTTGCTGCGTCGTGTGTATCTCCCGGCCCCCGGGCCGGGAGCGGATTGAAACATTTTTACTGATAATATCCCGCAAAGTATCCAATCGTATCTCCCGGCCCCCGGGCCGGGAGCGGATTGAAACACCCCATCGGTCGCAACGGGCCAACCCAACCCACGAGTATCTCCCGGCCCCCGGGCCGGGAGCGGATTGAAACAATGCCGTTACCGGGAAAGCACCCTCACAGGTGATGTGTATCTCCCGGCCCCCGGGCCGGGAGCGGATTGAAACGGCGATACCGTCTATATCGGTACGGACCCTTGCAAGTATCTCCCGGCCCCCGGGCCGGGAGCGGATTGAAACAATGCTTGAGAGGCACGCTTGGAACTTCGCCACACAGTATCTCCCGGCCCCCGGGCCGGGAGCGGATTGAAACAACTTGGCCTGAGGCTTGCTGAACGGGGACAAAGTGAGTATCTCCCGGCCCCCGGGCCGGGAGCGGATTGAAACACTTTCGCAGCCGCTTCGGGTGAGATGATCGGGAGTATCTCCCGGCCCCCGGGCCGGGAGCGGATTGAAACCGGTGCCGATCAAAGCTGGCGACGATATTGTACTGGTATCTCCCGGCCCCCGGGCCGGGAGCGGATTGAAACGCGTTAAACGACGTGTCATCATCGTAAACCGAAGCGTATCTCCCGGCCCCCGGGCCGGGAGCGGATTGAAACAAGAAAAAATATCTTGATACTTGCGCTGTAGCGAAGTATCTCCCGGCCCCCGGGCCGGGAGCGGATTGAAACGATCACGCGATACCCCAAACCGCCAAACCCTCACGGTATCTCCCGGCCCCCGGGCCGGGAGCGGATTGAAACCATTTCGCGGTTAAACGCCTGCCATTCAGGTGACGTATCTCCCGGCCCCCGGGCCGGGAGCGGATTGAAACATATAAGCGCGAATGGAGAGGCAAAGCAATCCCATCGTATCTCCCGGCCCCCGGGCCGGGAGCGGATTGAAACCATTCATTTTTTAAATTACCCCTGTTTTTACGGCGAGTATCTCCCGGCCCCCGGGCCGGGAGCGGATTGAAACGCGGCATTGCCCGCACTCGTCGCTGCAGCACTTGCCGGTATCTCCCGGCCCCCGGGCCGGGAGCGGATTGAAACAGACTTAGTTTGGCGAGCGTTCGCGAAATGTTATGTATCTCCCGGCCCCCGGGCCGGGAGCGGATTGAAACGGTGATGGGATGAACGACCCGCTGTACGATGCAATGTATCTCCCGGCCCCCGGGCCGGGAGCGGATTGAAACCTGCCGACACCAGGTCGGCGGACGATAGCGCAACGTATCTCCCGGCCCCCGGGCCGGGAGCGGATTGAAACGAATGGGTGAAAGGATTTTGGTTGTAGGAATCAGCGTATCTCCCGGCCCCCGGGCCGGGAGCGGATTGAAACGCGGATTGATAACGGACACGCCATCGGTCGCGACGGGTATCTCCCGGCCCCCGGGCCGGGAGCGGATTGAAACGGGTGAGATGATCGGGATCGGTGCCGGTACCGAGCTGTATCTCCCGGCCCCCGGGCCGGGAGCGGATTGAAACAATGTAAATCACCGACCCATCGGCAACACCTTTGGTATCTCCCGGCCCCCGGGCCGGGAGCGGATTGAAACAAGAAAAAGGGGCGAGGACCGTTAAAACCGTCCCGTATCTCCCGGCCCCCGGGCCGGGAGCGGATTGAAACAAAAGATTTTGCGGCGGACGTATCGAGAGCACCGGAGGTATCTCCCGGCCCCCGGGCCGGGAGCGGATTGAAACCGGCTTAGCTCCCGGTTTGCGTACATTATCGTGGCGTATCTCCCGGCCCCCGGGCCGGGAGCGGATTGAAACTGCTGCTGGTAACGTGCGCGCAATTCAGGATTATAGTATCTCCCGGCCCCCGGGCCGGGAGCGGATTGAAACGAAAAGCGGCCTGATTGGGCAACAAAAATGGCACTGTATCTCCCGGCCCCCGGGCCGGGAGCGGATTGAAACGGCCAGTATATCCAATGCTGGAGCCGTACAGCTTGGTGTATCTCCCGGCCCCCGGGCCGGGAGCGGATTGAAACGCACACCTCAAGGGTGAGGCTGCCCTGCAGCGCCCGGTATCTCCCGGCCCCCGGGCCGGGAGCGGATTGAAACTTACCGTTTGGCAGGGCCAGAAACGGGGTCAGGCTTCCATAACTTGATATTTATACTCGTTTGACTATGGTGCTGACATGGCAAGAAAAGCGAGAGTTCATATTGATGGCGGCTATTACCATGTGATGCTTCGCGGTAATGGCGGAGCGGATATATTCATGAGTGATTCGGACAGGTATCACTTTTACCTGCTGTTGCAGGAAGGGGTTGAGCGTTTTGAGCATCGCATACACGCCTTTTGTTTGATGACCAACCATGTCCACCTTGTGATTCAGGTGGGCACCATTCCGCTTTCTCGCATCATGCAGAATTTATCTTTTCGCTACACCCGATGGTTCAATAAGCATCATAAGCGGATTGGTCACCTGTTTCAGGGGCGATTCAAGGCTTTGTTGATTGATGAAGAGAGCTATCTGCTGGAGCTGGTTCGCTATACGCATATGAATCCTGTGCGGGCAGGTATGGTCAAGGATCCTTCTGCTTATGCGTGGAGCAGTCATCACGCATATACCGGGAAAGAGGTATTACCCTGGCTGACATCCGATGTGGTGCTCTCCCGTTTTTCATCCATGCCGGATGAGGCAAGGCAAAGGTATGATTCTTTTGTGGCAGACGGCATGGCCGAGCCGCACCGGCCTGAGTTTCATGCAGGCGCAAGTGATGCGCGAGTGCTGGGCGATGATCGCTTTGCTGAGAAGGCGCTGGCAGACCACCTTGATGTTGCCCGGAATATAGGTTTGGATGATTGCATTGCGCAGGTGTGCAGGGTTTACGGGGTCGAACCTGATGCGCTGGCAGATCGTAGCAGAGTGAGGAGACATTCCGAGGCCAGAGCGATTGTCGGGTGGCTCATCATGCAATTTGGCAAGGAATCGCTAACTGCGGTTGCTGCACACTTTAATCGCGATGTAGCAACGATGAGTGCCGCCATTCGCAAGCTGGAGAAGAGATTGCAGAGCGATGACAAATTTAAGGAAAAACTCGATGCGATTCAGAAAAATATCAAGTTATGAAAGCCTGACCCCATTTCGTTGGTCTCTCGCCGACCATGAAGCAGCACCAGTTGGCCAATATGCGCGAACACGTTGAGGCGATCCGGTCTATAGTCGGATTGCTCTCCGAACAGAAGTTCGACGATGCCTCCACGGTTGCGCACAGCAAGCTTGGATTGACACCGGAAATGCAATCCATGTGCAACATGTTCGAGAACGCAGATTTCAGGGAGCTGGGTTTCGCCTTTCACCAGAGCGGAGACGATCTCGGTGAGGCACTGAAAAGCAAGGATGTGAACACCTCGTTGCGCGCCCTCAACAGGACGATGCAGTATTGCGTGCAGTGCCATGCGACCTATCGCCAGTAAGATCAGGCTGGTGCTGTTTCCGTCGTTCATGTAGTTCAGCATGGATATGCCGATGTAAAGGGAGTCTTGTTTCGCAGATTTTGTTGCCTAACTGCAGATGGCGCTTGCATGTACAGGTCATTGCAGAACATGCCAATTTTTATCACTCTACGTTAAGATGGTTGAAGAAGAGGGGATGGAAAATGCGCGAAACAAGACCTGCCCCCGGAATCAAATACTTCTTCCTCAAAATCAAAGCCGCCTTTCCCGGACTTCCGCGATGACCCATAAAAAAGCCCCTCCGGGGAGGGGCTTTAAAGGGGGGTGAAAGTGTTATGGCATCGGCTTGCGTCTTATGTTCTGCTGAGACTCAGCCGCCGGCGGCGGAGGGACCTACCTTGATGATCACCTTGGTTTCGATCATGCCTGCCTTGATGGAGATCTGGCAGCTGCGGTTGTCCTTCAGGTAGTAGAGATCGATGTTCTCATCCTTGTATGCATTGATGAAGCGCCAGCCCTGGGCAGGCATCTGCTCGCGGAAGAAACCGTTGATGCTGTTCACGTCCACACGGTTGCCGGTGTACACCATCACGCCGATCACCGTGCCGGGGGCTTCGTAGATGAAGCTTTGGTCGTCCTGACGCTTGAGTTCGCGCGGGATCGGGATATCGCCGAACTCGGCGATCACCGGTGGCGGAACGGCCTTGGCATCGCCTGCGGGGGCGGACTGGCTACTTGATTCGCCGGTGGCCGCCGCTGCCATTTCCTTGACCGAGGCGCAGGATGTAAGGCAAAAAGCCAGCATCAGAGTCAACCCGAATTTCAATGTGTTGTGCATGTTTGTTCTCCTCGACGTCCGTTCCCCTGATTCATCGCCGGCAAGACTGCCGCAACGGGGGCTTGTTTGACAAGGTTCCTTATACGGGGGAGGGGTTTGCAGACTGCTCTGCAATCTTCGTCGGTTTCTGCCTGCGGGAGGCCTGTACCTCGGTGCGCAGCTGGCCGCAGGCGGCGGAGATATCCCGGCCGCGCGATTCGCGCACCACGGCCACCCGGTCGGCACGCACCAGTATTTCTCTGAAAGCAGACACGCGCGCATCGTCCGGTCGCCTGAAATCGTTGCCGGCAAGGGCATTGAAGGGAAGCAGGTTGACGGTGCAGGGAAGATCGGCAAGCAGCTCGACCAGACGGTGCGCATCGGCATCGCTGTCGTTGATGCCTGCCAGCATCACGTATTCGATGAGGATGCGTTTCTTCTTTCCGGCGGCGAAGCGGGAAGTCCACTTTAACACCTCGGCGATCGGCCAGCGGCGGTTGATGGGCATGATGGCACTTCTGGTTTCATCGTTGGATGCATTCAGTGATAAAGCCAGATTGCAGGGCAGATCATCCTCGATCATGCGCTCGATGCCGGGCACATGGCCTGCGGTGGATATGGTGACGCGGCGAGGGGAGAAGGCCATGCCCTTGGGGTCGGTGGCAAGCCTGATGAAGCGGGCCACCTCGTCATAATTGTGCAGCGGCTCGCCCATGCCCATCAGCACCAGATTGCGCGGTTTCAGTCCGGTGTGCTGGAAGGCTGCATGGATCTGGCCGACCATCTCGGCGGCCGACAGGTTGCGGGTCAGGCCTGCGGTGGCGGTCAGGCAGAAGGTGCAAGCCACGGCACAGCCCACCTGCGTGGAGATGCATTGCGTGAGCCGCCCCTTGCCGGGGATCAGTACGGTTTCCACTTCACGCCCGTCGGCCATGCCGAGCAGCATCTTGCAGGTGCCGTCCTCGCTGTCCTGTCTGGCACGCAGCTCGGGTTCCAGACGGCGGGTGTTGCTTTCAATATAATCGTAAAAGGCCTGCGGCAGCCCGGCGATGCCGCGGATATCCTGATCGGCATGGCGGAAGATATGCGCACGCAGGGTCTCGGCATGCGCCGGCTTCACCCCGGCCTGTGCGCACAGCGCCTCAAGCTGGGCGAAGCTCATGCCGAGCAGCGGCGGGCGGCAATCGACTGCGGATTCGGGGATTTTATGCATAGAGGGTTTGTGCTCTTACAAGAAAAACTCGGGCGGTCGAATGACCGCCCGAGATGTTTCGGAAGGGGAGATGCTTACAGGCCGTACTTGGCCTTGTTTGCGGCAACTTCATCTGCGCTCGGCGGAGTGTGATCCTTGCTTTCGGCGAGATCGAAGGCATCGCGGTCACTGTCGCATGCTTCATTCAGGGCGATATCACTTTCGAAAACTTCCGGCACGTCCTCTTCCGGGAAAATGGCTTCCCAAGGGCATTCCGGCTCGCATACGGCACAATCAATGCACTCTTCCGGGGAGATAAAAAGCATATTCGGGTAATTGGCATCCACTTCCTTCGGGATATAGAAGCAATCCACAGGACAGACAGCCACGCAGGCCGTATCGACGCAATCCTTGCATAACTGGGTGACTACAAAGGCCATATTGGAAACCTCACATAAAAAACTTGATCGGCGCGCAATATACAACTTCATCACCGCATCGTCACTCCCTACAGGAATTGCCGGATTGAGCGACATATTTTTGTTCGTAATCGGTGCGGTAAGGATTCTGCGGATGCTTTTCAGGTTGCCCTTGGATAGTCTTGCCGAATGCATTTCTCACCCTTCGCCCATCTGCATGTGCACTCGGATTTCTCGCTGCTGTCCGGTGCGATGTCGGTATCCTCCATGCTGAAAAAAGCCGTGGAGATGCGTCAGCCGGCCATCGCGTTGACCGATCATGGCAATCTTTTCGGGGCGGTGGAGTTCTATTCAGAGGCGCTGCGCCAGGGTGTGAAGCCGGTGCTCGGCTGCGAGGTATATCTTTGCGACGATCACGACAAGAAGGTCAGCGAGGGCCCGCGCGGGCCGCGCTATGCGCAACTGCTGCTGCTGGCGCGCAATAATTCCGGCTGGTCGAATCTGATGCGGCTGGTGTCGATCAGCTATCTCAAGGGCTTCTACTACAAGCCGCGTATCGACAAGGCGCTGCTGCGCGAGTTCGGCGACGGGTTGATCGCGCTCTCTTCCGGCTGGAACGGAGAGATCGAGCGGCTGCTGCGCCGCGGCGATACGGTGGGTGCGGCGAAGGTGGCGCAGGAATACAAGGGGCTTTTCCCGCACAACCATTTCTTCATCGAGTTGCAACGTCACGGCGTGGCCGGTCAGGAGCCATTGAATCGTCAACTGATCGAGCTGGCGCATGCCGAAGACATCCCGCTGGTGGCCACCAATAACGCGCATTTTCTGGGACGCGACGATTTCCATGCCTTTGAAAGCATGCTGGCGCTGCGCGACGGCAAGACGTTGTCCGACGATGTCAGCGCGCACTACACGCCGGAGAACTATTTAAAAACCGGCGAGGAGATGGTCGAGCTGTTCGAGGATGTGCCGGAGGCCATCGAAAACAGCCTGCACATCGCCAGCCGCTGCAATGTGGACATGCAGTTCGGCAACTACCAGCTGCCGGATTTCCTGCCGCCCAACGGTATGGAGCTGAAAGCCTATATGCGTCAGCAGGCTGTCGAGGGGCTGGATGCACGCTGGCCAGCCATCATTGCGCTCTCACCCGATGCCGATCGGCTGGCTTATGAAGAACGTCTGCAGTTTGAGCTGGATGTGATCGAGCAGATGGGCTTTCCCGGTTACTTTCTTATTGTGGCGGATTTCATCAAGTGGGCGAAGCAGCATGATATTCCGGTCGGCCCCGGACGCGGCTCGGGCGCAGGCTCCATCGTCGCCTACTGCCTGCTGATCACCGATCTCGATCCCATCCGCTACGGTCTGCTGTTCGAGCGCTTCCTCAATCCGGAACGCGTCTCCATGCCCGATTTTGACATCGATTTTTGCATGAACCGGCGTGATGAGGTGATCCGCTACGTGACCGAGAAATACGGTGCCGATCAGGTGGCACAGATTATTACGTATGGCTCGATGAAGGCCAAGGCCGTGGTGCGCGATGTGGGGCGCGTGCTGGCTATGGATTTGATCAAGGTGAATACGCTGGCCAAATTAATACCCAACGATCTTAACATGACGCTGGAAAAGGCGCTGGCCGCGGAGCCGCGGTTGAAGAAGATGGTGGACGAGGACGGCGATGTGGCGCGCCTGTTCGAGATCGCCCGGCGGTTGGAGGGCATGCACCGGCATGCCGGCAAGCATGCGGCCGGTGTGGTGATCGGGCGGGTGCCTCTGGTAGAGACCGCACCGCTGTACAAGGAACCGCGCGAAGACGGTGCGATCGTGCAATGGGATATGAAGTGCGTGGAGAAGGTCGGGCTGATCAAGTTCGACTTTCTGGGCCTGAAAACCCTGACCGTGATTGATCTTGCCTGCCGCCTGATCCGCAAGCACGAGGCGCACAGGGATTTCGATATCAGTACGATTCCACTGGACGATGCGGCCAGCTTCGATCTGTTGCAGCGCGGTGCCACCAGCGCGGTGTTCCAGGTGGAATCCTCCGGCATGCGCGATCTGCTGGTGCGCCTGCGGCCCGACTGTTTCGAGGATATCATCGCACTGGTGGCGCTGTATCGTCCCGGCCCGCTGGAATCCGGCATGGTGGATACCTATATCGCCTGTAAACACGGCGAGCAGCAGATCGCCTATCCGCTGCCGCAACTCAAACCCATCCTCGGCGAGACCAACGGCGTGATCCTGTATCAGGAGCAGGTGATGCAGATCGCCCAGGTGCTCTCCGGCTACACGCTCGGTCAAGCCGATATGCTGCGCCGTGCCATGGGCAAGAAAAAGCCGGAGGAGATGGCCAAGCAACGCCAGATCTTCATGCAGGGCGCGGAAAAGAACCATGTGCCCGCCGACAAGGCCGAGCAGATCTTCGACCTGATGGAGAAGTTCGCCGGCTACGGCTTCAACAAATCGCATTCCGCGGCCTATGCGCTGATTGCCTACCAGACGGCCTACCTCAAGGCGCATTTCCCGCAGGCATTCATGGCAGCCACCTTGTCCTGCGATATGGGCAACAGCGACAAGGTATGCGGCCTGATCCAGGACTGCCGCAGGATGAAGATCGAGGTGCTGCCGCCGCATGTGAATGCCTCCGACTGGGAATTTATCCCGGAAGGGGAGACCGATATCCGTTTCGGGCTGGGTGCGGTGAAGGGCGTGGGCGAGGCGGCGGTGCGCGCGCTGGTGGAAGAGCGACTGAAGGCAGGAGAGTTCGGCGGTTTCGAGGAGATGTGCATGCGCACGCCGCCACGCTCGCTGAACAAGCGCATGCTGGAAGCCATGGTCAAGGCGGGTGCCTTGGACGGGCTGGTGCCGAATGCCAATGCCGCGCTGCAGGGGCTGGCGGCGGCCATGGAGGCTGCGGCGCGTAAACGGCATGATCTGGAGGCGCGCCAGTCGGCCCTGTTCGAGGTGGCGGAGCCGCAGGGTGAGGATGCCGTGTTCCCCGATGTGATCGAATGGAGTCTTGGCGAGCGCTTGCGGCATGAAAAGGAGGTGCTCGGCTTTTATCTGACCGGGCATCCGCTGGAGGAATATCTCGGCTATATCGAGGGCCTGTGGAGTTCCAATCTGGAGGACGTGGCCGATATGCCTGACGGCTCTACGGTGGTGTTGCCGCTGACCGTCACCTCGGTGCGCACGCATCGCGGGGCGCGCGGCACGATGGCCTTTGTGCAGGTCGGCGATCTGTTCGGCAGCGCCGAGATGGTATGTTTCTCGGCGTTGTACAACGAGGCCGTGGAATTCCTTGAAGGCGAGCAGGCCCTGCTGGCGATGTTGCGCGTGGATCGGTCGCGTGACGAATTATCGCTGATCGCCGAGGCCCTCGCGCCGCTTGAAAGCGTCCTTGCGCAGCAGGTGCGACGTATCTGTATTTCCACGCATGCGCTGGTATGGGATGATGCGGCGGTCAAAAGATTCGCTGCGCTGGCGCGTGCCAATCCGGGCGATGTCGGGGTGCGCTTTCACCTGCATCTGGCCAACGGGGCGACAGCGGAGCTTTCTTCGGGATTGACCTTGTGCTGGAATGACGAGGTCAGAGATAGTCTGCGCGCATGGTTCGATCATCATGCCGTGCAGTTGATTTGCAAACCCTGGCAGCCGGCTGTTGCGCCAAGGCAGGGGGGAAGAAAAGAGGATAGGAGACAGTATGCCGCGTAGTTATCTGGAATTTGAACGTCCGATTGCTGAGTTGACCTCGAAGATCGAGGAACTGTCGGGCATGGGTGAAGGCGCTGGGCTGAATATTGCCGAGGAAGTGGAGAAATTGACCGCAAAACGTGATGCGTTGATCAAGGATACCTACAGCAATGCCGATCGCTGGCAGCTGACCCAGCTGGCGCGTCATCCCGACCGGCCGTATTTCCTCGATTATGTCGAGGAGATGTTCGACGATTTTCAGGAGCTGCATGGCGACCGCGCGTTCGGTGACGACGGGGCGATCGTCGGCGGCACGGCACGCTTCCGTGAACAGCCGGTGGTGATCGTCGGTCACCAGAAGGGACGCGATACCAAGGAAAAGATCCGCCGCAATTTCGGCATGCCGCGCCCGGAGGGCTACCGCAAGGCGCTGCGTCTGTTCCAGTTGGCCGAGCGTTTCGGCATGCCGGTGATGACCTTTATCGATACGGCCGGTGCATGGCCGGGTG
This sequence comes from Zetaproteobacteria bacterium CG06_land_8_20_14_3_00_59_53, assembly GCA_002779605.1. Classification (GTDB taxonomy): domain Bacteria; phylum Pseudomonadota; class Zetaproteobacteria; order Mariprofundales; family Mariprofundaceae; genus UBA1543. Next base: position 1,076 of record PEWE01000003.1, on the reverse strand, counting down.
TGGATGCCGAAGAGCGCGGCCAGAGCGAGGCGATCGCCCGCAACCTGATGGAGCTCTCCAGTCTGAAGGTGCCGGTGATCTGCACGGTGATCGGCGAGGGCGGATCCGGCGGCGCACTGGCCATCGGTGTGGGCGACAGGCTGTATATGCAGCAGTTCACCACCTATTCGGTGATTTCTCCGGAAGGTTGTGCGGCGATTCTGTGGCACGACCGCAGTTTCTCGCAGCAGGCTGCAGAAGCGTTGAAGCTTTCCGCCAGGGATCTGGAAGGCTTCGGCCTGATCGACGGGATCATTCCCGAGCCGCTGGGCGGGGCGCATGAGAATCTCAAGGATGCGGCATCGATGATGGGCGATGTGCTGGAGAAGGCTCTCAAGGAACTGCTCAGCGAGCCGCTGTCCGTGTTGCTTGATTCGCGCTACAAGCGTCTGCGCGCGATGGGCGTGTTCTCCGAGGCCTGAGGCACACGGGCGCTTGCGCAGCCGGGCGTCATCCGTATGCTTCGCGGCCTTCCGGCACACTCATGGAGAGGTACCGAAGTGGTCATAACGGCACCGACTCGAAATCGGTTGGGGGCGAAAGTCCCACGTGGGTTCGAACCCCACCCTCTCCGCCATTTTTTAAACTTCAACGCTTCTGTTTTCAATTTTGTATCCATAACCTCCCTGAGAGGTTGGGTGAGAACCCGCGTCCGGGTTCGACAAAGCGGCTGCTTGCAGACGTTTTGAACGCCGGAGTGGTAGCGAGGGCGGTACATGCCAATATGTGCATGAACGCCGGAGTGCAAGCTGCGGCGGCACCTTCACAACCACCCCCCTTGTCTGCAGAGTACAGCCTAGGGAAAGTTTGTTTTTGCGCGCTTGTCACTGATCCGTCTGGAGCCTTGTTTTCCACACAATCGTAGACAGCGACTGGCCGGTGAAAAGGAGGGCGGGACTATTTCTTTCGGGGTTGTGCTGGTTGACGATGACGTATGTCTGCTCAAGGGCCTGAATCAGTGAGCGGGTAACCCACACCTCTCAGGGTTGTCGCGCCAAGTCATTTTCGCGAGAAGTTTAGAGCCTGAATCCGTCGCC
>PEWE01000018.1 GCA_002779605.1 Zetaproteobacteria bacterium CG06_land_8_20_14_3_00_59_53 | reverse complement strand
ATGCAAAGCAATTAGCTGCAAAATCGGCTACAGTGAGGTCCGGACTCTAAACGGGACTGCTACTCAAGATGGGGTGACGTCGCGATCACAAGAATCGGCTCGCTGTGGAAGAATCGTTTCCGGGCCAAGCGACCGAACAAATCAGCAGCGCTTTCCTCGGGGCGGGATGCCCTGTAATATGGCGAGACGTACGGGAACGTCGCAGGCCGACGCTCCTGTTTTATTCGAGGGAACACATGACTGCTGCAAGCGAGCATATCCGCGACGCCCTGATCGGCATGGGGCTGACCAATCTGGAAGCCATCTTCTGGGACCTGCCGACACCACGACTCTACGAACACGCCATCCGCAACCGCGAGGGGCATTTGGCGCACATGGGGGCGCTGGTGGTACGCACCGGGCATTTCACCGGACGCGCGGTGAAGGACAAGTTCGTGGTGGATGAGCCTTCCAGCCGGGACAAGGTGTGGTGGGGCACGTTCAACAAGCCTTTCCCCGAAGATCGTTTCGACGCCATCTACAAGCGCGTCTGCCGCTATCTCGAAGGCCAGCATGTGTATGTGGAAGATTGTCTGGTGGGTGCGGATTCGCAGTACGAGAAGCCGGTGCGCGTGATCACGCAGGAGGCATGGCATGCGCTGTTCGCACGCACCATGTTCGTCCGTCCGGTGGATCTGGGACGCGACATCGCCACCGGAGAGCCCGCCTTCACGGTGATCCATGTGCCGCATTTCCATGCCATGCCCAGCCAGGACGGCACCAACTCGGAAGCCTTTGTGCTGCTGCACATGAGCAAGCGCATCGCGCTGATCGGCGGCACCGGCTATGCCGGCGAGATCAAGAAATCCATCTTCACCATCATGAACTATCTGCTGCCGGACGAAGATGTGCTGCCCATGCATTCCTCGGCCAATGTCGGCAAGCATGATGATGTAGCGGTGTTCTTTGGATTATCAGGCACCGGCAAGACCACCCTTTCCTCCGACCCTGCGCGCAAGCTGATCGGCGACGACGAGCACGGCTGGAGCGACCACGATGTGTTCAACTTCGAGGGCGGCTGCTATGCCAAGGTCGCCAAGCTGTCGAAGCAAAAGGAACCGATGATCTATGACGCAACCCAGCGCTTCGGCTCGATCCTGGAGAATGTCGGCTTCGACACAGTCACCCGCCGGGTGAATTTCGACGACATCAGTCTGACCGAGAACACGCGCGCCGCCTATCCGATCCAGGCCATCCCCAATGCCATCTATCCAGGTGTCGCTGCACAGCCGAACAATATCGTCATGCTCACCGCCGATGCCTTCGGCGTGCTCCCACCGATCGCAAAACTCACCCCGGAGCAGGCCATGCGCTACTTCCTGCTCGGCTACACCGCCAAGGTGGCCGGCACCGAGGCAGGTTTGACCCAGCCGGAAGCGACCTTCAGCCCCTGCTTCGGCGCGCCTTTCATGGCGCGGCATCCGAGGGTGTATGCCGAGATGCTGGGGCGCAAGATCAAGGATCAGAACGTCAGCTGCTGGCTGATCAACACCGGCTGGAGCGGCGGTCCGTATGGTGTGGGTAGTCGCATGGATATCGATGCCACGCGCGCCATGCTCAATGCCGCACTCGATGGCAATCTGGATGATGTGCCCTATGCGACCGACGCGTTCTTCGGGCTTTCGGTGCCGCAATCCTGCCCGGGCGTGGATGCCTCGGTGCTCAATCCCGCCTCCACATGGGGCGATGAAAATGACTATGCCGAGTCGGCCCGCTCACTGGCCAAACGCTTTAACGAGCGCTATGCGCAGATGGTTTCCGAGGCTGCGGCCTGAATGCTGTGGCTGGGTGAATCCGACGATTCCAGCGGCTGGCTGCTGACCCGACGCGGCTGCGCGCACGGCACTATCGCCATGCATGAAGAGCGCCGCGACATGCCGACTGCGGACAAGGTGGCGAAACTGTGGAACGCCGCCATGCCGGTGCGCCTGCCGGGCAGGTTGCTCTCCGAGGTGGCTGCGCATGCCGACGACATCCGCGATGCGCTGACCATCATGCAGCGTGTGCGCAATGATGAAAGCTGCGCGGACATCCTGCTGGAAGAACCGTATCGCTCCCGTCTGGAACCGGATTTCGATCTGCTGGCCCCCATCCATTCCGGACATGACGCGCAGGAGATAGAGAAGATCGCCTTCGATGCCGTCAAATCCGGCGAACTGCATGCCGAGGACCTGTGGATGAAGGTGTCCTGCCTGTCCTTCCACGATAGCGACGATTCCATCCGCTTCCGCTTTTCCTATGGCATGGAGATGTTCAAGGATCAGGAGCACGACCCGCTGCGCGAGGAGCTGGCTGCCGAGCTTGCCACGCGCGTGTTTCCCGAATGTACCATGATCAGTGCGCACCGGGAGCTGTGCGGCCTGCTTTCCGGCCTGCTCGGCTATGCCCCGCTGTTCGTCGAGCGACTGATCTATTCCAACGCCCCGGGCGGCGGGGCGCAGCTGCATCAGGATGTGGAAACCGGTCATGCCGGGGTTGTCTATGCCCAGCTGTTCGGCCACACCGGCTGGCTGGCCCTGCCGCGCAGCGAATTGCTCGATGAGATCGCGGGCTTCCTTGCCGCAAGCGAAATCCCTGAATTCGCAGAGCTGAGGACCATGCCGCAGGACGCACTGATCACACTGCTCGAATCCGACGATCAGGGGACTCTGGAGACGCTGCTGAATTCCACCCCCGCCTTCACCCGCCGCCTGATCGAGCATGGCCACGGGCTGGTGCTCGCCCCCGGCGACATCCTGCTGCTGCCGCAGCAAAGCACGGAGCACTGCTGTTGGCATTCGGTGTTCTGTCTCGACGACGAACCGGGGCATTCGCTGTCTTTCGCCATCAAGCATCCGGCTTAGACCATTTCAACACGGGAGAAGGCTATAACATGAGTTTCGCCCACAGTTTTCCGCGCTCGTATTTCGCTGAAGAAGTCCCCGACAAACTTGCTTATGACGAGTATCTCGCATGGCTGGCGGAGTTTTTGCTGCACATACCGGAAGAAATTCCGCAAGCGCAAAAGAATTTATGGCTCTCTGTGCAGGAGAATCCCCCGGAAGAGATCGCAGCGGAGTTGGGCGAATATTCATTCTGGCATGCCATGTATGTCGATCCGCTGGTCGCCCGCATCTGGCATGGCGACGATTATCAAAGCGCGTTGCGGGAGGTGACGGAAGAGTGGCAGGACATGTATGGCGATGCAGACCCTGACACTCGCGAGCAGCTTGAAGACTGGATCAACCCGGCCATGTGGGCGGATGCAGGACGCGAATGCCGCGAGATGCAGGCGGCAGGCATGCCGGGTCCGTTGGGCAAAAAAATAGGTTCATCGCGGATTGGCGGGAAATAGGGGTTAAAGCGAGCGGTGCCCCTGGTTAGGTTGTTTGTACCACCAAGCAACTTTTCCGGAGGACACCGCT
>PEWE01000011.1 GCA_002779605.1 Zetaproteobacteria bacterium CG06_land_8_20_14_3_00_59_53 | reverse complement strand
TTCAGATGAGTTCAAGATTGAGGCAGTCAGGCAGGTGGTGGATCGAGGGCACTCGGTTTCATCGGTAGCAAGGCGGTTAGCATTTGAATCCCCCCACCTGTAAGCAATATACAATTTTGCTGTGTATCGCAACATTAAAGCAAAACGGCAGACCGTAAGGCCTGCCGTTTGATTGGATCATCCAGCGATGTTACGAGGTGGGTGTCGCGTCCGGATTCTCGGCGAAGGTCTTCAGCTTCTTGGCACGTGACGGGTGACGCAGCTTGCGCAGCGCCTTGGCCTCGATCTGACGGATACGTTCGCGGGTCACGCCGAACTGCTTGCCGACCTCTTCCAGCGTGTGGTCGGTGTTCATGCCGATACCGAAACGCATGCGCAGAACCTTCTGCTCGCGCTCGGTGAGCTGTTCGAGCACCTCCAGCGTGGCCTCGGCCAGTGCGGAGTTCACTGCACCGTCCAGCGGGTTCTCGGCATTCTCGTCTTCCACGAAGTCGAGCAGCTGGGAGTCTTCCTCGTCGCCGATCGGGGTTTCCAGCGACACCGGCTCCTTGGCGACTTCGAGGATCTGGCGCACCTTGTCTTCCGGCAGCTCCAGATACACCGCCAGCTCTTCAGGTGTCGGCTCGCGGCCGACTTCCTGGGCGATCTGGCGGGACACGCGCATCATCTTGTTGATAGTCTCGATCATGTGCACCGGGATACGGATGGTGCGCGCCTGATCGGCGATCGAACGGGTGATGGCCTGACGGATCCACCATGTGGCATAGGTGGAGAACTTGTAACCACGGCGCCATTCGAACTTGTCCACGGCCTTCATCAGGCCGATGTTGCCTTCCTGGATCAGGTCGAGGAACCCGAGACCGCGGTTGGTGTACTTCTTGGCAATGGAGATCACCAGACGCAGGTTGGCCTCGATCATCTCGCGCTTGGCCTGACGTGCCTTGGCCTCGCCCATGGTCAGACGGCGTGCCACGAGCTTGAGCTCGTTGACATCCATTTCCACATCCTGCTCGACGCGCTTGATACGGCGCTGGTTCTCGCGGATCTTGCCGGCGATCTCCTCGACAGCCGGAGCCCATGCCTCGACGCCATGCGCTTCCAGCACGGAATCCACCCAGCGCTCGTCGTTGACGCGGTCGGTGAAGGTGTCGATGAACAGCTTGCGCGGCATCTTGGCCTTCAGGGCCTGATCACGCACCGCGCGTTCGTACTTGCGCACGCGCTCCACGGCATTCTTGAAGCGCTGCACCAGCATATCGATCTGACGGCTGGAGAACGGGATGCTCACCAGCTCTGCCAGCATCGCTTCGAGCACACCGCGCAGCTGGGCACCGAGTTCCGCATTACCCTGATCGGCATCGAACTGCTTCTTCAGCGCGATGTAGTCGTCGTGCAGCCTGTTGGCGGCATTGAAGTGGCCGATAGCCTCTTCCAGCTGCTCTTCGCGTGTGATGATCATCTCCTGCATCGGAGTGCCGTCTGGTGTCGCGGTACGGGCCTTGATGGCCTCATCAAGCTGTTCCGGATCCATCTCGGCTTCTTCGTTACCATCGTCCAGATCGTCGTCGGAGGATTTGTTCAGGCGAGACTCGTATTCGGCGATAGCAGCGGCATTCACCACCTTCTCGTCGATATCCAGCACATGGCGCAGATTGGCATCGTCTTCCTGCACCTGCTCGCCGAGCAGCATGATCTCACGGAAGGTGGCCGGGCACAGACAGATGGCTTCCAGCACCTGGGTACGGCCTTCCTCGATACGGCGGGCGATCTCGATCTCGCCTTCGCGGGTGAGCAGCTCCACGGTACCCATCTCGCGCAGATACATACGCACCGGATCGTCGATACGGATCACAGTACCCAGCGTGGTGGTGTCGGCGCGCAGTGCGGAATCTTCCTTGCGCAGGCGGTCCTTGCGCATGCCGTACTCACTGTTCGGCGCGCGCTCCGGATCGACCACATCCACACCCATCTCGGTGAACAGGTTGATGATCTTCTCCACCTGATCCGGACTGACCAGCCCCTCCGGCAGATGTTTGTTCAGGTCGTCATAGGTAATGAAGCCCTCAGCCTTGCCGCGCGCCATCAGCGCGCCCATGTTCTGCAGCTTTACCTGTTCTTTCTCAGCCATTATTGCCCAACCTTTTCGAGTTTATTCCTGATCTCATTCCAGCGATAACGATAGTGCTGCTTTTCCGCCAGCGTGCCGTCCTGTTTCAACAGACGGTAAAAGTATCGCTCCCGCATCAGCAGTTGCAGCTTTTCAAATTCATCATCCGATATGTCCGACTGACTTGCCCACAGGGGGATGCGTTCATCCTGCGGAAAATCGAGTAACAGCGCCTGCGCAACATTATAATTCGCGGCCGCCAATTCTAAAACGCGCGTGTATAACTGATTTAACCCCGCATCGTCAAGCATAAACTTCTCTTCGTCCGCCAGCAGACCCCGGATGCGCTGCGGATTCTGTAGCAATGCAGCCAGAAAACGCTCCTGATTCGGCGTGGCCAGCGAGGGCACCTTCGAGATCGGATGCGGCCTGCGCAGCACAGTTTCCGGTGCCGCACGGGGCGGTGTCTTCAGGGTAATCGCTGTCACCTTCTCGGCCTCCTGCCGCCACGCCTGGGAGAGGTAATCATCGGCCATCGCCGCCAGCATGCTATCGGCCTTCTTGGCCATGCGCGCCCGGCCTTCCGGACCGCTGCCTGCCAGAATGCGCAGCCCGTCGATCCATGTATCCAGCACCGGCTTGGCATCCTGTTCGAGGCGCAGCGCAAAGGCTTCAGAGCCCTCGCGCTGCAACAGGCTGTCCGGGTCCTCGCCCTCGGGCAGATAGAGAAAACGCGGCCCGTGCTCGGCGGCCAGTACAGGCAGCATCTTCTCCAGCGCACGCCATGCCGCCTGCCGGCCGGCACGGTCGCCGTCGAAGCAGAACACCGGCTCGGGGTGCAATCTTAAAATCTCGCGCACCTGACGCTCGCCGATGGCCGTACCCAGCGGAGCCAGCCCTACCGGCAGGCCGTGCGCCGCCATGGCCAGCACATCCATATAGCCCTCGACCACCACCAGCAGCTTGCGGCTGCGGATCTCGTCGCGGTGTTCAAAATAGCCGTACAACAGCTCCGACTTGTGGAAGAACGGGGTCTCCGGCGAATTCAGGTATTTCGGCTCGCCCTGATCCAGGATCCGTCCACCGTAGCCGACCACCTGACCGCGCCGGTCGGTGATCGGGAACATCACCCGGCCGCGGAATCGATCCACATAACCGCGATCACCCTTGAACATCAGCCCCACGGCCTCCAGCTGCGCCTGCATGCGCGCATCGCGCCCCAGCGACTTCTCCATGAAACCGTAGCCGGGCGGCGCATAGCCCAGGCGGTATTTGCGGATGATCTCCGGCGGCAGCTTGCGCCGCTTGAAATAATCCAGCCCGGCCCGGCCTTCGGGCGCCATCAGGGCGCGGCAGAACAGATCCGCCCCCTTCTCAAGCAAGGCCAGTGCGCGCTTCTTCTTTTCCTGCTCGCCGCTGTCCACCTCGCGACTCTCCGGCACGGCAAGCCCCGCCTTCTCGGCGAGATATTCCACCGCCTCGGGGAAGCTGTAACCGTCGTGTTCGGTGAGAAACTGGAAGGCCCCGCCGCCCTTGCCGCAACCGAAGCAGTAGAACAACTGCTTGTCGGCGGAAACCGAGAACGACGGTGATTTTTCGTGGTGGAACGGGCACAGGCCCATGAAATTATTGCCGGACTTCTTCAGCTGCACATGCCGCGCGATCAACTCGACGATATCGGTGCGCACCAGCACCTCGTCGAGGAATTCAGTCGGAAAATGCGCCATAAACCTGTGTAGTCTTTAAGACCGGCCGATGCAAGGGCCCGACCTTAAGCGGACAAGCGTGCTTTCACCAGCGCCGAAAGCTGCCCCATATCGGCGCGACCTGCTGCCTTGTCGCGCATCGCGGCCATCACCCTGCCCATATCCTTCATGCCGGCAGCACCGGTTTCGGCCATCACGGCCTCCAGCAGGGCTTGCAGATCGGCCTGGCTCATCGGTTCGGGGAGATAGGCGGAATAGATATCGGCCTCTTTCAGTTCTTTGGCTTCGAGATCGGCACGACCGGCCTCGGCGTATTGCTTGGCGGCCTCGCGGCGCTGCTTGACCAGCTTGCCGATCAGCGCCATCACATCCTCGTCGGTGGTGTCGTGACGCAGTTCGATCTGCTTGTCCTTGATAGCCGACTTGAGCATGCGGATGGCGGAGAGGGTTTCTTTGTCCCCTGCCCGCATGGCGTTTTTCATATCCTCGGTGATGCGTGCTTCAAGCATGTGGCCTCCGGATGAACGGTGAATCGTATGTTCGTAAAACTGTGTAAAAGCTAACGAAGAAAAATGCCGGGCGATGGTCGCCCGGCATTTCATTGAGTCTACGTTATTTAGAAGTCGCGGGCTTCGCGGCGGCGGATGCGGCTCAAACGCTTCATCAAGCGCTTGCGGGCAGCTGCCTCCTTACGCTTGCTGGCGATAGAGGGCTTTTCATAGGCCTCACGACGGCGGCATTCGCTCACAACACCTGCGCGCTCCACCTGTTTGCGGAAACGCTTCAGTGCATTCTCAAATACGTCGTCAGAATCAACTTTGATTCCTGGCATGTAAAAACATCACCCCCTTTTTCTTTGCCTGCACTCGCGTAAGCTTGTGGCAGGGCATGTGGGCCCTTACTGGAAGGGCGGCGGATTATCAACATGGGTGAGAAAAAGTCAAATACGGGCGCTGCGGCCAAGGGTCCGGAAAACGCGTCTCAGGGCACATCCGGCAGCGGTCGGCTGCTGCGCACCGCAGGCACCGTCGGCAGCTGGACCATGCTGTCGCGCGTGCTTGGTTTTGTGCGCGATATCCTGCTGGCCCGCGTGCTCGGTGCCGGCATGCTGGCCGATGCCTTTTTCGTCGCCTTCAAGCTGCCCAACTTCTTCCGCCGCATGTTCGCCGAGGGCACGCTGACCGTAGCCCTTGTGCCTGTGCTGGCCGAGGAACGCCAGCACGGCGAGGAAGCCGCGCACGATTTCCTCAATGCGCTGGCCGGCCTGCTGCTGGCGGCGCTGCTGGTGTTCACCGCGCTCGGCATGATCGGCATGCCTCTACTGCTCTACATCTTCGCCCCCGGCTTTCACGATGAACCGGACCGCTGGCAGCAGACCCTGAGTCTGGCGCGCTGGATGTTCCCCTACATGGCGATGATCTCGCTGTGCGCGATGTCGTGGGCGGTGCTCAACACCTACCGGCGCTTCGCGGTGGCTGCGGCAAGCCCGGCGCTGCTCAACATCGCGCTTATCTTCGCAGCCGTCGTGCTGGCCCCGTCGATGGAAAATCCGGCGGTGGCACTGGCCATCGGCGTACTGCTCGGCGGAGCCCTGCAACTCGGGATTCAATTTCCGGCGCTGAAGCGCATCGGCTGGACGCCACGACCACTCTGGCGGATCGCCCATCCGGCCCTGAAACGCACCTTAAGCCTGTTCGGTCCGGCCGTGGTCGGCGTGGCCGCGGTACAGATCAATATCCTGGTCGGCACGATCCTCGCCACCCTGCTGCCGGTGGGCGCGGTGTCCTATCTGTATTACTCGGACCGCATCGTGCAGCTGCCGCTGGCGCTGTTCGGCATCGCCATGGGCACGGCCCTGTTGCCCGCCCTCTCCGAGCATTTCGCCAGGGCACAACATGACGAGGCGCTGCGCGACCTGCGTCTGGGGCTGGGCTGGCTGACCTGGATCACGCTGCCCTCGATGCTAGGCCTGCTGTGGCTTGCTGAACCGATCATCTCCACGCTGTTCGAGCAGGGTAAGTTCACCCATCTCGACAGCATCCATACCGCGCATGCCCTGCAAGCCTATGCCATCGGCCTGATCGCATTCGCCTGGGCGCGGGTACTATCCACCGCCTGCTATGCGGAAAAGGATTCGAAAACCCCGATGCGCTATGCCGCCATCAGCGTGGCCGTGAATATCGTGCTGGCCGCCATGCTGATGTGGCCGTTCGGCTTCATCGGGCTTGCACTGGCCACCTCGCTGGCCGCTCTGGTGAATGTCACCCTGCTGCTGCTTCACCTGCGCCGCCGGCACGGTCGCATCCTCGATGCCGACAGCTTCAAGCGCATGCTGCGCGCCGCCATCGCATGTGTGCCCATGCTGGCCTTCCTCTTCGGGCTGGATGCACTGTGGGGCTTTCCATCCGGGAACAAACTGCTGCAATGCGGCTGGCTGGCTGTGTCCGTCATCGGTGGCTTGAGCACCTTCATGCTCTGCGCGCAGCTGTTCGGCGAGAGCCTGATCCCCCGCCGGAGAGTGAAAAAGTAAAGCACAGCAAGGCCTTGCGCCCTTGTCAACAAGTGCTGGTGTTATATTGATTGATGGTATATGTTGCGACGCTGCAAATGGTTGTTAGTGCAATTTGGTTGTCTGGGTTTTTCCCGATGCTCCACGTCACTTTTCATCATATGCCAATTAAAACAAATGTTTAGAGGTATAAACACAATGGCAACAGGTACAGTAAAATGGTTCAACGACTCCAAGGGCTTTGGCTTCATTGCTCAGGATAACGGCGGCGACGACGTGTTCGTTCACTTCTCCGCTATCATGGGCGACGGCTTCAAGTCACTTGCAGAGGGCCAGAAAGTGACGTTCGACATCGAGCAGGGCCAGAAGGGTCCGCAGGCAAGGAATGTGCACGCCGACTGATCGGCTTTGCATCAGTTTCTGATGATAAACACCCCGCCATCCGGCGGGGTGTTTTTTTTACTACCCTACGCAGCACCGCACAGGGAGGAAGAATGAAATACACTCTTCTCGAACAAACCACCGGTTATCAGGGCTTCTTCCGGCTCGATGTCAGCACCATCCGGCACGATCGCTTCGACGGCGGCGAGCTGGAGATCAAGCGCGAATACCTTGAGCGCGGCGATGCCGTGGTGGTTCTGTTGTTCGACCCCGCGCTCGACGAGGTGCTGCTGATCGAACAGTTCCGCGTCGGCCCTGTGGCGCGCGATGACCATCCATGGCTGATTGAGGTGGTGGCCGGCATGCTGCATCCGGGCGAAGACCCGCTGGACTGCGCCCGCCGCGAATGCATCGAGGAAGCCGGCTACGAGCCCGCGAAGCTCACCCCGCTGGGCAGCTACTACGTCTCCCCCGGCGGCTGCTCGGAAAAGATCCACCTCTACCTCAGCGAAGTGGACAGAAGCAAACCCGTCGGCACCGGTGGCGGCCTGGAATCCGAACACGAAGACATCCGCGTCTTCTGGGTCAGCCGAGCCGAAGCCCTGGCCATGGTGGAAGACGGCCGCATCAACTCCTCCGGCCCCATGCTCGCCCTGCTACTGGCCTTCCCTATAACATCCTGAAATTTGGCTGCCGATAATGAGTCCGGTGGCTATTTATTCCAAAGATTCATTTTCGGAGAGCAGGGCCTCGCAGCGGGTGAGGAGCAGGAGGAGTTCCATGCGCTCAGGTTGATCGTCTGGCTTGCGCTGGCGCAGAGCGGTGAGTTCGGGCCAGCAGGGGTGGGCGGACCAGAGGTTCAGGCCGGCGTAGTGCAGGTCGCGGTGGCCGCTGGCCAGCAGCTGGCGGATAGCGCGGGTGCGCATATCGCTCAGACGGTGCAACCATTCGCGGCGCAGTTGATGGGCTGTGTCGTCGCTCCATTCGGGGGTGCGCAGCGCAGCCTGCATCACATGCAGAGGCAGCAGGTCGTGACAGACGCGACTGGCGGTCAGGGCGCGGGACAGGGGAAGCTGCATACCGGCGGAGAGATACAGGGCGGAGGCGCTGCGCGACAGCTCCGGGATGATAGCTAGCCGGGCTTGCAGGCTTTCGTCATCGGCGAGCTGCGAGCGGGCATGGCGGCGCAACTCGGCGCGCCGGGTCTGCAACCATTCTTCGTCCATGCCCTGCACCGGACACAGGCGCAACAGATCCTCGGCGAAGCGCAGGATCAGCTCCTGCAAGCGCCGCTGCATGCCGATAGCCTCGCTGTGCGCCGTGCTCTCCTGCCAGATGCGCAGGCGCAATGCCTCGCCATCCAGCAGATATTCGGCGGACAGCAAGCCGATGACCACCTCACCGGCCGGATGCTGCAACAGGCTTTGCAGATGATGCACCGAGCCGATGCCGATGTAGTTGACCACATGATTGGCCGCCATGGTGTGCAGGATGTGCCCGGCCAGCGGGTGGTTGGCAATCGCCTCGCTATAGCGGCGGTGGATGGCCGCCGGAAAGTAGCCCTTGAGCAGGTCGTCGCTGAAGCAGGCTGGCAACTCGAAACAGCACTCGGCAAGGCGTTCGTGCAGGCGGTTCTTTTCATGTCCGAGCAGCACGGCCAGCTGCGGACGCAGGGCGAGCGTGCCCTCGTCATCCATGCCCGGATCGGTCTGCGGGCTGATCCTCCCCTCGGCCATCAGTACATCGCGCAGGCGGCGCAGGCGTGCCGGATGCGCGGCGACCTCGATGACGGCCAGCGACAGGGCGCGCGACTGCATCAGGCTGTTGTCCAGGCACTGCGCGGTGACCGCTTCGGACAGCGCGCGCATCTGGCGGTTGCGCGCGGCCACCGGGATCGCCGCGCAGGCCGGGGAAAACAGGATCTTCAAATTGACCTCGTGGTCGGACATATCCACGCCGCCGGAGTTGTCGATCGCATCGGTATTGATGGCGCCTCCACCCGCCGCGTATTGCAGGCGGGCTGCCTGCGTGAAGCCGAGATTGCCGCCCTCGCACACCACCTTCGCACGCAGCGCATCGGCTGCTACACGCACCGCATTATTGGCAGGATCGCGCACCTCGACATCGCGCTCATGACCGGCACGCACATAGGTGCCGATGCCGCCGTTGTACAACATGTCCACCGGCGCACACAGGATGGCGCGGACCAGCGCCTCGCCGGACAAACTGCTTTCCCCGATACCCAGCGCCTGCTGCACAGCCGGATTCAACGCGATGGATTTGGCACTGCGCCTGAACACCCCGCCGCCTTCGCTGATGGCAGCCGTGTCGTAGTCGCCCCAGCCCAGCCGCGCATCAAACAATCGCCGCCTTTCGGCAAAGGCCGCCGCCGCATCGGGCTCGGGATCAAGGAAGATATGCTGATGATTGAAGGCGGCGAGCAGCAGCATGGCGGGATTGAGCAGCATGCCGTTGCCGAACACATCGCCGCCCATATCGCCGATGCCGACCACACGGACCGGACCGCCATAGGCATCCATGCCGAGCGCCGCCAGATGCTGTGCGGCACACACCCAGGCGCCGCGCGCGGTGATGCCGATGGACTTGTGGTCGTAGCCGAAGCGCCCGCCGCTGGCGAAGGCATCGCCCAGCCAGAAACCGGCAGCCAGCGATTCGGCATTGGCCAGATCGGAATAGCGCGCCGTGCCCTTGTCCGCCGCCACCACCAGATAGGGATCATCGGCATCTTCCTGAGCGATGCGCATACCGGCAGGCGGGGTGCTCCTGCCCTCGATGATATTGTCGCTCAGCGCCAGCAGGCAGCGCACGAACGAGCGGTACTGCTGTTGCACAAAGGCCTCGTCGGGCGCATCGGCATTGCGCAACACGAAGCCGCCCTTCGCCCCGGTCGGTACGATCTGGCCGTTCTTCACCGTCTGGGTGGCCATCAGCTCCAGCACCTCGGTGCGGAAATCGGCAGGACGGTCGGAATAGCGCAGGCCGCCGCGCGCAATGGGACCGGCACGCAGATGCACGCCCTCGACATGCACGCCATGCACGAAGATCTCACGCATGGGCACAGGCCGAGGCGCAAAATCCAGCCGCTGCGGATCGATCTTCACAGCCACCGGGTCTGCCGCCTCGCGGGCATAGGCATTGGTGCGCAGACCGGCATCCACCAGCGCAGCCAGCGCGCGGAACCAGCGATCGTCGGTCAGACTGGTGACCGCCTCCAGCGCCTTGTCGAAATCCAGCCTCGCCTGTGCGACATAGGTGACCGGCATGGCAGGCCGGTGGCGTGCCTCGAACATGCGGTACAGCATGGCGGAGGCCTGCGGGTGCCGGTTGAGCATCTGGCTCATCATCAGCGGGGCGGCATCGGGCAACAGCTGCACCAGGTGGTTGCGCAGGGTGGCGAGCACGGCGATATGCCGGATATCCAGACCTGCGGCCAGCAGCAGCGCATTGACGGGGTCGTTCTCCGCCTCATCGTTGAACACATGATCCAGCGCCAGGCTCAGCCGCTTGGCGGCTTCAAGGCTCGGGGCCTGCGGATAGCTGCATTGCAGGCTGATCAGATACTGCGATGCGCCATGTTCCACGAATTCCACCACGGCCTCGCGCATGGCGGTCAACCCGAAGGACTGCACGACCGATACCACATGTCCGAGCGGCAGCGCCTGCGGGGTGAATATCTGGATATCGACACCGCCCTGCGCACTGTGCACATGCACCAGAATGCGCCCCGAGCCCTGCATGCGATCCAGTGCCCGGATATCCTCGACGAATTGTTCCGGCGGAAAAAGATTCTGGTACACCGGCGGCAGGCGGCTCAGCCGGGCCAGCGCATCCGGCACATCCAGCTGCTTGCCGATTGTGAGCACATGCGCCTTGGCGCGATCCATCCAGAAGATGACCGATTGCTGCACGGCCGCAGCCACCTTGCCGGCATCCGCGAGCGGCCCCGTGCAGGCCAGCAACACGATACGATGACTGCCGATACCGAAGGACTCGTGACCGCAGATCGCCAGATCAAGCGCTGCAAAATGCTGCTCGATGAGCTTCAGGACATTCGGCCCGAAGCGGCCGGCAGGCAGGCAGGCGACCACCATGTGCATGCTCCCCGGTGGCGGGGTGGTCACGAAGCTGTGGGTCTGCGCCACGCCGGTCAGATCGGCGAAGGCCTTGAGCGGCGCAAGCCAGTCCTGTGCCGGCAGGCTGAGCAACAGAGCCTTGGGCAGGCGGTCGAACAGGGTGCGGATCTCGCGCAGATAGAAAGACGATTCGGCCAGCAGCGGCTGTTCCAGCAAGGTGCTCCAGCGGCTGCGCAATAGCGGCACCTGACTGGCATTGGCATGCCGCGCACTGCGCGAGAAATGCCCGAGCAGCAGCACGCTGCTCAGCCCGCCGCCAACCGTCTCCGCATTGCACCAGCAGATACGCAGCAGCTCCACGGGCGATGCGCTGTAAAGGAAATGCTGGCAGGCGGGCAGGTGCAACCAGCCGAGTCCGGGACCGGTGGCGGGTTCAAGCGCCGCGATCTCCTCATTCAGACCATGCGCCAACCGGTGCAGCACGCTGCGGTTGCGGAACACGCCGAGCGATTGCGCGCCCACTCCGGGCACGCCCGCATCCCCCTCCGGCAGAAGGCCGAAGCAGATATAGCGATTGTCATTGAGCCAGCGCAGCAGGGCCGCACCCTCCGATGACGCATCGCCATCCCCGGCGGGAAGCAGATCGGCCAGCACGGAGAGTGCCTTGTGCATGGCCGGAAAATCGCGCACCGAATCGTCCACGGCATGCAGCACGGCCTCGAGGTCTCGCCGCAGCGGTTCGGACTCGGGCGAGGTGGTGGCAGAGATATGCACGGCGATGAACATCGAGTGCTCGGGGTTGTGCCGGTCGGGTGGCTGGATCCCGCAAGGATGGCCGTCTGGGTCGCGCGCAAGGTGGAACACCACCGCCTGCTGCTCCAGAGGCTGGATGTTGCGCCCCGCCAGATAGCCTTTCACCGCATCGAGATAGAAGGCCTGATCCGGGCAGCGGATGGTGAACACATGTCGGTGCAGGTTGTTGTGCGTGATGCTGCTGCAGCGCAGCGCGGTGCGCCGCCGGGGCGCTCCGGGGAGCAGGGCAAGCAGATCATTGACCAGCAGGGCTCCCAGTCGCGGCGGCGGCATATGCAGATTCTGCTCTTCACGGGCCCTGCTGAGCAGTCCGATCAGTTGCAGCCGCAGCGCACGCCCGTGCTCCAGCCTGCCGATCAGCCCCTGCCGCGTCCGCATGGCCGCTTATTCCTCCAGCGTGAAGCCGGCTTTCAGCGTGACCTGCCAATGTGCGATCCTGCCGTCCTCGATATGGCCGCGGGTCTCGATGACCTCGAACCAGCGCAGTGTGTCCACACTCTGTGCGGCACGCTCGATGGCATGCTCAATGGCATCCTGAATGCCGATGGGCGAGGAACCTGTCAGCTCGATGGATTTATATACATGACTACTCATGGCGGCTCTCCCTTGCCTGGATCTTGGCGTCGATGAAATGCTTGTGATGCACCCCGATAAGCTCGGCGATGCGGCGGATAACCTGTTCTTCATAGGCATCCACATGCCCGTCGGCCATGGCCACGCCCCATAGCTCGCGGATGATTCCGCTGCGCTGCTCGATCGCATATGCCTTGATGATGCGCGAGGTGAACTGGAAGAGATCATGCGCCTTGTCCGCCGCCCTGGTGGCGCGTGCTATCAGGGTTTGGATCTCGTCGTCATCCAGCCCGAAGCGCCGTTGCAGCAGAGAGGCGATCATATTGTGTTCGGCATCGTCCATGCGACCGTCCATCAGCATCACCTCGACCATCAATGCGGCCACTGCGGTGGCGATATCGTGTTCATCGGCGGGGAAGTCGTCGGCATTGGCACCGAACAGGTCTTTCAGTCGTTTGAGCATGCTCTCTCCATTGGCTTGCTGCCAGCTTAGCACAGTTGAGACTAGACTCGACAGATGAACGCGACAACGCACAGCACACTGCTCTACCTCGGCGAGGCGCTGGCCCGCTACGGCTTCGGCAAGCAGCACCCCTTCGGACCGCTTCGCATGACCGCCTTTGCCGAAGAGGCGAAGCGGCTGGGCCTGCTTGAGAAGGCATGCATCATCGAGCCCTGCATGGCCGATACCACCGCTATCGGGCGCTTTCACACCGCACTCTATATCGAGCGGGTGAAGCGCATGTCGCTCAGCGGCGAGGGTTTTCTCGACAGGGGCGATACCCCGGCCTTTCCCGGCATGTACGAGGCAGCGGCCACGGTGGCGGGATGCGTGCTGGATGCTGCGCACAGGCTGATGCGCGGCGAGGCCAGACATGCCTTTGTGCCGATCGCCGGCCTGCATCATGCCAGACGCGACGCGGCGGCGGGTTTCTGCGTGTTCAACGATTGCGGCATCCTGATCGAGCATCTGAAGCAGGTGCACGGACTCTCGCGCATCGCCTTTGTGGATATCGATGCGCATCACGGCGACGGGGTGTTCTATGCCTTCGAATCGGACCCTGCCGTATGCATCGCCGACATCCACGCGGACGGACGTTTTCTTTATCCCGGTACCGGCTTTGCGGACGAAACAGGGACCGGCGCGGCCAGCGGCGGCAAGCTGAACATCCCCCTGCCGCCGGAGGCGACGGATGCGGAGTTCATTCCTGTGTGGGAAAAGGCTGAGGCGCATATCCGGGCCTTTTCGCCGCAGTTCATCATCCTGCAATGCGGCGCGGATTCTATCGCCGGTGACCCGATCACCGACCTGTGCCTGACACCGGCTGCACACGCGCATGCCACAGCCCGGCTGTGCAGCATCGCCGATGCATGCTGCGACGGGCGCATGGTCGGACTCGGCGGTGGCGGCTACAATTTGCACAATCTTGCAGTCACCTGGTGCGCGGTGCTGCAACAGATGCTCAACCGCGACTGATCGACAAAGGACAACAGGCAAGCATGCTCCTCACCATCTTTATGCTGTTTTCGATTCCCATCGGGCTGTTCACCGCATGGTTCGGCTGGCATGCCTGGAGGGCGGAAAGAATGCGTCTGGCGATCGGCATGGGACTGGTGACTCTATCCAGCTTCGCCACGGCTTTTATGTTCTTCGGCTGGGTGTGGCTGATGACATCCCGATAAGCTGAGCGGTTGAACCTGCGCGGGCTTGCCCGCAGCATCCCTGAACCGATATCAACCGGAGGATGACACCTATGCAAACCCGCGAACTCGGCAGAACAGGACTCAAGGTCAGCGTGATCGCACTGGGCACGATGACATGGGGCGAGCAGAACACGCAGGCCGAGGGCTTCGCGCAGATGGACTATGCGCTGGAGCAGGGCGTGAACTTCTTCGACACCGCCGAGCTGTATGCCATCCCGCCGCGCGCCGAAACCTACGGCAGGACCGAAGAGATCATCGGGGCATGGTTCAGGCAGAGCGGCAGGCGCGACAAGGTGGTGCTGGCCTCGAAGGTTGCCGGACCCACCGCATGGTGCCCGCATATCCGCGAAGGCAAGGCCAGGCTGGATGCGCAGAACATCATCACCGCCTGCGAGGGCTCGCTCAAACGTCTGCAAACCGATTATCTCGACCTGTATCAGACGCACTGGCCGGATCGCAACACCAATTTCTTCGGCAGGCGCGGCTATCAGCAGGCGGACGCAGAGCAGATCACGCCGCCGGAAGAGACCCTGCGTGCTCTCGAACAACTGGTGCAGGACGGCAAGGTGCGGCATATCGGGGTGTGCAACGAAACCCCGTGGGGCGTGATGCGCCATCTGCAGGCATCCGACACCATGGGCCTGCCGCGCATTGCGACCATCCAGAATCCTTACAACCTGCTCAACCGCAGCTTCGAGACAGGGCTGGCGGAAATATCATGCCGTGAAGACGTCGGCCTGCTGGCCTACTCGCCGCTGGCCTTCGGGGTGCTTTCCGGCAAATACCTGAATGGACAAAAGCCGGCAAACGGGCGTATCACCCTGTTTCCGGCCTACACACGCTATTCAAGCACGGAAGCCGGATCAGCCACCGCCGCCTATGCAAAGCTCGCCCTTGAGCACGGTTTATCACTGACGCAGATGTCGCTGGCCTTCATCCTCAGGCAACCGTTTCTGGCCAGCTGCATCATCGGCGCCACCAGCGTGGCGCAGCTTGAAGAAAATATCGCTGCAAAGGATGTCGTGCTTTCCGACGAGGTTGTTCAGGGTATTGAATCCATCCAGCAACGGTTTCCAAACCCATGTCCCTAGCAAGCTCGTCCGAAGCCCTGCCCACAAGGGTGATTTATGAAAGCTGCGCTCAAAATGTGCCCAGCCAAGGCGCGAGAAGCGATGTTTGGCAGCACCAAATGAACGAAGACAAGGTGAATTGCGCTTGCGCAAGAGAAGGTCCCCTGGAGGAACAACGCCGGGCAGGCGCATTTGGTGCACAGCTAAGGCTGCTGGATCTCGATAATGGGGAGTATCTTCATCGGCTCGATGGGCGCATCGCTTAAACGCTTCTCGACCGCGATCTCGTCGCAATCGGTGAACTTGGCGCAGTGCACGCACACCGTCCACACCTTGTGCGGCAGGCTTTCACGGCGCACGCGCGGATAGCCCAGCTTGCCGAAGAAGTCCGGCACATAGGTCAGCGCGAAGATGCGTGCCACGCCGAGTTGCACGGCCCATTTTTCGCAGCCCTCGATGAGCAGCCGGCCGATGCCGTGGCGCTGCATGTCCGGGCGCACCACCAGCGAGCGGATCTCGGCCAGATTGGAGCCGTAGATATGCACGGCCACCACGCCGACCAGTTCATTGTCGTACAGGGCGACGAGGAATTCCTGCAGGTGCTGGAAAAGATCGTCGCGGGTGCGCGGCAGGATGATGTGGGTTTCGGCAAATGGAACGAGCAGGGCATGGATGGCATCCACATCGTCCACCGAGGCATTGCGCACACTGATATTGTGCGGCATCAGGCGTTCGCCCTTTGAACGGCGGATTCCGGGGCCTGCTGTGCACCGCGTGCCAGCATCTCCATGGCATGCTCGAGGCTGCGTTCGTTCGATCCACCCAGCATGCGTGCCAGTTCTTCCTGCCGGGCCTCGGCATTCAATACCTTCAGCGCACTGACCGTGCGTCCGTTTTTCTGTTCCTTGAAGATATGCACCTGTTGCGCAGCGCACGCCGCCACCTGCGGCAGATGCGAGATCACCAGCACCTGACGCACCTCGCCCATGGCCGACAACAGTTCGCCGACGCACCAGGCGGTTTCACCGCCGATGCCGGTATCCACCTCATCGAACACGGCGATCTGCGGCATCACGCGCATCGCACCGCAACCCTTCAGGGCCAGCACCAGACGCGACATCTCACCGCCCGAGGCCACGGCTGCCAGTTCACGGAACGGCTCGCCGGGATTGGAGGCGGCCATGAAGCTCAGGGTATCGGAGCCGTGCGCGCCCCACACCGCTTCGTCGTCCGGACGGTCGTTCACCACAATATCAAGCTGCATACCGGCCAGCGCCAGACGGTCGAGAAACGGGCGAAGGCCCTGCACCAGCTGCCTACCGGAAGCGGCCCTTGCCTCCGCCAGTGCGGCGGACAGGGCAAGAAACTCCGTCTGTGCTTCGGCCAGCTTCAGTTTCTGCGCATCCTCATCCCATGCGCCGGTATCCAGCCGCGACAGCTTGTCTTCAAGCTCCGCATGCAGTGCGATCAGCCCCGCTTCATCGGTCTGGTTGCGGCGCATCGCCTCGTGCAGATCCATCAGTCGGGATTCGGATGCCTGCAGGGCAGCGGCGTCGTATTCATCATCGAGCACGCGACGCAGTGCAGGGGCGGCCTCGCCGAGCAGCGCATCCACCTGATTGAGCAGCTCCACGGCTTCACCGATCTCCGGACGGAACTCGGCAACCCCCTGCAGGGCATGCACGCATCCGGCCAGCCTGCTGCGCACGTCGCCATCCTCTTCTTCGAGCACGTTCAGGGCCTGCGCTGCCGCATCGTTGATCTGTGCGAAATTCCGCCCGGCATCCACCTGCTGCTGCAATTCCTCAACGACACCCTCGTACAGCTCCAGTGCCTTCAGGCGGGCGCATTCCTCACGGATCCATACCTCTTCGCGCACACTGCGCTGCCTGCTTTCCAGCAGATAGGCCAGGGCTGCACGCTGTTCCAGCAGGTTGCGCCATGCAGCCGCCATACTCTCTTTCATCGCCACGGGAATCGCGGCATCAACCAGCCCGCGCTGGAATTCCGGGCGCATCAGTGACTGATGTTCGTGCTGGCCGTGCATATCCAGCATCAGCCGACCAATATCCTGCAGGGCCTTGGCCGGCACCAGCGAGCCGTTCACATAGGCGCGCGAGGAGCCGTCGGCACGGATCACGCGGCGCAGCACCAGCGTGCCGTCGTCACTGTTTTCCAGATCGAGCTCGTCAAGCAGCTCACTCAACACCTGCTCCGCATCCAGCAGCACGGCACTGACCTCGGCCTTGTCGAAGCCGTGGCGTACCCAGTCGCTGCTGGCGCGCGCGCCGAAGGCGGCGCCAAGCGCGTCCACCAGCATGGATTTGCCGGCACCCGTTTCGCCGGAGAACACCGTCATACCGCCCGCCAGATCGAGCTGCACATCCTCGATCAACGCGAACTGGCGAACATGCAGTTCGCTTAACATACCCACCCCGTAGTGATCGCGGATTTCTCCATCAGGCCTTGTTCTCTTCGGCCCGGCCGGTCCAGTGCAGCTTGTTCCTGAGAACCTTGTAGTAATTGCGTCCCGGCAGATAGACCAGCGAAATCCCGCCATCCTTGCACACGCGGATCTCATCGCCTTCGAGTATCTCGTGCACCATCTGGCCATCGAGATTCATCGCCGCAGGTGCCGGCACATCGGTCAGACGCAGGCTGATGGACTCGCTGGCCGGCAACACGATCGGCCGGTTGGAAAGGATATGCGGGCATACCGGTGCCACGGTGATGGCATCCAGCCCCGGGTGCACGATCGGCCCGCCGGCGGACAGGGCATAGGCCGTGGAGCCTGCCGGAGTGGCCAGCACCAGACCGTCGGCGCGCACGCGGAACACGAAGTGCCCGCCCACGCGCATCTCGAATTCGATCATACGCGGGTGCCGGTTGCGTTGCAGCACCACATCGTTCATCGCATTGCCGCTGGCCAGCAGCGTGCCGTCGCGCCAGCCCTCGGCGCGCAGGCTGAAGTGGCGGACCACCTCGCCGCCGCCGTCGAGCACGGTGGCCACAGCCTGGAACATATCATCCACCGGCGCCTCGGTGAGAAAACCAAGACGACCGAGGTTGATGCCCAGAATAGGCGTTTCCGAACCGATGAAGTGGCGACCGGCATTGAGCAGGCTGCCGTCGCCGCCGAGCACCAGCATCAGGTCCACCGCCGATGGCATGTCCTGCATCGGCGTACAGTTTTCACCGCAGATATCCTGCATGTCGGCATCGATACGAACCGCTTTGCCCTGACTCTTCAGCCAGTCGATCAGCTCAAGCGCAAGCTCTGTCGCGCGCTCGTTCCCGCGCTTGATGCTGATACCGACGGTTTTCATTTGGCATTACCCTGCCAGCCCTTCGGCTGGGTATGACACTGGAAACACTGCACGCTGCTCGCATGCCCGACAGGCTGCGGGCGTTCACCATCAGGCCCGTGGCAGCTCAGGCAGGTCTCGTGCGAGGTCACGGCGCGATGGACTTCATCATCCGGCGTCGGCTTGGTGGTGCGCTCACTGCTGCCCAGCACCAGCAGAGTGACGACCACGATGACGACACCGAGAAACAACGCATCCCTCTTTCCCGGTTTCCATGTCGTCTTGTCATCGGTCATCGCTTCGTCTCCGGCTGTTTTCGTTCTGTCCCGCATTCAAACATAAGGGGTGAATTGGTAGGGCAAAGCGCCGCGCAATGCAAGCCGCGATCGCCCGGTGTGGCTGAATCACTACCCCGTAATTCACGTAGGTGTTTGTGCGTGAATTATCCGGTAGTATCGCGCGCAATCTGAAAACTTCCAATGGAGGAAAACATGGGTATTTTTACAAATCATAAACTCGCGCTGATTGCCGGCTTTGTTCTGGCGGCTGTCATCGTGGGCATCGGCATGGCCAGCGGCAACGGCCCTGCGATCAACGAACTGGTGGGCGGTCTGGCCCGCTGGGGTCACTTTCTGGCCGGTATCACCTGGATCGGTCTGCTGTACTACCTGAACTTCTGCCAGGTTCCGTCGATGGGCGGCCTGTCGGCCGACACCAAGGCTGACCTGTTCAAGACCGACAGCGTGGTTCGTCGTGTGATGTGGTGGTTCCGCTGGGGTGCGATGTTCACCCTGATCTTCGGTATCATCCTGTACATGGGCATGATGCACGGCGGCATGACCCCGGGTTGGGACATCCGCATCGGCGGCCTGTTCGCCATCATCATGTGGTTCAACGTCTGGTTCATCATCTGGCCTGCACAGAAGAAGATTCTGGGCATCGTCGAAGGCGCAACCGCCGACGAGAAGCTGGCTCTGGGCAAACGCGCCCTGATCGCTTCGCGTACCAACACCATCCTGTCGATCCCGATGCTGCTGCTGATGGCATCCTCGGCTCACTTCCGCTTCTTCGGTTAAGCGGTCACAGACTCCCGCAAGGGTGGATGGAAAGGGCGGCCTTCGGGCCGCCCTTTTTCATTCCTGAACATCATTGAAGCCACCGTTCCCGGGGAGTAGTCTGCTGATACACCATGAACGTCATCGCCTTCATCACGCTGCTGCAAGAGCACCCCGCCGTCGGTTTTTTGCTTGCACTGCTCTTTTTCGCGCTGATGTTCAGTCTGAAAAACGGCATCGTGCTGCTCTACTCGCGCAGCGTTGAAAAGGAAAAAGCAACAAGGAAAGCGACAGAGAATCATGACTGACGAGGCCATCAAAGACTTGTGCAACAAGACGATTAGTCTGCGCCTCGCAGGAATACCGGGATGGTTCACAATAAACGTCCGAACAGGATATAGAGGATATGGGGACGCTTCCGTTTTGTTTTGGAAGGTGGCTTGACTAATTGAGGCTTAGGGGAAAACTGGCGCAATGATTCGCAAGGAAGAAGCCCTAAGGCTCATTGCTGAGCATCGTGAGGAACTGAAACGATTCGATGTGTTGTCGTTGTACCTGTTCGGTTCTGCGCGATGAGGCAACAGACGACAGCGATGTGGATATCCAGGTGGAATTCATTTCCCGTCCCGACTTTGATCGATATATGGACCTGAAATTCTATCTTGAGGACCTGCTACATTCGCCGGTTGATTTACTGACCCGTGCATCCATCCGCCCCGAACTGGCGCCTTTTATCGAGAGAGAGGCCATCCGTGCCGCGTGAATGGCGGCTGTATGTCCATGATATGCAGCATGCCTGCGCCAAGGTTCAGCGCTTTTGTGAAGGGATGAATCACAAATGAACTGGTTCAGGATGCTGTTTTGCGAAATCTGACCATTATCGGTGAGGCTGCGAACCGGATTCCCGCTGAGATTCGAGGACAAAACGCGCAGATCGAATGGCGCAAAATCGTGGCTTTCCGCAATGCCGCCATGCATGAGTATTTCGGTCTGGATCGTGACATTGTCTGGGATGTTATCTCACGCAAGATTCCTGCACTTTCCAAACAACTTGCCTCATTCGAGTGAATAACCCAACCCTTTTCACAAGCCGATCCCCCTGCTTCCTTTTCAACGCCTCTGAACGTACCGTTTCGATATGAACTTACCTAAAGCAGTGCTGCTCGACCGGGACGGGGTAATCAACTTCGATTCGCCGGACTACATTCTTGCTCCCGAGCAATGGAAACCCATCCCGGGAAGCCTCGAGGCCATCGGAAAGCTGACCGCTGCCGGCATATCCGTGGCGATATGCAGCAACCAGTCGGGGCTCGGGCGAGGCATGATGGACGAGGAAACCTTCCGGAACATCCACGCCAAGATGATGCTGGCCATTGAAGAACAGCATGGCGAGATCGCGCATGTGGCCTACTGTCCGCACGGGCCGGACGACGCCTGCGAGTGCCGTAAGCCCTTGCCCGGACTTCTGCAGGAATCGCTGCAGGCGCTGGGCGTATCCGCAGACGAAGCACTGATGATCGGGGATTCCACACGCGATGTGCAGGCGGCGCATGCCGCGGGTGTTGCGGCATGGCTGGTGCAGTGCGGATACGGCGATGCAGATAAAATTCTGGCCAAGTCGCAAACCCTGATGCCCGATATTCCGGCTTATCCCGATCTTGCAGCGGCGATTGATGCGCTGCTGAGCAAAGGAATCTGACACGTGCTGTTTGTCCGCTCACTGATCTTCAACATCCTGTTCATGGCCTCCACTGTGCTGTTTTCCACACTGGTCATCGTTACCCGTATCTTCGGTTTCCATGCCTCATGGTTCTGGGCACGAACCTGGTCGGGGCTGACCTTTGTGATGTTGCGATTGATCTGCGGTATCCGGCTGGAGGTCGAGGGCCGCGAGCATTTTCCGGATGAGGCCTGTGTGCTGATGGCCAAGCATCAGTCGGCGGCGGAAACCATCGCCATGCCGATTCTGGTTCCGCCGTATGTGTGGATATTGAAGCGCGAACTGTTCTATATCCCGTTCTTCGGCTGGGCACTGGCGGTGATGGGCACCATCGCCATCCGCCGCGGCAACCCGCGCGAGGCCGTCAAGCAGGTGATCCAGCAGGGCTCGAAATTCCTCAAGGACAAGCGCTGGGTGGTGATCTTCCCCGAGGGTACGCGTTCGGCTCCGGGCACCACGGGCAACTACCAGCCGGGCGGCATCGTACTGGCCACCAAGGCCGGCACGGGCATCCTGCCGATGGCGCACAATGCCGGTGTATGCTGGCCGAAGCGCGGCTTCATCAAGAAACCGGGCACCATCCGTGTACGCTTTCTTCCCTATATCCCCGCCGCCGAAGTGGCCGCCGCCAGGCGCAGCGATCTTCTCGAACGTCTGAAAACCGACATCGAATCCGCCACCGCCACCCTTGGCGGCTGACATCCGACATTGCTCACCACAGAGGACACAGAGAGCGCGGAGTAGAGGCGAGACAAAGGAATGGTTTTTTATTCCATCATTTCCGCATCCGTATCAATTCATCAGGTCGAGGCGGTCGTAAGCGCACTTAGCCCAATCTCAATCATTTCTGGTTTTCTCTGTGCACTCTGTGTCCTTTGTGGTGAAGCGCCTTTGCTTCAGCTCCTGCTAGCGAGGAAGGTCGCCAGGCGTGACCAGGCGGGGTAGTCGAGTTGTTCGGGGCGGGTGCCGGGGTCGATGCCGACCGTGGCCCAGTCTGCCGCATCCATATCACCACGGAAGTTGTTGTTGATGGTCTTGCGGCGATGCGCGAAGCCCTGTCGTACGGTGCGTTGCAGGGCATCGAAATCGCAGGCCGGTTGCTGTCCGTGCGGGGTGAGCAGCAGCACGGCGGAGTGCACCTTGGGCGGTGGATTGAAGGCCCCCGGCGGCAGCAGCAGCAGGCGTTTCACGTTGTAGAAGTGCCGCGCCAGAACGGAGAGACCGCCATAGGTTTTGCTGCCGGCATCGGCGGCGATTCTATCGGCCACCTCGCGCTGGTACATCAGTACCATGCCGCCGGACAGATGCAGCGAAAACAGGGCCGCGGATAAGGGGCCTGAGATATTGTAGGGAAGATTTCCGGCGATCCATTGCGGGGCTTTATCAGCAACTGTCGGCCCGAGCTCTTTCATCACATCGCCGTGTACCAGATGCAATTTCGGCTCGCTTTCCGAGCGCTCAAGCCACATGGCGGCCAGGGCATCATCCAGCTCGATCAGGGTAAGCGCGCCGACACGCTGCAATAAGGCTTCGGTGATCGCGCCGCGACCGGGACCAATCTCCAGCGTGGCCGTGCCCTCGGGGATGGCATTGGCGATTCGGGCGATCGCACTGCGGTCCACCAGAAAATGCTGCCCGAGAGATTTTTTGGCCCTGCCCTGTCCTTCGTTCATCCCATCAAACCGGCTCGGCCTGCACGCTCAGATCATCCCCGTCGAGCCGTACGGTGACCTCGTGCGGATTGCAGCAGCGAAGGCAATCCCAGACAAAGCTTTGCGGAAAACCCTCGGAGGAATCGACCTCCAGCACATTGTCGCTGCCGCAACGCTGACAGGTGAAATGCGGATGACGCAGGATGTCTGCATGCATGGGGTCGCCGCCGATCATGGCAGTGCCGCGAACTGGAAGATCGGCTCGATGCGCCCGTCCCAATCCTTGTGATAGGCCTCAAGCCAGGCTTCGGCCTGCGTCCAGTTGTTGTCCACGGCGCGAATCACCGGGGCAAGGTGGATGGTCTCGTCCTGACCCGCAGCGTTCAACTGCCTGCTGTGCTCAAGGCCTGCGCGCGCGATGTCCACCACGTCCTCGGCCAGTTGTAACAGGGTGGTTTCCCGGAAACGGGTTTTCAGTCCCCGTTCGGGTACGGCAGCGCGCATACCCAGCACCTCGGCATGCGTCCAGTCGGCCACCATCGCATGCACCTTGTCCAGGGCTTTCTGATCGTAGAGCAAGCCCTTCCACAAGGCTGGCAGTGCGCAGATCCAGGGCTTGCCGCCGGCGTCGGCACCGCGCATCTCCATATAGCGCTTCAGTCGCACCTCGGGATACACGGTGGTCATGTGCAGCTCCCAGTCATCCATGGTCGGCAACTCGCCGGGCAGAGCGGCCAGTTTACCCTTGAGAAAATCGCGGAAGCTCTGACCCGCGCAGTCGATATACTTTCCATCGCGGATGACGAAATACATCGGCACATCCAGCAGCCAGTGCATATAGCGCTCGAAGCCAAAGTTCTCATCGAAGATCATCGCCGGAATGCCGGTGCGCGCACGGTCGGTATCCAGCCAGGCAGCGGCGCGAGTGGAGAGATAACCCGAAGGCTCCCCGTCGGAAAAGGGGCTGGCAGCGAACAAGGCGGTGACCAGTGGCTGCAGGCAATAGCCGACGCGCATCTTGCGCACCATGTCCGTCTCGGATGCAAAATCCAGATTCACCTGCACGGTGGCGGTACGCAGCATCATATCCAGGCCATGCGCACCGACCTGCGGCATATAGCGCCGCATCACGGCGTATCGCCCCTTCGGCATCCACGGTATCTCGTCACGCCCCCATTTCGGCTGGAAGCCGAGGCCGAGGAAACCGATACGCAGGTCCTGACGCACATGGCTCAACAGGCGCAGATGATCGCGCACCTCGGCACAGGTTTCGTGCACCGTGGCCAGTGGCGCCCCCGAAAGCTCCAGCTGTCCGCCCGGTTCGAGCGTGATATTGGCCATGCCGCGCCTGAGCGCGATGGGATTGCCATCCTCGTAATCAAGCACCCAGCCGTCGGTGACCAGCAACTCAAGGGCGCGGTGGATACTGCGTGCGCCTTCATAGGGGATGGGTCGAAGGGAATCCAGACAGAAACCGATCTTTTCGTGTTCGGTGCCCAGCCGCCAGTCATCACGCGGCTTGCAGCCCGATGTGAAGGATTGCAGCAGGTCGGCTTCGGTTGCCGGTGCGTTGTGATGGCTGCCGCCGTCAGGCGTGCCGCTCATTGTTGCAACACGATTTTGCCGGTCATGGAGCCTGCGGCAATCAGACGATGCGCTTCAGCGGCCTGCACAAGCGGCAGGCGATGCGATACATGAACCTTCAACTTACCCTCGGCCATCCAGCCGGCACAGCTGGCGAGAATATCGGCATGGTGGGCCAGCGCGTCGTTCAGGCCGAGCACCATCGGGGTGAGCATCAGTTCCTGCGATATGCGGATGTTGCGCAGACGCAGGGTTTTAAGATCGGCATCGGCCGGGATCTGCAGGATACTGACCAGATCGCCGTACACCCGCACCGCCGGGATCAGCTGATTGAAGGCGGCACCGCCCACGGTATCGAAGGCGATATCCACGCCATGCCCGCCCGTCCAGTCCAGCAGGGCCTGTGCGACATCCTGTTCACGGTAGTTGATGATGCAGTCGGCACCCAGCGATGACACAAACGAAGCCTTGGCTGCATCGCTGACCGTGGTGGCCACCTCGCAACCGGCGAGCTTGGCCAGCTGGATCGCCACATGCCCGACACCGCCGGCTCCTGCATGCACGAATACCTTGTCGCCTGCCTGCATGCGTGCACGGTCGAACAGGGCTTCCCATGCCGTGATCAGCACTAGCGGCGCTGCTGCCGCTTCGGCCATCTCGACACCATGCGGTATTTTTGCCACGGCGAAGGAGGGCACCACCGTGTATTCGGCATAGTTGCCGGCTTGTTGTCCAAGGCCTCCGTAGCAGAAAAACACCTTGTCGCCGGGCGCGATGCCTTCGACATCGCCGCCTACAGCATCCACCGTACCGGCTCCGTCGCATCCCAGAATGGCCGGAAGACCGTCGGGAAAGAGCAGGCCGCCGGTGCGCAGCTTGGTGTCCACAGGGTTCACGCCGGCAGCTTCAAGGCGCACACGGATATCCAGCGGACTGATGATTTCAGGCATCGGAAATTCCTGCGGCTGTAATACTTCCGGTCCGCCTGCGGTTGTCATGATGATGGCTTGCATGTCAGGCAATGTAGACGGGCGCGGCTATGCAGGCAAGACGCATCAAAGTGTCCGTCGTCACACCCGCGGCAAGCGGGTTACGCTGAGCTTTGCGAAGGCGTATCATCCGGCTGCATTGCAGGCAGCTGCGAGTTGCATCAGTGAATACACCGCACCGTGCGGATGGAGAGTTGGGTGAGCGAACAGGTCGATAGCAAACGCGTCGAAAGCGGAAAAACCAACAGGGTCCAGATTTTCGACACCACCTTGCGCGACGGCGGACAGACGGCAGGCATCACCTTTTCCGCCGAGGATAAAATCCGCATCGCCGAGCGTCTGGCTTCCTTCGGAGTGGACTACATCGAAGGCGGATGGCCTGGCGCCAGCCCCAAGGATGACCGCTTCTTCGAACTGGCCCGCGAACGCGACTGGCGGCACAGCAAACTGGTCGCCTTCGGCTCGACCGCCCGCCCCGGCGACAAACCCAGCCGTGATCCCGGACTGAAAAAACTCGTCGCCAGCGGTGCCGATGCGGCCTGCATCTTCGGTAAGGCCTGGGATCTGCATGTCACCAAGGCACTGGGCATCACGCTGGAGGAAAATCTCGATCTGGTACGCGGCTCGGTGCGCTATCTGAAACGGCACTTCGAGCAGGTGTTCTTCGATGCCGAGCACTTCTTCGACGGTTATGCGGCCAATCATGATTACGCCCTTGCGGTGCTTGATGCGGCTCACGAGGCCGGCGCCGATGCGTTGGTACTGTGCGATACCAACGGCGGCAGCCTGCCTTATGCCACCGGTGCGATGGTGCGCGAGGTGGTGGCACGCTATCCGGACAAGATCATCGGCATCCACACGCACAACGACAGTGAGGTGGCCGTGGCCAATTCGCTGATCGCGGTGAAGAACGGTGCGAAACAGGTGCAGGGCACCATCAACGGAATCGGCGAGCGTTGCGGCAATGCCAACCTGACCTCGATCATCCCCTGTCTGGTGCTGAAAATGGGGCTGGATTGCGGTGTGGACAGAGAACGTCTGACCGAACTCAAGGGCCTGTCCGATTTCGTCAACGAAATGGCCAATCGTCTGCCCTGGCGGCATCAACCCTTCGTCGGGTTGAATTCCTTCGCGCACAAGGGGGGCATCCATGTGTCGGCGGTGCGCAAGCTTTCCCGACTCTACGAACACATCCCGCCGGAGGCCGTCGGCAATCAGCAGCGCATCACCGTTTCCGATCAGGCCGGGCGCAGCAATGTGCTGGTGTTGGCAGCCAAGACCGGCTTCGGCCTGAAACTGGACGGTTCCGATCCGGCAGTGGCCGAACTGGTGGCCGAAGTGAAATCGCTGGAGGATCAGGGCTTCGCCTTTGAAGCTGCCGAGGCCTCTTTCCACCTGATGCTGCTGCGCGCCAAGGGCAAGCTGCAACATTTCTTCACCCTGGAAGGCTTCCGTGTGATCGACGAAAAGCGCGGCGATGACGGTGCTCCACAAGCCGAAGCGACCGTGATGCTGCGTGTCGGCAAGAAGTTCGCGCACACCGCGAGCCTGGGTAACGGTCCGGTCAACGCCATGGATAAGGCCTTGCGTGCCGCACTGCAGGATTTCTATCCTTCACTGAAGGAATTCCGGCTGGTAGACTACAAGGTGCGCGTACTCTCCACCAGTCAGGCCACCGAAGCGCCGGTGCGCGTGCTGATCGAATCCACCGACGGCGAACGCAAATGGACCACGGTCGGGGTATCCACAAACATCATCGATGCCAGCTATCAGGCTCTGCTCGATGCCATCGAATACAAGCTGATGCTTGATGAGGTGCGTCCGTGAGAGATGTGATGGGTATGGACCGGCCGATGGCCGTGAGTTTTGATGCCGTGGGAACCTTTCTTCATTTTGCCGAACCCGTAGCCGTGACCTACACACGCTTTGCCGCTGAAGTGGGACTGGAGGCGACCGAGCTGACCATGCGCCGCCGCCTCGATCTGGCCTTTCAGGCTGCACCTCCGATGCTCACCCCGCCGGGAGAAGACCGCGACGCCTTCGAGCGGCGATGGTGGTTGAATCTTGCCGCCCGGGTGTACGGCTGCGCACTGGATGACAAGCGTTTCACCGACTGCTTCGATGCCTTGTTCGACTGGTTCGCTAGCCCCAAAGCATGGCGCGTGCATGAGGATTTCGGACCGATGCTGCTGCAATTGCGCGAGATCGATGTGAAGCTGGCGATCATCTCGAATTTC
Organism: Zetaproteobacteria bacterium CG06_land_8_20_14_3_00_59_53; assembly: GCA_002779605.1. Taxonomy (GTDB): domain Bacteria; phylum Pseudomonadota; class Zetaproteobacteria; order Mariprofundales; family Mariprofundaceae; genus UBA1543. Next base: position 45,143 of record PEWE01000011.1, on the reverse strand, counting down.
GATGCGCGCCTGTACGGACTGCTGGATGACATGCTGCCGGGCCTGTTCGATGTAGTGGCCCTGCCCGGTGAATGCGGCGCGCAAAAACCTCAGAAGGATATCTTCATCTGGACTGCCTCCAGGCTTGATGTGCAGCCGGAACGCATGATGCATCTGGGCGATAACGAAGCCGAGGATGTGGAAGCTGCCCTGAAGGCCGGCCTGCACGCCCTGCGCTGGCAGTTCCCCTTACAGGATGCAGCACGCGCAAAGAAGCGCCTGCTCAGCTACTGGGGCCTGCTTGCCTGAGTCGAGCCCTGCGCGCTGTAGAAGCTGCTAGAATGGTTGTCACGGAGGCAGCCATGGATCTGAAAAGTCGAACCTGTGAGCCCTGTAAAGGCGGTGTGCCACCGTTGAGCAAAGAAGCGGCGCAGGCCATGCTGGACGCGGTACCCGGCTGGGAACTGAACCGCGATGCCACACGCCTGTCCCGCCATTTCAGCTTTGGCAATTTCATCGAAGCCCAGACCTTTGCACTGAAGGTCGGGGAACTGGCCGAGGCCGAGGGGCATCATCCTGTGCTGAACTACACATGGGGCTATTGCGACGTGTTGTTCTATACTCACAAGATCGGCGGCCTGCACGAAAACGATTTCATCATGGCCGCCAAGGTCAGCGCCCTGGCCTAAAGGGCTTTTTTACCACAGAGAGCACAGAGAAAAATCTTTCGAGTTTCTTGTGCCTTTCTCTGTGTCCTCTGTGGTGAGCTGTTTGCTTGGATGGTTGCCTAGTCGCCGGTGCAGATGCGTTCGACCAACTGCTTCACCGTCGGGATGAAGCCGTTGGCATAGAACGGATCGAGCGCGAAGCGGTAAGCGGCATGGCCGGCGAACATCAGATGCGTGCTCGGATCGGCACCGTGCGCGATATCCTGCAGGGTCTTCTGGATACAGAAGCTGCGCGGATCGGCCTTGCGGCCGGTGGTTCCCGCTTCGTTCGCCGCCCAGTTGGAAAAGCTGCACTGCGACAGACAGCCCATGCAGCCCAGTTGGTCCTCGCGGATCTCCTTGGCCTCGGCAGGGGTGACGAACACCAGAGTCGAATCCGGAGTCTGCAGACCCTTGGTGAAACCTTCCTCGATCCATTCATTGATGCGCTTGTGATCGTGACGGGTCACAAACACCTCTTTGTTGCGCACGCCGAAGCGGAAAGGCTCGACATGATCGCCCGCCGGATGATCGACAAAAGCCACCTCGCGGTCGGCGCGGTCATACAGATTGTGCAGGAACTGATTGTACACAGCCGACGAATAGAAGCCGGTCGGCGAGAATTTATTCAGCCGGATATCGCCTTCCTTGAGCTGCATCAGGCGTGACTTCCAGACATCGGAGATGGGACTTTCCTGGGTCAGCATCGGTCGGGTGCCGTACTGGAAGGTGATCGGGCCGATTTCCGGATTATCCAGCCAGTTGGCCCATTCGCGCAGGAACCAGACACCACCGGCCATCACGATCGGCGTGTTCTGCAGGCCGAATTCGTTCATGGTCTTACGCAGCTCGGCCACGCGCAGATACGGGTCGCCCGGCAGCAGCGGATCTTCGGAATTGGACAGGCCGTTGTGTCCACCGGCCAGCCAGGGGTCTTCATAGACCACGCCGCCCAGCCACTCCGGATGCTTACGGTAGGAACGCAACCACAGCGCACGGAAGGCGCGTGCCGAAGAGATGATCGGATAATAGTAAACCTGATAGTGCGCCGCGATCGGGGCCAGACGGAAAGGCATGCCTGCGCCGCAGGTCACGCCGTGGATCAGGCCCTTCGCCCCTTCCAGAACGCCGGTCAGCACATGTTCCGCGCCACCCATCTCCCACAGGATATTGGCATGGATACGCCCTTCGCCGCCTGCGACGTCATGGGCGATCTGCGCCTGTGAGATGCCGCCGGCAATGGCCTGCGACACCAGCTCTTCAAAGCGTTCCTTGCGGCTGCGCCCGTGATAAACGGTGCGGATGATCTGGCCGTTTTCATCCACCTTGTCGGCGTTTACCGCCGAGAAAGTCCCTACCCCGCCTGCGGCAGCCCATGCACCGGAGCTTTCGCCGTTGGACACGGCAACACCCTTCCCTCCCTCAATAAGCGGGAGGACTTCCTTGCCGGAAATCATCAGAGGTTTCAGAGAAATGGCCATTTTGGTTCCTTGGCGGTTGGTTGCCGCATGGGAGATACTAGCCAAACAGGTAATCACTGGAAACAGTCAGCCGCACGTTTGTCCGTTTTGCTTTATACTCATCAAGCCAGATACGCCGGCCACAGCGAGGACGTCATGATTATCGGGATACCGAAGGAAATAAAAAACCGCGAACGTCGGGTCGCCCTTACGCCGCAAGGGACGGAAATACTGACCCGGGCTGGGCATGAAGTACGCATCGAGGCCGGTGCAGGCCTGGGCAGCGGCTTTGCCGATACAGATTATCTTGCCGCCGGTGCGCTTAGCGTGAACACAACCTCGGCCTGGGATGCGGAACTGGTGGTCAAGGTCAAGGAGCCGCTGCCGGTCGAATACGCTTATTTCCATCCGGGCTTATGCCTGTTCACCTACCTGCATCTGGCTGCTGTTGCGGAACTGGTTCCATCCCTGTTGCAGCAGCAGGTACGCGCCATCGGTTATGAGACCGTACAGATGGACAATGGTTCACTCCCGCTGCTCGCGCCGATGAGCCAGATAGCCGGACGGGTGGCCGTGCAGATGGGCGCATATTTATTGCAATCGGAGAACGGCACGCCCTTTTCCGGCAAGGGGAAATTGATGGGCGGATCCGATGGCGTACCGCCCGCCCGCGTGCTCATCCTCGGCGGCGGTCATGCGGGAAGAAATGCCGCTCAGGTGGCTGCCGGCATGGGTGCGGAGGTATGTGTGCTGGATACCAGTGCCGCTTGCATTGCTTCGCTGAACAGGAAACTCACAGGGCACTTCAGCGCAGAGGTGTTCAGTGCGGAGGCGCTGCGCGACAAGTTGCAGGATTGCGACCTGCTGATCGGAGCCACACTGATTGCCGGCGAGCACGCGGCACATCTGCTGAACGCGGAACTGCTGGCGACGATGCGCGGCGGGGTGTTTGTCGATATCGCCATCGATCAGGGCGGGATTTCGCAGACCAGCAGGCCGACCAGCTATGCCGAGCCGGTGTATGTGGAGGCGGGCGTGCTGCACTGCTGCCTGCCGAATCTTCCGGCCTGTGTACCGCTCAGCGCCACCCGCGCGTTGACCCATGCCACACTTCCCTTTGTACAGATGTTGGCGGATGAGGGTATCGAGGCCGCACTGCGCGGTCCGCAAGAGACCCATGCAGCGCTGCGGCGCGGTGTGAACACCTGGGACGGACGTATCGTGCATGCCGGCGTGGCGCACGCCCTGAATCAGGCATGCACAACGCTGACGGAGATGATGAAGACTTAAGCCTGCGGGTTGTTGACGATCAACGGACGTTCGTATTTCAGATCGACTTCGCTGAACGAGGCCAGTGAGTCGTTGCGGATGTCCTTCCAGAATGCCTGATCGATCTTCAACCAGCGCACGATCAGCGCCTCGGGCACCTGCTCTTCCTCGAGCGATTCGCGCAGTAATGACTGGCGCAGCCTGAGCAGCTCTTCCGGGATGAACATGCGGCGGTGCGCCAGCTCCAGCGCCATGCCCGGATACTGCATATCACTGCCGAACTTCTCAGCCATGAACTGGGTCTGGCGCAGCTCGATGGCGGCCTGTTCGTGCCCCTCGAAGAATTGTTTCAGCCAGGGGTGGATATAGATCTTGTCGTAAAAGCGTTTGTGCACACACTCCAGTGTCGGCTGCCCGCCGAGCAGATCGAAGAGGGATTGTTTTGCGGGCTTTGCTGCCGCTCCGGTCATGGCTTATTGCATCCCCGGGCACATGCCGCCGCCACAGGCCGGCATCGGCGAGCAGGGGGCGGAACCGCAGGCGGTATCCGGTGCCCCGTGGCCGATGGCATGCGCCGAAATCAGACGGGAGAGTTTGTCGCTGCCGCAGTCCGGGCAGGTCACGGTCTCGGACTTGCGCATCACCAGCGTTTCGAATTCCCTGGTACAGCTTTCACAGTGGTATTCATAGATCGGCATAAGACCTCCTTGCGGGCGCATGACGCGACAGAAAGCGCATTCTGCATGCTTCTTTATCGGCAGACAAACAACGGATACCCGAAGCGCCGGCCTTGCCGCGCAGGCGGAGCCGTGCGCAGCAGGGAGTTGGCCGGGCGGATGATGCTGTTGCCGAAGCGGCTGCGCATCGCCTGCATCGCCTGCCACAGCGGCAGGTCGGCGGTCTCGCGATCCCCTGCATCCGGGGCAAACAGCCCGGCTTGTGCATGACCTGCCGGAGCGATCTGCGTGGCCACGATGCCGCAGGCATTGACTACCATCCCCTCCCGCCACAGGCCGTGCAACAGCCGGGTGGCGGTGCGCTGCATGATGTTCAGGTGCTGCGTGGCCTGCGGCAGATGTTCGGCCAGTGTGACATGCTCGAAATTTCCGAGACGCAGCATCACGGAGAAATGCCGTGCCGTGTAGCCCCGCGCCACCATGTCCATGCCGAGGCGGAAGCAATGGTGCGACAGGTGAGAGCGCACCAGCCGGATATCGCTGCTGCGTTCGCCGAGGCTGGCCGTGCGCGCCATACTCCCGGGCAAAGCCGGGGCGGTCTGGATGCCGAACAGGCTTTGTCCGTTCAGTTCATGCCACAAGTGCATGCCGGTGCGACCGAGCAGACGCTGCACCTGCGCCTCCGGGGCGCGGGAGAACTCCAGCGCGGTATGCAGACCGAACTTGCCCAGCAGTGCGGCACGGCGTGCGCCGATGCCGGGGATGTCGCGCGTTGCCTGCCCGGATAAAAACTCGGCGATATGCCGGCCGGATACCACGCTCAGGCCGTTCGGTTTGTTTGCCTCGGAGGCCATCTTGGCCAGTGTGCGCGTCACCGATACGCCGACGGAAACCGTCAGTCCGGTTTCCTGATGGATGGTCCGGCGTATGGCATCGCCGATCTCCCCGTAACCCATGCGCCAGTAGCCGCGCAGGCCGTCGAGATCGACAAAACCTTCATCGATCGAGTACGCCTCCACCTGCGGCGAAAAGCGCCGCAGGATGGCGAAAAGCTTGTTCGAGAGCAGCCCGTAGAAGCGGAAATCCGCCTGCAGATAAACCGCCTGCGGCATCAGCTTCCTCGCCTCCCACACCGGCATGCCGGTGGTGATCCCGGCGGCCTTGGCATCGTAGGTTTTGGCCACGATGCAGGCATCCTGACTGGACAGCACGCAGATCGGCCGACCCGCCAGATCGGGCCGCCGCAGGCGTTCACAGGCGGCAAAGAAACAATCCGCATCAATATGCGCAATCGCCCCCGGCCAGTCGCTGATGATCAACGCGGCACCTGCTGAACAGCATGGCGCAAACCTGATCTCACCACAGAGGGCACATAGAAAGGACATTCACCACGAAGGGCGCGAAGAAAGGTGATTTGAACGGACTCCTGCTTAAGCCTGTGTTTTATTTCGGGTCCCACTTGTAGCTGTGCCGTGCCGGTTGTTTGCTCATCGGAAATTGCGCAAAAAAAGGCGGTCTTACTGCCGGTTTGCCCCCGATGAGCGGGCAAGCGGCACGGGAATTCACAGCTACCCTGTGAGGGCCCTTTCTTGCTTCTTCTTTGGGCACGCAAAGAAGAAGAAACTTCACCATGGAGAATGCAAAAAATGGCTTTCAGCACAATGAACTGGATTCCCGTCTTCGCAAGCATGACGGAACATGACACGCAACACCGAGTGGCCTCATTTGGGCGCTGCGTCAGTATTTCCGGAACTGGCCGGTGACGATGCCGAAGATGCTCAGATCGGTCTGCGGGCGCAGCACCGAATAATGCGTGTTGGCCGGGCGCAGCAGATAGCCCTTCTCGTCGCGGTCGAGATATTTGATGGTGAACTCGCCGTCCATGATGGCCACCACGATCTGCCCCGGTTCGGCCCGTTCGCATTTGCGCACGATGACATAATCCCCCGGCTGGATGCCTGCGCCGATCATCGAATCGCCCTGCACCTCGACCAGTACCGTGTCCGACGGATGATCGACCAGGTAATCGTCGATGGACAGCGCATCGTCGAGCAACTCGGCGGCGGGGCTGGGGAAGCCTGCGGGAGCGGTACCGACCAGAGGCCTGCCGAAAAACTGCGAGGTCGGCGCCAGCCTGCCGCCGGGTGCGACCTGCAGAAAACCGTCGCGCTTGAGCCGGAAGATCAGCTTGGACACCGCCGCCTTGGAGCGCATATCGCAGATGTCCGCGATCTTGGCATACGGCGGCAGCGATTTATGCATCGCATAGAAATCCTGCAAACGCCCGAGATGGATGTGATCGTTATTGTCCGCCATAACCGCAAGCTTAGGTGAACGTACGTTCACCGTAAAGGTGTTTGCTGTATTCAGGCGACGCATAGGTCGAGTCGTTACAGCAAATCTCTCTATGCGCGGTACTTGAGTTCGGAACCGTCGTTGACTGCGTCAAGCTTTACATCGCCAGCAAGCCGGGAGGCATTAGCCGATGGGCGTATCCCAGGAGCCGGCGAAGAAGCAGGCATCGAGCGGCTGGCGTTTGCGTTCGGCCAGTTCGGTGCTGCGGAAGCCCTCGTCGAGATTGTCGGCGGCGGCCTGATAGCCCAGCGCGATGGCCGCCATCGGGGTGTAATCGGCGGGAATGGCAAAGGCGGAGCGGGCCGCATCGCTATCGAAACCTCCCATCTGGTGACTGGCCAGCCCCAGTGCCTCGGCCTGGATGCACAGGGAGATACTGGCTGCACCGGTATCGTACTGCCCCCAGCGGTTGTCGCCGCCGCGCCGGAACCGGGTGGCCGCACAGGCCAGCAGCAACACCGGGGCATGCTGCGCCCATTCCTGATTCTTCGGAGCAAGGCAGGCCAGCATCCTTTCCCAGCCGGCCTTGTCGGCATCGCGGTCGCCCACGATGAAGCGCCATGGCTCGTCGCCGAAGCAGGACGGTGCCCAGCGTGCCGCCTCCAGACAGGCCATCAGGGTTTCGCGACCCACCGGCTTGTCGGCGGCAAAGGCGCGCGGACTCCAGCGGTTACCCAGTACGGGATGGATCTCGGTGATGGCATTGCTGCGGATCTGGCTCATAAAATCTCCTTGATGACATTGTTTCGCAGGGTGTTCATGACTCGTAAGGGATGCCGACGGCACGGCAAAGCTCGCGCATCAGCGGCACGGTGACGGCAAAATAGCCGCCGACCAGCGCCGGCAGGTCGGGCTCCAGCATCAGCTCCGGCACCAGCGGCGCGATGCCGATGAAGTCCTTGCGCTTGATCTCTTCGATCAGCGGATGATCGGCGCTATACCCCTTGGGCGGACGTGACAGCGTATCGCCGGTCATGTGGAACCATTGCGCGAATTCCTTTTGCTGCAAGGCATCCTGCCAGCGGGTCGGATGGGCATCGATGTAGCTGCGGATACTCTTCAGGGTATCGGCCTCCGGATGCCAGATGCCGGCGCCGACGAACACCTCCGAGGCCTCGATGTGCAGATAGAAGCCGGGGGCATGCACATCCTTGCCCTGCCTGTGGCGGAACTGGATGCCGATATTGGTTTTGTAGGGAAGTTTGTTTTTCGAGAAGCGCACATCACGGAAGATGCGCATCAGCGAGCCTCCGACCTTGCGATCGTCGGCGATGAATTCAGGGGCGAAGCCGGCCAGTTCCGGCCCCATCGCACGGATGAAGGCTCGCGCCGGCTCACGAACATGCGCCTCGTATTCCCCCTTGTGCGCGGCGAACCATTCGCGGTTGTTATTGTCCACCAGCTGCCGCAGGAAGGTGAATGTCGCCCCGGTGAAAATCGCGGCCATGCCTTATTCCGCCTTGAATCCGATGTGGTGGTGCGAACCGTCGCAATACGGCTTCATATTCGATGCCCCACAGCGGCACAGCGCCGCCTTGCCGCTTTTACAGACTTCGTTTCCATCGGCATCAAGCAGGCTGAACGGCCCTTCGAGCATCAAGGGGCCGTCGGGGGTTGTGGTGATACTCAGCCTGCCTGTCTGCGGTGCGTCGGAGGGCAGAGGAACAGCCACCTTTCCGGCATCGCGGAAGTCGCAGGTCCTGTGTGAATTATCGCAGCGCGGCATCAGGCGGGACGCGCCACAACGGCACAGCGCGGCGCGGTTGGTCGGCTCCGGCTCGCCGTTGACCTGCAAGTCGGCATGCACATACAGCGGACCGTCGGCGACGATGCTAACGGTGTTTTTTCCGGCGACGGGAAGTATCGCCTCGCCCGTCTCTTTGTTCACACAACGCAGAGCCCCGGTCGGGCAGTCGGCGCAGACCTGTGCGATCTCATCGGCTGATGCGGCATCGGGATGCACCCAGCGGCCTGTACGTTTGGTGTCGAATACGGCTGGCAGGGCGTGCGTGCAATCGCCGGTATGGATACATCGGCCCAACTCGAACTCAACGATCACCTGTTCACCCGTGTATCGGTGAATACGGCTCATCCCTTTCCGGATTCCTTTGCCGTGGTCGTAGCGCTGGCCTTGTCCTGCAGGGCATGCGCCTCGGCGCGCTGGATGATGCGCAACATATCTTCCTCGCTGATGTCCTCGACCATATCCATCTCATCCATGGCTGCACGCACATGCTCGGCCCGGATACCGGAGCCGGTCACGGCTGCCTCTTCCGCAGGTGATCCGGCCCATGCGGCCGGATAGCGGCGACTGCCGATCAGATTGTTGAACAGCAGGGCCACCAGCAACAGACTCACCGCATTGAGCAGCACCGGCTGCAGCACGAAGCCATAGCCCAGCGCATGGATATCATCTCCACCGATCACCGAAATCAGCGCGGTTGCGCCACCCGGCGGATGCAGGCTGCGGGTATAGTGCATGACCAGAATGGCCAGCCCGACGGCAAGGGAGGCCGCCAGCCAGATGTCATCGATCTGTTGTGCGCAGGTCACGCCGATGATGGCCGAGAACACATGACCGCCGGTGGCCGACCACGGCTGCGCCAGCGCAGCATGCGGCGTGGCGAACAGCAGCACCGCCCCGGCACCCATCGAAGCGATGATCAATGTGGCCGACATGGGCCCGAGAAACTGGATGCTGATACCCCAGCAGATGGCGATACCGAGCAGCGCGCCGATGGAGGACAACCAGCGCTCGCCGTGACTGACATGGATCATATCGATGCCCAGCCAGTGCAGCAGGGGATGAGGATGATGTTTCATGGCTTCAGCCTAGCGCCAATCACGGCCTGCCAGCAAATGGCGGCATCAATCAACGAAAGGCCCGTGCTGCCGGATGGGCTCGTGATGCGGCACCCCGAAGCACCACATCAGGTGTGCTCCTGTCTCCGAGAACAGGGACAGGAAGGGTTCTTTCTCCGCGAAGGCGGCTTCGCCGGTCTGCAGACTGATATCATCCCCGTGCTCACCGCTCAGCCTCACCCCGCCTTCGACCACATACACCATACCCCGCCATCCGGCGTCGATATCGTGACGCAGGTGGCTGCCGGCCGTCATGCGGATCTCGACAAACTCGACATCGGTATGCAGGTCGATCGCACCCCGATCGCCCACGATGAAATGCAGGCTGACACCATCGGCCTCTTCCGAGGGAACCTCGTTCACCTGCTGGTAAGCGGCATCGATGCGCTTCAGGCGCTGCGGCAGGTTGATCCACAGCTGGATGCCCTCGGCATGCCCGTCCGGCATCTCCGAATGCGTGATACCGCGCCCGGCCGTGAAGCGTTGCGCGCCGCCGGCCTGCACAGTCCCTTCATTGCCGAGCGTGTCCTTGTGGCGCATACCGCCGCGGATCATCCAGGTGATGGCCTCGAAGCCGCGATGCGGATGCGGAGGAAATCCCCCCTTTGCGATGTCGAAATGATCCCACAACACAAAGGGGTCATAGTTCAGAAATCCGTGCACCGGCATCAGGCGCTTCACGGTCACCCCGTCGCCCTCCGGTACCTGCAAGGCAGTACGAACCTCAATACTCATGATCAACCACCCCGCTTGGCTGCGCCAGGTTCTGTAACACTAAAGCGTCGGATAATCAGTATAGCCTTTTGCATCGCCGCCGTAGAAGGTGTCCTGATCCGGCGTGTTGAGCGGCGCATTGCGGCGCAGGCGCTCAGGCAGGTCCGGATTGGCCAGATACGGGATGCCGAAGGCCACGATGTCTGCGCCACCCGATGCGATGGCTGCATCGCCGCGCGCCCTGTCGTATCCGCCGTTGGCGATATAGGCGCCGTTGAAGTGCCTGCGGATCTGCTGCATATCCACACTGTCATCGCTTCCGCCGGTCATGCTGACCTCGACCACATGCAGGTAGGCCGGCGACAGCTGCGATAGTGCCTCTGCCACATGGTTGAACAGGGCCTGCGGATCGGAGTCGTGCATATCGTTGAAGGCATTGATCGGCGAGATGCGGATACCGACCTTTTCGGCTCCGATTTCATCACAGACCGCCCGGGTGACCTCAAGCAGCAGGCGGACCCGGTTTTCGATGCTGCCGCCGTAGTTGTCGCTGCGCGTATTACTGCCGTCGCGCAGGAACTGGTCGAGCAGGTAGCCGTTGGCCGAATGAATCTCCACACCATCGAATCCAGCCTGCATGGCGATGCGGGCGGCATGCCGGTATTGCTCGACGATGCCGGGGATTTCGTTCAGCAACAGTGCGCGCGGAGTGACGAAATCCTGCAGGCCGGTATAGGTGAAGGCCTGTCCGGCAGGCTTGATGGCGCTTGGCGCCACCGGCAGATCACCCCCGTGAAAATCCGGATGCGACACGCGACCGCAATGCCACAGCTGTACGAAGATGTGCCCGCCTGCGGCATGCACGGCATCGGTGATCTGTTTCCATGCTTTTGCCTGTTCAGTGCTGTGGATGCCCGGTGTGGCCGGATAGCCGATGCCCTGATCGGAAACCTGTGCACCCTCGGTGACGATCAGGCCGGCAGTGGCGCGCTGGCCGTAATACTCGGCCATCAGGGCGGTGGGCATGCCGCCCGGTGCACGGTTGCGCGTCATCGGTGCCATGGCGATACGGTTGGGCAGAGTCTGGCTGCCAAGCTGGATGGATGTGAAAAATTCGGTCATGAGTGCTCCGGAGTATTTGATGGTGTGTCTGTCATTGCACCGGCTTCAAGGGCAGGTCGAACAGCAGCACTTCAGCGTTCTCAATGTTCGTCACTTTCAATTCATCCGGCGCATCGATATAGGCGCCATCGCCGCCCGTCATGCTCTGCCCGTTCAGGCTCATCTTGCCCCGGGCCAGATGCACATAACCGCAGCGTCCCGCTGCGAGGGTGAAGACAACATCCCCGTGATGCAACCTGCCCAGATACATGCATGCATCCTGATGCAGCGACAGCGAGCCGTCCCGGCCATCGGGCGAGGCGACGCAGCACAGCCTGTTGCGCAGCTCACTGTCAGGGAACGCTTTCTGCTCATAGCCCGGCGTATGGCCCTGACGGTCGGGGATGATCCATATCTGCAGAAAATGCGTGCTTTCCGTCCGGCCCGGATTGAACTCGCTATGCGTGATGCCTGTCCCCGCGCTCATGCGCTGCACCTCGCCCTGCCGGATGATCGAGCCGTTGCCCATCGAATCCTTATGTTCCAATTCATTTTCCAGCACAAAAGAAATGATCTCCATATCCCTGTGGCCGTGCGTCCCGAAACCCATACCCGGCTCGACAGTGTCGTCGTTGATGACACGCAGAACCGAATGCCCCATATGTGCAGGGTCATAGTAATCGGCGAAGGAAAAGCTGTGATGCGAATGCAGCCATCCGTGCTCGGCATGACCGCGATCACAGGCTTTACGCAGGCGGATCATGTTCTGTTGCGCCTAAAGGGCCTTGTGCGAACCGTCGCAGAACGGCGGGTTGTTCGTGTGCTTGCACTGGCACAGGGCCACTTTGCGTTTTTCGCTGATGACCAGCTCATGCGGGGTGAACTCCGAGCCTTTATGCGAGCCGTCGCAGAAGGGCTGGTTGGCGGACTTGCCGCAGGCGCACCAGCAATAGGTGCCCGCTTCCAGTTCCATCACGTTCGGCACTTTCGCCGCGATCGTTGCTTCACTCATATATATCTCCAAGGATTGAACCGCAGAGTTCCGCAAAGTAACCCCGGTTCAGAAAGCTCTCTGCTGCTTCCTTACCCTGCGGAACTCTGCGTACTCTGCGGTTAATGTATTGATTACTGCTTCACGCCTTCGATGGACAGGAATATCTCCACGTTTTCGGCCAGCGGGCCGAGCATGCCGCCCTTCTTCATGTTGTAGTCGGACAGGTGCAGCGTGGTATGGCCCTCGAAGCCGCGACGGTAGCCGCCCCACGGATCGGGACCGGTGCCGATCTGCTTCACTTCGATGGCGATGTCTTTGTTCACACCGCGCAGGTTCAACGTGCCGTGCAGGATGCCGGTGTCCGCACCGGTTGATTCATACGAGGTGCTGGTGAATGTGGCTGTCGGGAACTTCTCGACATCGAAAAAATCGGCGCTGCGCAGATGCTTGTTGCGCTCGGCGTGGTTGGTATCAAGGCTGGCGACGTCGATACTCACGTTGACCGAGTTTTTCTCGGGGTGTTCGGCATCGTAGGTGAACTTGCCGTCGAATGTACGGAAGTCGCCGAGCAGCCAGCTGTAACCCAGATGTTTGATCTTGAACTGGATGAAGGCGTGCTGTCCCTTGATGTCGAAATTGTAGTCCTCGGCCATGGCCGTACTGGAAAGCCCGAAGGCCAGTAGCAGGGCGGCGCCCAGCAGTTTGATTTTCATAGTGTCCTCTCCTTGTTGTTTTGCTTGCTGTTCAGGGGATTCCCCGAAGTGGTGGTGCGGGACAGACCGAGCATACGGGTCAGGGTGTTGTCCCTATCGATGACATGGTGTTTCAGGGCGGCTGCGGCATGCATACCGGCCAGACCCATCAGCGCCCAGGCGGCCAGCAGGTGCAGCAGGCCGATCATGTCCGTTTGATGCTTGTCGAACTCCAGCACGGCGGGCACGACGAACCAGCCGAACACATCCACACCCTTGCCCTCGCCGGTCGGAATCAGGTAACCGGAGAGCATGATGGTGAACATCAGCAGGTAGTGCATGCGATGCACCGACAGAGCCACGAGCTTCTCCCACCATTCGCCCATCAGCGCCGGACGCTCATTGAGCAGGCGCCAGAGCAAACGGAAGACCAGCAGGAACAGCAGCAGCATGCCGATGGATTTGTGCAGCTCGGGGGCGCGGTGATACCAGGCATCGTAATAATCCAGACTTGTCATCCACAGGCCGAGGACGAACATGCCGAAGATGGCCAGCGCCATGATCCAGTGGATGGCGATGCTGACCCATCCATAGCTGTCGGTGGTGTTCTTCAGCATGCGATGCCCCGGTACAGCAGCGCAAGCAAGCGGTTCAGATCGGCTTCCAGTTCGGGCAGCGGGTTGTTCTTCAGATAGATCGGCGAGTTGTAGCGCAACGTGGCCTGATGGATATCGTAGGCCATCTGCTTCGCATCGCAGGGGTGAAAGCGGCCCTGCACCACACCTCGTTCGATGATGCCGGCCAGCACATCGATCACCTTTGCCTCGTAATCCAGCAGCATGTCGCGATGCCGCGCGTTGATCAGCGCTATCATGTCGAACAGGTGACGGGTGCCTGCATAGTGCGCATGCGCCAGGCGCAAGCGGGCGAGCAGGAAAGCCGCCAGAGCATCGCATGCATCGCCCTTGCTCTGTGCCGCACGCCGCCCGGCCTCCAGCTTGCTTTCCAGCAGGCGGCGGACATTACCCATGGCGATGGCTTCCTTGTTTTTGAAGTGGCGGTAGAGATTGCCCACACTCATATCGCAATCGGCAGCGATCTCGGCCATGGTGGTCTTGTTGTAGCCGTAACCGGCGAAACGTCGCTCCGCCGCATCCATGATGATATCGCAAACGTCACTCATGGCGACACTGTGCCGGAGTGAATAATGAATATCAAGCGTTAATATTCACACCATCTGCAGGGCTGCCGTTTCGCTCCCGTATGCGCTATACTGACAGCGGAGGTGAGGCTATGACCCGTTTGAAAGGCGATCGCGCGCACAGCCATCAATGGGGCCTGAGGGTCGGTACGGAAATCGTCGCCTCGACGATGATCGGACTCGGCGGCGGCTATCTGCTGGATCGCTGGCTGGATACCCGGCCACTGTTTCTGCTGCTGCTCTTCGCCTTCGGCGTGGCCGCCGGCTTTCTCAATCTGTATTACGTCATGGGTCTGGACAACAAGCCCGGGGACGACTGATGCAACAGATGCAGCCGCTTCATCCCTTCCATGTGCACACCCGGCTGCCGATGGAACTGTTCGGGGTGGATATCTCCCTGACCAATACCGCGATCGCTCTGCTGGCCGCCGCCTTCATCAGCACCGCCATTCTGACCCTGCTGCTTCAGCCTCGCAGGGTTCTACCGGGTCGCGGGCAGCTGCTGGCGGAGATGTATATCATGTTCATCCGCAATATGACGCTCAGTAATATCCACGAACACGGCGAGCGTTATATGCCGGTCATCTTCACCCTGTTCACGCTGATTGCCGGCAGCAACCTGATCGGCCTGTTTCCCGGCTCCTTCGCCCCGACCACGCAGATCGTCGTCACCGGCACGCTGGCCGCCGCCGTCTTTATTTACACGATCTATCTGCGTATTCACCTGCACGGCTGGCGCTTCGTGCTGGCCTTTGTTCCCCGCGGCATCCCGGCCTTCCTGTTGCCGCTGATGATTCCCATTGAGATCCTGTCTTTTCTGGCAAGGCCCGTATCCCTTGCCGTCCGTCTGTTCGCCAATATGACGGCGGGACATACGGTGCTCGGGGTGATCGCCTTTTTTGGCCTGCTTGCCCCTTGGTATATCCAGTGGGTGCCGCTGTCCCTGTCGGTGGCCCTGCTCGGCGTGGAGATCTTCATCGCCGCCATTCAGTCCTATATCTTTTGTGTGTTAAGCTGTGTGTATATTGATGATGCGATTCATCCGCACAGCTAGAATGTTGAACTAGGGGGAAAAACCATGGATTCACAATCCGCTTCGCTGATCGGCATGGGCCTGGCCGCTGTCGGCATGGCCGGCTCCGGTATCGGCATCGGCTACATCTTCGGCAAGATGATCGAGGCCGTCGCCCGCCAGCCGGAAGCCGAGCCGATACTCTCCAAATATGCCTGGATCGGCTTTGCACTGGTCGAGGCCATCGCCCTGTACGCGCTGGTGCTGGCCTTCATCATCATGGGGCAGGCATAAAGCACGGCAAGAAGCGAATCCATGCCGCAATTCGATATCACATTCTATCCATCCGAGGTGTTCTGGACGCTGGTCTCGTTCGCCCTGCTGTTCGGCCTGCTCAAATGGCTGGTGCTGCCGCGCATGGCCGCCATCCTCGATGCACGCAGCCGTGCCATTGCAGAAGAGATCAACGCTGCCAGACAACAACGCGAGGAAGCCGAAAGGTTGAAACTCGATTACCGGAAACAGCTGGATGCAGCCTCGCAGGAGGCGGACCGCATGTTCGAGGAAAGCGAGGCCCGCTTGCGCAAACAACACAGGCAGATGATGGAGGAATGGAAGGCCGACATGAAACGCCGTGAAGCCGCCTTCCGCGAAGAGTCCGAAGTCACCCGCCAGCAGGCCATCCGTGAGATCCGCGCCGAGGCCGCAGGCATGGTGGTCGAAGCCACCGAAAAACTGATTCACGAACACGTCGGCAAGTCCGAAGCCGAAGGGTTTATCAACGAAGCGCTGGAGGCTCTGGAGAAAGAACCAGCCAAACCCCGCCGGCACTGAGATTCACTCAACATCCCGACTGACCATCGCCTGCCACATTCAGCATCGGATGCATCCGGTAAACGCTCACCGTCATCCACCCATGCCCGGCCGCTATTCGGAAGCCCGGTGCAGCATGCTAGGCTTCGTTCCTGATTCCATCATCGTAGCCGGGAGATACCCATGCCGCAGTTCAATGCCAGTCTTTCCACCCCTGAACTGATCTGGACGATCGTTGTGTTTGCCGTGGCTTACGGGCTGCTCAAATACATGATCCTTCCCAGGCTGGCCGCAGCGCTGGACAGGCGCAGCCGCGCCATCGAGGCGGAGATCGAACAGACCCGCCGTCTGCGCGAACAGACTGAACAGCAGAGCAACGACTTCCGCAGGCTGCTCGAAGAGGCCGGCCAGGATGTCGATCGCATGATCGATGAAAGCAAGGAACGCGTGCAGCAGACGCACGAACAATTGATGGCCGCCTGCGAAGCCGATATCAAACAACAGGGAGCGGCCTTCCACGAAGAAGCCGAAGCCAGGCGGCTGCAGGCCATGCAGGACATCCGCAGCGATGCAGCAAAAATGGCCGCCGACGACACCGCCGAGCTTGAACCCATCGACAAAAAGAAAGCAGGAAAACTCCTCGACGAGATACTCGCCGAAAACGCAACCAAGGCGCGAAAACACTAACTCCCGCCGGACCTTCGACCGCCTGGGACGTGGCCGGAAACAGCCAGTCGTGGAACGTTTGAGTTAGATCAGCCTTCGGCGTCGGCTTGTTCGGCGCGTTGTTCCTTGCGGGCGCGGATGCGGTCTTTTTTATCGTCCACGGCGTGGGCATCGCGCGGTTTCCTGGGCAGCGGGCGGTAGATCTCCACGCGGTCGCCGTCGCGCAGCGGGTTGTTCAGCGCGACCAGCTTGCCGAGCACACCGACCTTGTTCACGGCCAGATCGATCTCCGGATATTTCTCCAGTAGATGGCTCATTGCGATGGCTTCCTCGGCAGTGGTGCCTTCCGGGACTTCCATCTCTTCCAGGGTCTGCTCGGTCGGCAGGGCATATGCAACGGTGATGTTCATGTCCCCTCCTTCTTATACAGCTCCATGGCACGCTTCTCGAATACATGCGCCATGGTCATGCAGGCATGGCCGAAGATAGGCGAGGCCACCATGCCGAGCATCATGTTCTTGAATTCGAACTCGATGGAGAAATGCGCCCTGCACGACTTCTCGCCGCGCGCCTCGAAGGACCAGATACTTTCCAGAAAACGGAACGGTCCCTCCAGCAGACGGATCTCCACCAGCTTGCCGGGAACGAAGCGATCCACCGTCCGGAACGGCTGCTTCAGCCCCTTGAAATCGGCCACCAGTTCAGCGGTCAGCTCATGCTCGGAGCGGGTCAGCACTCGCGCTTCAGCCACCCAGGGCAGGAAGGCCGGATAGGCCTCGATATCCATCACCACATCGAACATATGGTCCGCCGGGCAGGCCAGATCACGCATGTCTTCGTAGCTCGGCATCAGTGCTTACCCTTGCTCCTGCGCCTCTCGCTTCCGCCTTTGGTACGCTCCGGAGCCCGCTGCCCGTCTTTCTTGTCGGCATAGGGATTCTCGGAGGCATCGAACACCAGACGAACGGGCACACCGGTCATACGGAAGCAGACGCGGAACTCGCGCTCCAGATATTTCATATAGGCGCTGCGTACCGCCTTCGGACGGTTGCAGAACACGCGGATCACCGGTGGCGAGGTGGAAACCTGCGTGCAGTACTTCATACGCACCACGGCCCCATGATCGCTGGGCGCCGGTTGACGCACCTGCGCATCCTCCAGCCAGCGGTTCAGTTCACCGGTGGTAAAGGTACGCTGGTTCCGGCGGGCCGCCGCAACCGCCTGCCGCAGCAGGCCGTGCACACCCTTGCCCTGCTTGGCGGATATTCTCAACAGCGGCACATCGGGCAGGCCGCGCATACGGAAGTCCAGTCGTTCGGCGAGGAGTTTCCAGGCCGCATCGGAGAGCAGGTCCACCTTGTTCACAGCCACCAGCAGGGCGCAGCCCTTTTCCTGGGTGAGGGTCATCAGGCGCATGTCCTGATCGCTGATGCCGGCCTCGCCGTCGATCAGCATCACGGCTGCATCGGCGCGGGCAAAAGCCTGCTGCGCCTTGACGCGGGCGATGAATTCGATGGCATCGTTGATGCGCGAATGGCGGCGCTGACCGGCGGTATCGATCAGGCGCACAATGCCTTCACCCTGCGGGTCCTTGTATTCCAGATCGATATCCACGGCATCACGCGTGGTGCCCGGCTTGGGGCTGACCACCATGCGCTCGCGGCCCAGCCACGCATTGATCAGCGTGGATTTGCCGGCATTCGGGCGTCCGATCACGGCAAGCCTTGCCATCGGCGGCTCGCCTTCTTCTTCACCGGCCCAATCCGGCAGGCTGCCCGCCAGAGCCTCGCGCAACTCGTGCAGACCCTGATTGTGCAGTGCGGACACCGGCAGGGGTTCACCCATGCCGAGGCCATGGAAATCATGCGCCAGCGCAGGGTTCTCGGCCTTGTTGACGACCAGCAGCAGCTTGATCGAACGACGCCTAAGGCGCTCGGCGATCATCTCGTCCAGCGGCGATACACCGGCGCTGCCGTCGGTAATGAACATCACCACATCGGCGACTTCCAGCGCTGCTTCCACCTGCCATTCGATAGCTGATTGCAGATCGACCGGGCCGCTGGTGCCATCCACCTGCAGAGGCGCTGCGGAAAGACCGATACCACCGGTATCGACCAGCGTGACATGACGGGTTTCACCGGCCGAGCGCAGCGCCCAGTCGGATTCCAGACGATCGATGGTCACGCCCGGACGATCGCCGACGATGGCCTTGCGCTCGCCGATAAGGCGATTGAACAGGGTCGATTTTCCGACATTCGGTCGCCCGACGATAGCGATGACTGGAAGGCGTCCGCCGCGGGCAGACATCAATGAATCAGGTAGAGCCCGCCGAGATTGTTACGCAGCAGGACTCCTCCGGGCACGGCCACGGGTTTGCGATCCACCCGCCCCGGAAGATTGAGGGTGCCAGTCACCTGGCCATCCAGATTCAGGGCGAAAACACGACCGTGATCGTCGGCCGCCAGCATCCCCTTGCCGAACAATGCCGGGCCGACCAACTCGCCGGCTTCCATCTGACGCTTCCACAGGCTGGCGCCGTTCTTCGCATCCAGCTCGAGCACGGCGCTGTCGGCTGTTGCGACGAACAGACGTCCGCCGACAACCAGAGGGGCCGACTTCAGCGACAAATGACGCTGCCAGAGCTGCTGCCCGTCGCTAGCCGAAAGTGCCACGACATCGCCCTGATAGAAGGAAACGATCAGCACATCGCCCACCAGCACCGGATCGGCCAGCGGGGTTCTCAGCTCACTGAGCACCACAGCATCGTTATCCAGCAGCAACTGGCGACGCCAGATCAGATCGCCACTATCGCTTTTCAGTGCAACCACGTCACCATTGCTCAGCACCGCATAGCTGGTGTCGCCGTTGACCAGCGGGGACGGACTGAGATTCATGCTCAGGCCGGCCTGTGCGGATGAGAAACTCCACAGCTTTTCACCCCTGGCCGAGATGCGGTACACGCTGTTGTCTCCGGTCTGCACCAGCATGTCGTCACCTGCACGCGTTGGCTGGCCGAGCATCACCGTCGGCATCTGCCACTGCCAGAGAATCACGCCTGCCTGCGGGTCGATGCCATACAGAATACCCTGTGCATCGCTGAGCACGACCAGGTCGTCACGCATAGCGGTTGCTCCGGAATCGCTGGCTGCCTGCAAGCCGACACGGCGCACCTCGCTGCCCTGCATATCGTAGATATGTGCAAAACGGTCCTGACCGGCCAGCACGATCAGGTCACCGGCAACCGCAGGCCGGGCAAAACTGTAAGGAGAAAGCGGCCGGCGCTGGTCCACATCCAGCCCCCATGCGATCTCCAGCTCCGAAACGGGCGCTGTCTGCTGTGCCTGTTTGACCGGTTCACCACCCTCATCGGCTGCATCATTGCCGCCGAACACGCCGCTCACCGTGCCACTGATCGTGGAACAGGCGCCCAGCGACAGCAGCAGGGTGAAGACCAGCGGGATGCGAAGGAAGCGCATATTCATCAATCCTGACCGGCTGCGGAACTGCCCAGACCGGAGAGCTGCTGCTCGATGCGCTGGCTGAGATCGGCATCGTTGGAGATGGCATCACGCGCCTTTTGCAGATGGATAATGCGCCCGGCATCGTCACTGGCCGCCTGCGCCATCAGATAATGGAGGAGTTGCTCATAATCGGCGGGTGCCGCGGCCTCCAGCAACGTATTGGCAGCAGCCTTGTCGCCGACGGCGATCTTCAGCTTTGCCAGATCGAGCCTGGCCTGGGTGCGGATGCCGTTGTCGAGATCCGAACGAACCATCAGTGCCTGCAGGTATTCCGCAGCATGCTCCGGATCGGCGTTGACCAGCAGCAGGCGGGCCAGGCCGCCATACACGGTATTATCATAATCCTTGATGACTTCCAGCAGCATCGAGCGCTTGTCTTCCTGCTGCGCGGTATTCATGGCCTGATGGTATAGGGTGGCTGCAGAGGCGCGCTGCGACTCGGCATGCTCTTTCCACAGGCTGACCCCGACGATCAGCATCACAACAGCGACAACACCGGCAATGATATTTTTCTGATTGGCTTCGGCCCATGCGGTGAGCTGGGCCGAGCGCATATCGCGCTTCAGCTCTTCGATTTCCTCATGACTGACGTCAATCGGCGCGTTTTCCGGGTGCTTTTCGTTGCTGCTCAATGTCTTTCTCCAGCTTATCTCGATTCACTTCTTGCTTATCTATACCAAAATATCGGGCGCGAAGCGCACGAAAACTAGGCTGCGTACCGGGACTGTCAATCTTCCCCGCCGCTGACTGTCGCAGGGCTGCCTTTCTCGTAACGGTCCATCATCACCTGCAACACACTGCGCACCAGTGCCGCCATCGGGATGGCGATGAACACGCCGAGCACACCCCAGAAGCTGCCGAACACCAGGATCGCCACGATGATGGCGATCGGATGCAGATTCACCACCTCGGAAAACATCCATGGAATCAGCACATTGGCATCCAGCAACTGCACTACGCCATAGGCGATCAGCGCATACAGCGTGGCATCGGTCATGCCCCACTGGAAGAAGGAAAGCGCCACCACCGGGACGGTTACCACAGCGGCACCGACGAACGGGACCCACACCGACAGACCGGTCAGTGCGCCGAGCAGCAGGGCATACTGATGCCCGCAGAAAAACAGCGCCAGCCATGTCACCACGCCGACAATCACCATCTCCCAGAACTTGCCGCGGATATAATTACCGATCTGCACATCCACCTCGCCCCACACACGCTTCACCAGCGTGCGTTCGCGCGGCAGGAAATGCTGTGCCCAAGAGATCAGCGCCCCCTTGTCCTTGAGCAGGAAGAACACCAGCACCGGCACCAGCACCACATACACCAGCAGGGTGATCAGACCCGGGATCGAAGCCAGCGAGAATGAAAACAGCGCGCCGCCCCAGTCCTGCATTTTATGCACGGCCATGGCCGCCATCTGCTGCACGTAATCGGGGTTGATCCAGCCGGCATATTGCAGTTGCACCGAATGCAGCCATTTGCGCAGTCCTTCCACCAGACTCGGTGCCTGCGTGATCAGCTTGCCCGCCTGCTCGGAAAGCAGCGGCAGCACGGTGAGCAGGGTGAAAAGCACGATAAGCACCGCACTGGATGCCACCAGCACGATACTCAGCAGGCGGGGCACACGGCAGCGGCAGAGCAGTTCCACCACCCCGTCCAGCACATAGGCCAGCGCGATGGCAGCAAGCAGCGGGGCGAGCATCTGGCCGAACAGGGTGAGCAGGCCGAAGATGATGGCCAGCGAACCCAGCAGGGCAACCATCTGGGTGTCGGCCAACTGCCGCTCCAGCCAGGGCTTCATGTGTGACACGCATCCCTCCGTTCATGCCAGCCGAGTGCGGTCAGAAAAACCGCCAGCAGGCTGGCGACCACATGCAGGATCGCACTGATACCATGCCACATAGCGAAGGCGGCGCGTTGTGGCGCATCCCCGGGCAGGGCATCGATCGGCCCCATGGCGTCTTTCATCGCCTGCATATGCGGGGCAAGCACGAATTCATTGATACCGCAGAGCAGCAGAAGGCCAGCAAGCAGCATCCAGCGCCAGCGGCCCGCTTCGCGACCGCGCCAGAACAGAGCAACGGCCAGCAGAAGCAGCAGAATCGCCCGGTTGGACACATGGAAGATCATCCCGGCCAGCTGGCCGGCCTGTGCGGATGTATCAAGATTGGCGAACAGCACGGGAGCGACGACATAGCCCGGCACGACAAGCAGTGCCAGCACCAGCGCCTGTGCCAGACGGATGGTTCCGGCCCGCATGCACGCGGCGCTGAAACAGCGGCAATCAGCGATAATCGACTGCCTGGATCTCATACTCGCGCACCCCGCCCGGTGCCTGGACAGCCGCCACATCGCCGGCCTCCTTGCCGATCAGCGCACGCGCGATCGGCGAGGTGATGGACACCTTGCCCTGCTCGATATCGGCCTCATCCACGCCGACGATCTGATACAGCACTTCGACACCGGTCTCCAGATCGATCAGTTCGACACTGGCGCCGAACACGACCTTGTCGGAGACAATCGCAGCCGTGTCGATCACGTGCGCGCGGGCCAGCTTGTCTTCCAGATCCTTGATGCGCCCCTCGTTGAAGCCCTGCTCTTCCTTGGCTGCGTGATACTCGGCGTTCTCGGAGAGATCGCCGTGCGCACGCGCCGTGGAGATCGCCTCGACGATGCGCGGCCGGTTCACCGTTTTCAGATGTTTCAGTTCGGCGCGCATGGCTTCGGCACCCCTGATGGTCATCGGTACTCGTTCCAACGCATTAACCTCCGTGATAATCCTGAATACTCTTCACCTCGGTCATATCGGCATGGCGCAGAATCGCCTGTGCCGCAGCCAGACCGCCGGCGATGGTGGTGAAATAGGGAATGGCATGCACCAGTGCCGCCTGCCGGATCGACTTCGAATCGGCGATGGCCTTGGCGCCCTCGGTGGTGTTGACCACCAGCGCCACATCGCCGGAGAGCATGCGGTCCACGATATGCGGACGGGCACCGTCAGTGACCTTGGCAACCGTCGTGCTCTTCACACCGGCCTCGCTCAGCGCCTTACCGGTACCGGAAGTGGCCAGAATCTCGAACCCCGACTCGACCAGCAACCGGCTCAATCTGGCCGCCGCAGGACGATCCGCCTCGCGCACCGAAATAAATGCACGACCGCTGTTCGGCAGGCGGCTGCCTGCACCGAGCTGTGCCTTGGCGAAGGCCGCGGCGAAATCCTCGGCGATGCCCATGACCTCACCGGTGGACTTCATCTCGGGCGACAGCAGAGGATCCACACCACGGAACTTCACGAACGGGAACACCGCTTCCTTGACCGAGCGATAGCGGGTCGGCTGCGGGATATCCTTGATGCCCAGATCGTCCAGCGAAGCGCCTGCCATGATGCGTGCGGCCAGCTTGGCCAGCGGCACACCGGTGGCCTTGGAAACAAACGGCACCGTGCGGCTGGCGCGCGGATTGACCTCGAGCACATAGAGATCGTCGCCCTGCAGCGCGAACTGGATATTCATCAGGCCCTTCACATGCAATGCCAGACCCAACGCCTCGGTCTGACGCTTCACCTCGGCGATCACCTCGGCGCTGATCGAATGCGGCGGCAGGCAGCAGGCCGAATCGCCGGAATGCACGCCGGCCTCCTCGATATGCTCCATGATGCCGCCGACCACCACGCGAGTGTTGTCGCACAATGCATCCACATCCAGCTCGATGGCCTGATTCAGGAAGCGGTCCAGCAGCACCGGGTGATCGTGACTGACACTCACCGCCTCGCGCATATAGCGCAACAGGCCCGGCTCATCGTGCACGATCTGCATGGCGCGGCCGCCCAGCACATAGGACGGGCGCACCACCACGGGATAACCAATGGTCCTGGCTACATCCACAGCCTGCTCGACCGAACGTGCCGTGCCGTTTTCCGGCTGTTTCAGGCGGAGCTTGTGCAGCAGCTTCTGGAAGCGCTCGCGATCCTCGGCCAGATCGATCATGTCCGGGCTGGTGCCGATGATCGGCACGCCGGCTTTTTCCAGTGGCTCGGCGAGCTTCAGCGGTGTCTGTCCGCCGAACTGCACGATGACGCCATCCGGCTTCTCGGTCTCGACGATGGCCATCACATCCTCGAAGGTCAGCGGCTCGAAATACAGTCGATCCGAGGTGTCGTAATCGGTGGACACGGTTTCCGGGTTGCAGTTGACCATGATGGTCTCGATGCCGTCTTCGGACAGCGCGAAGGAGGCATGCACGCAGCAGTAATCGAATTCGATACCCTGGCCGATGCGGTTCGGGCCTCCACCCAGCACCATGATCTTCTTCTTATCGCCCGGGTTCGCCTCGCATTCGTCCTCATAGGTCGAATACAGATACGGGGTTTTCGCCTCGAACTCGGCGGCGCAGGTATCCACACGCTTGAACACCGGCACCACGCCATGCGCCACACGCGCAGCCTTCACCTCGGCCTCGGCACAACCCAGCAGCTGCGCCAGCCGCGCATCGGCGATGCCTGCACGCTTGGCCTCGCGCCAATCCTCGCGGCCCAGCGAAGCAACCGCGCGGCCTGCAAGCGATTCTTCCAGTTCGATGACGGCAAGGATCTCGCGCACGAACCACGGATCGAAGCGGGTCAGATCGATGACGCGTTGTTCGCTCCACTCGCAGGACGCGCCACCCCGCACACCAAGACGCAGCGCCTCACCGGCCCACCACAGGCGATCGGCGCCCGGCACGGTCAGCTTTTCCCGAATCAGATCGTCCAGATCATCGGACTCGGGCAGCACAAGATCGAAGCCGTTGGTGCCGGTCTCAAGTCCGCGCATGGCCTTGCCGAGCGATTCGGCGAAGCTGCGCCCGATGGCCATCACCTCGCCGACAGACTTCATCTGCGTGGTCAGGCGGCAGTCGGCACCGGGGAACTTCTCGAAGGCGAAGCGCGGCATCTTGGTCACGACATAATCGATGGAGGGCTCGAAGGCCGCCCAGGTTTCGCCGGTGATGTCGTTGCGGATCTCGTCCAGCGTGTAGCCCACGGCCAGCTTCGCGGCGATCTTGGCGATCGGGAAGCCGGTGGCCTTGGAGGCAAGGGCCGAGGAACGCGACACGCGCGGGTTCATCTCGATGACGATCAGGCGACCGGTTTCTGGGCTCACTGCGAACTGCACGTTCGAGCCGCCGGTCTCCACGCCGATCTCGCGCAGGATGGCGATGGAGGCATCGCGCATGCGCTGGTATTCCTTGTCGGTCAGGGTCTGTGCCGGAGCCACGGTAATCGAATCACCGGTGTGCACACCCATGGCGTCCAGATTCTCGATCGAACAGATGATGACGCAGTTGTCGTTCTTGTCGCGCATCACCTCCATCTCGTATTCCTTCCATCCGATGATGGATTCCTCGACGAGGATCTCGTCGGTCGGGCTGGCCTCCAGCCCCGAAGCTGCGATCTCTTCCAGCTCCGCAGGGTTGTAGGCGATGCCGCCGCCGGAGCCGCCAAGGGTGAACGATGGGCGGATGATGATCGGATAACCGATTTCCGTTGCCAGCGCGCGGGCATCGTTCATATTGTGTGCAAAGCCGCCACGTGCCATTTCCAGCCCGATGCGGTCCATGGCTTCCTTGAAGCGCTCGCGATCTTCGGCCATGTCGATGGCATCCGGCTGCGCGCCGATCAGTTTGACGTTGAACTTCTCCAGAATGCCGTGCTTGTTCAGCGAAAGCGCGCAGTTCAGTGCGGTCTGTCCGCCCATGGTCGGCAGGATCGCATCCGGACGTTCCTTCTCGATGATTTTCGCGACCACTTCCCAGGTCACCGGCTCGATGTAGGTGGCATCGGCGAACTCGGGATCGGTCATGATGGTGGCGGGATTCGAGTTGACCAGAATCACCCGGAAGCCATCCTCGCGCAGCGCCTTGCAGGCCTGCACGCCGGAATAATCGAATTCGCACGCCTGACCAATGACAATCGGTCCGGCGCCCAGTATAAGAATGGACTTGATATCGTTACGGCGCGGCATCGGTGACGGGAACTCCTTGCTGGCTGAGGGAAGGCGTTGGCCACCTTCCGGCAGCCCCGAAGCATACGAGAATCCTTTGCGCCTGCCTACATCGCGTTAAAAAGCGCGACTATGAGAATCTTGCGGATGGAATAGCCGCGCGAGCAGCTGCGCCAAGCATCAACCCGAGCAGTAAACCGCTTGCATTCGCAG
The DNA here is from genome assembly GCA_002779605.1 of Zetaproteobacteria bacterium CG06_land_8_20_14_3_00_59_53. GTDB lineage: Bacteria > Pseudomonadota > Zetaproteobacteria > Mariprofundales > Mariprofundaceae > UBA1543. The sequence goes on along the minus strand of PEWE01000011.1, from coordinate 18,923 downwards.
CCATGTCGCCCCATTCACCGTAGCGGTTCACATAGGGCTGGATCAGCTCGATAGCCCCGCTCCAGCACAGGAAAAACATGGCAAGCCACGGCCGGCATGCAGGCCTGCGCAGCGCTGCCGGGAACATCAGCGCGGCATAGGCGACACCATGATGCAGCTTGTCGCTACCTGGAGCGGCGGGCAGGTGTTCCAGCGGCCACAGCGACAGCGCAGTGATCAGCGTGAGCATCAGCAACGTGAGCGGACGCCAGAAGTCGGCAACCTTCCGGAGAAGGATGCTCATGGCTGCCTGCTGACGGCGCCCTCGCCGCGCCGATCAGTGATACCGGTCAAACGACCGGATTTCCGGTCGAGCAGAATCGCCTGCATATTGCCATAGGGCCGCTCAAGCCACTGCAGGGTATGCCCGCTACCTTGCAGTTGTCCGGCGAGCTTCGCAGAAAAGCCCGGCTCGAGCTGCACGGCATCGGGCAGGAACTGATGATGGAAGCGGGGAGAGTTCACCCAATCATCCGGCGGCGCTTCGTCCAGCATGGAGCCGACGGAGGCTTCCAGCACCATCGAGATGATGCGCGAACCGCCGGGGGTCCCGAGGATGAAGGTGCGCTCAGGACCGATGATGAAGGAAGGGGTCATGCTGGAGAGCATGCGCTTGCCGGGTTCCACGCCATTGGCCTGCCCCTGCACCAGACCGTAAGCATTGGGCTCGCCGGGACGGGTGGCGAAATCATCCATCTCGTCGTTGAGCAGGATACCGGTGGACGGCGATACATAGCCCGAGCCGAAGGCGTAATTAACCGACAGCGTGGCGGAAACCATATTGCCTTCACGGTCTACGACCGAGAAGTGAGTCGTGTCGTGCCCTTCACTGAACATCTCGCCGACACCCTGAATATCCAGCGCGGGTGAGGCATGCTGCATATCGATGCTATCGCGCAGCTCCTGCAGACGGTTTTCAGCCAGATAGTCATACGGAACGGTCACGAAATCGGCATCACCCAGATACCGGTTGCGATCGCGGTAGGCGCGCTTCATGGCCTCGATCAGCAGATGGTCGCGGTCAAGCTCTTTCAATCTTTTCAGATCGTCGTCCTGCAACTGTCCGAAGATGTGCGCCAGCGTCATACCGCCCGAGGACGGCAGTGCAGCAGTCACTACACGATAGCCATGATAATCGAAGACAACCGGCTTGCGCTCGACGGCATGGTATTCACCCAGGTCATTCAGGCCGATCAGGCCGCCGTCGCGTTTCAAGTCACGCGCCAGACTCAAGGCAGTCTCACCGCGATAGAACACCTCCGCGCCATGCTCGCCGAACTGCTTCAGGGTGGCGGCCAGTTGCGGCTGGCGGATGATCTCCCCCGGCTTTTTATCGAACAGTTCGCGCGCCGCCGGATTGAATGCAGCCTTTCTCCATTCGATCATGCCCGCCAGCCGCGAGCTGACCGTAAAACCATCTGTTGCGAGCTTCACAGCAGGTGCGACCACCCGTTTCAAACCCAATTTCCCGTATTTCTTCGCCAGACGATCCACGCCGGCAGCCAGTCCCGGCACACCCGCGGCCTGTGCCCCGTCGATGCTGGATCGGGATTCGAACACCTCGCCATGACCTGCTGCCGCAGGCGAGGTCTCGCGCGCATCGATCATCACATAGCGATCTTGTCTGGCGATATACAACATGAAGAATCCACCGCCACCCAGCCCCGAGGATCCCGGCTCGACCACACCCAGCGCCAGCGCCGTGGCTGCCGCCGCATCAAACGCATTGCCGCCCTTCTGCAGCATCGCCATACCGGCCTCGGCTGCCGCAGGCTGTGCTGCGACCACCATGCCGGATTCGGGTTTCACAGCTTCTGTGGAAGCCGCAAAAACCGGGGTTGTCAGAAGCATCAGGATGCAGGCCGGCAGATATCTCACGGTCAGCCCCCGTGCTTTTCCAGCAGACGGTGAATACCAGTCGGAAGAGCAAGCGTGCGGGTGTCCGGCACCCATTGTCCGTCACCTTCCGGCTGCCCGACCAGTAACTCGGCATACAGGTGGATGCGACGATGGGTGAGCAGGTGGATATGGGTCGGCGGCATATCCGGGGCTTCCGAAAGTTCCGTGATAGGCGGGGTCCACAGGCCGGCCCAGATGCCGGTTTCCGGGCGCCGGGTCAGCCAGATGCCACGTTCGGCATGACGGTGCAGATGCACCCGCCAGTGCACATCGAGCACAGGGATCGAATCCCTTTTCGCACCGGCTGCTGCAACATGGAAGGACGATTCACAGAACCCATTCACCGGACAATGGCCGCAAGCCGGCTTCGGCTGGCAGGCCGTGGCGCCAAGCTCCATCATCGCCTGATTCCAGGTATCCGGCTCGCCGGAGGCATCGATGGCCTGCTGCGCCAGTTGCCACAGAGCCCTGTCCTTTACGTCCGGAAGGCCATGCCAGCGCGCGAGCACGCGCTTCACGTTGCCGTCCAGCACCGGGGTATAAGTTCCGAAACAGAACGAACTGATGGCGCCTGCCGTGGAGCGGCCGATGCCGGGAAGCTTCAGCATGGTATCGACATCCCCGGGGAAGACTCCGGCCTGGTGTTCGACGACGTATTGCGCGGCGGCATGGATGAAGCGGGCGCGGCGGTAATAACCCAAACCCTCCCATGCCTTGAGCACGGCATCGAGCCGGGCTGCTGCCAGCGTGGCGATATCGGGAAAGACATCGAACCATGCCGCGTAGCGCGGCAGCACGGTCGCCACCTGTGTCTGCTGCAACATGATCTCGGAGATCCAGATGTGGTATGGGTCAACGGTATGCCGCCAAGGCAGATCGCGGGCGTGCTTGCGGTACCATGCAAGCAGCGCCTGAGCCCGACTGCTACATGGGCCGGAAAACTGCTCGTCACATAGGACGGAAAACAAAGCGGTCCTCAAGCACCTCGAAGGTCAGGTAGAAGCTGACCCGATCCAGACCCCACACACTGGGCAGCGGACGGAACGGAGCCGCAGCATGGATGGCGGCCATGGCGCTCTCGTTGAGCGGCTCGATCGGGCTCGGACGCAGGATCTCGATGCCGCCGAGCGAACCGTCTTTTTCGATGGTCAGGCGCAGCAGGGCGCGGCGTTCATCCTCGTTGTGCTCGTTGTAGTTGGCCTGTCCGGGACGCCATTGCTCTTCCAGCGCGCGCACCAGTTGATGCGCATACGGGGCATACTTGGCTTCACGGGTATTGATCGGCACATCCGCCTCACGCGACAGCATCTTCTTCAGGCGACGCTCGCGCTCGAAATCGCGCGACAATTCGGCCAGTGCCATGCTCGACGGCATCAGGTTGGACATCGGGATACGCGGCGGTTGCGGTGGTTGCGGTTTGACCGGCTGCTGCGGCTTCTTCGGCGGCTCGGGCGGCTCGAGCATCGGGCCTTTGGCGGTCAGGGTGCGCGCCTGCTGCTGAGTCTTCGGGGTCGGGGGTGGCGGCGGGGTGCGCGGCGGCTCGGGGGCGGCTGGCTTCGGCGGTGTCGGAGCATTACCGGTCATCGGTGCGCGCGCCGCACGTGTGAACCTGTCCTCGGATTTGCTGCTGCCACCCTCGGCATTGCGATTGGACATCGCATCGGCCTTTTCAGGCACCTTGGTGGATTTGCTCGCCTCGGGACTGAGCAGCACGACATCCATGCTTTGCGGCACCTGATGCCTGGGCAAAGGGGTTTTGACATGCTCGTAAGTGATGAACATCGCCAGCATCACATGGCAGCAGATGGAGGCAACGAAGGAGGCGCTCCAGCGTTTCTTCTCCGGGGAAACGGTCAACTCAGGCATGCGCAGCCTCGCCTGCTGCTGCAGGCTCTACCGGTCGCTGCAAACGCTCAACGATGTATGCTGCGGCCACGCCGTTCAGCCAGCCGGTCAATGCAGCCACCAGAAGAAACGGCGGCAGCAGATAAAACAACGCATGCTGCTGGATGAACAGGGCCTCCACAGTGGCGAACTGCACCAGCATATGCGCCACGGCTCCGAGCAGACTGACACCGATCAGGCTGATGCCGGGAATCAAGCGCCACGCGGCCAGCATGACCAGAGCAGCTGCAACAGCTCCACTCAGGCTCATGATAAAGGTGGGAGTGAACAAGGTGCCGATGAACATCGCGCCGACCACGACACGCGCCACGGCCAGCATCAGCGCCTGTCCCGGACCGAGCATGACCAGCGCCACCAGCGTCACGATATTGGCCAGCCCCGGCTTGAACCACGGGCCAAGGCCGGGCAGTGCGGATTCCAGCACATGCATGCCGACAGCCAGCATCAGCAGCGCCATCCATTGCGCCTTGCCCTGCAGTGCCGCAAGCGAGGGACGGGGGGGCGAAGGCGGGCAGGGAGAGCCGGTTTGCGGCGTATCACCGGAGGCTAAAAACGTCATCGGCTCACTCTAGCATCGCATCGAAGGCTTGCGCATCCCCGCGAACAGCCACAAGGATCCGGTTCGGCAGACACACCAGCATATCGCCGATGCTGTGCTTATGTCCGGAGAGGATGCATTTTTTGGTCGTGCACGGAGAATCGGTGATGGCGACCTCACCGTCCGCGATCAGGATATCCGATATGCCGATCTCCCCTTGCGCGGCAAAATGCACCGGGGCAGCACCATTCAAAGGATACTCGGCGAGCAGGGTCTGCCCGTGATAAATATCCACCATCGCCTCGCCGCCGCCGGCAAGCTGGCGGATATGCAGCCAGCCGAAGACGATACCGCCCAACACCAGCGCGAGCAGCAGACGATCAGTCCATGTACCGCTGAGCCGGCCGGACAGGCTGCGGGAGGCAGGGCTCGAATTCATGCGGCAAGTGTATCAGCTTTGCGCGTGGAAACAGCGACGCGACATCACAGTGAATATGAGCGGGAGAAACACCATGAACATTCTCATTACGGGTGCCAATCGCGGCATCGGACTGGGCTTCGTACGTCATTACCTTGCCGGAGGGCACCATGTATGGGCCAGTCATCGCGACCATGCCGGCGGCCTGAGCGGCATCGAAAATGCATCGCTACATCTGCTACGCTGGGATGTGGCGAACGATGCCGGACCTGTCGGCGAGCTGCCTGACTCAATCGACCTGTTGATCAACTGCGCCGGCATCTACGGACCGGGCAAGAACGGACAGGAACTGCAAAGCATTACGCCTGAAGTGATGCAGGAGGTATTCAATGTGGACTGTATCGGCCCCCTGCGGGTGGTACAGCTATTACACGAGCGCATGGCACGGGGCGGAGTGATTGCCAACCTGAGTTCCAAGATGGGCTCCAGCGCGGACAACTCCAGCGGCGGAACCTATGCCTACCGCGCCGCCAAGGCCGGACTGGTCATCATCTCGAAATCCATGGCGGTGGATCTGGCCACTGAGGGGGTGCATGTACTGAGCCTGCATCCGGGCTGGGTGCGCACCGACATGACGCACAATACCGGCCTGATCGACGTGACCGAGTCGGTGGCCGGCATGGCGGATGTGATTACCCGAGCAAGGCAATACGAGCCGGGGGCGTTTGTGGATTTTGCCGGCCGCGTGGTTCCCTACTGAGTCGCGCGGCTTAACAGTCTCCGTGGCGCTGCCTCACCCCTTCTGCAGCGCCCATGCCTTGATGCCGTTCATATGCGATAAAAGCATCTTTGTGCCACGGCTCCCCCGGCTGATCCTGAGCATCAGCTTGATGACAAGATAGGGGATCGAGCAACTGAGGAAGACCACGGTAACAGCATTGTCGACGAATGCCCGGCGATACTTCCCGCCGTCGTCATACCAGTCGAGGTGCGGCAGAAGATCACTGAACGGAATGGCATGCAGATTACCCAGCGCATATCTGGTTCCGAAAAATGAGACGGCAGCAACAAGGCAAAGCTTGATGAATCCCCAGCCTGCCCCCTTGACCGTATCCGACCAGATGGCCGCGGCCGATTTCAGCGTATACGAATTACCATCGCTATGGTTCACCAGTGCGAAATACGGTCCGTTTTCCAGATGGTCGGGCACGGCACGAAATACGGAGACCCGCTGCCCGCTGCGCAGAGAGATGTTCTTATTGGTAAAGCTTAGCTGTTTTTCTTGCCCGGATTCTGTCTGGATCCAGATATCATCGGTGGTCACCACCTCGCTGCGAACCTGAGGCGCCTGCACGCTGCCGCCATGCGGACCGACATACCCGCCACCGCCCGAACTGCTGATATAGTTTTACTGCTGCGCTTGGAATCAAGCACCGTCCCTGACGTGCGATAAAATCCGATTCTTCCGGTCTTTGCCTTGTATTTGCGCTTAGGGAAAGTCAGCCACTGGTGATGGGCGCGAAACTCGGCTTCCTTGTTGCCGAGCTCTGCGGCCTGCAGGAACCAGCGCCTGACTTCTTCCCAGCTGTTCTCCACACCCGGACCGTGTTGGTGGTTCACGCCAAGCCTGAACATGGCTCTTGCACTACCGGCTTCCGCAGCCTTGCGATACCAGGCATTGGCCTGTTGCATATCCTTGTCCACACCCTGACCGTACAGATAGCGATTACCCAGAATCAACCAAGCGATCGGCTCATGACCCGCAGCGATAGAGAGCAACTGCTCGGTGCTCAGCGCATTAAACCCATCCCCCTTCCTCAGGGCTGCTTCCGGGTAATGGACGACATTTGGAAGATCGCCGGTTTCAGCAGCGGGTGACTCTGCCTTTCCCTGCTGAGTACCGCAGGCAGGACAGAACCTGACCTAGGCCCCGATTTCAGTACCGCAGCTGACGCAAAACATAACCCCTCCAGAGAGATTGGAAATTCGGGCATACAGAAAAAAACAGTTTACCTGTCAGGTGTCGGGCTTATTCCAACCAGCCCCGGGAGTGGCGGGTGACGATGGCCGCCAGCGCCTGGATGTGGTCGTCGCGGTCGTTCAGTGCCGGGATGTAGCGGTAATCCTTGCCACCGGCCTCGAGGAATACGGCGCGGTTCTCATGACAAATCTCTTCCAGCGTCTCCAGACAATCGGCGGAAAAACCCGGACAGACAACGGCGACGTTGGCGACTCCGTCAGCAGGCAGGGCCTCAAGTGTTTTGTCGGTGTACGGCTGCATCCACGGCTCGCGACCGAAGCGCGACTGGAAGGTGAGCATCCAGGCATCGTCGGGCAACTGCATCTCGGCGGCCAGCAGCGCGGCGGTTTCCTGACACTCGTCGGGATACGGGTCACCGGTGGTGTGATAACGCTGCGGGATGCCATGGAAGGAAAACAACAGCTTATCCGGCTGGCCGTTCCCTTCGATATCCTCACGGATACTGGCGGCCAGTGCCTTGATGTAGGCTGGCTCCCGGTAGTAATCCCGGACGATGCGCAGCTCCGGCATATTGCGCCCGGCCTTCAGCGCTTCGGCCACGGCATCGAGTGTGGAGGCCGTAGTGCTCGATGAGTATTGCGGATACATCGGCAACACCAGCACACGCTCGCAACCGGCCTCGCTCAGAGCGTGAAGTCCGGCGGCGATCGAGGGATTGCCGTAGCGCATGGCCAGCTCGACCCTGAATCCGCCCGGCTGCGCCGCATCCAGCTTGGCCTGCAGGGCCTGCTGCTGCCTGCGGCCGATGGCCAGCAGCGGCGAGCCTTGCTCCGTCCACACCTTGCGGTACAGGGCTGCCGAGCGGGGCGAACGGAAGTTGATGATAATCAGGTTCAGAATCAGCCACCATATCGGGCGCGGCACATCCACTACGCGCCTGTCCCACAGGAATTCGCGAAGGTAACGGCGCAAACCGGGGCAATCGGGCGTATCGGGCGTGCCGAGATTGGTCAGCAGGATGCCGACCGGTGTTGCAGTATTCATGTTCAGTCCTTATCCATGCTGATCAGCTTGAAGAGCTCAAGTCGCGAGGACGGATTGTTGCGGAAAGCACCGGACAACTTGGAGGTCGTGGTCCAGGCATAGGGCTTGCGCACGCCTCGATGGCACATGCAGAAATGCCGGCACTGGATGATCACCGCCACACCCTTGGGCTTGAGCACCTCCTCGATGGCCTGAGCGATTTGCATGGTCAGCTTCTCCTGCACCTGCAGACGGCGCGCATACACATCCACCACGCGCGCCAGCTTGGACAGTCCGACCACACGCCCATCGGGGATATAAGCGACATGCGCCTTGCCGACAAACGGCGCCATGTGATGCTCACAATGGCTGTGCACATCGATATCCGAGACCAGCACCATCTCATCATAGCCTTCGACTTCCTCGAAGGTTCTCTCAAGATGCTCGCGCGGATCCTCGCTGTAGCCGGAGAAATATTCCTCAAAGGCGGCAATCACCCGCCTGGGGGTTTCCAGCAGGCCCTCGCGCTCCACATCCTCGCCGATATAGCCGAGCAAGGCACGCACATGCTTCATGGCCTCTTCGGAGTCGGGACGCGTCGGATCGGGTTCGGTCGGGTCGGAATATTGCATGCGGGCCTCACGGGGGCAGGATGCGGACACGTTAGCGCATTTGCAGCCCGCGAAAAACCCCATGGAGAGATGGATATGCAGACAAGCATCGACTTATTGCGTCACGGTGAGCTCGTCGGCGGCGTACGCTACCGTGGCACGATCGAGGCGGATCTGACCGCCAAGGGCCGTGCCGACATGGATGCCGTATGGGCCCGGCTCGACGGGCAGGTCGAGCTTATCGTGACATCCCCACTCAGCCGCTGTCGTCTGGCCGCAGAGCAGTGGGCGGAGCATAGCGGCCTCGACTGTGAGGTGGTCGCCGACTTCAGGGAGATGCATTACGGCGCGTGGGAGGGCTTGAGTGCGGATCAGATCGAGCAGCGCTTCCCCGGAGAGCTGGCACGCTGGCGGGAAAACCCCGTCGGCATGCAGATTCCCGGCGCTGAAAGCATCGAGACCTTCGCCCATCGGGTGACACATGCCTGGGATGCGATGCTGCGCGACCATGCCGGCAGGCATGTGCTGCTGGTGGCCCACTCGGGCAGCTTGCGCGTCATTCTGACTCACGTGCTCGGCGCACCGCTTTCGGCAACCCGCCGCGTTGCCATGCCCTATGCGGCATGGAGCCGGGTGCGCCATAATGAGTGTGGCAGTTTGCTCACACATCTCAACCAGTCGGCTTGAATGCACCATTCAGCGTCATACAATGCGGTGAAGTTTCCAAGGAGGATTCAGCAATGAAGAAGCAGATGTTTGTGGCAGCAGCAGCCCTGATGGTGTCCGGTATGGCGCCAATCCCGGCAGCGCATGCCGGTGATATGGATGTGAAGCCTTACATGGGTGTCGGCATGGGCGCTTTCGGTCTGGAGTACAAGGACACAGCTATCAGCCAGAAGCAGACCGTGTTCGGCGGCTTCATCAAGGGCGGTGCGGGTATCGGCGACTACTTCGGGGCAGAACTGCGCGTCGGCACGACGAGCAGCGCCAGCAAGTCCTATGTGGCGGGCACACTGGGTGCCGGCGCAGGCACCTTCAAGACAACGGCCACCTATTTTGTCTCCTACCTGGCCAAGTTGCAGGTCCCGGCAAGTGCCGAACTCAAGCCCTACATCCTGCTGGGTGGCACAACGGCCAAGTTCAAATCCACCAACTCTTCGACGACAACCTCCGCCTCCAAGGCCAAGACCGGCATCAGCTACGGTGCCGGTATCGATTACGCCATCAGCGACCAGTTCAGCGCCAATGTCGAATGGATGCAGTACTGGAACAACGTCAAACTGGGCACCAACTATGCCACGGCACCGGCAGGTGCGACCGACAGCAAGGCCAAGATCTGGGGTGTCGTTGCCGCCGTGGATTATCATTTCTAAGACCTGAAACCGATCCCCTGCGGATCGTTTCGAATGCAAAAGGGGGAGGCCATGCCTCTCCCTTTTCTTTACTGCTTCGACAAACCTGTCTAGCCGAACAACCTCTCTCCCACCTCGATCAGATGGGCCCCGTAGGAACGGGCCGCCGTCAGTTGACTGTCCACAACACCCGCCGGCATGCCTTCATGATTGCCACTGCGGGCATAGGCACCCCAGTGCAGGCCGCCTTCAGCATAGCCCAGCGCATTGCGCGGAAAGCCTGCGACAAGCATGCCGTGCTCAAGGAAGTTGGCATGCAGCGCGGCCATAGTCAGTTCCGCCCCGCCGCCAGCGCCACCGAATCCGCCACCGCTGACAAATACCCCGCCGAGCTTGCCCTGCAGCACATTCTCCATCCACAGCACCGCCGCCTCATCGATCAGCTTTTTCATCTGCCAGGCCATCGAACCCATATGCACCGGCGTGCCGAACACGATGATGTCGGCACCGGTCAAATCATCAAGCGTAGTATCAACCGCCTGTTTTAATTCAATCCTGGTTTCCGGAGCTGCGGAGCGCATACCGGCGGCGACGGCACGGGCCATCTTTTCCGTGCTGCCGTAATCCGAATGAAAGGTGATGAGCACCTGCATCAGGCGTGGCCCACCTGATCGGAAAGCTGAGCCTTGCTCACGCCCATGGCCTGTGCACCGAGCGTCCAGCGATCCTCCGTCGGGGTATGGAACACCAGTTGTGCATCGGCCGGAGAGATCAGCCAGTCGTTACGACCGATCTCCTCTTCGAGCTGACCTGCTTCCCAGCCGGCATAGCCGAGCAGCAGCATGAAATGTTCCGGACCGTCGCCGCGCGCGATGTCTTCAAGCACATCGCGCGAGGTGGTCAAATGAATTTCAGAAGTAACGCACAGCGTGGAGTCGTACACATGCCAGCTGTCGTGCAGCACGAAGCCGCGGAAAGGCTCGACCGGCCCACCCTCGTAGGTCGGCTGATCGGGCTGCCGGATGCCTTCAAGATGCATATCATCGAGCACCGCGCTGACCGTGATGTGTTGCGGGCGATTGATGATCAGGCCCATGCTGCCCTCTTCGTCATGATGACAGAGCAGGATCACGGAATCGGAAAAATTGGCATCCTGCAGCGAGGGCATGGCCAGCAGCAGATTCCCGGTTAGCTCATTGAGATGCATGCGCACTCCTTGTACTCATTGCAGCAGCCGCCTGAATGGCTGCGACAAGGCTACTGTAGGACACTTTTCCACTTCCTGCACGATCCAGCGCCGTACCATGATCCACACTGGTGCGGATGAAGGGCAGGCCGAGTGTGATGTTCACCGCCTCGCCGAAACTCAGGGCCTTGATCGGAATCAGCCCCTGATCGTGGTAGCAGCAAACCGTTGCATCGAAAGACGGGCGCATGGCCGGGGAAAACAGCGTGTCGGCGGGTAGCGGAGCAGACACGTCGATTCCTTCCTGCCTTGCCTGAGCGACGGCCGGAGCCAGCAGACGTATCTCTTCATCACCGAAATGCCCGGCCTCACCGGCATGCGGATTCAGGCCGCACAGAGCGATGCGCGGCGCTTCGATACCGAAGCGGGTGCGCAGATCATGATGCACGATGCGCAGGCATTGCAGGGTATCGGCCACGCTCAGCACTGACGGCACTTCGCAGATCGCAAGATGGGTGGTCAGCAGGGCCACACGCAAGGCATCGCTGGCAAGCATCATGACAAACGGGGACTCACCGGCCAGATGTGCAAGGAATTCGGTATGCCCGGGAAAGTTGAAGCCGGTGTCGCGTAACACCGCCTTCTCGATCGGGCCGGTGACCATGGCAGAGGCCTTGCCCTGCAAGCAGGCCTGCGCTGCAGCACGAATACAGCCGATCACAGCTTGAGCTGTCAGCGATGCCGTTCTGCCCGGCGTCACAGGCCCGATGGCGATGCCATCCGGCAAGGGATTCCAGCAGTTGAGCACATCGCCCGAGCCTTCAGGGGAAGCAACCTGGCGCAAAGGAAGATGCAGGCCGAGCACGCGCGCCCGATCCTGCACCCATGCCATCGGGGCACAGATGCAGGTGCCTTGAAACTGTTCGGGGTCGGCAGCCCAGGCCAGCACGATGCAGTCAGGACCGATACCCGCCGGCTCACCGGCGGTGATCAGGATGGGAAGAGCGGACAAGGCTTACGGGCAGGTTCTGCGTTCGATGGCGGCTTTGGCCTTCAGACCGGAAAGCCAGCGCGGCAACTGATCCTGCATGTCGATGCCGAGCAGGATGTTCTGAATCTCGTCATGATGGGCCTCGAACGAGTCCGGCTCGATATGTCTGCGCTCGACAACCCGGATGATGTGCAGGCCGAACACCGTCTGCACCACGCCGCTGGTCTGACCGGGCTGCAGATCAAGGGCCGCCTTCTCGAACTCGGGCAGCATCGCACCGCGCTTGAACCAGCCCAGATCGCCACCCTTCGGCGCACTGGGGCCCTGCGAAAGCTCTTTGGCGCGCGTTGCAAAAACCTCGTCGGAGGCGCCCTGCAATGCCTCGGCGATCTGTTCGGCACGTTGCCGGACTTTTGCCTTTTCCGCAGCACTCATGCTATTGCTGAGCTTCAGCAGAATATGGCGGGCATGGACCTCATCGTAGGCCGCGGCAAGCTTGTTCGGCTCCTTCCAGCGCTCATCGTTCACAAGGAACAAATGCAGGCCGCCGGGTGAACGGATCGGCTTGGAAACCTCTCCGACATTCAGGGAGAAAATCGTGGCGAATCGCGGCGGCATCGCACCGGGCAGCACCCAGCCGAGATGCCCGCCCTGTGCGCCGTCGGGCGAGGAGGAGTTCAGCTCGGCGATACGGGCGAAGCTGGCTCCAGCAAGAACGCGCTGACGCCATTCATTCATCAGCTTATATGCGTCCGAGACCTCTTCCGGCGTCGGATCCATCGGCAGGGCGAGGCTGATCTGCGATATGTCGATCTCACGTTGCGGAGCCGGGTTGGCAATATACTTCCTGTAATACTCACGCATCGCCTCTTCACTGACCTGCAAGCGCGATCTCACAGCGATATTGCTCAGCTTCCCCACCAGCAGACGGTCATGCAGATTTTCCTTGTACTGCTCGACATCCATCCCCTGTGCCTTCAGCACATTCTCAAGTTCGCCGGCAGGAAGATTGTTCTGCTCCTCGACATTGGCCATGGCCTGCTGCAACTCTTCATCGCTGACCGATATCTCCAGCTTGGCTGCTTCCTGCGTCTGTACCAGTTCAGTGATGATCTGATCCAAAGCACGCGTAAAAAGCTGCTGCCTGTCAGGCAGCTGTTTCATACCGGAATCACTCAGTTGCTGACGCAACCCGTCCGCATCCCGCGTCACCTCGTAGCAGGTGACAGCCTGACCGTTGACGATGGCGGCGATGCCGTCCAGAACCTTGCCAGCCTCATCCGCAACGGCCTGAGAAGAGGCAAGCGGCAGGGCAAGAATGACGAACGCTGCCAGTGCCTGGCAGAGAGAGATTTTCATGATACGCAACATGGATTCTCCGTTGGAATCAGTACGGTTATTTTGCATTCGTTCCTACGCTACCCAGCCCCTTGAAGCCTATCAAGAGACTGGCACCGACATCGCGCGCGCCGGTGGTTCCGGTCGGGCGCTTGTTGCTGTGAGCCTCGACGCCAATCTCCCAGCAGGGATGAGAATAGGTGAAGCCGATCGAAACCTGCTGGGTTGACTTCTGAACCACATCGTAGTTGATCACAGCATCCGTTCTCCAGCGCTCGCCGATATACAACTTGCCGCTGGCCTGAAAAACCTCGGAGACGGTAGCCAGCTCTGAATTGGTCAGCACATAGTAGGCACTTAAAGCATCGCCATCCGTATTGCTGATCGAGATGCCATCCGCGATTCGATTCCAGTAACTGCGTCTCGGGTCGTACTCTCCCTCAATGGTGGAAGAAACATAAGGAAGCGGCGTGAAGGTCATCATACCCAGAAGATTGGAAAATGAGGTCGGTGCAGCCAGCGGGTTCAACCGGCTGCTGCGGATATTGTACTGCCCACCGCCGCTGATACTGAGAACGGTGCGGGCCTGATCCATCGGATCATCCTTGGTTTCAAAATTATTACTCAGCAGAAAAGCGACGCGCTGCACATTTTCAACTGCATCCATACCCGAGTAGCGGTCACCGGAAAACAGATTGCTCAGGCGCAGCGGGCTAAGACCCGAATCGAAATTAGGTGCCCCCGGCTGACGGCGGACCACATTCAGATCGTAGCGGATACGAGGGATGACGCTGTGCCGTATGGTACGTGTATCGTTGATGCGCTCAAATACCATTTGCGTATCAACGGAAAATTCTCCGCTGCGAAGACTTGGCCTGCGTGCAGCACCCTGGTTCAGCCAGTATCCGGTGTATGTCGAGCCAGCGGTCAGAACCGTGGAAATACCACCTCCCATCACATTCCAGGGAAGCGTGACATAGGGATGAACGTAGGTGCGCCAATCACGCAGAGCAGTGGCACCGGCACTATTGCTGAAACGGGTGGTATTGTGCTGCAGATAGAATGTCGCAGGTGTGTCGAAAACCGGAGTGCTCAGATTCAGATCAAAGTTGGGGTACTGTTGCAGCGTTGCCTTGTTGTTCACCGTCGACAGGTTGTGGTTGTAGATGCCGGCGAGGCTCCAGCTTCCGTATGCGAATCCTTGTGAAAGGGTTGCTCTGCTGGTCAGATAGCGCAGTGCGGATTCATTTCCGAGGCGTGAAAAATCTGCCAGATAGTTTCGATCGTTCACCTCGTCGCCTTTGACCGCCAGCTTCATATCCAGCGGCAGCTGCCAGTTCCCCTCGCCTTTCACGCGACCACGCGAGGTGCTGGTCAGCTTGTCGTGCAGACCCTCAAAACGCAGCGTCTCTCTTCCAAGCGTAGAAGCATGCCGCACTTCAGCCTCCGTCATCATGCCGCGGGCGGTCATCCAATGAGGGGTAAGCGTGGCATCCCAGTCCGGTACAGGAGCAAAATAGTAAGGCAATGCCCACTCGGTACCGCGCCGCTTGCCGAAGGCGAAGAACGGCATCATGAAACCCGATTTGCGCCGGATGGCCTGCTGCCAGTACGGCGAGTAGAACAGCGGCACACCGGCAAATTCGAAACGCGCATGTTTGGCCCTAAATACACCTTCCACCTGATCCAGCGTGCCCTCGGAAGCATAGAGATGCCAGGTATCCTCATCCTTCGGGCAGGTGGTCATCACCGGATCAAAGGCCTGGAAGGTGAATTCATCCAGTCGAATCAGCCGCTCTGCTGTCAGGGTTTCGCCACCCGGCAGCAACACCTCGGCATCCAGCAGTTCCCCTGATTTATCTTCGGAATTCATGTCACCTGAAGCGGCATGGATATCCGTCTGCCCGGTCACGATATGTACGTTGCCCTGAGCCTTGATGTTCTTGTTCACTGCATCGTAGCGCACCGAATCGGCCTGAATGGTCTCTCCGCCGCGCTGAATCTCAACGGTTCCTGTTGCCGTAGCCACGCCATCGGCATCGCGAACGATCTTGTCTGCCACGATATCGATATCAGAGGCAACAGCACTCAGGGAATACAACAGTAGCGGCAGGACAGCCAGCCATAAACGCGGATATTTGATCGGGGACGTCAGCAAGAAGGTTTCGAAGGAAGGGGGTCAGTCGGGCTTACGTGCCCGCCCGAGATAGTTGACCGACATGTCGGAGGACAGGTCGAAACGATCGGCAAGCAGGTGGTAGGACATGCCGCGCATGTCTTCAACATCGAGCCCCGCACCGCGGCAGGCATGCTGCATTTCGGAGGGTCGGATGAACTTGTCATATTCGTGGGTGCCCTTGGGAAGCCAGCCGAGAACATATTCCGCACCGATGATCGCCTTGACATAGGCAGTGACGGTGCGATTCAGCGTGGCGAAGAAAAACATCCCGCCGGGCTTGAGCATGCTGCTGCAAGCCTGCACCGTACGGCACACATCGGGGACATGCTCCAGCACTTCAAGGCAGGTCACTGCATCATAGAAACCTGCATGTTCCACAGCCCAGGTTTCAGCATCGTTCTCCACATATTCAACCTGAATACCGGATTTCTCCGCATGCAGGCGTGCAACGCCCAGCGCCTTCGGGGAGCGGTCGATACCGGTCACCGTGGCACCACGGGCAGCCATACCCTCGGCCAGCAGGCCGCCACCGCAGCCAACATCGAGAATGCGTGCCGCACCCAGCTCGACGCAATCGGCGATGTAGTCCAGACGTAGCGGATTAATGCGGTGCAGCGGCTTGAATTTGCCGTCGGCATCCCACCATTCAGCGGCCATGGCCTCGAATTTCTGTATTTCCTGCGGATCAAAGTGCTGTTGCATGGCGTGGCAGGCTGATGTTGCAAGCGCCGGATGGCAAGTCCGCATACCGTCTGGGGATTGCTTGGCACTGATTTTGCTGCCTGCGGGAAACGACTTGCACGATGCGAAAGACATCGCCGTCAACAGGAGAGTGCCGTGGATACATTCTATCTCGGGCGTCAGCCCATTCTTGATCGAGAATACAAAACCATCGCCTATGGCCTGGTCTTTCATGAGTGGGACGCCGCAACCGACGAGAAAATCGCGACTGAGAAAAGTGCCCGCCTGCTGGTGCACGGACTGATGGATATCGGCCTGAGCCAGATATCCAACAATCTGCCTGTGTATGTGCCTGTCACACGCGAGCTTCTGGTGCGCGGTGCGGTCTCCGAATTCCCCCCCGAACTACTCGGCGTTTCCATCCCTGCCGATCTCCAGGTGGATGACGAAATTCTGGCGGTGTGCGCATCATTGCGTCAACAGGGCTACCCGATCCTCATCAAAGGCGCCGTGGATACCGCCGCCTATGCAGAGCTGCTCAAGGTCGCATCAGCGGTCAAACTGGACATGGGAGTTCCGGACCTTTCCTCGACCGTCAAACGCATCCGCCCGCATATCGCCGGACTGATCGCCGGCCGCGTGGAAACCCATGATGATTTCGAGCAGGCCATGGCCATTGGCTTCACCGGCTTTCAGGGCTTCTTCTTCTGCCGCCCGCAGATCGTCGAGGGCAAATTACTGCCCGCCTCCAGCCTGGCGGTGATGCAGGCCCTGCAACAGGTGATGGGTGCAGAGGCGATCTCCGATGTCGAAGGTGTGATGATGCGTGATGTCACGCTGTCCTATCGCCTGCTCAGGCATATCAATGCCGCCGCCTTCGGCCTGCGCAGCAAGGTGGAATCCGTGCGTCAGGCACTCGGCCTGCTGGGCCTTTCCAATATCCGCCAGTGGCTGTCGCTGCTGCTGCTGGCTGATGCCGGCAAGGGCCTCCCTGCGGAGGTGGTACGTATCGCCCTGCAACGCGCCAAGATGCTGGAGGGCATTGCCGAGTTGAATCAGCCGGAGCGCAAATCCGAATACTTCCTGCTCGGCCTGTTTTCGCTGCTGGACACCATCCTGGGTATCAGCATGAAGGATGCGCTTGCCAAGCTCTGCCTGCCTGAGGCCATTCATCAGGGTCTGACCGAACCCTCCAGCAGCTACGGTCGCCTGCTGCAACTGGTCAAGGAAGTGGAGCACGGCGATTGGGGCAAGGTGGACAATATTGCGCGCAGCGCCGGCATCAAATGCGGCGACCTGATGGGGGTTCAGACCCGCGCCCTGCACTGGGTGAACGAAAACTCGAACCTGTTGGCCGAATAGCCCGACACTCCACCCCGCATTGGACCGCAGGGACCGGCTGCGCCAGCATCGCGGCATGACGCAATCAGACCCGCATGATATTCAGGCACCGGCTCTCAGCTGGCTGGGACGCATGCAGCACCACGTCATGTGGCAACGCATGCAACAACAGGCCGGCCTGATCGCAGCGCACGGCGCAGCAAGCGAGATCGTCTGGTCGTGCGAACATGACCCCGTGTACACCACCGGACGCCGCGGTATCGACAACCGGCGGATGGCAGAACTTCCAGCCCCGCTGATCGTTACCGACCGCGGCGGCGAAACCACCTTCCACGGACCGGGGCAGGTGATGCTGTATCCGGTGCTTTCATTGCGCGCCAGACATCTCGGTGTGCGCGACTACGTCTGCCTGCTGGAGCAGTCGTGCATCGATCTGCTGGATGTCCACGACATCAAGGCGGGCCGGCGCGACGGCTTGCCGGGCGTTTGGGTGGACAGAGCCAAGGTCGCCGCCATCGGCCTGCGCGTATCGCAGGGGGTCGTATGGCACGGCATGGCTCTGAATGTCCGGATCGACCCGCAGTGGTTTGCCGCCATCAATGCCTGCGGTGCGGGGCTTGGCGTGTGCAGCATGCACGATTTCATCGAGCCGTTACCGCTGGCTGAACTGGCAAACGAGTGGTACGCTTTATTGTGCACCCGGCTTGCGGCGGTTCACTGAGGCGCAAAACAAGGGGTTCGGGACGTCACATTGATTTACAGCGTGCGGAGCAGTCGCTATGGTTCGCCGCCCTGTAAATATCGGGGGATTGTTTCCGGAGGCTGCGAAGCAGCCGGTTTTGCTTAAAGACAAGCTAACCCCCCGGATTTAAAAGGCCGTGAGCAAACGGCCGATGGCAGATGGAGGACATGAATATGGGACTGAATGCAAAGCAGATCGAAGCATTTACCGAACAGCTGCTTGAGTGGCGCAATGAGCTTGAAGGCGGCTTGAACAACTCCATGCAGTCGATGCATCGCGAGGAGCAGGCTTCCTTCCCGGACCCGACCGATCAGGCGACGATGGAATCCGACCGCGATTTCGACCTGCGCATCCGTGACCGTGAGCGCCGCCTGATCCGCAAGATCGATCAGGCCATGGGCCGCATCAAGGACGGCACCTTCGGCATCTGCGACAGCTGCGGAGGCGACATCAGCAGCAAGCGCCTGCAGGCCCGCCCGGTGACCACCCTGTGTATCGACTGCAAGACCGCACAGGAAATCGAGGAACGCACCCGCACCGACTGATTTCGGTCTCACACCTGAACATCCCAAGCCCCGCCCGCAAGGTCGGGGCTTTTTTATGGTTCATCGCGGATTGGCGGGAAATAGGGGTTAAAGCGAGCGGTGCCCCTGGTTAGGTTGTTTGTACCACCAAGCAACTTTTCCGGAGGACACCGCT